>NZ_FOAI01000018.1 GCF_900109705.1 Roseivivax marinus | reverse complement strand
CGCGGGACCACGACTGGCGCCTTATCGGGCCGGCTACGTCCGGACGCACCGGATATCGCAGCTATCGTCATAGCTGCGGACATCTGCAGGATGTCGCAGTGGGCAACATGCGCTGGGGTGATGTCGATTGCGCCGCGTGCGGTGAGACCTGGACCGCGAAGCCATCGCAACTCTACCTTTTCCGGATCGATCTTGATCCGAACCCGGTCCTGAAGCTGGGCTACAGCAGCAATCCGGCGCGGCGGCTACGACAACAACTCGGCATCGCCCGCGATACGCCGAGCCGGATTCTCCGCACCGTTCCGGTCCCGACTGGCCACGATGCGGTTTGTCAGGAGAAGGCGGCACATGCTTACATGCGCCGCCATCATCCCGATCTGATCGTGGCCAAGTCGGCCTACGGCGACGCGATCAATACCCGCACCGAGATCTACCATCTCGCCGCGGAGCCGATCCTGCGTCGCCTAATGGACCGTATCGAAGCGGCCCTCTCCCTGATCTCATTGCACTCTTTCCCGGACAGCTGCCGGCTGTCCGGGTTTTCTCTCAATCATCCGGAGGCTGACCTATGTCTCAACCCCAAGGGGCCGTGGCCCTGTCTTCCTTCGCGCGAGCCTTCGCGCGCACGATCCTCAACGACCTTGTCGCACGCAGCCTCGTGCTTGAAGACGCGCTGCGCGCGCGTCTCCGCGACAATCCCTCGACCCCGGATCCGGACTCGGTGCCGCTCTCCGCAACGCTCGACGCCACCTATCGCGGTGTGCCGGAGGCAAGCGCGATGTCGGATGAGGAGATCGCATCCCGGATCGCCTCCGGAGAAGACCCCTTTGCCACGGATCTCCACGGCCGCCCGCATCGCCGCATGTCCTCGCCGCCGATCCGAGAGATGGGCATGGCGCTGCGCCTGCTGGCCCTGACCCCAACCCAAGAGGACTTCGAGCGGATCTGCGCTCCAGGGGGCGTGACGACGCTCGTCATCCCTCAGCGCCGCGATCGCGAGCTTGGATGGCGCGCCTTGAGCGAGTTGCTGCATGCCATGCGCAAAGCCTCTGCGTCGTGCGGGATCTCTATGAGCTGGCCCGAGACGCCGGTGTTTGGTGGCGAGGCATCTGAGCGCAATCAGGCGCGCAAGACGGCGGAGTTTCGGGAAGCCGTGGAGCTGGCCGTTTCTAAGGGCGCTGCAGTCTGGGCATTGGCGTCACACGCAGACGACATGCCCGAGATCGGCCGCCTGCTCAGCCAGGCGACGCGGCACCTTCCTCCCCTGACGCGGGAGATGGTCGTAGAGATGCTACGCGTCACGCATTCCGTGACCGGCGAGCTCGCCGAGGACGCTGTTCTTGCGCGCCTGCCCGCGGATTCCGCGCTTGCGGGCCTCCACCCTGCTCTCCTCGACCATGCCATGACCGCGGACACCACGTTGCGCGTCGCCGAGCGCCTCTCCGGAATTGCCGAGCGCGCGGACATGCGGCCCGATCTGACGCTGGACGATATCGCCTTGCCCACTCCGCTGCGCAGCGGTCTCGATCGGCTACTGGCGGACCTCGCCGCATGGCAATCCGGATCGCTCGACTGGTCGGAGGTTTCCGGATCGATGTTTTTGTTCGGCCCTCCAGGTAATGGCAAAACGCTGCTGGCCTCCGCGCTCGCTGGATCGGCCCGGATTCCCCTGATCACGACGAGCTACGCCGATTGCCAGCGCCATGGCCACCAAGGCGATTTTTTGCGCGCCCTTTCGGACAAGGCAACCGAGGCAATGTCGCGTGCCCCGGCAGTGCTGCTGATCGACGAGCTGGATTCATTCTTGGTTCGGAGCAATCTAACGCAAAATTCGAGCTACAATATCGGGGTGGTCAACGGTCTGCTCGAGCATCTATCGCGACTCAACGATACGCCCGGCGTGCTCCTTGTCGGCGCCGCCAACAATCGCCATTTGATCGACCCCGCAATCCTGCGCCCCGGTCGGTTTGATAAGCACTACGAGATCGGCCCGCCAGATCAGGCCGGGATCACCCGGATCCTGTCCGGAGCGCTCAAGGATACGGATCGGCTCGATCTCGCGGGCCATGCGCGTCAGCTTTCCGGCTGCTCGGGCGCGACGGTCGCCGCGATGATCCGAGACGCCAAAGCGCGGGCGAGGCAGAATGGTAGCCCGCTTAACGACCGCCATCTTGCCGAAGCGGTCGCCGACATCGCGCCGAAACGCTCAGCCGAGGATCTCAAGCGCATCGCGATCCACGAGGCCGGCCACGTGGTCGTCTCCTGGCGGCTGACAGGTGATATCCCTAAACGTGTCAGGATTACGCCCGAAGGTGGAGAGGTCCACGACACACCGAGATCGATCGAGACCGCGGAGACGGCGCGGATGCGCATCGCAGCCCTTCTTGCCGGTCGCGCCGCCGAGCGCGTGCTCCTCGAGGGACCCTCCAGCGGGGCGGCTGATGATCTGGCGCAAGCCACGCAGGTGGCGTTCGATGCCCGCCACACATGGGGATTGGAGGGCGGCAGTCTGATGGCCGTGCCGCAGCCTCTCATCGGACGGATGCTGCCTGGCACCGAGCTTGGCGATGCGCTCGATCGCATCCTGCGCGAGGAAGCGGATTTCGCAGAACACGTCGTCCGAGAGACCCGCGATCTTATCGAGGGGCTGGCAACGACGCTCGTCCAATTGCGGGAGATGGAGTGGGACGAGATCGAGGCGTTCTTTCGAGAACCATTTCGACCATATGCGAACCCACCCTACTAATGGTGATCTCTGGTGAACGACAGGGAGCAATTGTTTGGATGATAACCCATCGGTAACCGTAAGAATGCACCGCATCGAGCGCGAAGAGATCACGCCGATGCCTGCTACACACCTGCTACACAATTTGCCTCACGCGAGACAAGCGCTAGACAGGCAAGAAACTGTAAACAAACGACAAAAACGTCAGAAAAAAATTTGAGAAAGGACTGTCTCTCCGCCACTTAATCTCGAATTAAGTAACGGCGTCAGCAGCTTGCGAGGCTGTCTGGCTTGCTTGCCCTCCGCCCCCCCTAAGCGCGCAATGCTTGCATCTGCATTCCCGAAAGAACGGCCGCCACTGACTTGCCTTTAGGGCTTTCGCTACGTCAGGTCATTCTTGCCAGTCGAAGCTAGCGCCGGTCAGGTTCGCCAGCCGGCCGAACATCATTGCGCAAGACAGGTCACACCACTCGCCATGCTCCGCGACTAGCCGCTCGAGTCCGCGCCAGTGCATGCCCTTCGGTTTCGGGCCGGGACCGTTCAGAATGCGCCGTTCCCATCCGAACCGGTCGCGGACGCGATCGGCACGGCGGGCTGCCCGGTCGGCTTGGGTTTGTTTTGCGAGAGATAGGCGGTCCCCCGACAATGACGGCGGGCGAAAACCTTACCGCCGTAGAGGATACCGACACGGCGTCCGCAACGGCCCGTTGAGCACAGGAACCACCGCCGCGCACCGCCAAGATGGCAGTGCATGGCGGCGAAATGCTCGGCCCGGCGCATGGGCTGCCAGCCCCCCGCCGTCCTTGCCCGGGTCGCCGAGTCTGAAGAAACCGTGCGACACTGCTGCATAGACAGAAGCGAGCTTTTCACCGTTGCACGTCCACTGCCCGGTCGCGCGTCCCAACACCAATAGCCTGAAACACGGATCCTTTCGTCATGCGGATGCTGCAATGCAGCATCCCCGAACTGTGCCTTGTGAGACCGGGGTCGGAGGTCAATCTTCCTGTTAGCGTTAAACTTCAAACGAACAGGAGCCATCCAATGGCCTACACAGCACTCGCACCATCCTCCACAGGCCTTCGGGACCGCGTCGCGGAGCTCATCGATTCCTTCCGTGACTCGCAGGCGCGTCGCCGCGAATTCAAGCGCGTCTACGGTGAGCTTGCGCGCATGTCGAACCGCGACCTGAACGACATCGGCGTCGCACGCGGCAACATCCGCGACATCGCGCTCGAAGCGGCATACGGACGTCACTGAGGCGGCGCCCCGGCGAAGGCCCGGGCCCGCTACCCCCGGCGCCGCAGGCCGACCTCCGACGGATCGTCGGCGGCGGGCGCCAGAAAGGCCGACGAAACCGCATCGACGGTCATGCGGACCTCCTCGAAGGCATCCTCGCGACGCGTCTTGGACCGCAGCTTGCGCGCAATCTCAGATCCCTTGGTCGCGGCTTGTTCTGTCAGGATCAGGAGGGTCATTTCCCGAACGACATGCACCGCCTGCTCCGCGCGGTCCGGATCCAGCGCCGCCGAGAGCGTTTCCGGCATGGGGCATTCGGCGAGCAGCTCGGTCAATACCGGGCCATGCTTGGCCTCGGTCGCCCGCGCGAGGCAGGCTTCGGTGATCCCCGCCATCTCGAACCCGAACGTGGACAGCTCCATCTGCGCGGTCTGCGTATTGTAGCCCTGCGTCCGGACGAGCCGGATGCCGGCACCTGAGTCCTCGGTTTCAAGGCGCAGCCCCTCGAGATCGAGCTCGGCCGCAACCGGCCCCCCGAGGATCGCCTGCAGGTCCAGCGTCTCCGCGAAGATGACCAGCCGCGACAGGTCACTCGCCGCGATGTCGCAGGCGAGCCGCTGGATGCCGGCGCGGTCGGCGGCCCTGTAGCTCAGTGCAAGGCGCGCCCCGCCGTCGCGGCGCAGATCGATCGAGAAGGTCTTCGGAGTCATGCCCGGTCCATACGGTGTCGGCGCCCGGAGATGAAGGCGTCGCGCACGTGGTAAGCGACGCGTTGCGTGCGGCCGATTTTGGAGGCTTCGAGCGCGTCCGATGCCGCTCGGGTCGATCGGCGGATAGGTCGACCTTCCGCCAGCCCGCCGGCAACGCTTTGTCATCGAACGGATATTTCCGAAATCGCCTTACGTCTTGTGCACCTGAGCGCCGAACCATCGCGGACTCCGAACCCTCGCCGCGGTCACGTGCGATCATGCCAAGCCGACCCGAAAGTTTTTGCGTCGCAACCTGTCGGTCCCGGTGTCGTAGCGTCTTCCGAGGGGAAATCGGCGTTCCTTTCGCGCCGCCGCGCGGCTACACCTGAAGGCGAGGCAAGAGGCAGGGAAAACAATGCGCAGAACCATAATCGCAGTCCTGACACTGGGAACGCTGGCCGGCTGTGCCGGTAACGGCGCGCCGGTGATCCTGGGCGACCGCTACGAGGTCGCGGGCGTGGAAGAGGGCGACATGCTCAAGCTTCGCGGCGGGCCGGGCACCGGATACGAGGTAAAGGCCGGGCTGCCGAACGGCACCGTGGTCGTCGCCCGCGAATGCGAGCGGCTGGGCGCGGTGCGCTGGTGCGAGGTCGCCGTCGAGGATGCGCGCGGGCTCGAGGGATACGTGTCGCAGACCTACCTGCGGCAGCTCTGACCCGCGACATTGCAAGGGCGCGCGCGGCACCCTCCTAGTCGGCGGCGCGAAGCTCCGCGGCGCCGGTTCGGCCGTGTCCCGCAGCGCTTGCATGCGACCAGTGTAGCGCACGGCGCCGGCGGCCCGGCCGGTCGCTTTTGGCAATACGAGCGCCAGGAATTACGAGCCCCAAGAAAAAGGCCCCGCGGACACCCGCGGGGCCTATCCTCTTTCTGACGGGATGAAACAGCGCCGGGCCTCCGCCCCGCAGTGCGTCCCGCTCACTCGCCGTAGGGCACCCAGATGTTCTTGACCTGCGTCGCGCGGTGCAGGAACGCCCGGCCCTGCCCGTCGCGGCCGCTCCAGTCGCGGGCGCCGTCGGTCTCGGTCCAGGTCTGCTTGAGGTTGCCGGCACTCTCGGCCTCGACCATCGCCGCGCCTTCGGTCCCTCCGACATACCACATGCCGTCCACCCCGTCGTGCTGCGCCAGCGTCTTGGCCAGCTCGTCGCGCGGGCCGGTGACGATGTTCACCACGCCCGCAGGCACGTCCGAGGTCTCGAGCACCTGGTAGAGGTCCGTCGCCGCCAGCGGATGGGTTTGCGACGGTACCACGACCACGCTGTTGCCCATTGCGATCGCCGGCAGCACGAGGCTGAGCGCGCCCAGAAGCGGCTGGCCGGTCGGGCAGACGAGGCCCATGACGCCCAGCGGCTCGTTCATGGCGAGCGTGACATGCGCCGACTTGGTCTGGTGCACGGCGCCGTCGAACTTGTCGGCCTGCGCGGCATACCAGAAGCAGCGGCGGATCGCGGTCTCGACCTCGGCCTTGGCCGCGGCGGGTTTCGCGCCGAACGCCTCCAGCCGCGCCGCGAACTCTCCGGCGCGGGCCGAGATGTTCTCGCCGAGGTAATAGATCACCTGCGCGCGGTTGTGGCCCGTGGCCTTGCCCCAGCCGCCGGCCTTGGACGCGGCCTCGACCGCGTTGCGGATGTCCTTGCGGTTGCCGAGACCGGCGAGGCCCACCGGCCCCTTCGCACCCTCGACGGTGTAGGCATAGCCGGAATCGGGCCGCGCCTGCTTGCCACCAACAAAGAGCTTGGCCGTGCGGTCCACCGCGTCCGACCCGCCACCGCCATGCGGCACCGCACTGGGGGCTGGCAGGTCCTCGGCCTTGCCCTTGGGGGCGGGCGTCTTGAGGTAGGCCCGCATCCCCTCGCGCGCGCCCTCGCGGCCGAAGCCGCTTTCGCGGTAGCCGCCGAAGCCGGCGCCGGCGTCCAGCACGTTCGTGCAATTGATCCAGACCACGCCCGCCTTCACCTGCGCGGCGATGTCGAGGCAGAGGTTCACGTTCTCCGACCAGATCGAGGCCGCGAGGCCGTAGCGCGTGTTGTTCGCCAGCTCCACCGCGTCGGAGGGCGTGCGGAAGGTGGTGAGCGTCACCACCGGGCCGAAGATCTCCTCGGTGGACAGCACACTCGCCGGCTGCACGTTGGTCGCCAGCGTCGGCGGGTAGAAGCAGCCGTCAGGCGCGGTGCCTTGGCGCAGCGTGACGCCCTCGGCCTCGCCCTGCGCCACCAGTTCCTTGATCCGCTCGAGCTGCACCGGGTGCACGATGGCGCCCATGTCGGTGCCCTTGTCGAGCGGGTCGCCCACCACCAGCGTTTCCATCCGGCGCGCGAGCAGGGTCTCGAAGCGCTCGGCCACGGCCTCGGCCACGAGGATGCGCGCGCCGGCGCAGCAGACTTGGCCCTGGTTGAACCAGATCGCGTCCACCACGCCCTCGACGGCCGCGTCGATATCCGCGTCGGCGAAGACGACGAAGGGAGACTTGCCGCCCAGCTCCAGCGTCAGGCCCTTGCCCGAGCCCGCAGTCTGGCGGCGGATGGTCTTGCCGACCTCGGTGGAGCCGGTGAAGGCCACCTTGTCGATATCGTCATGGCCGACGATGGCGCCGCCGGCCTCACCGTCACCGGTGACGATGTTCACGACGCCCGCGGGCAGACCGACCTCGGCGCAGATCTCGGCGAAGGCCAGCGCGGTCAGCGGGGTGTATTCGGCGGGTTTCAGCACCACCGTGTTCCCGGCCGCCAGCGCAGGCGCGATCTTCCACGACAGCATCAGCAGCGGGAAGTTCCACGGGATGACCTGGCCGCAGACGCCGTAGGGCTCGAGGCCCGGCAGTTCGTCCTCGGCGATCTCGGCCCAGCCCGCGTGGTGGTAGAAGTGGCGCGCGACCAGCGGCACGTCGATGTCGCGCGTCTCACGGATCGGTTTGCCGTTGTCGATCGCCTCCAGTACGGCGAGGAAACGCGCGTGCTGCTGGACGTGACGCGCGATGGCGTAAAGGTAGCGCGCGCGTTCGTGCCCCGACAGCTTCGCCCAGGATTTCTGTGCCTTGCGCGCCGCCTTCACGGCGGTATCCACGTCCGACGCGGTGCCTTGCGTGACCTGCGCGATGGCCCGCCCGGTGGCGGGATTGCGCACCTCGAAGGTCTCGCCCGGCGCGGTGAAGGCGCCGTCGATGAAGTGGCCGAAGCCCTCGCGGTGCGAGTCCAGCCAACCCTCGACGATCTTCGAATCCTCCGGCGCGGGTCCGTAGCTCATGTCCTTCAGTATCTCCCGGATGCTCATGGCGGCCCCCTTACGACGCGGCGTGGCGGTGCGAGGCGGCGTAGCGCCCCGTGACGTGGTGTTCGAGCTGACGTTCGATGTCGCCCAGCATGGAGGACGCGCCGAAACGGAACAGGTCCGGCTCGAGCCAGGGGCGGCCCAGCTCTTCCTTCATCAGGATCTGCCAGGCCAGTGCCTCCTTGGCCTGCTTCATGCCACCCGCGGGCTTGAAGCCGATGCGGTAGCCAGTGGCGTCGCCATAGTCGCGCAGCGCGCGGATCATCACGAGGCTGACGGGCAGCGTGGCGTTCACGCCCTCCTTGCCGGTCGAGGTCTTGATGAAGTCGGCGCCGGCCTGCATCGCCACCATCGAGGCGGAATAGACGTTGCGAAGCGTCTGCAGATCGCCGGTGGCGAGGATCGCCTTCATGTGGGCGTCGCCGCAGGCCGCGCGCATCTGCGAGATCTCGTCGTGAAGCGCGGCCCAGTCCTGCTTCAGGACGTGCTCGCGAGTGATGACGATGTCGATCTCGTCGGCGCCCTGCGCCACGGTCCACTCAATCTCCTTGAGCCGCAGATCGAGCGGCATGAGACCGGCCGGGAAACCCGTGGCGACGCTCGCCACCGGCACGCCCGAGCCCTCGAGCGCGTCGACCGCGTGCGGCACCATCGTCGGATAGACGCACACCGCGCCGGTGGTCAGGTCCATGTCGGCAATGCCCAGGCCCTCGACGATGCGGGGGGCGATCGGATTGCGCGCCTTGGCGCAGAGCCTTCGGACCTTGCCCTCGGTGTCGTCGCCCGAAAGCGTCGTGAGGTCGATCAACCGGACCGCGTTCACCAGCCACGCGGCCTGGTGCTGTTTCTTGACCGAACGCCGGGTGCCCAGCGTCGCGGCGCGGCGCTCGGCGGCCGAGCGGTTCACGGCGTGGCCTTCGAACATCGCTGTGTCGAGCGGCATGCCGGGGTTACGGCCCGGCTCCGGCTCGCGGGTCGCGGGCAGCGCGCCCGGCCCCGCCTGGACGGGCGCGGTCGCCCGGTCGTCTTTCGTGTGCGACATGGTCAGTCCTCTCGGCCGCCCGGGGCGGCGTTGCGTTCGTCCTCTCCGGCCATCAGGCGGCGTGCATCGTCGAAATGCGCCTGCATGGCGGTGAAGACCGCGAATTTCCGGTCGTGGTAGGCGCGCGCGGCCGGGTCGGGCCGCACCGCCCGGGCGGGGCCGGCCATCGCCGCCGCGCCTTCGGTCAGGTCCTTGAACGTGCCCGCCGCGACGGCGGCGGCGGTGGCCACGCCGCGCAACACGGGCTCCTCGCCTTCGGGCACCAGCACGGGGCAGCCGGTGGCGTCGGCATGGGCGGATACATAGTCCGCGTTCGCCGCGAGCCCGCCGCTCATCACGATGTCCGACACGGACAGACCCTGCTCCGCCATCGCATCGAGGATCGCGCGGGTCCCGTAGGCGAGCGCCTGGATCGTGGCGAGGTAGTCGAGCGCGAGGTCGTCCGCCCCTGTTTCGAGCGTGAGGCCCGCGATCATGCCGCGCCGTTCGGGATCGGCGAGCGGCGCGCGGTTGCCATGGAAGTCGGGCTGCACATGGCGCGCGCGGGTCAGCTCGGCACGAGCCACGCCACCGCCGGACGCCAGCGCGTCGAGCCGGTCGGACAGCGCCGCGGCGGCGCCCGAGGCCCCGCCGCTCATGCCACCCGAGGCGCCATGACGCGCGATTACCGCGTCCAGCAGCGCGCCCGCCGCCGATTGCCCGGCCTCGAGAGCGATGCGCCCCGGCGTGAGCACCTGAGGATAGGGCCCCCAGACGCCGGGCACCGATACGGTGTCGTCGGTCTCGACGATATGGCACGCGGAGGTTCCGGCGATCAGCGCGAGGCGCGCACCCTGCCCGGCGTCGCCCTCGGCCCCAGCGCCGAGGGTGCCGAGCGCGCCCGCATAGGCGTCGATCATGCCCGCCGCGACTGGCAGACCGGGCAGGAGGCCCAGCTCTTGCGCGGCCGTCTCGGACAGCGTGCCCGCCGGGCGGCCGGGCAGGATCAACTCGGTGCCGATACGGGCGTGGCCGTCCTGGGCAAGATCGCCAAGACCGATGGCCGACAGGAACCCGTCGTCCCAGCCTTCACCCGCGAGGCCGCGTTCACCGAGGTAGCCCCACTTGCACACGAGCGAATTGACGGACCGCGCGTCGGTGCCGGTGGCGCGGTGCACGAGCCAGTCCGGCAGGTCGCGGAACGAGGTCGCCGCGCGCCACGTTTCAGGCATGTTCCGCTTGAGCCACAGAAGCTTGGGCATCTGCATTTCGGGCGAGATCGTCCCGCCCACGCGGGCGAGCGGTTCGCCCCCGATCTCGTTGATCTCGCGGGCCTCTCCCACCGCGCGGTGATCCATCCAGAGCACCACGTCCTGGGCGGCGTCACCGCCGGGGCCCACGGCGACAGGGCCGTCGGACCCCGAGACCACCAGCGAACAGGTTGCATCGAAGGCCAGCGCGGCAACTTCCACGTCGCCCGCCTCGGCCCGCGCGGCGCGCACCGCGGCGACCACCGCGCGCCAGATGTCGGCGCTCGCCTGCTGGGCAAAGCTCTCGCGTGGGCGGTGCGTCGCGATCGCCTCCGAACCGCGCCCGAGAAGCGCGCCCGAGGCATCGAACAGCCCCGCTCGGGCGCTACCAGTGCCCACGTCGATGCCGAGGAAAGTCGGCGCGCTCATCGGCTCAGCCCTCCCCGAGCTCGCGGCAGAACGCCTCGAACCCGGCGGCGTCGGTGTAGCTCGACTGCGTGCCGCGCCCGGTAATCGAATGCGCGGCATAGCGCGCCGCGCGGGTCAGTGCCTCTTCCGGGGCAGCGCCGCCCGAGAGGAACCGCGCGAAGCTGCCGATGAAGGCGTCGCCCGCCCCGGTCGTGTCCACCGGATCGACCGTCACCGGCGCGATCTGGGTCACGTCGTCCGCGGTGATGAGCCGCGCGCCGCGACCGCCGAGCGTCACGATCACGTTGCGGATGCCGCGCGCGATCAGCGACCGCGCGGCGGCCAGCACCGCGTCATCGGTGTCGGTGGGCATCCCCGACAGCATCGCCAGCTCGCTCTCGTTCGGGCAGAACCAGTCGAGACCGTCGAGCTTCGACAGGTCGAGGTCAGGATGCGCGGGCGCCGGGTTCAGGATGGTCTGAATGCCGTGCTTCGCACCGAAGGCCACCGCGTCGTAGACCGTCTGGAGCGGCACCTCGAGCTGCAAGAGGATCGCGTCGCAGCCCTTGAGCGTGTCGGCGGCCGCCTCGATGTCCTTGCCGGAAAGGTGCGCGTTGGCGCCTTTCACGATGAGGATCGCGTTCTCGCCGTCGGGCTCCACGAAGATCGGCGCGACGCCCGAGGGCGCGCCCTCGACCGTGCGGACGTGGGTCACGTCGATGCCGTTGTCGGCGAGGTTCTGGCGGGTGCGCGGCCCGAAGAGATCGTCGCCCACGCAGGTGACCATCGCCACCTCGGCGCCGAGGCGCGCGGCGGCGACGGCCTGGTTGGCGCCCTTTCCCCCGAACCCCTGCACGAAGTCGGGAGCCTCCAGCGTTTCGCCCCGGTTCGGCATACGTTCGACGTAGGTGACGAGATCGACCATGTTCGATCCGACGACGGCGATGCGATCGGCCATGTGCTCAATCCTTGTCCTTGCCGCCGAGGGCGGCGATCTGTCCCGAAAGCGCGGCGGCCTCGTCGGCTGTGACGTAGCCGAAGCGCGCGGTGAAGCGGCGCGTCTCGCCGGCCGCGAGGGTTGCGATGTTGCCCTTGGCCTTCTCGGCCAGGTAGCCCTCGGGCTCGCAGGTGGCGGGCAGCGCGAAGGCGGCGACGGTGGCGTCGGCGCCGTGCAGGATCCAGCGCCCGAGGCGCGGGAACTCGGCGGGCGCGTAGGTCATCACGAAGCCGTCGCCGGTCGGGCGTTCGAGCATCGCGTGGGTGAGCCCCTTCGGATCGGTCCCTGGCGCGTCCACGTAGATCACCTGCTCGGGGTCCCAGCGCTCGGGTCGGTCGAGGATGCGGCCCGCCTCGGGGCGCGCGCCCAGTTCCTGCAGGAAGGCGCGGTAGTCCTCGGTGGGCGTGACATGCGCCGGCACCGACGAGCGCACCCGGGTCCGGTCCGGCGTGAAGGGCGCGGCCTGGTGGATCACGCCGTTCGCCACGAAGGCGAAGTTGACGTGCGCCATGTACATCAGTTCCATCGGCAGGGCCGAGCGGTTCTCGACCTCCATGCCCATTGCGATGGTGGTGCCGGTGCCCGCGGTGACCGAGGGCCGCGCGCGGTAATTCGGGCCGAAGCCCAGCGTGTGGTCCACGTGGCCGGCGACGCGCACCACCGGCGCCCCGTCCGCGTCGGTGTCGAACTCGACCCGCGCGCTGTCCATGCGCTTGCACGGCATCTCTCCGTGCAGCGGATGGTCGTCCTCCGGCCCCGGGCAGCCGTTCCGCAGAAGGCCGCTGTGGTAGGCGAGACAGCCGTAGGTCTCGACGATAGAGGTGGCCGGTCGCGGCTCGGGGAACGCGCTGTCCATGGTCAGGCGCACACCGTCGAAGACCGCGTCCCAGACCATCTGGCCCATGAACGGCAGCACCTCGACATGGCCGCGTCCGTTCTCGATCCGCAGCATCTCGATGCCGAGACCGGTGCGCCACGCGGTGACGGTGAAGGGGTCGCTCTGCGCGACGACGCGCGCGGCCGGCCCGAAGGTATCAGGCGCGAGGGGGATGGAGACGGACATGCTCAGCGTGCCTTTCTGCCACGGAAGGAATTGATGGCGATCACCGCGATCAGGAACGCGCCCCAGACGAAGTCGATCAGGTGGTTCGACACCCGCATCATCTGGAAGCCCGAGGACAGCAGCGTCAGCGAGATCACGGCCAGTGCCACGCCCAGCACGTTGCCCTTGCCGCCCGCCGGGTTGGTCCCGCCCAGCACGGCGATCAGCACCGCCTGCAGCAGGTAGGACGCGCCGTAGTCGGACTTGGCCGCGTTTGTCCGCGCCGACAGGAGGATCCCGGCCATAGCGGCAAGGCCCCCGGTCAGCATGTAGGACCAGATGATCATGCGCCCGCGCTCGATGCCGGTGTAGACCGCCGCCTTGGGGTTTGTGCCGATCATCTTCAGCCGCAGACCGAACGAGGTGCGCGACAGCAGCAGCGACAGCGCAACGCAGAGCACCACGAACAGCACCAGCGGCACCGGGATCGCGGCGATCTTGCCGTTGCCGAGCCAGTTCCACGCAGACGGGAAGCCCACGATGGCCGGCCCGCCGGTCAGCACGAGGCACAGGCCGATGAAAACCTGCCCGGTGCCGAGCGTGGCGAGGATCGGCGTGATCTTCAGCCCCGAGATCAGCAGTCCGTTCAGCAGCCCCGCCAGGACGCCGACCAGAAGGCCCACGCCCACGCCAAGGATAACCGGCGCGACGCCGAGCGATCCGGCCCCGGCCTCGCCCGCGACGTAGCCGAAGACGGTGCCCGCCGTGATCCCGGCAAGGTTCGCCACGCCCACGATCGACAGGTCGATCCCGCCCGTCAGCATCGCGATCATCATCGCCACCGACAGGATGCCCAGTTCGGGCATGAAGAAGGCCATGGACTCGAAGTTGTAGGACGACAGGAACATCTGCGGGCGCAGCGCCGTCATCACGACGAGGATCAGCAGGCAGATGACGCCGAGTTGCACGTTGGTGTGCCCGCCCGCCCGCAGGAGGCTTCCCTTGAAGCTGCCGCCCGCGGTCTCTGCGGTGTTGGTCTGGCTCATGTCAGGTCCTCCCCTCTCAGACCGGCGCGCGGCGGTCGCGCAGCGCGGTCACCGCCACCGCGGCGATCAGCATGCCGCCCACGACGACGCGCTGCCACGTCGTGTCGATGCCCATAAGGATCAGCGAGTTCTGGATCATCACGAGGATGAAGACGCCCAGCACGGTCCCCAGCACGGTCCCGCGCCCGCCGAAGATCGACGCGCCGCCCAGCACCACCGCCGCGATCACGTCGAGCTCGAGCCCGACGAAATCGCGCGGGTTGGCGAGCCAGATCATCGAGGAGTGCAGCAGGCCCGCGAAGCCCGCGAGCGCGCCCGCCGTGCAGTAGACGAAGATCATCGTCCGCCCGGTGTTGAAGCCCACGCGCTTGGCCGCCTCGGCGTCGGCGCCATAGGCGTAGACCGAACGGCCGATCATCGTCCGCGTCAGAACAAGGTGAATGCCCACCGCGACCGCGATGTAGATCACGATCATCGCCGTCAGCCCGAAAGTCGTGCCGTTCGCCCGCTCGAGCGTCAGGATGTCGGTGCGACCGAAGGCGATCAGCGCGTCAGGCATCTGGTTGATGTTGACGTTGGACGTGCCCACCAGCCCCAGCACCAGGCCGCGCACAACAGACGCCGTGCCAAGCGTCACGATCAGCGGGATCATGTTGAACTTGTGGATGATGCCCGCGTTCATCAGACCCAGCAGCCCGCCGATCAGCGTGGCCGCCAGGAACGGCAGGATCACCCCGTCGTAATCGAGCGCGACCATCGAGCGGACGACGAGGTACATGCCGGCGACCGCGAAGGCGGTGAACGACACGTCGATGCCGCCCGAGATCATCACCAGAAGAACCCCGAGCGCCATCAGCCCGATGACAACATTGGACTTCAACAGGCTGAAGATGTTGGACAATTGCCAGAAGGCGGGGTTGATGAGGCCGATCAGCACCATCGCGACCACGAGGATCAGCGCGATGATGGCATCGGCGCTGCCGAATAGTTTCATGCCGTTTCCTTCCGGGTCGCGCCGGCGAGGGCCGCGTCGAGCGCGTCTTCGGTCAGGGCGTCGCCCGACAGCTCTCCGGTCAGGCGACCGTCGGCCATCGTCAGCACGCGGTTGCAGTTCGCGGCGAGTTCCGGGATGTCGTCCGAGATCATGATGACGGCGAGCCCCTTGTCGCGGGTCAGGCCGTGGATGATCGAGTGGATCTGCTCCTTCGAACCCACGTCCACGCCCACGGTCGGGCCGTTCAGCATCAGCAGCTTCGCGTCGGTCATCAGCCAGCGGCCGATCACCACGCGTTGCTGGTTGCCGCCGGACAGCGTCGAGACCGGCACCTCGGTGCCCGGGGCACTGATCTGCATGTCGTTGAACATCGTCTCGGTCTCGGACCGTGCCCGCTTGCCGTCGAGCCAGAGCCGCGGCGCGTAACGGTCCATCGCCGCCGAGATGGCGTTGTCGCGGATCGACCGGTTGAGGAAGAGACCCTCGGACAGGCGGTCCTCGGGGACGTAGGCGACGCCCGCGTCGATGGCCTCCGACACCGACGCCGGCGCCAGCGGCTGGCCGTCGATCTCCATCGTCCCGGTCACGTCCCGGCGCAGGCCGAAGATCGCCTTCACCAGCGACGTACGCCCCGCCCCGATCAGGCCCGAAAGGCCCACGACCTCGCCCGGCATAACGTCGAGCGACACGTCGCGCACCTGCCGGCCGACGCTCACGCCCTTCAGCCGCAGGCGCGGCGCGGTGCCGGCTGCGATGGCGGGGGCCTCGAAATGCCCGGTGTTCAGGTCGCGCCCCGTCATGGCACGGGTGATCTTGCGCTCGTCGAACTCCGAGATCGGGCCTTCCTCGACCTTCTTGCCGTTGCGGAAGACGGTCAGCGCCTCGCTGATCTCGAGCATCTCGCGCATCTTGTGGCTGACGAAGAGCACCGCGATGCCCTGCGCCTGCAGGTCCCGCACGATGCGGAACATGCGCTCCACCTCGCGCCCGGTGAGCGCGGTCGTGGGCTCGTCCATGATGATGAGCCGCGCCTCGGCCAGCACGGCCCGCGCGATGGCGACGATCTGGCGGCCCGCGGCGGGCAGCGTCTCGACATTGGCGTCGAGGTCGAGTTCCACGTCCAGCCGCTCCAGCACCTCGCGGGCCATCTTGCGGCCCCGGCGCCAGTCCACCGTGCCACGCTTCTCGCGCAGGTAGGTATTGAGAAACAGGTTCTCGACCACGCTCAGCGTCGGGAACAGCGACAGGTCCTGGTAGATGACCTGCACGCCGTGCGCGATGGACGTCGCCGGATCGAGGCGGCCCGTGGGCTCCCCGTCAATCAGGATCTCGCCCGCGTCGGGCTGGTAGACCCCCGAGACGATCTTGATGAGCGTGGACTTCCCCGAGCCGTTCTCGCCGGCGAGGCAGCGGATCTCGGCACGGTCGATGGACATGGAGACGTCGTCCAGCGCGCGAACGCCGCCGAAACGCTTCGAGATGCCCCGAAGCTCGATCAAGGGGGGCGATGCCATGAGGGGCCTCGTGAATTCGGTGGGACGGGAGACGCGGGCGCACGGCGGTTCGCCGGCGCCCGCGGTCCGCAAGCGGGATCAGAAGTTGTACTGATCCATGTTCTCGGAGGTCACGCCGACCCAGCCCGCGCCGTACAGCACGTTCTGGCGGTCTTCTCCGGCTTCCTGCAGGTCCTCGTAGCCTTCGAGGCCGAGGTTCAGGCCCGCGCCGATCTGGTCATCCCGCTCCTCGAGAGCGGCGACGGCGAGCATGTTCATGGCGTAGCCCGCAACGGCCGGATCCCAGAACTGGATGTACTCGATATCACCGTTGGCGATGTACTCGCCCGCGACCGACGGAAGGCCAGTGCCCGCGAAGTGCAGCTGCCCCTGAAGGCCGCTTTCCGCGATCAGACGCCCGGCGCCCGCGGAGGTCGGCATCGGGCCGCCTACGATGCCCGCGATGTCGGGATGCGCGGTCAGGGCTTCCTTGAGCTTGGTATAGTCGGTGTTCGCGTCGTCATACGTCTCGAGGCGTTCGGTCACCATCTCCATGTCGGGATAGGCTTCCTCCTGCCGTGCGATCGCGCCGTCGATCCACTCGTTCTGCGACTTCGAGGTCAGGCTGCCCACGGTGGCGACGTACTGGCCGCTCTCGCCCATCTGCGCGGCGAGCTCGTCCATCAGGTTGGCGCCGTAGGCGAGATTGTCGAAGGCCTCGATGTCGTAGTCCACGTTCTGGATGTTCGACGCCTCGTGGCTGATCACGACGATGCCGCGGTCACGCGCCTTCTTGAGGACCGGCTCCACGGCCTCGACCGAGAACGGCACGATGGCGATGGCGTCGACGCCCTGGGCGATCAGGTTCTCGACCAGCTGCACCTGCGCCGCGGCGTCCGCCGAGGACGGGCCGACCATCCAGGTGTCGTGGCCGGTGTCTTCGCCGAACTGCTTCACGCCGTCGCGCATACGGTCGAACCAGGCGATGCCGTCGACCTTCACCACGGTGGCGATCGAGTAGGTCTCGTCGGTCTGGATCAGCTCCTGGTTCACGTTGCTGGTGTCGACGACCTGATCCTGCGCCTGCGCGGCGCCGGCGGCAGTCACGGCAGCGACGGCGAGCGAAATGAAATGGGTTCTCATAATCTTCCTCCCTCTGAGCCCGTCTTCGGGCCAAAACGGCCGATCGTCCTCCGAACGACCGGCAAGGCTGCGCCGACTTCTGTTCGGATCGCAACATTACTCGGTAACCAAACGGAGCCGCCGGGAGTCGTCAAGCGGAAATGCGGAATGTTTCAGTCGGCCTCGGCCACCGGCACCGCGCGACGGCCCACCCCGTGCTCGGTCACCACGCCGGAGATCTCGTCCAGCGTGGCGAAGCGCACCGCCCGGCGGTCGCCGATCTTGCTGGAGTCGAGCACCGCCCAGCTGTCGCGGGCCAGGGCGATCACCGCACGCTTCATCGCGACCTCGTAGTCGTGCGAGCAGCTCAGTTCGCGCCCCTCCCAGAGACCGCCGGCCGACAGGAACCCCACGTCGATGCCGAGCGGTTTCAGGACCTTGAGCGGATCGGGCGGGTGGCACGACCGGGTGCGGCTTTGGAGCCGCCCGCCGATGAACTCGACCTCGGCGCTGGTGCGCCCATGCAGAAGCTCGGCCGACGTCAGGCAGTGGGTCACGATCCGTCGCACCCGACCGCGCGCCAGGGCCCGGGCCAGATGCGGAAGTGTCGTACCGGTGTCGAGAAACACGCACGCCCCGTCGGGCACGAGCGTCGCCGCGTGATCGGCCGCCACGCGCTTGGCCTCGCTCGCTCGCCGCATCTGCTCGTCAAAGTCGTAGGCATCGGTGCTGCGGCCTCGCACGATGTAGCCGCCCTGACACGCGAAACCCGCCTTGCCCGAGGCCGCGTCCCGGCGCAGCGTCATCTCCGCCACGCCCAGGTCCTGCGCCACGTCGCGCAGCCGCAGCGACGGCGCCACCTCCAGCAGAAGGCAGATCCGCGCGTTGCGTTCGTCAAAGCCGCTGGGTCGGGTCATGACTGGAATATGGGGAGCCGAAGCATCCGCGGACCTTGGCCCATGGCGACAGGGCCGTCAAATTGCGGGAACGTGAGCGCTTCGCTGACGCTGCGGCGCGACTGGGCTCCGTGGTGAGGCGAGGGGTCATGGCCTCGCGCTTCCCGGAATATTTTCACCAAGAAGGAAAGGCTGAGCGAACAAGGTCACGGCCGGGCGGCGTCGGCAACTTGTTTTAACAGTCGCGAACAACTTGCTGTTTTGAAGCCATTTTGCGGTCAGTCGTGCGAATCCATTTTTGATCGCTCAGGCGAGACGCCGACGCTTCGACCGATACGTGAATTTCGGCACGCAAGGCACTCATGCGCAATACGATTTTCGAAAACCCGTCACGGCTCCGCCAGGCGCCGCCCGCTTTCGATGCCCGACCACAGATCGAACTCGGCGGCCTTCTTGCGCCGCACCTTCGCCTCTGTCTCGGAGGACAGCTCGACCGCCGCGCGAGGCGAGACGTTGGCACGGCCGACCGCGATCTCCACCCCCAGCCGCTCGGCGAGAAACGCGTCCAGCGCGCTGGGCTCCTCGTAGCGGAAAAGATGCGTGACGCGGGTGCCATTGGGTCGCGGCTCCACGAATTTCGACTGGTCGCCGACGTTCGCGAAAGCCGGGCGGTCGCCCTGGCACCACGCCTCGACGAAGGCGTCGAAGCCGACATCCTTCGTCGAAGTCGGGCGCCCGTCGAGGAACGGCCGTTGGCGATAGCGCCACCAGGATCCGAGCCACGAGACCGGCTCGCGGATCACCGCCGCCACGTCCATGTCGGGCGCGCCCATCTTCTCGAGCATCGGGCGGAAGAAACGATTGTAGCGGTATACGGGCGCGTGCTTCAGCTCGGGCGGGTCCGACACCACGATCGCCGCGTGGGGCGCGAGCGCCGCCTCGTAGGCCGACGTGCCCGTCTTCGGTACCGCGAGCAACACAAGCCGCGCCTTCCAGAATATCAGCATCCCTGCCCCCGTCGCCCGCGCTCCGCGGTGTCGTTAAGCAAGTCGTAAGGAACTGACCGCAGGATGCCAGACAAAAGAACGGACTTGAAATGTTCTCCTTTTGATCCCATAAATTGTGGAACAAGAGGCGAACGAAGCAGCGATTGCCGCGCCCCGGCACGTGTGGAATAAGGACCAGACACTCATGGCAACGGCAGACCTTCTCAGCATGGATTCCAAGCGCGACGCGAACAAGCAGAAGGCGCTCGACTCGGCGCTGGCGCAGATCGAACGGCAGTTCGGCAAAGGCTCGATCATGAAGCTGGGGGGCGAAAACGCCTTCCGGGACATCGAGGCGACGTCGACCGGCTCCCTCGGCCTCGACATTGCGCTCGGGATCGGCGGGCTGCCCATGGGCCGGATCATCGAAATTTACGGCCCCGAATCGTCGGGCAAGACGACGCTGACGCTGCACTGCGTGGCCGAGCAGCAGAAAAAGGGCGGCGTCTGCGCCTTCGTCGACGCCGAACATGCGCTCGACCCGCAATACGCCAAGAAGCTGGGCGTGGACCTCGACGAACTGCTGATTTCGCAGCCCGATACCGGCGAACAGGCGCTCGAGATCACCGATACGCTGGTGCGTTCGGGGGCGGTGAACATGGTCGTCGTCGACTCGGTCGCGGCGCTCACGCCGAAGTCCGAGCTTGAAGGCGACATGGGCGATTCGAGCGTCGGCGTGCAGGCGCGGCTCATGAGCCAGGCCATGCGCAAGCTGACGGGTTCGATCAGCCGCTCGAACTGCATGGTGATCTTTATCAACCAGATCCGGATGAAGATCGGCGTCATGTTCGGCTCGCCCGAAACCACGACCGGCGGCAACGCGCTCAAGTTCTATTCCTCGGTCCGCCTCGACATCCGTCGCATCGGCTCGATCAAGGATCGCGACGAGGTCGTGGGCAACTCCACGCGCGTGAAGGTCGTGAAGAACAAGGTCGCACCGCCGTTCAAGCAGGTCGAGTTCGACATCATGTACGGCGAGGGCATCTCGAAGACAGGCGAACTTCTGGACCTCGGCGTGAAGGCCGGCGTGGTCGAGAAGTCGGGCGCCTGGTACTCCTACGGCGACGAGCGCATCGGCCAGGGCCGCGAGAACGCCAAGGGATTCCTGCGGGAAAACACCGCGGTGGCATTGGACATCGAGGACAAGATCCGCGCCGCACACGGGCTCGATTTCCACATGTCCGAAGAGGGCGGCGAGGACGTGGTCGAAGGCTGACAGCCTGCGGCAGCGCCGGCAGAAACCGGAAACTCTTGAAAGAAAAGGGGCGCCAATCTGGGCGCCCCTTTTTCGTTTAGCGCCTTCGGAAAATGCGACAACGGCTCCAACCGGGCTCGGGAGGGGCTGCGTCGTAGCCACTCCCGCGCATCGGCGTTGCGCCCGGTCCGGACCTTTCGGCGTTGACCAGCCTTCCCCGGCCCAGGACATGAGCCGTGCAGCCCGGCGGCTTACCGCGCGGTCAGAGGGCCGGAAAGTGAGCCGCGCTCGCGACATCGCCGCCTCGGCGAGGCCGAGATGCTCGAATGAATCATAAAGGGATCGGCGGCTATGCCGCCGCAAGTACAGGAGAGATGCCGGCGTCGTCATGACAACGCCGGATCCCGTCCCTACCCCCCGAACTCGAGCCCCAGCGCCAGCCCCCCGAGGACGTAGCAGAACGCGGTGATCAGAACGATGCCGATGACGTTCAGCACAGCGCCGCCCCGGGCCATCTCTCCGATGCTCACCGCGCCGGTGCCGAAGACGATGGCGTTGGGCGGCGTGCCGACCGGCAGCATGAAGGCGCACGTGGCAGCAAAAGCGGCCGGGATCAGCAGGGTCATCGCGTCCACGTCGATGCCGAGGGCGACGCCGCCGAGGATCGGGATGAACGTCGCCGCCGTCGCGGTGTTGGACGTGATCTCGGTCAGGAACAGCACGATCGCCGCGACCGCCGCGACCAATGCCAGCATGGGCAGCGCGCCAAGGCCCTCGACCTGGTCGCCGAACCAGACGTCGAGGCCGGTGGACGCCACCGCTCCGGCAAGGCTCAGGCCGCCCCCGAAAAGCAGCAGAACCCCCCAGGGAAGGCCCTTCTCGGCGTCCGACCACTCAAGCGCCATGCGCGACGACCCCTCGGCTGGTGCGAGGAACAGCGCGATGCCCGCCGCGATGGCGATGGCGGTGTCGTCGAGCGAATCCAGCCACTCGATCCCCGTGATCCCCGCGAGCAGGCCCGGCACGATCCACAGGAACGCCGCGCCACCGAAGACCGCGAGCACCACCTTCTCGCCCTGAGACAGCGGTCCGAGCTTGTCCAGTTCGCCCGAGATCATCTCGGCCCCGCCGGGGATCTCGTCGAGCGTGAAGCGGTAGAGCACGTTGGTCATCAGCGCCCAGCCGATCAGGATGAAGGTCAGCGCCAGCGGGAAGCCCACCATCATCCAGGACAGGAAACCGATGTCACGGTCGAGTTCGTCCGCGGCATAACCGGCCACGATCGCGTTCGGCGGAGACCCGAGCAGCGTCCCGAGGCCGCCCATCGACGCCGACCACGCGATGGCGAGCACCAGACAGACGCCGAAAGCGCGGATCTGGGGGTCGGCCACAACGTCGGCCACCCGGGCCCCATCACGCAATTCGTCCTCGACCTCGCGACCCTGATCGGACGCGCTGCGTTCGACCACCAGCGCCAGAACGGACATGCCGATCGGCAGCATCATCAGCGTCGTCGCAGTGTTCGACACCCACATCGACAGAAAGCCGGTGGACAGCATCAGGCCCAGAACGATCCGCTTTGGCGCGACGCCGACCTTCGACAGCGTCATCAGCGCGATGCGCTTGTGCAGGTTCCACTTCTCCATGGCGATCGCGATGAGGAAGCCACCGAGGAACAGGAACACGATCGAGCTGGCATAAGGCGCCGTGGCGTCGCCCACCGGCACGCCGGCGAGCGCCGGCAGCAGGACGATGGGCAGAAGCGAGGTGGCCGAAAGCGGCAGCGCCTCGGTCATCCACCAGACGGCCATGAGCGTGGCGATGGCTGCGACGCGACGGGCCTCTTCCGAGAGCTCCGCCGCCCCACCGAGCAACAGGTAGACCAGCAGCGCAAGCACCACGCCGAGGCCGCGCAGGCCCCACGTCCAGGCCCCGGATCGGCCGCCGTTCTCGGTGGTGTCGGGCGATTGCCCCGTGTCCCGATCGCTCATGTCTCGCTCTCCCGCCGGAAAATCATGACGAAACAACGCAGGTTTGGGGCGACCGGATCCCCCTCCCCCTCGATTTTCCGCGACCCCCGGCTTATGGACAGCGCCCGGTCGCGGGGCTACACCTCGCCCGATCTCTTTTTTCCAGCCCGGACGGACCCCATGCCGAGTCTCAACGACATCCGCTCCACCTTCCTCGGCTACTTCGAGAAGAACGGCCACCGCGTGGTGCCGTCCTCTCCGCTCGTGCCGCGCAACGACCCGACGCTGATGTTCGCGAATTCGGGGATGGTGCAGTTCAAGAACCTCTTCACCGGCGTCGAGACGCGGGATTACACCCGCGCGACCACGGCGCAGAAATGCGTACGTGCCGGAGGCAAGCACAACGACCTCGACAACGTGGGCTATACCCGCCGCCACCACACGTTCTTCGAGATGCTGGGCAACTTCTCGTTCGGCGACTACTTCAAGGAGCAGGCCATCCCCTTCGCGTGGGAGCTGGTCACCAAGGAGCTCGACATCGATCCGTCGCGGCTTCTGGTCACGGTGTTCCACACCGACGACGAGGCGGCCGACCTGTGGAAGAAGGTCGCGGGGCTTCCGGACGACCGGATCCTGCGCATCCCCACCGACGACAACTTCTGGCAGATGGGTCCGACCGGGCCCTGCGGCCCGTGCTCGGAGATCTTCTTCGACCACGGCGAACAGTACTGGGGCGGCCCCCCGGGAAGTCCCGAGGAGGACGGCGACCGGTTCGTGGAAATCTGGAACCTCGTCTTCATGCAGAACGAGCAGTTCGAGGACGGCACCCGGCGCGAGCTGGACGCCCAGTCCATCGACACCGGCATGGGCATCGAACGGGTCGCGGCGCTGCTCCAGGGCACCAACGACAACTACGCGACCGACCTCATGCGGGCGCTGATCGAGGCGTCGGCGGACGTGACCTCGACCGATCCCGACGGCCCGGGCACGACACATCACCGGGTGATCGCGGACCACCTGCGCTCGACCTCCTTCCTGATCGCGGACGGCGTGATGCCGTCGAACGACGGCCGCGGCTACGTGCTGCGCCGGATCATGCGCCGCGCCATGCGCCACGCGCACCTGCTGGGCGCGAAGGACCCGGTCATGCACCGGCTCGTGCCCGCTCTGGTGCAGAAAATGGGCGCCGCCTACCCCGAGCTCGGCCGCGCGCAAGCATTGATCGAAGAGACGCTGAAGCTGGAGGAAACCCGCTTCAAGGCGACGCTCGACCGGGGTCTCAAGCTGCTGGACGAAGAGCTGTCGGGCCTGCCGGCGGAAGCGCCCCTGCCCGGTGAATCCGCGTTCAAGCTCTACGACACCTACGGCTTCCCTCTCGACCTCACGCAGGATGCCCTGCGCGAGCGCGAGCGCACGGTCGACACCGAGGGCTTCGATGCGGCCATGGCCGAGCAGAAGGCCAAGGCCCGTGCGGCGTGGTCCGGCTCGGGCGAGGCCGCCGATGCCCGCGTATGGTACGACATCGCAGACGAGCACGGTGCGACCGATTTCCTCGGCTACGACACCGAAACGGCCGAGGGCGTGGTTCAGGCGGTGGTCCGCGATGGCGCCGTGACCGACACCGCCTCGAAGGGCGAGACCGTGCAACTGGTGCTGAACCAGACACCGTTCTACGCCGAGGCCGGCGGCCAAGTCGGCGACAGCGGCGAGATCGTCACCGAAGGCGGCCGTGCGAAAGTCACCGACACCAAGAAGGTGGCCGGGGTCTTCATCCACTTCGCCGAGGTGACCGAGGGCGAGATCGCCTCCGGAGCCGCCGCGAAGCTCGAGGTCGATCACGCCCGCCGGACGGCGATCCGCGCGAACCACTCGGCGACGCACCTTCTGCACGAGGCACTGCGCCACGCGCTTGGCGATCACGTCGCGCAGCGCGGGTCGTTGAACGCCCCGGACCGCCTGCGCTTCGACTTCAGCCACGCCAAGGCGCTGACGACCGAGGAGCTGGCCGGCATCGAGGCCGAGGTGAACGCCTATATCCGGCAGAACAGCCCGGTGACCACGCGCATCATGACCCCGGACGACGCCCGCGCCATGGGCGCGCAGGCGCTCTTCGGCGAGAAGTACGGCGACGAGGTCCGCGTCGTGTCGATGGGCTCGCAGGACGGCTCGGGCAAGGGCGCGGACGGCGCGACCTACTCGCTCGAACTCTGCGGCGGCACGCACGTGGCGCAGACCGGCGACATCGGCGTGTTCGTGACCACGGCAGACAGCGCGTCCTCGGCGGGCGTGCGCCGGATCGAGGCGCTGACCGGCGAGGCGGCGTTCGCCTACCTTGCCGAGCAGGACCGCGCCGTGGGCGATCTCGCGCTCGATCTGAAAGTGTCGCGCGCCGACCTGCGCGACCGGGTGCGGGCCCTGTCCGACGAACGTCGCGCGCTCCAGAACGAGGTGGCACAGCTGCGCCGCGAGCTGGCGATGGCCGGTGGCGGCGGCGGTGCCGCGGCGGCCGAGGCCCGCGACGTGGGCGGCGTGCCGTTCCTCGCACAGGTGGTGGCCGGCGTGACCGGCAAGGACCTTCCCCCGCTCATCGACGAGCACAAGGCTCGGCTCGGCTCGGGCGCGGTTCTGCTGATCGCGGACGCGGGCGGCAAGGCGGCGGTGGCCGCAGGCGTCACCGAGGATCTGACCGGCAAGGTTTCGGCGGTGGACCTCGTGAAGGCGGCCGTGGCCGAGCTGGGCGGCAAGGGCGGCGGAGGCCGTCCCGACATGGCGCAGGGCGGCGGCCCGTCCGCCGAGAACGCCGAGAACGCAATCAAGGCGGCCGAAGCCGTCATCGGAGGATAAACGATGCCTGCACTCTGGATCGCCCACGTCACCGTCACCGACGAGGACGCCTACAAGAAGTATGCCGAGCTGGCCGGTCCGGCCATCGCCGCGCATGGTGGCCACTTCGTCGCCCGCGGCGGCCGGTTCGTGCAACTCGAGGGCAAGGAACGTCCGCGCAACGTCGTCGCCAAGTTCGACAGCGTCGAGGCGGCGGAAGCCTGCTACCACTCAGCCGCCTACCAGGAGGCGCTGAGCCACGCCCGCGGCGCATCCGAGCGCGAACTGCTGATCGTCGAAACCTCCGAGTGATCGACCGACCGCTCCGGCGCGAGACAGTGCCGGGGTGGTCTCTTTGCCCCGGCGATGCCGGTCTGGCCCTGATGCGGCGCGCGCTCCGGTCATCAGACAAACGATTCCGAACCCCGGTCCGTTCTCCGAGCCGAGCCTAATCCACCCCGAACAGTCGCGCGCTCAGCTCAGCCGCTCACGCGTGAACGCCCGCGCCGATCCCCGCTCGGACGCGGAACGGCCGGATGAGCCTGCGCTCAATCCTCGATATCGGTCTGGATCCACGTCTCGTTCAGGTGGATGTCCTGCGCCTCATAGGGTGCCTCGATCACCTCGAAGCGGTGCGGCACGTGCGCGGGCCCGCGGATCACGTCGCCCGGACCGCCCTCGATCACCTCGTCGCCCACGGTGAAGCGCGCCCGACCCCTCCGGATCACGAAAAGCTCGTCGTAGGGGTGCCAGTGCAGCTTGGGCCCCTTCCCCACCTCGTCCGCGGTCACGAAAAGGACCGTGACCCCGCATCCGAGGTCACGGCCCGTGACGTGGCCCCGAAGGCCGGGGCTGTGCTTGAGGTCGCTCACGACGCCTTCGACATGCGCTTGCGCTCGTGCGGGTCGAGATAGCGCTTGCGCAGGCGGATGGCGTTGGGCGTCACCTCCACGAGCTCGTCGTCGTTGATATAGGCGATCGCCTCCTCGAGGCTGAGCGTCGTCGGCGTGGTCAGGCGCACCGCTTCGTCGGTGCCGCTTGCGCGCACGTTGGTCAGCTTCTTGCCCTTCAGCGGGTTCACCTCGAGATCGTTCTCGCGGCTATGCTCGCCGATGATCATGCCGCCATAGACCTTTTCTTGCGCGCCGATGAACATCTTGCCGCGTTCTTCGAGGTTCCACAGCGCGAAGGCCACGGATTCACCCGACTCCATCGAGATGAGAACGCCGGCGCGGCGACCCTCGATCTTGCCGGCATAGGGCGCCCAGCCGTGGAACACGCGGTTCATCACGCCCGTGCCACGGGTGTCGGTCAGGAATTCGCCCTGGTAGCCGATGAGACCGCGCGCAGGCACGTGCGCGACGATGCGGGTCTTGCCGGTGCCGGCGGGCTTCATCTCGACCAGTTCGCCCTTGCGAACGCCGGTCAGCTTCTCGATCACCGCGCCGGAATAGTCATCGTCCACGTCGATGGTGACTTCCTCGATCGGCTCCTCGCGGCCATTCTCGCCGTCGCGCATGATGACCTGCGGACGCGCGATGGACAGCTCGAAGCCCTCGCGGCGCATGTTCTCGATCAGCACGCCCATCTGAAGTTCGCCCCGGCCCGAGACCTCGAAGGCCTCGCCGCCCGGCGTCTCGGCGACCTTGATCGCGATGTTCGACTCGGCCTCTTTCATCAGGCGGTCGCGGATCACGCGGGACTGCACCTTCTTGCCGTCACGGCCGGCGAGCGGGCTGTCGTTGATGCCGAAGGTCACGGTGATCGTCGGCGGGTCGATGGGAAGCGCCTCGAGAGGCTCGTCCACCGCAAGCGCGCACAGCGTGTCGGACACGGTCGCCTTCTGCATCCCCGCGATGGTCACGATGTCGCCCGCGCGGGCTTCCTCGATGTCCTGGTAGGCGAGGCCCCGGAAGGCCTGGATGCGGCTGACGCGGAACTGCTCGATCTTCTGGCCCACGCGGCTCAGCGCCTGCAGGGTCGCGCCGACCTTGAGCTTGCCGCTCTCGACGCGGCCGGTGAGGATGCGGCCGAGGAAGTTGTCGGACGACAGCGTGGTCGCCAGCATCCGGAAATCATCGTCTTCCTTCTTCACCTGGCGCGGCGCAGGCACGTGATCGACGATCAGGCCGAACAGCGCCGAGAGGTCCTTGCGCGGGCCGTCGAGTTCGTGGTCGGCCCAGCCGGACCGGCCCGAGGCATACATGTGCGGGAAGTCGAGCTGGTCGTCGTCTGCGCCCAGCGCCGCGAAGAGGTCGAAGCACTCGTCGAGGGCGCGGTCGGGCTCCGCGTCGGGCTTGTCGACCTTGTTCAGCACCACGATCGGGCGCAGGCCCAGCGCGAGCGCCTTGGAGGTCACGAACTTGGTCTGCGGCATCGGGCCTTCGGCGGCGTCCACCAGCAGCACCACGCCGTCCACCATCGACAGGATGCGCTCCACCTCGCCGCCGAAGTCGGCGTGGCCGGGGGTGTCGACGATGTTGATGCGGGTGTTCTTCCACTCGACCGAGGTCGCCTTGGCGAGGATGGTGATCCCCCGCTCGCGCTCGAGGTCGTTGCTGTCCATCGCCCGCTCGGCGACGGCCTGGTTCTCGCGGAAGGCGCCGGATTGCTTGAGAAGCTCGTCCACGAGCGTGGTCTTGCCGTGGTCGACGTGGGCGATGATCGCGACGTTGCGCAGGTCCATGTAAGGCGTCCTTAGAAGGTGTCGGGCGCGGACTACCGGCAAGGCATCGAAAAGGCCAGCCCGGATCGCGCCAGCGACCGGGGAGGTGTCCGGAGTGGGCGACCGCCTGCCGCACCGCCCTGCCTGCCGACAGGTTCCGCGCGCGTCGGCGGATCGTATTGAGGCGCCCCTACCACCGGGAGGATCACCGGCGCAAGCGCCGCGACGCGGGCGGGAGGCAGCCATGCGGCATGGCCAACCGAAGTTTTCGCCCGCCTCCGCGGCGCGGGCAACTTCCCGATCAGGTATGACAAAACTGATACAATTGAGTGCTAGCCCGCCCCCACCAAAGACCAAACTCGGGGATCAAAATGGCTTTCACCCTTCAGCTGCTGCACGCGAACGACCTTGAAGGCGGGGTCGACGCGCTTGAGAACGCGCCGAATTTCGCGGCAATCGTCGATGCGCTCGACGACACCTACGAGAACACCGCCATCATCTCGTCGGGTGACAACTACATCCCCGGACCGTTCTTCTCGACCGCGGCCGACTTTTCGATCGGCGGCGCGCTGGCTGACGCCTACACCCGGTATTACACCGAGGTCGCGGGCATCGACCTCGGCGATGTGACGCTCGATCTCGGCCGCGGACAGGGCCGCGTCGACATCTCCATCATGAACTTCGTGGGCTTCGACGCGTCCGCCATCGGCAACCACGAATTCGACCCCGGCACCTCGACCTTCGCCGAGATCATCGGCGCCGAGGGCGGTGACGGCGTGGTCGAGTGGACAGGCTCGTGGTTCCCCTACCTGTCGGCCAACCTCGACGTCTCGGGTGATGCGAACCTCGGGCCCCTCTTCACCGACGACGTTCTCACCTCGGACGCCTACGACGAAAGCCTCGAGACCCTGGCCGCGGGTGATGCGGGCCCCTCGATCGCGCCCTCGACCATCATTGAGCGCGGCGGCGAGCAGATCGGCGTGGTCGGCGCGACCACCCAGCTGATCGAGACGATCTCCTCCACCGGCGGCGTCGAGGAAACCACCACCGGCAGCAACGACCTGCCCGCGCTCGCGGCCGTTCTCCAGCCGCAGATCGACGCTCTGATCGATGCCGGCGTGAACAAGATCATCCTGACCTCGCACCTCCAGCAGTTCGCCCTCGACCAGGAACTGGCGGGGCTGCTGTCTGGTGTCGACATCATCATCGCCGGCGGCTCCAATACCCTGCAGGCGGACGCGCAGGACACGCTCCGCGCCGGTGACGAGGCCGCCGAGACCTATCCGTTTGAAACCGTGAACGCCGACGGCGAGCCGCTGGTCATTGTCGGCACCGACGGCGAGTATTCCTATGTCGGCCGCCTCGCGGTCGAGTTCGACGATGCCGGGGTCATCAATCTCGACAGCATCGACGAGGACGTCTCGGGCGTGTTCGCCACCGACGAGTCCGGCACCCTCGCCGCCACCGGCGCCGCGAGCATCGAGGCGGCGCTGGCCAACTCTACCACCGCCGACATCGTGGAGGATCTGACCTCGGCCATCGGCGACATCGTCGAGGCACAGGACGCCATCGTCTACGGCAATCACGACGTCTTCCTCGACGGCCGCCGCGAAAGCGTCCGCACCGAAGAGACCAATCTGGGCAATCTCACCGCCGACGCCAACCTCGCCGCCGCCCGCGCGGTCGAGCCGGGCGTGGACGTGTCGTTCAAGAACGGCGGCGGCATCCGTGCGGCGATCGGTTCGGCCGACGACACCGGCACCGACGCGGGCGACGGCCTGCTGAGCCAGCTCGACATCGTCAACTCGCTGCGCTTCGACAACGGCCTGACGCTGCTGACGGTCACCCCCGAGGGCCTGATCCAGCTGCTGGAGCACGCCGTCGCCGCGACCGACACCGCGGCCGGCAACACGCCGGGCCAGTTCGCCCAGATCGGCGGGCTGCGGTTCTCGTTCGACGAGACCGCCACCGCGCAGGTCTTGGCGCGCGATGGCGAGGGCGACTACATCCCCGCCGGGAACGGCACCGTCGAGACCGAGACCGCGGGCGCGCGCGTCCAGACCGTCGCGCTGATCGACCCGGACACCGGCGAGGACATCGTCATCTACCGTGACGGCGCGTTGACCGAGGCCGCCCCGGAGGACATCCGGATGGTGTCGCTCGACTTCCTCGTCAACAACAACGGCGATTCCTACCCATTCCGGGAGCTGGCGACCGATATCAGCTACCTCACCGAGGACGGTGGCACCACGACAGACGCCGACGCCGAGACCATCCTGGGCGAACAGACGGCCTTCGCCGACTACATGGCGGCCAACTTCCCGGACGAGGACAGCGCCTTCGCCCAGGGCGAGACCAGCCCGGCCAACGATGCGCGCATCGTGCAGCTCGCGCTTAACGGCGGGCAGGATTTCATCCTCTCGGACGAGAGCGACGCTTCGATCCGCATTCGCTTCGAGGGGCTGCTTGAAAGCGGCGAGACCGAGCTCTTTACCGGCGGCTCCGAGGTCGTGTCGGCCGGGGACGGCCTTGCCTTCGTGACGAACGCGGCGCAGGACCAGATCGACGTGTTCGACATCGCCTCGACCGAGAAGGTGAACACCTTCGACCTGACCGAGATCGAAGGCTACGCGGGCGTTCAGTCCGTCGCCGTCAAGAACGGCGTGGTCGCCGCGGCGGTCAACGTCGAGGACGCGGACGGCAACGCGGTGAACGGTGTCGTCGCAGTCTACACCACCGACGGCACGCTCATCGACACCGTCGAGGTCGGCAACCTGCCCGACATGGTGACCTTCACCGCCGACGGCGGGCGCATCCTCGTCGCCAACGAGGGCGAGCCCACCGACGCCGGCAATCCGCAGGGCAGCGTGTCCGTCATCGAGGTGCCCGCGGACCTCGCAGCCGGCACCGAACTGACCGCAACCACCCTCGACTTCACCGCCTTCGACGGCATGGAGGACGAGCTGCTGGCGCGGGGCGTCCTTCTGGAGCCCGGCGTGCCGGTGTCCCAGGACCTCGAGCCCGAATACATCACCGTGCTGCCGGACGGCGAAACGGCATGGGTGTCGCTGCAGGAGGCCAACGCCTACGCGGTGATCGACCTGGCCACGCTGGAGGTCACCGACATCCGCTCGTTCGGCCTTGTCGATCGCAGCGAGGTGCCGCTCGATGCGTCGAACGACGACAACGCGATCAACATCCGCACCTACGGCAACCTCTTCGGCATGCGTCAGCCCGACGCCATCGCCAGCTTCGAGGTCGACGGCGCGACCTATGTCGTGTCGGCGAACGAGGGCGACGCGCGCGACGACACCGAGACTTCGGTCGAGGACGTCACGCTCGATCCCGAGGCCTTTCCGAATGCCGAGCTGCTGCAGCAGGAGCGGCTTCTGGGCAACCTCGACATTCGCTCGGACCTTGGCGACACGGACGGCGACGGCGACTACGACCAACTCTACCACTACGGGTCGCGGTCGTTCACCGTCTACGACGAGGCCGGTGAGATCGTCTTCGACAGCGGTGCCCAGTTCTCGCGCCTGATCGCCGAAATCCGCCCCGACCTGTTCAACCAGGACGAAGGCGAGTTCGATCAGCGCTCGGACAACAAGGGGGTCGAACCCGAGGCGATCGAGGTCGGCATGGTCGACGGCCGGATGCTGGTGTTCGTGGGCCTCGAGCGCGACAGCGGCATCTTCGTCTACGACCTGTCGACGCCGTCGGAGCCGAGCTTCGTCACCTACATCGACAGCGAGGCGCGCGGGAACATCAGCCCCGAGGTGATCGACTTCGTGTCCGCCGAGGACAGCGCCGACGGGACCGCCAAGATCCTCGTCTCCTACGAGGGCGACGGCAACACCGCCGTCTACTCGGTCTCGGGCATCAACCCGGGCGTGCAGCTGAGCGCGGGCGACGGCGGTGAGCTGCTCGTCGGCACCGCCCTCGACGACGACCTGACCGGCGGCGCGGGTGCGGATTCGCTCTTCGGCCAGACCGGTGCGGACGTGATCGAAGGCGGCGACGGCGACGATCTGATCGGCGGCGGCGCGGGCCGTGATGTCATCGACGGCGGGGCCGGCGACGACATGATCGGCGGCGGGGTCGGCAACGACATGATCGACGGCGGCGCCGGCGACGATACGATCGGCGCGGGCGGCCGCAACGACACGGTCGACGGCGGCTTCGGCGACGACGTGATCGCCGGCGGCACGGGCACCGACCTGATCGACGGCGGCCAGGGAGCGGACACCATCGGTGGCGGCTTCCAGGACGACACCGTGACCGGCGGCGCGGGCGCCGACAGCCTCGGCGGCGGCAACGGCATGGACGTCCTGTCGGGCGGCCTGGGCTCGGACAGCATCGGCGGCGGTCTCGGCAACGACACCGTGGACGGCGGCTCCGGCGACGACTTCCTCGCGGGCGGCGGCCGCAACGACGTGCTGATCGGCGGAACCGGCGACGACACGCTGAACGGAGGGGTCGGCGACGACACCATGACCGGCGGCGAGGGCGCGGACATGTTCGTCTTCCGCACGCCGGACGAAGGCGATGCGGATGTAATCACCGACTTCGAGATCGGCGTGGACACGTTGCTGACCATCGGCTTCGACGCCGGGGACGTTACCGTCACGCAGGCCGACGCCGATACCCTCGTGGAGTTCGGTGGAGCGTCGGTCACCCTCCTCGGGGTCGACGCGACCGAACTGACGGAAAGCGACATTCTCTTCGTCTGATCCGCGAAATAGCGCAGGATCGCGGCGGAGCCCCCTCGGGGGCTCCGTTTTCGTTCGGCGGGCGCGTGAAAGGCCCCCGCCCGGCCCGGTTTCGTGGCACGATGCACCGACCCCGTCCGACGACCGGAGGCCCCATGTCCGATATCGACCGAGATCCCAAGACCCTGACCGGCCTCGCCCTCTCGGGCGGCGGCTTCCGCGCCGTGCTGTTCCATTGCGGTGCGCTCATGCGCCTGAACGATGTGGGCCTGTTGCCGCGCCTCGACCGGATCACATCGGTCTCCGGCGGCTCGATCGTCGCGGGACGGCTGGCGGTGGCCTGGCCCCGACTGGCCTTTGATCCCGAGGGCCGCGCGACGAAGCTCGTGGACGAGGTCATCGCCCCCCTGCGGGAGTTCTGCGCCCATCCCCTCGACCTGCCGGTCATCCTCGGCGGGCTGGTGCCGTTCACGCCGGGCATCTCGGACCGGCTGGCCGTGGCCTACGACGAGGGGCTGCTGCACGGCGCGACGCTGGCCGACCTGCCCGAACGGCCGGACTTCGTGCTGAAGGCCGCCAATCTCGGCACCGGCCGAGTGATCCGCTTTTCGCGCACCGGTCTGTGGGATTACCGCCTCGGACACCTCCCCGCGCCCGAGGCCCTTCCCCTGTCGCGCGCGGTCGCCGCATCCAGCGCGTTTCCCCCGTGGCTGTCGCCCGTGCGACTGGCAACCGAGGCCGCGCGGTGGCAGCGGTTCGACGGCGCCGACCTTTTCGACCGGAGCGACCTGCGGTCCCGGCTCGAACTGACCGACGGCGGCGTCTACGACAACATGGGGCTCGAACGTATCGACCATTTCGGAACAGTGCTGGTCAGCGACGCGGGCGCGGCCTTTGCCTTGCAGAACGGTTTCGACATGCTGTCGCCACGCCAGATCCTGCGGGTGATCTCGATCACCATGGATCAGGTCCGCGCGCTGCGCCTGCGCCTGCTGTTCAAGGGGATGGAGGCCGATCCGGACCGGCGCCTGTGCTACTGGCGCATCGGCAGCGACCTCGCTCCCGACCGCCTGCCCGACAGGCTGCGCCCGCTCGCACGCGGCGCTGCGGACCTGTCGAAGGTCCGCACCCGCCTCAACGCGTTTTCCGAGGCCGAGCAGGCGGCGCTCATCAACTGGGGCTACGTCGTCTCGGGCCTGACCCTGGCCTGGTATCTCGACACCGGAGACGTCGAGGCGATCGTGCCGCCCGTGCCCGGCTGACGCGGTCGCGCCGCGTTCAGTGCGCGTGACCGGCGTGGGAGTGATGGCGCGCGGTCGCCGCCTCGATGGACGCCTCGAACGCCACTGGCCCTGCCGAGGTATCGAGCACCACGTCGAGGTGCCCACCCTGCTCCAGCGGCTGGGTCAGTCCGTCGAGACGGATCACCAGCTGCTCCGGCGCCAGTTCCAGACTCGCGCCCGGCCTCAACGGCACCGTGCCGACGGCCTCGTAGCTGCCTTCGCCCTCGCCCAGCCGGAAACCGGCCAGCATGCCATCCGCGGCAGCCGGGGATGACGCCCCGGTGAGCGTCACGGCCGCGCGGCCTTCGTTGGCGATCTCGACGAAGACCAGCGCCGTGTCGCCGTTCGTCGCCCGCGTCCAGGGATGCAGCAGGTGCAGCCCGTGAGCCGCGGCCACGTGGCCGGCATGTTCGTCCTGCGCACCGAGGGGCGTGGCCAGAAGGGCCAGCGCGACGGTGAAGGGTCTGAACATCGGAGGTCTCCTTGGAGGACACGTCAGGCCCGCAAGCCGCTGGCCACGGGCTGACGCAGGACGGCAAGCGCGGGCAGCAGCGCTACAAGTGCCGTGGCGGTCAGGAAGGCGGCGGCGAGGTGCAGTTCAGCCCAGCCGAGCGTGGCCGAGACGACGATGTCTGTCCGCGCTGTGACCACGCGCGACAGTACCGCCGCCGCGGCGAGGCCGACCCCCAGACCGAGCGCCGTGCCCGCCGCCAGAAGCGCGGCCGCGTAGGACCAGACCACCGCCACCACGAAGCGGATCGGCGCACCCAGCGCCCGCAGCATGGCCACCTGCCGCTGGAAGAGCCGTGTGAGGATGAAGAGGCCGAGCAGCACGCTTGACGCCACGAGGACCTGGCTGACCACGGACATCAGCGACATCGCCTGACGGACGTCGCCCATGACCCGGTAGAGATTGGCCAGCACGGTGCCGGGAAAGAACGCCATCGTCTCGCCGTCGCGGGTGAACTCCGAGCGCAGCGCGTAGTTGGCCCAGAGCTCGGTCGCCCGGACGATGATCGCGGGCGTGCCGGGGAAGAAGTCCGCGTCGAACGGCGGCCCGAGCTGCTCCGCACGCCCGGGCGCGTGGCCGTTGGCGAGGCCGTGAAGCTCCCACACCGCCTCGACGGGAACGAGCACCGCGCGGTCCCAGGGCGTTCCGGTTTGGGCCATGCGCCCGACGATGTTGAACTCGGCCGCGTGGGCGCCCTCCTCGGCCGCGTCGCCGTGGCCGTGGGCAGGCTCGGCACGGGCACCGATCTCGAGCGGGACGGCGGCCCCGGCGACGGCCTCGAACGGGGCGTTCCAGAGCCGCCCCTCGATGGCCCCGTCCGACAGGTAGGTGGCGAATTCGGCGGTGGTCCCGACCACCGAGGCCGTGCCGATGCTGTCCCCGAACGCCAGAGGCGCGGCAATCTCCACGTTTTCGTGCCCGGCGATCTCGGCATAGGCCGCGCCGCCGATCAGGCCCACGTCCGAGGGCTGAAGGAACACCGTGGCGAGCAGCATGGTCATCTCGCTGCCCGGCGCCGACACCACGAGGTCGAACTTGGATGCGGCCTGCGCGGTGCCCTGCCGAAGCCCGCGCTCCTGCGCGAGAAGGCCGATGCCCATGCCGACCGACACGGCGATCAACGCCACGAACATCGCGTTGGCCCAGCGGAACCGCCACAGGAGCGCGCGCACCAGCCGCCCCGGCGCGTAACCCCGCCAGAGAAGCCCAGCCAGGACCCCGAGCGGCACGAGCAGCGCCAGCAGAACCGCGATGTCCTGCACGAGGATCGGCAGGCCGGCCCAGACGTCGCCCATCACGCTGTCCCTCCGTCCAGAAGCTGTCCGTCGCGGATCGTCAGCACGCGGTCCATCGCGGCGAGGAGCCGCTCGTCGTGGCTGACCGCGACCAGCGTGGTGCCGCCCTCGCGGGCCAGCGCGGCCAGATCGGCGACCAGCGCATCGGCGGCCTCGCGGTGCAGGCTCGCGGTGGGCTCGTCGGCCAGCACCACGTCCGGCGCGGCGGCGAGTGCGCGGGCGATGCCGACGCGCTGGCGCTCGCCGCCCGAAAAGCTCGCGACGGTTCGTCCGGTGTCCCGCAGGCCCAGCCTCTCCAGCCCGGCGACGGCGCGCGCGGTCACGGCGGCGCGCTCGGACCTCGGGCGGAACATCGACGACAGGGCGGCATTGCCGGCGGCGTCCAGTTCCTCGAACAGCAGGAAATCCTGGAAGATCATCCCCACATGGGCCGCCCGGAACCGGGTGCGCGCCTCGCGACCGAGCGACCCGAGTTCGACATCGCCCCAGCGCACCCGGCCCTCGATCCTCTCGGCGAGGCCCGCAAGCGCGTTCAGAAATGTCGTCTTTCCGGCCCCGGAGGGCCCCTTCACACCCACGAGCGCCCCGGCCGGCAGGTCCAGCGCGTCGACCGAAAGCAGCACGCGGCCGGACGGTCCGGGCACGCGCAGTCCGGCGATGGACAGGGGCAGTCCCATGCGGCCTCAGTCGGAATAGGTGGCGTCGGTCAGGCGGACCATCGAGACGAAACCGGTCTCGGGGTCCTTGTATTCGCCGATCTCCAGCACGCCGCGGCTTTCGATGCCGACGTTGAACGGGATCACGTCGATCACGCGCTTCGTGTAGATGGCGAGGATGTCCGAGGGCCATTCCGCCGAGCTTTCGCAGAACGGGCAGACGGCCATCGGACGCTTGGTCAGGACGAAGAATTGCGCGTCGGCCTTGAGCGGCGGGGCCATGTAGCCCTCGAACGTCACCCTCTCGCCCTCGAGCCCGAGGGCCAGCTGCGACATGTCGCCGGTCTTCTCGTAAAGCTCGCGGATCTTCAACGGCCCGTCGGGGTCGGCCGCGCGCAGAAGCGCGGGCGCCGCGAGAAACACGGTGGCGGTGGCAAGCAGGGAACGTCGGTGCATGACGGGCCTCCGGGGACTGGCGAGACGTCGGGCGGGACGCCTTCGGGGAAAGGCGGTCGGGCGGGCCCCGACGAGGCCCGCCCGCATGTCACGAAGCCGTCGCGATCACTCGGCGGCGTCGTCCGCCGTCACCGCGTGGTGCATGACGTGGAAGATCACGTTCTGCTCGAGCGTACCGTCGAAGAGGTGCGCGTAGGGCCCCTTGGCATAGACGGCAACGTCCTCGCCCGAGTGGGTCTCGGAGGACATCGGGATCAGCGCCTGCTGGATGTAGTCCATGTCGGTCGCATCCTCCTGCGACACGTCCGGACGCGAGCCGGTCCACTCGTTCCCGCCCTCGGTCGGCTCCTTCAGGACCGACCCGGTGCCGTTGAGATAGCCCAGAACGGTGTAGGGCTTGCCATCGGCGGCCATGTTCGGCTGGTCGGAATGCTCGATGCCGTCGTTCGAAACCTCGTAGCAGAGGCCGAGGATGTCCGACCCCCGGCCGCAATAGCCGTTGAAGGCGATGGCGTGCTCATGGTCGGCGGTGACGATGATGAGGGTGTCCTCGTCGTCGGTCATCTCGTCGGCGACGCGGACCGCCTCGGCGAAGGCCGCGCCGTCGGTCAGGGTGCGGTAGGCGTTGCCGTCGTGGTTGGCGTGGTCGACGCGGCCGGCTTCGACCTCGAGGTAGTAGCCGTTCTCGTTGGTCGAGAGGGCTTCGATGGCCATGCGGGTCATCTCGGCGATGGAGGGCTCTTCCTCGTCGGCGCGGTCGGCCTCGTATTCCATGTGGCTGTCCTCGAACAGCGCAAGGATCGGCGAAGAGCCGTCGAGCGTCAGCTCCTGCGCGGTCGCGGTGTCCCAGGCGTACTGGGCGCCGAGGTCCTGTGCGCGCTGGATCAGGTTGGTGCCGTCGGCGCGGCGGCCCTCGCCACCTTCGTCGGTCTCGGTGCCCTCGGGCACGAAATGGCGACGGCCGCCGCCCATGGCGAGGTCGATGGTGCCGGCTTCCATCGCGTCGATCAGCTGGGTCGCGATGTCCTTGGAGTTCGGGCAGAGCTCGCCCAGCTCGGCGGCTTCTGCACCTTCGTCACCGGGGGCCTCGATCGCGTCTTCCCAGTTGCGGTAGGCGGTCTTGGCGTAGACCGCGGCCGGGGTCGCGTGGGTGAGCCGCGCGGTCGAGACGATGCCCACCGACTTGTCCATGCCCGAGACGATCTCGGCGAAGGTGGTCAGCTTGTTGGCGTCCTCGGTGCGACAGTCGCCGGTGACCGCGTCCTCGCCGAGGTTGATGAGGTTGAAGCGCTGCTTGACCCCGGTGTTCATCGCGCCGGCGGTGGGGGCGGAGTCCGGGGTCTGGGCGTTGATGTTGTAGGTCTTGACCAGGGCGCTGTACCATTCGGGCGTCTCGTAGGGCAGCACGTGGTCCTCGCCGAGGCCGCCTTCCTGCTGGCCCACGAACAGGCGCGTGGCGTAGTTGGTGCCGACGCCGTTGCCGTCCGCCACCAGCACGATCACGTTGCGCGCGGTGTTGGTGTTGGGCTGGCGGTCGAGGATCTCCTGGATCGTGGTCTGACCCGCGGTGAACCACTCGCTGGACGCCTGCGGCAGGTCCTGATCCTGCGCGGCCGCCATGCTCGCGGTCAGCGCGAGCGTCGAGACGAGAGCCGTTTTCTTCATGGTGCTGTCCCCCGGAAGGTGTTCTTGCGATGCGTTGATGCGCGGCCCTTATGGCGCCGGGCATGTAACAGCACTGCAACGGAACGATGACGGCTCGCTTAAGAATGCCGGCGCGCGGCTAGCATGAAACAACCATTCCGTGTGGCGGAAAAACGAAAACGGCGCGCGGGGCCGTCAGCCGCCGCGCGCCGTTCATGGCTGGTCCCCGGCGGCCCTCAGGCCGCGAGGTGCTCGGGCTTCTTGCCGGCGATGATCATGCCGAGAAGATCGTCGGTCGACACGTCGTCCACGTCCACGCAGCCCACCAGCTCGCCGTTCTTCATCACCGCGGCACGGTCGCAGAGGCGCTTCACCTGGTGCACGTCGTGGTCGATCAGGAAGATGCCGATGCCCTGGCGCTTCAGCTCCTGGATGATCTCCGCGACCATTTGCGTCTCGGCGGGGCCGAGCGCCGCGGTCGGCTCGTCCATGATCAGGATCCGCGCGTTGAAGTAGACCGCCCTCGCGATCGCCACCGACTGCCGCTGGCCGCCCGACAGCGCCGAGACCGGCGCGTTGAACTTGCGGAAGTTGGGGTTCAGCCGGTTCATGATCTTGCGGGTCTCGGCCTCCATCGCGCTTTCGTTCACGAGGCCGAGCGGTGTCACGATCTCGCGCCCGAGAAAGAGATTGGCCGAGGCATCGAGATTGTCCGCCAGGGCGAGCGTCTGGTAGATCGTCTCGATGTTGTAGCCGCGCGCGTCGCGGGGGTTGTTGATCGCAGCCTTCTGGCCGTTGATGAAGACGTCGCCGCTGTCCTGCCGGTAGGCGCCCGACAGGCACTTGATGAGCGTCGACTTGCCCGCGCCGTTGTGGCCAAGCAGGCCCACGACCTCGCCGGGGTAGAGGTCAACCGACACGTGGTCCACGGCCTTCACGCCGCCGAATGCGATCGAGATGTCCTTGAGCTCGACCAGGGGAGTTCCGCTGCGGTCCACCATCATTTCGCTCCCGTGCGCTTGCGGTAGAGGATGTCGATCAGCACGGCCAGCACCAGCACCGCGCCCACGACGATGTTCTGGAACGGCGCATCGACGCCGACCATGGCCATGCCGGACTGGAGCGACTGCATGATGAGCGCGCCGAGGATCGCGCCGTAGATCGTGCCGATGCCGCCGGCCAGCGCCGTGCCGCCGATCACCGCGGCGGCGATGACCCGCAGCTCGTCCAGCGTGCCGATGTCGTTGGAGTGGAACGTGAGGCGGGCCGAGGCGACCGCCGCCGAGAGCGCGCAGAGAAAGCCCATCAGCGCGAAGACCTTCACGGTCAGGAGCCGCGTGTTGATGCCCGACAGCTCCGCCGCGTCCGGGTTGCCGCCTGTGGCGAAGATATAGCGGCCGAGCCGCGTCTTGCGCGCGACCACCGTCATCACCACCGCCACGAGGATCAGGAGCAGCACCGAATAGGGGATGCCGTAGCCCTCGGTATAGCCTTCGGGCATCGTCTCGCCGCGGGCCTCGAACATGCGCTCGAGCCGGTTCTCGGGAATGTCGTAGGCGTTCAGAAGCGCCACGAAGCCGAGGATCACCACCGCGATCACGACGCCGAGGACGACCTCGGCCCAGAGCGGCTTGACCGGGAAGTCGTGCGCCTTCTTCGACCGGCGCGCAGAGGCCAGCGCGAGGATCGCCGCAACCACGGCGACGGCGCCGACGATCCACGATCCGGTCTCGCCCAGGGTACCGTTGATGCCGCCGAGCAACTGGAAGGTTTCGTCCAGCGGGCCGATGGTCTGGCCGTTGGTCAGGTACCACGCGACGTTGCGCCAGACGAGAAGGCCGCCCAGCGTGACGATGAAAGCCGGGATCGTCAGGTAGCCCACGAGCCAGCCGTTGAACGCCCCGATCAGCGTGCCCACGACGAGGCCCGCGATCAGCGCCAGCGGCGCGATCGCGCCCGAGCCGTAGTCGAAGCCCAGCCAGTTCGGCAGCACGACCGTCTGCGTCATCGCCATCACCGCCGAGCAGGTCGCCAGAAGCGAGCCCACCGACAGGTCGATGTGACGAGTGACGATGATGAAGACCATGCCCGTCGCCATGAGCGCGACCGAAACCGTCTGGATCGTCAGGTTGAAGACGTTCCGCGGGGTGAGGAACCGCCCCTCGGTCACGAAGTTGAAGACGAGGCAGAGAACGACGAATGCGCCGATCATGCCTAGGAGGCGCGTGTCGACCTCCAGCGTGTCCAGAAGACCCTTGCGTCGCGGGGACGTCGCGTCGCTGCCGGTGGTGTCGGCCATCTTCCCCTCCCGATGTTTGCTTGGACCGTGGCGGACCCGCCGCCGCGTGCGGCAGTCCGGGGTCCGGAATGGCGTGGAAGGCGACCCCGGGGCCGCCTTCCGCGTTAGGTGTTCTCCGCGTGGCGGATCAGTTGCAGGGCGCCGGGCCGTCGGAGACGCCCTGGCAGAGCGTGTCCTGGTCGATCCAGCCCGCATCGACGACCTCGGAGAGGTTGTCCTGGGTGATCGGAACCGGGTTCAGGAACTCGGCCCAGAGCGTGGTGCCCGCGGGCGAGGTCCACTCTTCGGCGCCTTCGAGCTCGGACATCTCGGTGCCGCCGGCCAGCGCGATGGCGATCTCGCCCGCGCGGCGGCCGAGGTCACGGCTGTCTTTCCACACCGACACGGTCTGGGTGCCCTTGGCGATCCGGTTCAGAGCGGCGTGGTCCGCATCCTGGCCCGAGACCGGGATGCCGTCCATGCCCTGAGCCGACAGGGCCGCCACGGCGCCGCCCGCGGTGCCGTCGTTCGAAGCGACGACCGCGTCGACCTCGTTACCGGTCTGCGTCAGGATCTGTTCCATGTTGCGCTGCGCGTTCGCCGGCAGCCACTGGTCGGTGTAGGCTTCGCCGACAATCTCGATGTCACCGGCGTCGATCGCCTCCTGCAGGACCTCCTGCTGACCGCCGCGCAGGAAGTCCGCGTTGGGGTCGGTGGGCGAGCCCTTGATCATCACGTAGTTGCCGGTGGGCTGCTGCTCGAGCACCGCACGGGCCTGCATCCGGCCGACCTCGACGTTGTCGAAGGTCAGGTAGAAGGCGCGATCGTCCTCGATCAGGCGGTCATACGCGATGACCGGGATGCCCTCGTCCGCGGCGGCCTGCACTGCGGGCCCGATGGCCGAGGCGTCCTGCGCGAGGATGATGAGGGCATCGACACCCTGGGCGATGAGGCTTTCGACGTCCGACAGCTGCTTGGCCGAGGACGACTGCGCGTCGGTCGAGACATATTCGGCACCGGCCTCGTCGAGGGCGCCCTGGATCGCGGCCTCGTCGGTTTTCCAGCGCTCTTCCTGGAAGTTGGACCAGCTGACGCCGACCGTCATGTCGTCCTGCGCGAAGGCGGGCGCGGTCAGGCTGGTTGCCGCGGCCAGGGCCGCGAGCAGCGTTCTTCTGTGCATAGGATATCCTCCCGTAGATCCGGCCCACTCCCCGGGGCCGTTGGCGGAATCGCCGTAACGGTCCCAAGGGTGCCACAATAAATTCGGTTGTCAAAATAAATTTTGGGCCCCAGACTGGACGTTGCGGCAGAAGCGGGCGCTTCCGGGCCGCGCAAGGAGGAGGAGGCGAATTTTGCCGCGTCGCAGCGGTGAAATTTGTTCGAGGCGAAAACTAATGGATGATCGCATCGATATTCCCGGCGACGAGATCGCCCCGCAGGGCTGCGGGCCGGTCCATGCCGCCGTGACCGAGAGCCTCAGACCCCTGCGCCAGCAGGTGTTCGAGCGCGTGCGCGCCGCCGGGGCGATCAGCCGGGCGCAGGTCGCGAAGGACCTCGCGATCTCGCCCGCCTCCGTGACCACGATGACCTCGGACCTGATCGAGGCGGGGCTTCTCTGCGAAGTCACGGCCCCGCGCGAGGGCGGCGACACCACCGGCCGCGGGCGCCCTCCTGTCGCGCTGGGAGTTCGCCCCGACGCTCACGTGGTCTGTGGCGTCAAGCTGTCGGACCGCGAGCATTCCGCCGTCATCCTCGACTTCGCGGGCACCGAGCGTGCTGCCGTCACCGAACCCGCCCGCGGCGTCGAGACGCCCGAAGACATGCTGGCGGCGCTGGTCGGCCTCGTGGACCGGGCCGCGGCTGCTGCGGGAATGCCGCGCTCGGCCCTGTCGGGCGTGGGGATCGGGGTGCCGGGATTCGTCGACGGCGTGAGCGGCCGCGTCCACTGGTCGCCGGTCCTCGATCGCCGCGACCTCGACTTCGCGGCGGATGCCGAGGCGAGGCTGGGCCTGCCGGTCACGCTCGACAACGATGCCAACCTCGTGGCGCTGGCCGAGCTGTGGTTCGGTGTCGGCCGCACCCGCCCGGATTTCGCCGTGGTGACAATCGAGCACGGGCTCGGCATGGGCCTCGTCGTCAACCAGAAGCTCTATCGCGGCGCATTGGGGCTGGGGATGGAGCTCGGCCACACCAAGGTGCAGCTCGACGGCGCGCTCTGCCGCTGCGGCCAGCGCGGCTGCCTCGAGGCGTACGTCGCCGATTACGCGCTGGCCCGCGAGGCGACCGCCGCGCTTGGCCGGATCGACGAACCCGCCTTGCCTGTCCGCGCCCTGCTGGAACAGCTCTATGCCCGCGCCAAGGCCGGCGACGGCGCCGCGCGCACGATCTTTCACAGGGCCGGGCGCTACCTGGCGCTGGGTCTGGCCAACATCGTAAACCTCTTCGACCCACCGATCATCATCCTGTCAGGGGAGCGGATGCGCTACGACTACCTCTACGCGGCCGAGACGCTGGACGAGATGGAGCGCCTGGTCCTCAACTCCGGCCGCCCGGTGCCACGGGTGGAGGTCCACGCCTGGGGAGACCTGCTCTGGGGTTACGGCGCCGCGGCCCTGGCCCTGTCGGCCCTGACCGAGCGCCTGCTGGGCGCCATGCGCGAGGAGGCCAGCTGATGCGGTTCCCCATGCCATGCACGCCGTTCGATCTACCGCGGCGCGCTCCGTTTGCCCGGTTCCGGCACCGCCGCGCGTCAGCCACGTGCCTCGCGCTCGCCGCGACCGCCCTGCCCGCGTTCGCCGGGCCTCCCGCCACCTTCGTGGACCGCAGCTCCGGCCTTCCGGTGGAGCACGTCTACTCCGGCGGCTGGGAGCACTTCGTCGGCGGGGGCGTGGCCGTGCTCGACTGCAACGGCGACGCGCGGCCGGACCTTTTCGCCGCCGGGGGCGAAAGCCCCGCGCGTCTCTTCGTCAATCGCACAGGGGCGCCCGGCGATGCGCTGGCCTTCGACACCGCGGACCTCGCCCCCCTGACCGGCGTGACCGGGGCCTATCCCCTCGACATCGACAGCGACGGCGCGCTCGACCTGGCCGTGTTGCGCGTGGGTCCCAACGTCCTGCTCAAGGGCGACGGCGCCTGCGGGTTCTCCGATGCCACCGCCGAATGGGGCCTCGCCCCCGGCGACGACTGGACCACCGCCTTCAGCGCCACGTGGGAGGCCGGCGCCACCCTGCCCACGCTCACCTTCGGCAATTACGTCGACCGCGACGATCCCGAGGGCCCGTTCGAGGCCTGCGACGAGAACGCCCTCGTCCGGCCACGCGTCGACGGGACCGGCTACGGTGCGCCCGCGCCGATCGCGCCGGGCTGGTGCGCGCTTTCGATGCTGATCTCGGACTGGCAGCGCACAGGAACGCCGGAGCTGCGCATTTCAAATGACCGCCACTACTACGTGCGCGGCGGCTACGAGGAGATGTGGCGGCTCGATCCGCTCGGCCCGCGCACGCCCGAGGACGGGTGGGAGCGCGTCTCGCTCTGGGGCATGGGAATCGCCAGCGCCGACGTGGACGGCAACGGCTATCCCGACGTTATGTTGACCTCGATGGGCGACCAGCTGCTGCAGTTCTCGGACGGCGCGCACTACGAGGCCGCGCCGTTCTCGCTCGGCACCTACGCCCAGCGCCCGCATACCGGCGACGACGGGCGGCCCTCCACCGGCTGGCACGCGGCGTTCGGCGACGTGGACAACGACGCGCGGCTCGACCTCTTCATCGCCAAGGGCAATGTCGATCAGATGCCGTCCAACGCCATGCACGACCCGAACTCGCTGCTGATGCAGCAGCCGGACGGCACGTTCAAAGAGCGCTCGGTGGAGGCGGGCGTGGCCACATCCGACCGCTCGCGCGGCGCGGCGCTGACCGATCTCGACGGCGACGGGCGGCTCGACCTGGTGGTGGTGAATCGCCGCGCCCCGATGGAGGTGTGGCAGAACGCGACCGAGGACACCGGCACCTGGCTCGCCGTCGACCTGCGCCAACCTGCGCCGAATACCCGCGCGGTGGGCGCCTGGATCGAACTGCGCCATGGCGACACGGTGACCGCACGCGAAGTCACGGTGGGCGGCGGCCATGCCGGCGGCATCGCGGGGCCGGAACATTTTGGTCTCGGCACCGCGACGGAAGCCAAGATCCGCGTCCGTTGGCCCGGCCGCGGCTGGAGCGACTGGCGCCCGGTCGAGCTGAACACCCGCATCACCGTGGAGCGCGAAGGCGCCCCCGGTCACTGACACGACGGCCGCGGCCCCGGGATCGAGCCATGCCGACGCCTTCCGCGGGGCCGCCCCCTTGCCCCCCGTGACAGGCGCGGCATAGTGGCGCCATGACCGGACCTCGCCTCACCCCCCTCGCCCGTTCGCTGCCCCAGGACGTGCCCTTCGTCGGCCCCGAAACGCAGGAGCGCGAGCAGGGCTTTCCCTTCCGCGCCCGCCTCGGTGCCAACGAATCCGCCTTCGGCCCCTCGCGCCACGCGATCGAGGCCATGGCCCGCGCCGCCACCGAAATGTGGAAGTATCCCGACAGCTCGAGCCACGAACTGCGGCACGCGCTGGCGGCCCGGATGGGGGCTGCGCCGGACCAGGTCATGGTCGGTGGCGGGATCGACGGGCTGCTCGGGACGCTGGTGCGCCTGACCGTGGCCGAGGGCGACGCCGTGGTGACCTCGGACGGCGCCTATCCGACCTTCAACTACCACGTCACGGGATTTGGCGGCGTGCTGCACAAGGTGCCGTTCCGCGACGATGCCGAGGATCTGGACGCGCTTCTCGCCCGCGCCGGCGAGGTGAACGCCAAGCTGTGCTACCTGTCGAATCCCGACAACCCGATGGGCTCGTGGCACAGCGGCGCCGTGATCGAGGCCGCGCTCGACCGCATTCCCGACGGCACGCTTCTGGTCCTCGACGAGGCCTATATCGAGTTCGCCCCCGACGGCACCGCCCCCCGGATCGACCCGGAAGACCCGCGCGTGATCCGCTTCCGCACCTTTTCGAAGGCCTACGGCATGGCCGGCGCGCGCGTTGGCTACGCCACCGGAGCCCGCGCGCTCGTCGGCGCGTTCGACAAGGTCCGCGATCATTTCGGCATGACGCGCCCCGCGCAGGAAGCCGCCGCCGCGGCGCTGGCCGACGATGTGTGGCTCGGGGAGGTGCAGGAACAGGTCGCGCTGTCGAAACACCGGATCGGGCAGATCGCGCAGGCCAATGGTCTGACGGCCCTGCCTTCGGCCACCAACTTCGTGACGGTCGACTGTGGGGGCGACGGGGACTTCGCGCGCGCGGTGCTCAAGGCGCTCGGCGCCCGTGGCGTGTTCGTCAGAATGCCCGCGCGCCCGCCGCAGGACCGCTGCATCCGCATCGGTGCCGGCACGCAGGCCGAGCTCGACGTGCTGGCCGAGGAACTGCCCCGCGCCTTGCAGGACGCGCGCGAGGCCGCCCACGCCTGAGCCCTTTCCGCGCCCGGCATCCGCGTTATCCTTTCCGGGGTCACGACGCCTCGGAGCGATTCCATGCACGACACCGGCCCCCGCCGCGCCCCGGACTACACCAACGCCGCCCTCGCGATGGGCCTGGTCAACCTCCTGTGGGTGCTGGGCGTGATCTGGGCCATGTTCGGCCTTCCGGTGGTGCTGCTGGTCGGGCTCGGCCTCAATCACCTGATCGACCGTCTGGCCGCGCGGCGGGCCTGAGGCGGCCACGCAGGACCATGCCCGCGCCCCAAGGAACGCGACGCAAGGCGGCACGCCCGAGCATCTCGACGCCGATACGGACAGGCGCGCCGGCACCGGAAGCAACGGGACTACGCGGTTGGCCGCCGCCGAAACCGCGACCGGTCAAGCACTCGCATTGACAGGCGATGGCCGGGTCCCGCGACACGCCCACCGGAGCGGCCGCCAAGGCGCGCGCGCCTCTCAGGCCTCCGCGATGACCTTCGCCGCCGCCGACACGCCGCCCGGGGCATGGGGGATGTCCAGCGCCGCGAGCCCCGCCTCCACCGTGCCCAAGAGGCCGAGGATCATGTGCGCGTTCACGTGCCCCATGTGACCGAACCGGAAGTAACCCTGTCCCTTGGGATCGCCCTCCTCGCTCATCCCGAGGCCGATCCCCAACGTCACGCCCGCCGCCCGCGCCGTCCACTCGCGCAGCCGGGCCGCGTGGGGCGTCCCGAGTCGCAGCGCGGTCACGGCATGGCTGCGATGGCGCGGCTCCGCCACGTTCAGCGTCAGCGGCCCTCCCTCGCCCCAGACCTCCGCCGCGGCCCAGATCGCGCGCGCCAGCGTCGCGTGCCGCGCCCAGATCGCCTCGATCCCCTCGGCGTGGATCAGGTCGAGCGCGGCGCGAAGGCCGAACAGGTGATGTGTCGGCGCGGTGCCGCCGAAATACTGGTAGAACATTTCGGGGTCCGCCCGCGGTCCCCAGTCCCAGTAGCGCGACACCCGCGGCATCGCCCGGCGCACCTCCGCCGCCCGGTCGGAGAAGAACACGAAGCCCAGTCCCGGCGGCACCATCAGCCCCTTCTGGCTGCCGGTCACCGTCACGTCCGCGCCCCACAGATCCATCTCGTAGGGATCGCATCCGAGCGAGGCGATGCAGTCCACCATCAAGAGCGCCCCCTGCCCGGCCTCGTCCACCGCGCGGCGCACCTCCGCCACGTCCGAGCGCAGCGAAGACGAGGTGTCGGTGTGCACCATCAGGACCGCCTTCACCGGACGCGCACGCAGCGCCTCGGACACGCGGTCCGCCTCGACCGGCGTCTTGCGGCCGAAGTCGAGGACCTCAACCTCGATCCCCAGCCCCTGCGCCATCTCGGCCCAGCCGTGCCCGAAGCGCCCTGTGGCGCAGATCAGGACCCGTTCGCCCGGTGCCACGGTATTGGCGAGCGCCGCTTCCCAGGCGCCGTGGCCGTTCGAGATGTAGATCGCAACATGCCCCTCGGTGCGCGCCACCCGGCGCAGGTCAGGAATCATGCCGTCGACCATGTCGATCAGGTCACCCTCGTAGATGTTGGGCGATGCGCGGTGCATCGCGGCCAGGACCGCGTCCGGCATGACCGAGGGACCGGGAATCGCGAGATAGGGACGACCGTGGGCGAGCGACATGGGAAACCTTTCCGAAACACCGGCCCCGGGGGCCGGCCCGGCGCGAAGGTGGCGCGCCTCGCGGGGGGCGTCAATCGCGCCACCGCCATCGCAACGCTCTGCCACCGCCTCTTCCGGGCCGAACAATTGCGCGAGCGCGAAGGCAGAGTCCTCGCTCCGACGGCCCCGGCCCCGCATCCCGTTGTCCCCGCACCTCCCTTCTTCTCGTCGCAAATACTCCGGGAGCGCGAGGGCAGCGCCCTCGCTCCGGACCGGGTCAGCCCGCTTTCGCCAGCCGCCTTTCGCCCGCGCCCCGCACGGGCTAAGGACACGGGGGACGAAGGAGGGCCCTGCATGATCGCGCGGCTGTGGACACGGGTTGAAGAATGGGAGCGGCGGGTGCGCCGTTCGTTCGGGCGTGACATCGAAACGCGCGGCGGGCGAGCGATGGCGTGGCTGCACTACCACCTCTTCGACCACGCCTTCCTGCGGACGTTCTGGCACAACTTCCACGAGGTCGCGCCGGGGGTCTACCGCTCGAACCAGCCGACCGCGCGGCGCTTCGACCGTTACGCCAAGCTCGGCATCCGCACGGTCGTCAACCTGCGCGGCGAGGACAAGTTTTCCTACTACCTCTTCGAGAAGGAAGCCTGCGCGCGGCTCGGCCTGACCCTCGTGGACGCGAAGCTGATGGCGCGGCAGGCGGCGCGGCGCGACCGGATCGTGCACGTGATCGACGTGATCCGCGAGGCCGAGCGCCCGATGGTCTTCCACTGCAAGTCCGGCGCCGACCGCACCGGCTTCGTCGGCGCGATGTACCTGCTGATCTTCGCCGGCGCGTCGATCACCGAGGCGAAGAAGCAGCTGGGCATCCGCTATATCCACCTCGACTGGACCAAGACCGGCATCCAGGACTACATCCTCGACGTGTTCGCCGCCCGCCAGGGCTGGGGCGAGATCGGGTTCGAGGACTGGATCCGCCAGGAATACGACCACAAGCGGTTGCAGAAGGCGTTCGACGCCCGCCAGCCGCCGAAGGAGGCGGCGCGCCCCGCATGAAGCTTTCGGACGCAGACACCCCCGACAGCTCCGCCTTCGAGCGGCGCCAGCTGATGCTCTGGCTCTGGCGGGGCTACCTGCGCCGTCACTGGCCGCTGATCGTGGTCGCCGTGATCTTCATGTCGCTCGAGGGCGCCATGTTCGGCGCGCTCTCCTACACGATGAAGCCGATGTTCGACGAGGTCTTCGTCGGCGGCTCCACGTCGCTCCTGCCCCTGGTGGGCCTCGCCTTCTTCGGCATCTTCGCGGTGCGCGCGCTAGCCAGCGTGGTCCAGAAGGTCGTGCTCGCGAAGGTCAGCCAGGAGACGGTGGCCGAGATCCGTACCGATCTGGTGTCGCACCTGATGACCCTCGGCGGCGACTTCCACCAGGCGACCTCGCCCGGCTACCTGATGCAGCGGATCGAGGGCGACGTCGAATCGGTCAACAAGGTCTGGCGGGCGATCATCACCGGCGCGGGCCGCGACGTGGTCGCGCTGTTCTCGCTCTTCGGGGTGGCGTTCTTCATCGACTGGCGCTGGACGCTGATCGCGCTCGTGGGCGCGCCGCTGCTGATCGCGCCGGCGCTCTTCGTGCAGCGCTTCGTGCGGGGCAACGCGCGGGCGGCGCGCGACACCGCCGCGCGGCTCTCGACGCGGGTGAACGAGATCCTGCACGGCATCGTGCCGGTGAAGCTCAACACGCTCGAGCGCTACCAGGCCAGGCGCTATCGCCGGCTCACGCGCGAGCGCATCCGCACCGAGGTCCGTTCGACCGCCGGGCAGGCCTCGATCCCCGGTCTCATCGACATCATGTCGGGCCTCGGCTTCGCGGGGGTGCTGTTCTACGGCGGCGGCGAGATCCTGTCGGGCGAGAAGACAGTCGGCGACTTCATGGCCTTCTTCACCGCCATCGGCCTCGCCTTCGAGCCGCTGCGCCGCCTCGGCGCGGTTTCGGGCATCCTGCAGGTGGCGGCGGCCGGGCTCGAGCGGATCAAGGAGCTTCTGGACCTGCGTCCGGCGATCACCGATCCCGCCGAGCCGCGCCCGGCCCCCGAGGGCGTGCCGCGCATCGAATTGCGCGACGTCACCGCGCGTTACGGCGACGAGACGGTGCTGGAGGCCGCGAACCTCACCGCCGAAGCCGGCCAGGTCACCGCGCTCGTGGGACCGTCGGGCGCGGGCAAGTCCACCGTCTTCAACCTGCTGACCCGGCTCATCGACCCGGCCGAGGGCACCGTGACCATCGGCGACGTCCCGGTGCAGGACCTCGCCCTTCGCGACCTGCGGCACCTGTTCTCGGTGGTCAGCCAGGACGCGCTCCTCTTCGACGAGACCCTGCGCGAGAACATCGTGCTGGGTCAGGACGACATCCCCGAGGACCGGCTCCAGTCCGCGCTCGATGCCGCGCATGTCTCGGACTTCGTGCCGCGCCTCGAGAACGGGCTCGACACGCCGGTGGGTCCGCGCGGGTCGAATCTGTCGGGCGGGCAGCGCCAGCGCGTCGCCATCGCCCGCGCCCTTCTGCGCGACACGCCGATCCTGCTGCTGGACGAGGCGACGTCGGCGCTGGATGCCGCATCCGAGAAGGTCGTGCAGGCCGCCCTCGACCGGCTGGCCGAAGGCCGCACGACTCTGGTGATCGCGCACCGGCTGTCGACCGTGCGAAACGCCGACAAGATCGTGGTGATGGATCGCGGCCGCGTTCTCGACCAGGGCACCCACGAAGAGCTCCTTGCACGCGGCGGCGTCTATGCAGATCTCTACCGTCTGCAGTTCGCCGACGACAGCTGAGGCGCGACATCTTCCGCTTTCGGCAGTGTGCCGCGGCGGTCCGGCGGTCATCAGGACCCCGGCCTTGCAGAGCCGCCCCCCTGTCCCCGCAAGGGTGACATGATATAGACCGGACCCGACCGATACCGGAAAGGCAGACATGACCGATCCAGAGCGCACCGTCCTGAGGCTGAGCGGCCCCGACACCGAGAACTTCCTGCAGGGTCTCGTCACCAACGACGTGACCCGGCTGCGGGACGGCCTCGTCTACACCGCGTTGCTGACGCCCCAGGGCAAGTACCGCGCGGACTTCTTCCTCGTCCCCGAGGACGAGGCGATCCTGCTCGACGTGGCGACCCCGCTGATCGCGGACCTCAAGAAGGCGCTGATGCTCTACAAGCTCCGCGCCAAGGTCACCATCGAGGACACCGACATCGTGCCCGCCCGCGGCACCGGGAACGCGCCCGAGGGCGCCTTTGCCGATCCGCGCGACCCGGCGATGGGCTGGCGCGCCTATGACGGCCGCGCAAGCGAGGACGGCATCGACTGGGATGCCCTGCGCGTGGACGCCGCCGTGCCGGAAACCGGCATCGAGCTGACCCCGGACACCTTCATCCTCGAAGCCGGGTTCGAGCGGCTGAACGGCGTGGACTTCCGCAAGGGCTGCTTCGTCGGCCAGGAGGTCACCGCCCGCATGAAGCACAAGACCGAGCTGAAGAAGGGCCTCGCGCGCGTCGTCGTGGACGGCACGGCCCCCGTCGGCACCGGCATCGACGCGGACGGCAAGGCCGTCGGCACTCTCTTCACCCAGTCGCACGGCGCGGCACTGGCCCATCTGCGGTTCGCGCAGGCCAAGGGCGAGATGCGGGCCGGCGACGCCGTCGTCAGGTACGAGGCACAGACATGACCCTTCCCATCGCCGTTCTCGACACTTTCGGATCGGACGTCGCCGAGGACCGTCCGCTTTCTGGCGGAGACCTATCCGACGTGCGCTACGTGCGCCTGCAGGACGGGCGCGAGATGGTCGTGAAGACCGGGCCGCTGGTGCATGTCGAGGCGCGGATGCTGGCCGAGATGGCGCTGCTGCGCGCGCCGGTGCCGTCGGTCCTGCACGCAGAGCACCGCCTGATCGTGCTCGACTACCTGCCCGAGGCGCCCGCGACGCGCGAGACGTGGCGCGGACTGGGCGAGGCGCTGGCGCAGCTGCATAGCTGGGCGGGCACCGGGTACGGCTGGTCCGAGGACTACGCCTTCGGCTCCGTGCCGATCCCCAACGAGATGAGTGACGACTGGCCCGCCTTCTGGGCCGAGCGCCGGCTGCTGGCCGACCCCTCCGCCCTGCCCGCCGACATCGCCTCGCGGGTCGAGCGCCTGGCCGCCCGCCTGCCGGAGATGCTGCCGCGCGATCCCAAGCCCTCGCTGCTGCACGGCGATCTCTGGGGCGGTAACGTCCACTTCACGGCCGAGCGCGCCGTGATGATCGACCCGGCCAGCTATTACGGCCATTCCGAGGTCGATCTGGCCATGCTCACCCTCTTCGGTCAGCCCGACGAGGGCTTCTGGCGCGGCTACGGCAAGCCCGATGCCGGTTGGGAAGAACGCCAGCCAATCTACCAGATGTGGCCCGCGCTGGTGCACCTTCGCCTCTTCGGCGGGGGATATCATGCGATGGTGACGGGACTTCTCGACCGCATCGGGGTGTGACCGCGCCGACGGATGGGTCGGTGGCGCGTCCACCTGCCTGCCGTAGCGCGAAGCCCCACCGGGCTTCACCGCGGCATTTCATCCGGCGTATGCGACCCCCCGCACGCGGAGAGCAGGCCACGCCTTCGCGAGCACGCGGGCTGGCGATCCGGCCTTCTCCGGCATCGGACGACCGCGAAACCGCGCATCAAACCCGGCCAAATCGCCATCCCTCGGGGCCGGATGGCGATTGCGCGGCGCCCTTCAGGCATCTCCCGCGCCAAGGACGTCGTGCGGGCGTGATCCATCCCCGGCGGTGCACGGCGCCGCGGCATTGCTCGGCGGTTCTGCCGACATGGGTGCCCTCCCACACGGCATCCGTGCCATTCGCCTTCCCAGACGGCAAACATAGCCCCAGCGCGGAACTCTCGGTTCTCAAACGCTTTGTTCTCCGGAACGGAACACGCGCACGGATGAGGTATCGGGCATGGCAACGGCAATCGGACTGGCTTTCCTCGTCGCGACGGCCTGCCTTCACCACCTGCTCCTGATGACGGCCACGTCGCTTGTCCCGGAGCCGCTGCGGCGTTCGCGCTGGCTGCCGATCTCGGTCTTCTCGATGCTCGCGGTCATCCACTTGGTGCAGATCGTCGCGGGCGGGCTGGTCTACGTCGTGCTGCATCATGGCCTCTGGCCGGAGGCCTTCGGCGGCAGCTTCCAGGGGACGTGGAGCGACTACTACTATTTTTCGGGCATGAATTTCACCACGCTCGGCCAGACCGGAATGAACGTCGTCGGCCCTCTGCGGATCGTGGCGATGATCCAGTCACTCGCCGGTTTCATGGTGCTGACCTGGTCGGCCAGCTACCTCTACGGCACCTGCCGGCAACAGTTCATGGGCGAATACGAGGGCTGAGCCAGCCCCCCTGTTTCACCGGCCCGGTTCGCATTTCGCAATCGCGGAAACGGGCGTGGAACACCGAGGGGGGGGGAGGGGTTACCACTCTGCCGGCGGGCTCAGCGGGGTGCCCCCCGCGAACACGGAAAGTACTCACATGCGGATCATGCACGTTGCCCTCGGCGGCTGCCTTTCGGCGCCGCCGGTCTCTTATGGCGTGACCGAGGACACCGGCGGCCACATCGCCTACGTCCTCGGCGCGGCCGTCGCGCAGGCGCACCTGCCTGCGGTGCAGCGCGTCGACATCGTCACCCGCGCATTCGACGATGCCCGTCTGGGCGCGCAGTATGCCGTGCCCGAGGAGATCGTGACGGATGGCGTGATGATCCGGCGTCTGTCGACCGCACGGCGCGCCTATCTCGAGAAGGAGGCGCTCGAGAGCGAGTTGCCCGCGCTGACCGATGCCTTCCTCGAGATGCTGGAGAGCGGACCGCGCCCGGACCTGCTGCACGCCCACTTCTCCGACGCCGCCGAACTCTGTGCCGCCGCGGCTGAACGCTTCGCCATTCCCTGGCTCTTCACGCCGCACTCGCTTGGCGCGGACAAGCGCGGCGCCGAGGTGGACGCGGAGCTGGAGCGGCGCATCGCACGCGAGGCGCGGGCGCTTGCGAGGGCCGACGCGGTGATCGTGTCATCCCGGGACGAAGCCGAGCGGCAGGTCTCCAACCTCGTGCCCGACGCGGCTGGGAGGACGTTCCGGCTGAACCCCGGACGCACGCAGCCCGCGACCCGGGACCTCGGCCCAGCACACCGCCTGATCGCCCCGCATCTCGACGCCCCGGAAAAGCCGGTGATCCTGGCCATCGCCCGTCCGGTGGAAAAGAAGAACCTCGCCGGCCTGATCGACGCCTATGCCGGCTGCGCGACATTGCGCAAGACCGCGAACCTCGTGATCGTCGCGGGTATCCGCGGCGACGGCACCACGCCCGGAGACGCGGTCTTCCGCGATCTCCAGGACCGGGTCGCGGCGGCGGGCCTTGCGGGCCGCGTCGCCCTGCCGCCCGACCACGCGTCCGAGGACATCCCCTCGCTCTACGCGCTCGCGGCGGCGCGAAGCGGCGTCTTCGTGAACCCCGCCCTGCACGAGCCCTTCGGCCTGACTGTGGTGGAGGCCGCGCAGGCCGGCGTGCCTGTCGTGGCGACGAACCGCGGCGGCCCGCCGGACATCCTGCGCGAGATCGGCCATGGCCGGCTGGTCAGCCCGACCGATCATGCCGCACTCGCGACCGCGCTGCGCGCCGCTCTCGACGACGCGGCCCTCACCGAGGCCGCGACCTTCGCCGCCCGACGCCGCGCCGAAGGCGCCTTCAGCTGGAACCGCTGGGCGGAGCGCAGCCTCGCAATCGCGCGCCGGGTGGGCCGGGCTCCGCCGGGGCCGCGCGATCCCGGCTGGCTTCTGGCGTCGGACGTCGACGACACACTCACCGGGTCCCGGCAGGCCGCCCGCCGCTTTGCCGACTGGCGGTCGGCTCGGTCGAACGACGTGCTGTTCGCAGTGGCCACCGGCCGAACCGTGAGCGAGGCGCGCGGCGTTCTGCACGAGTGGGACCTGCCCGAACCCGATGTGTTCGTGACCTCCGTCGGCACCGAGATCTGGCGCCACGACCGCTGTGGGGCGCTGCGCCTCGACGACGCCTACGCCGCGCGGATCTCGCGCGGTTGGAACCGCGAAGCGGCCATCGCCATCTGCGCCGCGCAGGGCCTCACCGCCCAGGCCGACTACGAACAGCGGCAGTGGAAACTGAGCTACGTGGGCTCTCCGGACGCCGCACGGCGCGCCGCTGCGGCGCTGGACGCGGCGGGCGCCGGCGCGCGGGTGATCCACTCGCATGGGCGCCTGATCGACGTGATCCCCGAACGTGCAGGCAAGTGGGCCGCGGCGTGTCACGTCGCAGGGCAGGCCGGGCTCGGCTTCGACCGGATCGTCTGCGCCGGCGATAGCGGCAACGACCGCGATATGCTCGAGGCCGCGACCCGCGCGATCCTGCCTGCCAACGCCCGGCGCGAGTTGTCGCTGCCGCCGCGCACCGGGCTGGTGCGGGCACGGGCGCCCTATGCCGACGGCGTGCTGGAGGGGCTCGAGCGGCTGATCCCGCAGGCGTCCGACCCCGCGCCCGTGTTCGATGCCGATATCGAGGCGGCGGAATGAAGGACACCACCTTCGCCCGGCGCCCTATCGGATATTTCGTTCACCATCAGGGCCGCGGCCACGCGCAGCGTTGCGCCGCGCTGGCCCGCGCCCTACCCGAGGACCGTCCGCTGACGATCTTCTGCGCCCGCGACGACATCTTCGGCGACCTTCCCGATCACGTGGAAGTCCGGCGCGTTCCCTCGCTCTTCGAGGCCACGGGCGACGAGGCACCCGGGCTTGCGGACATGCCCACGCCCGACACGCTGCATTGCGCGCCGGTGGGCTGGCCATCGATCCGCGAAGCGATGGCGACGCTGGCGCAGTGGTTCCGCGACGCGGACCCCGCGCTAATCGTCTCGGACGTGAGCGCCGAGGTCGCACAGCTCGCGCGGCTCTGCTCGGTGCCGCATGTCTGCGTGATGCAGCATGGCGAGCGCGGCGATCCCGGCCACATGGCAGCCTATCGCGGCGCGGCGGGCCTTCTCGCGCCATTCGCCGAGGCGCTGGCGCAGCCCGACTGGGACGCCGAGATGCGCGGCAAGATGCACTTTGCCGGTGGCCTCGGCACGGGCCCCCTGCCCGACCGCGCAGCCGCCCGCGCAGCCCTCGGGATCGCCAAGGACGCGCGGCTCGCCCTCGTCCTCTCGGGCGGCGGCGGAAGCGGCTTCGCGCAGGCGCCGTTCGGCGTCGCGGCGCGCACCTTTCCCGACATGCAGTGGGCGACCATCGGCCACCTCCAGCGCGATTGGCACGCCACCGATCCGGGCAACATCACGCATCACGGCTGGATCGACGCGCCGGAGCGCTGGCTCGCTGCGGCGGACCTCGTGGTCTCGTCCGCTGGCAACAGCACCTGCGCCCAGGTCCTGTCGGCCGGCGTGCCGTGGATCGTCGTGCCCGAGTGGCGCTACTTCGACGAGCAGGTTTGCAAGGCGCGCGCGCTTGCCGCCGTCGGTGTCGCGCATTGCGAGCCGCACCTGCCCTCCTCGGCGCAGGCGTGGCGCCGCGCCGTCCGCGCCGCCACCGACACCCATGCGCCCGGACGCCAGCGCGCGCTCGTCTCGGACGCCGCCGCGCGCGACGCGGCGCACTGGCTCGACGCCCTGGCCGAGCGCCTTTGGGCGCCGGCCCCCTCGCTCACGACCCAAGACCAGAGAAGGATCGTCGCATGACGCGGATTTCTGCGCTCACCATCGCCGCCGGACGCGCGGACCACCTTGCAAACGTCGTCCGCGGCCTGACCGAGCAGCGCCTGCGCCCCGACGAACTGGTGATCGGCCTCATGCAGGACGCGCCCTATGACGACCTGCCCGACGCGCCCTTCGAGATCCGGCAGGTCCCGGTGCCCGACGGCGCCCCGGCGCTGGCCGGCGCGCGCAACGCCGCCGCGCAGGCCGCCCACGGCGACGTTCTGGTGTTCCTCGACGTGGACTGCATCCCGCACCCCGAACTTATCGCCGACTACGCCGCGTCGGTCACCGCCGCGCCCGGCGTTCACATGGGAGAGGTCATGTACCTTCCGCAGGGCGCCACCGACGGGGCGACGGCGAACGGCATCGACTGGGTGCGCTTCGACCGGCTGGCCGAGCGGCACCCCGACCGGGGCAAGCCGCCGCGCTGGGGCCGCGCCGCCTGCGACGACTATCGCTGCTTCTGGTCGCTGAACTTCGCCATGTCCGCCGCCGACTGGCGCGCCTCGGGCGGCTTCGACGAGCGCTACCGAGGCTACGGCGGCGAGGATACCGATTTCGGCCGCACCGTCGCCGAGCAGGGCCAGCCGATCTGGTGGCTCAAGGGTGCCAAGGTCTATCACCAGCACCACGCCCATTGCATGCCGCCGATCCACCACCTGCGCTCGGTCATCCGCAACGCCGACCTCTTCGCCGAAAAGTGGGGCCACCGCACGATGGAGCACTGGCTCTACGGCTTCGAGCTGATGGGCCTGATCGAAAAACGGCCCGAGGGGATCGTCGTGCTGCGGGAGCCGGGCGAGGAGGACTTCGCCCTCTGCCGGCAGCAGACCGCGCCCTATGCCACCACGCGCCGCGTGCTCGACATTCTGCAAGGCATCGACCCGCGCACCGTCGACAACCGCGCCCGCACCCGGGAGGTCCACGCCGCGCAATCGAGGCTGACAGATGTCGCGGCAGAATAAGGCCGCCCGCCCCTTGCGCATCGCGGTGGTGGCCCACGTCCGCCACCCGATCGCCGAGCCCTTCATGGGCGGGATGGAGGCGCATTCGTGGCATCTCTGCCGGGCGCTGCGGGACCGTGGGCACGACGTCACGCTCTTCGCCGCAGGCGACAGTGACGCGGGAGTCGCCCTGCGCCCGGTCCTGCCGCGCCACTACGAGGCGACGTTTCCCTGGCAACACTACCGCGAGACCGAGAGGCTGACCGGACTCCTCGACCGCGCCCACGGCGCCGTTCTGGACGAATTGCGCGGCGCCGAGTTCGACGTCATCCACAACAACGCGCTGCACCGTTATGTCCCCCGCCTCGCGCGGCGGGACCGCGTGCCTTGCGTCACCTCGTTGCACATCCCGCCCTTCGACGTCCTTGAGCGGACGATCAAGGGCGCGCTGGCGCCGTGGAACCGGGTGACGCTCTGCTCGGAGGCGCACGCCCGGACTTGGTGGGCCGAGGATGCCGACCGCCCGGCCGAGGCGCATGTCGTACCGAACGGAATCGATCTCGACCGTTGGCCCTTTCGGCCCGAGGGCGACGGCACCGCGGTCTGGATCGGGCGCATCAGCGCCACCAAGGGTCCCGAGCTGGCCATAGAGGCGGCACGGCGCGCGGGCGTGCGGCTGCGCCTCTTCGGCGTGATCGACGATCCGGACTTTCACGCAGCCGAGGTCGTGCCCCGGCTGGGCGGCGAGGTCACCTACGAGGGCGCGCGTGACGCGGCCACCCTCGCGCGCGAGGTCGGACGCGCCTCCGTCCTGCTGTTCACGCCGACCTGGCACGAACCATTCGGCCTCGTGGCCGCCGAGGCGATGGCCTGCGGCCTGCCCGTCGCGGCCTTCGACATCGGCGCGGCGCGCGAGGTCGGGGGCGAAGCAGGCGCGCTGGCGCCGGCAGGCGACGTGGACGCGCTGGCCGCCGCGATCGGACGGGCGATGGGGGTGCCACGGACGACCGCGCGGACACGGGCCGAGGCGCGATTTTCGCATCATCGGATGGTGCGGGATTACGAGGCGCTCTACGCGAAAGTCATCGCGGCGGTGGACGCGCCGTCGCCCGAGATACGGTTCCGGCCGATCGAGCTGCCACCGGACCGGAGCGCGGCGCTGGCAGGCTGACGTCGCGCGACTGATCCGGTCCGCCGATCCGGGCACTCGGCCCGACCGGAGACCGCGTCAATCGGCAACCCGCCTCAGGTGAGGATCCGCAGCACCTTCTCGCGCACCGCGTTCAGCGCGTGGTTCACGACGGGCGTCCACTCGGTCACGCCCATGTCGCTGGCATAGCCCCACTCGGCGCAGGCCGCGGCCTCATCGTCGGACAGCGCCCAGCCGGGATAGGTGTGGTTGCGATCCGCCAGACCGGTCTCGGCCGCGCCCTCGGCCTCGATCCCGAGAAAGGCCGCGATGCCCCGGCGGTAGCGGTCGGGGTCCGCGACGAGGTCCTCGTAGCGGATGACGAGGACGTGGTGCAGGTGTGCGAGGTCCGCGCGCAGCCGGGCATGTGCCTCGAGCCAGTGCGCAAGCGCTCCGCCCTGCCCTAGGTCCACCCATTTCGACACCGCGCCGTGCACGGCCTGCGGATGACGCAGGATCACCACCTGATGCGACAGCGGAAAGAGCTGCTGGTAGAGCCGCGTGCGTGTCATGTTCGGCGGCGACTTCTCGACCCGCCACGCGGCACCGGGGGCAAACCACGGGGTCCAGTCGGCCTCGATCCGCTCGCGCACGTCGAGACGGTCGTAGATCGAGCCCTCGACATGGTGCTGCGCGGGATCGGTGGCGAAGTGCATGGGACGCCCGTGAAGGGCGGTGTGCGGGATCGCGCCCTGGAGGTAGACGCCCTCCTGCTCTGGCACCGGTGCGCCGGAGATGCCCGACACGCCGGGCAGTCCTTCGATCATCCGGGTGAGCGGCGAGGTGCCGGACCGATGCAGACCGCCGACGAAGACGTAGCGGTGTGCCGGTCCGGTCCGTCCCGGCCCTTTGCCGGCGCTCACGCGCGCTCGGCGTATTCCATGGTCTCGGTGTTCACGACGATATCCTCGTCGGGCCCGACGAAGGGCGGCACCTGGACCTTCACGCCGTTGTCGAGGATCGCGGGCTTGAACGAGTTCGCCGCGGTCTGGCCCTTCACCACCGGCTCGGTCTCCACGACCTTGCAGGTGACCTTCTGCGGCAGCGTGGCGTTCAGCGCCTCTTCCTCGTGGAATTCCACGACGATCGTCATGCCGTCCTGCAGGAAGGGACGCCGGTCGCCGAGGATCTCGGCGGGCAGTGTCACCTGGTCGAAGGTTTCGGCGTCCATGAAGGTCAGCAGACCGTCGGTCTCGAACAGGAACTGCATGTCGCGCTGTTCGAGGCGCACGCGCTCGACCTTGTCGGCAGAGCGGAAGCGTTCGTTCAGCTTGGAGCCGTTGCGGAGGTTGCGCATCTCGACTTGCGCGAATGCACCACCTTTACCGGGCTTTACGTGATCGACCTTGACCGCGGCCCACAGGCCACCGTCGTGCTCGAGAACGTTGCCGGGGCGGATCTCGTTACCGTTGATCTTGGGCATGGGACAATACCGTGGCGAATTGTTGATCCTCGTGTGCGCCCGCCTATATCTGGAGGATGCTGCCCCTGCAAGCTTACCAGATATCGTGTGCCCCGCGCTGCCAGCCATGCGCCACCCGCAAGGGTGCCATGCGTTTGCGGGCTATGCGAATCAAGCTGCATCAGCGATAAGGCCCCTCACGCCCGGAATTACAAGACAAATAAAACAAGGACGCATCATGCGAGATTTCGTGGATGGGACGGCGTTCAACGCCGAACAGGGCAACCGTGCCCGCAAACTGTTCGCTGCCGTTGTTCTCGCCGCTCTCGACGATGCCATTGCCGACGACAAGAAGTACGGCAATGGTCCGGAACAGATCGCTCGCTGGGCGCGCTCGCGCGACGGGCGCGAAGTCCTGAGCTGCGCCGGAATCGACCCGAACGAACGGGTCGTCGAAGGCCTGATGGAATTCGTGTCGAAGGGTGTTCGCACCTCCGTCGCGCTGTCGCGCGAGGAAAGCGAGCGCCGTAGCGCTGCGCTGATCGCGGATGCGGCCGAAGCCGCCTGATCCGCCGATCCCCAGCCAGATCCTCAAAAGCGCGCCCGTCGCAGGGCGCGCTTTTTTAATGGTCGTCACGGATGCGATCCGCCGCGCAGGCCGTGGATCGTTAGTCGATCTCGTGGCCGATCAGCGCGCGCTGGATTTCGCGACGGACGAGCTTGCGGACATTGCGGGTGATGCGTTCGCCCAGCACGCCCTGCAGCTCTTCCCGCACGATGTCGGCGACAAGTGCGCGCAGGTCCACGTCATACGCCACCGCGGGCGGCTGCGGCGTGGTCGGCGCCACCGCACGCGGCCAGGGACCGGGGATGGGACCACCGCGACGGCCGTCCTCTACGTCCCACTCGGCGTCCGCCTGAGCGATCATCGCCTCGAGTTCGGCGATCTTGTCCTCCAGCGAACGGGCGCGGGGAGCGGCAGCATCCGGCGCGCCCGGCTTTTCGCCACGCGCTTCGGGCGCCTCGGCCGCTGGCTCGGGGTCCTTAGCAGGTTGCGAGAAGGTCGCAGGCGCCTCGGGATCGTCCTCGAACGCGCCCCCTGCCTCATCCGGGTCGGTGCCCGCGAAGAACGCGGCCTCCGGTGCTAAGGCCTCGTCGGTCGCCTCGGTGGTGTCGGCCCCCGGCTCGGGGTGTTCCGCCTCGGGGTGGTCGGCATCGGCGCCGGTCGTCTGGTGCGGCGCGTCCCCGGGCGCGTCGGACTCGTCAGGCTCCGCCACCACGCGTGCGAGTTCCTCGGCCACCAACGCGCGCAACATGTCGGAGCCGGCAGAGCTCTGCGACTTCGGTTCCTCGCTCGCCTTGCCCGTCTCGGCCTTGGCCGGGCGATCATCGGCGCGGAGCGTGTCGTCGAGCGTCAGTGGCTCCGACAGGTCGGGCTCGGAACCCTTCGACGTCTCGACCTTTGCCACGGGGTCCGGAGACGCGATGTGCCGCTCCTTCCGAGGCGCCCACTCGAACGTGTCCGACACGACAGAAGCCGAAGCTTTGCGCGAGGTTTCAGGCGGCGTTGTTTCCGTATCGGGAACGCGCTGTTGCGGCGTCAAAATCAGCGTTCCGCGGTCGGGAGCGGGTGTCGGCGCCGGTCTGGGCGCCGCGTCCGCCGCGACGGGCTCGGAATCGCGTTCCTCGGGCCGGGTGTCCTGCGACACCAGTCGCCGGATCGAGGACAAAACATCCTCGATTTCCGCGTTGGTAGCGTGATTTGTCATTGTCGTACCACTCTCGCCTCTCGTCCAGACTACAGGCGGAGGTGAATCGGCACAACAGACCGTGACAATTCTAGTCTCTTCCGATCGCGCGCAGCACACGGTCGAGGCGTTCGCCCTGCACCGAGCGTGCCGGAGCGTTCTTGACCATGTTGTAATAGACCGACGGATCGTAGCGCTGCACCGGCAGGTCGAGCTGTTCGACCGTCAGGAGGCCCATCGCAGAGATGACGTTGTAGGCCGCGATGTACTGGTCCACCCGTGCCGACACCACGAGAGTGCGCGCATCGAGCAGGTCCTGCTCGGCCTCGAGCACGTCGAGCGTTGTCCGGGCGCCGAGCGTCGCTTCCTCGCGGATGCCCTCGAAGGCGATTTGCGCGGCGCGCACCTGGTTGTCGCCGGCCTCGATCGAGGCGCGCGCGGTCTGCAGCGCGATGTAGGCGCCGGCCACGTTCTGGCGGATCTGGCGCGACACCTGAAGGAGCTGCGCGCGCTGCTGGTCCCGCTGTGCCATCGCCTGCCGCACCAGCGACGTCAGCTCGCCGCCGCGGTAGATCGGGCCGGACGCGCCCAGCGAAACCGAACCGGAACGGCTGAAATCGGTGCTGTCGAGATCGGTCGAGTAGCCGTACTGCCCGGAGAGGTTAACCGTCGGCTTCTGCGCCGCCTCGGCAATCGCGATCTGCAGCTCGGCCACCGTGACGCGATGCTGCTGCGCGATGATCTCGGGATGCAGCCGCAGCGCGGTGTTGGTGGCCGACTCGACCGTGGCGGGCACCCTCGGCACCGCCTGGGGCGGCGTCAGCGTCCCGGGCCGGCGGCCGACCGCGGCGAAGTATTCCTCCTGCGCGCTGGTCAGGTTGCCGCGCGCGATGGCGAGCTGGCTGCGCGCCTCGGCGAGGCGGGCCTCGGCCAGCGCCACGTCCGTGCGGGTCACTTCACCGACCTCGAAGCGGTCGCGGGCGGCCTGCAGTTCCCGTTCGATCAGGCGCAGGTTGCTCTGGCGCAGGTCCACGGTCTGCTGCGCGCGGCGCACCTCCCAGAAGGCGGACACGGCGCGCAGGAGAACCTGCTGCTCGATGCCCACGAGGCTCTGGCGCGCGGCGAGCACGGATTCCTTGGCGAGATCCACGCCCATCCGGGTGCGGCCGAAATCGTAAACCAGAAGCTGCGCCGAGAGGCCCACCGAGGCCTGGTTCGACACGGTGTTCTGGGTAACCGTGGTGCTGGTGGTCTGGCCGGTCAGCGGGTTCTGCTGGCTCTGGGTGCTTTGCGCCGTGCCGAAGCCGCGGTTGACCTCGGCGGACCAGCTGATGACCGGACGCAGCGCCGCGACCGCCTGTGCCACGTCCTCGTCCGCGGCGCGCAGAACGGCGCGGTTCTGTTCCAGAAGGCCACTGCTGGTGTAAGCGCCGACCATGGCATCCGCGAGCGTGTCGGCCCGCGCGGCCCCGGTGGCGGCGCTGATTGTCACCGCGGCGCACGCCGCCGCGACGAGTCGTCTGACTACGATCGAGGCCATGCTGCCCCTCCTGCCCGATGTTCCGCGCCGGACCTCAGCGCCCGGCCGCTTTCCGCTGCCCCTGTATTACAGGGCGAAGGCGGTTTCTTTTTCGAAGCCCGGCAGAACCGGCGCCCCGGCATTAAACGAGAAGCGCCAGGTCACGTGCCCATCGAGCTTGTAGCCCACGCGCACGACCCCGAGCCGGCCTTCCTGGAAGACGCAGGCGATGCGCCCGCCGTCCTTGATCTGCGCCAGAAGCGTGTCCGGCACCGTCTCGACCCCGCCCTCGATGACGATGGCGTCGTAGGGACCATGTTCGGCCGCGCCCTCGGTCAGGGGGCCGCGGTGCAGGATCACGTTGTCGGCGTGGTGTTCGGTGAGCAGTTGCTGCGCCTCGTCGGCGAGATGCTCGTCCTCCTCCACCGCCACGACCGCTTCAGCGATTTCGGAGATCACGGCGGCCGAGTAGCCGTAGCCCGACCCGATATCGAGCACGAGCATGTCGCGCGTCAGGTTCAGCGCGTCGAGCATCTTGGCGAAGGTGCGCGGTTCGAGCAGCACGCGGTTCGCGACGCCGAGGGGCACGTTCTCGCTCGCGTAGGCGGCAGCGCTCCGTTCGGACGGCAGGAACGCCTCGCGCGGGGTTTTCAGCATCGCGGAGATGATCGGGAACTTGGTCACGTCGGCCGTGCGGACCTGCGTGTCGACCATCATCGTGCGGCGGCGGGCTTCGTCTGCCATGAACTAAACTCTTCCGTTCAGACGCGGTTGACCTCGTTGTGCCACAGCCCGCCCGGTCCGGCAATGTGGCACGGCATCATTTACGGTCAATTCTCTGAAGCTGTCGCCGCGGGGCAGCATGCACGGCCCGCGTGCATGCCGGGCGGGCGGCGCCTGCCTTACCCCTTGCGCGGAATGCGCGTCTCCTGCGGCGCGGCGCTGCGGCTCGCCGGATCGTCGATCAGGGACATGAGAATGACGATGGCGGGGATCGCCACGACACCGCCGATCGGGCCCCAGAACCACAGTCCGAAGCAGAGCACCACGAAGACCAGCAGCGGGTTGAGCGCCACGTGCTTGCCCACGAGTGACGGCGTGACGAATTGCGCCTCGGTCATGTTGATGCACAGGTAGCCGATCACCGGGGCAAAGCTCATGAGTCCGTCGAACGCGATCACGCCGCCAAGCAGCAGTCCGCAGGCCATCGCCGCCGGCCCCACGTAAAGGACGAAGTTCAGGATCGCCGCCGCGGCCCCCCACACCAGCGGCAGCGGCTGACCGATGGCCATGAGATAGCCTGCCAGCGCGAAGCCCACCGTCACGTTGATGACGGTGATCGTCGCGAAGTAGCGCGAGACAAGATATTCGGCGCGGTGAAAGCGGCTTCTCAGCTGTGCGGATTCACCCACCTGGCTCAGACGCTGGGCCAGGGCGGCGTAGACGCGGTGCCGCGTGACAAGAAAGAAGTAGAGCGTGCCCGCAAAGATCAGGAACTGGCCGAGGATGATCGGTGCGAGGAAGATCGCGTCGGTGAGGGTCGGCATCTCCGGCATGCCCTCCTCGGCACCCTCTTCTGCCGCCGCCTCCTTCGCGCCCTCGGCGGCTCCTTCAGCCACCTTCGCAGCCGCGCCGAGCGCCTCCTGCATCTGTTCCTGCGCGTCGTCGATGCCCTGGATGATCCCCTGGAAATCGTAGACCAGGGACCTGAGCTCGAACCTGATGGTCGGCACGGCGTCGACGATCTTCCAGAACAACGGCTCGAGCGCAAAGACCAGCGCCGCGAGGCCTGCGACCACCGACACCAGGATCAGAGTCGCGGCAAGACCGCCGGGAACGCCGATGCGCCCGAGGGCGTCCATCAGCGGCGCAACTATAATGCCCATGACGACCGCAAGCGCGATTGGGGCGGCAATGTCCTTGGCGATGAAAAGAACCGTTCCCGCGGCAATAGTCGCGAGAACGATGAGTGGAACTCGGATCGACTCCGGAGCTGTCTGCACGAGCGGCGCGCCTTTTCGATTACGTCGGCAGGGTCAGCGGCGGCGCGACCGCCGTCCCGCGTCGATTCCGACGAGGAATCCTTCAAGCAACTGGAACATCGGCGACCCGCCGACGCGTGCCCGCGGTGCAGGCATGTGCCGGATGCGCATACGCGACACGATCGAGCCGACGCCCATGGCAACAAATCCCAGCGCCACGAAGCCGAAGCCCATGACGGTCGCCGCGAACTTCGCGTCCCGTACCTCGGCAAGGACCATCCAGAGCGCGGCCGCGAGGAAGCCAGTTCCGATCAGCAGGAAAATCCCGCCGACGCCGTTGAAGATGGCCCCCTGCACTTTCTTGCGCAGGAGGGCTTCGTAATAGGCGAGAATGGCCATCGGGTTACTTGCGCCCGAAGATCAGTCCCGCGAGGAACCCCGCCCCGATCGCAACGCCGAGCGCAGTGCCGGGCTGACGGCGGATGGTGGCGAGCAGTTCGTCCTGCGCTTCGTGAGCGCGGTTCTGGGCGTCGTGCCAGCGGGCTTCGCCCTCGCCGCGCATCCGCTCGTACCGTGCACGGGCCGCAGCAACGGTCTCGTCCTTGCGGCGCACGCCCATCTCCGAGAGGATTTCGGTGATGCTGGCGAGATCGCGGCGCAGCACCTCCACCTGATCCGAAAGCGCATCCTTGTCGCGGCCCGCAGCCCGGTTTGCGTCCGCTTCTAGGTCCTTGAGCTGAGTGTCGGCCATATCTCGATTCCCGTTATATGTCTTGCTGTCGTCGGCCAACGTCCGGCCCCCGCCTTGGTTCCGTTTTTCGACGTCCCGAACGAACTCCACGGCACCCACCTTACACGCTTGCATCGCCGCCCGCACCGCGCTACTCCCCCGTCACTCTGGCGAGTTGGCGGAGTGGTTACGCAGCGGATTGCAAATCCGTCTACACCGGTTCGATTCCGGTACTCGCCTCCATTTATTCCCAAACACTTGCGTGTCGCCCCAGCTTGCGCGGGCCGTGCCGTTTACAGTGGCGTTTACAGTTTTGTTCACGCTGCACCCCCTTTCGCTTGAGCCAGTTTAACCAGGACCGCGTCGGTTTCGTCTGGCGACACTCGGGCGTAATGCTCGATCACGTTTGCCGCATAGCGGACAGACCAGCCCATGTGGTTGGCGATCTCGGCAAGAGACAGGCCATGGTTCAGCAAGCGCGTTGCCGCAGTTCCGCGCGCGTCGTACAGCCGTAGCTCATCTGAAAGCTTTGCCTTGTCGCGCCACTGGCGAACGCCTTCTGACGCCCGATGCGGTGTCAAAGCATTCCCGTTGGCATTGGTGAGGATCAGCAGTCTGCCTGCCGGGGTCGTGTCGATCACCTCAGCCAGCGTTGGTGTAATCGGTATGTGGGCAAGTCGGTTGCGCTTGCTTGTCCTCACACGAAGGCGGCGGGCGCGCGGGGTCTGCTCGACATGGGCCGGGGTCAGCTTGATTAGGTCAGCCGGTCGCAAGCCGGTTTCGCACAAAGAATCCGGCGCACCCACTCCGGCGCGACCGCGTTGAAGGCTTCCCGGTCTTTTCGGGTCCATACGATTTCCGAGCGATCCACCTCATATAATCTGTGGAGCTTATGGCAGTGATGTTCGGACAGCTTTCCCTCATCCACTGCCCAGTTGAGAATGCGAACTGCGTGGGTGCCTGCCATATCGTGCTGCTTGGGCGAGTGCTTCCAGAGCGCCCGCCAAGTGTTCACCTCGCCCCGTGCGCCGCGTTCCTCGAAGATGACGGCAGGCGCATCCTTGAAATGTTCCGCAAATCTAAGGCCCCACTTCCGAATATCAGCTCGGGATCGTTCACCCTTAGGCATGGCGGTGCTTGAGAGGAAGTCGTCCACCATCTGAGGCGTCGTGTAGTCAGCCGGTTTCGGGCGCGCAGCGGCTTCCGCGAATGCTTGATAAAATGCTGCGTCGCTCGGCTTGCGATAGTCGTGTGTGGATGGCTCCTGCATAGCAAGTCCAAAATGCAGCGTGGCGCACCTATCAGAAGCGGTCGTGTGTCCGGCCTATTTGCGCGGTGCGTCTGA
>NZ_FOAI01000016.1 GCF_900109705.1 Roseivivax marinus | reverse complement strand
CGCCCTCCATCGCCGCGAAAAGCTCGGGATCGCGGGACGAAAGGCTCTCGGTGAAAAAGCCGTCGTCGCGGTGCGGTGCGTTCATGGGATCCTCCGGGATCTGGGGCCCCCGACGGGGCGCGTGTTTCCGATCGGAAACTAGACGATGCTCGCGCGGCGTAAATCGCCGCGTGCGACGGGACTAGCGCAGAAAGCGGCACGGTGCGAGGCCGCGTGGTGCCGCACCGCTTTCGCCACCCCGAAACTTGTGCTTGTTTCGGCAGCAGTTCGACGCCGACCGGAAACGGAATCCACCGACATGACCCAACGATGACCCTCCGCATCGCCTTCGCCGCGTCGAACGCCCCCATCGCGCAGGCCGCGCACGCCGCGCTGACCCGGGCGTATGGCGACCATGCCGAGGAAGGCGCCGATGTCATCGTGGCCCTCGGGGGCGACGGCTTCATGCTGCAGACCCTGCATCGCACGCAGGCGCTCGAGGCGCCGGTCTACGGCATGAACCGCGGCACCGTCGGTTTCCTGATGAACGAGTATTCCGAGCACAATCTCGCGGAGCGACTGGCCGAGGCGGAGGAGGCCGTGCTCAACCCGCTCTCGATGGTCGCCCGCACGGTGGACGGCAGCACCCACCACGAGCTTGCGATCAACGAGGTGTCGCTGCTGCGGCAGGGCCCGCAAGCGGCGCGGTTGCGGATCGTGGTGGACGGTCGCGTGCGAATGTCCGAACTGGTCTGCGACGGCGCGCTGGTGGCGACGCCCGCGGGATCGACCGCCTACAACTACTCGGCGCACGGCCCGATCCTGCCGATCGGTGCGGATGTGCTGGCGCTGACCGCGATGTCCGCGTTCCGGCCCCGGCGCTGGCGCGGCGCGCTGCTGCCCAAGGATGCCGAGGTGCGGTTCGAGGTGCTCGACGGCGACAAGCGCCCGGTCATGGCCGAGGCCGACAGCCGCGCGGTGCGTGACGTGGTCGGCGTCGATATCCAATCCGAGCCGAAGGTGGCGCACCATGTCCTGTTCGATCCGGGCCACGGGCTCGAGGAACGGCTGATCCGAGAACAGTTCGTCTGACGCGCCCGCCCGTGGCGCGGTGGCCCGGCCCCCGACGGGGCCGGACCGGGACCGATCAGACGAAGACGAAGTCGTCGAGGCCGAGCTCTGCCGCCGAGACACCCGCGACGAAGATCGTCTGCCCGTCGTAGTCCAGCGTCGTTCCGGCGACGCCGTCCAGCGTGACGTCGGTGATGTCGAGCGACGCGAGCTTGCCCGCCAGACCGGTGCCCGGTGCGTTCTGGACGCCCGCAAGCCGGACCATGTCGAGGCCGACCTCGAAGTCGGTGATCACGTCGACCGCTCCGGCTTCGCCCGAGGTCCAGACGAACACGTCCGCCCCTGCGCCGCCTGTCAGGACGTCGTCGCCGTCACCGCCGTTGAGCGTGTCCGCGCCGGTGCCGCCGTCGATGGTGTCGTTGCGTCCGCCGCCTGCGAGGAAGTCGCTTCCCGTGCCGCCGCGGATCAGGTCGTCGCCTTCGCCGCCGCCGACGGAATCGTTGCCGTCGCCCGCGTCGATGGTGTCGCGCCCGGTGCCGCCGCCGATGTCGTCGTCCCCGAGGCCCCCGGCCACAAGGTCGTTGCCGTAAGAGGCGCCGATCACGTCGCCGCCCGCACCGCCGTCGATGCGGTCGTTGCCGGCGCCGCCTGCGACCACGTCGTCGCCGTCGCCGCCCGCGATGGTGTCGTCACCGAAGCCGCCGCCGATGGTGTCGTCGCCGGTTCCGCCGCCCATCAGGTCGTCGCCCTGGCCGCCGCCGAGCCGGTCGTCATCCGCGCTACCGTCGAGCGTGTCGTCGCCATCGCCCGCCGCGAGCACGTCCTCGCCGGCTCCGCCGAGCAGCGAGTCGTTCCCGTTGCCGCCGATCAGGCCGTCATCGCCCGCGCCGCCGACCAGCACGTCCTGCCCGTCGAGCCCCTCGAGCCGGTCGTCGCCGCCCGCGCCGCGCAGGGTGTCGTCGTCCGCGGTGCCGGTGAGGGTCTCGGCCTCGGGTGTGCCGGTCAGCTCGATGCCGGGGACCGGAACCGGCGCAGGCTCCGGGGTCGGCTCGGGCTCGGGCTGCGGGGCCGGGGTGGTGTCGTCGATCGACACGAGGCCCGCGACCTCGGTCAGGTCGAGCGGCGACGCGTCGAGGTTGCCGATCCCCTCGAGGCTGTCCTGCAGGGCGAAGTAGTCGGCGACCGTGTCGACCTCCGGCAGCGGTGCGCCGCCGAGTTGGATGATGTAGTCGGCGACATCGTTCAATTCGAGAAGGAGCACCTCGCTGCGGGCGCCGCCTTCGAAATAGAGTTCGGCGAAATACGGGTCGATGCCCCTGGCCGCCACCTCGGTGCCGTCGATCAGGACGCTCTCGGGGATCGTGTAGATCTCGGCATTGCCGTCATAGCTGTCGAAGCTGCCGACGATGTCGTAATACAGCGCCTCGGTGTCGTCGGCGAAGGTCAGGGTGATCTCGCTGTCGCCCACGGCGATGACGTCATTCATGTCGCTCTGGCCGTAGCGGACCTCGAGCGCCGAGAAGGTGTAGGCTCTCATATTCGGAAATTCCTGCATGTATTCAAAGTCTTCCGGCACAATGTACCGGAAGCTCACAAAGACGCGTGCCGCGGCCCCCGTCAACCGTGAAGCGACATCGTCCGGAACGGTGCGTTTCCGCGCGGGAAACTTGGCTTGGGCGCGGCGGCCCGGAACCCGAATATCGAATGTGACGTTCGCCCGGAATGAAGCCTCGCCGCGCGGTCATTCGCGGCGCGGGGCGCCGGCCCCGCGATGCGGGTGTTCCGGCCGAAACGATGGCTCCGGCGCGCTAGAGGATCACGCGCCCTTGCCCGGGACCGATCCTCTGGCGCACGAGGAACACACATGACCTGGGCGGACGCTTTCGACATCTTCATCCGCATTGCGATCCTGATGGCGGTCATCATCGCGTTCAGTCGCGTTTTCGGCCTGCGCTCGTTCTCCAAGCTCTCGGGCTTCGATTTCGCGGTAACCGTTGCCCTGGGCTCGGTTCTGGCCAACGGGATCACCGCCCTGGACAAGAGCCTCTGGGTGCCCATCCTCGCTATCGCCGCGCTGTTCGTGTGGCAGATGGTGGTGGCGCCGATCCGCACGCGCTGGACGTGGTTCGAGAACACCCTCGACAACCGTCCCCTGGTCGTCGTCGAGAACGGCGAGATCCTCGAAGCCAACCTGCATCAGGCCGACATGACCCGCGCGGACCTCTGGGCCAAGTTGCGCGACGCGAATGTCGGCGGCCTCGCGCAGGTGCAGGCGGCGGTGGTCGAGACTACCGGTGTCTTCACCGTGCTGCACGGGCACGACAGGATCTCTCCGGAGCTTCTGGAGGACGTGCGCCGCTAGCCGCCGTTGGTGCCGAACCCGGTCTCCGCCAGGCGCTCGAACGCAACCGGCCGCAGCGCGCCGGGGGCCGAGACGGCGAAATTGGCGGACATCACCAGCCCGGTGAACCCGCCATGAGCGCTGAGCAGCGCGATGGTGCCAGCACGAAGGTGGCGGCGATCAGCAAGGGGGCGAGCACCATGTCGTCGGTTTCCGAGCACGGCGCGCCGGGCGGACCGTCCGCCCCGCCGGCCGGCCCGCTTCAGGCGCGCGGGTAGCCCATCGCCGCCACGTCGTCGCGCACCTCGTCGAGGATCGCCGGATCGTCGATCGTGGCAGGTGTCTTGAACTCGTCGCCATCGGCGATCGCCGCCATCACCCGCCGCAGGATCTTGCCCGAGCGCGTCTTGGGTAGGCGCTCGACGACCTTGCACAGCTTGAACGCCGCCACCGGCCCGATGCGGTCGCGCACGAGCTTCACGCACTCGGCCTCGATCTCCTCCGCAGGGCGGTTCACGCCCTTGGTCAGGCAGACGAACCCCATGGGCAGCTGGCCCTTCAGCTCGTCGCGCACGCCGATCACCGCGCATTCGGCCACGTCGGGATGCGAGGCCAGCACCTCTTCCATGCCGCCGGTGGACAGCCGGTGCCCGGCGACGTTGATGACGTCGTCGGTGCGCGCCATGATCCAGAGATAGCCGTCCTCGTCCTTCATGCCGGCATCGCCGGTCTCGTAGTAGCCGGGGAAGGTCGTCAGGTAGGACTTCCGGAACCGGTCCTCGGCATTCCAGAGAGTCGGCAGCGTGCCCGGCGGCAGCGGCAGCTTGATCGCGATGGCGCCCAGCTCGCCCGCGGGCTTCTCGGTGCCGTCCTCGGCGAGGATGCGGATGTCGTAGCCCGGCATCGCCACCGTGGGCGAGCCGATCTTGACCGGCAGAGGTTCGAGCCCCGCGGGGTTGCCGGCGATGGTCCAGCCGGTCTCGGTCTGCCACCAGTGATCGTAGACCGGCTTGCCGGTCATCTTCTGCGTCCACTCGATGGTGTCGGGGTCGGCGCGTTCACCGGCAAGGTAGATCGCGCGCAGGCCCGACAGGTCGTACTTGCGAATGAACTCGCCGTCGGGATCCTCGCGCTTGACCGCCCGGAACGCGGTTGGCGCGGTGAAGAAGCTTTTCACGTCGTGGTCCGCGATGACCCGCCAGAAGGTGCCCGCGTCGGGCGTGCCCACCGGCTTGCCCTCGAACACCACCGTGGTGTTGCCGTGGATCAGCGGCGCGTAGCAGATGTAGCTGTGGCCCACGACCCAGCCCACGTCGGAGGCGGCCCAGAAGACCTCTCCGGGGTTCACGTCGTAGATGTTCTTCATGGTCCAGTTCAGCGCCACGAGGTGCCCGCCCGTGGGCCGCACCACGCCCTTGGGCGCGCCGGTCGTCCCCGAGGTGTAAAGCACGTAGGCCGGGTGATCACCCTCGACGGGGACGCAGTCGGCCGGCTCCACCCCGAACTGGAAGCCGTGCCAGTTCACGTCGCGCCCCTCGATCAGCTGCGCGACCTCGGCCTCGCGCTGGAAGATCACGCAGAAGTCCGGCTTGTGCCGTGCCTGGTCGATGGCGGCGTCCAGCAGCGGCTTGTAGTGCACGGTGCGGCCGGGCTCGATCCCGCAGCTTGCCGCGATGATCGCCTTGGGCTTGGCGTCGTCGATCCGCACCGCCAGCTCGTTCGCCGCGAAGCCGCCGAAGACTACCGAGTGGATCGCGCCAAGCCGGGCGCAGGCCAGCATCGCCTCCAGCGTCTCGGGGATCATCGGCATGTAGATGACGACCCGGTCGCCCTTTTCGACGCCCTTGGCGCGCAGCGCGCCGGCCAGCGTGGCCACCCGGTTGCGCAGCTCGTGAAACGAGATGCGGCGCACGGTGCCGGTCACCGGGCTGTCGTAGATGATAGCGATCTGCTCGCCGCGGCCGGCCTCGACGTGGCGGTCCACCGCGTTCCAGCAGGTGTTGACCATGCCGTCCGCGAACCACGAATAGCGCCCGTCCTCCTCCTCGAAGAGCGCCTTCGACGGGGCGCGATCCCAGTCGATGGCCTCGGCCTGCTGCATCCAGAAGGCCTCGGGATCGGCCTTCCACGCGCCGTAGGTGTCGCTGTAGGACATGAACGGGCTCCTCCTCCGCGTTACGTCGCAAGAGTGTTACGGAACCGGAGGCCGCCGGGGCAAGACCGCAGACGAAGCACAGGGCACAGGCCGAAAAGAAATTTTCCGCCGCGCGCCGGGGGAGTGGAGGACTTTTCAGCCCCCGGCGCCCCGCGACGGGCGCCGGGGCAGGGGCGTCAGCCGTATTCGGCGACCGGGGTGCCCGCGATCGCGGCCATGTTCAGAAGGCCCCGCGCGGTGATCGACGATGTGACGATGTGCGCGCGGTTGCCCATGCCCATGAGGATCGGGCCGACCTCGAGACCGCCGGCCTTGGCCTTGAGGATGTTGCGCACCCCCGAGGCCGCGTCGGCCGTGCCGAAGACCAGCACGTTCGCCGCGCCCTCCATGCGGTTGCCGGGGAACAGGCGGTCGCGCAGACCGGCGTCGAGCGCGGCCTCCACGTTCATCTCGCCCTCGTAGCAGAAGTCCCGCGGGCTGCCGTCGAGGATCGAGATTGCCTGCCGCACCCGCTCGGCCGGGCCGCTGTCCTGCGTGCCGAACTGCGACTGCGAGCACAGCGCCACGTTCGGCGTCAGTCCGAAGCGGCGCACGTGCCGCGCGGCGCCGATGGCCGCCAGCGCGATCTGCTCGGGCGTGGGTTCGACGTGGACATGGGTGTCGGCGATGAACAGCGGACCGTCCTCGAGGATCATCAGCGACAGCGCCCCGTGCGGTCTGAGCGACGGGGTGCCGAGGACCTGCGTGATGTAGTTGAGGTGCCAGCGATACTCGCCGAACGTGCCGCAGATCAGCGCGTCGGCCTCCTCGCGATGGACCATCACCGCGCCGATGGCGGTGGTGTTGGTGCGCATGATCGCACGGGCGAGGTCGGGCGTGACGCCGCGCCGCGCCATGAGCTGGTGGTAGGTCTCCCAGTAGTCGCGGTAACGCGGGTCGTTCTCGGGGTTCACGATGTTGAAGTCGCGCTCGGGCCGGATCTCGAGGCCCATGCGCTCGCAGCGCATGGCGATAACCTCGGGGCGGCCGATAAGGATCGGCTGTTCGGTGGTCTCCTCGATGATCGCCTGCGCGGCGCGCAGCACGCGCTCGTCCTCGCCCTCGGCAAAGACGATCCGGCGCGCGGCGGTGGCGGCGGATTCGAAGACCGGACGCATGAGCAGCGCCGACTTGTAGACGTTGGCGTTGAGCCGGTCGCGATAGGCGTCGAGAGCCTCGAGCGGCCGGGTCGCCACGCCCGAGTCCATCGCCGCCTTCGCCACGGCCACCGACACCGTCGCCGACAGCCGCGGGTCGAAGGGCTTCGGGATCAGGTAGTCGGCGCCGAAGGTCAGCTGCTCGCCGCGATAGGCGGCCGCGGCCTCGGCGCTGGTGGTCGCGCGCGCCAGCGCGGCGATCCCCTCGACGCAGGCGATCTGCATCTCGTCGTTGATGTCGGTCGCGCCCACGTCCAGCGCGCCGCGGAAGATGAACGGAAAGCAAAGGACGTTGTTGACCTGGTTCGGGTAGTCCGACCGCCCCGTCGCGATGATCGCCGTCGGGTCGGCCTCGCGGGCGACGTCGGGCATGATCTCGGGGTTGGGGTTGGCCAGCGCGAAGATCACCGGACGATCGGCCATCTTCTTGACGTGCTCGGGCTTTAGCACGTTCGGCCCGGACAGTCCGAGGAACAGGTCCGCGCCCTCGATCACGTCATCCAGCGTGCGCGCGCCACCGGGCTGGGCGTACTCCGCCTTCTGCGGGGTCATGTCCTTCTCGCGGCCTTCGTGGACGAGCCCCTCCAGGTCGCACAGCCAGACATTCTCGCGACGGACGCCGAGCTTCAGCAGCATGTTGAGACAGGCGATGCCCGCCGCGCCGCCCCCGGTCGAGACGATCTTGATGTCCTCGAATTTCTTTCCGGCCACGCGCAGCGCGTTGGTCGCCGCCGCGCCGACGACAATGGCGGTGCCGTGCTGGTCGTCGTGAAAGACGGGGATGTTCATCCGCTCGCGGCAGAGCTTCTCGACGATGAAGCAGTCCGGGGCCTTGATGTCCTCGAGGTTGATCGCGCCGAAGGTCGGCTCCAGCGCGCACACGATGTCGGCCAGCTTTTCGGGGTCGGGTTCGTTCAGCTCGATGTCGAAGCAGTCGATGCCCGAGAATTTCTTGAAGAGGACCGCCTTGCCTTCCATCACCGGCTTCGACGCCAGCGCGCCGATGTTGCCGAGACCCAGAACCGCGGACCCGTTCGAAACTACGGCCACGAGGTTTCCGCGCGCGGTGTAGTCGCGCGCCGTCTGTTCGTCGTCCCGTATCTCGAGGCAGGCCTCGGCGACACCGGGCGAGTAGGCCCGCGCGAGGTCGCGGCCGTTCGCCATCGGCTTGGTCGCCCGGATTTCGAGCTTACCGGGTTGAGGGTTGCGATGGTAATCGAGTGCCTGCTGCCGCAGCGTCTCGTTGCCCTGATCCGACATGTGGTGTCCCCCGCGCGAGTGTCACCGCAGGGCTAGCCCAAATGTCGCGGGGGCGGAACCCGGCATGCGCGCCATCGGCGGCAAAGCCGGGTGTCGGAGCGGTCTACTGGCCCGCGCGCTCGCGCAGCTCTTCGAGATAACGCTCGGCCTCGCGCTGGGTCATGTTGAGCGTGACGTCGGACCCGGTGGCGTCGGCCAGCCGGCGGATCTCGGCGGCCTGCGCGTCGGTCATCGGCTCGCGCGGGTCGTCCGGCAGATCGTGGGCCGGGTCGTTGGCATCCTTCTGCGTATCGGTCATGTCAGCATCTCCTTGGGTCGTGCCGGGAACGCCCCCGGACCGGGGCGGTTCCGGCGGGGCGGGCTCAGCCGCGCCCGGTGGCCGATTGCAGCGCGTCGATGCGGCGCGAGGCGTCGGCCTTGGTCATCTCGGGGTCGAACTGCTCGCCCGCCTCCTCGCAGAGCGTCTTGAGGTAGGAGGCCTGCGCGCCGGTCATCGGCTCGTCGCCCGTGGTCCAGGACGACACCGGCTTGTCGGCATTGCCCGGCGCGTCCTGCTTGGGCGTCGTCGTGTCGGTCGCCTCGTCGGCGGTGTCGGGCGTCTGGTCGGTCTGATCGGTCATGGTTCGTGTTCCCATATTGTTCGCCTCCGGAACGCGGGCCGCCGCCAGCCGGTTCCCGGCCTGCTTGCACCCACCCGGCGCCCATGTGCACGATATGGCCAACCTGTCCCCGCCCCGAGGAGCGCCCCCCATGACCGATCTGCGCGAGGCCGCGCTCGCGGTGCGTGAAAACGCCTACGTGCCCTATTCCCGCTTTCGCGTCGGCGCCGCCCTGCGCGATGCGACCGGCGCCACCCATTCCGGCTGCAACGTCGAGAACGTGGCCTACCCCGAGGGCACCTGCGCCGAGGCCGGCGCCATCGCCGCGATGATCGCGACCGCCGGGCCCGGCGCCCGCATCGCGGAGATCTACGTCGTCGCCGATGCCGACAGTCCGGTGCCGCCCTGCGGCGGCTGCCGTCAGAAGATCGCCGAGTTCGCCGATGCGGGCGTATCGGTGACGCTCGCCACCGTGGACGGCACCGAGCGACGCACGACCGTCGCCGAGCTTCTGCCCGGCGCGTTCGGAGCCGATCACATGGACCGCGCGTGAGCGTCGTCCGCGAGGTCCTGTCGGCCCTGCGCGCGGGCACCGCGCCGCCGCCCGATGCGCTGGCGCGGTTCGCCACCGGGATCGGCCGGGGCGAGGTCGGCGACGCGCAGGCCGGAGCCTTCGCCATGGGGGTGTGCCGCACGGGCCTCGGGCCAGCCGGCCGCGCGGCGCTGACGCTTGCCATGCGCGACAGCGGCGCGCGGCTCGACTGGGGCGACGGGGCGCCGGCGCTCGACAAGCACTCGACCGGCGGGGTGGGGGACTGCACCAGCCTCGTGCTGGCCCCGGCGCTGGCCGCCTGCGGCGTGAGGGTGCCGATGATCTCGGGCCGCGGGCTGGGTCACACCGGCGGCACGCTCGACAAGCTCGAGGCGATCCCGGGCGTGTCCACCGATCTCGACGCGACGCGCCTGCGCTCGGTGGTCGACTCGTGCGGCTGCGTGATCGCCGGAGCGACCGCCGACCTCGCGCCGGCGGACCGCAAGCTCTACGCCGTGCGCGACGCCACATCGACGGTCGAGAGCGTCGATCTCATCGTGGCCTCGATCCTGTCCAAGAAGCTTGCCGCCGGGATCGGCGGGCTGATCCTCGACGTGAAGGTCGGCTCGGGCGCGTTCATGAAGACCGAGGCCGCCGCGCGGGACCTGGCCGAGGCGCTCGTCTCGACCGCGCGCGAGGCCGGCTGCACCGCCACCGCGATCATCACCGACATGGACCAGCCGCTTGCGCCCGCGCTGGGCAACGCGGTCGAGGTGCGCGCCGCGCTGGACGTCCTGACGGGCCGCGCTCGCGGCCGCCTGCGCGACTGCACGGTGGCTCTGGGCGCGCGGCTCCTCGCGGCAGCCGGGCTGGCGGCGGACGAGGCGCAGGCCGCCACGCGGCTCGAGACGGCGCTCGACGACGGGTCCGCCGCCGAGCGCTTCGGACGCATGATCCACGCCATGGGCGGCCCGGCCGACCTCGCGGAGCGCGGCGCGGACCTGCTGCCCCGCGCGCCGGTCGAGATGTCGGTCGCAGCGGAAACGGACGGCCACGTGACCGCCATCGACGGCGAGGCGCTGGGCCACGCCGTCGTGGATCTCGGCGGCGGCAGGGTCCGCGAGGGCGCGTCCATCGACCCCTCCGTGGGCCTCACCGACGTCGCCCCGCCGGGAACGCGGGTCGCGCGCGGCGATCCGCTGGCCGTGGTCCATGCCGCGGACGAGGCCTCGGCGGCCCGCGCGGTGGAGGCTGTGCGCGCGGCGGTGACGCTCGGCGCCCGGCCGGTCGAACCGGCGCCGCTGGTGCGGGGGCACGTGGGATGAGCGCGCCGCGCGGATGCCCGGCCGGGGAGGGGGCGCTGCCCCCGTCGCCTGCGGCGACTCCCCTGGAGTATTTTGACCGAGAAGAAGCCGGGCCCTGTGCCCGGGAGGGGCAAGCATGAGCCGGGCATTTCTGGTGGTGATGGATTCCGTGGGGATCGGCGGCGCGCCGGACGCGGACGCGTTCTTCAACGACGGCGTGCCGGACACCGGCGCCAACACGGTCGGTCACATCGCGCGGGCCTGCGCCGAGGGGCAGGCCGAGGACGGGCGATCAGGTCCGCTGCGCATGCCGGTGCTCGACCGGCTGGGACTGGGCGCGGCGCTCGAACTTGCCTCGGGCGCGGCCGCGCCGGGGCTCGACGCCACGCCGGACGGGCTCTGGGGGGCGGCGACGGAGGTGTCGCGCGGCAAGGATACGCCCTCGGGCCACTGGGAACTGGCCGGCCTGCCGGTGCCGTGGGACTGGCACACCTTCCCGGTCGCCACACCGGCCTTCCCCGAGGATATCCGCGCACGGGTCTGCGAGCTGGCCGGCACCGGGGGCATCCTCGGCGATTGCCACGGATCGGGCACGGTGATGCTCGACCGGTTCGGGGCCGAGCACGTCCGCACCGGCTGGCCGATCTGCTACACCTCGGCGGATTCGGTGTTCCAGATTGCCGCGCACGAGGACCCGGAGATTTTCGGACTCGACCGGCTTCTGGCGCTCTGCGAGGGCCTCGCGCCGATGCTGCACGCGCGCCGCGTCGGCCGGGTGATCGCGCGGCCCTTCATCGGTGCGCCGGGCGATTTCCGCCGCACGGGCAACCGGCGCGACTACGCCATCCGCCCGCCGGAGCCGGTGCTGACCAACTGGGTGCAGGACGCCGGGCGGCCGGTGATCGGGGTCGGCAAGATCGGCGACATCTTCTCGATGGAGGGAATCGACCGGGTCGAGAAGGGCGACGATGCGACGCTCATGACGCATCTCGGCGACCTCGTGGACACCGCCCCCGACGGCGCGCTGGTCTTCGCCAACTTCGTGGAGTTCGACAGCCTCTGGGGGCACCGCCGGGACGTGTCGGGCTATGCACGGGCGCTGGAATGGTTCGATGCCGAGATCGGGCGCCTGCTGCCACGGCTGCGGGGCGGGGACCTCTTGTGCCTGACCGCCGATCACGGCAATGACCCCACCTGGCACGGCACCGACCACACCCGCGAGCGGGTGCCGGTGCTGATCGCCGGGCGTGGCGCGGGGACCATCGGGCAGGTGGCCTTCGCCGACGTCGCCGCCTCGGTGGCGGCGCATCTGGGCGTGCCGGCGCAGGGACCGGGGCGCAGCTTCTTGCAGGACGGGGACTGATGGACGAGGCGATGAACGAGGAGCGGCTGGAGGCCATCGCGGCCCTGCCCAAGGTCGAGCTGCACCTGCACATCGAGGGGGCGGCCCCGCCGTCCTTCGTGCGCGGGCTCGCCTCCGAGAAGCGCACCGACCTGTCGCGCATCTTCCGGCCCGACGGCTCCTACGATTTCCGCGGCTTCGTGCCCTTCCTCGAGACCTACGAGGCCGCCACCAGCGTCATCAAGGGGCCCGAGGATTACGCCCGCCTGACCCGGGCCGTGCTCGAAGAACAGGCCGCAAACGGCGTGCTCTACACGGAAACCTTCATCAGCCCCGATTTCTGTGGCGGCGGGGATGTGGATGCCTGGACGGACCACGTGGCCGCGATCCGAGAAACCGCTGACGCCGCGGAACGCGACCTCGGCGTCACCTTGCGCGGGATCGTCACCTGCGTGCGCCATTTCGGGCCCGACCGTGCCCGCAAGTCCGCCCGCTGCGCCGCCGAGACGGCCGGCGACTGGATCGTCGGCTTCGGCATGGGCGGGGACGAAAATGCGGGCGAACAGAAGGACTTCGCCTGGGCCTTCGACTGCGCGCGCGAGGCCGGGCTGCGGCTGACCACCCATGCCGGCGAGTGGCGCGGCCCCGCTGAGGTGCGCGCCGCCATCGAGGACCTCGGCGTCGAGCGCATCGGCCACGGCGTCCGCGCCATCGAGGATCCCGCGCTTGTGGACAAGTTGGTGGATAAGGGCATCGTTCTGGAGGTCTGCCCCGGCTCGAACGTCGCTCTGGGCGTCTATTCCGACCTCGCGCGGCACCCGGTCGAGCGGCTGCGCGCGGCGGGCGTGACCGTCACCGTCTCGACCGACGACCCGCCTTTCTTCCACACCACCATGCGCGACGAGTACCGTGCCCTCGCCCGCACCCACGGCTGGGACGAGGCGGCCTTCGCGGACCTCGCCCGCACCTCGCTCGACGCCGCGTTCTGCGACGCCGCCACCAAGGACCGCATCGCCAAGACACTGGAGGACACATGCCCCCGCACCTGACCGTCGTCGAACACCCGCTGATCCAGCACAAGCTGACCATCATGCGCCAGAAGGACACCTCGACTGCGTCCTTCCGCCAGCTGCTACGCGAGATCAGCCAGCTGCTGGCCTACGAGATCACCCGCGATCTGCCGATGACGCAGCGCACCATCGACACGCCGATGCAGGAGATGGAAGCGCCGGTCCTCGCCGGGAAGAAGCTCGCGCTGATCTCGATCCTGCGCGCGGGCAACGGGCTTCTGGACGGCGTGCTCGAGCTGATCCCCTCGGCGCGCGTGGGCTTCGTCGGACTCTACCGCGACGAGGAAACGCTGCAGCCCGTGCAGTACTACTTCAAGGTGCCCGACAGCCTGCAGGACCGCCGCGTCATCGCCGTGGACCCGATGCTGGCGACCGGCAACTCCTCGGCGGCGGCGATCGACCTGCTGAAAGAGGCGGGCGCCACCGACATCCGCTTCCTCTGCCTGCTGGCCGCCCCCGAGGGCGTCGCGAAGATGAAGGAGGCGCATCCCGACGTGCCGATCGTCACCGCGGCTCTGGATAGCCGTCTCAACGAGAAGGGCTATATCGTGCCCGGCCTGGGCGATGCGGGGGACCGCATGTTCGGCACTAAATAGGCGGGGCGCGCGCTTTACAGGCGCAATCCCTTGCGGCACTCTGGAAGGACCTGTGGGGGATCGAGATGATGCTACGACGACTTTCCGTGCTCGGGGCCGCGCTTGTGGCGCTCGGGATGGCCGGAACGGCGGGGGCGCAGCAGCGCTCCACCGACATCCCGGCAGAGTTCCCGCCGTCGAGCTACGAGGGCCGGCAATATGTTGACAGCCGCGGCTGCGTCTACGTGCGCGCCGGCATCGACGGCACGGTGAACTGGGTGCCCCGCGTGTCCCGCTCGCGCGAGCAGGTCTGCGGCCAGCGGCCCACCTTCGCCAACGGCACGGGCACCTCGGCCGGCGCGGCGCGCGTCGCCGAGGCGCAGCAAATCCGCCCGCCCGAGCCCGAACCCGCCGCGGCACCGCAGCCGGCTGCCCGTCCGGCCACCGCACCGGCGGCCCAGCCGCAACGCGTCGTGCGCAGCGCGCCGGAACCCGCGCCGCAGGCCCAGCCGCAGCGCGTCGTGCGCCGCGCCCCCGCGCCGCAGCCGCAGCCGCAGGCCGAGCCCGTGCGCCGTCAGGTTGTCAAGACCGCCCCGCGCGTCGTGCGTTCGGTCCCCGAGGCAGCCGCCGCGCCGCAGCCGCGCGAGGTGCCCGCGCCCCGCACCATGGTCGTGCGCAAGGGCAAGGGGCAGCCCGCCTGCCAGGGCGGCTCGGCGATCTCGAACCGCTACATCAACGACGGCTCGCGCTACCCCGTGCGCTGCGGCCCGCAGGAGACCAGCCCGGTCACCGTGATCCGCCGCGGCGAGGCGCCCGGACCGGGCAAGAACGTCTACTACCTCAAGCCCTATCAGGACAGCCGCGCGGCACCCGAGACCGAGCCGAAGGCCCGCGCGGTCGCCACCACGCTGCCGCCCGAGACGCGGATCCTGCCGCGCCATGTCTGGCTCGACCAGAGCGACGACACCGTGCACATCCCCGCGGGCTACCGGGCGGCATGGGACGACGGACGGCTCAACCGCCATCGCGCGAACATGTCGATCCGGGGCTACTACCAGACCCGCGAGGTCTTCACCGACACCGTGCCGCGCCGCGCGCTGGGCCGCCGCTCGGTCCCGGTGGAGCCGCCGCGCATCGTCCAGCGCTGAGGGCCCGAGCGATCCGCATGACCGAGGCCGGTCCCCGCGGGGCCGGCCTTTCTGCGTGACGCTTCGAGCACCCGCGATCCGCGTCGGCCGGAGGCGTGCCGAACATGAGGCGCTGCGAAGTCTGCCTCCTGGAATGACACCCGGGACGATGGGCGCGCAGGCCCGGTGGCCAACTCCCGGCACATGACCGACCGCTTCAGCAGAAGGCTGCGCGCCGAAGCCCGCTAATTTCAGACGCCGCCAAGCCGGAGCCGGCGGATATCCATACGTCTGTCTGCCACCCGGCGCATGAGCGGACCCGTGCGCGCGTCCTTCACCATCAGAACGTATTCGGACCCCGGCGTCACGCCCGAGGGGGCGACGACACTGGTCCCCATTTGAAGGCTCCCGTTGACGCGGTGACAACCAGCGTCGCCCGGGCGAAACCGACAGCCCGTGGCCGAAGTCGGTGGGCCCGGTCTCAACCGCCGCAGATGGACTGCAGGCGCACCCAGTCGGCGTCGGTCAGGACCTGCCGGCTGCCCGAGGCGCGGCGGGGGTCCGCTTCGATCAGGGGCAGCGTGCTCTCGCCGGTGACATCGAGCCAGTAGGCGTAGGGCTCCGAGCGCAGCTCGGCTCGCGAGAAGGCGGCCAGAAGCGTGTCGTGGGCCACCGGCTCGGCGCGGGCGCCGGTCAGCAGGCTTTCGGCGTAGTCGTCGAGCGCCCCCTTCGGCAGCTCGCCGGTGGTCAACAGTTGCAGCGATGCGCCGAGGCCCGCGTGCCGCAGAAGGTCCTCGAGCGGGTCGGTCTGCGCCGCGCGCACCGCCTCGGCCAGCACGAAGCCCGCGGGCACGTCCGGGTCCTCGGGGTCCTCGATCAGCGACCGGCTCAGCAGGATGCGTCCGCCAGGCAGGTGCGCGGTGTCCGTGAGCCCCTGCGGCAGCACCACCAGCGCGTCGCGCCGGCCCTCGCCCAGCACCCGCTCGGCCAGGCGGCGGAGCGGCTGGCGGGCCTCCTGCGCCGAGCAGGGCTGCCCGGTGACGCGGGTGATCCGCTCGGTCAGGGCGGTGCCGATCTCGGCGCGCTTCACGGCGGGGACGATGTGGGTGGCGTAGGCGATGAGCGCGCCCGGCAGCCAGAACACGGCCAGAAAGATCACCACGGCGGCGATCGAGCCCGACAGCCAGACCCGCAGCTTGCCGGGGCGGGGACGGCGGCGATCGACGGCGCGCAGGATCCGCTCTAGCGCCTCGATCATCGCATCCGCCTCGGCATTGCTCAGCTCGAGCGTCTCCTCGGGGTCGCCGTCGGGGTGGTAGAGCGCGGGGTCGTGCCCCGCGGACGTGGCCCGCGTGATCGCTGCCAGCGACCAGTGCGCGAGGACCCGGTCCTGCATGTCCTTGATGGTCAGCGTGGCATTGCCGAGGGCGACGACGACTTCACGACGCTGCGCACCCGTCTCGGGCCGCCAGAGGCCGGTGGCCTCGAGCCGCTGGTATTCGTCGAGTGCTGTCATCCCCTGGGCTGCTCTGCCTTTTGTCACAAGACCGTAGCACGCCCGTCCGGGGGCGTCCATCGCGTGCGACAGGGCGCGGGGACCGCGTGTCGGACTGCCCGGCGCGGACTGAAAACAGCGCGCCGGGCGGGACGATCAGGCCAGCAAATCCTCGTAGAGCCAGGCGTAGCGGCGATGCTCGGACTGGTCGTAGCGCGTGGTCTGGCGGCCGCGGATGTCCTCGGACGTGCGGGTGTGGGCCGAGACGTCGGGACGCGCCTCTTCGGGTTGCGGGGTGGCAGGGGCGTTCGGGGTCATCGCGTGAACTCCTCTCGTGACGGCCCCGCGGGGATACGCCGGGCCGGACTGGCGGAAAGGGTAGGGGGGCCATTCCGCCGGACGAGACCGGCGCGATGACATTGCCGCGACCGTCGCGAGGGGGCAGGTCGGCTCCGGGCCCGGACACGCAGCGGCCGGTGGTCATCGCGGGGTGGCCGGAGGGAACCCCTCGAAGCCGGTCGCGGCAGATTTGCCAGAGCGTGCAAGCCGCGATCACCGCGCGGGCGATCACGACGCGGAGCTGCGTTGGCTGCGCAGCGTCCGCTCCACAGGGGGCACGACGAAGGGCCGGCCGACGCAGATCCCGCTACGGCGATCTTTCCGGACGCCGAACCGGTCGCAGAGCCCGCCCTAGCGCCGATGCCTCGACCGCCCCGCGCCTTTCAGCGCAGCTCGTCCAGCGTGCTCACCCCGGGCAGGCGCCGTGCGAGGATGCGTCGCGCGTTCGGCAGGTCGTTCTCCTCGGCGCGGCGCCGGGCCTGCGCGTCGTCGAGCCCGTGGTCGCGCCAGCGCGCGATCAGCCGCTCGGCCAGCACCGGCTCGGGCACGTCGAGGAACACCGCGAACTGCCACAGCGGGGCCAGCGTATCCCAAGGCGCCTCGTCGAAGGTCAGGTAGTTGCCTTCCACCACGGCCACCTCGGTCTCGGGGCCGACGGCGATGCTGCCGGCGATGGCGATGTCGCGCGCGCGGTCGAAGCTCGGCAGCACGACCTCCTCCTCGGTGCCGAGCCGCCGCATGGCGTGGACGAAGCCCGCGGCGTCGAACGTTTCGGGCGCGCCCTTGCGGGCGAGAAGTCCGCGCGCCTCGATCACCGGGTTGTTGAGGTGGAAGCCGTCCATCGGCACGTGCCGCGCGGGGCGGCCGAGCGCGCTGATCCGCGCCGCGACCTCGGCGGCGAGGGTGGTCTTGCCCGAGGCCGGCGGCCCCGCGATGGCGACCAGTAGGCGCGGGCGGACCGCGGGCAGTGCCGCGATCCGCGAGGCGAGACGATCGGCGTCGGTCATGGCGGGCGCGGGCTCAGGCAGCTTCGGCCTCGCCCGGCTCCTTGGCCCCGGTCATGAACGCCACGGCGTCGTTCATCGAGTGCGACTTCGGGTCGATGACGCACAGCCGCTTGCCCAGCCGGTGCACGTGGATGCGGTCGGCGACCTCGAAGACGTGCGGCATGTTGTGCGAGATCAGCACGATGGGCATACCGCGCTCCTTCAGGCCCTTGATGAGTTCGAGCACGCGGCGGCTCTCCTTCACGCCGAGTGCGGCGGTGGGCTCGTCCATGATCACGACCTTCGACCCGAACGCCGCGGCGCGCGCCACCGCGACGCCCTGGCGCTGACCGCCGGACAGGGTCTCGACCGGCTGGTTGATGTTCTGGATCGTCATCAGTCCCAGCTCGGACAGCTTCTCGCGGGCCATCGCCTCCATGCGCTTGTGGTCGAGCATCCGGAAGGTGCGGCCCAGCACGCCGTCCTTCACGATCTCGCGCCCGACGAACATGTTGTCCACGATCGACAGTGCAGGGGACAGCGCGAGGGTCTGGTAGACCGTCTCGATCCCGGCGTCGCGCGCCTCCAGCGGCGAGCGGAACGAGATCGGCTTGCCCTCGAGCCTGATCTCGCCCGCGTCGATCTGGACCGCGCCCGAGATCGCCTTGATGAGAGAGGACTTGCCTGCGCCGTTGTCGCCGATCACGGCAAGCACTTCGCCCGGGTAGAGATCGAAGTCGCAGTTATCGAGGGCGGTGACGCGGCCGTAGCGCTTGACGAGGCCGCGCGCGGTGAGAACGGGTTCCTGTGTCATACCGAGACCTTCCTGATCCACTGGTCGATGGCGACCGCGATGATGATGAGCCAGCCGATGGCGAAGACCTGCCACAGCACGTCCACCCCGGCGAGACGCAGGCCCGACTGGAAGACGCCCACGATCAGCGCCCCGAACAGCGCGCCGAGGATCGAGCCGCGGCCGCCGAAGAGCGAGATGCCCCCAATCACAACGGCGGTGATGGATTGCAGGTTGCCCTCGTAGAATGCCTGCGGAGAGATCGAGCCGACGCGGCCGATCGAGGCCCAGGCGGCGATGCCGCAGACGAGGCCCGCCAGCGCGTAGACCGAGATCAGCATCCGGTCGGTGCGGATGCCGGCCAGCTCGGCCGCCTCCTTGTCGTCGCCCACGGCGTAGACATGGCGGCCCCAGGCGGTCTTGTTCAGCATGTACCACAGCGCCACGAAGACCAGCACCATCAGGATCACGCCGAAGGTGATGCGGGCGCCGCCGATCTCGATGACGTTGCCGAAGAACTTGAGGAACGGCGCGGACTCGTCGATGTCCGAGGACCGGATCGACTGCGCGCCCGAAAGCCACAGGTTCAGCGCGTAGAAGATCGACCAGGTGCCGAGCGTGGTGATGAAGGGCGGCAGCTTGGCCTTGGTGACCAGAAGGCCGTTCATCAGGCCCGCCGCCGCTCCGCCGGCCAGCGCCACCAGCACCGAAATCGGTGCCGGCACGCCCAGGTCCACCGACAGCTTGCCCGCGATCACCGCCATCAGCACCATGATCGCGGCCACCGACAGGTCGATGCCCGCCGACAGGATGATGAGTGTCTGCGCCGCGGCGAGGATGCCGATGATCGACACCTGCTGCATGATGAGCGTGAGGTTGAAGGCCGAGAAGAACCGCTCGCCCGCGACCAGCCCGAAGATGATGGTCGCGGCGATCAGCACGATCACCGGCACCAGCGTCGGGTTGCCGTGCAGGACGTGCTGCAGCGTCTCGATCGGCGTGTGGGTCCGGGCGAAGCTGGCGACGCTCTTGTCGCTCTCGGCGAGGCTGGATTCGTAGTCCTGCCCGCCCCGGTTGGCGCTGTCGTCGGTCATGGCATCCTCTCACGTCGCGGGGGAAAGACGGGCGGAGCGCCGCGCGCTCCGCCCCGCGGGGCAGGTGTCAGCCCCAGCACTGCTCCAGCGCTTCTTCCGAGGTGATCGACTCGATCCCGTCCACCGGCTGGTCGGTGACGAGGGTCACGCCGGTGTTGAGGAAGTCGAGCCCCTCGGTCGGCTCGGGCACCGTGCCGTCCTTGGCGTACTGGACGATCGCGTCGATCCCCATCGAGGCCATCTTGAGCGGGAACTGCATGGAGGTCGCGCCGATCACGCCGGCCTGCACGTCCTCCACGCCGGGGCAGCCGCCGTCCACGGACACGATGGTCGCCTGGTCGGCCATGCCGAACGAGGACAGCGCCTCGTAGGCGCCGGCGGCGGCGGGTTCGTTGATCGTGTAGACGACGTTGATGCCGCTATCGACCTGCAGGAGGTTCTCCATCGCCTGCTGGCCGCCCTGCTCGTTGCCGTCGGTGACGTCGTGTCCGACGATGCGCGGATCCTCTTCGTCACCGATGTCGGTGGGATCCTTGATGTCGATGCCGAAGCCGCTGAGGAAGCCCTGGTCGCGCAGGTAGTCGACCGACACCTCGGAGGGGTTGAGGTCCAGCAGCGCGATCTTGGCGTTCTCGGGATCGTCGATGGTCGCGGCGGCCCACTGGCCGATCAGCTCGCCCGCCTTGAAGTTGTCGGTGGCGAAGGTCGCGTCAGCCACCGAGGCCGGCTCGAACGGGGTGTCGAGCGCGATCACGAGGACGTCGTTCTCCTTGGCCTGCTCGATCACCGGCACCAGCGCACGGCTGTCCGACGGCGTGATGAGGATGCCGGAGGCCCCGGCGGCGATGCAGCTCTCGACCGCGGCGACCTGGGTCTCGACGTCGCCGTCCAGCTTGCCGGCAAAGGTGTTGAGCGTGATGCCCTGGGCCTCGGCGGCCTCGGACGCGCCCTCCTTCATCTTCACGAAGAACGGGTTGGTGTCCGTCTTGGTGATGAGGCAGGCGGTGATGTCGTCCTGCGCGGCGGCGCCGCCGGCACCGAGGGCGAGGGCGAGCGCGGACGCGCCCGAAAGAGCGAAGAAGCGGGTCATGGAAGTCCTCCCTGTGCGCCCCTCCTCAAGGGCGCGGATCATCAGAATCGGCAAGGCCGGGTGCTGCATAGCCCGCGTGCCTCAACCACAAGCTGACCGATCCGGCGGCCTCCTGTCAATAAATAAATAAGAGTGATTTAAGATTGACGGACAGGCTCCGCCCGGCAAGGATCGAAGGCGAGGAGGAGCGTGCAGTGAGCCGACAGTCGATGGAACAGGAGGCAGGGCAGGGCGTGCTGACGTCGGTCCTGCGCGGCGCGACCCAGAGCGGTCTGCGCGCACAGAACGAGCGGCTGGTGCTGACGCTCCTGCGCCGGCACGGCTCGCTCGCCAAGGCCGAGATCGCCCGGCTCACCGGGCTCTCGGCGCAGACCGTGTCGGTCATCATGCGCGCGCTCGAGGCCGAGGGCCTGATCGCCCGCGGGGAACCGCGCCGCGGCAAGATCGGCCAGCCCTCGGTGCCCATGCACCTCGCGCCGGGCGGGGCCTGCTTCCTCGGGCTCAAGGTGGGGCGCCGCAGCCTCGAACTGGTGGCCATCGACTTCACCGGGCAGGTTCTGGCCGAACGGCAGGTGACGCACGCCTTCCCGACGCCGGGCGGCACGATGGATTTCGTGCGCCAGGCCCTGCCCGAGGTCATCGCGGCGCTCCCGAAGTCCCTGCGCGCGCGCATCGCGGGCATGGGGATCGGCCTGCCGTTCCACCTGTGGGACTGGGCCGGATCGCTCGGCCTGCCCGAGGATGCCATGGCCGAGTGGCGGCAGACCGACCTGCGGGCCGAGATCGCCGCCGAAGTGCCCTTCGAGGTCCACCTGGAGAACGACGCCTCCGCCGCCTGCAACGCCGAGATCGTGCTCGGGGACCGGCAGGGCGCCGAGGGACTGCGCGACTTCGCCTACGCCTATATCGGGTTCTACGCCGGGGGCGGGCTGGTGCTGAACGGCACGCTGATGCGCGGCCGCACGGGCAATGCCGGCGCACTGGGCTCGGTGCCGGTGCCCGACGGCTCGGGCGGCTCTGCGCAGCTCTTGCAGGTCGCCTCGCTCTCGACGCTCGAGGCCGCGCTGATGGGAAAGGGCCACGACGCCACGGGCCTGTGGGAAAGCGCGAGCGACTGGAACATCGACGCGGACATCCTCGAGGCCTGGATCGTCCGCACCGCCTCCGCCCTCGCGCAGGCCGCGGCGGCGGCCGGCGCGCTTCTCGATCTCGAGGCGCTGGTGATCGACGGCTGGCTGCCCGCCCCGGTGCGCGCCCGCATCGTCGAGGCCACCCGCCGCGCGCTCGACCGCATCGACCTGTCGGGCACCACGCCGCCCGCCATCCTTCCTGGCACCATCGGCCCCCGCGCCCGGTCCCTCGGCTCGGCCTCGCTGCCGCTGTCGCAGCGCTTCATGGTGGAGCCGAGCGCGGACGTGCTGGCCTGAGGGCGGGGGGCGCACGCCGCTGTGCCGTGATCTGCCGCCCCCGTAGACGGTCCGCGCCGGACGGCACCGCGTCCGGGCAGGCCGTGTCTCCCGGAGATCGAGGCTCGCGCGCGGCTGTCAATCGAAAGGGCCGTCCCGTCCGGATCACTTCCGTTCCCGGTTCCGCCGTCCCGGCCCCCACGCTATGACCGAAACATGATCCTCTCGCCCGGCCGACGCTACGTCTTCGTCCACATCCCCAAGACCGGCGGCACCTCCATGGCGCTGGCGCTCGAGGCGCGCGCGATGGCCGACGACATCCTGATCGGCGACACCCCCAAGGCGCAGCGGCGCAAGCGGCGGCTGGAGGGGCTGACCCCGCGCGGGCGGCTCTGGAAGCATTCCACGCTGGCCGACATCGAGGGCGTGCTGCCCGACGACGTGCTCGCGGGGCTGCTCCCGTTTACGCTCGTCCGCAACCCGTGGGACCGGATCGTGAGCTACTACCACTGGCTCCGGGCGCAGGCCTTCGACCACCCCGCGGTGCGGCTCGCGCAGGATCATGGCTTTGCCGAGTTCGTCGCCCATCCGCATACGGACCAGAGCCTGTCGCGCGCGAGCTACGGCAGCTACCTGCGCGGGTCGGACGGGCAGGAGCGGCGGGCCCTCTTCCTGCGGCTGGAGCACCTCGCGACCGACATGGCGCCGCTGTCCGCGTATCTGGGGTTCACGCCCGAAGTCGGACGGACGAACGCCTCGGACCGTCGGGCCGACTGGCGCGGCTACTACGACGACGCCACCGCCGAGCGCGTCGCCCGCATCGCCGCCGAGGACATCGCGCGCTTCGGCTACGCCTTCGACCCGGACTGAGCCTGTCTCAGACGCCCAGGTCCGGCCCCTGGCAGATCATCGGTTCCTCGTCCTGCTGCGCCTCGTAGAGCGTCGTCGCCTGCGGATCGTTCTCGAACACCGCGCGAAGACCGCTTTCGGCGCGGTAGAAGCTCCAGCATTGCGGCACGGGGTTGTCCTCGTAGACGAAGCAGATCTGCCCCCGGTCCTCGAACCAGCGGCCGTCCTTGCATTCGCCGTCGAGGAACGACCACTGCACGCGCCTGTCCTCGAGGTAGCGCTCGACCCCGTAGGCGGTACCGTCCTGCCCGAAATAGAGCGTCTTGCCGGTGACGTAGGCCTCGAACTCGCTGGCGGTCAGCGCGCCCTGCGATTGCTGCGCGGCGGCGGGGGCAAGGGCCACGAGAGCGGCGGCGAAGGCGAGCCAGAGCGAGGTGGCGAGTCGGCGAAGCTGTGTCATGGGCCGATCGTGGCAGAGCCCGGCGCCACAGGGAAGCGCCCGGGCCCGCCGGTGCCGGAGGCGTGAGGCGCCGACCATGCCCGCACGCGCCGGTCCATCACCCGGCGCCAGAGCGGTGGGACCAGCGCGATCACCGCCATCACCGGCAGCGCGTGGGGCAGCATCGGCATCATCTCTCGGTCGAGCCGCAGGCCCGGATAGGCGCGGCCGGGATGGGCATGGTGGTCGGAATGGCGCGGCGCGTTCAGCATCAGCCCCGAGGTGAAGCCATGCGGCGCGTTCCAGCTGTGCGCGGGCCCCACCGGCGCCCAGCCCCCGTCCGCCCTGCGGGTGCGGCGCAGGCCGTAATGCTGCACGTAGTCCGACAGCAGAAGCTGCAGCTGCGCGTAGACGCAAAGCCCGACATACCACGCCAGCGCCGTCCCGCCCCCGATCGCCCAGACGCAGGCAAGGCTCGCCACGCTGCCCGCGGCGTAGACCCGGTAGGGATGCACGCCCCGCCCGCGCCGCAGCGCCGTCTCGGCCCGCCGCCCGGCCAGGTAGGACCCCCACCACGCCCGCGGCGCGAAATGCCAGAAGCCCTCGCCTGGTCGCGCCGAGTTCGGATCGCGGTCGGTGGCCGCCCAGACATGATGCACCCGCCGGTGCGCCGAGACGTGGTGCCCGAAAAGCAGCGTCACGTAGACCGCCACCCCGAGCGCCCGCAGCCGCCGGTCGCCGCGGTGGATCAGCTCGTGCGCGTTGGAGTTCGAGACCTGCCCGAGAAACAGCGCCAGCGCCACGAACAGCGCCAGCGCGTCGGCCGACACCGGCCGCGCGGCCAGCGCCAGCGCGCCGCCGTAGAGCAACGGGACATGCACCATGCCCAGAAGCGCCGACAGCCCGGTGCCCGCGGGAAACTCGGCCCCGGCGGGCGCGTCGGGCGCGGCCAGCGCCGCGATCTGGTCCATCCCGGCGGCGAACAGTGTCACGAAGGCCAGCGCCGCCCATGCCGCCGCCGCCCCGCCGGTGACGACGGCGAGGCCCAGCAGGGCGGCAAGGCTGAGGGTGATCGCGGCGAAGCGCATGGGCGGGTCATCCGATTGGCTGTCTTGGGCCGGGGCCCGCGTCGATGATACGCATGCCATGGCATTCCGTCACCGATGGGGCCGGACCGCGGCGCGGAGGTGCCGTGCTCCGGTCGCGATGGGTCGCTTTTCCCTTACCGCCTCCGGGCCCCGCGGGATAGGACGGATGGACGGGCGCGGGCCGCGGGGCGCCGCGCCGGAGGAGACAGGCGCGGGGCCGCACGGCATCCCGCGCGCGAGGCAGGTGAAAAGGGGCGCCGATGGCACTCGACGACGGCGATCGCAAGATCTGGAAATCCGGGCGCGGCAAGGGCCGCGGCACGCCCAAGGGCCGGCAGCTGGACGAGGCCGCCTGGGCCGAGGTCCGCGCGCTTCTCGGCGACCGACCGCGGCGGCGCGACCTGCTGATCGAGTTCCTGCACCTGATCCAGGACGCGTACGGCCACCTCTCGGCCTCGCATCTGAGGGCGCTCGCCGAGGAAATGAAGCTCGCCATGGCCGAGGTCTACGAGGTCGCGACCTTCTACGCCCATTTCGACGTGGTGCGCGAGGACGACACCCCTCCGCCCGCACTGACCATCCGGGTCTGCGATTCGCTGTCGTGCGAACTGGCGGGCGCCGAAGCGCTGCGCGCGGCGCTCGAGGACGGCACCGACCCCGCGCAGGTCCGCGTGGTGCGTGCTCCCTGCATGGGCCGCTGCGACACCGCGCCTGTCTGCGAGGTCGGCCACGCCCACGTGGACCACGCCACCCCCGAGGCCGTGGACGCGGTGATCGCCAGCGGCCACCTGCACCCGCACATCCCCGATTACGAGACCTACGACGCCTACGTCGCCGGCGGCGGCTATGCCGCGCTCGCCGACCTGCGCGCCAACGGCAACTGGGAGAAGGTGCAGGAGACCATCCTCGACGCCGGCGTGCGCGGCCTCGGCGGCGCGGGCTTCCCCTCGGGGAAGAAGTGGGGCTTCGTGCGCGCCGAGGAGGGGCCGCGCTACCTCGCCGTGAACGGCGACGAGGGCGAGCCGGGCACCTTCAAGGACCGCTACTACCTCGAGCGCATCCCGCATCTCTTCCTCGAGGGCACGCTGATCGCCGCCTGGGCGGTCGAGGCGGACCGCGTCTATCTCTACATGCGCGACGAATACCCGGCGGTGCTCGAGATCCTGCGCCGCGAGATCGCCGCGCTCGAGACGGCGGGGATCGTCGAGCCGGGCTACATCGAGCTGCGGCGCGGCGCCGGCGCCTATATCTGCGGCGAGGAAAGCGCGATGATCGAATCGCTCGAGGGCAAGCGCGGCATCCCGCGCCACCGCCCGCCCTACGTCGCGCAGGTGGGCGTGTTCGGACGCCCCACGCTGGTCCACAACGTCGAGACTCTGCACTGGGTCGCGCGGGTCTGCCGCGAGGGGCCGGGCATCCTCAAGGACGTGGAGAAGAACGGCCGCAAGGGCCTGCGCTCCTACTCGGTCTCGGGCCGGGTGAACGCGCCGGGCGTCTACCTGCTGCCGGCGGGCTCGACGATCCGCGACGTGATCGCGGCGGCGGGCGGCATGCCCGAGGGACATACGCTCAAGGCGTTCCAGCCGGGCGGGCCGTCCTCGGGGCTGCTGCCCGCATCGCTGGATCACATCGCGCTCGACTTCGACGTGCTTCAGGATCACGGCTCGTTCATCGGCTCGGCGGCGGTGGTCGTCCTGTCCGACCGCGACAGCGCGCGGGACGCGGCGCTCAACATGCTGCGCTTCTTCGAGGACGAGAGCTGCGGCCAGTGCACGCCGTGCCGGGTGGGCTGCGAGAAGGCGGTCAAGCTGATGCAGTCCGACCGCTGGGACCGCGACCTGCTGGAGGAGCTGAGCCAGATGATGGTCGACGCCTCGATCTGCGGCCTCGGCCAGGCCGCGCCGAACCCGATCCGGCTGGTGATGAAACACTTCCCCGACGAGGTCTGAGGCCGGGGCAGGGCGAAAAATCTTAGATAAGATTTTTCGGGCCGGGCGCGGCGGGCGCAAATTCTTAGTTAAGAATTTGCCGCCCCTCCCGGCCGCCGCGCGTCAGTCGCCCTCGAAGGCGCACAGCGCGTGGACATCCATGCCGAGCTTCTCGAGCCGCGCGCGGCCGCCGAGATCGGGCAGGTCGATGATGAAGGCGCAGCCGATGATCTCGGCGCCCATGCGCTCCATCAGCTTGATGCCGGCCTCGGCCGTGCCGCCGGTGGCCAGAAGGTCGTCGACGATCAGCACCCGCTCGCCCGGCTGCACCGCGTCGTCGTGGACCTCGACGACAGCCTCGCCGTATTCCAGCGTGTAGCTTTCCGAGATCACCGCGCCCGGCAGCTTGCCCTTCTTGCGCACCGGCACGAAGCCCGCCGACAGCTGGTGCGCCACCGCGCCGCCGAGGATGAAGCCGCGCGCCTCGAGGCCGACGACCTTGTCGAAGCGGGTGCCCGCATAGGGATGCAGGAGCTGGTCGATCGCCATGCGGAAGCCCCGCGGATCGGCGAACAGCGTGGTCACGTCGCGGAACATGATCCCCTCGTGGGGGAAGTCGGCGATGGTGCGGATATAATCGCGCACGGAGCTCATATCGCGCTCCGGGGGCATTCAGGGGGCGTCATTTCGCGCCCAGCTTGTGCGAATCGCATGTGAGGCCTTATTATCCACAGGCATATTTAGCTGTTTTACATCCGAGGAATTTCACAATGCGCCCGATTTGGCCACTGCTTCTGATCCTGTCCTGCGCCGCGCTGCCCGCGTCCGCCCAGGCCCAGTGCCCCGACACCCATTATCCCTGCGGCGACGACAGCTGCTGTTCCCGCTGAGGAGGCTGCCATGCCCCGCCTTCGGACCCTTGCCATCGGCGCGCTGCTCTTCGTCGCCGGATGGATCTCGTATTACTGGATGACCAAGATCGATCATCCCGACGTCTACGCCTACCACGAATACACCTACTGGACCGAGCCGCGCAGCGCGCTGCGCCCCGGCGACATCGTCACCGTCGGCAGCAGCGGGCAGCTTCTGCGGCTCTGCTCGCTCGACCCGGTGGAGAACGAGGACCGGCGCTTCATGACCGCGGCCTATTTCAACGGCTACGGCGCCGCGGCCGGCGCTTTCGTCGGACTGGTGGGCTCGGTGCGCGACGCGCTGCTGGGCGTTGGCGACGAGGACCCCGGCACGGTCGCCGTCGCCGCCGACGGCCGCCGGGTGATCCTGACCGCCGCCAATCTCGAGATGGAGGACCCGCCGCGCTGGAAGACCTTCGACAACGGCGAGAGCTGCGAGGTCGCCATGGCCCGGGCGCTCAGCGCTGCGGACCGGCGGTTGCCCTGCATCGTGCAGAAGTCGCTGTTGGTGCGCTCCGAGGAGGCGGACGGCGGCGATCCCTTCACCTACGCCGTGCGGCTCGCGACCTATGCCAACATCCCCGGCGCCAAGCACTTCGAGGCCATCGCGCGCGAGCCGGTCGTCTTCGACGCGGCCCGGGCCGAACAGTTCGAATGCCCGCGCAAGGCGTTCCCCAGGGACGTGCGCGTGCGCCAGTGGCTGCGCGCGATCCAGCGCGAAGAGCTCTAGAGCACCCGGCCCGCCACCGCGTCGAGCCGCGCGAGCAGCTCGGGGTCGCGGGCGTCCGCGGCGGTGATGATGGCGTGGTCCAGCGCCCGGTCGCAGCCCTCGGGGCAGGGCGCGTCGCGCGCCGGAAGCCGCTCGGGCAGGCCGCGCACCAGCCCGCGGGCGGCCTCGGCGTTGGCGGTGAGGGTGCGGACCACCGTGGCCACGTCCACCGCGCCGTGGTCGTCGTGCCAGCAGTCGTAATCCGTCACCATCGCCACCGAGGCGTAGCAGAGCTCGGCCTCGCGGGCGAGCTTGGCCTCGGGCATGTTGGTCATCCCGATCACGTCGCAGCCCCAGGCGCGGTACATCTCGCTTTCGGCGCGGGTCGAGAACTGCGGACCCTCCATCGCGAGGTATGTCCCGCCCTCGTGCACGGTGACGCCTGCGGCGCGGGCGGCCTCGGCCGCGGCCCTGGACAGCCGCGCGCAGGTCGGGTGCGCCAGCGACACGTGGGCCACGCAGCCCGGTCCGAAGAACGACTTGGCCCGCGCGAAGGTGCGGTCGATGAACTGGTCGACGATGACGAAGTCGCCCGGCGCCATTTCCTCGCGGAACGACCCGCAGGCCGAGACCGACACCACCTCGGTCACCCCCAGCCGCTTCAGCGCGTCGATGTTGGCGCGGTAGGGCACGTCCGAGGGCGTCAGCCGGTGGCCGCGCGCGTGGCGCGGCAGGAAGGCCATGTCGCGCCCGCCCAGCCGCCCGGTCAGGATCGCGTCCGAGGGCGCGCCCCAGGGCGTCTCGACCTCCTGCCAGCGGGCGTCCTCCAGCCCGTCGAGGTCGTAGACCCCCGAGCCGCCGATGATTCCGAGGGTCATGCGCTCTCCCGTCGTCCGTGTCTGCCGTGTGCGTGTTCCCCTGCGACACTGGCGGAACTGGCGGCGAGGGCAAGCCGCACGGGCCCCGTCGGGGACCATCCGCCACCCGAATGCCCGGGCCGTCGGCACCTGGTCCGGGTGCCGCCGCGGCACCCACGTTGCCCGGGGCAGGGGCCAAAGCCGCGGATCCAATCTTTTTTGTCTGGTCCGGTATGCGCTGAGTGCATGCCGGCCTTGGCTGTGTGCCTGTGGTCAGAGCCGCCCGCGTGCAGTATGCGGCACCCTTCAAAGCCCCCAGCCTTGCCAATTCCAGCGCCAGGAGTCGTTTCATGGCCCGCTCTCTCATGGCCCGCTATGCCGGCCGCCTGACACCGCCCGACCTGTCCATCGCGCCCACGACGGGCCGCGTCACGCCCGCGCGCCTCAAGACCGAGGTCCTGTCGGGCCTGACGGTGGCGCTCGCACTGGTGCCCGAGGCCGTGGCCTTCGCCTTCGTCGCGGGCGTGCACCCGCTGGTGGGCCTCTACGCCGCCTTCATCGTCGGCCTCATCACCGCACTGATCGGCGGACGTCCGGGCATGATCTCTGGCGCGACCGGCGCGCTCGCCGTGGTCATGGTGGCGCTCGTCGCCGATCACGGGGTCGAGTATCTCTTCGCGACGGTGGTCCTGATGGGCCTTCTCCAGATCGCGGCGGGGGTGTTCCGGCTGGGCAAGTTCATCCGGCTGGTGCCGCACCCGGTGATGCTGGGCTTCGTCAACGGGCTGGCCATCGTCATCTTCCTCGCGCAGCTGTCGCAGTTCCAGGTGCCGGGCTCGGGCGAGGTCGGCGCGCACGGCGCCACCGGCGGCGCATGGCTGCCTCCGGCAACGATGATCCCGATGCTGGTGCTGGTGGCGCTGACGATGGGCGTGATCTGGCTGCTGCCGCGCTTCACCAACATCGTCCCCGCGCCGCTTGCCGGCATCGCCGTCACCGCGATCATCGTGATCGCCTTCGGCATCGACGTGCCGCGGGTGGGCGACCTCGCCTCGATCCAGGGCGGGCTGCCGGCCTTCCACATCCCGTCCGTGCCGCTGAACTTCGAAACGCTCGAGATCATCCTGCCCTACGCCGTGATCCTCGCGGCCATCGGCCTGATCGAAAGCCTGCTGACCCTCAACCTCGTGGGCGAGATGACCGGCCAGCGCGGCGGCGCGAGCCAGGAATGCGTGGCGCAGGGCGTCGCGAACACCGTCACCGGCGTCTTCGGCGGCATGGGCGGCTGCGCGATGATCGGCCAGTCGATGATCAACGTGAAGTCCGGCGGCCGCACCCGCATCGCGGGCGTGGCGGCCGCGCTGTTCCTGCTGGCGTTCATCCTCTTTGCCGCGCCGCTGATCGAGCTGATCCCGCTCGCCGCCCTCGTCGGCGTGATGTTCATGGTGGTGATCGGCACCTTCGCGTGGAACTCGATCCGCATCATGGCCCGCGTGCCGCGCATCGACGCCTTCGTGATCGTGCTGGTGACCGTGGTGACCGTCTACGAGGACCTCGCCGTGGCGGTGGTGGTGGGCGTGATCGTCTCGGCGCTGGCCTATGCGTGGAACAACGCCACGCGCATCCACGCCAAGACCTACCACACGCCCGAGAACGCCAAGGTCTACCAGGTGCAGGGCCCGCTGTTCTTCGGGTCGGCCGAGGGCTTCTCCGAGATGTTCGACGCCGAGAATGATCCGGCCGTGGTGATCGTGGACTTCGCCGACAGCCGCGTCGTCGACCAGTCGGCACTTCAGGCGATCGAGGCCGTGGCCGCCAAGTACGAGGCCGCCGGAAAGCGGATGCAGCTGCGCCACCTGAGCCGCGACTGCCACCGCCTGCTCAAGAAGGCCGGGCACCTCGTGGTCGATGCCGACGACGATCCGGAATACGGGCTCGCCGTCGATTACGGCATCCGCACCGGGATCATCGGCGGCCACTGAGCGCGCCCGTCCCGAGGGACAGGACGGCCGCCCCGGACCTCCGGGGCGGCCTTTTTTTGTCCGGTGGGAGGCGAGCGGACGACCCGGGGCGCCTGATCCCCCGCTTCGTGCCCTGTGTTCACGCCTCGGAGGCGCGAACGCCTACAGTGTCCCGCAACGCCCGGCCCGCCTGCGGCAGCCTCCGAAGGTATCCGCCGACGGGTTCGGGCCGTCGGCAAAGCGTATCGCCGCGACGATCTGCCGAAACCTTGCGGACAGGTCCGTTCCCGAGGCGCGACCACGCGTCGGCGGTAGCCCCTCCGCCTTCTTCGCGTGCCCGTACGAAGCGAACGGACAAGGCAAACTGACGCGCCGCGCCCGGAGGAGCCCGGGAGCGGGGTGTCAGCGGCCTCGTTCCGCCCCCTTCGCACCCCGGAAGGCCGGAAAGTGACACGCCGCCGGCGATGCCTCGCCGGCTCCGGTGCACGAGGCAGCACGTGCCCGACCGTCCCGAGACGGACCCCGCCTCAGGGCGCCAGTGCCGCCAGCGCCTCCACGTCCCCGGCCTCGAGCGCCGGCTGCGCGCGGGCGATGGCCTCGGGCGGCCAGTCCCACCACGCCAGCCGCAGAAGCGTCGCGATCTCGGCATCGGAAAAGCGCATGCGCACCACCCGGGCCGGGTTCCCCATGACCACGGCGTAGTCGGGCACCGTGCCGCGCACCACCGCGCCCGCCCCGACGAAGACCCCGTTGCCGATGCGCGCGCCGGGACAGACCAGCGCGCCGTATCCGAGCCAGACGTCGTGGCCGACCACGGTGTCACGGGTGTCGGGCGCGTAGCCGTGCATCCGCTCGGGCGAGAACACCTGGAAGGGAAAGCTGCTCAGCGTCCGCGTCGCATGGTTCGCGGCGGAGCCGACGAACCGCACGCCGTGGGCGATCTGGCAGAACCTGCCGATCCGCAGGCGCTCTTCCGCGAAGTCGAAGAGATAGGGCGCCAGCCGCGCGGCCCAGCCCTCCTCGGGGCCGGGCGGGTCGAAATCGGAGGCGTAGGTGTAGTCGCCGATCTCTATGCGCGGATGGTCGATGACCGCGTTCAGGAAGACGGTGCCGGAATGGGGAGTGCCATCGGGCAGGACGATGGGATGCGCGGTGCGCGCGTCGGGAAGCGTGGCAGGCATGAAGAGCCTCCTTTGACGAGACGTGTCAGGTCGTATCGGTCAAAGGTTCTGGTCCATCGCTCCCTCCCTCGGTGCTGCGTGGGGCATACCACGCTGCGGCGCCTCCGCCCAGACCGCCGCCGACCCTGCGCGAACTGGTGCCGCCGTGACCTGTCGGCGGCCGGCCTCGAACCGGACCGCGAGGGCTGGAACCGGGCCCCCGTGACCGGCGGTCCGGTGGGGCCCGCCTCTGTTTCACGGCCCCCGCGGCGGGCCCCGCGATCAGGCCTCCGCTCGGGGCCGAGCGGCCGTCATTCGCGGACGCTTCGGCCCGACGCGACAGCTGGACCGAAGCCATACGCAAGCCATACGCTTACTGGCCCGGCCGTTTCAGGGCGAATTTCTCCCGGACCACGGTGTAGTCCTGGTAGCCCATCCGCGAGAGCGGGTTGAACTTCAGCACATCGAAGATTCCGTCCACGAGGCAATCGTCGCGCAGGTGAACGCCCACCACCTCGCCGAACACCACGAAGTTCGCTTCGCCCGGCAGCTTCACGATCTGCGTCAGCCGACATTCGAGACTCGCCGGACTGTCGGCCACGCGCGAACACGGAATCGCCTCGCAGTCCGCCCGCGGCGCGCCCGAAAGATCGAACTCGTCCTCGTCCTTCGGCCACGGCCCCGAGGTCGTGTTCATCACATGGCGCTGGTCGTAAGCCACTATATTAACGCAGAAAACTTCGGTCTCGCGGATGTTGGCGACGCTGTCCTTGGTGTCGCCGCGATCCTCCTTGGCCGAGGTCGAGGCGAACATGACCTGCGGCGGGACATAGGCGACCGCGTTGAAGAACGAGTAAGGCGCGAGGTTCTCCGAGCCGTCCGCGCCACGCGTCGAGATCCAGCCGATGGGCCGCGGCGTGACCACCGCGTTGAACGGATTGTGCGGCAGGCCGTGGCCGTCTTCGGGGCGGTAGAACATGGTCTCTCCTTGCCGGGCGGCCCGGGCGGCCGCAGTTTGCGGGGCGCGCGCGCAGGTGCTACGCGCCCCCGGGGCGGAGCTTGCACGGCGCGCCGCCGATTTCAACGCTCCGCACCGCTTGGGGATCCGGGCACCATGTACCGCATCGCGATCGAGACGCCCGAGGATGCCTGGGAGATCGAGGCCCTTTATGACCTGTGCTTCGCGCCCGGGCGCACGGCGCTGTCGTCCTATCGCCTTCGCGACGGCGTAGACCCCGTGCCCGATCTCTGCCGCACCGCCCGCGCCGCCGAGGGTGGCTTTCTCGGCGGTGCCATCCGTTACTGGCCGGTGCTGGCGGGCGGGGCCCCGACTCTGTTGCTCGGGCCCGTCGCCGTGCACCCGACCGCGCAGGGCGAGGGGCTGGGCGGCGCGCTCATTCGCGACACACTGGCGGCGGCCGAAGCCGCGGGATGGGCGCGTGTGCTGCTGGTGGGCGACCGACCCTACTACTCGCGCTTCGGCTTCGATCGGCTGGACGGCATCGAGATGCCCCCGCCCACGAACCCGGACCGTGTTCTCGGCGTGGAACTGGCCGCGGACGCGTGGCAGGGCGTGTCAGGTCCGGTGACCCGTTTCGACGGCGTGCATCCCGTCCAGGATTGAAACATCGCAGCGGAATCCCGATCTTGAAGCCCATGGACATGCCCGAGATCGACCACGCCGCACCGCTTGTCACCGCCGATGCCGACCGCCGCCTGACGTCGCTTGCGCGACGCCACAAGCGCGCCGGAGGCGTGGGCCTGCAGGTGCTGAACGTCATTGGCAGTCAGGCCGAGAACCTGCTCGAACGCCTGCCCGACCGGATCAAGGACCGGCTGGAATCGATCACCGAGCGGGCGCTCGAGAATGCGCTGTCCATGGCGCAGCGCTCACGCGGGGTGGTCCCGGATCAGCGCAGTTGGCTGAACACCGCGCTGACCACGGCAATGGGCGCCGCGGGCGGGGCAGGCGGCCTGCCCACCGCGCTGGCCGAGGTCCCGGTGACGACCACCGTGCTTTTGCGCGCGATCCAGGGCGTCGCGGCCGAGAACGGCTACGATCCCTCCGATCCCGAGATTCAGAAAGAATGCCTGAGCGTCTTCGCCTCCGCCGGTCCGCTAGAGGCCGACGACGGCGTGGACATGGCGTTCCTCTCGGCCCGGGTCGCGCTGACCGGTGCGACGGTGCATGGCATGATCGCCCGCGTCGCGCCGCGTCTCGCGACCGTGATGGGTCAGAAGCTTGCCGCGCAGACGGTGCCGGTGCTGGGCGCCGCCGCCGGGGCAGCGACGAACTATGCCTACACCAGCTACTATCAGGAGATGGCCGCGGTGCATTTCGGCCTCCGCCGGCTTGCCGAGGACACCGGGCGCAGCCGTGCCGAGATGACCGAAGCGTTCCGCCTCGCGCTCGAGAAGGCGTGAGCGCCGGCGCGGGGCGTCCACGTCCTTAACGTCGTATTAGGCATCCCGAGGCATCTTGAACGGGCCACGTGGCGCGGGGAGGTGAATGGCCCCGGTCACCGGCACGCGGCCGAAGCGCCGCATGCGCCCGCCCCAGAACGGGGCGAGTTCTGCGGGATCCGCAGGTCAGAACGGCCGCAGGATCCGACCGCAAGGAACGGGCGCCCGGTCGCGGCGAAGCCCGCTCCGGGCGTTTCCCGTGCCGACGTCGCCGGATCTCGATCCGGGTGGCGTGTCCGGCCGCATGACGCTGCCAGACGGATAGTTCGACCACGAGACATGCCACCGGCCTTTCCGCCTGGCAGCACGCGGCTCGGCCATCGTGAAATGGGGTTCACCCCGCCCCGCGCAGGTATTCCATCACCGCGGGCCGCACCGACTGGGCGTCCTGGGCCCGCGCTTCGAGGATGACCTCGCGCACCTCGTCGAGGTTCGAGCGCAGCATCAGATGCTTCACCGGACCGATGGACGGCGCGCGCATGGACAGCGACCGCAACCCGATGGCGGCAAGACAAAGCGCCTCAATCGGCCGGCCGGCATCCTCGCCGCAGAAGGACAGCGGCGTGCCGGCCTCCTCGCAGCGCATCACCACGCGCTCGAGGAAGGTCAGGAACGACGTGTTGAGCGTGTCGTAGCGCCGGCGCACCCGCTCGTTCTCGCGATCTGCGGCAAAGAAGAACTGCTTGAGGTCGTTGCCGCCGATCGAGATGAAATCCACCTCGCGGAAGAACCCGTCCGGTGCGTAGGCGAGGCTCGGGGTCTCGAGCATGGTGCCCACCTCGATCCGTTCTGGCAGCTGGTGGCCCAGCCGCGTTTCTCGGGCGATGGCCTTGTCCATCTCGGCGCGGGCGGCGCGGAACTCGTCGAGCTGGGCGACGAAGGGGAACATGATCGACAGTGGGCGGCCCTTGGCGGCCCTCAAGAGCGCCTGAAGCTGCATCCGCAGCACGCCCGGCTTGTCGAGCCCCACCCGGATCGCCCGCCAACCGAGCGCGGGGTTCGGCTCGTCATTGGGTTTCATGTAGGGCAGGACCTTGTCCGAGCCGATGTCGAGCGTGCGGAACACAACCCGCTTGCCGCCGCTCGCGTCGAGGACGCGGGCATAGAGCGCGGCCAGCTCGTTGCGCTTGGGCATCTGGTTGCGGATGAGGAATTGCAGCTCGGTGCGGAAGAGACCCACGCCCTCGGCGCCGGAATTGTCGAGGCTCGGCAGATCGGCCATCAGGCCCGCGTTCATGTGCAGGTTCACCCGGGCGCCGCAGGCGGTCACGCACTCGGTGTCGCGGATCGAGGCATAGCGTTCCAGAGCCTGCGCCTGCATCGCCATCTTGTCGCGGAACGCCGTGACGACGCTGTCGTCCGGCCGCAGGTGCACCACGCCCTGATCGCCGTCGAGAAGGACGTGATCGCCGTTCAGCGCCTCGGTGGTGATCCGCCCTGCGTGGATCACCAGCGGGATCGCCAGCGCGCGGGCGACGATGGCCGCGTGACTGCCCACGGACCCCTCCTCGAGGATCACGCCGCGCAGCGATCGTCCGTATTCCAGAAGCTCGCCGGGCCCGATGTTGCGGGCCACCAGAACGGGATCGGGCGGCAATTCCGCACCGGTCTCCTTTCCCTGTCCGGTCAGCAGGCGCAGCAGCCGGTTCGACAGGTCGTCGAGGTCCTGCAGGCGCTCGCGCAGGTAGGCGTCGGTCACCTGGCTCATCCGGGCGCGGGCGTTCGACTGCTCTTTCTCCACGGCCGACTCGGCGGACAGCCCGCGCTCGATGTCCTGCTCCATGCGCCGCAGCCAGCCCTTGGAGTTGGCGAACATCCGGTAGGCCTCGAGCACCTGCACCTGCTCGGGATCCTGCGCCGAGGCGACGATCTGGTCGACGCTCACCCGCAGCTGATCGACGGCTTCGTGCAGCCGTTCCATTTCGCGCTCGGGATCGTCGGCCACGAGGTTGGTGACCACCACGCGCGGTTCGTGCAGCCAGACATGGCCCTCGGCGGCGCCCTCCTGTCCCATCGTGCCGCGGAACATAACCGCCTGCGTGTGACGCGCCTTCAGCGCCGCGCCCTCGCCGACGAAGGCGCCGAGCTCGGCCATCTCGGCCAGCACCATCGCCACCACTTCGAGGGCGTAGACCTCGTCGTCTGTGAACGCGCGCTGCTGCTTGGACTGCACCACCAGCACGCCCAGCTTCTCGCCCAGCCGCTGGATCGGCACGCCCAGGAAAGACGAGTAAATTTCCTCGCCGGTTTCGGGCATGTAGCGGAAGCCGCGTTCGGCCGGTGCGTCGGCGGTGTTGATCATCTTGCCCGACCGCGCCACCCGGCCGACGAGGCCCTCTCCGAGCCGCATTCGGGTGTGGTGGACCGCCTCGGCCTTGAGGCCCTCGGTCGCGCAGAGCTCGAGCGTGTCCTCGTCCCGGAACAGGTAGATGGAGCACACCTCGGTGCCCATCGAGTCCGCCGTCAGGTGGGTGATCTTGTCGAGACGCTCCTGTCCCGCGGCCTCCTCCGCCATCGTGTCGCGGAGGCGGCCGAGCAGCTTTCGGCTCTCGGTTTCGGTGCGGTCCGGCATAGCGCCCCGTTCTGGAATCAGCGTTCCAGCTATAGTCGACACATTCGGTCCGAGGAAAGGGCCGCGGGCCTTGTCCGACGCCCGAAGGCGTCAGATCGCGCGTCTGTGCCCTCCGCGGGTCAGGCCCGTTCCAGTTCGAACGCGTCGTGCAGCGCCTGGACGGCGAGTTCGAGGTACTTGCGCTCGATCAGCACCGAGATCTTGATCTCGGAGGTCGCGATCACCTTGATGTTGATGTTTTCGGCGGCGAGCGTCTCGAACATCTTGGCGGCGACGCCGGCATGGCTGCGCATGCCGATCCCCACCACCGACACCTTGGCCACGTCGGTCTCGGCCCAGAGCTGATCGAATTTCAGGCGGCCCGCGTCGCGCGCGGCCTCGAGCGCCTTCTCGGCGCGCTTGAGCTGATCCGTCGGGCACGAGAACGTCATGTCCGTCACACGGCCCTCGTGACCCTGGTAGTCGGTCTCGGACACGTTCTGCACGATCATGTCCACGTTCACGCCTGCCTCGGCCAACGTGCCGAAGATGGCAGCGGCGATGCCGGGCTGGTCGGCGATGGTCACCAGCGTGACCTTGGCCTCCTCGCGCGAGAAGGCGACGCCCGAAACGATGTTCGATTCCATGATCTGATCCTCTCCGCAGACGAGGGTTCCGGCCTCGTCGGATGGCTCCTCGAAGCTCGACAGAACCCGCAGCTTCACGTTGTAGCGCATGGCCAGCTCGACCGAGCGGGTCTGCAGCACCTTGGCGCCAAGCGAGGCAAGCTCAAGCATCTCCTCGAAGGCGATGCGGTCGAGCTTGCGCGCCTTGGCGCAGACACGGGGGTCGGTGGTGTAGACGCCGTCCACGTCGGTGTAAATGTCGCAGCGCTCGGCCTCGAAGGCGGCAGCGAACGCGACGGCGGTGGTGTCCGAGCCGCCCCGGCCCAGCGTGGTGATCCGGCCCTCGGGGCTGATCCCCTGAAAACCCGCGACCACGGCCACGCGCATCCCCTCGCCGAATTTCTGCATGATGTTGGCGGGGGGGATGTCCTCGATCCGCGCGGCACCGTGGGCGGACGTGGTGAGAAGCGGCACTTGCCAGCCCTGCCAGGACCGTGCGGGCACTTCCATTTCCTGCAACGTCAGCGCCATCAGGCCCGCGGTCACGTTCTCGCCCGAAGAGACGACGGCATCGTATTCGCGCGCGTCGTAGAACGGCGAGGTCTCGTTGACCCATCCCACGAGCTCGTTGGTCTTGCCGGACATGGCGGAGACGATGACGATCACGTCGTAGCCCTTGGAGACCTCGACGGCCACGCGCTTGGCGGCGCGGCGGATGCGGTCCAGCGTGGCAACGGACGTGCCACCGAATTTCATGACGAGGACGGGCATCTCGGGCTCCCGAACATGTGGTGTGGCGCGGTGTATGCGCGCCGCATCGCCTTCGCAAGATGATCCGCGCGCACGGGCCGGGGCGTGTCGCCACGGCGTCAGGTGCCGCGGTAATCGGTCGGGGTCAGGGCGCCGTCCCGGTCGCGTGCCAGCGTCTCCGCCCCCTCGACCACGTCGGTGTTCTGCGCCGCCACGGCGATCCATCCATCGGTTCGGCGTTCGACGACGAAAGTGAGGATCGTGCGGCGCGCGGCCGCGGTCCTGCCATCAGGGGTGCGCTGGCCGGTCAGACGAAAACGGCACTGCACGATGGCGTGGTCGTCAGACAGCCTTTTGACCCGCGTGGCCCCGGGCCGCAGCTCGGTCTCGGCGAAAAAACTGCCGAGCGCGTAGCCATGCGCGTCCGCGATGGCGTCTCGATCGTGCCACCAGAGACCGACCACGTTCACGAACTCCGCATCTTCGGAAAAAAGCGCGCCGACCTCGGCGCCGTCCCGGGAGGCCCAGGCGCGGGCGAAGGCGTGCGGCATGTCCTCGGGGGAGGGGGGCAGGCTCACACCCTCAGACCGTCATCGCCCGACCATCCCAGGCTTCGAAACAGCCGGTGCTGTCGAGGTCCAGTGCCTCGATCCGGTCGGCGAGCCCGGTCGCGGACTCCGAGCGGGTGAGCTTGCCGCCGGTCCCGCCCATGTCCGTCTGCACCCAGCCGGGGTGGTAGACCCCCACGGCGATGCCGTCTTTCTTCAGGTCCTGGGCGAGGTTCAAGCCGAGGTTCAGCACCGCGGCCTTGGACGCGCGGTAGATATACATCCCGCCGTTCGCGCTGGCGGACGACCCGAGGTCCGAGCCGATGATCGCGATCCTGCCAATATCCTCGGCGCGGCGCAGCATCGGCAGAAGCGACTGGATCGTCAGGAAAACGCCCGTGACGTTGACCTCGAAGGTCTTGGCCCATGTCTCGGAGGAAAATCCGTCCTCGAGCTTGTCGTTCTTGTCTTGGAAGACACCCGCATTGCAGATCAGCGTATCGATCGTCTCATCTGCCAGCCGCCGCGCAAGGTCGCGCTGCGATCCGGGGTCCGTGACATCCAGCGAGACCAGCCCGTCATAGTGGCGCGCGGTCGGCAGCACCTCGTGCCCGCGATCCTTGAGGGTGTCGCACAGGGCGGCGCCGATGCCGCGATTCGCTCCGGTGACGAGGGTGCGCATTCACGTTTCCTTTCCGGGGACGCGAGCGCCCGGACCCGCCGTCCCGCGCAGACGTCCCTCAGTTGGTCTTGCGCGCCGGCAGGAGGGGCAGGGGCGCGACGGGGACGCCGTCTTCGGCCAGGGCGCGCGCGTCTTCGATCCGCGCCTCTCCCCAGATGGAGCGTTCCGGCGCCTCGCCAAGGTGCATCGCCCGCGCCTGGGCGACAAAATCATGTCCGACGTAGTCAGAATTTTCGGTCAGGTGCTTTCTGAGCGCCGCCGCCGCATTGGCGAGCGGCGAGGCCGGCTCTGCCAGCGGGCGCGCCTCGGAACGATCGGATGCGGCGACCCGGGGGGCCATCAACGATTTCTCGACATGGGTCGAGCCGCAAGTGGCGCAGGACAGGAGTCCCTTGCCCCACAGCGCATCGAAGGCTGCGGCGGACTGGAACCAGCTGTCGAATTCGTGCCCGTCGGCACAGCGGAGCGCGTATTGGATCATGTGTCTGGGATCGTTGGCGGACTCGGGCCACAATAAGCTCTTCGTGGGCCGGTTCAAGCGCCCTCGGAAGCCCGCGACGCCTTGCCGCCCGAAGGCGGGAACAGGGCACCGAGATCGGCGCTAATCGCGTCGAGGGGCGCCTCCGGGCGCAGCAGTTCTTCAGCCCGCCGGGCCATGCCGTCGCGGCGCGCGGGGTCGCCGAAAGACACGAGCGCTTCGGCCAGTCCCGATGCATCGCGGATGGCCAGCGCGCCGCCATTCCCGTCGAGCGTTTCGAACGGGGCGGCGAAGTTGCGCGTGTCCGGGCCGTGGATCAGCGCCGCGTCGAACTGCGCCGGCTCGAAAGGCGTGTGGCCGCCTCGGTCGGTCAGCGTGCCGCCGATGAACACGACGCCGGCAAGCGCATACCACAGCGGCATCTCGCCCAGCGTATCGGCGACGTAGACCGCGGCACCTTCGGGCGCCTCAACGACCGAACGGCGTGCGGTCTTGAACCCGGCGGCTCGGGCTTCAAAGGCAATCTCGGCACCGCGGTCGGGATGACGCGGCGCAAGGATCAGGCGCAGGTCAGGGCGCTTCTGTCGCGCAAGACGGTGGGCCTTCAGCACGATAACGTCCTCGCCGGGATGGGTCGACGCGGCGAGCCATGTTTCGCCCGGGGGAAACGCGACACGCAGGGCGTCATCCGGCACGACGTCCTGCGGAGGCACGTAATAGACCTTGAGGTTCACCACGGGACCGAGCGCCTGTGCCGGTACGCCAAGAGCTTTCAGCCGCTCGCGCGAGCCCGTGTCTTGTGCCGACGCGTAGCCAACTCGTCCCAGCGTGGCGCGCGCGAGCCGGGGGAACCGGCCCCATGTCCGCGCTGTGCCCTCGGACATCCGCGCGCCCAGAAGCGCCACGGGGCCGGGAACGCATGCGAACCGGTTCGGCCAAATCTCGGATTCCATCGCGACGTGGCCGGCGACTTGCCAGGCCTCGCAGAACCGCCGCACGGCTCGGCCCAGGTCGAGCGGCGCGCGAGCAGCCGGCACGCCCATGCGACGGGCCAGGGCGACCCCGCTCTCGGAATTGCAGGTGATGACGAGCGGAAGGTCGGGACGGTCCCTCTGCCACACCTCGATCAACGGGCGGGCGGAGGCCAGCTCCCCGTTGGACGCGGCATGAAGCCATAGGTGCGGAATGTCGGCACCGCGCGCATACCCCAACCTTTCGCGCAAGGCCGCGTGCTCACCCTTCAAGGCCAGTCGCAACAGGACCCAGCCGGCGAAAATCGAAATGAGCAGGCGGTAGAGCATCATGCAAGCCGCCGTTCAGCGAAAATGGTGTTCGCCGAGGGTCTTACACCCATCACGTGATCCATTGCCTCAAGGTCAACCGGCGAGGAGTGCGGCGTCACGGGGACGATATCAGGTCGCACATATCCGACACTTATGTGCTCCCGGTACGCTGATAATACCTTGCGACTTGCACAATCCGAACAATTCCCCGGCTTATCCCCGATCATATCCACAGATCACACCCCGCCCGGTGTCAGCGTCTCGCGGATCATGTTTTCGAGCCTGGCGAGAAGGCGATCGTTGTCGAAGCGCTCTTCCGCGACGGTGCGGGCACGGGTGGCCATCGCGTCGGTGTCCGGCGCCGTGAAGGCCGAGCGGATTGCCGCGGTGAAGGCCTCGGCGTCTCGCTCCTCGACGAGAAAGCCGGTCTCGCCCTCGTCGATGGCTTCGGGAATGCCGGCGTGGCGCGTCGACACGGTGATGCAGCCCGCCGCCATCGCCTCTTGGATCGCGGTGGGCAGGCCCTCTGTGTTTCCGTCGGCGGCGGTGACCGAGTGCTGCAGGAAAAACTGTGTCGTCTCCAGTCGCTCGCGCACCGCATCATGCGGTTGCGCTCCGTGAAAGATCACCTTGTCTGACGCATCGAGACGCTCGGCGAGCGCCTTCGCATCCCCCAGAAGCGGTCCATCGCCGATGAAGTCCAGCCGGGCGTCGGGCATGTCGCGCGTGGAGTCCACGAAGCTTTGCAGCGTGGTGAGCGGCGCCTTCTTTTCGACGAACCGGCCCACGGCAAGGCACGAGCCCGGCCGCTTCTTCCCCGGTCGGAAGCGGCGCACGTCGACGCCCGAGGGGATCACGTGCGCGTTCGGATGCGTCACACCGGCACGCGCGAGGTTGTCGAGAAGGAACTGCGACACCGACACCACGCCGGCAAGGCGCGGCATCATCAGGCGGTAGGCCCTCTGGATGCGCTTCGATTGCAAAGCCTTGGACGCGTCTGTGCCGCGGTAGTACGTGAAGATCGGAATGCCGGCGGCGTTCGCCAGCGGGGCAAGCGCCAGTGCCTGGGTGCCGAACTCGGCCAAGATCACGTCGACATTCTCGCTGCGCAAAAAGGCAAGCAGGTCGCGCCGGGCCGAGCCGAAAGGCAGGCGCGAGGTACCGTGCCGCGCCCGGTTCCACACCGAAACGGCAGACAGCCGAGCCATGTCCCCGGCGCTGAGGCGCCGGCGGCGGACGAACAGAGGTTTGTGATAAGGATCTTCGCCGTTGGAACGTCCGGCGATGACGACGGTGTTTCCGTCGAAGAGATGCGCGATGTGCCGATTGATGAACGTCTCGCCCATCACGTGGTAGTCGCTCGTGGCGATGGCTGCGCGCATGTCCCGCTCCGACCTGTCAGACGCGCCCGTCTAGCAGGTGGGGCGCGGACCGGGCAAGGTGCCCGGTCCGGCGACCGCCTGGCTTCAGAGAACGAAGCCCACGATGGCGACTACGATGACCACGAGGCCGACGATATAGATGATGCGGTTCATTGCGCGCTCCTTTCACGCTGGTGTGAAAGGATAATGCGCGGCCCGTGCGCTGGTTCCGGCGAGAGGCGGCGAAACGCTCACGAGCGTGGCAAAGGAACAACGCCGACGCAGGGCGGCGTGGCGAGATGCAAAGGAAAGTCCCGTCCGCCGTGAGCATTTTGGGAACGCCGCGGCAGGACGGCACCACGCGGTGTCGCAAAATGGACCACGCGGTGTCGCAAAATGGAAGGTCGGCCAACAAAGGCCGGTCAACGCTCGTTATCTCGGAGAAGGGTGGTGCTGCTGGACAGGATTGAACTGTCGACCTCTCCCTTACCAAGGGAGTGCTCTACCACTGAGCTACAGCAGCGCCGGGCACCTTGCGGTGTGGGCGGCTCTCTAACCACATCGCGACGGGGGTGCAAGCGCAATCTGGACGCATTTTCCCGCCTCCTGTAGAGAGCGTCCATGGAGCAGAAACGAGGCACCCCACCGCCCGCCAAGGACGACCGTGGCGACCGGCTCAAGTCGGCGCTCAAGTCCAATCTGGCGAAGAGAAAAGCGCAGGCAAAGGCGCGTTCTGGCGACGGGGACGAGCAGGACAGGGACAGCTGACATGGATTCGATCGTCGTGACCGGGAACGGCCCCCTCTCGGGCCGCATCGCCATTGCGGGCGCCAAGAACGCGTGCCTTACGCTGATGCCCGCGACACTTCTCACCGAGGAGCCGCTGACGCTTCTGAACGCGCCGCGGCTGTCGGACATCCGGACGATGGCGCAGCTGCTGCAGTCTCTCGGCGCGGAGGTTTCGGCGCTGCAGGACGGCAAGGTGCTGGCGATGTCGAGCCACGCGCTCGACAATCACCGCGCGGATTACGACATCGTTCGCAAGATGCGCGCTTCGATCCTCGTGCTCGGTCCGATGCTGGCGCGTGATGGACACGCCGTGGTGTCGTTGCCCGGCGGGTGCGCCATCGGCGCGCGGCCCGTGGACCTGCACCTTCAGGCGCTCGAGGCGCTGGGCGCCGAGCTGGACCTGCGCGACGGCTATGTGCACGCGAAGGCACCCTCGGGCGGTCTGAAGGGCGGGCGCGTGCGCTTCCCGCTGGTTTCCGTGGGCGCGACCGAGAACGTGCTGATGGCGGCGACGCTGGCACGTGGCACGACGGTGATCGAGAACGCCGCGCGCGAGCCCGAGATCGTCGACCTGGCCCAGTGCCTGCGCAAGATGGGCGCGCAGATCGAGGGCGAGGGCACCCACACGATCACGGTCGAGGGTGTCGAGCGCCTGGGCGGTGCGACCCACCGCGTGGTCACGGACCGCATCGAGCTTGGCACCTACATGCTGGCGCCTGCGATCTGCGGCGGCGAGGTCGAGTGCCTCGGCGGACGGCGCGATCTCGTCGGAGCGTTCTGCGAGCGGCTCGAGGCGGCCGGAATCAGCATCGAGGAAACCGAATCCGGTCTCAAGGTCGCCCGTCGAAACGGCCGCGTGCAGGCCGTCGACGTCACCACCGAGCCGTACCCCGGCTTCCCCACCGACCTGCAGGCGCAGATGATGGCGCTGCTCTGCACGGCCGAAGGCACGTCGGTCCTTGAAGAAAAGATCTTCGAGAACAGGTTCATGCATGCGCCCGAGCTGATGCGGATGGGCGCGCGAATCGACGTATCGGGAGGCACGGCCAAGGTGCATGGCGTGGAAAATCTGAAAGGGGCGCCCGTGATGGCGACCGACCTGCGCGCAAGCGTGTCCCTGATCCTCGCGGGCCTCGCCGCCGAGGGCGACACCATGGTAAATCGCGTCTATCACCTCGACCGCGGCTACGAGCAGGTGGTCGAGAAGCTTGCCGGCGTCGGCGCCAAGATCGAACGCGTGGCGGCTTGATGGTCGACGATGCGCGCTTCGAAGACGCCGGACCGCGGCCGCTTTATCTCGGGGCGATGGACCCCGACGATCTTTCGGTGATCTCGGCGCTCGTGCAGGACTCGGTCCTTCCGGCGTCCGAGATGCGGTGGGACCGCACCGACCGGCGGCTGGCCTTCCTCGTCAACCGCATCCGGCGCGAGGAAGAGACCGGCGCCGAAGTCGAGCGGGTGCAGTCGATCCTGGCCATCGAACACGTCCTCGGCGTCCAGAGCCAGGGCGTGGAGCGCGGCGACGCGGACACGGTTCTGCAAATCCTGTCGATCGCGTTCGAGCCGGGCGAGGATGCCTCGGGCCACGTCGAACTGACCTTCGCGGGCGACGGCGCGATCCGCGCGCGCGTCGAGGCGCTGGAAGTTTCGCTCAAGGACGTGACGCGGCCGTACCGCGCGCCCTCGGGCAAGCGCCCGCATCATCCAGACTGATCTTCTCCGATTGCCGGCGGCGGCCTCGGCGTGCCCCGTGCGCCGCTTGAGCCCCCGTGCGCGGACGCTATAAGGCCTCCGTCAGCCGAAAGGACCGATCCATGCCCGTCTTTCTCGACACGCGCGATGCCGACTTCGAGGCGGAGTTCGTCAAGCTTCTCAGCGCCAAACGCGAGGAGTCCGAGGACGTGAATGATGCCGTCGGCAAAATCATCGCAGACGTCCGCGCCCGCGGTGACGCGGCGCTTTGCGAGCTGACCGCGCACTTCGACCGGCTGGAGCTGTCGCCCGAGGGCCTTGCCCTGAGCCGCGCCGAGGTCGATGCCGAGGTCGCGAAGGTCACGCCCGAGGACCGTGCCGCGTTGGAGCACGCCGCGCAGCGTATCCGCGCCTACCACGTCCGCCAGATGCCGCAGGATGTGGAGTGGACGGATCCCGAAGGCGCGCGACTGGGTTGGCGCTTCACCCCGGTGGCGGCGGCAGGGCTCTACGTGCCGGGCGGGCTTGCCTCGTATCCCTCATCGCTTCTGATGAACGCGATCCCGGCCAAGGTGGCGGGCGTCGAGCGGCTGGCCATCTGCGTGCCGACCCCGGATGGGGTCATCAACCCGCTGGTCATGCTGGCTGCGCGGTTGTCGGGCGTCGACGAAATCTACCGCGTGGGCGGGGCACAGGCGATCGCCGCGCTGGCCTACGGCACCGAGACCATCCCGGCGGTGGACAAGATCACCGGGCCGGGGAACGCCTACGTCGCCGCTGCCAAGCGGCGGGTGTTCGGGCGCGTCGGCATCGACATGATCGCGGGGCCATCCGAGATCCTCGTGATCGCCGACGGCGACAACGATCCCGACTGGGTGGCGCTGGACCTGCTCAGCCAGGCCGAGCACGACGAAAGCGCGCAGTCGATCCTGCTGACCACCGATCCCGAATTCGGGCAGGCGGTGGCGCGCGCGGTGGAGGCGCGGCTCGAGACGCTCGACCGACGCAAGATCGCCGGTGCGGCATGGCGCGACTTCGGGGCCGTCATCACGGTGCGCGACCTGGAAGAGGCGGCCAGGCTCTCGGACCGCGTGGCACCCGAGCATCTCGAGCTCTGCGTCGAGGACCCGAAAACGCTGTCCGAGCGCATCCGCCACGCCGGCGCGATATTCCTTGGCCGCTGGACGCCCGAGGCGATCGGCGACTACGTGGGCGGCCCGAACCACGTCCTGCCCACCGCACGCTCGGCACGGTTCTCGTCTGGTCTGTCGGTTTTGGATTTCCTCAAGCGTACCACGCTCGCCGAGATGACGCCCGAGGCGCTCAAGGCCATCGGCCCCTCGGCCGAGCGGCTGGCACACGCCGAAAGCCTGCAGGCGCATGGACTTTCGGTGACGGCGCGCTTGGAGCAACTGAACCGCGAGGACTGAGCGCGCGGCGTCGCATAGGCGTTTCCAGCCGCGAAAAACGCTCATGCTGCACTGCGGCATTGCGGCGCCCACGGTGCACGGCTAGGATCCACTGGATCGACGCCCGGAAGGCACGCCCATGAGTCACATCGCCCAGATCGCCCTCGACGACGCAGCACTCCCACCGCCCACGCCCGAGATCGAGCAGGAGCGGCGGGTCGCGATGTACGACCTCATGGAGCAGAATCGCTTTTCCCTGCCGCCACGCAACGGCCACGCCGTGCCGGAGGGGCCGTATTCCGTCGGTCTCGCCATCCGCGAGAAGCGTCTGGTCTTCGACGTGGCCACGGAGGGCGGCGAGCATGCCGCCGCCTTTCACCTGTCGCTGTCGCCCTTCCGGCAGGTGGTCAAGGACTACTTCTCGATCTGCAAGAGCTACTACGACGCGGTGAAGACCCTGCCGCCGAGCCAGATCGAGACCATCGACATGGCCCGGCGGGGCATTCACGACGAGGGCGCGCGCATCCTGCGCGAGCGTCTCGAGGGCAAGGCCGAGATCGACGAGGACACGGCGCGGCGGCTCTTCACGCTGGTCTGCGTGCTGCACTTCGGGGGCTGAGGCGGTGCCAGACCGGCTGCCGCAATCGGTGCTCTTCGCCTGCGACCACAACGCCGTCCGGTCGCCGATGGCCGAGGGCATCATGAAGAAGCTCTATGGCAACGACGTCTACGTTCAGTCCGTGGGTGTGCTCAACGACCTCGAGATCGACGGTTTCGCCATCGCGGCCTGCGCCGAGATCGGCGTCGAACTGGCGCGACACCGCACACGAAGTTTCGAGGAGATGGAGGGCATGGGCGAGGCGCTGTCGGGCTTCGACCTGATCGTCGCCATGTCGCCCGCCGCGCAGCGCCACGCGCTCGACCTCACCCGATTGTTCCACTTGTCGGTGGAGTACTGGCCCGTCATGGATCCCACCGGGCTGGGCGAGGACCGCGAGCAGAAGCTGAACGCCTACCGCCAGACCCGGGACCAGATACACGACCATCTCAAGGGAAAATGGGGACGCCGATGACCACCGCCACGCTCGACCGCTACTTCGACGCTTTCAACCGCAAAGACATCGACGGCATGATCGACTGCCTGTCCGATGACGTGGCGCACCACGTGAACGAGGGTGATGTTCGGATCGGCAAGGAGAAGTTCCGCGCGTTCTGCCACCACATGGCGCGGTGCTACGACGAGAAGCTGACCGAGATGGTGGTATTCTCCGCCGAGGACGGCGCCCGTGGTGCGGCGGAATTCATGGTGAACGGGACCTATCTCGAGACCGACGAGGGCCTGCCCGAGGCGCGCGGCCAGAGCTACCGGCTGCCGGCGGGCTCTTTCTTCTCGCTGGCGGACGGCAAGATCACGCGTGTCGTCACCTACTACAACCTCTCCGACTGGATCGCACAGGTGTCGCGGTGAGGGTCGAGACCCTCACAGGTGATGCGCTCGAAGCCGCACTGGACGACGTGGCGCGGCTTCGGATCGAGGTGTTCCGCGCCTTCCCCTATCTCTACGATGGATCGGTGGAGTACGAGCGGTCGTACCTCCAGACTTACCGGGACAGCGATGATGCGGTGGTCGTCGGCGCCTTCGACGGCGACCGGCTTGTCGGCGCGGCCACCGGCACGCCAATGGAACATCACGCCGACGATTTCCGCGCGCCCTTCGCGCAGACGGGCCTCGACCTGTCCGCGATCTTCTACTGCGCCGAATCGGTGCTGCTGCCCGAGTATCGGGGCCGCGGCATCGGGCACGCCTTCTTCGACCGGCGCGAAGAGCACGCCCGCCGGCTGGGACGCAGCTACGCGTGTTTCTGCAGCGTGCAGCGCCCGGAGGATCACCCGCTCCGGCCGGCGAACTACGTCCCGCTGAACGGTTTCTGGCGGAAGCGTGGCTACGAGCCGCTGCCGGGGGTCGTGGCGCAGTTCTCGTGGAAGGACGTGGATCGCGAAACCGAAACCGAGCACCCGCTCCAATTCTGGATCCGGGAGATCTGAGTTGGGCGGCGCAAAATCTTAATTAAGATTTTGCGCGCCGGGGGTCGCGCGACGGGGCACCAAAATCTTAACTAAGGTTTTGGACGCCCCGACCAGCGGGGCGGCAGGCAGACGGAGGACGCGCATGAAGATCGCCACGGCCGCATATCCGATGGACGTTTTCGACACCTGGTCGGACTACGAGACCAAGATCACCGACTGGGTGTCCGAGGCGGCCGGACAGGGTGCGGACCTGCTGGTCTTTCCCGAATACGGCGCGATGGAGCTGGCGACGCTCGCCGGGCTCGATGTCGCGGGCGACCTCGAGGCGTCACTCGGCGCCGTGTCCGAACGGATCCCCGACGCCGATGCCCTCCACCTGCGCCTCGCGCAGGACCACGGCGTCCATATCGTCGCGGCCTCGGCCCCTGTCTTCGACCCGGCCCTCGGCCCCCGCCCCGTGAACCGCGCGCGGTTGATGACGCCCTCGGGCACCGTCGGTGTTCAGGACAAGCAGATCATGACCCGCTTCGAGCGCGAGGAATGGGGCGTCGTTCCGGGTGGGCCGCTGCGGCTCTTCGACACTGCGCTGGGCCGAATCGCCATCCTGATCTGCTATGATTCGGAGTTTCCGCTGCTCGGGCGGGCGCTGGCCTCGGCCGATCTTCTGCTGGTGCCGTCCTGCACCGAGAAGCTCGCAGGCTACTGGCGCGTGCGGATCGGCGCGATGGCGCGCGCGCTCGAATCGCAGTGCATCTCGGTGATGTCCTCCACAACCGGGGATGCGCCGTGGTCCTACGCCGTGGACACGAATTGTGGCGCGGGGGGCGTCTTTGGTCCGCCCGACACGGGTTTTCCGCCCACCGGCGTGCTCGCGGAGGGCGAGATCGACGCCCCCGGCTGGACCTATGCAGAGGTCGATACCGCCAAAGTCGCCCACGTGCGCGCCGACGGGGTGGTGTTGAACCGCCTTCATTGGGACGAACAGGGCCCCCGCGCGGGCGCGCCGCAGGTGGTTCCTCTGGCCTGAACGCGGTTTGGGCTTGAAAATCGCCGCGTTTGGGACAATTAAGGCCCATCTGGAGGGACGTGCAGCGCATGCGCCCTCTTTACGCAATCCAGGAGAGACCATGGCCAAGGAAGATACGCTCGAATTTCCCGGTGTCGTGAAGGAACTCCTGCCCAACGCGACGTTCCGGGTCGAGCTTGAAAACGGCCATGAGATCATCGCGCACACGGCAGGCAAGATGCGGAAGAATCGCATCCGTGTCCTCGCGGGCGACAAGGTGCAGGTCGAGATGACGCCCTACGACCTGACCAAGGGCCGCATCAACTACCGCTTCAAGTGACCCGCACCACCGCGGGCGCGCCGGGGCCTTCGGGCCCCGTTCGCATGTTCGGGGGCCACGTATGAAGCTTATCCTCGGATCCGGGTCGCCGCGCCGGCGCGAGCTGATTGCTCAGCTCGGGCTGGATGCGCACGACATCCGGCCCCCCGATATCGACGAGTCTCCCGCCAAAGGTGAGCTGCCGCGGCCCTACTGCGTCCGAATGGCACGCGAAAAGGCACAGGCCGTCCACACGGAGGGTGATGACGAGGTGGTGCTGTCCGCCGACACGACCGTCGCGCTCGGCCGTCGCATTCTTGGCAAGCCTGCGGACGAGGAGGAGGCCGCGGAGTTTCTGCGCGCTTTGTCCGGGCGGCGTCATCAGGTTGTCACCGCCGTGGCGGTGCGCCGCGGCGACCGGATGTGGGAGCGTGACGTCGTCACGAAGGTCCGCATGAAGCGGCTTTCGACCGAGGAAATGCGCGGCTACCTCGCCACCGGCGACTGGCATGGCAAGGCCGGGGGCTACGGCATACAGGGGCCCGCCGGGGCGCTGGTGCCGTGGATCTCGGGATCGTTCACCGCGGTCGTGGGCCTTCCGCTGGCCGAGACCGCGCATCTTCTGGCGGCCGCGGGGCTGCCGGTCTGGAGGCAGACATGAAGGGCGCCAGCATCGCGCTCGACCGAGTCGCGGACCGCGAGGCGGCGGCACTGATCGTGGACGGCCGGCTCGAGGACCTGTTCCTCGACGGCGACACAGCCCTGCCGGGGACCATCTATCGCGGCGTCGCGGGGCGTCCGATGAAGGGGCAGGGCGGCATCTTCTTCGACACGCCAGACGGGCCGGCCTACCTGCGGCAGATCAAGGGCATCTCGCCGGGCGAAGCGCGTTTGCTGCAGGTCACGGGCTACGCGGAGTCGGGCAAGGCATTGCCGGTCACAGATCGCGTGCTCTTCAAATCCCGCTTCGCCATCGTCACGCCGGGTGCGCCCGGCATCAATGTCTCGCGCCAGATCCGTGACGACGACATGCGTGAAGCGCTGCTGGAGATAGCGCATGACGTGATGGAAGGCGATTTCGGCCTGATCCTGCGCTCGTCCTGTGCCGGCGCCGACGAGGATGCCGTGGCCGAGGACATCCGAGAGATGGTCGCCCTGGCGCAAGCGGTGACGGCAGACGTCCCCGGTGGGCCGGAAGTGCTGGTCGAGGGCGACGGCGCCCATGCCCGCGCGTGGCGCGAGTGGACCATGCCGGCGAGTGTGGATCAGGGTCCGGATGCGTTCGAACGTCTTGGGGTCTGGGACGCGATCGAAGACCTCAAGGCCGCGCATGTGCCGTTGTCTTCGGGCTCCATGGCGGTCGAACTGACCCGCGCGCTGGTGGCGGTGGACGTGAACACCGGTGGCGAGACCTCACCGGCCGCGGGGCTCAAGGCGACCATCGCGGCGCTTCGCGAATTGCCACGACAACTGCGCCTGCGCGGTCTTGGCGGGCTGGTCACGGTCGACCCCGCCCCGATCCCGAAGAAGGAGCGCAAGCAGATCGAGGCCGTCTTGCGCGCCGCGCTCAAGACCGACACGGTGGAGACCGTCTTTGCCGGGTGGACGCCAATGGGCAACATCGAGCTTCAGCGCAAGCGCGACCGTCCGGCTCTCGCCGACATCCTGAGAGAGGCCCGCCGATGAGCTGTCCGATCTGCCAGAACCTGACCGATCCGGCGTTTCGACCGTTCTGTTCGAAGCGGTGCGCGGACGTGGATCTCGCGCGGTGGATGAACGGAGGCTACGCCGTGCCCTCGACGGATCCCGAGGACGTGGAAGAAGCCATGGACCAGGCCGCGCGCGCGGCCGAGCGACAGGAGAAACCGCATTGAGCCCGCTCGATACCGACCCCGCCCTCATGGCCGCCATCCGCGACCGCTTCACCCACGTGGAGACGTGCCCCTTCGCCGGGCCGCGCGTTTTCTTCGAGAACGCCGGTGGCGCATTGACGCTGAAATCGGTTGTCGAGACCACCGCCACCTTCGCCGCGATTCCCGACAACCAGGGCCGTGCCAATGCCGCGAGCCACGCGCTGGTGAGCGTGATCGACCGCGCGAAGGGTGACATGCGGGTGCTGCTGAACGCGCCGGACGGCAAGATCTTCGTGGGCGAGAGCGGCACCGAACTGCTGTTCCGGATGCTGCGAGACGCCTGCCTCGGCGCGCCCGAGGGTGGAATCGTTCTCGGCTCGACGGTGGAGCATCCCGCCTCGCGGTCGGCCGCCGCGCGCTGGGCCGGAGTGTCGGGCCGCGAGCATGTACTCATCCCGCACGATGACGCGCTTGGCCTCGTCACGCCAGAGGCCTACGCCGAGCACGTCACGCCCGACGTTCGGGTCGCGACGATCCTGCACACGTCGCCCGTGACCGGCATGGCGATGGACGTGGGTGGGATCGTGAAAGCGATCCGTGCCGTCGCGCCGGAGGCTCTCATTATCGTGGATGGCATCCAGCACGCCTGCCACGGACATATCGACATCGCGGGGCTGAACGTCGACGGCTACGCGATCTCGCCCTACAAGGTGTTCTCGCGCCACGGTTATGGCATAGCCTGGGCCTCGGACCGTCTCACCGCACTCGAACATGACGCATTGGCCGGTGGCCCGGAAGGCAACTGGGAACTCGGCACCCGAGACACCGGTGCGTATGCCACGATGTCGGACGTGGTGGCCTATTTCGAGTGGCTGGGCGCGCAAGTGTCGCACGCCGAGGATCGCCGCGACCGGATCGAGGCCGCCGCGGAAGCGATCCATGCCCACGAGGCGTCGCTCACCGACGCGATGCTGCACGGTATCGGCAACCTGCCGGGCCTCGCGCAGATCGAGGGCGTGACCGTCATCGGCGGAGAGGACAACCCCGCGCGCGAGGGGCTGGTGACCTTTGCCCATGCCGAGCGTCCCGCGGTCGACCTCGTCTCGGCGCTGGATGCGGCGGGCATCCGGGTGCACACACGCAAGGCGGATCACTACTCGGGGAACGTCCTGACGCCGCTTGGTCTGGACGCGGCGGTGCGCGTGTCGCTCTGCCACTACAACACGCTCGACGAGGTGCGGACCTTCCTCACTGCCATGCAGGATCTCGAGAAGGCCGTGGCCTGAGCGCCTAACCGCGGGCGCGCCGCACGAGCGGCGCCACCACCCGCAGCCCGAGCACGGTGATCAGCGCGGCGGCGAGAACCGCCGCGCAGAGCGCCCACTTCGACACAGGCTCCATCGCGCCCTGGATTTGAACCGCGTGGACGACGGTGCCGATGACCACCACCAGTGCCACCGCGTTGTGTACCAGCCGCCAAGTGCCGTAGCGCAGGCCCATGCGCCGCCGCGCGGCGACGAGGACCGCGGTCACGATCCCGGCCCACATCGCGGTCACCCCGTAGATCGAGAACGTCGTCGGCGCCACGAACAGCAGCGCATCGACCGTGTCAGGCGGACTGGTGATCCAGAGCCCGCCCACGTGGATCGCGATTGCGGTGAGGATCGCCCAGCCGAGCCACCGATGCCATCGCCTCTCGACCGCCGGCCGCGCTCCAGGCAGGAGCCCCGCCGCCAGAAGGGGTTGCGCCAGCAACAGCGCCAGACCGACGATACCTGCGAAGCCGCCGATGATGTAAGCTGGTCCGCGATAGGCCAGCCAGGGACTGAATGCAGCCAGAGCCACCGGGACCATCATGGCGAGGATCAAGGCACTCCATGCGGCGGCGACCCGCAGGCGGGGGCGTCGTTCGATCATCGCGGGCGCGGATCAGGCCGGGGCCAGCACGAAGTCCGCCCGGACCGAGGTGTCCTCGGGGCTGGGCATCACGGGCCGCAGGAAAACGGTCTGAAAATCCGCGTCGTCGTAAGCGAGGTGCGCGTGCGGCTGGCCGAAATTCGGCACGATCTGCGCCGTCTCCAGCCGGAAGGCCCCGTCGGGGCCGGTCAGAACGCTGCCGTGGTTTTGCGGAGCACGTTCGCCGCCGAGCGTGGTGGCGGCCCAGATCTGGATGCGGACGTTTTTCAGCGGCGCACCGTCGCCGGCGCGGCGTACGGTGCCGTGGACCCAGAATCCGTTTCCGAGCTTCTCGACCATCGGCGCGTTGGGGCGATAGTTGTTGCTGCCCCCGCGCATGCTCTGCGTCGGCGCGAGGCCACTTTGGGCAAAGGCCCGTGACGAGAACGAACCACCCGCAAGGACGGCTACGCTCGCCAGACCCGCGCTGACGAGAAAGGAACGACGGGTGTAGAAAGGCGTCTGCATGAGAGGTCACTCCTCTGGCTGGGCGCCGGGCGCACCCCGCGCGTCGGGCACAGCCTACAATCGCAACCGCGGATACGGGAACGCTTGTGGGCCTCCCGGTCTCGCACGATCGCGTTATGCGGGCGCGAGGGGCGGGTCAGTCGTTCTTGTAGACCGCGCAGATGCATCCTGCGCTGCGCAGCGCCGAGCAAAGCCGATGCGCGGCCTGTGCGCTGTCGCGGCCGTAGCGGGCCATGTAATAGGGCTTGCGCCCTGACACGCGGTTGCGCACCCGGATGATGTCGAGTTGCACGCCCTCGGTCTGCGACCGGCACGAGGCGGTGCGGGTCTGGGCCTGCGAACGGGCGCGCGATTCCGACGTTCCGAATGCCACCTGGACGCCGTAAGGTTTGTAGGGCGGCGTCAGCGGCGGATAGGCGGTCAGCGTCCGGTTCCGGGCGAGGTCGCGGCAGGCCTCCTGGAACGGCACGTCGCCCTGCAGGCGGAAATCGTGATCCTCGGGCGGCTCGTCGCGCCAGTCCTCGGCCCAGAGACCGGTGATGATCTGCACGTAATCCACCGTTTCCTGCGCCAGCCCGGCGGTGCCCGCAATCAGTCCCTCGGCGCGGCGTTCGCCGCCGTTGTAACCCACCGCAGCAAGGCCCTGGTTGCCGTAGCGCCGGGTCATCTCGCCCAGGTAGTGAGCCGAATGCTCCAGCGCCTCGGCAGGATTGTGGCTGTCCTGAAGGCCGCGCAGTAGCGCCGTGGAGTCGATGAACTGCGCGATGCCGCGTGCGTCCGCGGGGGACACGGCATTGGGGTCGAAGCGGCTTTCCTGCCAGATCAGCCGCGTGAAGAATCCGGGGTCGAGGTCGTTCTCGCGCGCGAAGAATTCCAGCGCCTGGCAGGTGTCGTGGACGAAGTAGGACGGCCGGATGCACTGCACGTGGTTCCATTTGCCGGTGGAACATTGCGTGCCGGGCTCGGGCGGCGCCGCGGTCGCGGGGCCGGGCAGGGCGGTCACGAGGGCCAGCACGGCGGCAAGGAGCAGGGCGCGGATCATGGCCGGAGCATAGAGGCCGGCCCGCCCGGTCCGTCAACGGGCCTTTTCCCCGACGCGCTTCCCGATTAGGTGAGGGCGGTGGCTGAATTCACGGAGGCCCGCCCCCATGTCCTTTTTCGGCAAGCTCAAGACCCGTCTCTTCCGCTCGTCCTCGAAGCTCGAGGAGGGGCTGGACGCGATCGTCGAAGAGGGCGGCAGCGCCGAGCCGGACGCGCCGGACACTCCGCCCGCGCCGCAACCCGACGATCCGCCGGTCGATCCCGCGCCGGGCAGCCCGGACGCGACGCCGCCGGTCGAGCCGACGCCGACGGCTCCCGATGCTCCGATCGAGACACCGCCCGGCGCGCCGGAAGAGGCTCCGGTGCCGGGCGATCCTGCGCCCGACTTGCCGCCCGAGCCCGGCCCCGAGGGACCGGCTCCGGTCGATCCGGTCCCCGAGGATCCCGCGCCGCAGCGCCCCTCCGAGACGGTGCCGTTGACGCCCATGGAAATTCCCCCGGCCGAGGTGCCAGACGCCCCCCAGCCGCCCGCCGAGGTGCCCTCGGACGCGCCGGAAGAGAACCGCAATACCGGCTTGTTCGGGCGCCTTTTCGGGCGCGGCCCGTCCGAAGCGCCGGTGGTGCGCCGGGTCCTTGACGACGAGATGGTCGAGAGCCTCGAAGAGCTGCTGATCTCGGCCGACATGGGCGTGGACACCGCGCTGCGTGTCGCGGGCAACATGGCCGAGGGCCGCTACGGCCGCAGGGTTTCGACGCAGGAGATCAAGGAACTCCTGTCCGAGGAGATCGCGCGCATCATGGAGCCCGTGGCCAAGCCGCTGCCGCTCTACAAGACAAAGCCGCAGGTGGTGCTGGTCGTGGGCGTGAACGGCTCCGGCAAGACGACGACCATCGGAAAGCTGGCAAGTCAGTTCCAGCAGTCGGGCAAGAAGGTCGTGATCGCCGCGGGCGATACGTTCCGCGCCGCGGCGGTCGAGCAGTTGCAGGTCTGGGGCGACCGCGCCGGGGTACCGGTGCTGACCGCACCAGAGGGATCGGACCCGGCCTCGCTGGCCTTCGACGCCTTCGGCAAGGCACAGGCCGATGGTGCGGATCTGTTGATGATCGACACGGCCGGGCGGCTCCAGAACCGGCAGGACCTGATGGAGGAGCTGGCGAAGATCGTCCGCGTCCTGCGCAAGAAGGACCCCGACGCACCGCACAACACGTTGCTGGTCCTCGACGCGACCACGGGCCAGAACGCTCTGAGCCAGGTCGAAACCTTCCAGAAGCTTGCGGATGTCACCGGCCTCGTGATGACCAAGCTTGACGGCACGGCCAAGGGTGGCGTGCTGGTGGCGCTCGCCGACAAGTTCGGGCTGCCGATCCACGCCATCGGGGTGGGAGAGCAGCTCGACGACCTCGCGCCGTTCGACCCCGAGGAGTTCGCCGCTGCGCTGACGGGGCTCGAACAGTGAGCCTGTCGTGGTCTGACGAAGCGCCTGCGGTCGGCGAATACATCGAGTTGCGCCGCATCACGGGTATGGAGCGGCGTGCCCCCTCTGCCGCGGCCGAGGGGCTGCGCAACTCCCTGCACGTCGTGACGGTGCGCGAGCGCGCGCGGCTGGTCGGCATGGGACGGCTCGTCGGAGACCGCGGCTGCTTTGCACAGGTCGTGGACATCGCCGTGGACCCCGAGTTCCGGGGGCAGGGGCTCGGCACCGAGATCCTGCAGCGCCTGATCGACTGGTCCAAGGCTGAGCTGCCGGCCTCGTGTCACGTCAACCTGATTGCCGAGCCGGGCGCCTTCGCACTCTACAAGAAGCTGGGTTTCGAAATTCGCACCGGCATGGAGCTGTCGGTCTCATGATGTCGGCCGCTCGCGTCAGCGGTATTCGCCCCCGCTCTCCGGCACGACCTTGCGCAGGATCCACATGACGACAAGCGCAAGGCCGGTCGCCAAAGCGGCGAGCGGCACATTCCCGGTTCCGCACGACAGCCCGACTGCACCGGCCATCCACATGCCCGCGCCGGTGGTCAGCCCGCGGACGCGCGCGCCCTGGGTGATGATCGAGCCTGCGGCGAGGAAGGCCACGCCCGCCGTAACGGCCTCGATCACGCGTATCGGGTCGACGCGCAGCGCGCCGTCCTCGGCCATCTCGTCCAGCGCCATCAGGTCGAAGGCGATCAGCGTAAAAAGACACGCCGCGATCGAGATCAGGATGTGCGTCCGCAGACCTGCCGGCTTGTCATGGGCTTCGCGTTCCCAGCCGATGATCGCGCCGAGCGCGGCCGCCGCGACCAGCCGCAGCGTGGCGACGGAGAGCGGCGTTGCGGTGAAGGTGGTCAGCAGTTCGTCCCGAACGATGTCGAGCATGGGTGTGCCTGTGGGTTCTGATTGCGTAGGTGGGTACCAAACGCCCGGCATGGCCCGGCGTTTCCGTGCGCTGTCACAAAAACGTCATGTGAGCCGCATCCGCGGTGGGCAGACAGCGGCTTGACCGACTGGCTGCTCTCTCTCGAAGGGACCGAGGCCGGGCACACGCTTGCGCTGATCCTGGCGCTGACGGCCGCTTTCCTTCACGCCGTGTTCGGCGCGCTCCAGAAGGGGCGGCACGATCCGTGGGTGTCGCGCGGGGCCATCGACCTGAGCTACGGGCTCATGGCGCTGCCCTTCGCGCTGTTCGTCGTGCCGTGGCCCGAGTCGCACATGTGGCCGATCTTCGCCGACGCCTTCGCCATCCACGTCACCTACAAGGTGCTTCAGGGACTGGCCTATACCCGCGGCGCCTACACCGTGGTCTACCCCGTCGTGCGCGGCACGGGTCCGTTCTTCGCGGTAATCGGCGCCTACCTTTTCTTCGGCGAGACTTTCGGCCCGCTGCAGTGGGTGGGCGTGCTGGTGCTGATGTCGGGGATCTTCGGCCTCGCCGTCTACAACTACCTTTTCCTCGAGACCGAGCGCGCGACGCTCGGGCCTGCGCTGGCCTTCGCCGTGGCGACCGGCCTTCTGGTCGCGCTTTATACAACCTACGACGCCTTCGGCATCCGGTCGGCCGCGAACCCCTTCACCTTCCTCGCGTGGTTCTTCACCATCGACGGGCTGGGGTTCGCGCCGCTGGTGATGATCTTCCATCGCAAGGGCTTCGCCGCCGTCGACGACTGTGCGGCGCTCATCCGGCGCGGGGTGACGGGGGGCTTCGTGGCCTTCTTCAGCTTCGGCTCGATCATGATGGCGACGCGCCTCGACAAGGTGGGCGAGGCGGCCGTGCTGCGCGAGACGTCGACGGTGTTCGCCGCGTTGATCGGCTGGCTTGCCCTTAAGGAAACCGTGGGCCCGCGCCGCATCGCCCTGATGACGCTGATTGCCGTGGGCGCGGTGATCGTTGAGTTCGGGGGCTGACCCCCAAGGAGTTCGCATGTCCGAAAGCAAACCCGATCCGAAACTGAAGACCGCGCTCGAGCTGGGGCCGGTGCTGGCGTTTTTCGTTGCCTATCTCTGGCTCAAGGACCGCACTTTCACCATCGCGGGCACGGATTATGACGGCTTCATCGTGGTGACGGCCATGTTCATTCCGGTGATGGTCGCGGCGACTGGCGCGCTCTGGTGGCTGACCGGGCACCTGAGCCGGATGCAGGTCGTGACGGTCGTGCTGATCGTGGTTTTCGGCGGGCTGTCGGTGTGGCTCAACGACGAGCGCTTCTTCAAGATGAAACCGACCCTGATCTACCTGATCTTCGGTGGCGTGCTGGGCGCGGGACTGCTGCAAGGCAAAAGCTATCTGCGGCTCGTCATGGAAAGCATGGTGCCGCTCCGCGACGAGGGCTGGATGATCCTGACCCGGCGTGTGACGGCGTTCTTCTTCGCGCTGGCGCTGGCCAACGAACTGGTGTGGCGCACGATGTCGACCGAGGCTTGGGTCTACTTCAAGACCTTCGGTCTGACGGCGGCGCTGTTCCTGTTCTTCATCTTTCAGGGCAAGCTCTTCCAGACCTACGGCATAGAGGACGACGACACCGCCAGCTGAGGCGTTGACGTCACCCCTGGCGGCTCCGTCGATCCGGATCATCGGCGTCGTCGCGTCGGACGCACGCTGCGCCTTCGCCCGACCGACAGATTGGACAGAGATAGAGGACGTCGCGGTGACGATGGGAGCGCTTGCCCGCGGCTATGCTCAGGCTCGGCCGGGTCAGCGACTCGGACAAGGCTGGCGTGCGGCGGCGCGTCCGGACGGCGGCTCAGCGCCGATCGATCTTGGTCGAGAGGTGGATGAGGCTTTCCGAGCTCTTCACGCCTGACTCCTCGCCGATCCGGTCGAGCGTGCGATCCAGATCCTCGGTCGTGGAGGCCGTGACCTCGACGATCAGGTCCACCCGCCCGCTGATCGTGTGTGCCGCGACGATGCCGGGCAGCGCCTTGAGCCGGGCGAGGACGGAGGCGCCGGCCCTGGGTTCGACCGACACCAGCACGGTCGCGCGGAGAGCGGGTGACAGTTTGGCGCCGGGTTTCAGCGTGTATCCGGCGATGGCACCCTGCGCCTCGAGCCGGTCGATCCGCGCCTGAACGGTGGTCCGCGCGATCCCGAGTTTTCGGGCCAGCGCCGCGACTGGCGCGCGCGCGTTTTCGCGGAGCGCGTTCAGCAGGGCGGCGTCGGTATCGTCGATCTGAAGCGTCATGTCGTCATCCTGACCGCACTTTGAGTCATCCTGCCAGAAGTGACGAGCGACTTCGACAGGGCTGCGCCCCACCCTGAGAAAAAGACCGAGCAGGAGAGGCCCATGTCCCACACCCGTCCCGCGCCCGCCGATCCGGTGGCCGACCTCGTACGCCGCGCGCCCGACCGTCCCGTGCTTTATTTCGAGCCGGCCGCCCTTCACGCTGCGGCGGCCCGGTTCCGCGCCGGTTTTCCGGGCGAGGTGACCTACGCGGTCAAGGCCAACCCGGCCCCGGAAGTGGTCGAGACGCTGGCCGCCGCCGGTCTGGCGGCGTTCGACGTGGCCTCGCCGGCCGAGATGACGCTGGTGCGGGGGATCGCGCCGGGGGCCGTGCTACACTATCACAATCCGATCCGCTCGACCGCGGAGATTGCCGAAGGCCTGCGCCATGGCGCGCGCTCCTGGTCGGTCGACCGGCCGGGCGAGCTTCGCAAGCTCGACGGGCTGCCCGAGGGTACCGAGATCGCCGTTCGCCTCAAGCTGCCGGTCCCCGGCGCCGCCTATGATTTCGGCTCCAAGTTCGGGGCTGAGCCCGCCGCAGCGGCGGAGCTGCTGCGGGCCGTCGCTGCACGCGGTTTCACACCTTCGCTGACCTTCCATCCCGGCACCCAATGCCCCGACGGAGCGGCCTGGGCGCGCTATATCCATGTCGCCGCCGACGTGGCACGCGCCGCGGGCGTGACGCTTCACCGGCTGAACGTCGGCGGGGGCTTTCCCTCGCGGCGCGACGCCGCGGCACCGGACCTCGAGGCGATCTTCCGCGCCATCGCCGAGGCCACCGCCGCGGCCTTCGACACGCCTCCGGCGCTGGTCTGCGAGCCCGGCCGCGCGCTCGTGGCAGACGCGGTGACGCTGGCGCTGCGGGTGAAAGCGGCCGAGGACGACACCGTCTTCCTCAACGACGGGGTCTACGGCGCTTTGGGGGAATGGCGTGACCTGCCGGCGCCTGGGCGCATCGGCGTGCACGGCCCGGACGGCAAGCCTCGGTCGGGGACAGCGCGGGAGCGCATCGTATTCGGCCCCACCTGCGATAGCGTCGACCGGCTGCCAACCACGCTGTCCCTGCCCGAGGACCTCTGCGAAGGCGACTGGCTGGTGGTGCCGGGCATGGGAGCCTACGCGGGGGCGCTGGTTACAGGGTTCAACGGGTATGGCGCCCGCGACGTGGTGACACTCTCGACGCCCGCCGGGTAAGCGCCTGACCGGGCTGCCCGCCCGGTGGCGGGCGGCGTTGCGCGGGCGTCGCTTTGACACCGCGCCGGGGGTCCCTATGGTCCGGCTCTGACGCCAGCCACCATCCCCCGGAGGAATGCCATGGACACGTTCGGCAAGAGCCAGCCCGTAACCCGGCGCGAGGACGTCCGCTTTCTGACCGGAGGCGGCAACTACATCGATGACGACGCGCCCGAAGGCGCACTTTTCGCCCATGTGGTCCGTTCGCCCGTGGCTCACGCCGACATCACCGGGCTCGACGTGTCCGAAGCGCGCGCGGCGGAAGGCGTGGCACTGGTCCTGACCGCCGAGGATTACCATGCCGCAGGTATCACCAAGGGCCTGCCGACGGTCATGGTGCCGAACCGCGATGGCACCAAGTCCGAGCCGCCGCGCCGGCCGCTGCTGGCCGAGGGCCGTGTGCGCTTCGTCGGTGAGCCCGTTGCGGTGATCGTTGCCGAAAGCCGGCAAGCGGCCATGGACGCGGCCGAACTGGTGGAACTCGACCTCGATGACCGTCCCGCGCACATGGCGCTGGAGGCCGGAGGCGAGCCGTTGTTCGATAGCTTCGAGAACAACCGCATCTTCGATTTCGGGCTGGGTGACGCGGACGCGACCGACTCGGCCTTTGCCAATGCCGCGCGCACGGTTCGGCTGACCGTCGAAAACAGCCGCATTATCTCGAACACCATGGAAGGCCGAGGCTGTCATGCCCACTGGGATGGCGCGCGCCTGCACGTGGGTTTCTCAGGCCAGGGCGTCTGGGGGCTGAAATCGCTTATGTCGGATGTGCTGAACCTAGATGCCGAGGCGGTGCACGTCACCACGCCTGACGTGGGCGGCGGCTTCGGGACCAAGACGATGCCATATCCGGAATACTTCGCCGTGGCCCATGCCGCGCGCGTGCTCGAACGTCCGGTGCGCTGGTTCTCGGACCGGGGCGAGGCGATGCTGTCGGACAACCAGGGCCGCGACCTCGTCTCGGACGCCGAACTGGCCTTCGATGCCGACAACCGCATTCTCGGCTACCGGGTACACACGCGTTCGAACCTCGGGGCCTACCTGTCGGGCTTCGGGCCGCTGATGCAGAGCCAGCTCTTCTCGCGCGTGCTGACCGGCGTTTACGACATCCCCACGGCCTACCTGCGGACAGAGGGCATCGTGACCAACACCGTGCAGGTCGACGCTTATCGCGGGGCGGGCCGGCCCGAGGCGAACTACCTGCTCGAGCGGATGATGGACCGCGCCGCGCGCGAGCTGGGCGTCGATCCCTGGGAGCTGCGGCGCATCAACTTCATCAAGCCGGCGCAGTTTCCCTATGACACCGTGTCGGGCGAAACCTACGACGTCGGCGACTTCGCGCGGGTGCTGGACCACGCGGCCCGGGCCGCCAATGCCGACGGGTTCGCCGCGCGCCGGTCCGAGTCCGAGGCGCGTGGCAAGCTGCGCGGGCAGGGCATCTGCTACTACATCGAGTCGATCCTGGGCGCTCCGAACGAGGACGTGCGGATCGAGTTCGTGGACGACGGTGCCATGATCTTCGTCGGCACCCAGTCCAACGGACAAGGCCACGAGACCGTGTTTGCCCAGTTTCTCGCCGACCAGTCCGGAATCCCGGTCGACAAAATTCAGGTCGTGCAGGGCGACAGCGACCTGATCGCCAGCGGCGGGGGCACCGGCGGTTCGCGCTCGGTCACGGTGCAGGCCAACGTGACCCTGGTCGCGGTGTCCGAGATCGTCGAGAAGTTCCGCGCCTTCCTCGCTCCCGAGATGGGCGTCGCGCCAGAGGCCATCGCATGGGACGACGAACGTTTCCGGGCCGAGGGGTCGAACGTGTCGCCGACGATGATCGAGGCCGCTGCCATGGCCCGCGAGGCGGGTCGAGAGGACCTGCTGGTGCACACCTCCACCGCGACGCTGCCAGCGCGCTCTTTTCCCAACGGCGCACACGTGGCTGAGGTCGAGATCGACCCGGAGACCGGGCAGGTCACGCTGGACCGCTACGCCATCGTCGATGATTTCGGGAACCTCGTGAACCCGCTCCTGGTCGAGGGGCAAGTCCATGGGGGCGTCGCGCAGGGCGTGGGACAGGCATTGTTCGAAAGGGTGGTATACGACGAGGACGGCCAACTCCTGACCGCGAGCTTCATGGACTATGCCATGCCGCGCGCCGACAACCTGCCGATGATTGCCTTCGAGACCGAGCCGGTGCCCTCGACCGCGAACCAGCTTGGCATGAAGGGCTGCGGTGAGGCCGGAACGGTCGGCGCCATCGCGGCCACGGCGAACGCGGTGCAGGACGCGCTCTGGGATCGCGGCGTCCGACAGGCAGACATCCCGTTCACTCCGATGCGTGTTTGGCAAATGCTCTCGGACGTAGAAGACGCGGCCGCTGCCTGATCACATCCCAAAGGTCAAGGGAAAATCATCACGAAACGTTGAGGGGGCTTCCAACTGTGGCTTTGCCGCCCATATCCCTATCAGGTCGCAAGATCGGAACCCTTGCGAACCCTTCACTGTCCCTCGTTCCGTACCTGGCGCCCAAGCATTGTCTTGGGCGCTTTTTTCGTTTCAAGGGAGATCGATGAACGCGGCCGCCGACACGCCAGCGGGGCCCAGATGACCCCTTGCGCCTGCTTGCGCCCGGGGGTTTCCTGCGCCCATGACCGCCACTCTGCCCCGCATCGTTCCCGCCGGACTGGACGGCCTGATCGTCCGCTTCGGCGACATCCTGAGCGAGCCTGCGAATCGCGCGGCACTGGCATACCGGGCGGCCTTCGATGCCGAGGGCGTGGACGGTGTGGCCGAGACCGCGACCTCTCTGGTCTCGACCTTCGTGCGCTTCGCCCCGGGCGCCGACCCGGATGCCGTGCAGGCCCGTGCGGCTACGCTCATGGACAGCCGCGACTGGACCGAGGCCGCGCTGCCCTCGGGTCGGCGTCTGGTGCGGGTGCCAACCCTTTACGGCACGGATCGCGCGCCACAGCTTGCCGCCGCGGCCGAAGCCGCGGGTCTGAGCGAGGCCGACGCGGTAACGTCCCTCTCGTCGGCGCGCCTGCGGGTGACGGCCATCGGCTTCGCGCCTGGGCAGCCCTATCTGGGCACGCTGGGCGAAGAATGGGACATCCCGCGCCTGACCGACCTTGCGCAGGTGCCTGCCGCGGCGCTGGTGGTCGCGGTGCGCCAACTCGTCCTCTTCGCGCAGGCGAGCCCGACCGGATGGCGGCACGTGGGTCAGACACGATTGCAATTGTTCCGGCCCGAGGCGGACACGCCCTTCGTGCTGCGCCCCGGAGACGAGGTGACCTTTGCCTCGATCTCGGAAAACGCCTTCGACGATCTGCCGGACGGCCCCGACGGCGGCGCCGAGTGGGAGGACATCGCGTGAGTGCGCGGCTGAAGATCGTGCGCGCCGGTCCGCAGGTCACCGTGCAGGACCTCGGCCGGACGGGCTATGTCGCCTTCGGGCTGTCGCGTGGCGGCGCGGCCGACCGGTTGGCGCTCTATGAGGGGGCGGCGCTTCTGGGGCAGGATTCCTGGCTGGCCGCGCTCGAGATGGCGGGCGCCGGGGGCGTGTTCGAGGCGACCGCCGACATCCGCATCGCGTTTACCGGTGCGCCCATGACGGCGAGCCTCGACGGAAAGGCGCTGACCTGGCCCGGCAGCCACGACATGCCGGCCGGTTCGCGTCTCGAGATCGGGGCGGCGCGGCGCGGCACCTACGGGTATCTGCACGTGGGCGGCGGGATCGACGTTCCGGTGATCCTCGGCGCGCGGTCGGCGCATCTTGCAGGCGGCCTCGGTGCGGCGCTGGACGCGGGCACCGAATTGCCGGTGGGTGAGGACCCCGGCGGGCCGACGGGCCGGACACTGCCTGCCGACGACCGGTTCTCGGGCGGCGAAGTGCGGGTCGTGCCCAGTGTTCAGACCGATTTCTTTCCCGAGGAAACGCGCGACCGTCTGGTGCGGACGGCCTTCGAGAAGGACCCGCGCGCCAACCGCATGAGCGCGCGGATGCGGTTCGAGGGCGACGGCTTCGGTGTCGAGGGCGGGCTCAGCGTCGTCTCCGAGGTCATCGTGCCCGGGGACATCCAGGTGACCGGCGACGGCGTTCCGGTCGTCCTGCTGGCCGAATCCCAGACTACGGGCGGCTACCCCCGCATCGGCACGGTTATCCACTCGGACGTCGCGCGCGTGGCACAGGCCCAGCCCGGCGCGCCGTTGCGCTTCCGCTTCGTGACGGCAGAGGAGGGCCGCGGGGCAGAGGCAAAGGCGGCCGAGGCCCGCGCGGCGCTACCGAAGCGGATCACGACGCTGGTGCGCGACCCGGCCGACATGGCCGATCTGCTGTCCTACAACCTCGTCGGCGGCGTCACCCGCGGCGACGATATCTGACCCTCGCACACACGAACGGAGGCGACATGGCACGCGTGGATTTGAACGCGGATATGGGCGAAAGCTTCGGCCCCTGGCCGATGGGCAACGACGCGGCCCTTCTCGAAGTCATAACCTCGGCGAACATCGCCTGCGGCGCCCATGCCGGCGACCCCGACGTGATGGCAGAGACCATGACGCTGGCCGCGCGCCATAACGTCGGCATCGGAGCGCATCCCGGTTTCTCCGATCTGCAGGGCTTCGGCCGCCGCAGGATGCATGTGCCTGACGCGTCGCTCGGAAACCTCGTCCGCTACCAGGTGGCGGCGTCCGTGGGCATGGCCCGCGCGGCTGGCGGGAGGGTGCGGCACGTCAAGCTGCACGGCGCCATGGCGAACATGGCCGCCGAGAACGAGGCGATGGCCCGTGTGGCATACGAGGCGGCGCTGTCGGTCGATCCGGACCTGATCGTCATGGTGCTTGCCGGCACCGCGCAGGAGGCCGCCGCCCGATCGCTGGGCTGTCTCTGGGCGGGCGAGATCTTCGCAGACAGAGCCTACGAGGACGACGCCACGCTGGTGGACCGGTCGAGGGAGGGCGCAGTGATCCACGACCCAGAAGAGGCCGCCGCCCGCGTTGTCGAAATGGTGCAGGCCGACGCAATCATCGCGCGCTCGGGCAAGCAGATCCCCGCGGCCATCGACACGATCTGCCTTCACGGCGACGGCAAGACTGCGCTGGAGATCGCGCGGACCGTGCGCGACCGCCTGACGGCTGCCGGCGTCACGCTGCAAGCCTTCGACGGGCGCCGCGACTAGCGCAGGCATTGGTCCCGCCGCTCTGCTGGCAGGAGAGGTCTGGCGGCACGTGTGTTTCCAGTGCGAGGGTTAAATCGGCCCGCTCGGTGCTCGTGGCCAAACGACTGTGCCCGATCGCACTTCAGGTTCATCCGGATACGGTCTGCCCGAATCCGCAGAATTCCAGACCGGGCGGGATGGACCTATGCTTCAAGGTTGAGCTGCCCAGTCCCGGTTTCGGCTCTGCGATCCGGCGCGCGCTTGGGGGCATCCGGTTGCGGGGTGACGTGACGGGTCCTGCTCTGCCCGCGCCGCCCGGCCTAGAGCAGAACCAGAGCCTGCACGTCCGCCACGTTCGTGCCGGTGGCCTCCACCTTCAGAAGGTCTCCGGCGAGGTCGAGCGCCCGGTAGCTGTCATTGTTCGCGAGAAGGGCCGCAGCGTCGCCTCCGGCTTCGGAGATGCGGCCCGCGGTGCCCGCATCCACGATCCCGCCGGCGGCGTCCGTGGGGCCGTCGCGGCCGTCCGTGCCACCCGACAGGAACGCCCAGCGACGACCCGGAGCGCGGGCGCCCATGGCGACCCGCAGCGCCAGTTCCTGGTTCCGGCCACCCCGGCCATCGCCTCGGATCGTCACCGTGGTCTCCCCGCCGAACAACAGCACGCCGGGGCCCTCGGGGGCGTCGAATGAGTCGAGGATTTCCGCCGCCGCGTCGGCCACGTCGCCGACCAGCGCATCGTTCACCACCCGCGTGGACAGGCCAGCCTCTTCGGCGGTGGCTGCCATGGCATCGAGCGCGTGCCGGTTCGATCCTATGAGTACGTTCGTGGCCTCCGGCAGCGGTTCGGGCGGGGGCGCATCGGTCAGTCGGCGGCGTGCGGCCGCGGGGATGCGATCCCAGAGACCCGCCTTCTTCAAGGTCGCGCAGGCGTCCTCCGCGGTGCCGACCGGGCCGACTGTCGGGCCGGACGCCACCGCCCGCAGGTCGTCTCCGATCACGTCCGACAGGATGTAGGCGCTGACGGACGCGGGTGCGGCGTGGCGCAGGAAGCCGCCGCCCTTCAACTCGGACAACTGCTGCCGAACGAGGTTCATCGCAACGATGTCGAGGCCGCCCGCCAGCAGCGCCTCGTTGACGGCCTTCTTGTCGGCAAGCGTCAGGGGCGGCACCGGCGCGGGCACCAGCGCCGAGCCGCCGCCAGAGATCAGCGCGATCACCGCGTCGTCCGGCCCGGCCTGATCGAGCATCGCCATCACCTCGCGCGCCGCCGCGGCGCCCGCCTCGTCCGGCACCGGGTGACCGGCGCGCAGAACACGGGCGCCCGGCACCTCCGCGCGGTTTTCGTGGTGCGTGACGGCAAGCGCGCGGCAGGGACCGTCGATGTGCGGCAGAAGCGTCGCGACCATGCGCGGTGCGGCCTTGCCGATGCCGATCACGTAGGTCCGTCCTTCGGGCCGGGGCAGGGGATGCCCCGCGAGAGCGGCTTCGAGCGCGCGGCCCGGATCGGCAGCGCGCACCGCGGCGTCGTAAAGGGCACGGGCGAGGGCGCGGGGGTCGGTGGCGTCTGTCATCGGTCTCTCCTGCACGTCCGCAGGAGAGGAGCGCACGGGGTGCGGCAATGTCAATTCGGCCTAAGGTGGGCGGCGCACCGGTCCTGCGCGCGATCAGCCCTCCTGCGCGGCGATCTGGGCGTAAGTGGCGCGACACTGTCCGGCCCCGCGATCGGCCGAGGCGCTCAGGGCCGGGATCCGGGCCCGCAGATCGGCCGCGCGGCGGCGCACCTCGTCCATGTTCACGTTCACCCGGCGCGGCACACGCTGGACGCGGTCGCGCCAGCACGGGTGAATCGTGCCCTTGTAGCCGCGGCAGGTCGTATAGACCGGGTAGGTCCGGACGCGGTACTCGATGGCATAGCCACGGGCGATCGTGCGTTCGAGATCGCGCAACTCGGTCTCCGCGGCGGTGAGGCTGGATCTCGCCTGCGAGACGCAGCGTTCCAGAGGAGTGGCGCAGGCCGCAAGCAGAAGGAGGCCGAGAATGGGAAGGGCACGCATGGCAAGAGATCCGATTTTTCCCCACCTTACCGCGCGGGGGCGCGCCGTCGACCCCGCCAGTGGGCGGGGCGTTCACGAAGCGGCGACGGGGAGGCGGCGTCTTGGGCTCTTCGCAGCGGGGCTGGTGGCGCTGACCGCGTGCACCGACATGCCCGCGCCCCGGCCCGAGGCCCCCGGTCCGGACGCCTGCGGCGCGTCGGGCTACCAGTCGCTGATCGGGCGTCCGCTCGCCGCGGTCACGCTGCCGGCCGACCTTGACGCGCGCACCTACGCGAAGGGCGACCCGGTGACGATGGACTACCGCGCGACACGGCTCAACATCGTGACGGACGACGACGGCACCATCATCGAGGTGCGTTGCGGCTGATCCTGTGGGCGCGTTCTGACATGGATCAAGGCGCACCTTCCGTGGCTCTGCCAGAAGCGGGTTAGGAGGTGCGCCATGTACAAGAAGATTTTGATTCCAATCGCTCCCGATCACATCGAGGCACTCGAAGACAGTATCGCTCCGGCCCGAGCGCTGGCCGACGAGGGGGCCGAGATCCACGCGCTTTGCGTGGTCGAGACGATCCCGCTCTACGTCGCTGCCGAAGTGCCGGCGACGGTCTACGAGAAGGCCTCGCACGAGATGGAGCAACAGCTCGAACAGGCGTTTGCCGAGATGCCCGATGTGAAGGTGCGCGCGGTGAACGGCTCGCCGGCCTCGAAGATCGTCGAGATCGCGGGCGACGAGGGCTTCGACCTCGTTGTCGTGCGCTCGCACAAGCCGGGGATCCAGGACTGGTTCCTCGGCTCCACCGCCGGACGGGTGGTGCGACACGCGCCCTGCGCCATCCACGTGGTGCGCTGAACGGGCAACCCATGGAAAACGGGCGGCCCTTCGGGGCCGCCCGTCGTCGTTCGGGTTTCTCGCCCTCGATCAGACGTGGGCGGTCTTGCCACCACGCGGTCCGAACAGCAGCCAGGCAATGAAGCCAAGGACCGGCAGGATGAGGATCGCGAGGGTCCAGACGATCTTGGCCAGCGTCGAGGCCGACGAGGTGAGGGTCTGGTAGATCGCGTAGATGTCGAGGATCAGGACGATCAGTCCGAAAAGGCCATATTCCATGACGTGGTCTCCGAGATGAGGGTGCGTATCAGCTTATCCTCATAACGCTGCGGCGAGGTGTCGCGTTCCCACAGGAGATATGTCGTTGAGGGTTGGCTATATTTTGGACGGAGAAACAAAAAGATAATCCGTCAGCTAGCTGCTCGCGATCGAACTCCATCGCCGGACATAATACTCAATCGACTCGATGAGAATTCTTGCTTCACGCGCATCGTGGCGGCTGCTTCTCTTGCCTTTTATCCCTTCAAGCTCACGAATTGTATCGATCGTATCTATACAGGCAGTAATTACATAGCCGACCGAGAAACTGGAAGAACCAGGTCTGGGGTGGGCGAAATAGTTTCTCATTTCCTTCATGAAACCTAAGCCGCGGTTAGGGCTCTTGTGGGCGTGGGCGTCGCACTTTGGAATGATCGCGCCGGACTGAAGATTAGCTCTATCGAGCAACGCACCGATCCCAGCTACACGTGCGGAGGCTTGAGACTCTAAGAGCTCAATGAATTCTGGGGACTTCGAACTGCGGCCTGCATTGTAGTTTGAATAGGCCTTTTCCTCAAATTCTTTGGTGAAAGCGCCGAAGCCGTCCGTGCGAGTGAGCTTCTCAATAAGCAGGGCGTATAACGCATCGTGTAGTGAAATCACAATCCATCGCACGTTCGTTTCGTCTTTGATGCCTTGGCGCAATTGTTGGTCGGCAAGCAGTAGGCAACTTATGAAATGCGATCCCTCTTCAAAGGAGTGATACTCGGCCAAAAAGTCACCCTTTCTTTTTCCGCTGCACGTTGCCGCCTCTTTGTCCCGGCCGTCCCGCTGTCGACCGGCCCTTGGACTTGGTGGCCTCGGCGGACGCCTTGTCGACCGCCTGCTGCCGCGCGAGCGGGTCGTCGGCGACGGCGAGGTCCACCGCTTCCAGTCGCTTGACCTCGTCGCGCAGACGGGCGGCTTCCTCGAATTCGAGGTTCTCGGCGGCCTTGCGCATGTCCTCGCGCAGGCCCTCCAGAACGGCCTGCATGTTCGACCCCTGCCGCTTGTCGTCGATCTTGGCGGTCACCCGGTTCATGTCCACGTCGCCCTGGTAGAGGCCCGCGAGGATATCCTCGACGTTCTTCTTGATTGTGGCCGGCGTGATGCCGTGTTCCTCGTTGTAAGCGATCTGCTTCTCGCGGCGGCGCTCGGTCTCGTTCATCGCCCGCTCCATCGAGCCGGTGACGCGGTCGGCGTACATGATGACCCGGCCCTCGGCGTTCCGCGCGGCGCGGCCGATGGTCTGGATCAGCGAGGTCTCGGACCGCAGGAAGCCTTCCTTGTCCGCGTCGAGGATGGCCACCAGGCCGCATTCGGGAATGTCGAGCCCCTCGCGCAGGAGGTTGATGCCCACCAGCACGTCGAAGGCACCGAGACGCAGGTCGCGCAGGATCTCGATCCGCTCGATCGTGTCGATGTCCGAGTGCATGTAGCGCACGCGAATACCCTGCTCGTGCAGGTATTCGGTCAGGTCCTCGGCCATGCGCTTGGTCAGCACCGTGGCAAGCGTCCGGTAGCCCGCCTGGCTGACCCTGCGGATCTCGTCGAGGAGGTCGTCGACCTGCGTCTCCACGGGCCGGATCTCGACCTGCGGGTCGAGGAGGCCGGTGGGGCGGATGACCTGCTCGGTGAAGACGCCGCCGGACTGGTCGAGCTCCCAGTCGGCCGGGGTGGCCGACACGAAGATCGACTGCGGGCGCATGGCGTCCCATTCCTCGAACTTGAGCGGACGGTTGTCCATGCACGACGGCAGGCGGAAACCGTGCTCGGCCAGCGTGAACTTGCGCCGGTAGTCGCCGCGATACATCCCGCCGATCTGCGGCACGCTGACGTGGCTTTCGTCGGCAAAGACGATGGCATCGTCGGGGATGAACTCGAACAGGGTCGGGGGCGGCTCGCCCGGGGCACGGCCGGTGAGGTAACGCGAGTAGTTCTCGATGCCGTTGCAGACGCCGGTGGCCTCCAGCATCTCGATGTCGAAATTGGTGCGCTGCTCGAGCCGCTGGGCCTCCAGCAGCTTGCCTTCGCCGACGAGCTGGTCGAGCCGCTGGCGCAGCTCCTTCTTGATCTTCTCCACCGCCTGCTTGAGCGTCGGACGCGGCGTGACGTAGTGCGAGTTGGCGTAGATGCGGATGCGTTCGAAATCGCCGGTCTTCTGGCCGGTCAGCGGATCGAATTCGGTGATCGCCTCCAGTTCTTCGCCGAAGAAGCTGAAGCGCCAGGCGCGGTCCTCGAGGTGGGCGGGCCAGACCTCGAGCACGTCGCCGCGGACACGGAACGAGCCGCGCTGGAAGGCCTGGTCGTTGCGGCGGTACTGCTGGGCCACGAGGTCGGCCATGACCGCGCGCTGGTCGTATTCGCGCCCGACGAACAGATCGAGCGTCATCGCGCCGTAGGTTTCGACCGAGCCGATGCCGTAGATGCACGAGACCGAGGCCACGATCACCACGTCGTCGCGTTCGAGCAGGGCCCGGGTGGCCGAGTGGCGCATCCGGTCGATCTGCTCGTTGATCTGTGATTCCTTCTCGATATACGTGTCCGAGCGCGGGACGTACGCCTCGGGCTGGTAGTAGTCGTAGTAGCTGACGAAGTACTCGACGGCGTTCTCCGGGAAGAACTGCTTGAACTCCCCGTAGAGTTGGGCCGCCAGCGTCTTGTTCGGAGCGAGGATGATCGCCGGTCGCTGCGTCTCCTCGATCACCTTGGCCATGGTGAACGTCTTGCCGGTGCCCGTCGCGCCCAGCAGCACCTGGTTGCGCTCGCCGGCGCGCACCTGTTCGGCCAACTCCTTGATCGCCGTCGGCTGGTCGCCCGCCGGGGCATATTCGGTGTGCATGACGAACGTCTTGCCGCCCTCCAGCTTCTCGCGCTGCCGCACGTCGCCCGCGGGGGCGTGCGTCAGGGCTGGCATGGCATCGGGGCGGTTGTTGTGCATCGGTGGGGCTCCTCGGATCGCCCTCCACACTTGAGCGCGGAGGCGCCGGGTTCAAGGGCTGGCGGGGCAGGGGAACGGGGCGCAGGCGCGGTGTCTGGCGATCCCTTGAGGACTCGAACCCCAAACCTGCTGATTAGAAGTCAGCTGCTCTATCCAGTTGAGCTAAGGGACCGCGCTGCCCTCGTCATGCCGCGAGCGAGCCGCGTATGCAAGCCGCGGCGGTCCGTCGCGGGGGCGGGTTTCTCCGGCGCCACGGTGGCCGGGGGCGATCAGCGCGCCATGTTCCGGCGTGCAACGGGCGCGGCCCCCCCCTCAGCTTGGACCCTTCCGCGCCACGCGACCTCTTCGGCGAAGGAGCATTTCCATGAAGGACGAACACGCAGCGACGCAGGGCGCCTGCCCGTTCCGCGGCACGCGCATCGGCGGAGCCACGGGATCCGAACCGCAGCTCGACCACTGGTGGCCGAACAGGCTCAAGGTCGAGCTACTGCACCAGGACCCCGTGCAGGCCAATCCGTTCGGCGCGCACCACGACTACGCCGAGGCGTTCTCCAAGATCGACTACGACGCGCTCAAGGCCGACATCCGGTCGTTCCTGACCTCGTCGGTGGACTGGTGGCCGTCGGACTACGGGCATTACGGCCCGCAGATGATCCGCATGGCCTGGCACTCCGCCGGCACCTACCGCATCGCCGACGGCCGCGGCGGCGCCGGGCAGGGGATGCAGCGCTTCGCGCCGATCAACTCGTGGTGGGACAACGGCAACACCGACAAGTCGCGTCGCCTGCTCTGGCCGATCAAGCAGAAATACGGTGAGGGCATCTCGTGGGCGGATCTCATGGTTCTGACCGGCAACGTCGCGCTCGAGATCATGGGGCTCAAAACCTTCGGCTACGGCGCCGGGCGCATCGACGCGTGGGAGGCCGACCGGGCCACCTACTGGGGTCCCGAGGGCTGGAACGGGAAGCGTCCGAGCGAGGCCCCGTCGGGGCCGCTGGAGGGCCACCCGAACCAGATGGTCACCCGTGACATCCGCTGGGAGGGTGACGTCGAGGAGGACTATTACGACCTCGAGAACCCGCTCGCCGCGTCGCACCAGTCGCTGATCTACGTCGATCCCGAGGGCCCGAACGGCAACGGCAACCCGATCGACTCGGCCCGCGATATCCGCGAGACTTTCGCTCGAATGGCGATGAACGACGAGGAGACCGTGGCCCTGATTGCCGGCGGTCACGCCTTCGGCAAGTCCCACGGCATGGTCACGCCGGACAAGATCGGTCCCGCCCCCGAAGGCGCTCCGATGAGCGCCATGGGTATGGGCTGGAAGAATCCCGAAGGTCCGGGCTTTGCCCAATACACCATGACCAACGGCATCGAGGGCTCGTGGACGCCGGAGCCGACGCGCTGGGACAACGACTACCTCACCAACCTCTTCGCGTTCGAGTGGGAGAAGACCGAGAGCGCCGCAGGCGCGGTGCAGTGGAAGCCCAAGGATCCCGAGGCCCCCAAGACGCCGGACGCGCATGTGGACGGTCAGATGAACGAACTCATGATGATGACCTCGGACATCGCGCTGAAGGAAGACCCGGCCTACCGCGCGATCTGCGAGAAATTCCTGAACGACTTCGACTACTTCTCGGATGCCTTCGCGCGGGCCTGGTACAAGCTGACCCACCGCGACATGGGCCCCAAGGTCCGCTACATGGGCCCCGAGGTCGCCTCCGAGGACCTGCCGTGGCAGGATCCGATCCCGGCGCTGGACCACCCGGTCGTCGACGCCTCGGACATCGAGGCGCTCAAGCGGAAATGCCTCGACACTGGGCTCGGCGTGCCGGCGCTGGTGTCGGCGGCGTGGTCCTCGGCCGCGAACTATCGTGACAGCGACAAGCGCGGTGGCGCGAACGGTGCGCGCGTGCGCCTCTGGCCCCAGAATGGCTGGGAGGTGAACCGGCCCGCCGAGTTGTCCAAGGTGCTCGACGCGCTGGAGACGATCCAGTCGAAATTCAACGGCAGCGCCTCGGGCGGCAAGCGTATCTCGATGGCCGACCTGATCGTGCTGGCCGGCTGCGCCGCGGTCGAGAAGGCGGCGAAGGATGGCGGTATCGATGTCGAGGTGCCCTTCGTCCCCGGCCGCATGGACGCGAGCCAGGAGTGGACGGACGAGACCTTCGAATGGCTCAAGCCCGTCTCGGACGGCTTCCGCAATTACCACAACGAGCAGGTCGGCTATAACGTCGCGCCGGAGCAAATCTTCCTCGACCGCGCAATGCTGCTGAAGCTGACGGCGCCCGAGTGGACGGCTCTGTCGGGTGGCATGAAGGTTCTGGACCAGAACTGGGACGGCTCGAAGCACGGCCTTTTCACCGATCGCCCCGGCGTCCTGTCGAACGATTTCTTCCAGGTCCTGACCTCGCCCGAATACGAGTGGGAGCCGCACGACGACCGCGAGATGATGTTCAACCTCAAGGCCCGGGCATCCGGCGAGACCGCCTTTACCGCCACACGCTGCGACCTGGTGTTCGGCGCCAACGCGCAACTGCGGCAGGTGGCCGAGGTCTATGGCGCGAATGACGGCAACGAGCGGCTGGTGCGCGACTTCGTGAAGGCGTGGCACAAGGTGATGATGCTCGACCGCTTCGACGCGAAAGAAGAGCGCGAAAAGGTCATGTCGGTCTGCTGACCGATCCGGCCCGAACAGGAGTGCGCGCGTCCGCCGAAGAGGCGGGCGCGCGTTTTCGTTCCGGTGGGAACCGGGCTGGCGTCAGGTCATGCGGAAAGGCCAGTTCTTACGGCGCCCGCGGCTCGCTCGGAGCCGGCCGGAAGAAGCGAGGCTTATCCGGCGCGCGCCGCGCACGCACCGAAAACTGGAGAAGCAGGCACTGTCCGCGAGGCCGTACCGCCGAGTGGCACACGGACAGGCCCGCAACCCACCTTACCCGGCAGCCGTCGCCGCCTCGTCGCGTTCCGCCGCGGCGACGGCCTTGTTGGCCATCTCCAGAGCCGCGTCGCGGGTCGCCGCAACGGCGATGAAACGGGCGTTGTGGCAGAACTTGGCGCCAGTCACGCCCGAAGCCTCTTCGAGCGCGGCATCGGTCAGGCCGGCCCACGGCTCCGGCAGGTCCGCGCGGTTCTCGAAGGTGTCGCCGCCTTTGCGGATCGTGGTCAAGGCCCAGTCTCCGTCACGCGGGTTGACCACGAAAAGCAGGTGGTCCGCGCCCGCCTTCTCGACCGCCGAACGGAACGGCATGCCCTGCGGAAGCTCCAGCACCCGGCCTTCACCTGCGGCCGCGATGGCGTCGGTCACCATCGCCTCCGCCCGGCGCTTTGCCGCCTTGACGCGGATCGAGGCCTCCACGAAGGTCCGCGCTACCGCCATGGCCTCGCCGAAAGCGGCGTCGTCAGCGCCGGCCTCGCGGGCGTCAAAGGGGGGCTTCAGGCTTTCCAGAAGCGCCGGCAGGGTAAGGCCCGACAGCGGTCCGGCGGCCGAGGGCTCGACTGCCCCGTTGTCCACGAGGTCCACCGGCAGAACGAAGCTCGCGTCGAAGCTGCGGTGGATATCGTCCACATGCGCCTCGGGCACCGAGAGCGCGCGCAGGTAATCGTGGCCGAACCGGGCCCAGATCAGCCCGAACGAGCTGTAGGGGTGGCCGTCCTCGCGCAGCGGCACCGGCGACTGGTGGTGATCGAAGATGCCGGCCTCGGCGTCGTAGTCCCGTCCCACGTCGTAGATGATCTTCCCCGCGCCGGGCGTGATCCACTCCTTCGCGCGCGAACGGACAAGTTCGGCCTCTGGGTAGAGCCGGGTGAGGATCACCGACGACAGGAGTTCGTCGGCGTGGAAGCCACCGGAATGGGTGACGAGGTGGGTGATGGTCATGGGGAGCCTCGCGCGTTTGGCGTCGGGTCGGTCGAGCGCATTCGGCGCGCCGGTTCGGGCTGACCTTTCGCGAATCCGGGGCGCGCGCGCAACCGGGGACTGGCGCGCGGACCGACCGACGTGCAGCCCGTCGCGCAGGATGTGCCCGCGCATTGCCGTGTCGTGACCTTCGGCCAAAACGTAAGGCAGCCCGCTCAGACGGTCTTGGCCTTCACCATTTCCGCGCACCATTGCGCCACCACGCCGCAGACCTCGGTCAGGTGATCGGACTGCCGCAGCCCCGTGACCGTGACGCGCGGGGCGAGGTCGTGATCGCCGTCCTCCAGCCAGTGCAGCCGGATCGCGTCGGACAGCCCGTAGCCGGCCACGTCCCGGGGCGTGCCGAAGGGATCGCGCGTCCCCTGACAGATCAGCGCCGGGGTCCGGAGCCCGACCAGGTGCGCGGTCCGCAGATTGTCCGGCTTGCCGGGTGGGTGAAACGGGTAGCCTAGACAAAGCACACCGGCGATGCGGCTCGACTCGAAGGCTTCGTCGGCAATCAGGGTGGCGACGCGACCGCCCATGCTCTTGCCGCCGATGAGCAGGGGGCCGTCCACGTCGACCTCGGCGAGGGCCGTGCGAAACTCCTCTTCCAGGATAGCCATGTCGGGTGGAGGACGCTTGGCGCCCCCGGTGCGGCGGTCGGCCATGTAGTCGAATTCAAAGCGCAGGACGGAGACGCCGCGTGTGGCCAGACCCTCGGCCACCTCGGTCATGAAGGGCGTGTCCATGGGCGCACCCGAGCCATGTGCGAGGAGAAGCGTGGCCGTGGGTTCTGCGGCCGGCGTACGGAGGAAGGTGGGGGTGCTCATGTCACCGGATCGCTGATCGGACCGCGCAACGGGGCGCGTTGGGCGATGCGATACGGTGCCGGAGAGACTGGCGCAACATCGGAGGTATCGGAGCCACGTGCCGGGCGCGGGAAGGGCTGTCTCCCGGCGCACAACTGGGCGAGGGAGGTCCGGCTGCATGGAATAGCCGAACCTCCGCCTTTGCTGTCTCAGGCGCCCGCGGCCGAAAGGCCCTGGTCGAGATCGGCGATGATGTCGTCCACGTCCTCGATGCCGATGGAGAGCCGCACCACGTTCGGCGCGGCCCCGGCGCGCATTTGCTGCTCCGCCTCGAGCTGGCGGTGCGTGGTCGAGGCGGGGTGGATGATGAGGCTGCGCGTGTCGCCCAGATTGGCCACGTGGCTGAAGAGTTTAAGGCTGTCCACGAGTTTCACGCAGGCGTCGTATCCGCCCTCGAGGGCTACGGTGAAGAGCGCGCCCGCGCCCTTCGGCACGATCGCCTTGGACCGTTCGTAATAGGGCGAGGATTCGAGGCCGGCATAGGTCACCGCCTCGATCCCGGACCGCTTTTCGAGCCACTCGGCGACGGCGCGAGCGTTGGCGACATGCCGCTCCATGCGCAGGCCGAGCGTCTCGATGCCCATCAGGCTGTAATGGGCCGCCTGCGGGTTCAGCGTCATGCCGAGGTCGCGCAGGCCCACCGCCGTGGCGTGGAAGGTGAACGCCATCTCACCGAGCGCCGCGAAGGTCAGGCCGTGATAGGCCGGCTCGGGCTGCGAGAGGGACGGGAACTTGTCGCTGGCGCTCCAGTCGAACTTGCCCGAATCGACGACGACACCGCCTGTGACCGTCCCGTTGCCGGTGAGGTACTTCGTCGCCGAATGCACGACCAGCGTCGCGCCGTGGTCGATCGGGCGGCAAAGCCACGGCGTCGCGGTGGTGTTGTCCACTATCAGCGGCAGCCCTGCCTTGTCGGCGATCTTCGCCATCGCGTCGAGGTCGGTGACGTAGCCGCCCGGGTTGGCGATGGTCTCGCAAAAGATCGCACGGGTGTTCTCGTCGATGGCGGCCTCGACCGCATCGAGATCGTCGGTGTCCACGAAGGTGGCCGACCAGCCGAAGCGGCGGATCGTGTGGCTGAACTGGGTGATCGTGCCGCCGTACAGCCGCGAGGACGAGACCACGTTGCAGCCCGGTCCCATCAGCGGGAACAGCGCCATGATCTGCGCCGCGTGTCCCGACGAACAGGCGATGCCGCCCGCCGCGCCCTCGAGCGCCGCGACCCGGTTCGCAAGGGCGTTCACGGTCGGGTTCGTCAGCCGCGAGTAGATGAATCCGACCTCCTCGAGGTTGAAGAGCCGGGCGGCGTGATCCGCGTCGCGGAACACGTAGGATGTGCTCTGGTAGATCGGTATCTGCCGCGCGCCGGTGGCCGGGTCCGGCTCGGTGCCGGCATGGACGGCCAGGGTGTCGAAGCCGGGTGTCTTGTCGCTCATCGCTGTATCCTCCTCGTTGCCGCGGACACTACGGAAACCGAGTGCCGGTGAGAAGGCGCGGAAGCACGTTTTCGCGTGGCGGCAAGGTCATGCGATGCGGTGGCAGGGATCCGCGTCAATCTGCGGATTTTGCAGCCGATCGGCGCACTTGCAGAAAGGCCCTTCCGGGCCCGGCCGGGGCGGGCGAGGGAATGGGGTGAACGCCGCGGGCTTCGGCTGGTTTGCTTTCCGGCAGCACCACAGGTGATCGATCAGCCGCGGGGGCAAAGCCAAAGAGAGACCTCTAGAAAGCAAAAGGCGCCCCTAGCGGGACGCCTCGCACCTTGGCCGCCGACAGTTGACGACGATCAATGCGTCCACGCGTTCCGGCGATCGTGGGCGAAGTTCTCGGCGTATCCCCGAGGGCGGACGTTAGGCTTGCGCTGCTTCGGCTCGAAGACGTCCGCGTCGATGCCGTGGTCGCGGGCGTATTCCTCTGCTTCCTCCCGGGTCTCGAAGCGGATCTTCACCTGCGCCTGAGTGTCGTCCGACGACGTCCACCCCATCAGGGGGTCGATGCGGCGGGCATTTTCGGGCATGAACTCCAGCACCCAGTGCCGGGTCCGGGCCCATCCCGAGGACATGGCCGTCTTGGCGGGCTGGTAGATACGTGCGCGCATGGATCGTCTCCGGTATCTTGGACGGGTGATATATCGTCAATCACGGCGCCGGGATCAAGCGCCGGGCGCATCCCCTCCCGGCTTGCATGGTCCCGGGGCCTCCACTACACCCGGCCACGCCTTGCGAGCAGCCCGAAGGAGGGGTGTCATGAGCGACGATTTCAACATGTCCATGCGGAAATTCCTGAAGCAGGTCGGCGTGACCTCGCAACAGGCCATCGAAGAGGCGGTGCGCGACGCCGGCGGTCCCGAGGGCCGCACCTACGAGGCCCGCGCCGTCATCACCGTAGACGGGCTCGATGTCGAGCACGTCGTCACCGGCACCATCAAGGGGTAATCGTGGCGCTTTCCCGTGACGCGGTCCTGACCGCTCTGAAAGAAATTTCCGACCCCGTGAGCGACGGCGACATCGTCGCTGCGGGACGCGTGCGCGCATTGAACGTGGACGAGGCAACGGGCGACACCCGCTTCGTCCTCGAGGTCGATCCGAACAAGGCCGAAGCCTACCAGCCCGTTCGCGACGCCGCAGAGGCGGCGGTGGCCGGACTCGACGGGGCCGGCAAGGTGTCGGTCGTGATGACCGGTCACTCGGCGCCGAAGCCGCCGCCGGACCTCAAGGCAGCGACCAAACCGAAACCGCAGGGGCCGCAGGCCGTGCCGGGCGTCGATCGCATCATCGCGGTGGCCTCGGGCAAGGGCGGCGTGGGCAAGTCCACCGTCTCCGCGAACCTTGCCTGCGCGCTGGCCGCCGAAGGGCGCCGCGTGGGCCTGCTTGACGCCGATGTCTACGGGCCGTCGCAGCCGCGGATGCTGGGCGTGTCCGGCCGGCCCGCCAGCCCCGACGGCAAGACCATCCTGCCGCTGCGGAACTACGGCGTCACCATGATGTCGATCGGCCTGATGACCAACGAGGGTCAGGCCACTGTCTGGCGCGGGCCGATGCTGATGGGTGCGCTGCAGCAGATGATGAACCAGGTTCAGTGGGGCGCGCTCGACGTGCTGATCGTGGACCTGCCGCCGGGCACCGGCGACGTTCAGATGACGCTGTCGCAGAAGTTCAAGGTGGATGGCGCGGTCGTGGTCTCGACGCCGCAGGACGTGGCGCTTCTGGACGCGCGCAAGGGCATCGACATGTTCGCGCGCATGGAGGTGCCGATCCACGGCCTGATCGAGAACATGTCCACGCACATCTGCTCGAACTGTGGCCACGAGGAACACATCTTCGGCCACGGTGGCGTCGCGGCCGAGGCCGAGAAGCTGGGCGTGCCTCTGCTGGCGGAGATTCCGCTGCACCTTGACATCCGCACCGCCTCCGACGGCGGGGCGCCGATCGTGGTGTCGAAGCCCGACAGCCCGCAGGCCGGGGCGTTCCGTGCGCTTGCCCGCACCCTTGTCGACGCGGGGCAGGCATGAGCACGGCAGAGACGCTTTCCTTCCCGCCGCTGCTCGACGGCCACGCCGCGGCCGGATCGCCGCTCGAGGAGGCCGTGTCGGCCGCCGCGCGCGGCGCCGAGGCGGGGCTCCTGCTCTATGACGCCGTGGCGGCGGACGTGGACGTGGCGCTGGTCCTCGTGCCCGAGGTCTCGCGCCGGAGCGCGGCGCAGATGATCCCGCTCGCGGGCGTCGCCTTCCAGAATGCGCTGGGCGCGCTGGGGCCGTCCGAGGTCGCGGTTCATCTCGCCTGGGACGGCCGCATCATGGTGAACGGGGCGGAGTGTGGCCGCGTGCGTGCCGTGGCGCCATCGTCCGAGGGCGACGCGGCGCCGGACTGGCTGGTGCTGTCGTTAACCGTGCGGGCGACGTCGCCCGAGGGTGTGGACGGGGGGAAGACGCCCGATATCACCGCCCTCGACGCCGAGGGTTGCGGCGACGTGGCCCCGCTTGACCTCGTGGAGGCCTGGGCGCGCCACGCGCTCAACTGGATCCACCGCTGGGAAGAGGACGGCGCGGCCGAACTGCATCGGGAATGGACCAACCTTGCTCATGGCATCGGCGATCCGGTTAACATCGGCGGGGTAGAGGGCACGGCACTCGGTCTCGACGAAGACATGAACCTGCTCGTGAAGACGCCCGAGGGCACCCGCGCGGTGCCGCTCGTCGCGCAACTCGAGGCGCCGACATCGTGAAGCTCGCCCGCGCGATCCATTTCGACGAAAGCGACCGGCGCGTGTTTTCGAACGCGGCGCGCACCGGCGAATGGTGCATCGCCGGCGGTTTCGAGTTCTCGGACTGGACCGAGGGTGATCTCGTCGGAAAGGCGCGGCAGGCGTTCTCGAACGGCTGGCTCGGCACCGAGACCTTCGGTCGCGTGACCTTCGTGGCCGTCACGGTCTGTCAGCCGGCAGAGCGCGAGGCCGCCATAGACCGGCTCGCGCAACACTTCGTCGATGTCTATGGCGCCCCGTCCGTGGACGCCGCCCGTCCCGTGGCGAAGACCGAGATCGACGACATGGTCGAGCTTTGCGAGGATCACGATCCCAACACGCTCCTCACGGTATCGCGCGAGCTGACCGGCAGTGGCGTCCGCGAAAGCTTCCGCACGATCCATGCCCCCGACGCCGATCTCACGCAGGTCGCGATCCACGGCTCGCTCGACGAGGACGGCTGAAACCAGCGTCCCGGGCGCTCCGGGACGAGAGGCTCAGAGCATCGCTCGCACCGGGTCGAGCAACCCCTTCGTCCGCAGCGTGCGGACCGGGTAGGTATCGTCGTTCACCAGCCTGTCGAGGGTGAAACCAGGCTCGATCCTCTCCAGCCGCTCGGCGATCTTGATCGCCCGGTCGAACCGTCCCTGCTGCGCGTAAAGCGCCACGAGATGCCGATAGGCCGGGCGGAAGAACGGAGCCTGCCGCACCGCCGCCTCGGCCGCCTCGATGGCCAGTTCGGAGTGGTCGTTCGCCACGCAGGTGATGCAGTGGTAGAGGTCCCACCAGTGGCGGAAGGGCGAATATCGCGCGATCTCGCGCGCCCTCAGGGACAGCGCCATGGCCTGCGACGGTTCTCCCGCCAGCATCCGAGAAACGGACAGGGACAGCCACCCGAAGCCCGAGGACGCGTTGCGCTCCACCGAACGCTCGGCAAGGTCGACGCCACCCGCGGCATCGCCGAGGGCCATGATCCGCACCTGGCTCAGCAGCGCCAGCACGAGCGCGTTGTTGGGGGCCTCCGACAGGGCGGAGTAGTTCAATTCCTGGATCTCGTCGATCAGCGCCTCGCGGTCGGGCTCCAGAAGCTCGATCAGCTGGATCGTCCGCGCAAGGCTGCGCCACGCGGTGTAGATGCCGTTGCCCTCGATCTCGTGGGCCTGCGCGAGCAGCGCGTCGGCCTCGCGCAGCGCGCCGGGCTGGAAGCTGAACATCCGCGTAAGCGCGCGCCGCTGCAGGTCGGTCGCCTGTGCCTTGGGCCGGGCGCGGTCGAGCGTCGCGGGCAGTGCGGTCAGCGCCCAGTCGGCAGCTTCGAAAACGATCGCCGAGACGCGCGCCGAGGCGCCGAGGATTTCCTGGACGTCATCGACCTCGATCAGCCGAGAGTAGAGAATGCGCCGCGTGGCCGGGTGCAGGATGCGGACATAGACCCGTCCGCCCTCCGCGGTCTCGATCATGTCGCACGAGATATCGAGGTCGCCGACGATCTCGGCGCCGATGCCGTCGGTGGTGCCGGCATGGCGCCATGCGCGCACCTGCTCCGAGATCGCGTCACCGATGCGGTCCGCCAGAACCTCGCCCACGAGCGACGGCATCGCCTCGGTGCGGACCTGCGTACGGCACATCAGCGTGAGGCCGGCCGGACGATGCAGCGCGGCATTGCCGTGGCGGTTCTCGTGCCGGGTGCGCTCGTCTCGGAGCCATTCGTCGAACTCGGGATCGCGGGCATCGAGGCCCTCGAGCAGTTCGCGCGGCATCTCGTAGTCGTTCTGCCGCAAGATCACCTGCACACGGGTCGGGTCGAGACCGATCGCGGTTCGCTCGGCCTCGAGCGCATCGGACCAGTCACCAAATGCGCCACGGATCTTGACGAGGGCCTGCCGCAGGCTCGCCCCGGCCTGCTTCTCCGGCGACGTGCTCCAGAGCTTGTCCTCGAGCCAGCGCCGCGGTCTGCGCATCCCTGGGCTGAGCGCGAGCATGGCGATCAGCGCCTGCGGCTTCGCGCCGAGCGGCGTGAGGTCGGTTCCGTCGGCAGCGGTCACGCTGAACGGTCCGATCACGTTCACGCGGACGGAGGCTGGATCCGGTGCAGGAAGGCTCACGGCGCGCCCTTTCGGTTGGGGTTCGCATCACGATAGCGTGCGATCGGGCGTGAGGGAATGTGAAACCCGCGTGAACGCGGCGTAGGTCCTGGCCAACGCGCGGTTCTGCAGAACGACAGCGGACGTGACGGGAAACGAATCGTTCACCACCTCGCGGCAAATCGCGTCGCAACTTCAGGATGTTATTTTTCTGGCGGTATATACCCTAAAGGGTGATGTGCTTGGTCAAAGCCGGTCACGCACTCGAATTGCAGGATGTGACGGTACGGAACAGTGTTGGATTCACGGGCAAATCACGCGTTCTGGCCATTGTGCCGTCTGACGCCGACCCGCGCCATGCGGGTTCCCGACTGCCTCCAGACCATGAGCGCCATGACCGAAAACGCTTCCCGCTCCCGCAGAGCCACTGCAGCCCCGCTTGGCCTCGTCGACGCTCCCATCGTGGCGGGGGACGAGACCGGCGAGACCGCGATCGTGCGCAAAACGGCCGCCGAACTCGCGCAGCTCTATGCCCTGGCGCTGGTACGCACCGTGCCGTTCGGGGCCCGGCCGTCCGGGGACGAGGACGACGCCCCGGGCCTCGGCGTACTGCACGGCGCAGCCTCCGGTGGACGAGTGCACCAACTGGCGAATATCTGGTCCTGGGCGGCGCCGTACCGCCCGGTGGCCAATCGCGGCGATTTGCGCCGACCGGGTGATACCGCGCCGCTGTCGGCCTGGGTGCGCTACTTGCGGGACCGCCACGGCGCCGCTCTCGCGCTCACCGACCACGAAAGCGGACAACCGCCGCGCGATCCGCTGGCGCTGGCGCGAATGATCCACGACGAGGGCCCGGCGCGTCCGATCCTGGTTCTGGCCCTTGCCGCCTGCGCGCGCGGCGCGCGACCCCGCGGCGGGCGGACGCCCCGAGGCGCGCTGTCTGGCCTGGCGCGGGTGGCCGAGGAAATGCCGGCGCGGCGCCCGGACCGGCCGCGGCCGAACCGACCGGGGCTGCTCGCAGGGCAAATCTCGCTTCTGGCCGCGGGTGAGCCGCAGAGCGCGTTGCCCGGCGGCGGGCACCGGGCCGGCGCGGTGCTCGAGGCGCTCCGGCGGGACTATCCGGGCCTCCTGTCCTCGATCGCCGAGCATAACGCGACGGCGCCGTTGTCCGGAACCGTGGCCGGTCTGGATGCCGCTGCGTGCGCCGGCTGGGCACCCGTGGCGATCGAGCGCAACTACCGCATCCCCGCGCTGCCCATCCTGCGCCCGAACCTTCACCCCGCCGGGGGAGAGCGCTCGGTCTACCGTGCCGCGTTTCTTGCCGCTGTGGCGCGGCAGACGATCGCCTTCAGCCCCGAAGAGCACGCGGAGCTCGACCGGATCGTCGGCGACGTGGCACTTGGCGTGGCCGTTCTGGGCGGCAGCTGGCCGTCGGAACTGACCGCCGAAACCCTGCGCGGGACGGCGGAGGGCGCGGCTTTCCAGCAGGGTGAGCCGCGACCGAAGCGGTCATGGCTCGGATGGCGGCGGCGTTACTCCAGCTGAGCAAGGGCCCGCGTTTCGGTTGATCACGATTCCCGTGCCACGGGCAACCAAAGCGACCAGCTGCGCGTTCTCCACCGAACCGCAATGCAAGGAGGCATGTGCCATGAACTGGGATCAAGTCGAAGGAAACTGGAAACGCTTCACCGGCTCCATCCGCGAGCAGTGGGGTGATCTCACGGACAACGATGTCCAGGAGGTCAAGGGCAACCGCGAGCAACTCGAGGGCAAGATCCAGGCCAAGTACGGCAAGACGAAGGAAGAGGCCTCGCACGAGGTCGACAAGTGGCTGGCGAACCAGAAGGACGATCAGCACACGGACCCGAACGACCCTCACACCCGGTCGGCATGAACCTGATTTCTGGCGCGGGCCATTCCGGCCCGCGTCACTCCCGGCAGATTCCCTCGACCTTCGCGTCCGCCCACGGGATCGCCACATCCACCCCTGTCAGTGCGTCGTCGAGCCGAGAGATGTTCATCTCGGCAGATATCATGCGACGCAGCCGGTCGGTCCGCGGCGCCTCGGGGTCGAGAAGACGACAGCACACGAACTCCTCGACGATTGCCCCTTGCTGCTCGTAGCCATGGGCCAGAAAATCCGCTGTGCCCTCGTCGGGCTCAAAGAGGTAGGGGTCTGCGCTCCGCGTGTGTTCGAGTGCCGCGCGAAGCGGGTGATAGCGCGTCCGCTTTCGGTTCTGCCATTGCCAGACATGCGTCATCTCGTGCGCGAAGAGCATGACCGACACGAGGTCGACCTGATCGGGGAAACCTTCGAGGAAGTCGTCCCGGTAGAGATCCTCTCGATACAGGACGCGGTTGAAGAACGTGGTAGCGCCCGGCGACACGGTGATCTCGTCGTCGGTCGCAGGGGGCCAGATCCTCTCCTGGCAGGTCAGGCGCGGCCGCTTCGGTCGCGAATAGGTGATCGAGCCGGCGAAATGGCCGTCGTGGAAGCGCACGCGGGCCGGATTGACCTCGTCGCCCTGCAAGGCGTCGGCGAAGCGCGCCTCGTTTTCAGTGAGGGGACGGCCGCACGAGGCCGCGAAGAGCATGGCGAACAGGGTCAGACAGAGACGAAGGCGGGCAGGGATCATGGCGTGGAAGGAAGCGCCGCAAGCGAGTGCGCGCAAGGGTCTGCGGGCTCGAGCATTGAAAGTTTGCGCTTGAAGGCGCAGATTGATGCTTTAGGGCCAGCTTCAGAATGAAACCGGCCGGATTGGAGACCACACGTGGCCGTCGCCGACGACATGTCGCTGCTCGCGGGTGAGTACGCACTCGGGCTTCTCGATCGGGAGGAGCGCGACCGAGTCGCGCGCCGTATCGTCACGGACGCTGACCTCGCCGCGGAACATGCGTTCTGGCAGCGCCATTTGCTGGCTTTGATCGGACGAGTGCCGTCCGTCGCCCCATCCCCGCGGGTGAAGGCCGGCCTCGAAGAGCGCCTCTTCGGCATCGAAGAGCGGACCCTTTGGCAGGACCTGCTAGCGCCCGAGCATCGTGGGATCCTTGTCCTCGTAGTCGGGGCCAAGGTCGCCGCGATCGGAGTGCTTCTCGCGCTTCTGCTCTGACGGCCGTACGGTTTCAGACCTCGGACGTCCTTTGCGTCGATGACAGCGACCGTTCCAGCACCCCCCACACCATCAGCGCCGTTCCCAGCGTGGCCACGAAGGCAACGATGACAAGGTCGTACTGCGCCTTGGGCAGGGCGAAGGCGGCGATCGCGATCAGGGGCACGTGAACCAGGCCGAAGCAGGCCAGTTGAACCTTACGCAGCACGGTTCGGGTCATGTGGGTCCTCCTCGCATCCTGAGCCGTGTCGGAATTCGGCTCTCGGTTGTGTCAGTCTTCCGCAGTAAGCGAACGCCTGCAACCGGTAACGACCCTATCGGGCCCCCTGCGGCGGGATGCCGCTGCGTAATTACACGAACGGTTCAGACGTCCAGTTCTTCAACGAAACGCGCATTCTCCTGGATGTACTGGAATCGCAATTCCGGTTTCTTGCCCATCAGACGCTCCACCAGGTCACCGGTCTCACCCGCGGCCTCCTCGTCGATGGTGACGCGGATCAACGTCCGGGTCGCGGGGTCCATCGTCGTTTCCTTGAGGTCCTTGGCGTCCATCTCGCCCAGGCCCTTGAAGCGCTGCACGTCGATCTTGCCCTTGCCGCCAAGACCCTTCTGCATCCACTCGTCCTTCTCCGCATCCGAGGCGACGTACATCCGCTTGGCGCCCTGCGTCAGTCGGTAGAGCGGCGGGCAGGCGAGGTAGAGGTGCCCGTTGTCGATCAGCGGGCGCATCTGGGCGTAGAAGAATGTCATCAGCAGGGAGGCGATGTGTGCGCCGTCCACGTCGGCGTCGCACATGATGATGATCTTCTCGTAACGCAGGTCGTCGATATTGAACTTGCTGCCGAGTCCCACGCCGAGCGCCTCGCAGAGATCGCGGATCTCGGCATTGGTGGTCAGCTTGTTGGACGCGGCGCCCATGACGTTGAGAATCTTGCCCTTGAGCGGCAGCAGGGCCTGCGATTCGCGGAACCGCGCGCCCTTGGCCGAGCCGCCCGCCGAGTCGCCCTCGACGATGAAGATCTCGGTGCCTTCGCGGTTCTTGTTCGTGCAGTCGGTCAACTTGCCGGGGAGGCGAAGTTTCTTCGTGGCCGACTTTCGCGCGGTCTCCTTCTCCTGCCGGCGGCGGAGGCGTTCCTCGGCGCGCAGCACGAGGAAGTCGAGGATCGCGCCGGCGGACTTGGTGTCCGATGCCAGCCAGTTGTCGAAGTGGTCGCGTACCGCACCCTCGACCAGCTTGGCGGCCTCGGTGGTGGCCAGCCGGTCCTTGGTCTGGCCCACGAACTCGGGTTCGCGGATGAAGCACGAGACCAGCGCGCAGCCGCCCGTGATCAGGTCGTCGCGGGTGATCTGCGCGGCCTTCTTGTTGTTCACCAACTCGCCGTAGGCGCGGATCCCCTTGAGGATCGCCGACCAGAAGCCCGCCTCGTGGGTGCCGCCCTCGGGGGTGGGCACCGTGTTGCAGTAGGACTGCAGGAAGCCGTCGCGCGAGGGTGTCCAGTTGATCGCCCATTCGACCTTGCCCGGTGCATCGAACTTCTCGCGGAAGTCGACGCGGCCGGCGAAAGGCTGTGCCGCGTAGGTCGTCGCACCGCCCAACACTTCCTGGAGGTAGTCCGCAAGACCGCCGGGGAAGTGGAAGGTCGCCTCGCGCTCGGTCTCGCCGTCGTCGATCGCGGTTTTCCAGCGGATCTCGACGCCCGAGAACAGGTAGGCCTTGGACCGAACCATCTTGAACAGCCGCGCGGGGCGGAACCGGTGGTGGCCGAAGATTTCCTCGTCCGCGTGGAAGGTCACGGTGGTGCCGCGCCGGTTCGGTGCCTGGCCGACCTTCTCGACCGGCCCGAGCGGCTTGCCCCGCGAGAAGCGCTGCTCGACCAGCTCGCGATTGCGCGCGACCTGCACGACGAGGCTGTCCGACAGCGCGTTCACGACCGACGCACCCACGCCGTGCAGGCCGCCCGAGGTTTCGTAGGCCTTGCCCGAGAACTTGCCGCCCGCGTGCAGCGTGCACAGGATCACCTCGAGCGCCGACTTGCCGGGAAACTTGGGGTGCGGATCGGTGGGGATGCCGCGGCCGTTATCGCTGATCGAAACCGAGTAGTCGGCGTTCAGCGTAACCTCGATGCGATTGGCGTGCCCGGCAACGGCCTCGTCCATCGAGTTGTCGAGGATCTCGGCCACCATGTGGTGCAGCGCCCGTTCGTCGGTGCCGCCGATATACATGCCCGGGCGCTTGCGGACGGGCTCGAGCCCCTCGAGCACCTCGATGGAGGACGCATCGTAGTCGCCGGGCTCTGCGCCCGAGAGAAGGTCTTCGGCCATGGGGTGCTGCTCTTGTCGGATTATTTACGGGTTATGGCGCCGGAGTATGTCAGAGCGACCGGCCCGCGAAAAGGCCTGCTCGGGACTTGCAAGGGCGTGAAACACTGCTAGCGTCTGGTTTCCGGTGCGCTCTGATCAGGAGGAGGTCATGCCCGCAACCGCTTATACATACGTCCCGCCGCGCGACACGCGGCTTCCGGTGCCGGGCGCGGCGCCGCACGCAGCCTGGCAAATGGTGAACCCCCGCCGGGGCGGTTGCGCCAAGAGTGGTTGCGCGGGCTTCCGAGAAATCCCCGAGAGCCCGATCTGCTCGGGGTGCGGGCATCACAACCGCGAGCACGACTCCTTCTGAACCCCCGCCAATCGTGCGAGTGCCGAGCGGCGCGCGTCCGACCCGGACGCCGCGCCCAGCCGATCGCGCTTGCCGCCGGCGAGCCGCCGGGCGATAGCGCGGGGCATGGCACGACTTGGCGACAATGCGCGTGGCGCGCTTCTGATGATGGCCTCCATGGCGGCCTTCACCCTCAACGACACGCTGGTCAAGGCCGCGGGGGCGTCGCTGCCGCTCATGCAGATCCTTGCGATCCGGGGGCTCGTCGCTTCCTGCGCCATTGCGGCCCTCGGCTGGGCCTTCGGGGCTTTCCGCACGCGGGTCTCGCGCCGCGACGTCGGACTGATCGTCCTCCGCAGCCTGTGCGAGCTCGGCGCGGCCTTTTTCTTTCTCACTGCACTGATGAACATGCCGCTCGCGAACGTGACGGCGCTACTGCAGACGCTGCCGCTGACCCTCACGTTGGTGGGGGTGCTCTTTCTGGGCGAGCGCGTGGGATGGCGGCGCTGGTCCGCGGTGGGTCTCGGGTTCTTCGGGATGCTACTGATCGTGAAGCCGGGGATGGACAGCTTCGACGCCTGGTCGCTCTACGCCCTCGTCGCCGTGGGCTTCGTGACCGCGCGCGACCTGACCGTCCGGGGCCTCTCGCGAAACGTGCCGTCGATCCTCGTCACGCTGGCCGCCAGCGTTACGGTCACCGTGTTCGCCGTAATCTGGACCGCAATCACCGGAGGCTGGGCGCCGGTGACGGGACAGAACGGACCGCTGGTCCTGGGCGCGGCGGTGCTGGTGAGCCTTGCCTACCTTCTGTCGGTTCTGGTCATGCGCGTGGGCGACGTGAGCGCGGTCGCTCCGTTCCGCTATACCGGCCTCGTCTGGGCGCTGATGCTGGGCTGGGCGGTGTTCGGCGACTGGCCCGTGGCCTCGACGCTGATCGGGGCAGCGCTGATCGCGGTCGGAGGTCTCGTCACCTTGTGGCGCGACCGGCGGCCGCCGGTGTCGCCCACGCGATCCCCGGTGCGTTAGGTTCCGGCGAAGACGCTGCGCACGCGGTCTGCGTCGATGGCGAACCGCTCGGCAAAGATAGCCTCGCCCGCGGCATCCAGCCGGGGCAGGGAGACCGGAGTCACGTGCTTTGCCTGCCGCGAATCGTTGTGGTCGTTGTGCCCCCGCACGTACATCGGCCGGTCGCAGAAGGTCAGCGTGGGCATGAACCGGTTCAGTTTCTGGTGCCCGAAATTCATGATCGACTGCCGCACGCCACCGCGCACCGCCACCGCCTGCGCGACACCCCAGTAGGGATGCACCACCTCCTCGGCGGCGAGGCCACGCGCGTCGGGGCGCGCGACGAATCCCCGCCCCCAGTCGAGGCCGACAAGTCGGTGCGCATCGACGATCGGCGCGGCGTCCTGTGCGGTGCGACGCAGCGTCTCGACGAAGTCCACCGCCACGGCGTCGTCGTCGTCGTGCCGGAACTGCAGGCAGGGGGCTCCGATGTCGTCGCGCGCGGCGTTCAGCACCTCCTGACAGACCTTTCGGTGAGGTCCGGGCGCGCGTGCGACCACCCGCGCCTGAGGAAGGCCCGACAGAAGCGCATCAAGACGGGCACGCGCGACCTCGGGCAGATCCTCGCCCACGAGGACCACGAAGATGAAGTCAGGATCGGTTTGCGCGGCAAGGCCCGGCAGGCAGATCGTCTCGAAGTGGCGGAACCTTTCGTCCAGCCGCTCAGGTGCATAGAGATAGGCGGCTCGCGTGGCGGTGTCGTCGTGTTCCACCTGAAAGCCGCCCTCGGCGGGATAGGAGAATCGGCAGAGCCCGATTACCTGCATGTCGTACTCCTTCCGCGGACGATCCGGCAGGACCCTGGCGGTGCCGGATCGGGCAGGCAAGCGGCCGACCGGAAATGGGCCTCTCGCCCTCCTGCCAGGGCTTGCGCTTTTCCGCCGTTTTCCCGCGTGGGGGCGCTGTTGACAATGAAATCGCAACCCCATATACGCGCCGTCATCTTGGAACCCGGGAGCAGGTCCGTCCCGCGCCCGGTTTCCGAAACAGCAGAACCGAAGCGGTCACGATCCGGGTTACCGAACGCCCCGATCCTCTGATACCCCCGCGTCGCCCCCGTGTTCGGGAGCGTATGCGGTTTTTTGCGTCCCCGTGGTGTCTCGCGATGCGTGGCAGGGGGCGGAGGATGCGGGCCGCGCCGGCGACGTGAGATCATTCGCGAGGGGGCGCGTGCCCCGTTGCATCACCGATGTGAGAGACAAGACGGGATAGAACCGGAATGCCAACGATCCAGCAGCTGATCCGCAAGCCGCGGCAGCCCAAAGTCAAGCGCTCGAAATCCATGCATCTCGAGCAGTGCCCGCAGAAGCGTGGCGTCTGCACGCGCGTTTACACGACCACCCCGAAGAAGCCGAACTCGGCAATGCGGAAGGTCGCGAAGGTGCGTCTGACCAACGGCTACGAGGTGATCAGCTACATTCCGGGCGAATCCCACAACCTGCAGGAGCACTCGGTCGTGCTCATCCGCGGTGGCCGCGTGAAGGACCTTCCGGGCGTCCGCTACCACATCCTGCGCGGTGTGCTCGATACGCAGGGCGTCAAGGATCGCCGCCAGCGTCGCTCGAAATACGGCGCCAAGCGTCCGAAGTAAGAGGATAACCAGATGTCCCGTCGTCACTCCGCTGAGAAGCGCGAAATTCTCCCCGACGCCAAGTACGGCGATCGGGTTCTGACGAAGTTCATGAACAACCTCATGGTGGACGGCAAGAAGTCGACCGCCGAGGGGATCGTCTACAACGCGCTCGACCGCGTCGAGAGCAAGGTGAAGCGCGCGCCGGTGGAAATTTTCCATGAGGCGCTCGACAACATCAAGCCATCGGTCGAGGTCCGCTCGCGCCGCGTCGGCGGTGCCACCTACCAGGTGCCCGTCGAGGTCCGCCCCGAGCGCCGCGAGGCGCTGGCGATCCGCTGGCTGATCGACGCGTCGCGCAAGCGCAACGAGAACACGATGGAAGAGCGCCTCGCGGGTGAGCTTCTGGACGCGGTGAACTCGCGCGGCACGGCCGTGAAGAAGCGCGAGGACACGCACAAGATGGCCGACGCCAACAAGGCGTTCAGCCACTACCGCTGGTAACCCATCTCTAGCCTGAGGACCGACCCCAATGGCACGCGAATATTCGCTCGACCGCTACCGCAACTTCGGGATCATGGCGCACATCGATGCGGGCAAGACCACCTGCACCGAGCGCGTCCTGTTCTACACCGGCAAGTCGCACAAGATCGGCGAAGTCCACGACGGCGCCGCGACCATGGACTGGATGGAGCAGGAGCAGGAACGCGGGATCACCATCACTTCGGCGGCGACCACCACGTTCTGGTTCCGCACCGAGGACGGCGAGAACCCGACCGGCATCTACGGTGACACGCCGCAAGAAGCCAAGTTCCGCTTCAACATCATCGACACTCCCGGCCACGTGGACTTCACCATCGAGGTCGAGCGTTCGCTCGCCGTGCTCGACGGCGCGATCTGCGTTCTCGACGCCAACGCCGGTGTCGAGCCGCAGACCGAGACCGTCTGGCGCCAGGCCGACCGCTACCACGTCCCGCGCATCGTGTTCGTCAACAAGATGGACAAGATCGGCGCCGACTTCTTCAACTGCGTGAAGATGATCAAGGACCGCACCGGCGCGACTCCCGCCCCGATCCAGCTGCCGATCGGTGCCGAGGACAAGCTCGAGGGCATCGTCGACCTGCTCACCATGAAAGAGTGGGTGTGGAAAGGCGAGGACCTCGGCGCGAGCTGGGTCATCCAGGACATCCGTGACGAGCTGAAGGACCAGGCCGAAGAGTACCGCGCCAACCTCGTCGAGCTTGCTGTCGAGCAGGACGACGACGCGATGGAAGCGTATCTCGAAGGCGAAGAGCCCGATCTGCCGAAGCTGCGCGAGCTGATCCGCAAGGGTACGCTGTCGCTGTCCTTCGTGCCGATCCTCGCGGGCTCGGCGTTCAAGAACAAGGGCGTGCAGCCCCTCCTGAACGCGGTCATCGACTACCTGCCCGGTCCGCTCGACGTGCCGCCCTACATGGGCTTCGCACCGGACGACGAGACCGAGACCCGGAACATCGAGCGTCGCCCCGGCGACGAGCAGCCGTTCTCGGGCCTTGCGTTCAAGATCATGAACGACCCGTTCGTCGGCTCGCTGACCTTCTGCCGCATCTACTCGGGCCTGCTCGAGAAGGGCGGGTCGGTGATGAACTCGACCAAGGGCCGCAAGGAGCGTATCGGCCGGATGATGATGATGCACTCGAACTCCCGCGAGGAGATCGATTGGGCCGGTTCCGGCGACATCATCGCTCTGGCGGGTCTGAAGGACACCACCACCGGTGACACGCTCTGCGACCCGAACAAGCAGGTCGTGCTCGAGACGATGACCTTCCCGGACCCGGTGATCGAGATCGCCGTGGAGCCGAAGACGAAGGCGGACCAGGAGAAGATGTCGGCAGGCCTTCAGCGCCTCGCGGCGGAAGACCCCTCCTTCAAGGTGGAGACCGACCTCGAGTCCGGTCAGACCATCATGAAGGGCATGGGCGAACTCCACCTCGACATCCTCGTCGACCGCCTCAAGCGGGAGTTCAAGGTCGAGGCGAACATCGGTGCGCCGCAGGTCGCGTATCGCGAGACCATCCGCCAGAAGATCGAGCACACCTACACCCACAAGAAGCAGTCGGGTGGTTCGGGTCAGTTCGCCGAGGTCAAGCTGGAGATCAGCCCGACCGAGCCGGGCGAGGGTTACTCGTTCGAGAGCCGCATCGTCGGTGGTTCGGTGCCGAAGGAATACATCCCCGGCGTCGAGAAGGGCATCAAGTCCGTGATGGACAGCGGCCCGCTGGCCGGTTTCCCGGTGATCGACTTCAAGGTCGCGCTGGTGGACGGCAAGTACCACGACGTCGACTCCTCGGTCCTCGCGTTCGAGATCGCATCGCGGATGGGCATGCGCGAAGGTCTTCGCAAGGCCGGCGCCCAGCTGCTCGAGCCGATGATGAAGGTCGAGGTCGTGACCCCGGACGAGTACACCGGTTCGATCATCGGCGACCTGACTTCGCGTCGCGGTCAGGTGACCGGGCAGGACCCGCGCGGCAACGCCGTGGCGATCCACGCGATGGTGCCGCTCGCCAACATGTTCGGCTACATCAACAACCTGCGCTCGATGTCCTCGGGCCGCGCGCAGTTCACGATGCAGTTCGACCACTACGATCCGGTTCCGCAGAACATCTCGGACGAGATCCAGAAGCAGTACGCCTGATCGGGACGGCGGGGTGAGCCCCGCCCTACCACCCAACACCCGTAGGGCGGGGCCCGGCCCCGCCGCCCGCAATGAGAGGGAGCCAGACGCATGGCAAAGGAAAAGTTCGAACGCGGCAAGCCGCACTGCAACATCGGCACCATTGGCCACGTCGACCACGGCAAGACGACGCTGACGGCTGCGATCACGAAGTATTTCGGTGACTTCCGGGCGTATGACCAGATCGACGGTGCGCCGGAAGA
>NZ_FOAI01000038.1 GCF_900109705.1 Roseivivax marinus | reverse complement strand
GGGTCGAACGGCACGCCGTTCTTGTTGCAGGTGATGTGCGCGCGGCCCAGGGCGGCCTCGGTCGCGTTGCCCTTCACGCCCTTGGGACGCAGGTCGACCAGCACGAGGTGGGTGTCGGTGCCGCCGGTGACGGTGCCGAGACCGCCCTCGATCAGCCGGTCCGACAGCGCCTGCGCGTTGCGGATCACCTGCTGCGAGTAGGTCTTGAAGCCCGGCTCCAGCGCCTCGCCGAAGGCCACCGCCTTGGCGGCGATCACGTGCATCAGCGGCCCGCCCTGGATGCCGGGGAAGATCGCCGAATTCACCTTCTTCGCGATTGATTCATCATTGGTGAGGATCATGCCCCCACGCGGCCCGCGCAGCGTCTTGTGGGTCGTGGTCGTCGCCACGTGCGCGTGCGGGAACGGCGAGGGGTAGAGCCCCGCGGCCACCAGCCCCGCGAAGTGCGCCATGTCCACGAGGAGGTAGGCCCCCACGGAATCCGCGATCTCGCGCATCTTCGCGAAGTCGATCACCCGCGGGATCGCCGAGCCGCCGGCGATGATCATCTGCGGGCGGTGCTCTTCGGCCAGCCGCGCCACCTCGTCGTAGTCGAGAAGGTTGTCTTCCTTCCGCACGCCGTACTGCACGGCGTTGAACCACTTGCCCGACTGGTTGGGCCGGGCACCGTGGGTCAGGTGCCCGCCGGCATCGAGGCTCATCCCGAGGATGGTGTCGCCGGGCTTGATCAGCGCGGTGAACACGCCCTGGTTCGCCTGGGACCCCGAGTTCGGCTGCACGTTGGCGAAGCCGCAGTCGAACAGCCGCTTGGCCCGGTCGATGGCCAGCTCCTCGGCCACGTCCACCCACTGGCAGCCGCCGTAGTAGCGGCGGCCGGGATAGCCCTCGGCGTACTTGTTGGTCATCACGCCGCCCTGCGCCTCCATCACGGCGCGGGAGACGATGTTCTCGGACGCGATCAGCTCGATCTCGTCGCGCTGGCGCCCGAGCTCGCCCTCCATCGCCGCGAAAAGCTCGGGATCGCGGGACGAAAGGCTCTCGGTGAAAAAGCCGTCGTCGCGGTGCGGTGCGTTCATGGGATCCTCC
>NZ_FOAI01000022.1 GCF_900109705.1 Roseivivax marinus | reverse complement strand
GATATAAGGTTTCGTGCCAAGCTGGTCTCCATCGCAGATGCCAGCTTGAATCATGCCCTACGCCCGAGGGGAATCCCTTTTGTCAACACGACCTAACTGCGGCTATCTTGCACTGGAATACCTTCTCAGAGATATTTCCGATGTATGTAAACCAGCTCATTGCGCTGGCTCCTGTTATAGTTTGCTTGGCGACAATCTTCCTGATCGTCAAGCGACGTCAAAAAAGAATATCTTTGGTCACCTCAATAACTGGCCTGATAGGGAATTTTTTCTGGCCCGCGCTTTTCATGTGTTTGGGCCTCACGGGCTTCACCACATTCAAACTCATGATCCCAGAGAGCGTGCCATTCTATCTCGATCCAATGATCGCAGACCTAGATTATATGCTGCATGGAGCAGAGCCAGGACTCGTGCTCCAGCAAGTGTTACCAAAATTTTCGGCATGGCCAATCGCCATTTCTTATGGCCCTATTTGGGCATTGGTCTGGGTTGGGGGATTCTTTGCAGTCGCATTTTGTGATGATAGAGAGCTTAGGCAAAGGTATTGGTGGACCTGCGCTTTGAGTTTCTTACTGCTCGGTACAGTTCTGGCCACTGTATTGAGTTCCGTCGGTCCTGTATATTATGAAGCCATTTATGGGGGTACACGTTTCCAAAGGTTGATGTCTGAAGTATACGCATCTGGACCGGGTGATAAAATACGAGATGTTTCTGATTATCTTTGGAGTGCCTATGCCGATGGAAATAACAGTTTTGGCACAGGCATTTCCGCAATGCCTAGTATGCACGTAGCGGTCGTTACACTACAAACACTCGCCGCTATTGATACTCGAAAAATACTTGGTGCCTTCGTAGGCGCGTACGCTGCAATTATACTCGTTGGATCAGTATATCTTGGATGGCACTATGCGTTAGACGGATATGTATCTATAATTGTGGTATGTTCTGTTTGGCGCGTGACGAAATTAGCTCAAAGGAAGGTGAGGAGGGTTAAATTGGGGGGTGAAAATGGCTTTGTTGTGCAAAGAGGATGAAGGATGCACTTCCCCTTTCCCCGGATGCACTTATCCCGTGGGTTCGGTGACAGGTATGCCAAGCGCGATTTAGCCGTTTAACACGGCGGCGCGGACTTGGAGTTTTGCGACCTGGCGATCGAAGTCGCGCGCCATGAGGCTCTGCCCCAGAAGCTTCACGCAGTGCATCTTCGTCTCGGCGCGGCTTCGGCGGTGGTATCCACTCCATTGTCGCTAGATGGCACGGCCGAGGTATTTCGCCGCACGAAGGGCCTCGTTTCTGGGGATGGCGCTTGCGGTCGAGGGCTTCCAGGGCCTGGCGTTTTCTCGGGGCGGTATGACGGCATGGGCGCCACGGTCGGCGACGGCGTCATGGCACTTGAAGGGGTCGTAGGCGCCCTCGGCGGTGACCGAGCTGATCTCTACATCAGCGGGGATCTGGTCAAGGAGTTCGGGCAGCATGGGCGCGTCACCGATGTGACTTCCGGTGTCCTCGATGGCGCGGATCTCCAGCGTCTGTTCATCGACGCCGATGTGGATCTTGCGCCATAGACGGCGTTTCGCGCCGCCGTGCTAGCGGGCATGCCACTCGCCTTCACCCTCTGCCTTGATGCCGGTGCTGTCGATCAGCAGGTTCAGCGGCCCTTGCGAGCCGCGGTAGGGGATGGTCACGGCCAGAGCCTTCTGCCGCCTGCTCAATGTGCTGAAATCCGGCACCGCCCAGTCGAGGCCGACCAGCCGTAGGAGGCTTTCAACGAACCCGGTCGTTTGCCGGAGGGCCATGCCGAAGAGCACCTTCATCGTCAGGCACGTCTGGATCGCGGCGTCGCTGTATAGCGGCTGCCGGCCTCGCTTGCCGGTCGGCGACGGCACCCAGACCATGTCCGGATCGAACCATATCGTCAGGGAGCCACGCTGCTTCAGCGCTTCGTTGTAGGACGGCCAGTTCTTGGTTTTGTCGCTCTGCGGGAGAGGTCTACTCATGCCGCCCCTGCTACCACGCTGGATTCACGAGATGAATCCCTCGCTCGACCTTTGCGCAACAAAGCCGATAAGACTCCCCGACGACTAAGGAGTGGCTTAAAAAAAACATAATACACTGCAACTTACTTTGCAAAGTCTATTAGAATGATCAGATCAGCCCGAGGTAGAGTTGCTTTTGCGTAAGTACGATTCCCCTCCAATCCTGCCGATGGTGTGCATGCCGAGTTATGTTTGCATCGGTATTCTAACCACGCTCAACGTCATAATTATTACGTTCTCTCGAGCTGAGCTGGTGACAGATCGATTGCCCCTCTTCTTCTTTCAGGGCGTTACTCTGCTGGCAGTATTCGTGGCGGCACGGCGCCTGTTGCGGGAAGCTGATCGGCCTAAAACATTTTTAGTCCGTCTGCACTATCTTGCGGAAGGCTTCTTTTTTCTCCACATTTCTTGGCTTAATTTAAGAATCATGAACCATTTATCAATGATGGTGCCATTTCCATATGTGGATGAAGTTCTGGCAGACTGGGATGCAGCCCTACATCTCGATTGGTTAGCGTACCTCAATGCCGTTGTGTCCAGTCGGATTTTGTTCCAAGCGCTCGCTTCAAGCTATACTTCTTTAACTTTCCTAAGTGCGGCTGTGCTAGTCGCGTTAATTTCTTTCGGTTATATAGCGCAAGCTAGAAAGTTTATCGAGGCCTTCCTGATAACCGCATTGGCGTGCTTGATTATTGGAGCCTTTTTCCCGGCAGAGGCCGCCGTTCTTTTCCTCGTTCAAGACTTATCCATTTTTGAGCCATTGGGCTGGGTGCCTGGCGTCTACCACGTACCCTATATGGATGTGTTGCGCTCTCCAAGCGGACCAATAGTGTTGGATCCTGCCAAGCTTCCTGGTTTAGTGACCTTTCCATCCTTTCACACGGCGTCGGGAGTTCTAATTATCTGGGCTTGCCGTAGAACCAATCTTTCAGTTCCAGCATGGATTTATTCATCTGTGATGATTGCAGCCACACCCGTACACGGAGGGCATTATTTCGTTGATCTAATCTCGGGAGCGCTTGTCGCCTTGATGAGCATTTGGCTGGTAACCCGTCTTCATAACCGAAGTGGTTCGGCAGCGCATTTTTTGTCTGTTGAAGCAGAGATGTCGGTCTGATTTTTGGGAAGGTCCGTGTCGCTCAGGGCCGCGCTAGTGGCTGATACGTGCATGGTCCCTATCGTTAGCAATCCTCGACCGGCTGTTCCACTACAGACACGTATGTCCAGCGGGGGCGAGAGCTTCATGTGACCTCCTTCGGACAAAGGGGGCAGTTCCTCATGTCGTTAGGGGGGCAGCTTTCCATGGCGCCCGACAGTCGTTGAGATCGCGGGGCAGACGCATCGGTTGGTCGGTTGCGAGCGCGCAGCGAAAAGCCGTTGTTTTCGTGCTTTCCCCGCGCGCTGCCTGAACCGAATGACCGCCGCCGCTATCACTACGCTTTTGTGTACGTACGAAGGTAGTCTTTCATTCAAGGCCGCTCTCTTAAGCGCGTCGGACCGTGTTGGGGCTGACCTCGAACAGGCGGGCGATCTCGGCCACTCGCCGACCTTCCTCGTCGCGCAAACGCCGCACCTCTTCGCGCTGCTGGTGTGTGAGGGCAGGGGGCCTTCCACCGATCCGGCCTAACTTGCGTGCGCTTGCCAGCCCCTCCCGTGTGCGCTCGGAGATCCGCTCACGCTCGAACTGCGCGATCGAGGCAAAGACGTGGAAGATGAGGCGACCGGCAGAGGTCGTAGTGTCGATGTCTTCCGCCAGGGACCGGAAGCCCGCGCCCTTTGCACGGATCGCCTCTACGATGGAGAGCAGATCTTGGAGCGAGCGAGAAAGCCGGTCGTACTTGGTGACCGACACAACATCTCCGGGCCGGAGCTGATCAATCAGCTTATCAAGCTCAGGGCGAGCACGCTTCGACCCTGAGATCTTTTCTGAGAAGATCCGCTCGACACCAGCAGCGCGAAGGGCATCGAGTTGAGCCTCCAGGCTCTGCCCCTCAGTCGAGACCCGTGCATAGCCCAAGATCATCTCTCGTCCCTCCACAAACCTTCCAAAACCTTGTCGGTTTGGAACGGGGTTTATGGAGCGCTTAAGGCACTGACAACGAACAGGCTAGTCAAATCGTTCTAAAACGACCGTTTTTGGAAGGCAGGAGAGAAGCATGCTAATGCCGCGGGGGCAGTCGCTTCTCTTCCACATAGAACCATAACGCCATACGGTGCGCGTTCGCGCTTGGCTCGGGGCCGAAAGCTTGCCATGTCATGCCCGGTCTCCTAAACCCCCGCTGGCTGACAACTCCGCACTCAGAGCGATGGCTTTCCATGGTATTCCGACGACTCCACATGCCGCGATTGCACAGCGAGGAGAAGGTCCTTCGGACCCTGGAGCCGTATTTTGATGCCGAGCACTATCGCAAGCAGGTCCCCGGTCTCGCAGGACACAACGACCGCTCGCTACTTCAGCACTACTGCAACTGCGGCTGGGAGCGTAATCTCGATCCCACACCGGATTTTTCGACCGAGCGCTATCTCGCGGCACATCCAAGCATCCGCCAGCGACAGATCAACCCATTCTACCACTACATCACCACCGGTCGCGCTAGGGGGCTTGATCCTCGCCCACCGACCCCAGACGAGCGCGATGCCGAAATCATAGCCCCGTTTTTTGACGCGAGCTTCTACCGGGCAGTCTGCCCAGACCTTGCGAACTTTTCAGACTCGCGTCTTCTTACCCATTTTAATCGGCACGGCTGGAAAGAGGGACGCGACCCCTCCCCGGAGTTCTGCGTTCGGCGGTATCTTGAGGCCTACGCAGACGTCGCGCTGGCAGAAATGAATCCACTTTTACATTATCTGCAATCGGGGCGCGCGGAGGGCCGTACGTCCCGTCCGGCCTGCGGCCTCGATGCGGAGATGGAGGCCACACGCCCCTATTTTCACGCCGACTATTACCGGATCACCCATCCGAGCCTCACCGATGTGAGCGATGATCGGCTGCTCGAGATTTTCCTGACGCGCGGTTGGAAACACAGACGCGATCCATCTCCGGATTTCTCGGTTTCAGGGTACCTCAAACTGCACCCCGACGTGCGTTTGGCGGAGATCAACCCCCTTCTGCATTACGCAACCTCGGGGAAGATGCAGGAACGCGAGACGGTCCGGCCCTTTCCGGTACGTCTACAAGACATGACCGCCGATGAGGAAGCCATTCTCGCCGGTGGGTTTGATCCAGATTATTACCGTGCACAGGTCTCTGGTCTGCCCGAAGACGACCGCGAGGCTCTGCGGCACTATGTCGATAAGGGCTGGCATAAGGGTTTCGATCCGGCTCCCGACTTCTCAACCGAGTTCTACCTGCGGACCTACACGCCCGACTCGGTTATCTGCCCACTTGCCGATTATAGGCTCGTCCCGCACAAGCCACCGCGGCGCGCCGCCGAAGGGCAACCGGCCCGCTTCGTGCACCGGCCACGAGCCGAAATGACAGGGCTGAGGGGCATGCAGAGCGTTCTCGATGCGCGAGACGCGAGCCATATGGAGCAGCCTGCGCCTCCTGCAATGATCGATGCTCGCGCCCTCGACCTGCATTGGATCGTTCCCGATTTCTCGCCGGGAAGTGGCGGACACATGACGATCTTCCGGATCGTCCGCCTGCTGGAGAATTTCGGTCACCGCTGTACGATTTGGATCGAGCGACCGACGCAGCATGACACCACCGACGCGGCTTACGAGACCCTGGTTAAGTACTTTCAGTGCGTTCAGGCCGAGGTGCGTCTGGTTCGGGACGGGCTGTTCGAGGTACGTGGCGACGCGGTCATCGCAACCGGCTGGTCGACTGCCCATCTGGCCGATGCCTCGCGCGGCTTTGCGGCGAAGTACTATTTCGTCCAGGATCACGAGCCCGACTTCTACCCCGCCGGAAGCGAGCGCATCCTTGCCCAGCAGACCTACGCGTTCGACCTCGCGTGTATCTGCGCCAGCCCATGGCTCGAGACGATCATGCGCGAGCGCTATGGACGCTGGAGCCGGGGTTTCCACCTTGCCTACGATCCCGAGATCTATCGTCGGCGCGAGGTCCCAGCCTCGCGCACCGGCCGCCTGAAGATTGCAGTCTACGGGCGCGAGCACACCGCAAGGCGCTGCGTGCAACTGTGTCTCTTGGGACTCGACATTCTCGGCGCACGGCGGGACGATTTTGAGGTGCACTTCTTCGGTCAGGCGGAGATGCCTTTCGATGAGACACCGTTCGAAGCCTATAATCACGGGGTGCTGAGCGCCGAAGAACTGGCCCGTCTTTACGGAGATTGCGATCTCGGTCTCTGCGTGTCGGCCACCAACTACTCGCTGGTTCCCCAGGAGATGATGGCCTGTGGGCTGCCAGTGGTCGAACTCGACGGCGAAAGCACCCGCGCGATTTTCCCGGAGGGCGTGGTGACGCTGGCCGCGCCCACGCCGGATGGCATTGCGGATGCGCTCGGTAGCCTTCTGGACGATCCCGCGGCGCGGGCGTCGCAGCGGGATCGAGCTGCGGACTGGGTTGGCCCGATGACTTGGGAGACCACCGCCCGCGAGGTCGAGGGCGCGCTTCTCGAGCGCCTGCGCGAGACGGGCGTGGAAATCGCGGCGCCAGCGATCGTCCCGACCCCTGCACCGATCCTCGACGTGGTCATTCCCACTTACAACGGGATGGGAGAGATCGAAGAGGTGATCGCGTCCCTGCGCGAGCAGAGGCTGGCAGATCGGATACAGATCCACTGCATCGATTCCTCCTCCTCGGATGGCACGACCGAATGGCTCCACGCGCAGGAGGACGTGAGCACGACGGTGATCGCGCAGAAGGACTTCCAGCACGGCCGCACCCGAAATTTCGGAGCGAGCCTCGGCAGCGCGCCGCTGATCGCCTTTCTGACCCAGGACGCGATCCCTGCCACCCGAGACTGGGCCACCGACATCGCCAAGATGATGGCGCACTACCCCGAGGCCGCGGGCCTATTCGGGCGGCATTTGCCGCATCCGCATCACCCGCTCTTCGTTCGGCGCGAGATCGAGAGGCATTTCGAGAACATGCGCAGCCGCCCTCTCGCGGTCTCGAAGGAGACCGATCCGCTGCGCTGGAATACCGGCGAGATCGCTTGGCGGCAGGCCCTCTACTTCTATTCGGACAACAACTCGGCCATGCGCCGAGACGTCTGGCGCGAGATCCCCTACCCCGAAATCGATTATGGAGAGGATCAAGTCTGGGCCAGCATGATTCTGGAAGCGGGTTACACCAAGCTCTACGCGCCCACCGCGACCGTCTATCACAGCCACGACTATGACGCGGACGAGACTTTCAAGCGATCCAAGATCGAGTCGGCCTTCTTCTTCGAGCAGTTCGGTTGGGAACTTGGAACCGGAACCGAGGAAGAGCTCGAACTTCGCATTGATCGTGAGCAGACCGCCTTTTTGAAGTGGGCGGCCAAGAACGGGGTCGACGCCGCCGAGATCGACCGTCGGCACGGTGCGATCGCGGCCAAGCATCGCGGCTGGCGCGCTGGATTGTACTCCGCTCGCGCCATAGCTGAGGGCCACGAGGCAGATCTTCCAAGTCGTGGAGACTGACGATGCGTCACAAGATGCTCCTTGCGGCGGCCGATTTCGCCGAGATGAATGATCTCAATCTCCCTGTCGAACTTGTCGTGGTGCGTCTTTCGGAAAGAGGTGACATCTGCCTCGATAACGGACAGCCATTCCTCCCGGAAACGATGACGGGAGAGGTCGCGGGGCTGATCGTCGGCTCGCCGGAGAGCCGAGCTCTTCTAGACGAGGTGGCCACTTGCTGGGCCGCACGGTGTGGCATCGCTTCGCCGCCCCTGATCGATCTCTCGGATGCACAGGATCCAGATCGCGAGGCGCGCCGAACTCACGCGCTTGGCGCGCTGGCCAGCATTTACCGGATGCAGGCGGAGGCGGTCGTCCAGCACAATGCAGAACTTCTGGAGATGTTGTCGCAACTCCGCATCGAACATGAGGCGGCCAGCCGAACGGTTCATGCTCTGCGCACCTTCATAGCCGGGTCTCTTGGTACGAAACGGTGGCTGGCTCAAGCGAACGGCCCCCTGCCCGGCCATCAGGCGCCTGCGCTCGAGATGCCCCCGCACAGCTCACTGAGCCAGCGCCTTGCAGCCAACAGCATAGGCCTTTCCGACATTGCGATCTTCTTGCCGGAACAACAATTGCCAGAGACGGGACAGCTGAAGGCCACGCTTAGCTTGATCGAGTCGGGCACGGAGGCAGCAACCTGGTCTTTGGAGGCCCCCGGTTTGTCTCCCGGTTGGCTGCGCCTGTCTCTTCCCGACGCGCTTGACGATGACGAGCAGACGCCGTCTCTGCATCTGGCTTGGCACTCGGACCACTCCCTCCGGATTGGCGGCGGCGTGTTTCATCCCGACCCAGATTACTGCGCCATCATCGGCGAGGTGCGCGCAGACCGCATCCTGGCCCACAGGATTTGGAAGCACAGCCCCGGGAGCCATCCTCCGATGCCGGAAGACGGGCACTGGCCCGAGGGGCCTGTTCCTCCGCAGATGTACGTGGACCCGCTCCGGCTCGCCGCTCTGGCGGCCTCCGCGGGAGAGGACTTGAAGTACTTCTCCGATCTCGAAGCCCTTCAGGTTCATCCGCGCCCCGAGAAGATCAGCTCTGCCCGTCTCTCCGGTGCGGTCTATCCCGGAATTCGTATGGTTACCGCCACGATCGGAGGGCGCCACCCACAAGGGCCCAACGTCGAATACGCTTTGGCAGTCGCGCCTTCCCGGCCGGTGCGCGAACTGTTCGATCTTGTTCATCATTGTCAGCAGACCCGGTGCATATCGGATTGGGTTGGCCTGAGCGGAGACCGGGAAGACGAGCTGGAGCTTATCTTGCCAGAACCTGCCGATCAGGGTCTTGATCTCTATCTTCTGACCCGGCTTGGCCCGGGCGCTGCGCCAGCCTACGGGTGGGCCACCTTTCGCGACATATGGCTGCGCATTTGATGCATCGCGCGTCTCCACGTCTTGCCATCATTGTGCCGGTCTACGGCCATTCCGTGCTGGTCTCCGAAGCGCTCTGTGCAGCTCTGTCGCAGCAGGCCTCGTTCGGAATCCATGTTCTCGTCGTCAACGACGGGTGCCCGAACCCTGAAACGGATTTTGTGATCTCGACCTTGGCAGCCGCGCACAAGGATCACCTGACCTATCTTCGAAAACCAAATGGTGGCTTGAGCTCGGCAAGGAATTTCGGGATCCGACATGTGCTCGCGCATTTTCCCTCTGTCGAAGCGTTATTCATGCTTGATGCCGACAACCGCCTGCGGCCCGGGGCCATGGCCCGCGCCATGCAGGCGCTCGAGGCGCATCCCGAAGCCGGATGGGTATACCCCAGCATCGACATGTTCGGCATCAAGGCCCGCTGCGACTACAGTGGGCGCTATTCCCGCCTGATCCATAGCCAGATGAATATCTCGGAAGCTGGTAGCCTGATCCGGCGAGAGGTGTTCGAACAAGGCGTGATGTTTGATGAAACCTTCACTCAGGGCTTCGAAGACTGGCACTTTTTCCTGTCGGCCGGAGATGCGGGTTTTTCAGGCATCAACCTTGAGGATTTCGGCTTCTTCTACCGCAAGCGCCCGGAAAGCATGTTGGCTGATGCCGACCGCAACGTGGCCTTTCTCGCCGGAACCGTCCGGCAAGCTCATGAGGATCTGTATTCCCCCCGCACTCAGGTAGTCCTCGAACAAAGTGAGGCTCCTCGCTATGCGCTCGTAGCACCCGAAGAAGGCCGCGTACGTCTCACCACGGATCCGGAACACCTCGGCGAGGAAATGTCGCTCGAGGCTTACGCCGCGCTCTACTGGCGAAGCCGGACAACCCCGATGCGATACCGAGTGCCGCCCTATCTTGTTGTTCTGTCTCCTGATCTTGAAGACGCGATGCAGGCCAAGGGCCTTCTGCACTGGATGCTCTGGAGGCTCGAACACACCGCTGCGCAAGATGATCTGGGGTATTTAACCTTGGGTCCCGGCATCAGGGCCACGGGTCTGGCAATCCAGACCGAGGTGGCGGATACGCCTCACCGGCGTCGCCAGGCCGTGGCCTGGATGATCGGTCACAAGCGCCTCGAGGCTCTGCTGAACGAGGATTGCGTCTCAGATCCCGCAAGGGAAACCGCCGAAACATCACCGGCAAACTGTCATGCGGTTCGTGTGGATCTTCCGGTCCGCGTGGGTCCCGCGGCTAAAGGACTTAGCAAGGCGCTGGCTTGTCTTCATGGCTCGCGGTTCCGTGCCGCGGGCCTTCGCCGCTGGACCTGGCGTCAGCCATCTATCGCGCTTCGAGGCCGTGAACATACCATCCTGCGTAAGAGCTTTTCAGGTCAGCCGGTAGCTCCGCGCCTGCCATCGGAGCGAACAGACGAGATAGGCATTCTCACACTGGGCCAGAAAGACGGTCTCCATAACGTCGTCGAGGCGTTCCAGCCCAAACGGTCCCAAGGCGCGGGTCTTCACCTGTTTGTCCCCGGGGCGATGGTCAGTCAGGTGGATTATCGATCAATCGATAGCTTGGCCTTGCTTTGTGATGGTCGGCTCGATGCGCGAGACCCCCAGAACCTCCACTACGAGAACGTGCCCCTACGGGCTCCAGGTGTGCCAGAGGCCGGAGCAGCGGCGCTGGCCATGCTCTTCTGGCTCGACGAGATTCACAATCTCGATTGCCTCGGAGGGCATCGCCTGATGGGGCCTCTGCGGCGGCTCGGCGTACGGACCTATCTTCACCTGTCGCCCCCCGATGATGAGCGCCTGTCCGATGCATCGAACATTGTTCACGCCCTGGCCTACGAGCATGCGTATGAGCGCATTTTTGCGGCGACTCCGAAACTCGCAACATATCTGCACACCCGCGGCGTTCCCGGCACCAAGATCGAGGTGAGCCCATGGTTCTGAAAAGCAATCCTAGAACCATCGAAGAGCTCTATCCTCGGCTCGAGAGCAGCGTCTTCATCATCACCTATGGCCGGTCCGGCTCGACCCTTGTCCAGAACCTGCTGAACGCCTTGCCGGGGTATACAATTCGCGGAGAGAACGAGAACCTCGTCGCGCCGCTTGCACGGGCCTGGAGCACGCTTCAGCATTCATCTCAGCGCGACAAGATGCTCTCGACAGGTAAGACGTCCGACCCCAGCGATCCATGGTACGGCTTCGAAGCGATTGATCCAGACATGCTGGGGGCTTCACTCGCCGAAAGCTACCTTCAGACCATACTCCGCCCGAGCGAGGAGACCCGGGTGATCGGCTGCAAGGAGATCCGCTGGCATTCCGATCCCGCGCTCTTTCCCGTCATCCTCGATTTCCTGACCCGGTTCTTTCCGCGTACCCGCTTCATCTTCAACACTCGGCAACACGACCAGGTGGCGCAATCGGGCTGGTGGAAATGGATGAACCCCCAGGTTGTCGCTCGCCAGCTCGAGACCGCCGAGGCCCTCTTCGAGAAGTACATCGCGGATCATCCCGATCGCTGCCTGAAATTGCACTACAATGATTACACCCGCGGACCGGAGAGATGGCGCCCGCTTTTCGACTTTCTCGGAGAGCCCTTCGACGCTGGGCTCGTCCAGGATGTTCTCGGGCACCGGTTGACCCATTTGCAGAGCGGCTGAGCGCTGCCCAAGATCGCGAAAGGATCCCGCATGGCCACTCGATGCTGGACGATTGACGGCCTCTCCTTCGCGTTGCCCGAGAAGATGCTCACCCCCGGTATCACGCGCATGTGCGACAAGGGCTGGTACGAGGTCGAGGAGCGGCGCGCGCTTCACGCCCATCTTATTCGTGGAGATACCGTACTCGAGATCGGCGGCGGGGCGGGGCTTCTGGCTTGCGTAGCGGCCCGCGCCGTGGGCCCAGAGGCCGTGACCACGGTCGAAGCCAATCCTGCCATGCTACCCGTCATCCGGGCCAACCTTGCTGCCAACGATGCCGATGGCGTGCGGCTGCTCCATGGTGCGGTGACCGCCGGGGCCGAGACCGATGATATCCTGTTCAATGTTCCCAGGGCGTACTGGGCGGCGAGCCTTGATGCGACGGACGGGGCTGATGCCGTGCGCGTGCCTGCGCTGTCTCTTCCCGCGCTGATCGCAGAAACCGCACCGAGCGTGCTCGTGGTGGACGTGGAGGGCGCGGAGGCGGGATACTTCGACCATTCCTTGCCCAGTAGCTTGCGTCTCATCGTGCTGGAGCTGCACCCGGAGCGCTATGATCGCAAGACGCTGGCCGACATCTTCGCCCGTTTGGCGGCACGCGGGTTTGCTTACGATCCGCGCGGGTCTTCGGGGGCCGTCGTCTGCCTTTCTCGCTACTAGCAACCGATGATAATCGAACACGAAAAAGGGCGCCCGTGGGGCGCCCTTTCGATGTCTCGTACCGGTCCCGAAGGATCAGCCGAAAGTGAAGTTGACGTTGTCGAGATCGTCGAGGCCAACGTTCTGAAGCGTCACGCTGTCTTCGTCCGTGTAGTAGATGACGAGTTCGTTATCCACTTCGGCCGCGAAGTCACCGATGTTGTCGGCGTTGATACCCGCGACATTCGACAGGTCGAGAATATCCTCGGATGCATCGAAGTCGCTGATGGTATCAGCGCCATTTCCAGCAACGAATGCGAAAGTATCTTCGTCGCCGTCTCCTGCGAGAAGATCGTCCCCGGCACCGCCCCAGATTGTATCCTGGCCGGAACCACCAGCGACTTCATCGTCTCCAGCGCCGTTGAAAATGGTATCGTCGTCGTTGCCGCCTTCGAGGTCATCGTCTCCAGCGCCACCAAAGATCAGATCGTCGCCGTTCCCACCTTCGATGTCGTCGTCACCATCGTCTTGACCACCATAGATTTCATCGTCGCCGCCACCGCCGAGGATGTCATCGTCGCCGTCGCCACCGCCGAGAGTATCGTCGCCATTGTCGCCGAAGATTTCGTCCTCACCGGCGCCGCCGTAGGCTTCGTCGTCACCGTTGCCGGTGTGAGTGATACCATTAAGCGATCCAGTGTAGATATCGTCGTCACCGTCGCCGCCGAAGATGATGTCAGCACCATTGCCTTGAGCGTTGAACTCTCCACCGGAAACAGCCGCGTAATCATCACCGATCAGCAGGTCGTCACCTTCACCACCAGCGATCGTGTCGTCACCAGAACCACCGGCAAATTCGTCGTTTCCGGCATCTTCGTTTACGACACCGGCGGCGTCCTTCGCACCAGCGTAGATCTCATCGTTTCCGGCACCGCCGTAGATGAAGTCGTCACCTTCGTCGCCCAGAACGACGTCATCGCCGCCAAGACCGTTGAGGAAATCGCCATCGCTGTCGTCGTCTTCGGTGTTCGACGTGTTGAAGAAGTCGGCACCTTCAGTCGCGCCACCTTCGACGGTAACCGAGAAGGTCTCCGTGAAGGAAACCGTGTCGTCATCGTTTTCGAACTCGACATCGAGTTCAACAACGGCGCGATTTCCCCAGCCCAACGTGCCCAGGAACGATTCGAACGCAGTGAAATCAAGAGATTGGTCACTATTAACAAGAGCGACCGTACCCAGGCCGTCGAGTTCAAAGGACTCTTCTGCTTCAACACCATTCACCGAAGAAATCGTGAAGTCTTCGTTCAGCGTAATGAGCTGCGAACCGGTCCACGCCATAACATCGGATGCATCAGCGACCCTGATGGTATCACCACTCTGCGTCAGGAGGTCACCGACGGCGACGTCTCCCAGCTGAAGGTAGTTGGGGGCGGCCGTTGTCGCGGTGGATGTGAGCGTGCCGTTGGCCACATTGCCCACTTCGAAGTTCTGCAGGGTCAGATCTCCTGCGGTCACCGTGTACACGCCACCATTGAACGCGCCTTCGACAGTGAAGCCAGCCGGGATCGAAATAAGCCCGTTCTCATCAAGAATGTTCACGATATCGACGCCAGCCGCACCGTCAACCGTGGCGGCTCCGAAGGGAACATTGAAGATGTCAGCAGCCGCAGTCCCGGTAGCACCGGTGTCAACGGGAAGAGTAATGTTAGCCATGTCTTTCGTTTCCTCGATAAGATCTCTGCGTGTTCGCGCTCCGGAAACCCAGCCTCACTGCGCCCGGAAGATCATGCGCAATACCGCGAGAACACCTAGCGGCCTGACTTGAATAGTGTCAATTATCTTTTCCAGAAACCCATGCACGCGAAAAGCGAGCGCGAGAAGGCGTGCCACTTCGGCAACATTGTATTTTACATCACCCTACGTTAGCCAAGTTTCACCTTGACGACGAACTTCGGCAGGCACGGCAGCTACGCATTGACACCAACAATTCTAAAAACTAGATTTCCGTTGTGAGATCGCCGCTTGGATCAAGAGGCGCTCGATCCAGCCTCGTACCTCGACAAGATCCGGAGGGAGCCTCAATGAGACTCCCTCCGTTTTCGCTCCTTGACCCCGAGGGGCCGAGGTAGGCGATCATCGTCATCTTGCACTCGCGCGCGCGCTCCCACATTGTCGCAAAAAAGCAGCCTGGAGGGCTCGTGGACATCATCTTGTGCGCAACGCAGCGCTGCGGCTCGACCCTTGTCATTGAGGACATGCGAAACACAGGCGTTCTCGGTCAGCCGGAAGAATGGTTCATCCCGTGGGATCCAGGCAAGACCGATCTAAACTGGGAAGAACACCTGACATCGGTTCAGAGCCGTGCAACCGGCGACAACGGCGTCTCCGCGATCAAGATCATGGCAAACCAACTCGATCCCGTCGATCGCTGCCTTGCGACTTTTCTCAAGGCGGATCGGGAGGGAGAATTTGCCCATGTCGCGACAGCCTTTCCGCAGGCCCGCTGGGTCTGGCTAAGGCGCAACGATGTCGTCTCACAGGCGATCAGCCGGATCATGGCGCAGCAGACCGGGATTAACCATGCTACGGCCAAGCCCGAAGACGCCCACTTTTCGGGGAACATGATGCGCGGCTACAACCCGAACTACAACAAGAACGCCGTGTATCAGTACGACGCCATTTTGAGCCATGTCACGGCAATCACGTTGGAAAACCTGGTGTGGCAAAGATTCTTTGAGAGCCAGGGGATATCTCCACTGAAGCTGACCTACGAGGATGTCATCCTTGACGACACGATGAGCCATCTCGATACGTTCGCAGAGCTGGCCGGTGTCGCTACACCGGTTCCGAAAACGCCGCGGAAGATGGTCAAGGTCGGAAATAGCCGCAACAGCGAGTGGCGCGAGCGATTTCTGCGAGACGCGGCGAAGAAGAATTTCAAGCACGCCGCGCCGAACTGACTCAGATACACCTCACGGGCATCGTAGGAGCGCAAGACCATCAAGGTTTTCGACTTTCTTGTCTCCATTCCCCCAGTCGATGACAACTTGCTTCATCACCTCTAAGCCCTCCTTCTGGGCGTAGTGGGAAAAGAGCTGCGTCGACATGAAGTTTCGCGCATGCGCGTTTCTCTGAAAATCTCCACCGGGGTTCTGTGAGAGATTTGAATGGTGAAGAAAAGCCATCGCGCCTGAGGCCATGATCCTCTTGAATTCCCTGAGGTAGTTCCGAACCACGTCGCTATCGAAGTGGATCATTGAGTCGAAACAGAAGACGAACGTGACAGTGTCATCGTCAATTTCTTCCAATGACACACCGTCGTTTTTCAAGAGGGTCAGATTATCGATCTGTCCAAATCTCTCTGCACAAAAATCAATGTTTTCCTGAAGAACATCCACTCCCGTCACACGCTTGGAACGCTCAAGTAGAATCTGAGTCATCCGGCCATGCCCGACGGCAAGCTCCAGAACATGCGTCATGTCGATCGAAGCATCTTCCAGGAACGGCTCTATAAGACTCGTCCATTGCCTCTGCGCGGTGGCCTCCACGGCATTGTAGTACGGAGTGTCCACCCACCGCTGGGAAACCTTCAAGGTTTCTTCGGTCAGCTTGTTGAGGTCTGTTGACGCCACCTTCGGTTCTCCTAGGAGCCTTGCGAGCCAGATTGATACAGCAAAAAACTTAGCTGAGCTTACGCTCACGCTGGCAGCTTTTCTAGGTCATGGTGACAAATGGTGGAGCCAAAGCTGGACCGACGTGATGTCGATGAAGCTCAGGAAGCTCTCCGCAGTCTTGTCGTAGCGGGTGGCGACCCGGCGGGTATTCTTGAGCTTGTTGAAGCAGCGTTCGACCAGATTGCGCAGCGTATAGAGGGAGCGATCCACGCCGACGCGCCTCTTGCGGACTTCCGCATTGGGATCACTGGCAAGGCATCGCGCTGCTCTATGGTTCTACGAGTGCCGTCCGCGTCCTATCCCCGGTCGGCGAGCAAGACGCTCGGTGCAGGCAGATTGTCGGCCATCACCAGATCAAAGCCGAGATAGTCCGATGTTTGGCCCGGTGTGATCTCCGTCCTCATTGGCAGGCCGAGCGCGTTGACGAGGAGGTGGATCTTGGTCGTGAAGCGACCCCAAGAACGGCCGAGACCCGGTCGCGGAGTCTCCTTTTTGAGCCCGCCGCCTGATGATGTGCGCATACCACTGTGTTGGTCCCTTATGCGCAGGATGGCAAGTGCTGTCTCATCGGCACCGGCAACACGAAGCGCGAGGGGCCGGCCATGCTGATGCGATTGAAACTGGAAGTCCGATTCAAGAAGACCGCGGAATTTCAAAGCCGATCTGGTCCAGCTTTCGGGGCGGGACCACTCGCCAACTTAGACGAATCTTGAGGAAAATATAAAGTCAGGAACCGCAACCGGATCGCCTTTCCGAAGATTCTATTGTGCAGCCATCGTCAGATTTGACTTCCGACTCCATAGGCCGATGCAGTTTTTTTTTATGATTTCAGCAAGCTCTTCTTTCTCGAGGCTTAGATCGGCAACCAGATGCCTGAGTCGCGCGTTTTCTTGTTCCAGAACACGGATTCTAAGAACTTCAGGAGGAATATCGGAAACGTCCTGGTTTCCAAGTCTCTTTTTCCAGTTATAAAACGTGGCCTGGCTGATCCCGATGCGCTCACAGAGATTGCGGACCGGCTCTCCATCTTGTGCCTCCTGCAAGATCGCGATCTTCTGAGCATCCGAGAACTTGCTGGGGCGCATGATCCAAAATCTCCCTGCCAGGATGTGCCGTTCTTCCGAGGTTCTCCAATTTCAGCGACCAGCCCATCATGCTGGCATTTTCGGCAAACGAATGCCGAAGCATAATGTCATCTAATAGCTGTTCGCAATTTGGTGCACGACTGAAGGACTCGGAATTTCATGAGAATTTTCGTTTAAAAGTGCCGGGCGGAATAGAAGTAGTCTCCGCCCGGCGCGCTGTTAAAGGGCTATCAGAGGAAGCCGTCTCCGGTGAAGCCGTCTGTTCCGAGGAACGACAGGGTCTCACTGACCAGGAAGTCGTCGCCGACCACGATGTTGTCGCCAGCAAAGGCGTTCATTTCGTCCTCGGAGTCAAAATGGATCGTGATCATGTCGCCGCCTGCATAGCCGAAGCCGGACGTGTCGATCGTGACCTCCCAGAGCATGGTATCAGCATTCTGGCCCTCGCGGGTGATGATGCCTGCGGATACCGCGTCACCGAATTCGCCGTCGTATTCCCCGTCCACGAGCCAAATGATATCTTCGCGGTTGGCAAAGTTTTCGGCGCCTTCGGCTCCGTTGACAGATTCAGGATACTCGTTGACCCCAAAATCGAAAACGTCGTCCATGCCGTGGCCTGCGATGAAGCCGAGGATGTCGGTTTCGTTGTCCGGTGTCAGAGTGCCTGCGTCGTCGCTGCCGGCGCTCATCACGTCGTTACCAGCACCACCCCAGATCGTGTCGGATCCACCATGTGCATCGATGATGTCGTCGCCGTTGCCGCCATAGATCTCGTCGTCACCTTCATAGTCGGAGAAAACGATGGAGTCACTTTCACCGTCACCGTCCGGGGTAAGAATAGAGTCAGCAAGAAGATCTGCACGCGACGACGAGTCATTAGTATCGTCATCGTCATCGCCATTGCCATCGTCCTCGTCAGTTTCGCCTTCAATGAAGCTGACGAGATTTACGGATACAATATTGCCGTCGCCACCGATCACATCATTGTCGTCGCCGCCAAAAATGAGGTCGTCTTCATCTCCGCCGGTCAGATCGTCTTCACCTGTGCTGCCGTAGATGGTGTCGTCATCACGGCCGCCGTTGATCGTGTCGTTGCCAGACCCGCCACCCATTTCGTCATCGCCGATGCTGCCGAGGATGAAGTCCTTACCGGACCCGCCCCAGATGTCGTCGTCGCCTGCGTCAGCACGATTGAACGAGTTGAGGAAGTTGTCGTCGATGCCGACGGTCGTTCCACCGAAGTTGAGGAATTGCAGTACCTGGAGCGCACTCGAGAAATCAGCAAAGTCGTCTGCGGTTACCGGAGGCTCGCCGTCCTGAACGCCGGAAAGAACCTGCTCAAACGCGCTGTAGAAATCGAGGCTGAATGCTCCGGTTTCGCCGATCAGGACGTCGTTACCAGTGCCGCCAGCCATCGTGTCGTCGCCAGCGCCACCATCGATGAAGTCACCGCCGCCGCCACCGTAGAGTTCGTCGTTGCCATCGTCGCCTTGGACGATGTCGAGATCGGTGTCACCCGCGCCGGCGAAAACAACGTCGTCACCGAGGTTACCAATAAGCCAATCGGCACCGTCGTTGCCAATTATGGTATCGTTACCGGGGCCGCCATCGATGTAGTCTGCGGAGTTTTGACCACCTTCAAGGCGGTCATCGCCAGCCGTTGAGACGATTACAGTATTGACCATTTTGTCAGTCCTCTAAGATTAATATCTCGACTTAGAAAGGATGCTCCCGTGAGGAGCATAGCCTCCCATGAACGAGAAGTGCTACGCAGCGCACTGAGGTGGGAGTAGGTTTCGATCACGACAAAAGAATTCTTGAAATAAATTTCTAAAATCCCGTCGTTCGCAGTACTGAGATTAGTCCCCTCCAGGAGCAGTATGTAGTATCACTTCTTCACTTCTTATGAGAGAGCGTCCCCTGATAACAGAATGCATTTCCAATAGTTGAAACGCTTACAATAAGGGCGCGATCCAACCTAGGACTTTGCACGCTGATTACAAATTTAAGCTCTCGCGGGAATTTTTATTACGTGATTCGACTTACAAGTCAATTATGAACAGTTTTTTGATATATTTAGAGTCTAGATACTTCCACTTTTTGGGGAAACTTGAGTTTTGAGATTCCCAGCTTGGTTGTCATTTTTGGCTCGAAGCCGATCTCTTTTCATGGACTGGGAAGGGAGATCACCTGCTGTGCTACGCGACACGACAGCTCTTCTGCATCAGCAAATCAGGAATTCATTCGCTACTTTATCCGATTGTTATTAAAAGAATATTCTTTACCCCACGTAACCCTGGGCGCAGCAATACATTGCGTTCAGAGCTACGGACAATGCGCGGTGGCTCTCACTTGCAGGAAGGGCGACCAAGGGGACTCGAACAGCGCGAACAATCTGGCGCGGTGTGGCGTCAAAAAAGTTCAGAGTTGTCTTGCACGTTAGAGTTTCTATAGTGTCTTTTCTGCCACAGTGGTTCTATTTTTAAAGTTTTGTCTCTCACCTCGCGGTGACCGATTGCACGCGGCGCGGGTGTCGCGTCACCGTGCCTACCCGCTCTCGTACAGAAGCGGCTTCGGGCATCTAAGCAGCCGAGAGGATTGAACTTTCCGCGCTTCAGCGGCATGGTTCTGCGGACGATGAGAGACACATGGGCGTTGGTGCAGAACTCAAGCCAGCAAGCTTCATGGTTGGCGTCCTGCGGGTTAGTGGAGTGTTATGTCCAAACCAACGCCCACACGCCGCCGCACAACGAACTGATTCGCTTGCAATGCCGCGCTTCGCGGGATCGTGACCCATTGAACGATGTAGGCCGGACCAACGTGCGGACCTTTACGCTGATGGTCGGCCTGTTGCTCTGGCTGTGGGCGTAACGCCTACGGGGCCGCTGCTGGCCCACAACGGTGCATGCCCGAGGTTGCATTCTGCACCTGAGGAGCGTCTCGACGTCCGCTTGAATGCGCGGGTTCGAGTTGATTACAACGTAGGAAAATCAATGATCTAGCAACAAGATTGGAAGAGATTTGTCTTTGGAGACCGCAAACGGCCTAGTGTCCGTCGATCGCGTAGGCAACGGCAACTACGAGATCACGCTCTCCCGGTTCGGGGAGGTGGTGCAGACCGTGTCCTTCGAGGCGGGCGTCGAAGCCGTCCCTGCAAACTTCGAGGGGCAAGAAACGCAGGCCGGAACCACGTTCGAAGATGGCTACACTTGGTACCCGACGGTCTACCCGGATGGCAACGGCGGTTTCTACGCAGTGGTGACGCGCACCTTCTCCGAGGTCGGTCAATCCGGTGAGCCGCTTTACGAGGGTTATTCCGCCGCCGATGTGGTGGTTCAGCACTATGATGCGGACCTCGAAACCGTTGGAAGCACCGCGCGCTTCGGTTTCCGGGGCGATTTCGACGTCGCCTACGCGTCTTCGGGCTGGGACATCTACCCGCCCGAGCTCATGTCGGTGACTGCGCCGGACGGCGATCTCATCCTCGCCGCAGGCCACTCGTTCCAGAAGTATGACACCGCCAAGCCGCCCATGCCGCTCACCCTGGCGCGGATCGACTCCGAAACCGGTGAGGTTCTCTACAGCACTGACACCGGCTACAATGCGCAGCCTGACAACCTGTCGCTCAGCGCGCAAGACAACGGGGCTGTTCTCGAATTCGAGGGGAGCTTCAACTACCGCGATGCCTATCTCAGTGGCGCCTACCCTGAGCGCGATTTCTCGCTTCAGGCGACATTCGATCCCGAGACCGGGGCGCTCGTCGAGGAACTTGTTTACCAAAGCAACGCCTTTCCGAACATCGAGATCGGGACCATGGACGCGGACCGCATCGTCGGGGACGACGGGGATAACTCGATGCACGGCTTGGCAGGCGACGACGGTTTTCCCGCCTCGGCCGGCAACGACACGGTTTTCGGCGGCGAGGGCGATGACAGAATTGCGCTCGGCGCCGGTGACGACGTCGCTCGGGCCGGATTTGGCAGCGACCTGATCGGGGGCGGACTCGGCAACGACAGCATCGTCACGGGCTACGGCAACGACACCGTGCGCGCAGGACAAGGTGATGACACGATCGAGGGAGGCCTGAGCTACGAAGACGGCCGAGAGGTCCTCAGCGGCGGCCGGGGGAACGACCTGATCTTCGGTGACGATTCGAACAACAGTGCTCCCGTTTTTAGCCGTGACGTGATCTCCGCCGGCTGGGGTGACGACACTGTCGAGGCCGGCAGCGGCAAGGATGTCATCGGCGGCGGCCACGGCGATGATCTGATCGACGCTGGCTGGCAGGACGATTCCGTCTATGCCGGCGCGGGATCGGATACGGTCGAGGGGGACCGGGGGAACGACCTTCTGCAGGGCGGCATGGGAAGCGACAGCCTGAGTGGCGGCCAAGGCAATGACACGCTGTCCGGCGGGCCGGGCAACGACACGCTGGAGGGCGGCGCCGGAAATGACGTCTTCGTGTTCGATGACATGCTCGCCGGCACCACCGACGTCGTCCGCGACATGGAGAAGTTCGTAGACCGTCTGCAACTTTCGGGCGTCGAAGGCGAGTCCGTAGAGAGTCGGTTCGCGGAGCTGCAGATCTCCGCCGCGGGCACAATGGACGATGTGGCGACGCTGATCTCATATGACGGCTTCGAGATCATCCTCGAAGGGGTTGAAGCCGCTGACGTGACCTCTGACGACTTCCTGTTCGTCTGATCGGCGCCGTCCTGTTCGAACAGAACGACGAGTGGCAGACCGCCAGCCGCTACATGATGGGCGAGGCCTTCGCACAGATCGACAAGGAGGAGATCTACCCCATTCTCAGCATCACAACAAAAGCCGCCTGATCATGCCCGCTGACCATCCGGGAAATTATACCAGCTTGACGGACGTGGCCTCGTTTTTCTTGTCGGAGACATGGCAGCGTAGCTGCCAACTTTGTTCAACTTCAGATCAACCATTTGGTCTTTAGCCACATCTCGCGGCGATCGGTGCCGGATCGTCGAAGGCGATGAACCAGGCGGCCCATTAGTGGTCGTTGGCAAGTTGCTTCGGCTAAGCCCCAACTAACTCGCAAGCCTCCTGTGGTGACCTAAATGACATCTAAATCCTGCTTCGCTGCCAACTCGGCCTTCTCGCTTTGCTGGATCTTGATGTCGCTCATCAGCGCTTCCGCCTCGTCGCGACCGATCGAGGTCAGGTCCGTCCGGGCAATGCCCGCGTAGAGCGCTTCCCACTCCTCGCGCGCCAACTCCCGGCTGAACTGGTTCTCCAGCTCCCGCGGGACGCCTTCCCGGAAGTCCTGACGCGCCGCGTCGGCTTGCGCCTTCACCGGGTTAATCATCCGCAGCAGGCCCTTGTTCGTGTCGGTCTGGCCCCGAAGGTCGGTGAGCATCGCGCGCCAAGTGTGCAGGTTCGGCACATGGTTCGCCATCTTGGTCAGGCCCTCGGCCGCGGCCGCCGTCTGGTCCTTCGAGCCAAGAGCGGTGATGAGGGCGCCTGCCTTGAAGACTTCCTTCTTGGCTCGCTGGCCCTTCCGGTCTGCCCGAATGGCCCGCTGTCCGAGCGCGTCAGTGGCCCGTGTGCTGCGGGTCTCCAGTTGCTCGGCCGCATAGCGGTTGGCTTGCTCAACGCGCTCACTGACGGCGTTCACGGCCGACATGTAGCGCCGCTCCTTCTGCACCTGGGCCAGACCCTCGGCCACGATGTCCAGCTCACGGGTCACGTTGCTGTCCCGCGTCTGGCGCAGCGACAACCGGCGCAGCAGCTCCACGGCTGCCTGAGCCAGGTTGCGCAGCACACCGTCGATGCTGTCGGCCTTCACCTCGGTCTTGCGCAGGGGCTTCTTCGCCTCCAGCGCCGCCCGCAGTTTGGGATCGACCTGGCTCAGCGCCATGAAGGTCGCCATGGCATCCGTGCGCCCGTCGCGACCTGTGCGGGCCTTCACGTCCGACAGGAACGCCAGCCGGCGCTCCGCCTGCGACTGGGTCAGTCCCTGCGCCACCAGCTCCTCGGCCGTCAGGGTCTCGAGAACGAGCCCGTACTGGTCATTGGCCTGCCGCATCAGCGAGGCATCCAGCCGGACGCCCGAGGTCATGACCGTGTGGATCATCTTGAACACGGTCGCCTGCCGCTCGTTCATCTCGATCCCGGCCTGACCGGCTTGCGAGATGGCAAGGTCCCCTGCCCGGTTGCGCTCCACGCTCTCCTGCACTGCCTTCTGCCGCTCGACCCTGTCGGTCGTCGCAGTCTGGCGGCCCACGATCTCCTGGAGCTTGTTTCCGAACTGGCTTTCTGCCCACTCCAGCCGCGTGTCGCCCGCCGACTGCTGGCTCATGTAGCGGTTCGCCGCCACCGCGGACTCGCGGATCGCCGCGGCGTTCGCCGTCAGGACCTCGGTGTTGAACCGTAGGTTGGTGAAGACGGTGTTGCCCGGCTTGGACCGCAGGCCCAGCATCTTCATCAGCGCGTTCCAGCCACCCTCTACGATCCGAGCCAAGGGGGTCCGCTTGGTCTGTGCCTTGCGCTGCTGTCCCCGCTCGATGAGGCGCTGGTTCGACAGCATCCAGCTCACGAACTCGCCCATCTGGCCAATCCGGTCCGGGGCACCGTTCATGGCTGCCAGAGCATCGCCCCAAGCCTCGGCGGACTCGTCGGTCGGCGGGGTGTCCCGCATCTGCTGCATGAGCCGTTCGATGTTGCGGCCCGCCTCCTGGACGTGGCGCGGCGCGGTGCCGTCCTCGGCCACATACGCCTCCAGCGCCTTCGTCGTCTGGATGTGCAGCATCTCGTGCAGCACGGTCTCGGGGCTGGTGTTGGCGATGAAGGCCAGACCCGGCGTCGGGTAGGACCGGCCAAGCGAGATCGTCGGCCCGGCAACGCCGATGGTCGCCTCCTCGATGTCTGCCAGCGCATCGGTCTCGCCGAAGTAGAAGGTGCCGCGCTTGCCGCCCGTAGGCTTGCTCAGCAGGTCCTGGGCAATCTCGCGCTGCTCCGGGCTCGCATCCTTGTCCCGAGCCAGGAAGGTCAGCAGGGTCTCCCCGTCCACCTTGCGCACACCGCCCGGCATCAGCTCGCCAATGGACTCGACGGCTTCACTCAGGTTCGAGGTCGGGCCTTGGATCGCAGGCTCCGCCTGCGCATCCTGGCCCTCCTGCCTAATCTTTTGCTGCTCTTCCCGCGCCAACTGGTTCAGCTTTTCAGCAATCTCCTCGTAGGCAAAGGGGGTGTTGGTGGCCGTGGTTTCGCCGGGGCGGTGGTGGGCGCGCTTCATGCCCGCCATGTGGTCCGTCGAGGTCGCCATACGCGCCATTGCCCGCTTCCGAGCCTGGGACTGCTCTGCGTAGATCTCGAGCTGGCGTTGACGCTCCTTGAACATGCGGGGCGTCAGCTTCCGCTTGTCCTTGGGGTCTACCCGCAGCGCGCGCCGCACCTGCTCGCGGGTCTGCTGCGGCATGGCGTCGATCATGTCCTGCGTGACGATCTCGGAGAGCTGGCTGAACCCGTCGGCGATCGACTGGTAGACGTTGGAGTCCATCCAGCCCTTGAAGGCCGAGGCGTTGATGGTCTCGGACGCCTGCCCTGCCCCGTCTACGGTCAGCTCCACGCCGTCGAACACCGCCAGCGAGGACTTCAGCGTGCCCTCGCCCGAGGTGTAGATGTTGAGCATCATCCCGGAACCTAAAAGCCAATGCCCTCGTCAGCCCCGCCTGAGATGACCTAAAAGGCAAGGGCTCCTAGTCGCAAACCGTAGCGTTCCAACTTAAGTTCAACTTTTTATAACCCCATGTTTTTAGGTCGTTCCATGGTCGCGACCTAGGCGCCATGCCGTCTCTCGGGCTGACTGTTCTCGTCGCCTTTTTGGCAGCGCTGGCTCGGCCAATCTTGGTGGCAGTCGGGCGTTAGGCCGAGCGGCTGGAGCGTGCTCCATGACAAGCTGTGAGGGCCCTCACAGTGAGCCAAGCAGGTCTTGGGGGCGCATCCCCGCAAACAGCCCGGAACCGCACTCAGCGGCGCGCACACGGCCTCTCAGGATTTATTTCGTGCTGCAGGGCGCCTGACTGCCGGCAGGTATGATCGGCGGACCTCATAGATTCCACTTGCGGATGACGGCATGGCTTCGGACGCCCTCGCGCGCGCTAAATATAAATTCTTCCTTGTTTCCTGGATCTTCTTAGATCCATGCCCAACGACAGGTAAGAGGCTCCGAGAGAAGGCGGAGCCTTCTCGTAGGGAGCCTCTTACCTGGAGTATTGGAAGATGTTGTTGACTCTCCATTTATAACACGTAATATTTGGTATAATCCCCCAAATATAGAGATACTCTCTGTTATAGAAGAATACGGCAAAGACCCGGCGGGCCGCTGGCCCGCCGGGTCTTTGCCTAATACATTGTCTATAATGGTATTTTTGAGAGAGTAGTACGAGGGAAACTAAGCTCTGCGCGCGTGACGCATGCGCGCGTTGACACGACCTTCGCGACGCCCCTGCCCCAACTCGAGACCAGAGCTTGCCCCCTTTGATCGATGCTCGAGCGGATCCGATGCCTCTTGGCTCAGCCGAGTTCAGGTGTTTCACTCTTGGTTCGACCTGGACCCACCGGGCACATGGCCACCCCCGCCATCAAGCATGTCATGGCCACAGCGGCACTGTGTGCGCCACTGAGAACTTTTGTGGGCCCTTTGGGGGCAAAAGTGGCGCCGAGACCTTACCCTCCCTCAGTGAAGCGCTGTGGCGCTCTGTGTGGTCTGCTCATTTTGGTTCGGCGTACGCGTAAGCCGTGACGCCACTGCCGACAGCTTCATCCTTCGCGAAGCTGAATTGCAGCGCTACCAGTTCCCCCGGGTTTCCACTTGGCTCAGTGGACATGATCCGACGCAGTCCGCTTGGGCAGGCCAGTCGGACTGCTCTCACGATCAGCCTCAGTATCCGTTGGTTCTCCCTTGGCATCACGCCCAAGAAAAAAGGTTGCATCCGCTGGCATGTCCGATAGCGTCGGATGGCAGTCCGTTGGCTAGCATGGCTTCTACTGGATCTTGGTAGTCCATTGGGTACGCCGCCGGAAAAACGGATTGGCATAGGATAGCAGGGTCTGCAGATCCGCCTGAATAAGATAGCGCATCCGTAGTGAATACAGATCGTAGGGCGTCCGTTTGGGCGCCCTTTCTGTGTTCGGGCTTTCTCGCATAATGGTTGTAGTGAGCCGCCATTTTGGGTCGGGCATTCTGGCGGTTCTGCTTGAGTTGCCAGTCCCTTGATGCGCATCACCACCTGCATCATCTTATGAGCATCCTGATGTGAGATTGCCATGCGAACGACAGTGACCCTCGACGACACGCTGCTCGACCGAGCAACCGCCCTGACGGGGATGAACGATCGGGGCCCCCTGCTCCGGGAGGCCCTCAAGGCGCTGATCGAACGTGAAAGCGCGCGCAGGCTGGCGCTGCTCGGCGGCACGGAACCAGACATCACGGCCCCGCCCCGCTCACGCGAGACGCCATGATCCTCGCCGACACGTCGGTCTGGATCGATCATCTGCGCCAGGGCGATGCAGAGCTAGCCCGCGGGCTCGAGGCGGGTCAGATTGCCTGCTGGACGATCTCCCTGCCCTACCGCTCGCCACCGTGGCCGAGGTTCGCGCCATGATCGAGACGCGACAGCTCATGAGCCGTGGCATTGGTTATGTGGACGTGTCCCTGCTCGCATCGTGTCTGCTCGCCCCTGGCTCCACGCTCTGGTCGCGTGACCGGCGTCTCGCTGCCGTGGCCAAGCAGCTTGGCCTCGCTCACACAGAGTGAGCTTTCGGATAGCATTCCGATCTCGAGAATCTGGCCGTGTCCGGATCGCCCCCTTGATAATGCTGCACTGCAGCATCACATAGAGGTCAACGGCGCAGAGGGCGCCACCGAGACATCATCTTCTTCAAAAGGAGACCCGACATGGCCACGAAGCAGACCACTAAATTCGCAGCGCAAGACCTGCAGAGCCTCTTCAACGTGCAGGGCTACCAAGACACTGCAAAGACATGGGCGCAGACGGCCGAGCGCATGACCGCACTCACCACGGATGCAGCAACCCGCTCCACCGACATCGCCAGCGAGACCGCCAGGGAAGCGTTCTCGAACCTGCGTGAGGTGGCCCAGGTGCGCGACGAGCCGGCTGATTACGGCAAGGCGTACAGCGACTTCGCTCAGAAGCAGATGGATCTCTTCATGCGCACGGTGCAGGCCTTCGCGACCGTGAGCCAGAACACGGCGACCGAAGCCACCGAGTTGGCCTCCAAAGCCGGTGAGGACATGGCCCAGAAAGCCACTGCAAACGTGCAAGGTGCCGCTGAGAAGGCAACCTCGGCCGCGAACAAGGCTGCATAAGGCCAACCGGTCCGAAAGCAAGATCAACGACAAGTGGCGGGTCCTCGGGACCCGCCACTCTGCTGTCAGGGGATCGCGTCGCTCCTACCCTCGGATCTTAGACGCGGAGCATGACGAATGGTGCGATCTGTTGTCCGCCACGATGTTCAGGTGACTTCGAAAGACAAGAGTTTGAGACCTTGCGCGACCGCATCGCTGCTCTGGATTTGTTAAGACACCGCATCAGCAAACATTCAGCGCCCGCTTAGCGGTTCGGAGCAACAATAAAGGCTCCTTCGACTGTCTCTCAGCCGCGGCAAATATGCGTGCGACCAACTCAAAGCAGGCAAACACATCAAACTCTTTATGTGTGGTAGGGTCTTCTCCATACCCTTCCGCGAAAGCACTAACGTCTGCTGGGTCGAACATGACGTTATTGCTCATCTGAACCCCTTTAAACGGGCATAACATCGTAAGGCGGTCGAGCAATGTTGCAGCATCATTAACTTGCCAATTCCGTCCGAAGTGCTCAAAATCTACAAGTCCTACGTGATGGGAATTTATCAAGATATTTCCCGGTGTCAGGTCTCCATGCTGAACTGTCTGGCAACGCATTTTTCCGCTAATACTGTCGTACTTTGTAAGCGCATGACAAGCGAGGCGGTACATCACGTCCGTCCAGCCCGGCTCCCAATTTGGTGGGTTTTCGCGGAAGTGCTTGAGACGCATCCTGACCCTTAGAATACGCTTTCCAAGCGTGTACGGAGCCATGCTTACGGGTTCACTGCGATGAAGGATGCCCAAAGCATATGCCACCCGGCGGATTTGCTCAGAGCGTAACGCGCGATCGCTGCGCGAAAATGCAAGATTAGCCGGTGTGCCGACCAATGCTCTTAGCAGGAAGCCGCCGTCTCGCCGAACTGCAAGCACGTCAGGCGCAGACATGCCTTCGCAGTCTGCGAACACGGAAGCTGCTGTGATACAGGCCTCTGTCTCAGCAGCCTCTCTTTTTAGCGCATCTTGCCCTAACTGACGTTTTGCTAATGCTACGCACTCAGTCCCATGTAGGATCTGATAGATCTCCGTCTTGGATAGCTTGTTTTGGCTGGTTGATAGTGGAGCGACTTGTAAGCCTGAACCAAGCCCCGCCTCTGCGAGTAGCTCTGCCACCCAAGGCGGAGCACTTATTTTACTAGTCGTAGCAACTTCCATCGAACGAGCTTATTCAAGCTCAGAAGCCCGTCAAGCCAAACCCAATAGGCGTGAAGTGAGACCAGTCGACTGAGAGTGATGGAGAGACATGGTAAGCATCCGGCGTAGGCCGCGGTCATGCCGCGATTTGGTGCTCCGATTTCTGCCAGTTCCAAGGCAGCAGTTCCGACACCCGGGAGGCGGTCGTTCCGGGTAGCCGAGCCAAGACATCGGCGAGCCAAGCCTGCGGGTCGATGTCGTTCATCTTGGCGGTGACGATCAGGGAATACATGAAGGCGGCACGATCGCCTCCACGCTCCCCCACGAAATGACGCATTCTGACGTCACCTCTGGCAAACCCGTCAAGAAAAAAGACCTCTGGCACCATAGGCGTGGATGATGGCACCTGAACGCCCCACCGATCGCGTCGTGTCTTCTCGCTCCTGCTTCTAGCCCCCTGCCCTCTTGGCCGAGCAGCTCGGCTCGCTCACTCTGGATGACGCCTAATAAGTGCTTTCCAAATCTAAGAAAATTCGGGTGCCGTCAGATCGACCCATTGAAAATGCCGCGCTGCAGCATGATATGAAAGTTAACGGCGCAAAGGGCGCCATCGAGACAGCATCTTCTTCGAAAGGAGACCCGACATGGCTACGAAGCAGAACACCAAATCCGCAGCTCAAGACCTGCAGAGCCTCTTCAACGTGCAGGGCTACCAGGACACTGCAAAGACATGGGCGCAGACGGCCGAGCGCATGACCGCGCTCACCACGGATGCAGCAACCCGCTCCACCGACATCGCCAGCGAGACCGCCAGGGAAGCGTTCTCGAACCTGCGTGAGGTGGCCCAGGTGCGCGACGAGCCGGCTGATTACGGCAAGGCGTACAGCGACTTCGCTCAGAAGCAGATGGATCTCTTCATGCGCACTGCGCAGGCTTTTGCCACCGTGATCCAGAACACGGCGACCGAAGCCACTGAGCTGGCCACCAAAGCCGGTGAGGACATGGGCCAGAAGGCTGCCACGAACGTGCAAGGTGCCGCTGAGAAGGCAACCTCGGCCGCCAACAAGGCCGCGTAAGGCCGAGGAGAGGTCTGCGAACAACGACAAAACAGCGGGTCCACTGGACCCGCTGTTTTGCTGTCTGGATGTTACCCAGGCCTGTGCGGCTGCTTTTGATGTGCGCCTTGAATGTCACAACCAAGCCACTGGCCCATAAACGCAGTATCTGGCGACCTAGAGTCTGTCTTAATCGCTTTAATCCTCCCCGGCCGAGCGACGGGACCGTCGCATGATAGCTGTTGGGAAGAGGCGTCTCGACGCGTCATTGCGTCTTTCATGAAAAAATAGCTTGGCCTGTCAGCAACAGGATGAGAGCCTCCACCTGCGTCCAAGCAAATGGGAGGTGCTTTGGGACAGGCAGTGTTTGTACTGGCGGAGTTTCTGCCTTGGGAAGGCCAAGCTGTACTGGGCTGCTATTCGACCCGGGAAAAGGCTCAGCAGGCTTGGGATACGCTGGATCAGCACGAGCTTGGCTACCTATGGATCTCAAAAATCGAGATCGACGCTCCAGCCAAGTACGCAGAGACCATCGCCGAGAAAAACTGGCTTATCCAGGATCAAGACAACTAACCCCAGCACCAGGTGATCTCCGCAACCGGCCATGCATGCTGCTGTCCAGGGGCACCGTAACCGTCTCATTCGCCCTCTGGTTTGGCGTACCGTGAATGCTTTGAGACAGTTAAGGTATCTTCAGGTACCATGTCATACCTTACGGTATGCTACGGTACGGTACTCTACGCATGGCAGGGCAGTCACAACCATTCCTAGTCATGGCGTAGATAGGGAAGCTAGGTCTTCCCTAGGCAGGGCCTGCCATGGATACTCAACCCACGAGCAGCAAACAGAAAGGCAGTTCAATGCCGGTCATCTCATTTGCGTCGTCCAAAGGCGGCGCCGGCAAAACCACGTCAGCTATCATTCTCGCAACCGAACTGGCTCAGGGAACGGATGTCATCCTCATCGATGCGGATCCGGCAGGTCGGCTGACCCGATGGGCGGGTCTCTCCCGCACTCCGGGTCGGATCGAAGTGATTGCCAGCAAGGGAGAGCGCGAGATCCAGGACGAGATCGCCGCCGCGAAAGAGCGCGCGTCGTTCGTCCTGATCGACCTCGAAGGCTCTGCGTCTCGCCTGACATCGTTTTCCATCTCGGAGTCCGACCTCGTCATTGTTCCCACGGGCGACGAACAACAGGATGCCGACGAAGCTATCGAAACACTCGCGCAGATCGCCATGGAAGGACGGGCGCGACGGCGACCGATCCCCGCTGCCGTCCTCTTCGCGCGAACGAACGCGGCGGTGAAGAGCAAGCTCGAGAAACACATCAACACCGAGCTGCGCTCCGCCACGCGTGTCTTCGACACGGAGCTGCACCGCCGTACGGCATTCTCTTCTCTCCATAATTCCGGTGGCGGGTTGCGGCAGCTGGATCCAGCCGAGGTCAACGGGATCGACAAGGCCATTGCCAACGCCCAGGCGTTCGCCGCCGAGGTCGTCGACATGCTCGAGGAGACACGCCATGCCGCGGTCGCTTGATCTCAGCCGGTTACAGCAGTTCGAGAGGGCAGGGGGCGAACCTCGGAACGAAGCCCGGCAGGAACAAGAGGCCGAGCGTCCCGTTACCGAAACCTCCCCGGAGCGGTGGCCGAGCCGCGAACCTGTCCGCGATGGTCAGATCAGCATCAAGGCTCCGCTCGACGTGCTCGCGCGCTTCCGGAAGCTCTGCAAGGACGATCGCCGCACCTATGCTGACATGCTATCGATACTGATGGACGCGTACGAAAGACGGGACTGAGATCGGCCGTTCTGGTTCCGCCGCAGGGCGGGGGCTTTGTGCACCTGCTCTGTTCGGCGAGCCAACTTCCCAAAACCAGTGCGCAATCATTTGCAGGAGATGATTTCTTTCACACTTCTGGTTCCGGATCCCCCGAAATCTGCAACCTGGACGATGCAGACGTAGGCGATGCCTTCGAACAAGCAGACGCTTCCCGCACTCCGCGCCTGGCCACCTGTTCATGGGCGTCCGCGCGTGTCGCTCCATTTCCGGCAAAAACCCAGGAAAGCCATCTCGGGATTGCGCGGGGTGTCCGTGGCCCAGCGACGCCACTCGCTTTCGATCATGCGCACATCCCAGCCCGGGGCCGCCTCTCTGGCCATCTCGTAGACGTCCGGGTCCAGCTCCGGGATGTCCGCGGCAGCTGTCGAAACCTCCGGGCCGACCGTGCCGCGGCTGCGCACCACCATCAGATCCCGATCTTCATCGAAGCGAATCTCGTAGTCGGGCATATGGCCGTATTCCTTGTCCTCGTGCGCGATCGCCGCGACCAGGCGGCGGAATTCGCGCGGGGAAGACCCGGAGCCACATTTCTTCTGGAGAAGGCTAAGATTGATCCGCCACTCCCGCTGACGGCCGCAATGCTTTCGTGCCAGCTCGTAGATGCGCCGCTCGAGCGGTTTGCGCAGGCGGAAATACTCCCGCGAGAGGGTCAGCACCTCTTGGGCTCGGATCGCGTTGAAGACCCAGTCCGAGAGCTTGACCTCCACTTCCTGCATGCGCCCATCGCGCGTCTCCCGCACGATCCTAGCGCGTTCGATCAGACCAAAGGTCTCGAAGACCTCCTGTCCACCGGTGGTAATGTTGGTCGAGATGCGCGTGCCGGCCAACCGCTCCATCGCGGCTTTCAGGAGCGTGTAGCCGCGCCCCGTGGTCATGCGGTTCGTGGCTTTCAGAAGGTCGGAGGCATGGAAACGGATGACCTGCTGGGGCTCCTTGCCCTCGTTCATGCCCTTTATGAGACTGGAGATACAGTAGATCAGAACGTCTCGATCATGGACTGTCGCGAGACCATCGACCGAGGGTTTGATCTCGATCGTCATACCGTTGTGCTCGTAGCGCCGGGGGCGTGTGTCCGGCTTAGTCGAGAGCGAGAAGATCGGATGCTCCATCGATCCGACATCCCCTTTCGGTGCCGTGTCGAGGATGTCGCAGACGAAGAAATCTCCCTGTGGGTGACGATCCGGCAGGAGCGGGTAGTTGATCGTCATCGGTCATAGCCTTTCGACACTTCACACACAGACATCTCTACAACGACACTTCACACACGGCCAAGGGAAAACGACACTTTACACACGATTGGAACGACACATTACACACGGACCGCCCTTTTTAAACCGCTATCACGCTGGATCTCCTCGGGACTGGAACAGCTGAGAGGTGTTGCCGGCCTGACGCTTCGAATCACCACTTTGCACACGCCGAATCACCACTTTACACACGCCGAATCACCACTTTACACACGGGGCGTATGTGTAACTTTATGAAAATATTAACGAAAACAGCGATTCGAAATGCCTTAACACCTACTTAACACCTTATTAACACCCCGCTCCCAGCCTGATCCCTGTGGATAAGTTAAGAAACAGGAGGGTCATGTCCCGGGGCGTGGTCTAGCTGAGGCGGTCATCGGGTTTCTCGGTAGGGTCGGGTTGCAAAAGCCAATCTGAACCAAGGGACGACCCAGATGACCAAAGCCATGATGGACCTGAGAGAGCTCGTGGAGAGGAGCGGCGATGCGGATCTTCTTCGGGAGATGATCGACTTTGCGGCCGAACGCCTGGCGCAGCGCAACGATTACCGCGAGCGGTGTCCAGGCCCGTAAGCCCTACCGCTCAATGCAACAGACACCAAGATCACAAGATCACAAGATCAAGCCCACGGATAAACCATATTATTGCCTCACTATTTGTTCTTATTGCGGGTCGGCGCACAAAGACAGGAACGACAATGCCTCAGATATCTCTATATTTTTGGAAAAGTAAAACTTTACCATTCCTCGTCTGCGCATACGCACTAGGTCATGTTGACAAATGGCGGATCCAGAGACGGATCGACGTGATGTCAATGAAGCCGAGGAAGCTTTCCGCCGTCTTGTCGTAGCGGGTCGC
>NZ_FOAI01000028.1 GCF_900109705.1 Roseivivax marinus | reverse complement strand
AAAAACACGCCCAATTGGCGCGGGATGGAGCAGTCCGGTAGCTCGTCAGGCTCATAACCTGAAGGTCGTAGGTTCAAATCCTACTCCCGCAACCATTGAATACGACACCCCGCCCGTAAAACGGCGGGGTTCGTCGTTTGCGCCACCCGCCAATCCCAGAATGGCCCCCAGCTCTCCATAGAGTTCAATGACATGGCCGTGGTCCGCGGAGGCATCGGGAATCATTCGCACTTCCGACAACAGGCTGCGCAGCACCTCGGTCGCCTCAGGCCGGACGAGGTTGTCGTTCAAGGATGCGGTGAGGTCGGAGACCTTCTGGCGATAGACCTGCGCCAGGGACGGGTGCAGATGAACAGGCGCCACGCACTCTGCGAGGCTGGAAAGCCTGGACGTCAGGTCCGTCTTGCGCGCTTCCAGTGCGTCCATCTTGTCCTTCATGGACGGGTGGAACATACCCTCGGAAATCGCATCGACGATCGAGGCGATCTTTTGGGTCACGGATTTGAGGTCGGCCTCGCAGGTGGCGCGCTCCGAGACTTCCGTGGATCGAAGCCGGTTCCATTCCCGCTGATACTCCGCGATAAACGCTTCGATCATCTCGGGGTGCAGGAGCTTCTCCTTCAGTCCGTCCAGGATCCGCGTCTCGACGCGCTCGCGATGGATCAGCTTGCGATTGTCGCAGGTCCCCTTGTTGCGCGCGGCGGAGCAGCCGTATTTGGTTTTGTTCATCAGGGTATAGGAGGCGCCGCAACATCCGCACTTCAACATGCCGGAGAACAGGTATGTGGGGCGGCGCGCTGTGCCGAGGGCATTACCGCCCATCACTTTGCCGCCGGCCGTATCGCCCATCTTGGTGCGGATGGCGCTCTGCCGTCTCTTGACGGATTCCCAGAGGTCGTCGTCGATCAGGCGCAAATCCTCGACCTGCTCGACAATCCATGCGGCAGGCGGGTTCGGACGCGCTTGGCGCTTTCCTGTCGCGGGGTCCTTTACGAATCGCTGGCGGTTCCAGACGCGGCGACCGACGTAGAGCTCATTGTTGAGGATGCCCGTGCCGCGCTTCCAGTTGCCGGAAATCGTCGAGAACGACCATTGTCCCGATCCCTTGCCAGATCGCGGTGACGGGATGCCTGCCGTGTTCAGTTCGACCGCAATCTCACGAGCACTCTTGCCGAGGCTGTAGCTCTCGAAAATTCGCTGCACCACGGCCTTTTCGCTATCATCGATGGCCAGTTCTCCCGTGGTCCACGTTCCGTCAGGCAGGGGCTGGCGGTCGATCCGGTAGCCGTAGCTTCGTCCGCCTGCGGACTTGCCGTCATGAACGCGTCCTTCGAGGCCGCGATGTGTTTTGGCTGCCAGCTGCTTGAGAAACAGGGCGTTCATCGTTCCGCCGAGGCCGATGTGCATCTCGTTGATCAGGCCTTCGGCCTTGGTCACGATCTCTGCACCAAGAAAAGTCATGCGCTTGTGGAGCCCGGCGATGTGCTCCTGGTCACGGGACAAACGGTCGAGGGCTTCTGCGACCAGCACGTCGAACCCACCGGACGTTGCCATCTGCTGCATCTGCTGCAAGCCCGGCCGCAGATGCGACGCCCCGCTCATGGCCTCGTCGGTGAAAACCTCGACAACTGTCCAGTCATTGGCTTCACACACACGGCGACAGAGCCGCACCTGATCGGTGATCGAGGATGCAGACTGCATGTCCGACGAATAGCGGGCATAGATCACGGCGCGCCTGGACATCGTTCAGGTCTCCTTTGCCAAAGCCTCCCGGGCGGAAGCGCGCGCGAGAATGCGAACAATACACAAAAGGTGTTCGTTCGGGTGATTGATCCGCCGCCCGTCCGTAGAGCGGGGCGGCTTCAGCAGCGATACCGTCATGCTTGGTCCTCTTCTTCTTTTGTCTGAAGAGGAGCTATGCGCCGAATTCTGATCCGTCCGCGCCCGGCAGGCGAGTTTATGTGGATAACCTCCGACTCATTTGCCCAGAAGCTCTCGTGTTCTGGAGGTGTAGCGGCCCCTGACGCAAACGTCAGCGTGGTTTGACGGTGGCGTCTGTGATCACCCTTAAAGTTGATCTCTGCAACGATCGCCACACTGATATTAGTGCTGGCGCTGACTCCTAATTCAACCTTGAAGTGAGGGTGATGGCTGGGTGGTGGTCTCGGAACAATGCCGTGATCTCATCCCGCTCAATCTCCCGCATCCGAACGAGCGTCGTTGCAAGGTTCTCGATCAGATCGCGGTTCTCGCGGACGACGCGCTCTGCGAACTCCGCCTCCTCGGCCAAGATCCGATCGAGGGCATCGCCGAGTTCGGTGCCGGGTAGCATGCGCCCGATGAGTGCCGGCGGCACGGAAAGAAGACTGCCACCGTCCAATCCCCAGCCGTGTCGCAAGTCGAATGCGATCCGTGTGGCTTGCGCGAGATCGTCAGCCGCGCCGCTCGATGGCCCGTCGAGCATTACGTGCTCGGCGGCACGACCGGCCAATAGAGCTGCGATTCGCATGCGCGCCGTCTCCGCCGTTGCGATCTTTCTTGGGGTATCGTGGACCTCGCCGCCCTCTGGCGTGATCCGGACGCGTGTGGGGATATCCCCGGTCAGCCGCCAGGAGACGACCACATGCCCGGCTTCGTGAATGGCGATGCGCCACAGATCCTCGTCGGAGCGTTCCGGCGCGATCTCGGCGATCGCCACGGCAAGATGGCGGTCCTCAAGCGGGCGGCCATCCTGCCGTGCGCGCGCCTTGGCGTCTCGGATCATCGCGGCGATGGTCGCGCCGGAGCAGCCAGACAGCTGGCGCGCGTGACCTGCGAGATCGAACCGATCCGGACCGTTGAGTGATCCGGATAGGATCCGGATGATCCCGGCCTGATCCGGCGGGCCGATCTCGTAATGCTGATCAAATCGCCCGGGACGCAGGATTGCGGGGTCGATCAGATGGCGATTGTTGGCGGCGCCGACAATGAGCACACCGGGCGCATCGTTGAGCCTCGAGAGATGCTCGAGCAGTCCGTTGACGACCCCGATATTGTAGCTCGAATTTTGGGTAAGATTGCTTCGGACCAAGAACGAATCCAACTCGTCGATGAGCAGCACGGCCGGGGCACGCGACATCGCCTCAGTGACCTTGTCCGAGAGCGCGCGCAAAAAATCACCTTGGTGGCCATGCCGCTGGCAGTCCGCGTAGCTCGTCGTGATCAGCGGGATCCGGGCCGATCCAGCCAGCGCGGAGGCCAGGAGCGTTTTGCCATTGCCGGGCGGGCCGCTGAGAAACAGCGATCCGGACACCTCCGACCAGCGGAGCGATCCGGATCGCCATGCGGAGATGTCCGCCAGCAGCCGCTCGAGTCTGCTGCGCAGGGGGGCGGGCAAAGCGATATCGTCCAGCGTCAGACCAGGCTGCACATTCGCGCGGGCGGCAATTCCGGAGAGGCGATCGGCGACGCGCAGCGTCGTGTCCGCAGCCATGGCATGGTCGAGGAGGGCCGGGTGCAGGCCCGCAAGCGCATTGTCGGCCGGCAGGCGCGCAAGAACGGCGTCCTCGGCAAGCTCCCCGGTGACGGAATGCGTGACGCGGAGCATCTCTACGATCATCTCGCGCGTCAGGGGAGGAAGGTGCCACGTCGCCTGGCTGACCAGACGGCCGATCTCGGGCATGTCGTCTGCGTGAGCCGCCAACGCCCAGACCGGGGCGCCCTTGGACACGGCCAGCTCCACGGCTTCGCCAAACTCCGCCGTCTTGCGCGCCTGATTGCGCTCGGATGCCTCGCCGCCATAGACGGGAGTCTCGGGCCAGCTCATCGAGATCCCCCAAGACGCCGAGGCTTTCCGGACTGCGTGCAACATCTCCTGCAGGGCGCGCCACCCAACTTCGCGGTCCCGGCGCTGCGGAATGACGAGGGTCGTCACGACGCCCGGAGCGCAGATCCCCTCGAAGGCCTCTTGCGTGGGCGTAAGGGCCAGCAGGCGCAGCGCCATGCTCATCTCTCGGAGTGGCGGCGTTGACATGCGGCGATGCGGGCGGCCGTGAAGATCCGTGGCAAAGGGGTCTTCTCCGGAGGCGATCCGCGATGCGATTTCCTCATCCGACATCGCGCTTGCCTCCGGCACACCGCGATAGGTCGCGTCGAGCGTTGCGGAGAGCGGCACCGAGTTCGGATCCGGGGTCGAGGGATTGTCGCGGAGACGCGTGCGTAGCGCGTCTTCGAGCACGAGGCTGCGTGCGACAAGGTCATTGAGGATCGTGCGCGCGAAGGCGCGCGCGAAAGAAGACAGGGATACGTCCCCTTGGGATTGAGACATTGGTCAGCCTCCGGATGCATGGGAGAAAACCCGGACAGCCGGCAACTGTCCGGGAAAGAGTGCAATGAGATCAGGGAGATGAGAGGGGGAGTCCCGCCTCGATGCGGTTCAGGAGGTGGCGAAGGATCGGCTCCGCGGCGAGACGGTAGATCTCGGTGCGGGTGTTAATCGCGTCGCCATAGGCCGATTTGGCCACGATCAACTCCGGATGATGGCGGCGCATGTAAGCATGTGCTGCCTTTTCCTGACGCACCGCATCATGGCCGGTCGGGACCGGGACCGTTCGGAGAATCCGGCACGGCGTCTCTCGGGCGATGCCGAGTTGTTGCCGCAATCGCCGTCTCGGATTGCTGCTGTAGCCCAGCTTCAGGACCGGCTCCGGATCAAGATTAATCTGGAACAGATAGAGTTGCGATGGCTTGGCGGTCCAGGTCTCACCGCACCCGGCACAATCGACGTCGCCCCATCGCATGTTGCCGTTGGAGACATCCTGCAGATGTCCGCAGCTATGACGATAGCTGCGATATCCGGTGCGTCCGGACGTAGCCGGCCCGATAAGGCGCCAGTCGTGGTCCCGCG
>NZ_FOAI01000030.1 GCF_900109705.1 Roseivivax marinus | reverse complement strand
GCTCCGCTCACGGAAGGGGGTTTAGGGTTCGTCACCTGATCCAGGGAGGTACCGTAAGGTCATCTTCCAGCCGTGACGATTCCAGCTAGGCGAGTTGGAACAAACCATGTACATTCGGGCGACCTTAACTCACCCTAGTATGGGAGGGACGCCCCCCCCCCCAAGGGCCGGACTGACCTAACCCCTCAAACATATCTCTCTCAATGAACATCCAAACCAAACCTGAAGCCTCCACCCTCACCTGGAGGGATCCAAGGTATCTGAAGTTCAACTCTGTCGTGGATCAGCTTGTAGATGAGCTACAGGCTCACGTTTGGGGGCATGCGGATAAGCCTAAGAGACGTGTAACAGGTGAGAAGCTGAACAAGCTGACCTACTCCGTGAGTAGCCTCATAGCGGAGGGAGTAGGTGTAGCTTCAGGCAAGCGAAGAAAGTCTGAGGCTCCCATCCATCTCGGTAAGGCGAGATATGGGAAGGGTGGGACTGATCCCATGCGGAGTTACGACATCCATGTGGGCAGAGCCTACAGGGGCCTTATCGAACTGGGGTATCTCAAGCAGACCCGTGACGGCTACTATGACCGCAGCGGAGGGAAGAACGGTAAAGCATCCAGCCGTATCACCAGGTATTCCGCAACGGATAAGTTGGTCGGCTTGTTCACGGAGGATGAGCAACTTGCCTTCCCTGCTGTCATCCCGGCCAAGCATGTAGGTGAGCTGGTTCGCGTTCAGGTGAAGATGAAGAATCCGGATGGGACGAAGGTTAAGACGACCGTTCCAACCCCGGTGACCGGTGACGTGGAGCTAATGCGCTGGAGGCTTGAACGGATTAACCGTGGCCTCAGCCATCATTGGTACGACCTGGACATGCCGGATGCCGACATCGCGGCACTGCAGGATCGTCTCTCCGATGATGTCGTAAACTCCCGGCAACTCGCCCTGCACCATCGCTCCCTGTACCGCGTGTTCAACGATGAGGATCTGACCACCGGAGGCCGGTTCTATGGCGGTTGGTGGCAAGGCATCCCCAAGGAGTACCGGCCTTACCTGTGTGTAAACGGCAAGCGGATGGTCGAGGTGGACTACTCCACGATGCACCCGACGATCCTTTATGCTTGGGTAGGGGAAGAGATGCCCGAGGACAGTTACTCCGGCGTACTTCCATCCGGCCTACTTCCTGATGGAGTTGATCCCTCGGAAGTTCGCGGGAGCGTCAAAGCCGCGTTCAATGCAATGCTGAATGCCGAGCGTGTGCTGAAAGGCCCACCGGCAGGGATCAACCTGAGGGGATTGGAGCTTACATGGAATCAGCTATCCAATGCCATTATTGAGTTCCACAAGCCGATCTCGGAACACTTCTACTCGGGTGTAGGGTTAAAGCTGCAAAGAATAGACAGCGATATTGCTGAAGCTGTCATTCTAGACTTCATCGACTCGGGAGACGTTATCCTGCCAATCCACGATAGCTTTCTCGTCCATCACGGTTGGGAAGGTCGCCTGCGAGAGAAGATGGCTGAAGCATTTGGCTCATTGGTTGGGAGCCTTGCTCAGGTAAAAGGGACGCCGGGTAAACAGTGGGAAGAGAAAGAACCAAAGTGGCACCAGGGGAACGATGAGTTTGGCCCCATAATCTCCACGGACATTCGAGATCACTCTGAGTGGATGAACTCCGGCCCAGAGAGGCGTCTAGAAGCTCATCGGGCTATAAGACAAACCAAACAAAGTTAGCGGCACAAACTTAAGAAAGATGCGCGGCAGGCCAAGGGAAGCCTGCCGCACTCTAGTAAGTTAGAGGAACGAGAAGTCTTCGATGCTAAGGTCGGTGGAAGATACGCCCTGCACCAGGATCGTGTGTCCGCCGAACGACATCGAAATCCCAGCCTGACCATCCACGGTCGTATCAGTGATGTTCAAAGCATCAACGTAGCCTTGAAGGCCGCTTCCAGGGGCGTTCTCCACGCCCGTGATCCGGAAGGTGTCCTGGCCGTCCTCGAACCGAAGGATGGTATCCACATCACCGTTGACGAGGTCATTGAAGATGAACTGGTCGGCCCCATCACCGCCGACCATCGTATCATCTCCATCACCACCGTTGATGATGTCGTTGCCGTCTCCACCACGGATGACGTCATCTCGACCACCCCCGGCAAGGAAGTCGTTCCCGCCTCCACCGTTCACGACGTCATTGCCTTCGCCACCACCGATGCTGTCGGAGCCAGTCCCGCCATTGATCGTGTCTTTGCCGAAGCCACCACCGAGACTGTCATTGCCCGCGTCACCGCTGACTACGTCATCGTTGTAACTACCGCCAATCGTATCGGAGCCGGAAGCTCCGGTGAGGCTGTCCGCTCCAGCTCCACCCGCGACGACGTCATTACCGCCACCGCCCGTGACGGAATCATCGCCCGAGCCAGCCCCAATGGTGTCGTTACCCGTGCCACCGTCGACCGTGTCGTTGCCGAGGCCGCCGCCGATGAAATCTCGGCCCGCCCCTCCGCTGACGATGTCATCGCCATCTGAAGCAGCGATGTTGTCGTCGCCATCTCCGCCGGAGATGCTGTCATTACCGCCTCGTCCAAGAAGATCATCTTCGCCGGCCATTCCTGACAGAGTGTCATCTCCGCCTAGACCGTCGAGCGTGTCGTTACCATCGGCCCCGAGAAGG
>NZ_FOAI01000033.1 GCF_900109705.1 Roseivivax marinus | reverse complement strand
CTCGTCCAAGAAGATCATCTTCGCCGGCCATTCCTGACAGAGTGTCATCTCCGCCTAGACCGTCGAGCGTGTCGTTACCATCGGCCCCGAGAAGGAAATCTCCTCCAGAGGTTCCCTCTCGGATCAAGTTTTCAGGCACGGCATCAGGATCGGGAATCTGAACGGGGTCGCTGATAATACTTTCTTCTGTCCCTCCACCGTCAATATAAGTCAGCTGCAGTGCGAGCAGGGAACCTAGGTCTTCTTCTGTAATTTCGTAGGTGAAAGAATCAGCTCCCGGTATTGGCTCACCATTTCGCAGCCAAGAAAATGTTATTTCGCTCTGTAATCCATCGCCATCCTCAAGCTCATTCGGCTGCGCATCCAATACGCCACCCAGCTTTAGAGGGCCGAAGATGTCAATTGAACCAGTAGGCTCGCTATTTACATTCTGAATTAAATCGCTGAGCGAACTCTTAATTGCCTGTCGGACGCCAAATTCGTTGGTGAACCATACCGCAACAGATATCTCGGCACCGACATCATCTTGCGTCAATGTATAGCTGGATGAGTTTGCCCCGTCGATAGGAATAAAGCCATTTCTCAACCACTGGACGTCATAGTCGTTAATATTTGCGGCAGCGGTAAATTCCGATATATTTGCTGTCAGCGTCTGCCCTTCTACATTATCGCCGGACACTTTAGGCCTTAGGTCCGTCGGGAATTGTCCGTCATCGTCAAGAATCTCGAAACTACCCTCCAGTAGAATTTCGCTAGCAGAAAGATCTTCGTAAATTCTTACACCAAATTCTTCTGTCGGCTCTGGAAAGCTGTCGGCGTTCACCGTGAATTCGACCGTCTGATCAAGTCCAAATACAGCGAAGCCGCCAGGTGTAAGGTCAGTCTCAGGCTCGCCATTGACTAGATTGCTACTTGTGTCCCAAAAATCTTCGGGAGAACCAGTAGTTGGGAATATTCTCAATACGACGGAATTATATAATGGCGTAAGTTGCGTGACAGAAAATGCAATCTCTGTTCCAGCACCGCCGCTAACACCTCCGGATGTCCCTTCTATTACGCTCCCATCAAATGAACTCGTTATTAGAAAGTCTGAATTCTCGGCGATCACGTTTGGCATTTTGGGTAACCTAGTGGAAAGTTTTAACGACACTTCCTATGCAGAAATTTTTTGGTCTTGTAAAGGCCGTCCTTCTTATGAAGCATCGTATTGCGATGTATGTAGATTCTGCGAACCTTGAAAGCGAACCCGCGGGCATACTGAGATGCTAATTTTAGAATGTAAAGGGGGCTGGTTGTTTTTAAAACTTTAAGTATCCATGACATAAAAAACGGCGCATGAGGTTATATTTCGGTTATGGAGTATAACTCCGCCTGTCCTTCTCTTACTTCTCATCGCCATTGATGAGATCTGCATGTTCTGCCGCCAGCGGCGGCAATACCACTCGCCTGTCTCCGTGTTTAGATCGTTTAAGGCTCAATGAAGCAGCGGACGACTAAGTACGAGTGGACTGCGGTCGCTTGGGTCCTCTTTGAAATTCAACTAGAGTTTGCCCAATTAATCCTTTGGGAACTCGAATCCGTACCAGTAATTGGCAGTGTCTCGGTCGACCTAGGTCATGTTGACAAATGGCGGATCCAGAGACGGATCGACGTGATGTCAATGAAGCCGAGGAAGCTTTCCGCCGTCTTGTCGTAGCGGGTCGC
>NZ_FOAI01000019.1 GCF_900109705.1 Roseivivax marinus | reverse complement strand
GCGACCCGCTACGACAAGACGGCGGAAAGCTTCCTCGGCTTCATTGACATCACGTCGATCCGTCTCTGGATCCGCCATTTGTCAACATGACCTAGTGCGGGACCGCATCCCGTTGGTAGCCGGTGCGATCGGATGGCTTTTCGGCCTGGGCTATTTCGGCTTCGGGCTGTCATGGATCGCCGAAAGCTTCCAGATAGAAGCCGAACGTTTCGGCGCGCTCGCGATCCCCGCCGTTGCCGGGCTCAGCGCGCTCCTTGCGCTCTTTCCGGCCCTAGCTATGACCCTGTTCGTCCTCCTTCGTCGACGTCGGCTTGTTGGCGGCGTGGTCGCGGCATTCCTGTTTGCGGCGTGCTGGGCCGGTGCGGAATGGCTACGCGGGCACGTCTTGACGGGCTTTCCGTGGAACCTTGCAGCCTATGCGCTGGCGGATTTCGATGCGCTCCGCCAACCCGCCGCGTGGCTTGGCAGCTATGGTCTGAGCTTTCTCGTTATTCTCGCCAGCGTGCTTCCGGCACAGGCGATCCTCGCGAGAGGTGCATCCCGCTGGCTGACGCCCCTGTTCTTCGCGCTCGTTGTCGGTGGCCTCTGGGTCTCGGGTCAGGCTCGCATTTCTCGGCCGATGCCGGAATCCACCGGCATCTCGCTGCGCATCGTGCAGGGCAACGTGCCGCAGGAAGCCAAGTGGGCGCCGGGGAGCGCCCCTGCCACGCTTACGAGATACCTCCGGCTTTCCGCGCAAGGCGACCCCGTCGACGTCCTGCTATGGCCGGAGACGGCCTATCCGGGTTTTCTGGACGAGAACGAGGATGCGAAACGCCGCATAGCAGAAGCTCTTCGAGGCGGATGGGTTCTGCTCACCGGCGCCCCCGACCGGACCGCACGGGGGGCGGAGCCGCGCTACTTCAACACGATCCAGGCTTACGACGGGTCTGGCACAATCCTCACAGGCTACGCCAAACATCACCTCGTGCCCTTTGGCGAATATGTTCCGCTCGGGGACTGGTTGCCGATGGACCGCCTGACCGCGGGGCTTGGTGACTTCACGCCCGGACCCGGGCCGCGAACACTCGCGGTCCCCGGTTTGCCGGTCTTGGCTGCCGCAATCTGCTACGAAATCATCTTTCCCGGCCATGTCGTCGATGATGAGATCCGGCCGGACTGGATCTTCAACGCCACCAACGATGCCTGGTTCGGGACGTCCATCGGCCCCGAGCAGCACCTCGCGTCGGCTCGGATGCGCGCCGTCGAGGAAGGGCTGCCGGTGATCCGCGCGGCGAATACAGGCATCTCGGCGGTGATCGACGCGAACGGGACCATCATCCGGGCACTCGGGCTGGAAAAGACGGGGATCATCGATGCCAGCTTGCCTGCGGCTTTGCCTGCCACGCTCTACGCCCGCGCGGGTGACTGGGTGCTTCCGCCTCTCGGCATCGCCGTATGGCTGCTTGCGCTCGGACTGGATCGGCGTGTGTCACGCCGAAACGATTCTCACCGTCTCATCTCAAGGAGGTCCGAATGATCGTGATCGCAGCATTCGTCGGTGGTGCCGGATGGGGCGCCCGACTGGCAAAGAAACGTGGTGGAAACCGGCTGGACATCGCACACTACGCCACGGGTTTCGCCGTGGCCTTCGGGCTGCTCGCGCTCATCGGGACGGTCTTTCTCGAACGTATCGCCGCATGAACGCGCGACGCCTTACCGATGCCGCCATCATTTGGCGCGGGCGGCTTACCTTGCAAGGCGTGGCTCATCGTGGTGCCACACCATCGACTAAAGCAAGCAACAGAAGGGCGACTTTCGACAATGCCCGAGACCGAGGCCGACAACATGCCGATGCCGCGCGCGTCGATCCGCCCGCCAGCTATGGCGCGTCGATGGTCACTGCTCCAAGCTCGACCGCCTGCCACCAATCGGCAAGGCTAAATCCAGGCCTATGTCCGAGGCGCTCCGCCGCAGTGACCCGAGCCGTGCCGGTGCGCCGATGGTGTCGCGCAGGAACGACAAGGCTCCGGTGATGCGTAGATGACGAACATGCTCTCCTTCGATCCCCTCGGGGCGCAGCTTTCTCCGGTGTCGCTTTTCGTTATCGCCGCGCTGGCTGGGCTATACATGCGAGGTCTCGCGCGGCCGAGGCGCCTTCGCCCGCAACCTGCTCCCTGGCAAGCCGGGCTCTTCTTCGCCGGTCTCGGGTGCCTGCTGCTGGCCTTCAATGCGCCGCTTTCGCCACTCGGTCACTCGCTCTTTTCCGTCCATCAGATCAATCACCTTCTTGTGCGCCTTCTCGGGCCTCTGCTGATCGTTGTCGCGCAGCCATGGGGCGTCTGGACTGCGGGAGTGCCGCGGAATTTGCGACAGCAGATCGACGCTCTGTCGCGCCAACCGCTCGTGCGCGCCTTGCGAAGCCCATGGAGCGCAGCCGCTCTGCTCGTCGCTACCCTCTACGTCTGGCAAGTGCCGGTTGTATTCGGTCTTGCGCAGCGGGTCCCGTCCGTCGAGTTGACGGCGCATCTCGGCATGGCCGCGGCGGGGCTCTGGTTCTTCACGTTGCTGCTCGATCCGCGCGATCCCCCCGAGGGGATGCGACGTGGCGCGCGACTGCTCTGCGGGATCGTCGTCATCGTCTCGAATATCCTGCTGGGGTCGCTGATGACACTGAAAGAAGTCGTGCTCTACGGCGCGACAGACCCGGGCGCCGGCTTCACACCGCTGACAGATGAGACCATCGGGGGCTACACAATCTGGGTGCCGTCCTCGATGATCATGATCGTCGCCATCGTTCTGGTGTTCAACGGCTGGAACCGGGCCGAGGAACGCCGCTGGAACGCGCGTCATACGTTGATGCAGCAGTCGAACTCGGCCGCTCTCGAATTTCCCGAAACTGCCCAAGAACTTCGGCTCAAGGTCACGCGGCCCAACCGTGACCTAGGCCGTACGCTGGCCGTGGCGGCGCTTTCGATGTTCGTCGTCGTCATGGTGACGGCGATCACCGTGGTGTCACTTGGGTGAAGGCATGAAGGCTTGCCGCGCCTCGCGAGCCAACCGTCACTTGCCCCCCGGATGATGGAATGCCGGCGCGTCCGCTACACATTCGCCGACGTCAGTGGCCATGCGCCAGCACGCCCTCGGCCATTCGCCCGCCCATTTTTTCCCTACCTTTCGGTGTCGGGGCCTCCGACGTCGCGCGAAACTGGGCGAAGCGATCCCGCGCGAGGCCGGTCGATCCGAAACGCGTTCTTCTCGCAGACAGCGGCCGTGGGGCGGTTCGTGCATACCTGCCAGGCATCAGATCAACCAGCGCTGCCACCGCCGAACAAGGGGTTCCGACGCCAAATCATCCTCGACGAAACGGAAGACGCGGTCCGGCTTGAATGACCCTTCCGACCGCGTTGCGGTTGCTGCTCCCGAAGATTTTGCTGCGCCAAGCACGAACGACCGCATTTGTGACTGCGGCGGGGCGTGGAAAGCTGCCGCAGCACAGCAGACATACTTCTGCGAGCGCGCGCAGCGAGAACTTGGCATTTCCGCAACGGGCTGATGGTGTTGAAAAACTCCGCGCTTGCCGGAGGCCGAAGCTTCTGATTCCCTTTATTTGCGGGAGCGGGAGGGCACGGGATGCTGGGAACTCAAAAGGCGCATGCGCGGCTGTTCTACGAGTTCGATCTCGAGACGCATATTCCGGAGAACCACCTCGTGCGCGGGATCGACCGGTTCCTCGATCTCCGCGAATTGCACAGAGATCTTCGCGGCTTTTACAGTCACACCGGGCGGCCATCGATCGACCCGGAACTCATCATCCGCATGCTCGTCATCGGCTACGTGATGGGGATCAGGTCGGAACGCCGGCTGTGCCAGGAGGTCCATCTCAACCTGGCGTATCGATGGTTCTGTCGCCTCGGTCTCGAAGACAAGATCCCCGATCACTCGACCTTTTCGAAGCTGCGCCACGGCAAGTTCCGTGAGAGCGACCTGTTCCGCCGCCTGTTCGAGGACGTCGTCGCGACGTGCATTGCCGAGGGCTTGGTCGGCGGAACCGGGTTCGCCGTCGATGCAAGCCTGATCAGCGCGGACGTCCAGAAGCAGAGTTCCAGCAAAGCCGAGGACTGGGACGCCGCAGCCATCGATCCCTCGGAGGCCCCGCGCGCTGTTCGCGAGTATCTCGACACGCTCGACGAAGCGGCGTTCGGGGCGGCCACGACGGTGACGCCGAAGTTCACCGCTCATGCCGATCCGGCAAGCCAGTGGACGGCCGCGCGCAAGGGTCCGGCCTTCTTTGCCTATTCCGACAACTACCTGATCGACACCGATCACGGGATCATCATGGACGTCGAGGCGACGAGGTCGGTCCGGCAGGCAGAGGTCGGGTCGGCCCGCACGATGCTGGATCGCACCGAGCGGCGCTTTGGTCTCCGTCCGGACTGGCTGGCTGCCGACACGGCCTACGGTTCGGAAGAGAACCTCGTCTGGCTGACGCTGAAGCGGCAGATCCTTCCCTTCATCCCGGTCTTCGACAAGTCCGAGCGCACGGATGGGACCTGGTCTCGGTCAGACTTCACGTGGGATGAGGAAGGCGATCGCTACCTCTGCCCCGAGGGCAAGGAGCTCCGGCATTCCCGGCGCAACTATTCCGATCCGGGCCGCTCGGCGACAGGGATGAGGCCGCGCCGGTATCGCGCGCTGAAGGCGGACTGTCAGGACTGCCCGTCAAAGGCCAAGTGTTGTCTGAAGAGCGACGTGCGCAGCATCAATCGTGAGAAATACGAGATCGTCCGAGACTTCGCTCGAGCCTGCACGGCTTCCGCGTTTAACGAGGTGGCACAGCGGCGGCGGAAAAAGGTCGAGATGCTGTTCGCTCACCTGAAGCGGATCCTGGGCCTCGGTAGACTCCGGCTCAGGGGCCCGCTTGGCTCGAAAGACGAGTTCACCTTGGCAGCAACGGCCCAAAACCTTCGGAAACTGGCGAAACTTCGGTCACAGAGCTCAAATGGAGCGGCGCCCGCCTGAGGCGGACGAGTGCGTCCCATCAAAATCCCCGATCCTCTCGCTGACCCGTCATTCGAAGGCCAACTCGACCAGCGCCACGACAGACGTTTTTCAACATCATCGGCTCGATCCCGACCTTCGCTGCATGGGGCACGAACGACAGCTCTTCCTTTGCACATGCGATCTGGGTCAGCGACCTGAAAGGAAAGTCGCTTTTGTCTGACACCTGACATACTCCCTATTTCATCCCGAAATGAAGTTGTATGTTCGGCCATTCGGTTCGTCGGCCAGCTTCGTTAACTTTTTGCTAGTGAAGTGAAGTATGAGCACCGATCCTGTCAGGATGGGGATCAGCATCCCGGAAGCTCCGACGACCAGTACAACGATTGCGGAAAGTCCTGCGAGCGTCTCTGGTGCTTCAGCGAACCTCAAGTGGAGGAACCCTGCTAAGTAGATTGAGCAAATTCCCCAGTACACGAAGTGCAGAGGCATCAACGGTGCGATCACTTTGCGCGCCGCTCGCTCAATTGTCGCTTGCCGAATTTTACAGAACTTGTCGGTTGGTCCCTCCATGGCGATCAATCCCTCACCAGTTCTATCCAAGTGTGTACATCATCTGCCGGCACTTCCCTGCCCTCAACGTAAGATTGATACCAGCGGGCAACGATGGCGCCCCGTTTCTCACTTTTTATTTTGATCTTATGTTCATCCAAGTATCGGTCCAGAGACACCTCAAACTCCTTCAAAGCTTCGACATCTCGCGCGGATCGGACGGACTTTGTGCCATGAAGAAGCCAAGCAACGTCGGCGTCAAACTGATGGCTTAAGGCGACGAGCGCCTCGACCGGCATGCCTCGCTTACCCTTCTCATAGCTATGATAAGCGCGATGCGAGACGCCGATAGCCTCAGCCATTGCCGCTTGGGATAGGCCAATCTCGTTTCGCGCTATGGCGAGGCGGGCGCCGATGGCGCGATGGATCTCTTCGGTTGTTCGTTTCATTTGCGCAGCTAGTTGACGACATCGCCATTTTGAGCGAAGTTCGCACAAAATGACAAACATTTGTTGTTGTCATCAGTAGATCACGTCAGATGGTGCTGAGCAAGTCACGTCGTGCTTAAAGACACCGGGAGGTCCAGCATGGAGCAAGAACGTCTTCTTTCGCCCAAACAGCTTGGCAGTATCGTCGGCCTGAGCGCGGCGCAAATACGAGCGCTGATGAATGACGGTCGGCTTGAATTTGTCGAAATATCCCCAAAGACCAAGATGCTGACGCTGAGCGGCTGGGAACGCTTCCGCAAGAGCGCAACCAAAGTGAAGTCGCTGGATGATCATGGGTCCGCGGCGGGCCCCGGGTCGTGGTGATCGAGAAGGTAAAATCTAATGTCCACAGTTCGCACAGCACTGACCCAAAGTGAGCTGACAAGGTACCTGAAAGCGTACCGTGACGCTGGAATACCGGTCGTAAGGTCCGAGATCAGCCGCGACGGAAAAGTGATCATCTATAGCACCGAGCAGACTATCGGGACCGCTTTGAACCCTTGGGACGCCCCATGAAGAGCCGGAAGCAGTTTCCCGGAGCCACCGCTTACTTTGATCGGCATGGGCGCCGGCGCTGGCGATTCCGAAAGGGCGGTTTCACCGCCGAACTTGGGCGCGCCTACGGTTCGGATGACTTCGTGCACCGCTACGATGCAGCGGTGGCAGGTTACCGAACGCGTGGCATGATCGGTGCCGAGCGGACGAAGCCGGGCTCCGTGTCCGCGCTGATCGCGTCATACTACCGTTCGCCCGACTTTCTTGGCCTCTCGGACAGCACCAAACGAGTCTATAAGGGGGTGATCGAGAAGTTTCGAGCCGAGCATGGTGACAAGCCAGCGCACTCTATGCAGCGACGGCATGTTCAGAAGATCCTCGCGGAAAAATCGGAGACGCCGGCCGCAGCGAACAACCTGCGAAAGCGGCTGATCACGCTGTTGGATCATGCCATTTCTCTCGATTGGCGCGGGGACAACCCGGCCCGCGCAACGAAGCCCTACCGCGTTGACGGTACTGGCTTTCACACCTGGGACGAAGGTGAGATCGAACGGTTCTTCTATGTGCACAGAACCGGCACGTTGGCGCATCGAGCGGTGACCCTGATGCTCTATACGGGCGCCGCTCGCGTGGATGCGGTGAAACTCGGACCTTGGAATGTGAAAGCCGGCCGGATTGAGTACCGTCGCCAGAAGACAGCGCGGAGCGGTGGTGTTCCAGTGAGTATCCCAATGCATGAGGACTTGCGTGAGGTTCTTAGCAAACTTCCGGACGATCGGCCTTTCCTCGCGACGAATCGCGGCACCGCGCGCACAGCTGAGAGCTTTGGCAACTACATGCGGCAATGGTGCGACGAGGCGGACTTGTCGGCCTGCACTGCCCACGGACTTCGCAAAGCCTGCGCGCGCAGGTTGGCCGAAGCCGGGGCGACCGCACATGAAATTGGTGCAGTCACGGGCCATAAAACGCTATCGGAAGTGCAGCGATACACGGCTGACGCCCAACGCGAGGGCATGGCCGACTCCGCCTTCTGCAAGCTGATAGCGAGGCCGAACGGGGAACGAAGCGTGACGAACCTAACCGACAGGTTCGCCAAAACATCGAGCAACCGATTGAAAGGAAACGATCAATGTTGATCAGTGGTGAGCCGTGCAGGATTCGAACCTGCGACCCACTGATTAAAAGTCAGTTGCTCTACCAACTGAGCTAACGGCCCACTGGCGGGCTACTTAGAAAGACCGCCTCCGGGGGTCAACCCGAAAAACGACGTGAAATCGGCTGCGTGCCGCGGGGGCATCCCGCGCCCTCTGGAAAGCGCCGGGACGCTTGCGTATATGCCCGCGAATGACACGCGCGCGCACAACCGGACTGCCCTTCATGAAGATGCACGGGCTGGGCAACGACTTCGTCGTGCTCGACGCGCGGGCGCGCGCCCTCGACGTGACCCCTGCTCTGGCGCGGGCGCTCGCGGACCGGCACTTCGGCGTGGGCTTCGACCAGCTCGCGGTGATCGGCACAGGCGGCGAGGGGGACGCGCACCTGACGTTTCTGAACGCCGACGGCTCGACCTCGGCCGCCTGCGGCAATGCCACCCGCTGCATTGCGCGTTTCCTGATGACCGAGACGGGCCGCGACCGGCTCGTGCTGACCACCGATGCGGGCCGACTTGAGGCGGTGGAGGCCGGGGCCGGCCGCGTCTCGGTGAACATGGGGCCGCCACAGACCGACTGGCGCGCGGTGCCGCTGGCCTCCGAGACCGACACGCTTCACCTGCCCATCGACGGCGACCCGGTCGCGACAGGCATGGGCAACCCGCACTGCACCTTCTTCGTGGAGGACGCCGAGGCGGTGGACCTCGCGCGCTTCGGTCCGGCGATCGAGCATCACCCGCTCTACCCCGAGCGGACCAACGTGCAGGTGGCGACGCTGACCGGCCCGGACCGTCTGCGGATGCGCGTGTGGGAGAGGGGCGCAGGCATCACGCTGGCCTCGGGCTCGTCGTCCTGCGCGACGGCGGTGGCGGCGGCGCGCCGCGGGCTCACCGGGCGCGCGGTGACCATCGACCTCGACGGCGGCACGCTCGATGTCGACTGGCGCGAGGACGGGGTGTGGATGACCGGTCCCACGGCCCACGTCTTCGACGGGGTGCTGACCGACGACTGGCTGGAGGCCGTGACATGAGCGCGCCGATCTTCTCGACCATGGGCTGCCGGCTCAATGCCTACGAGACGCAGGCGATGAAGGACCTCGCGGGGCAGGCCGGGCTGGAAGGCGCGGTCGTTGTGAACACCTGTGCCGTCACCGCCGAGGCCGTCCGCAAGGCACGGCAGGAAATCCGCCGGCTGCGCCGCGAGAACCCCGACGCGCGCGTCATCGTCACCGGCTGTGCCGCCCAGACCGAACCCGAGACGTTCTCGGCCATGGACGAGGTCGACGCGGTGGTCGGCAATACCGAGAAGATGGCGCCCGAAACCTGGACCCGGCTCGCCGCCGACTTCGTGGGCGAGACGGAGCGCGTGCAGGTCGACGACATCATGTCGGTGACCGAGACCGCCGGACACCTGATCGACGGTTTCGGCACGCGCAGCCGGGCCTACGTGCAGGTCCAGAACGGCTGCGACCACCGCTGCACCTTCTGCATCATTCCCTACGGCCGGGGCAATTCGCGCTCGGTCCCCGCAGGGGTCGTGGTCGACCAGATCAAGCGGCTGGTGCAGCGGGGCTTCAACGAGGTCGTGCTGACCGGCGTGGACCTGACGAGCTGGGGCGCCGATTTGCCGTCCGAGCCGCGACTGGGCGACCTGGTTCTCCGGATCCTCAAGCTGGTGCCGGACCTGCCGCGGCTGCGGATTTCGTCCATCGACTCGATCGAGGTGGACGAGGCGCTGATGCAGGCCATCGCGACCGAGCCGCGCCTGATGCCGCACCTGCACCTGTCGCTGCAGCACGGCGACGACCTGATACTCAAGCGGATGAAGCGCCGGCACCTGTCCGACGACGCCATCCGCTTCTGCGAGGAGGCGCGCGCCCTGCGGCCCGACATGACCTTCGGCGCCGACATCATCGCGGGCTTCCCGACCGAGACCGAGGCGCATTTCGCCAACGCCTTGCGGATGGTCGAGGCCTGTGACCTGACGTGGCTGCACGTCTTTCCCTACTCGCCGCGCCCGGGCACGCCCGCCGCGCGGATGCCGCAGGTCGACGGCCGGGCGATCAAGGACCGGGCCCGTCGCCTGCGCGAGGCCGGGTCGGCAGCGGTGGTTCGGCACCTCGAGGCGCAAGCCGGCCGACCCCAGACCGTGCTGATGGAATCGCCCGAGATGGGGCGGACCGCGCACTTCGCGGAGGTCCACTTCGCCGCGCCGCAGACCGAAGGCGCGCTGGTGTCGGTCACGCCCGACGGGCACGACGGGCGCCACCTGAGCGCGTCGGCCGCCGCCTGCGGCCCGCACCCCGCCCGGAGCGCGCTGGCCGCGGGTTGACCCGCCCGGCCGCGTCGGGTCTGCTCGCCCCACCCAGGAGGAGACGAACATGAGCCAGCCCGCGATCACCGGCAGCGGTGTTTTCACGCCCGCCGAGGTCATCACCAACGACGAGCTGGTCGCCGCCTTCAACGCCTATGCCGACCGCTGGAACGAGAGCCACGCCGACGCCATCGCGGCGGGCGAGGTGGAGGCCAAGCCGCATTCCTCGTCCGAGTTCATCGTGCAGGCCTCCGGGATCGAGCAGCGCTACGTGCTCGACAAGTCCGGCGTGCTCGACCCCGACCGGATGTATCCCAGTCTGCCGCCGCGACCGGACGATGCTCCGTCGATCATGGCCGAGATGGGCGTCGACGCGGCGCGTCAGGCTCTGGCGCAGGCGGGCCGCAGTGCGGACGAGGTGGACTTCGTGATCTGCGCCGCCTCGAACCACGAGCGGCCCTACCCGGCGGTCGCCATCGAGATCCAGCAGATCCTCGGCGCCGGCGGCTTCGCGTTCGACATGAACGTGGCGTGCTCCTCGGCCACCTTCGGCATCCAGGCTGCGGCGGACATGATCCGCGGCGGCTCGGCCCGGCGCGCGCTGGTCATCAGCCCCGAGATCTGCTCGGGCCACCTGGAATGGCGCGACCGCGACTGCCACTTCATTTTCGGAGACGTGGCAACGGCGGTGCTGATCGAACCCGCAGAGGATGCCAAGGGCGCACGTTTCGACATCGTCTCGACCCGGTGCGCGACGCAGTATTCCAACAACATCCGCAACAACCACGGCTTCCTGCGCCCGGTCCACGACCAGATGGAGGACCGCCGGGACATGCGGTTCATGCAGAACGGCCGGAAGGTCTTCAAGGAAGTGCTGCCGCTCGTATCGGCCCATATCGCGGGGCACATGGGCGACGAGGGCTGGCAGGCCGGCGATCTCAAGCGGCTGTGGCTGCATCAGGCCAACAAGGCGATGAACGACTTCATCGGCAAGAAGGTCCTCGGCCGCGACCCGGAGGCGGGCGAACAGCCGAACATTCTTCAGGACTACGCCAACACGTCCTCGGCGGGCTCGATCATCGCGTTCGCGCAGAATTCCGACGATCTCGCGTCGGGTGACCGGGGGGTGATCTGCTCCTTCGGCGCGGGCTACTCGGTCGGCTCGGTCCTGGTTCAGAGGGCGTGAAGGGGGCCGACGCGGCGACATGCGCGTGCCTGCGTCCGGGCGCCGCTTGTTTGTCGCCGGTGGCGCCTCTACATCCCTCGGCATGAACATCCGACTGCCTTTCAGGAAATCCGTGCCCGTCGTTTCGATCGTCCGCCTTCAGGGCACGATCGGGGGAACCGGGCGCGGCGCGTTGAGCGACCGCGCGGTCGCCCAGCAGATCGAGCGCGCGTTCTCGCGCGGGAAGCCCAAGGCGGTCGCGCTGGAGGTCAATTCGCCCGGCGGATCGCCGGTGCAATCCGCGCTGATCGGCGCGCGCATCCGGCGGCTCGCCGACGAGAAGAAGATCCCCGTCTACGCCTTCGTCGAGGACGTGGCGGCCTCGGGCGGCTACTGGATCGCCTCGGCCGCCGACAAGATATTCGTGGACCGCTCGTCCATCGTGGGCTCCATCGGCGTCATCTCTGCGGGCTTCGGCGCGCATGTCTTCCTGCAGCGGCAAGGGATCGAGCGGCGCGTCCACACCGCGGGCGAGTCCAAATCCATGCTCGACCCCTTCCGCCCCGAGAGCGAAGAGGACGTGGCCCGTCTCGAGCGCTGGCTCGGACAACTGCACGAGACCTTCATCGACCACGTGAAGGGCCGCCGCGGTGACACGCTGGCCGACGATCCGGACCTGTTCACCGGCGAAATCTGGATCGGCGAGCGCGCGGTGAAGGTCGGGCTTGCGGACGGTGTCGCGCACCTCGCGCCAGAGATGAAATCGCGCTTCGGCGACAAGGTGAAGTTCCGCCGCTACGAGCAGAAGCGCCCGCTGCTGGCGCGCTTTGGGGCGAGCCTCGCCAGCGACGCGATGGCGGCGATAGAGGACCGCGCGGGCTTCGCGCGCTTCGGTCTCTGAATGATCCTGAAGATCGTTCTTCTCTTCCTCGTCTTCATGGGCGTCATGGGCATGTTCGGCAAATGGCGCCGCCCGCGACTGCCCAGGTTCGGCGCGGGCAAGTGCCCTGACTGCGGGCGCCACAGGATCGGAAAGGGGCCGTGCCCCTGCAAGCAGAACAGGAACGGCTGAATGGTCTGGCTGACGGCGGCACTGGGCCTCGCGGTCCTTCTTCTCGCGGGCGATGCACTGGTGAAGGGGGCGGTGAACCTCGCGCTGCGGCTGGGGGTGCCTGCGCTGATCGTGTCGCTCACCATCGTCGCCTTCGGCACCTCGGCGCCCGAGCTGCTGATCTCGATCAATGCGGGTCTGGAGGGCGCATCGGGCATCGCGTTGGGAAACGTGGTCGGCTCGAACACCGCCAACGTGCTGATGGTGCTGGGCATCCCCGCGCTGATCGCGGTGATGCACACGGCCGAGCACGACACCCGCAAGAGCTACTGGTTCATGATGGCGGCCTCGGTGCTGTTCATCGGCCTTGCGTTCCGCGGCGTGTTCGACTGGATCGCGGGCCTCGTGCTTCTGGCGGCACTGGCGCTGATCCTCGGGGACAACTTCTGGGACTCGGTCAAGCATCGCCGCGCGGGCGAGGCGGCGGACGCCGAAGAGGACCTCGAAGGGGCCGACCCGTCGATGCCCTGGTGGAAAATCATCCTGTTCCTCGCCCTGGGCCTGATCGGCCTGCCGTTCGGCGCCGACCTGCTGGTCGACAGCGCCACCGAGATCGCGCAGCGGTTCGGCGTGTCGGACACTGTGATCGGCCTGACCATGGTGGCGGTCGGCACCTCGTTGCCCGAACTGGCCACCACCGTGTCGGCGGCGCTGCGGCGACAGGCGGACGTGGCCTTGGGCAACGTCATCGGCTCGAACATGTTCAACCTTCTGGCCATAATCGGGATCGCGTCGCTGATCGCACCGATCGAGGTGGACCCCTCGTTCCTGCGCTTCGATCTGTGGGTGATGCTGGGTGCGTCGGTCCTGCTGGCGCCATTCGTGCTGTTCAAGATGAACCTGACGCGCGTCTGGGGCGTGGTCTTGTCGGCGGCCTATGTGGGCTATGTGCTCGTCGTGCTGAGCTGAGACATACCGACCGGAGACATCGATGACCGACACGACCCGACACCGCGCGCTTGTCACCGGCGGGGGCAAGCGGCTTGGCCGCGCCATGGCGCTCTACCTTGCGGACCGCGGCTGTGACGTGGCGGTGCATTACGGCGGCTCCGAGGATGCCGCAGAGGAGGTCGCCTCTCTGATCCGCGAGAAGGGCCGCGAGGCGGTCACGGTGCAGGCCGACCTGCTGGACGAGGACGCGACGCAGGCGCTTCTGCCCAAGGCGGCCGAGGCGCTGGGCGGGCCGATCACCCGGCTCGTGAACAATGCCTCGATCTTCGAATACGATTCCATCCACGGAGCCACGCGGGAAAGCTGGGACCGCAGCATCGAGAGCAACCTGCGCGCGCCTTTCGTTCTGACGCAGGCGCTTGCAGCGCAAGTGCCGCCAGCGCGCTCCGACGAGAACGGAGAGCCGCTGGCGCAGGGCCTCGTGGTCAACATGATCGACCAGCGCGTCCGCAAGCTGACGCCGCACTTCATGAGCTACACCATCGCCAAGATGGGGCTGTGGACGCTGACTCGCACCGCCGCGCAAGCGCTGGGGGGTACGGTGCGGGTGAACGCCATTGGACCCGGTCCGACCTTGCAGGGCGCGGATCAGCCCGCCGAGCACTTCGCGCAGCAGCGCGGGGCGACCGTCCTCGGCCGGGGTGCGAAGCCCGACGATATCTGCGCGGCCCTCGGTTATTTTCACGATTCTCCGGCGATCACCGGGCAACTTCTGTGCGTCGACGGTGGGCAGCATCTGGCGTGGCAAACACCGGACGTTGTCGGCAAGGGCTGACACCTTCGAGTGGAGTTGTGCACCGGCACACGGAGCGTCACAGACCCGTTACAAAAATCTTAAGAATAACAGGTGGTTGGTGATGCTTTGAAAAAGTATGCAAATAAAACAATGGGTTACGAAATGGCCTAAAAAACAGGCAAGTCGATTTACAGCCTTGTTCTGTTGGCCTAAGACGGCATGTCCGCAGAGTTGCCCAAAGACTTGTCCACAGGTTCGGTGGATGCCTTCCATCTTGCGACAGACCTCCGGATTGGGCAGCCATCCCTGCGAATCGACCGATTCGAAGAGCTTTGCACGACGCCATGACAACTTCGCCTGACACTCCGCCCAAAACGGGCCACGCGGTCATCCAGGATTATTTGCGCACCCTCGAGTCCTCGCCGGGGGTTTACCGCATGCTCGACGCGCAGAGCCGGGTGCTCTACGTCGGGAAGGCGCGCAACCTGAAGGCGAGAGTGTCGAGCTACGCGCGCCCCACCGGGCATACACCGCGGATCGCACGGATGATCCGCGAGACCGCGTCGATGATGTTCCTGACGACGCGCACCGAGACCGAGGCGCTGCTGCTCGAGCAGAACCTCATCAAGCAGCTCAAGCCGAAGTTCAACGTGCTGCTGCGCGACGACAAGTCGTTCCCGAACATCCTCGTCACCGGCGACCACGCCTATCCGCAGATCAAGAAGCATCGCGGCGCGAAAACCGAGAAGGGCAGTTATTACGGACCCTTCGCCAGCGCCGGGGCGGTGAACAGGACCCTGAACCAGCTGCAGAAGGCGTTCCTGCTGCGCAACTGCACCGACAGCGTCTTCGAGACCCGCACGCGGCCGTGCCTCTTGCACCAGATCAAGCGGTGCAGTGCGCCCTGCGTCGGCAAGATCTCGGAGGAGGACTACCGCGCCAGCGTGCAGGACGCCGAACGCTTCCTCTCGGGGCGGGACACGAAGGTACAGGAGACGCTCAAGGAGCAGATGACCGAGGCCTCCGCCGCGATGGAGTTCGAACGTGCCGCCGCGCTGCGCGATCGCATCCGCGCGCTGACACAGGTGCAGACGGCGCAGGGCATCAACCCGCGCAGCGTGACGGAGGCGGACATCCTCGCGCTGCACCTCGAGAACGGGCAGGCCTGCGTGCAGGTCTTTTTCATCCGCGCGAACCAGAACTGGGGCAACCGCGACTTCTACCCCCGCGTCGGCGAGGACGTGGACCAGGCCGAGGTTCTGGAGGCCTTCATCGGCCAGTTCTACGATACGAAAGAGCCCGCGCGGCTGCTGCTGCTGAGCCACGAGATCGAGAACCCCGACCTGATGACCGAGCTTCTGTCCGACAAGCTTGGCAGGAAGGTCGAGATCGCGGTGCCTCGCCGGGGCGAGAAAGCCGAACTGATGGAAGGGGCGATGCGCAACGCCCGCGAGAGCCTCGGCCGCAAGATGGCCGAGAGCGCGGCGCAGGGAAAACTCCTGCGCGGCCTCGCCGAGGCCTTCGGGCTGGAAACCGTGCCGGAGCGGATCGAGGTCTACGACAACTCGCACATCCAGGGCGCCCACGCGGTCGGTGCGATGATCGTCGCGGGGCCGGACGGCTTCATCAAGAACCAGTACCGCAAGTTCAACATCCGCGGCGAGGACCTGACCCCAGGCGATGACTTCGGGATGATGAAAGAGGTGCTGGCGCGTCGGTTCAAGCGCCTGCTCAAGGACGACCCGGACCGTGAAAAGGGGCTCTGGCCGGATCTCCTGCTGATCGACGGCGGCGCTGGACAGGTCAGCGCCGTGCACGAGATCATGGCCGAGCACGGGGTCGAAGACGTGGCGATGATCGGCGTCGCCAAGGGCGTCGACCGCGACAACGGCAAGGAAGAATTCCACCGCTTCGGGCAGCGGCCCTTCGCGCTGCGGCGCAACGACCCGGTTCTCTACTTCGTGCAGCGGATGCGCGACGAGGCCCACCGCTTCGCCATCGGCAGTCATCGCGCCAAGCGGGCCAAGGCCGTTTCGGCGAACCCCTTGGACGAGATTGCCGGGGTCGGCGCATCGCGCAAGCGGGCGCTGCTTCAGCATTTCGGATCGGCCAAGGCAGTGAGCCGCGCGAACCTCGCAGACCTCAAGGCGGTCGAGGGGGTGTCCGCGGCGCTGGCCGAACGCATCTACGGGCATTTCCACGACAGCGGCTAAGCCGATTGGCCGGAACAAAGGAAGGGCAGGGCGGTTCCTCACTCGGTTGTTGTCCCGAGGAGGTTCCCCCATGTCCCGTGCCATTTACGCCGCGCTGATCGCTGGCGGTCTCGCTTTTCCCGCCTTCGCCCAGGACTCGGGGTCTTCGCAAAGCGGGGATGACGCCGCCGCGCAGGAGCAGGCCCAGGCCGAAGACCAGCAGCAGGACCAGCAAGCCTACATCACCGCGTCGATGATCCAGGATGCACGGATCGTCTCGCTCGAGGGCAATTACGACTCGACCGTGTGGGAGGGCGAGGAGCCCTTCGCCGCCATGCTGGCCGACCTGAGCGAGATCGGCGAGGTCGAGGAAATCGTCATGGACAACCAGGGCCAGGTGCAGGGCCTCACGACCGACGTGGGCGGCTTCCTCGGCATTGGCGACAAGGCGGTGATGATCCCGCTGAGCGATATCCGTCTCGCGCGGTCCCCCGATGACGATGACGAGCTGTCAATCGTCACCCGCCTCGACCGCGAGGCACTCGAGAACCAGCCGGCGTTCGAGATCGACGACTGATCCACGGGGGCGCGGGGCGATCGTGCCCCGCGTCGTTTACTGGATCGAAAGGTCCAGCCGGAAGGATGTGGTGGCGCCTGTGTCGCGGTCGTTGCCCATCTGGTAGACGCGCAGTGTGTAGGTGCCATCCTCGGGCAATTCTATCCGGGCCGTGTCGCCCTCGGTGGAGCCGATCCAGATCGCCACGTCGTCGCTGCCCGGCGGCAGGATGTTGAAATACACGGTGCCGTAGCCGTCGGACTCCACGACATCGATTTCCGCGAACAGCTCCTGCCCGCCGCGCGCGGCGACGACGTAGTCGGCATAATTGCGGCCGGTGATCTGACCCTCGACCATGGCGCCGTAATTGCCGGGCTCAAAGCGGACCTCGGACCGAGCTTGGGCCGTGGCAGCCACGGGCAGGGCGAGGATCAAGGCAAAACAGGTCAGCAGGCTTTTCATCACGACGACTCCTGTGAACGGGCTAGTCCATGTTGCGCCCGCCTACGCGATCCGGCAACTGCCGCCGCGCAACGAAAAAGGCCCCGCCGGACGGCGGGGCCTTCGCATGAGTCGGACCGAGGGAAGGCTCAGGCCTCGTCGGCCTTGCGCTTCACCGGCTTCCAGATGCGCTTGTTGGTGAGGTAGAGCAGCACCGACAGCAGGGTGAGGAAGACGACGCCGGTCAGGCCGGCCTGCTTGCGCGCCATCATCTTGGGCTCGGCGGTCCACATCAGGAACGCGGCCACGTCCTGGGCTTCCTGCTCGAGCGTGGGCTCGGGCTGGCCTTCGGAATAGCTCACGTCCTCGCCGTAGAGCGGGGGCGCCATCGAGATCCAGCCGCCCGGGAAGGCGGTGTTCTCGTAGAGGATGGTGCCGGCCTGCTCCATCTGCTCACCGGTGTAGCCGGTCAGCAGCGACGCGATGTATTCCGGGCCGCCCATGCCCTTGACCAGCTGGTTGATGCCGGTGCCGTACGGGCCGTGGAAGCCCGCGCGCGCCTTGGCCATCAGCGACAGGTCCGGGGCGCCGACGGCATCGTTCGCGGGGAACGTGTCGGTGGGCGTGGCAGGACGGTAGTCGTCGAGGTCCTCGTCGAAGACCTCGTAGTTCTGCTGGGCGTAGGCGCGGACCTCGGCGTCCGAGTAGCCGGGGCCGCTTTCGTCGCCGAGCGCCCGCAGCGGGACGTATTGCAGACCGTGACAGCCCGAGCAGACCTGCGTGTAGATCTGCAGGCCGCGCTGAAGCTGCGCTTGGTCGTAGCTGCCGAAGGGGCCCTCGAACGAGAAGTCGAAGTCCTCGATTTCCTGGTGAACCTCTCCGGCGGCGTGGGCGCCGCCGGCAAGGCCGGTCGCAAGGAGGGCGGAGAGGGCGAGTTTCTTAATCATCTCTTTCGTCCGATCCATTCTCATTCCGCCGGAGCGACGTTGGGCTTCTGGGCGGTGCCGCCGGAGGCGCCGTAGTGGGCCTCGAAGTCGGCCTCGATCGTGTCGGGGCGCTTCAGCGGCTTCTCGATCACGCCAAGAAGCGGCAGGATCACCAGGAAGTAGGCGAACCAGTAGGCCGAGGCGATCAGCGAGATCCAGTCGTAGGGGAAGGTCGTCGGCTGCGCGCCGACCCACATCAGCACCACGAAGTCCACGACGAGCAGGGCGAACCACCACTTGAACATGGGGCGGTAGCGGCCCGACCGGACGCTCGACGTGTCGAGCCAGGGCGCCAGCGCCATGACCGCGATCGCACCGAACATGGCGAGCACGCCGAAGAACTTCGCGTCGATGATGCCGCCGGTGATGAAGCTCGCCAGCTGCACGACCCAGACTTCCGAGGTGAACGCACGCAGGATCGCGTAGAACGGCAGGAAGTACCATTCGGGCACGATGTGCGCGGGCGTTGCCAGCGGGTTGGCCTCGATGTAGTTGTCGGGGTGGCCGAGGTAGTTCGGCATGAAGCCCACGATCGCGAAGAACACGGCAAGGATCACCGCCAGCGCGAACAGGTCCTTGAGGACGTAGTAGGGCCAGAACGGAACCGTGTCCTTGGCCGCTTCGCCCTTGGAGCCGCGGCGGACCTCGACGCCCGAGGGGTTGTTGTTGCCGGTGGTGTGGAACGCCCAGATGTGGACGATCACGAGGCCGGCGATCACGAACGGGAACAGGTAGTGCAGCGAGAAGAAGCGGGTGAGGGTGTAGTTGCCCACAGCCGGTCCGCCCAGAAGCCAGGTTTGGATGGTCTCGCCGATGAACGGGATTGCGCCGAACAGGCCGGTGATCACGGTGGCGCCCCAGAACGACATCTGACCCCACGGCAGCACGTAACCCATGAAGGCGGTGCCCATCATCAGAAGGTAGATCAGGATGCCGATGATCCACGTGACTTCGCGCGGAGCCTTGTACGAGCCGTAGTAGAGGCCGCGGAAGATGTGGAAGTAGACCGCCACGAAGAACAGCGATGCGCCGTTGGCGTGGATGTAGCGCAGGGCCCAGCCGCCGTTCACGTCACGCATGATGTGCTCGACCGAGCGGAACGCAAGGTCGGCATCGGGGGTGTAGTGCATCACCAGCGTGATGCCGGTGGCGATCTGCAGGACCAGGGTGAAGGTCAGCACGATGCCCCAGATCCACATCCAGTTCAGGTTCTTGGGCGTGGGGATCATGATGGTGTCGTAGAGGATGCCGAGGATCGGCAGCCGCTTGTGGAGCCACTTTTCGCCGCCGGTGGACGGCTGGTAGTGGTCGTGGGGAATTCCGGCCATTCGGTGTGTCCTCCCTCAGCCCAGTACGATGGTGGTTTCGCCGTCGAAGGCGGCGACGGGAACCGGCAGGTTCTGCGGAGCGGGGCCGCGGCGGATCCGCCCGGCGGTGTCGTAGTGCGAGCCGTGGCAGGGGCAGAACCAGCCGTCGAAGTCGCCGGCGCCGTTGCCCAGCGGCACGCAGCCGAGGTGCGTGCAGACGCCCATCATCACCAGCCACTGGCCGTCGGGGTCCAGCGTGCGGTTCTCGTCGACCGCGTCGGCCTCGCCCTGGATGTTCTCGTTGCGCGCGATCGGGTCGATCAGCTGCGACAGGTCGACGGCGCGGCCTTCCTCGATCTCGGTGGGCGTGCGGCGGCGGATGAAGACCGGCTTGCCGAGCCACTGCACAGTGATCTGGCTGCCCTCGGAGACGCCCGAGACATCGACCCGGATCGACGACAGCGCGCGCACGTCCGCCGAGGGGTTCATCTGGTTCACCAGCGGCCACACCGCGGCGCCTGCGGCGACGGTGCCCGCGCCTGCTGTGGCATAGTAGAGGAAGTCCCTCCGGGTGCCTTGCGTATCTTCTGCGTGGGACAAGAGGTCATCTCCATTCCTGAGCGCCCCGGACGGGCGCGCGATTGGCCTGTCGGGCCACGGAACGCCGCCGCAGCCTTATGGAGGCGGTGTTTAACGGGACCTCCCGCGCGCGTCCAGATTACAAAGGCGCGGAAATGCACGCAGCGCGGTTGTGTCGCGGTTGAGTGGAACCCAAGTTGCCTGTAACGGTTCGGATACGTGCCGTTCCGGCATTGGGGATGACTGACGAATGAAGACCACCTGGCTCGCGGCTGCCGCCACCGCGGCGGTCCTGGTTCCGGCCTCCGCGCAACTCGTCGCGGCGCAAGACTACGAATTTTCGCTCTACTCGGGCTGGCAGACCGCTCCGCACAGCCGCGTGGAAGGTGACTATCCCGGAACCGGAGAGGACTTCGACGCCCTCATCGGGTGGGACGGCAAGTCTTTCGAGATGCCGCCCTACTATGGCGTGCGAGGAACGTGGTGGAAGACCGACCGTCTGGGCTTCGGCGTCGAGTTCACCCACACCAAGGTCTACGCCCCTGATGACGAGAAGGCCGAAATCGGATTCGAGGACCTCGAGTTCACCGACGGCCTCAACATCGTCACGGCGAACGCCATGTATCGCTGGCCCGACCGCTGGGGGTCGTTCACGCCCTACGTCGGCGGCGGCGTCGGTGTGTCGGTGCCCCACGTGGACGTGGACACCACCACCGGCATCGACACCTACGAGCTGCAATACGGCGGTCCGGCCATGCGCCTGATGGCGGGGGCAAGCTACGACCTGTCCGAGCGCGTCGCGCTTTTCGGGGAATACCAGTTCACATACTCGGCCAACGACGTCGAGCTCGAGGGTGACGGCGACCTGCAGACGAACATCAAGACGAACGCGGTCAATTTCGGCCTAACGCTCAAGTTCTGATCGCTTGCGGCGGGCGCTATCGCCCGCAAGCGTTGCGTGACCGGCAGGCAACCTCCCGCCACAGGAGGGGACGGGCCGGATTGACTTGCCGCGGCAACTTCGGGAAACCGGGATAAAACACTGGCCGCGCGCGCGGTTCGCCGCGCGACGACGGATCCCGAGCACGAGGCAGCCGATGACCGACCCCGCACGAATCGAAGACTCCCTGCGCGAGACGATCATCGCCCAGCCGGACATGGTGCTCGAGGACACCGAGCTCATGCGCGCGCTGGTGGCCGCGAACGAGCGGGCCCTCGGCACCAACATCGTCGACCTGCGCGGCATCGCGATGGAACGGCTGGAAACCCGGCTGGACCGTCTCGAGGAGACGCACCGCTCGGTCATCGCGGCAGCCTACGAGAACCTTGCCGGGACCAACCAGATCCACCGTGCCATCCTGCGGATGCTCGACCCGGTCGAGTTCGAGGCGTTCCTGCGCGATCTCGGCGGCGAGGTCGCGGACATCCTGCGCGTCGACTGCGTGAAGCTCGTGCTCGAAAGCCGGGACGGCGGCGAAGTGCCCGCGGTGCGCCGTCTGGGCGAGGTTCTGACCGTGGCCGAGCCGGGCTTTGTCGACGACTACATCGCCGCCGGCCGGGGCGGGCCCGCACGTCCCGTGACCCTGCGCCAGCTGGGCGAGGGCGATTCCCGCATTTACGGCGAGCTGGCCGACTGGATCCGGTCCGAGGCGTCCCTGCGGCTCGATCTGGGTGAAGGCCGCCTGCCGGGCCTGCTGATCCTCGGCGCAGAGGACCCCCACCAGTTCACGCCGCAGCACGGCACCGATCTTCTCGGCTTTTTCGCCGGGGTGTTCGAACGCTCGATGCGGCGCTGGCTGGCATGAGCCTCGCGATCTCGCCCCAGGCGCGCGACGCGCTCGAGGGGTGGATCGCCGCCGCCGGTGCCCTGCGCGGCAACGCCCCGGCAACCCTGTCCGCCTATCGCGGCGACGTGGTCGAGTTCATCGCCTTCATGACAGCCCACCGGGCCGAGCCGCAGGGCCTGGCCGCGCTGTCGCGGATCGAGGTGCGCGACATGCGGGCCTGGCTCGCCGGCCTGCGCTCGGGCGGTGTCGGCTCGCGGTCGGTTGCGCGCAAGCTGTCGGCGGTCAAGGCGTTCTACCGCTGGCTGGCCGAGCGCGAGGGCTTCGAGCCCACGGCTGTGCTGACCACCCGCGCCCCCCGTTTCCAGAAGAAGCTGCCGCGCCCGATGACCGAGGATGCGGCACGGGACATGATCGGCACCGTGGAGTCGCAGGCCGACGGCTGGATCGCCGCGCGCGATGCCGCGGTGGTCACGCTGCTATACGGCTGCGGCCTGCGGATGTCCGAGGCGTTGGGCCTCACCGGCGCGTCCGTGCCGCTGGCCGAAGCGCTGCGGATCGTCGGCAAGGGCGGCAAGGAGCGGGTCGTGCCGGTATTGCCCGTGGCCCGGACGGCGGTCGACCGGTACGTTGCGCTTTGCCCGTTCGACCTCGGGGCCGAAGACCCGCTGTTCCGCGGGGCGCGGGGCGGGCCGCTGAACGCGCGGCTGGTCCGCAAGGCGACCGAGCGCGCGCGGCTCCAGCTCGGCCTGCCGTCGAGCGCGACGCCCCACGCCTTCCGTCACAGCTTTGCCACGCATCTGCTGGCCTCGGGCGGTGACCTGAGGGCGATCCAGGACCTGCTGGGCCACGCCTCGCTGTCGACGACGCAGGCCTATACCTCGGTCGACGGCGCGCATTTGATGAGGGTCTACGAGGACACCCACCCCAAGGCGCGTTGACAGGGGCCCCACCGGCCCGTCTGGATGGGCGCGACCCGACAGGTTTGATCAAATGCACCCGAATCCCGCTTTTCGCACCTCCGACCACGCAGCCGACATCGCCTTCGCCCGTGAGCGCGGCTTCGGTGTGCTCGCCGTGGGCGACGGTGCCGGCGTGCCGCACCTGTCCCACGTTCCGTTCCTTTTGTCCGGGGACGGCACCACCGCCGAGCTGCACCTCGTCCGGTCGAACCCCATCGCCCGCTCGGTGAGCGACCGCGCTGGCGCACGGCTCGCCGTTTCGGGCCCGGACGGCTACGTCTCGCCCGACTGGTACGGCCTCGACGACCAGGTGCCCACGTGGAACTACGTCGCCGTCCACCTTACCGGCACGCTCGAGAGGCGACCGACGGACGAGCTGCTCCCCATGCTCGACAGGCTGTCGGAGGCGTTCGAGGCCCGCCTCGCGCCCAAGCGGCCCTGGACCACCGCCAAGATGACCGAGGCCGCGCGCGACAAGCTGCTGCGCGTCATCGTGCCCTACGTCCTGCGGGTCGATGCGATCGACGCGACGTGGAAGCTGAACCAGAACAAGACGCCCGGGGCGCGCTACGGTGCGGCCGACCGGATCGCGGCGGCGGGCATCGGGCACGAGCTCGACGCCCTCGCGCGGCTGATGACCGATCCGCCGGCGCCGTGATCCTGCTTCCCCTTTCGGCGGGCGCGGCGCGGGTCTAGCCTGCGCCACGACACGCAACAGCCCGGAGGCCCCCGCGATGATGACGCTCCTGATGGCCGGACCCTCGCCCTACGTGCGCAAGGTCCGCGTCACGCTGATCGAGACCGGCCTCGCCGACCAGACCGAAACCCAGAAGGTCGCGGCCTCGCCGCTCGAGCCCGATCCAACGCTCACCGCGATGAACCCCGTGGGCAAGGTGCCGACGCTCCTGCGCGAGGACGGCCCCGCGCTCTACGACAGCCGGGTGATCTGCCGCTACCTCGATGCACGTGCGGGCGCGGGGCTCTATCCCGAAAGCCGCCTGTGGGAGGTCCTGACGCTGGAGGCGACGGCGGACGGCATCCTCGATGCCGCCGTGGGCATGATCTACGAGGCGCGCTTCCGCCCCGAGGAGAAGCGCCACGCGCCGTGGCTCGAAGGGCAGTGGGCCAAGATCGCCCGGTCGCTCGACGCGCTCGAGGACCGCTGGACCAGCCACCTCGCAGGCCGCGTGACCATGGCGCAGATCGCCATCGGCTGTGCGCTTGGATACCTTGACTTCCGCCACCCGGAGAGGGACTGGCGCGCGGGGCGGCCGCAGCTGGCGGCGTGGTTCGAGAAGGCCTCCGAGACCGAGGCGATGCAGGCGACGAAGCCCGAATAGGGCCGGTTCAGGACTCAGTCGCCGAGATAGGCGCGCAGGGCGGGGGGCGGATCGGAGAAGAGCGTCTCCGTGGCAACCGGCGGGTGCACGCGGCCCTCGTCCACAAGGACGGTCTGTGCGGCGAAGCCCTGCGCGTCGCGGGGATCGTGGGTGACTACCAGAACCAGGGCATCCAGCGTGTCGCCGACGTCTCGCACCAGGTCGAGCATTTCGCGCTTGAGCGCCGGGCCGAGGGCCGCAAAAGGCTCGTCGAGCAGCATGACCGGGCGGCGCTGCAGCAGCACACGTGCAAGCGCCGCGCGGCTCTGCTGACCGCCGGACAGGTCGCCGGGACGACGCGCGCCCATCTCCGGCAGGCTGACGCGCTCCAGCGCCTCGCTTCGAGCGGTCCGCTGGTCCGCGTCGAGACGTCCGCCGCGCGGTCGGAGCGCCAGCGCGAGGTTCTCGTTCACGCTCAGGTGCGGAAACAGGTTGTTGTCCTGGAAGAGCGTCGCCACCGGACGCCGGCCCGGCGGCTGGTCGGTCAGGTCGGAGCCGTCCCAAAGGATACGGCCCGCGTCGGGCGCGCGGAATCCGGCAATCAGGTCGAGCAGCGTGGATTTTCCCGCCCCCGACGGCCCGATCACCGCCACGCGGCCCGCGCGGGGCAGGGTCAGGTCCGCCTCCAGACGGAACGCGCCCGCGCCGTGGGTCACGCCTCGCACCTCAAGCATTCACCCGTCCCCCTCGGTCGAACAGCCAGAACAGCCCCAACGACAGCGCCAGCAGCAATAGCGCCGCGCCCTGGGCCGCCTCCATCCGGTAGGAGCCCATCAGCCCGTAGACGTGGAAGGGCAGCGTCGCGTGGCCGGGATCGGCGAAAAGGGCGATCACGCCGAGGTCGCCCATCGACAGCGCCGCCGTCAGACCGGCAGCGAAGCCCAGCGGGCGGCGCAGGCGCGGCAGCAGGATACGCATGAGCCAGACCCGTCCCGAAAGGCCCAGCGACTGCGCGAGCCTGCGATGCTCGGCGCGGATGCTCTCGGCCTCGGGACGCAGGATACGCAGCGCAAAGGGCAGCGCCGCCATCGCGTTGACCAGCATGGTGACCGGAAGGGCTAGGTCCGTGGGCGCGGCATAGGGGCGAACCACGATGAACAGGCCCGTACCGATCACCAGGGGCGAGATGGCGATGCCCGCGAGGCCCGCGACCTCGCCCCGGCGCGTGGCAAGAGGCAGCGCCCAGAGAAGGCACAGGAGCGTGGAGGCGAGCGCCACGGCCAGCGACCGGCCCGCGGACGCCAGGGTGGAGGCGCCGAGTTGCGTGAGCCCCGGCACGCCGTTCAGGGTCACCAACACCAGCGGGGTGAGCAGGAACAGCGCCGCGAAGCCGATCCACGCCGCATCGAGCACCTTCGCGCCCGCGCGGTCCGCGTCCCAGCGCGGGATCGCACGGTCGAGGCCCGCGCCGAAGCCGGTGCCCCCTGACAGCGCAAGCGCGACGAGGCCCGCCGACAGCGCCAGTGCCAGTTGCAGGCACGCCAGCGCGGCAGCGCGGCCAAGGTCGAAGTCGAAGCGCATGGCCTGGTAGATCGCCAGCTCCACCGTGGTCGCGCGCGGCCCGCCGCCCAGTGTCAGCGCCACGGCGAAGGAGGACAGGCAGATCACGAAGATCACCGCGAAGGCCTGAGGCACGATCCGGCGCAGCATCGGCCATTCCAGCACGCGCAGCATCGTCCACGGACCGAGGTCGAGCGCGGCGGCGAGGCGCAGCCGCTCTCCGGGGATCGCCAGCCAGCCTTGCAGGATCATCCGCGTGGCCAGCGGAAGGTTGAAGAACACGTGCGCGAGGATCACGCCGTGCGCACCGTAGATGCTGAGAGACGGCAACCCGAGGCCCGACAGCGCACGGTTCACGAGGCCCTGCGATCCGAAGACCGCGATCAGGCCCAGCACGGCCACGATCACCGGCAGGATGAACGGCGCGCCCAGCAGGGCCACAAGCAGGCCGCGCCCGACGAAACGACGCCGGGCCAGCGCGCGCGCCACCGGGATCGCCAGCCCGACACTCAGGGCGGCGGAGGCCGCCGCCTGCCAGAGCGTGAAGCGCAACGCCTGCATGTCGCCGGGGCCGAAGGACGCGAATCCTCCGGCCCGCCAGACGACCGCCACGACGGGCCCCAGCGCCAGAAGCGCCACGAGGCCCGCCGCGATTACTGCGAAAGACCGCGCCGCCACGCCTCGATCGCCTCCTCGCGCCGCGCCGCGGCCTCGTCCTCGTCGTAGAACAGGACCTCGTCGGGCAGCTCGAGAGCCTGGAAGCCCTCCGGCCACTTCTCGCGCGGGAGCTTGGCCGGGATCGACCAGTTGCCGGTGGCGATCATCGACTGGAAGTCCTCGGACAGCACGAAGGACAGGAACTCGTCCGCAAGCTCGGGCACGTCGGTGGTGGACGTTCGCGCGACCAGCTCGACCATGAAGTAGTGGCCCTCGGGGAAAATCGCGGCCTTCACCGTATCGTCGTCCTCGGCGATCAGGTGGTAGGCGGGCGACGTGGTGTAGCTCAGCACCATGTCGGCCTCGCCGTCGGTGAAGAGGCCGTAGCTCTCGGACCAGCCCTTGGTGACGGTGAGGATCTTCGGTGCGAGCGCCTCCCACGCGGCCTGTGCCTCGTCGCCGTAGACTGCATCGATCCACAGCGCCATGGCGAGCCCCGAGATCGACGTGCGAGGGTCCTGGATGACGATGGACAGATCGTCGGGCGCCTCGAGCAGGGCGTCGAAGCTCTCGGGCGGCTCGGTCACGCGGTCGGTGTCGTAGACGAAGGCCGTGTGCCCGTAATTGTAGGGCAGGAAGGTGTCGTCGGTCCATTCGACCGGCAGGGTCAGGTCCGAGGTGTCCTGCCCATGCGGGGCGAAGAGGCCCGACTCGCGCGCCTTCCGCGTCACGTCGGTGTTCAGGCCGAACACGATGTCGGCGTCGGTGCGCTCGCCCTCGAGCATGAGGCGCGGCAGCAGATCCCCGGTCGAGAACTGCAGGTCGCAGTCGCAGCGCGCCTCGAACATCTCCTCGATGCGGGGGCCGGGCCCCCATTCCGAGGCGACGTAGTCGCCGGCATAGACGGTCAGCACGGGGCGGTCTTCCTGCGCAGCGGCGACGGTGCCGAGGGCGGAAAGCGCGAGCGTGGTGGCCGCGGCGAGCGGGGTTGTGGCATTCATGGCCGATCCTCCGTTTGTCGCGGCGGACGGGCAGGGGGCGACCCGTCGATGCGGGGACGCCGGACACCTTCCCTCCGCCGGTGTTACCCGGTTCAGGTTCAACGGGTTCGCGGGGGCTCCCGCATCTCAGCCTTGCGCGCGTCTCGCACGGTCCGGCACCCCGAGGTGAGGCGGACCGTAGCCCCGGGACGCGCCCTCGGCAAGGCAGTGCGATGAAACCGGTGACCGGACCAATGGTTGGGTCCTTGGAAACACGAAAGCGGGGCGCGCATGGACTGGTCCGAAATGTTCTTCCAAAGCTGGAGCGGCATCGTCCGGACGCTCATTGTCGGCACTATGGCCTACGCGTTCCTCGTGTTCTCGCTGCGGCTTTCCGGCAACCGGACGCTGGCCAAGCTCAACGCCTTCGACCTCGTCATCACCGTGGCGTTCGGCTCGACCCTGGCGTCGATCCTGCTGAGCGAGAGCGTCGCCCTTGCCGAGGGGATCACCGCCCTGGTGCTGCTGATCGCGCTGCAATGGGCGGTGGCCACGGCCTCGGTGCGGGCGTCGTGGTTCGCGCGCGCGGTGCGCTCCGAGCCGACATTGCTGGCCCGACGCGGCGAGGCGCTTCCCGGCGCCATGCGCCGTGCCCGCGTCACTCGCGAGGAACTGGACACGGTGGTCCGCACCGAGGGCTGGCGCAGCCTTGCGGACGTGGATGCCGTGGTGCTGGAATCCGACGGCTCCTTCTCGGTGGTTTCGGACGGGCACCGGCAGATGGCGCCGCTTGCCCGCGAACGCACCGAAGGCTGACCGGATCAGTTCCGCATGTATCGGAAGGCCGTGGACGCGCCCCAGCCGGCGACGATCGCCAGCGTCAGGGACAAGAGGCCGTAGACCAGCGGCAGGTCGCGCGACAGGTTGTAGAGCCATCGTTCCAGCCCGACCTTGCGGACGTCAATCATGCTCGATGTATCACCGATCACCCGGCCGCCGCGGGTCAGGAAGATGCGGGTGGCGTAGTTGCCCTCGGTCAGGTTCGCGGGCAAGCGGATGCGGGTCGAGAACAGCGTCTCCTCGCGCACGTGCACCGCGCCCTCGAGCAGCTGGTAGAGCCCGGCCTCGTCGCGGATGCGGATCGCGGCTTCGGTGAAGGCCTGCGCGTTCTCCACCCTTGCGCCGACGGACCGGATCGCGCGCGGCACCGACACCGAGTGGCGCAGGTCCTCGACGTTCGACAACACGCTGTCGAAGGGGCCGGAGGTGGCAACCGCGTAGAACGAGGGCGCGAGGTCGATCTCGACGGCATCGGTGTTCACCCAGATGCCGAAGCGGCGTTCCTTGCGGTAGACGGTGATCGGCACGAACGGGCCCGACACGGTGACCACCACCTCAAGCGGCGGATCGGCGGGGATCGGCACCTCGCGCTTCACCGCGCCGTAGACGAGGATCTCGGAACCGTCGAAGTCGGTCGAGATCGACACGCTGTCCTGGCTGAGCCCGAGCACCACGCTTTCGGCGCCCGCGCCCTCTCCGGTCTCCTGCGCGGCGGCTGGCAGGGCGGCCGCAGACCACAGCGCGGCCGCGGCGAGGAGGCGGCGGAGCGGGGTCATTCCGGCGCGCCTTCCTGCGAGATCACGTAAAGCTCCGTCGGCTCGATCACGAGGTCGAGACCGAGCTTCACGCAGACCGCGCACACCAGCAGCGCGAGCAGGATACGCAACTGCTCGGCCTTGAGCCGCGAGCCGAGCGCCGTGCCGATCTGCGCGCCGACCACACCGCCACAGATCAGCGCGAGGGCAAGGAAGATGTCGACCGTCTGCGTGGTGACCGCGTGCATGATCGTGGTGAAGGCGGTGACGAAAATGATCTGGAAGAGCGACGTGCCGACGACCACCTTGGTCGGCATCCCCAGCAGGTAGATCATCGCCGGCACCATGATGAAGCCGCCGCCCACGCCCATGATCGCCGCCAGCACGCCCACCGCCGCGCCGACCAGCAGGGGCGGGATCGCCGAGATGTAGAGGCCCGAGGCCCGGAACCGCATCGTGAAGGGCAGGCCGTGCACCCAGCCGTGGGACTTGCGCTTGCCGCGCTTGCCCTTCTGCGCGTTCAGGAGGGCGCGCAGGCTCTCGATCAACATCAGCCCGCCGATGATGCCGAGGAAGACAACGTAGCACAGCCGCACCAGCAGATCGACCTGGCCGGCCTCCTTGAGGTAGTTGAACAGCCACACGCCCACGCCCGACCCGCCGAGACCCCCTACCAGCAGGACGGTGCCCATTTTAAGGTCCACGGTCTTTCGCCTCAGGTGCGCAAGAACGGCCGAGACCGAACTGGCCACGATCTGGTTGGCGCCGGTGGCGACCGCCACGGCGGGCGGGATGCCGAGGAAGAACAGGAGCGGAGTGATCAGAAACCCGCCGCCCACGCCGAACATGCCGGACAGGATTCCCACCATCACGCCGAGGCCGAGAAGCAGGAACAGGCTGACCGAAACCTCGGCGATGGGGAGGTAGAGCTGCATGGCGCCAGATTGCGCGGGGCGGTGGGGCAAGGCAACGCCCCGTGGCGTGTCACGGTCGGATTTTCTGCGCCGCAGCGCCTTGGCGCAACGGCACGGGCAGCGCGGAGGCGCCTAGCGCTCCTTGACGTAGGGCTCTCCGCCCGCCCGCGGCGGGATCGCCTTGCCGACGAAGCCCGCGAGGATCACCACGGTCAGGATGTAGGGCAGGGCGTCCATCACCTGCACCGGGATCGTGATCCCGCCGAGGTCGATGTTCTGGTAGCGCAGCGCGACTGCCTGCAGCAGCCCGAAGAGCAGGCAGGCCCCGAGCGCCGACCAAGGCCGCCACTTGGCGAAGATCAGCGCCGCCAGCGCGATGTAGCCCCGGCCCGCGGTCATGTCCTTGACGAAGCCCGCCTGCAGGCCCGTGGCGAGGTAGGATCCCGCAAGCCCGCAGAGCAGGCCGCAGATGCCTACCGCGGCGTAGCGCAGCCCGGTGACCGAGACGCCGGCGGTGTCCACCGCCTCGGGCGCCTCGCCCACGGCGCGCAGGCGCAGCCCGAAGCGGGTGCGGAACAGCACCCACCACGTCACCGGCACCATCACGAGGCCCACGTAGACCAGCAGCGAGTGGCCGGAGATCAGGTCGGCGTAGAGCGGGCCCAACACGGGCACCGGGCGCAGCGTCTCGGCCAGCGGCAGGGTGATGTTCTCCCAGCGCCCGGACCCGATCAGGGACGGCGTGCGCCCCCCCTGGCCGAACCAGTCCTGCGCGATCAGCACGGTCAGGCCGGCGGCGAGAAAGTTGATCGCCACGCCCGAGATCAGCTGGTTGCCCCGGAACGTGATCGAGGCAAGCCCGTGCACGAAGCTCAGCAGCGTGGACGACACGAGGCCCGCCAGGAGGCCCAGCCAGACCGAGCCGGTGGCCGCCGCGATGGCTGCCGAGAAGAAGGCCGCGATCAGCATCTTGCCCTCGAGGCCGATGTCGATGACGCCCGCGCGCTCGGAAAAGAGACCGGCAAGGCAGGCCAGCAGCAAGGGCGTGGCAAGCCGCATGGTCGAATCGAGCACCTGCAACAGCGTGGCGTAGTCCATGCCTGTCCCCTTATTCCGCCGGTTTGCGGCGCATCGCGAAGACGCGCGCCAGCGGCATCCGCACCGCGTTGTCGAGCGCGCCGGTGAACAGGATCACCAGCGCCTGGATGACCACGATCAACTCGCGCGGGATGTTGGTCCAAAGCGCGAGCTCGGCCCCGCCCTGGTAGAGAAACCCGAAAAGGATCGCGGCGAGGAACACGCCCACGGGGTGATTGCGGCCCATCAGCGCAACGGCGATCCCGATGAAGCCCGCGCCTTCGGTCGCGTTCATCACCAGCCGCTCGGCCTCGCCCATGGCGGTGTTCACGCCCATCAGCCCGGCAAGCCCGCCGGAGATCAGCATGGCGACGACAATGGTTTTCACCGGCGAGATGCCGGCGTAGCGCGCGGCGCTCTCCGAATGGCCGAGCGCCCGGATCTCGTAGCCGAGCCGGGTGCGCCAGATCAGCGCCCAGATCGCCACGCAGGCCGCGATGGCGAGGAAGAAGGTCACGTTGCCCGGAGCTCCGCGGAAAAGCGGGTTGGCCTCGGTGGCGAACATGTCCTGGAAGGTTGGCAGGTGCGTCGCGGCCGGGAAGATGTCGGTCGCCGGGTCCTGCTGGCCCGCCGGTTTCATCACGTTCACCAGGAGGTAGTTCAGCAGCGCCGCGGCGATGAAGTTGAACATGATCGTGGTGATGACGATGTGGCTGCCGCGTTTCGCCTGCAGGTAGGCGGGGATGAATGCCCACGCCGCCCCGAAGAGCGCGGCGGCTACCGAGGCGCCGAGCATCGCCAGCGTCCAGTGCGGCCATGGCAGGTAGAGGCAGACGATGGCCACGCCGAGACCGCCCAGCGTTGCCTGACCCTCGCCGCCGATGTTGAACAGCCGCGCGTGGAAGGCGACCGACACGGCGAGGCCGGTGAAGATGAAGTTGGTGGCGTAGTAGAGCGTGTAGCCCCAGCCCGCGGATCGCAGGAGCGCACCCTCGACCATCAGGCGGAACGCCTCGACGGGGTTCTCGCCGATCCCGAGGATCACCAGCGCCGACAGCGCTGCGGCCAGCAAAAGCGAGATCAGCGGCACCAGCACCGCGTCGGCCCAGGGGGGCAGCTTATCCATGCGTCGCCTCCCGGCGTTCCCGTTCGCGTTCCGCGGCCTCGGCGGCCGCCATCGGATCCTGGCCCTCGTCCTCGCCGACGCCCGCCATCAGCAGGCCCAGCTCGCGCTGGTCGGCCGCGGCGGCGTCGCGGATGCCCATGAGCCGGCCGTCGAACATCACGCCGATGCGGTCCGACAGCGCGAAGATTTCGTCGAGCTCCACCGACACGAGCAGGATCGCCTTGCCGGCATCGCGCAGGCGCACGATCTGCTGGTGGATGAACTCGATCGCGCCGATGTCCACGCCACGCGTCGGCTGGCCGATCAGCAGGACGTCGGGGTTCCGCTCGATCTCGCGCGCAAGCACGATCTTCTGCTGGTTGCCGCCCGAGAAGTTCTTGGCGGCAAGGTCCGGGTTCGGCGGGCGCACGTCGAAGCGCTCCATCTTCCCGGCGGCGTCCTCGCGGATGGCCGCGTTCTTCATCAGCAGGCCCGACTGCCACATGGGATCCCGGTGATACCCGAAGACCGAGTTCTCCCACGCGCTGTAGGGCATGATGAGGCCCTCGCTCTGCCGGTCCTCGGGAACGTGCCCGATGCCGGCCGCGCGCCGGGCCATGCCGTCGCAGCCCGCGCCCGACAGGGGCAGGGCGGACCCGTTCAGGGTGACCGAGCCGGTCGCGTCGGCATAACCGCCCAAGACCTCGAGCAGCTCGGACTGGCCATTACCGGCGACGCCCGCGATGCCCAGCACTTCGCCGGCGTGCAGGTCGAAGGAAACGCCGCGCAGGCGCTCCACGCCGCTGGTGTCCACGTGCCGCAGGTCGCGGACCTCGAGCGCGGCGCCCTTGGGCTGGGCCGGTGCCTTGTCGACGCGCAACAGCACCTTGCGGCCGACCATCAGCTCGGCCAGCTCCTCGGGCGTGGTTTGCGCTGTCTTGACCGTCGCCGTCATCTCGCCGCGGCGCATGACCGACACGGTGTCGGTGATCTCCATGATCTCGCGCAGCTTGTGGGTGATGAGGATGATCGTCTTCCCCTCGGCCCGCAGGTTGTCGAGGATGCGGAAGAGGTGGTCGGCCTCGGCGGGCGTGAGCACGCCCGTGGGCTCGTCGAGGATCAGGATGTCCGCCTGCCGGTAAAGCGCCTTGAGGATCTCGACCCGCTGCTGATGCCCGACCGAGAGGTGCTGGACCTGCATGTCGGGATCGACCGACAGCTCGTATTCCTCGGCGAGGCTCTTCAGCACGCCGCGCGCCTTGGCCAGCGACGGGCGCAGAAGGCCGCCGTCCTCGGCACCGAGGATGACGTTCTCGAGCACGGTGAAGTTCTGCACCAGCTTGAAATGCTGGAAGACCATGCCGATGCCGGCCTTGATCGCGGCCTGACTGTCGGGAATCTGGCGCTTCTCGCCCTTGATCCAGATGTCGCCTTTGTCCGCGGCGTAGAAGCCGTAGAGGATCGACATGAGCGTGGACTTGCCCGCGCCGTTCTCGCCGATGATCCCGTGGATCGTGCCCGGCATCACGCGCAGCGAGATGTCCTTGTTGGCCTGCACCGGGCCGAAGGATTTGGAAATGCCCTGAAGTTCGATGGCTGGGGCGGGGTCGGTCATCCGTGGCTCCGGTGAACGTCCGATACGGGGGCTGCAGCAGGTGCAGCCCCCGTCGAGAGTGTCGTGATGAAGGCCGGGATCAGAAGCTGATCGCCGGGCAGCTGTCGTCCGAGCGGTAGTCGTGGACCTCGATCTCGCCGTCGATGATCTGCTGGCGCGCCTCGTCGACGGCCGTCTTCATCTCTTCGGTGATGAGCTCTTCGTTGTTCTCGTCGAGGGCGTAGCCTACGCCGTCATCCGCGAGCGCCAGCGTCTCGACGCCGGTCTCGAGATCGGGTCCCGCCTGCATCGCGTCATAGACGGCGACGTCCACGCGCTTGAGCATCGAGGTCAGGACCTGGCCCGGGTGCAGGTAGTTCTGGTTGCTGTCCACGCCGATCGACAGGATGTCCTCGTCCGCGGCGGTCTGCAGAACGCCGATGCCGGTGCCGCCGGCCGCGGCGAACACCACGTCCGAGCCTTGGCTGATCTGCGCGTTGGTCAGCTCCGAGCCCTTCACCGGGTCGTTCCAGGCCGCCGGCGTGGTGCCGGTCATGTTGACGATCACCTCAATGTCGTCGCTGACGGACTTGGCGCCCTGCGCGTAGCCGCAGGCGAAGGCCCGGATCAGCGGGATGTCCATGCCGCCCACGAAGGATACCGTGTTCGACTCCGACGCCATCGCCGCCAGCATGCCGACGAGATACGAGCCCTGCTCCTCCGCGAAGAGGATGGATTTCACGTTCTCGTGCTCCTCCGGGTCGACGTAGCCGTCGATGGTCACGAACTTGGTGTCGGGATAGTCGCCGGCGACGTTGGCGATCGGCGTCGACATCGAGAAGCCGGTGGTGATGACCGGGTTGAAGCCCGCCTCGGCGAAGCGGCGCAGGGCCTGCTCGCGCTGCGCCTCGGACTGAAGCTCGATATCGCGGTAGGAGCCGCCGGTTTCATCGGCCCAGCGCTGTGCACCGTTGAAGGCGGCCTCGTTGAACGACTTGTCGAACTTCCCGCCCAGATCGTAGATCAGCGCGGGGTCGGCGATCGCGGCGGCGGCGCTCAGCGCCAGCGCGGCGGAGGCGCCGAGAAGGGATTTCATCACGGTCATGCAGGGCTCCCTGGTCCGGACGCGCGGGCGATCTTGCGCCGCCGGCGTCCTGTTATTGCATCGGCGGCAATTTAGGACGGAGGGGTATGAGAGGGTCAACCGGTTTTTCCCCGGAACGCGGGGTCCGGCCGGTCACGACCTCGCGTGACCTTCCGTCATCGGTCGCGCCATGAGCAATGCGTCGGCATGCCCACCCTCGGGACGCTTGTAGTAGGCCGCGCGCGCCGCCGTTGTCCGGTAGCCACGGGATTCGTAAAGGGCGAGAGCCGGCGCGTTGTCCTCGGCCACGTCGAGCACGGTGCGGGTCACGCCGCCCTCGGCCATCTCGGCGTGGAAGGTATCGAGAAGCCGCGCCGCACGGCCTTCGCGCTGGCGATCGGGATCGGTCACGAGCGCGAGGATCTCGGCCTCGTCCGCGACCACCTGCGCGATCAGCACCGCGCCGTCGTCGGAGAAGACCCGCGTCGTCCGGCGCGCGGTCACTGCGGCCACGTCGTCGGGACGCCACGGTGTCTGATGGCGATAGGCCCGCTGCATCAGGGCAGCAATATCGTCAGGCGTCATCGAGGATCCTCGGGGGCACGTCGCGGGCGGGGGCCGCATCCGCCGGACGAACATAGAGCGGGGCCGGAACAGTAAAGGGCGGTTCGGCCCGTGCCGCGGCGCGTGCGATCGCGGCGGCGAGTATGCCGGGTTCGGGCGGGAACGTCAGCGGGCCTGCCGCCTCGGCCTCGTCGCGGGGATGGAGGGTGATTTCACCGGCCGCGTCGCGCAGGTAAACCTGATCGCGCGGCGCGGGGATCGCGGCGCGGGCGCCGGCCTCGGGCGTGATCGCGTCAAAGGTGGACACGCCGCTCGCGGGAATGTCGAGCGCCAGCGCCAGCCCGCGCGCCGCCGCGACGGCGATCCGAAGCCCGGTGAAGTTTCCCGGGCCGGTGCCGACGCCAAGCCGCCCGACCTCGTCCCAGGCCACGCCCGCCTCGGCCAGAACATCTTCGATCAGCGGCAACAGGCGCTCGGCCTGGCCGCGGGTCATCTCTTCGGTGCGCTGGGCAAGGATCCGGTCGCCCGACAGCAAGACGGCCGCGCAATGCGCGGCCGACGTGTCGAACCCGAGGATCGGTCGATCAGAAGACGCCAACCGGACGCACCTCGGTGACCTCGGGGATGTAGTGACGCAGCAGGTTCTCGATCCCCATCTTCAGCGTCAGGGTCGAGGACGGGCAGCCCGCGCAGGCGCCCTGCATGTGCAGGTAGACGACGCCGCGCTCGAAGCCGTGGAACGTGATGTCGCCGCCATCCTGAGCCACCGCGGGCCGCACGCGGGTGTCGAGCAACTCCTTGATCTGGCCGACAATCTCGCCGTCCTCGCCGGTGTGCTCGGCGTGGCCGTCACCGGCGGCGTCCATCGCACCCTCGGCCATGACCGGCTTGCCGGACTGGAAGTGCTCCATGATCGCACCCAGCACGCCGGGCTTCACGTGGTCCCAGTCGCTTTCGTCGGCCTTGGTCACGGTAACGAAGTCGTTGCCGAAGAACACGCCCGTGACGCCCTGCACCTCGAACAGGCGCGTGGCCAGCGGCGAGGTGCCCGCGCCCTCGGGGGACGGGAAGTCGGCGGTGCCCGCCTCGAGCACCGTCTGGCCCGGCAGGAACTTCAGCGTGGCCGGGTTCGGAGTCGATTCGGTCTGGATGAACATGGCGCTGCCCTTTCTCGGTTGACCGCGAATATGGCCATCCGCCCGAACAGGGTCAAGGTTTGGAACGGTTCTAAACTTTGGCCGGCTGTCAGCCGATCTCGTCCGGCATGGGGTTCCAGTCGAAATAGGCGCGCACGATGCCGTGATCCGAGGCACCGAGCGCCTCCTCGTAGTCCTCGCGGTTCAGGTGGTCGTTGATGACCTCCATCTCGCGGAACGACCAGAGCCGCTTGCGCGAGTGGTCGTAGAACTCTTCCGACACCAGGATATGGTCGAGGCTCTCGCGTTTGTTCTGGTAGATATGGGTATAGTATACGTGCCGGAGCGAGCGGTACTGCTGCAGCCGCTCCACCGAGTAGAGGCCCTTGTCCGCCTGCCGTCCCGCGGTGCTTTTCTCGATCACGCGAAAGGTCGGCTGGTCCGAGATCAGCTCGGTCGTGACCGAGGAGGTGTCGTCGTTCAGATCGCCCAGCACCACGACGGGGGATAGCGGCGCCTCGTCGGTCGCGGACATGCGCTCGTCCAGAAGCACGCGGAGGGCGCCCGCCTCCATCACCCGGCGGATATGGGACAGGGCGGACTTAGCGCGCGCGGCATGTTCCTGCAGGACCACCGGGCGCGGCCGCGCGAAGGAGACGCGGGCGGGGCCCTTGGACTTCAGGTGAGCGCAGACGATCGTGACCTCGGGCGGTCTGGGCGAGGTGCCCTCGGGCTGGATGCGGGCGATCAGCAGGGGGCGCGAGAACGCGTTGATGGTGATCGTGACCTCTTCCTGCGCGCCGTCGCTTTCGCGGATGCCGTCGAAGCGAAAGGTGTCGGGAAACTCAGCGTGCCAGTCGGCCTCAATCAGCTGGCTGCCGCCGTTGCGGTCCCTCGCCACGGCCAGCGCCACCTGCGGCCGGCCCCGGCCGGGCGCGTCTCGGGCCACGATATCGTAGGTATCCGTTAGGCCCGCCGCGTCGAAACAGGCACGGAGCGCGTCCGCGTCCCAGACCTCCTGGAAGGCGATGACCTCGGCCTCGACCTGCGCGATCTTCGCGCCGATCCACGCCACCTTGCGCCGGTAGGCGGCGCGGCCCTCGGCGTCGTCCGGAAAGGGCGGGGTGCTGGAATAGGTCAGCCCGCCCGGCGCTTGCAGGTTGAGCAGGTTCATCGTCGCGAAGGTCAGGTCGCGCATGTTGGTGCGGGGCATGGCGGCAATGTCCAGGTGATGGAAAATCGCCGCGAGCCTATCACGCGCGGCCACGCCGGTCGCGTCTCAGGTGATCGCCTCGAGGCGTTCCTTGGACAGATCGCCCGGCACGATGGTGATCGGGATCGGCAGGCTGCCGGAGTTCCGGGTCAGCTGCGTCACCAGCGGACCCGGTCCGCCGTCGGTGCCGGCGCCGAGTACCAGAACGCCTATATCGGGGTCGTCACCCACCTGAGCCACGATCTGCGTGACCGGATCGCCCTCGCGGATCACCAGCTCGGGGTCGACCTTCTGGCGGTCGCGCATCCATTTGGCGAAGACCTCGAAGTGCGCCTGGATGCGCTCGCGGGCCTCTTCGCGCATGATGTCGCCCACGCCGATCCAGTGGTTGAACTCGTCGGGGGGGATCACCGACAGGATCGCCACACCGCCACCGGTCTTGGCCGCACGCATGGCGGCGAAGCGCATGGCGTTGAGACATTCGCGGCTGTCGTCGAGCACGACGAGGAACTTGCGCATGGGCTGGGTCCTTCCTGCCGGTCGATCATGGCAGTGCGGCCGGGGCCGCGCAAGCCGCCCGGCCCTGCGATCAGAACGGGTTGGACGCCGCCCAGTCCCAGTAGATGTCGCGGGCCCGCCGGGTCATCGGACCGATCTCGTAGGTCGTGTCCTCGAAGGCCGAGACCGGCGTGACCTTGTTGAGGTTGCCGGTCAGGAACACCTCGTCCGCGGCCTCGAAGTCGGCAAAGCTCAGGACCGTCTCGACCACCTCGACGCCGTCTGCGCGCAGGTTCTCGATATGGCGCGCGCGGGTGATCCCGGCGAGGAAGGTGCCGTTCGGAATCGGAGTGAAGACCACGCCGTCGCGAACCATGAAGACGTTCGACGTCGCCGTCTCGGCCACGTTTCCCATGGCATCCGCCACCAGCGCATTCTCGAACCCGCGGCGGCCGACCTCGGCCAGCATCCGGGCGTTGTTCGGATAGAGGCAGCCGGCCTTGGCGTTCACCACGTTGTCCTCGAGCACCGGTCGGCGGAACGAAGTCCGTCCCAGCCGCACCGCGTGATCGGCGGGCAGCATCGGGAATTCCTCGAGGCAAAAAGCGAAGCCGGTCTGGTCGGGGCCGATCTTGGGCATGATCGCCGAGGGTTCCGAGTTCAGCGACCAGTACATCGGCCGGATGTAGACCGGCGCGTCGGCGGGCATCTGCGACAGGCCCTCGCGTGCGATCTCGAGGATCTCGGCGTCGGTCCTGGTGGGCTCGATCATCAGCGCGCGGGCCGAGCGGTTGGTCCGGGCGCAGTGCAGGTCGAGATCCGGCGCCATGCCGTCCACGTAGCGGGCTCCGTCGAACACGGTGGAGCCCAGCCACGCGCCGTGGTCGGCCGCGCGCATCACCGCCACGTCGCCGTCGTGCCAGGTGCCGTCGAAATAGGTGCGGATGTTGCGGCCGGTCGCCATCGGGCCCTCCTTGGTCGTGCGCGGCGGACGCTATGCCCGCCGCGCCGGAAGGTCCACCCGATCAGGCCGGCAGCGTGACGCCGGCGTCCGCGAGCAGCGCCTCCAGGTCGAGCGGGCGGTTGTAGAGCGCCAGGTCGCCGTTCTCGTCGCGTGGCCAGTCGGCCTCGGGGCGGTCGCGGTAGATCTCGACGCCGTTGCCGTCGGGATCGTCGAAGTAGACGGCCTCGGACACGCCGTGATCCGCCGCGCCCGAGATCTCGACGCCTGCCGCGATGGCGCGGGCCAGGGCCTCGCCCAGCGTCTTGCGGTCGGGGAACAGGAACGCGGTGTGGAAGAGGCCCGGATAGCCGCGCGGGGCGGGGCCGGCGCCCTTGCTGTCCCAGGTGTTCAGGCCGAGGTGGTGGTGGTAGCCGCCCGCCGACAGGAACGCGGCGCTCGGGCCATATCTCTGCATCAGCTTGAGGCCGAGCACACGCTGGTAGAAGTCGATCGAGCGGTCGAGGTCGGAGACCTTGAGGTGAACGTGGCCGATGCGCATGCCGGCCGGGGCTTCGGTGGTCATCGTGGGACCCTCCTTGAACCTGTGTTGGCGTTGACCCCGATTTAGACCCGTGCTGCCGCGCGCGATACGGGCATGGCGGGACTGGATATGTGCAATTTTGCGCAGATCAGGCGTAGGGCGTGACCAAGGGGCGCAACGCCACACGCGCGCCCAGCCGGGCCGCAAGCAGGTAGAGCCCCGCCACCTTGCGTTGCAGGAACAGCGCGTCGGTGGGCGGCACGGGGGCGATGTCCCGCTCTCGGCCGAAGGCGATGGCCTGTTCGGTCAGCCTTGCGGGCAGATCCGATGCGGCGAAGTCGAACGGCGCATCCTGCCCGAGCGGCGCAAAGCACATCTCCATCATGTCCAGAAGCGTGGCGAGACGCGGCGGCGGCAAATCGTCCGAGAGGTAGCCGATGCGCGTGGCCGTTGCCCGCATGGCGTCCCGGTCGCCCGCGAGCCCGGCGCGCAGCAGGTCGCGGAAATCGGCCACGAGAGGTGCGGGGAAGGTGCGCGTGGCGCCGAAATCCAGCAAGGAAATGCGCCCGGTCTCCGGGTCGTAGCGGTAGTTGGCGAAGTTCGGGTCTGTCTGGATCAGCCGGAACTCGAAAAGCTCGCGCAGAAGCAGCGCGATCAGCCTCCGGGCCACCCCGTCGCGCGCCTCTTGCGGGGCGGTGGTGAGGGTTTCGACCGGCACGCCGGGCAGGAAGTCCATCGCCAGTACGTCGCGGCTGGTGAAATCCGCATGCGGCCGCGGCACGACGAAATCCGGATCGTTCTCCAGAAGGTCGGCGAAGCGCGTCATCTGCCCGGCCTCGCGCCGGTAGTCGGCCTCCTCGTGCAACTGCACGCGGGCATCCTCCAGAAGCGGCGCGAGGTCGAGCCCCTTCGGCACCATGCCCAACCAGCGCATGAGCGCGCCGAGATTGGCGATGTCGCTGTCGATGCTGTCGCGGATGCCGGGATACTGCACCTTCACCGCCAGCGTCCGGTCGTCGCGGGTCACGGCACGGTGCACCTGCCCGATGGAGGCCGCCGCGATCGGGCGGACGTCGAACTTGGCGAGCCGGGTCAGGAAGTCGTCGCCCCAGTTCTCGGCCAGCACGCGCTTGAGCTGCGGCCCCGGCATGGCGTGCGCCTCGGAGCGCAGGGTGGCGAGGATTTCGGCCAACTCGGGCGAGAGATACTCGCCCGCCTCCATCGACACGAGCTGTCCGAGTTTCATCGCGGCCCCGCGCATCCGCGCAAGCTCGGACGCGACACGGGTGGCGTTTGCCGGGGTCAGCATGAGACCGCGCAGGTCGGGGCGCCGGCCGCCTGCCATCTCGCGCGCACCGGCCCATGCGGCGCGGCCCACGACGCCACCGGTCAGCCCGCCCAGCCGCGCCATGCGGCCGAGCCGTCGGGACGGCACCGGCAGCGGACGTGAGAGGTAGCGATCGCGGTCATCGGTCATCGGCGGGGTCCTCGGGTGGCGCGCCATCGCGCGCAGCCGAGAGGTAAGCCGCTGCCGCCGTCTGGCCATCGCCGCCGGGCTGCTCTAGGCCGGGGCAAAGCGTCACGGGAGCCCCGCCATGCAGCACCCCCACAATGCCAGCCCGGTCAACCCGGTCCCGCCCGTGGTCCTCGGCCTCTTCGGGGTCATGGCGCTGGTCGAGGCGGCGGTGTCGCTGGGGGCGCGGGGCCTCGTCGGTGGGCCGCAGGCCATCGGCTGGCGGGTGCAGCTGATCGAGCGCTTCGCCTTTTCGGGCGAGATCGTCGGCTGGATGACCCGCACCGGGCAATACCCGCCCGAGCATGTGGTCCGGATTGTGACCTACCCGTTCATCAACGGCGCGTTCAGCCAGACGCTCTTTGCCTGCGTCATGCTGCTGGCGCTGGGCAAGATGGTGGCCGAGACGCTCGGGCAGGCGAAGACGCTGGCGATCTTCTTCGGGTCGGCTGCGGGCGGCGCGGTGGTGTTCGGCGCGGTCTCGGGACAGCCGCTCTACGGAGGCTTCCCGCCGGTCTACGGCCTGATCGGCGCGTTCACCTACCTGCTCTATGTCCGGCTCGGCCAGACGGGCGAGGGCCAGTTGCGCGCCTTCAGCCTGATCGGAATCCTGATGGGGCTGCAGCTGGTCTTCGGTCTGTTCTTCGGGGTCGGCCCGTGGTGGATCGCCGAGATCGCGGGCTTTGCCTGCGGCTTCGCGCTAACCATGCTGCTGGTGCCCGGCGGCGCCACGCGGCTTCTGGCGCGCATCCGCCGCTAGGGCGCTGTCAGAACATTTCGTCCGGCAGCAACGGCAGGTGCCGCGAGAAACGGCGCGCGCGGCCAAGCGGGTAGGGCATGAGGAAGCCGATCCGGTCCTCGGGATCGAGGCGGGCGTTCGCGCGGGCCGCCTCGGCCCACGTCAGGGCGCGATCCGGGCTGCCGTCCTCGATGTGCGAGGACAGCCACTTGCGCGCGAGGCGCATCCGCAGGTCGTGCACCCGCTCATGGTCGCGGAAGAGGATCGACGCCTCGGTGTCCCAGCGCATGGACCGGCCGTTGAGGTTTGCCGACCCCACCAGTCCGAAGCGGTCGTCGATCAGCGTCACCTTGGCATGGACGTAGATCGGCCCGGCGCCACCGAGCGCGCGGGAGAACCCCTCGCGCGCAGAGCGGGTCTGACCCGGCGACAGAAGCGCCGCGCGTTCGCCGTATGCCTTCACGATGTCGCCGAGCGCCAGCGTCTGCAGCGCGTGGGCGTGGCGCGCGTCGAAGCTGTCGGCACCGCCGAAGAGGATGCGCTCGGGCTCGGGCGGCAGCAGAAGCACCAGTTGCAGATCCTTCGACCGTTCCGCCGCCTCGCAGAGGGCATCCGAGATGGGACGGTGGCGCAGGAATTGCGTCTCGAGGTGGATCATGTGCTCCGCCTCGCCGATGGCCTTGAGGGTGACCTCCTCGTGCTCGGTCAGGTAGGGCTTCGGCCCGAAGCTGAGGGGGCCGTGACGCGGTTTGGACATGGTCCGGACGAAGCGCAGGTCCGACTGCCCCTGCGGACGGTCGGGCGTCGGCATCGGGCGGGCCGGGTCGGCGAGCGACGAGGCATCGTCTTCCAGGGCCTGGTTCCAGGTGTCCGCGAAATGGGCGCGCGCGGCTGCAGCGATCTCGCCCTCGGCATAGAGGCTGACGTCGTGCCAGGTTTCCTCGGCGGGGCGGTCGTGGTCGTTGTCGTCCCAGCGGCGCTCGTTCACGTCGAGGCCGCCGACGATGGTGCGCGTCCCGTCCACCACGGCGACCTTCTGGTGCAGCGTGACCGGCCGCAGGAAGGGGCGCGCCTTCAGGAGCTTGCGTTGCACCGGCGTCAGGCGGTCCTCGGGCGAGGATTTCAGCGATTTGAGCTTTTCGGCGATCTTGAACACGAGCGCGCGGCGCCAGATCCAGCCGACCTCCTGCCCGTGCGGCGCGAGCAGGATCTGCACGTCGCCCGAAACGTGGTCGGCGAACTTGCTGGCCGAGGTCCACGACAGCCGGTGCAGGTCCGAGGCGAAGAGCGGGTCGAAATCGGTGATCGCGAGACGCAGCCGCACGCCGCGGTTGGTCACCCAATCCAGGAGGTCGAGCCAGGTCTCCAGACCGTGGGCTCGCACGCTCTCGGACCGCAGCCGGGTCGAGGGCTCGAACACGCGGTAGGACAGAAGAACCTCGTCCTCGGCCCCGGCGACAAGCTCTTCCAGCTGCGGATAGACCTCCGCGGCCGTGATCATGGATCGAAGCTTGGCGTCCTCAGCGGCGCCGCCGCGAGACGGCCTCGCGGAAGTCTCCGAGGCGGAAGGCTCCGATTGCGTGTCCGACAAGGCCATAGACGGCGGCTCCGATTGCGATCAGCAGAATAAGCGCGACGTAACGCATGCCGCCCGCATTGAGTAAAGGCTCGAGGGCGAACATCGTTCCCCAAAGCACCGCCCCGAGAATGACCGACGCCGCGGCGATACGCCATGCCCGCTTGCGAAAGCGATCATCCACGCGGGCCACCGGTCCAAGCCTGCGGCCGCCGATCAGAAGAAGCGCCACCAGAGCCCAGCCCGCGACCGTGGTCGCTATGGCGGGTGCGAGCCAGCCAAGCACAGGCGCGAGGCCGATCGCCAGAACGGCATTCACCACCATCGACACCACGGCGTAGCGGAAAGGGGTCTTCGTGTCCTCGCGCGCGAAGAACAGCGGCTGAAGCACCTTCTGGAGCACGAAGGCCGGCAGACCGAGGCCGTAGATCGCCACAGCCTGCGCGATGGCGGCGGCGTCCGCCATGCTGGTCGCCCCGCGCTGGAACAGCACCGCGACGATGGGCAGTGGAATCACCACGAGCGCCACCGCCGAGGGCAGGGTCAGCGCCAGTGAGATCTCCGCCGCGCGCGAGAAGGCCGCCCGGCCGCCGGCGTCGTCGCCTGCCTTGAGCTTGCGCGACAGGTCGGGCAGCAGCACGATCCCCACCGCGATGCCGACAACGCCCAGAGGAAGCTGGTACAGACGGTCGGCGGCGTAGAGCCAGCCCACGGCCTTCTCGAAGTTCGACGCGACTTGCTGGCCCACGAGCAGGTTCACCTGCATCACGCCTCCCGCAAGCGCCGCGGGAACGGCGACGCGGACGAGGTTCTTCATCTCGGGCGTCCAGCGGGGGCGGCGGGGGCGCAGTTTGAGGCCCGCGCGTTCGGCCGCCACCCAGACGAGGATGAGCTGCGCGATGCCCGCGACCGGGATCAGCCACACGAGCGTCAACACCACGTTGCCCCCGAGCCAGGCGGCGATTGCCATGCCCGAGATCACCAGAACGTTCAGCAGAACCGGCGCAGCGGCGGCGGCGGCAAAGCGTCCGGCGGCGTTTAGCGCGCCCGACAGCAGCGCCGCCAGCGAGATGAACAGGATGTAGGGAAAGACGATGCGGCCGAAATCGACCGTCAGCGCGAAGCGCGGGTCGTTGGCGAAGCCCTCGGCGGTGGCGTAGACCAGTGCCGGCATGAAGATCATCGCGAGCGCCGAGATGATCAGCAGCACGAAGGCCAGTCCGGACAGCGCCGACGACCCGAAATCGAGCGGCGCGTCGTCGGCCTCGAGCCGCTTCGAGAACATCGGTACGAAGGCCGCGTTGAACGCCCCCTCGGCGAAGAAGCGGCGGAACATATTGGGCAGGCGGAAGGCGGCCACGAAGGCGTCCATCACCGGGCCGGGCCCGATCAGGGCGAGGATGACGATCTCGCGCACGAGCCCCAGAACACGGGACAGGAGGGTCCAGACCCCCACGGTCAGAACGCCGGTCAGCAGTCGGATCGGTTGCATGTCAGGGGTGCCTCTGCCCGCCTTGGGGCGCCGTTCTGCGGACGCCGGTTGCGCGCAGGCTTATCCCAAGTCGCGGCGGGAGGAAACGAAATCGCGCGGGCGCGCGTCAGTCGTCGTCGCGCTCGCGGAAGGGGCGGGTCGCCAGCTTGCCCGCGCCGACGGTGCCCTTCACCGCGGTCTTGGTGGTGAAGACGGTCGCATCCTTCGCGGTATCGGCCGTGCGGATCGCGAGGCAGCCCGAGAGCGGCAGCGCGGCCGCGAGGAGCAGGACGGTCAGAACGGGGCGCATGGCGGGCCTTTCTCGGAACGCAAGCAGCCCGCCTCGTGCGGGCGAGCCTCACCTACGCAGACCGCAGGCCCCGCGCAACGCCGGCCCGCCACGGCGGGCGATCCGCCGCCGATCAGCGGGTCGGGACCGGCTCGTCTCCGCGGTAGTCGTAGAAGCCGCGCTTGGTCTTGCGGCCGAGCCAGCCCGCCTCGACATATTTCGACAGGAGGGGACAGGGCCGATACTTGGTGTCGCCGAGCCCCTCGTGCAGCACGTTCATGATCGCGAGGCAGGTGTCGAGGCCGATGAAGTCGGCCAGTTCAAGCGGGCCCATCGGGTGGTTCGCCCCGAGCTTCATCGCCTGGTCGATGGAGCGCACGTTGCCGACGCCTTCGAGCAGCGTGTAGCAGGCCTCGTTGATCATCGGCACGAGGATGCGGTTCACGATGAACGCCGGGAAGTCCTCGGCCGAGGCGGCGGTCTTGCCCAGCTTCTCGACCACGGCGAGGCAGGCCTCGTAGGTCTCCTGGTCGGTGGCGATGCCGCGGATCAGTTCCACGAGGCTCATCACCGGAACCGGGTTCATGAAGTGGAAGCCCAGGAACTTCTCGGGGCGGTCGGTGCGCGAGGCGAGCCGCGTGATCGAGATCGAAGAGGTGTTCGACGTCAGGATCGTGTTTTCCTTGAGATGGGGCACGATGCCTTCGAAGATCTTGTGCTTCACCTCTTCGCGTTCGGTCGCGGCCTCGATCACGAGGTCGGTCTGGCCGAGGTCGGGAAGCTCCATCGTGGTGCGGATGCGCGCGAGCGCGGAATCGCGTTCCTCGGCCGAGATCTTTTCGCGGCTGACCTGACGGTCGAGGTTCTTCTCGATGATCGCACGCGCCTTCTCCAGCGCGTCCCCGCTCACGTCGTTGAGCATGACGTCGAAGCCGGCCAGCGCCATGACGTGCGCGATGCCGTTGCCCATCTGGCCTGCGCCCACGACGCCGACGCTCTTGATCTCCATATTCTGCCTCATGCCCTTTTGATCAGGCCAGAGCATAGGCACGGGCAAAACGCGGGCACAAGGGCGGGCCGGGAAAGTTCGAGACGCTTTTTCACCTTAGCCCTTCGTCAACGCGAATCGGGTGTCTTCCCCTTCGGGTGAGTTGAAATGTTGGGTGAGAGATGTCGTACGCCAGCCATGAGCGCGGCGGGATGGAGTATTATCCCTGCCGCTACGGCGCCTCGCGGATCACGTTCCGCGGGCCGCGCAAGTCCTGCGAGGGGGCCTTCGCCGCGTTCCTCGGAGGCACGGAAACCTACGGCCGCTTCGTGCCGGACCCGTTCGTCGCTCAGGTGGAGCGCGCCTCCGGTCTGCCCTGCGTGAACTTCGGGGTGGTCAACGCGGGCCCGGATGCCTTCGTCAGCGACCCGGTCGTGCCGGGCCTCGCGGCCGGCGCCGCGCATGTGGTGATCGAGCTGACCGGGGCGCAGAACAATTCGAACCGACTCTATCGCGTGCATCCACGCCGGAACGACCGCTTCGTGAAAGCGTCCGACACTCTGGCCGCGCTCTATCCCGAGATCGACTTCAGCGAGCACGCCTTCACGCGGGGCCTGTTGCGCACGCTTCTCGACACGGACGCGGAGCGGTTCGCGCTGGTCACGGCCGAGTTGCAGGCTGCGTGGACGGCGCGAATGAAGGCGCTGATCGCCCTGCTGCCCGCGCCGGTGACGTTGTTGTGGTGCGCCGAGGCCGAGCCGCCCGAGACGCTTTCCTACGCCGAGGGCGAGCCGCTTGGCGCCGAGCCGCTCTTCGTCACGCGCGCCATGATCGACGCACTGGCGCCGCTGGCCGACGACACGGTCGTCTATGTCCGCAGCGACGCGGCCCGCGCGGCGGGGACCGACGGTATGACATTCTCGGATTTCGATGCTGGAGCGGCTGGGCAGCTTCTGGGCGCCGTGGCCCACGAAGAGATCGCCGGACTTCTGGCCCCGCTGGTGGCGCGGGCCCTGCAGGCAGCCTGAGCCGGAAAAAAGCCGCCCGGCGCCATGGTTTCGGCGCCGGGCGGTCTGTCGTCCTATCAGACCTTCTCGGTCAGCTCGGGGACCACTTCGAAGAGGTCGCCCACGAGGCCGTAATCGGCCACCTGGAAGATCGGCGCCTCTTCGTCCTTGTTGATCGCGACGATCACCTTGGAGTCCTTCATGCCGGCAAGGTGCTGGATCGCGCCCGAGATGCCCACGGCGATGTAGAGATCGGGGGCCACGACCTTGCCGGTCTGACCGACCTGCCAGTCGTTCGGGGCGAAGCCCGAATCGACCGCCGCGCGCGAGGCGCCCACGGCCGCACCGAGCTTGTCGGCGAGCTTCTCGACCACCGCGAAGTTCTCTTCCGAGCCAACGCCGCGGCCACCCGAGACGACGATGCCCGCGGAGGTGAGTTCCGGACGGTCGCTTTCGGCAAGCTTGTCCTCGACCCACTCGGACACGGCCGGATCGTCCGCCGCGTCCACGGTTTCGACCGAGGCGGAGCCACCGGTTCCGGCCGCGTCGAAGGTCGAGGTGCGGATGGTCAGCACCTTCTTGGCGTCCTTCGACTTGACGGTCTGCATCGCGTTGCCGGCGTAGATCGGACGCTCGAACGTGTCGGCATCGACCACGTTGGTCACGTCGGTCAGCACCATGACATCCAGCAGCGCGGCGACGCGCGGCAGGATGTTCTTGGCGTCGGTGGTCGCAGGCGCGACGATGTGGTCGTAGCCCTCGGCAAGCTTGGCGACGAGCGCCGCGGTCGGCTCCGCGAGACGGTGACCGTAGCGCGCGTCCTCGGCGACCAGCACCTTGGCCACGCCGTCGATCGTGGCTGCCTCGTTGGCCGCGTCGGCGGCCTTGGCGCCAACGGCGAGAACGTGCACATCTCCCAGCGAGCTGACCGCCGCAACCGCCTTGGCGGTGGCGTCCATCGACAGCGCGCCGTCGTTGATTTCTGCCATCAGAAGAACGGCCATCACACGACTCCCTTTTCCTTGAGCTTCGCCACGAGCGTATCGACGTCGGGCACCATCTCGCCCGCGGCGCGCTCCGGCGGCTCGGCGGTCTTCACAACCTCGAGGCGGGGGCTCACGTCGACGCCGTAATCCTCGGGGGTCTTCTCCTCGAGGGGCTTCTTCTTGGCCTTCATGATGTTCGGAAGCGACGCATAGCGCGGCTCGTTGAGGCGCAGGTCGGTGGTGACGATGGCGGGCATCTTGACCTTGATGGTCTGCAGGCCGCCGTCCACCTCGCGCGCGACCACGGCGTGATCGCCGTCGATGTCGAGCGTGTTGGCGTTCGTCGCCTGCGCCCAGCCGGTCAGCGCGGCCAGCATCTGGCCGGTGGCGTTCAGGTCGTTGTCGATCGCCTGCTTGCCGGCGATGACGAGGCCCGGCTCCTCGGCGTCGATCACGCCCTTCAGGAGCTTCGCGACGGCCAGCGGCTCGATGTCCTGGTGGACGTCGTCGGCCGCGACGATCAGGATCGCCCGGTCGGCGCCCATGGCGAGCGCGGTCCGCAGGGTTTCCTGCGCCTGCTTCACGCCGATCGAGACCGCGATCACTTCTTCGGCCTTGCCGGCCTCTTTCAGCCGGATCGCCTCTTCGACGGCGATCTCGTCGAACGGGTTCATCGACATCTTGACGTTGGCGAGATCGACCCCGGTGCCGTCCGACTTAACCCGGACCTTCACGTTGTAGTCGATCACCCTTTTGACGGGCACGAGTACCTTCATGCGCTTCTGACCTCCTCAAGCTGGCGCCGCGTGGGATGGGCGCCGGTGTGCTGGCATTGAGATAACGCCCAGACCGGCACGGCAACAGGGGAAAACCGGCGCTTCATGGACCCGGAACGTCGCGTTTTCGGCATGCACCCATGCGTGGAACGCAAGAAACGCCGCGAACCTGCCCGTTATCCGCAGATGTTGCGCAGGTCGGTCCAGGCCGCGTCGTCGAGGATCGGACGGGTCTCCGCGTCCTCCCGCGTGGCGGCGCGGGCGGCCTCGACGCGGTCCGACAGGCGCGGGTGGCTCAGGAAATGCGACAGTGCGCCGGGGGCTTCGCCGGCCTCCCCGGCCAGCGTTTCGAACAGGTCGCCAAGTGCGGCCGGTTCCACCTGCGCCTCGCGCAGCAGCCCGTAGGCATAGCGGTCGGCGCGGGCCTCGGCCTTCTGGCTGTAAGAGGCGTCGATCAGCCGCTCGGCCAACGTCAACATGACCGCGCCACCGGCGAAATCGCCGAACAGAAGCCCGAGAAGGCCGACCGACCCGGCTGTGCGCAGCGCCGCACGGGTGGGGTCGCGGGCTTCCACGTGGCCAATCTCGTGAGCGAGGACGGCGGCGATCTCGTCCCGGCCCTCGGCGAGGTCGAGCATGCCCCGGATCAGCACGATCTGGCCGCCCGGCGCGGCGAAGGCGTTGACCATGTCGTGGTCGAAGACCCGCACGTCGATGTCGTAGGCGAGGTCGCGCCCCTCGGTGAGCCGCGCCGTCATCAGGTCGAGTGCGGCACGTCCGTCCGTGCTCGAGCAATCGAGCGCGCCGGCATCTTCCGCGCCAAGCACGCGCTCCATCTGCCTCAGGACGGTCTGACCGAAGGCCTGTTCGCGCTCGGGCGGCAGCATCCCTGCCAGCGTGCCGGCAAGCGCGGGCAGGATGACGAACAGCATCAGCACCACCGCCGCCAGCGCGCCGCCGCCGTAGAGCGCGAGGCGCCGCGCGGTGCCCGGACGATGCGGGCGCGAGAACAGCGCAGGCCGGGTCCGGTGCAGCCACGCCACCGCGTCGGGCTCCGACACGACAAGCCGCGCGGCCTGCACCTGCGTCTCGTCGCCGTGCGGCTCCACATGGGTCAGGACGATCTCGTCGGGCCGGGAATGGTCGGGCAGGGCGCGCAGCTCGCCCAACGGCCAGCGCAGGGGCGCGTCCGTGCCCGCCCCTTCGATCATCAGGGCCAGCCGGTCGGCGGACAGCCGCACGCGAACCTCGCGGGTGGCGGCGGTAAGCCCGTCGGAAAAGCGCGCTGTGGTGTCCATCGCCTCAGAACGCCCCGCCGAGGTCGAGCGCGTCGGCGAAGCCTTCGGCATCCGCGCCGCGATCGCCCGTGCGCTGCTGTACGGCGCCGAGCGCATCGGCGTCCGAGACGGTCAGCGTCGTGACATAATGCGCCAGCACCGGCTGGGAGATCAGCGCCAGCGTCGCCGCGCCGATGAAGACGAAGCCGAGAAGGTAGACCATCATGGCCGGCAGCGCGGCGACGACAAGGCCCACCAATGCGCCGTCCTCCCCCGCCATCTGCCCGGCCCCGCCCGCGATGATCGCGATGGCGCCGCCGAGCACGCCGAAGACCACCGAGGACACGAGGCCGATGGCGAGGCTGCCGAGCGCGTAGCGTGTGAAGATGGTCTTCACCGACGGTGACGCGGTGAGGCCCGCATGCCCGTCGAGGACCGTGTGCGAGGCGAGGTAGGCGAAGGACCTGACGCGGTAGACGAAGAGGCCGAACACCAGCCAGATGCCGGTGGCTGGCAGGGCGAGAGGCGGCAGCAGTGGCCACTCCAGCAGGTAGGTGATGAGGGCGGCGGCCGCGCCGAACGCCACCGCGTAGAATATCTGCCGCATCGCGCCGTAAAGCGCGGTCCAGTGGCCCTCCTGCCGGAAACGCGTGTCGCCGAACCAGCTGCGGTCGGTCATGTAGCGCGTCAGCCGGAAGGTCTGCAGTGGCAGAAGCAGGCCCAGCGTCACCCCGGTGAGGGCCATGTACCCCAGCGCGCGGACCGCGTAGCCCCACGCCGCCTTGTCCATGCCGAAGCGGATGCCCCGCCAGCGCGTGCGCGCCAGCCGGTAGCGCCGCGCGCGGTAGATCGCGAACTGGACGAAGGGCAGCACCGCCGCGCCGGTCAGCAGGAAGGCCACGGAGCGGGCCAGGACCTCGACCCGGGTCTCCGGCTCGGTCCAGAGCGTGAGGCCGAAATAGAACAGCCCGATCTGGATCAGCCCGACGTAGACGGCGAGGATCACCACCGCCAGCAGGAAGCCGAGGAGCTTCTCTACGCCCGTTCCGGTGTATTCAAACCGGTCGCCGTCGAGCTCGACCGACGACCAGATGTAGCGTCGGACCCGGGTCTTGGCCCAGAAGCGGTAGATGCCGAGCGTCAGGACCGTCAGCAGCCCGGTCTTAAGCCCGAGCATGAAGATCGGGTAGGGCGCACCGGTGTAGCGCGGCCCGGCGGCGCGCGGCGGAAGGGGCGGCGGCGCCTCGGCCGGGTGCGGCGGCGGCGTGTCGGTCATTCGGCCTCCGTGCGTTTCCCGCGCCCGCCACAGCGCGCCGCGTCAGGTAAAGCGGTTGTCCCGCGGGAAGCCGCGCGGCGCCATCCGGCCCGCGGTCGCCCGCTTGGCGCGCCACTCGTCCAGCTCGGGTTGTGCGACGGTGCGCGTGCGGCCTGCCGGGTCCAGCCATGTCAGACCGGCCTCGAGCGTGAAGGTGATCGCGTCCGAGAGTCCGCCGTCCTTGTACTTCTGCAGGCGCACGCCCTTGCCCTTGGCCATTTCGGGCAGCTCGGCGATGTCGAAGACCAGCAGCTTGCGGTTCTCGCCCACCACCGCGACGGCATTGCCCGCTGTCGGCTTGCAGAGTGCGGCACGGGTGTCGCCCCGCACCGTCAGGACCTGCTTGCCCGCGCGGGTCTGCGCCACGACCTCGTCCTCGGGCACGACGAAACCGTCGCCCGCGGTGGACGCAAGCAGCAGCTTGCGGCGCGGCTGGTGGATCAGGATGTCGATGATCTCGGCCTCGTTCGGAAGGTCGACCATCAGGCGCAGCGGCTCGCCCATGCCGCGCCCGCCGGGCAGGTTCGCGGCCGATACCGTGTAAAAGCGCCCGTTCGAGCCGAAGACCAGCAGCTTGTCGGTGGTCTCGGCGTGGAAGATGAAGCGCGGTCCGTCGCCGTCCTTGAACTTGAGCTCACGGTCCAGCGCGACGTGCCCGCTGAGCGCGCGGATCCAGCCGCGCTCGGAGCAGACGACCGTGATCGGCTCGCGGTCGATCATCGCCTCGATCGGCACGTCCTCGGATTCGCCGGCCTCTTCGATGAGGGTGCGACGCTTGCCCGCCACGTCCTTGGTGAAGGCCTTCTTGGTCTCTTTGAGCTGGTCCGAGATGCGCGACCATTGCAGGTCCTCGCTGGCCAGCAGGTCCTCGATCCCGGCGCGTTCCTCCATCAGGCGGTCGCGTTCGGCCACCAGCTCGATTTCCTCGAGGCGGCGCAACGAGCGCAGGCGCATGTTCAGGATGGCCTCGGCCTGGACCTCGGTCAGGCTGACCGCACCGTCGTCGGGCAGGGGCGCGGGGGCGATGTAGTCCTTCTCGGACGTGGCGCGGACGTGGTCGCGGCCCCAGTCCTCGCGCATCAGCGCCGCCTTGGGGTCGTCGTCGTAACGGATGATGTCGATAACGCGGTCGAGGTTGAGGAAGGCGACGATCAGGCCTTCGAGCACCTCGAGCCGGTGGTCGATCTTCTCCATCCGGTGGTGCGAGCGGCGGATCAGCACGTCGCGCCTGAAATCGAGGAAGGCGCGCAGCACTTCCTTGAGCGAGCAGACCTTGGGCGTCACGCCGTCGATCAGCACGTTCATGTTGAGAGAGAAGCGCAGTTCGAGGTCCGAGTTCTTGAACAGCGTCGACATCATCACGTCGGGATCGACGTTCTTCGAGCGCGGCTCGAGGATCATGCGGACGTCCTCGGCGCTCTCGTCGCGGATGTCGGCGAGGATCGGGACCTTCTTGGTCTGGATCAGTTCGGCCAGCCGTTCCACCAGCTTCGACTTCTGGACCTGGTAGGGGATCTCGGTGACCACGATCTGCCACGTGCCCCGGCCGAGATCCTCGATATGCCAGCGCGCGCGCAGGCGGAACGAGCCGCGGCCGGTGCGGTAGGCCTGCAGGATCTGGTCCCGGCCCTCGACCAGCACGCCCCCGGTGGGGAAGTCCGGGCCGGGGATGTAGTTGACCAGCGTGTCGTCCTGCGCGTTCGGCGTGCGGATCAGGTGCAGGCAGGCATCGATCAACTCGCCGATGTTGTGCGGCGGGATGTTCGTGGCCATGCCCACCGCGATTCCCGAGGCGCCGTTGGCCAGCAGGTTCGGGAACGACGCGGGCAGGACGGCGGGTTCTTCGAGCGTGCCGTCGTAGTTCGGGCGGAAGTCGACGGCGTTCTCGTTGAGGCCGTCCAGCAGCGCCTCGGCCGCGACCGACAGCCGGGCCTCGGTGTAGCGCGAGGCGGCCGGGTTGTCGCCGTCGATGTTACCGAAGTTGCCCTGGCCGTCGACCAGCTTGTAGCGGATCACGAAGTCCTGGGCGAGGCGGGCCATCGCGTCGTAGATCGCGGCGTCGCCGTGCGGGTGGTAGTTGCCCATCACGTCGCCCGAGATCTTGGCCGACTTGCGGAAGCCGCCGTTGGACGCGAGTCGCAACTCGCGCATCGCGAAGAGGATTCGCCGGTGCACGGGCTTCAGGCCGTCGCGCGCATCGGGAAGTGCCCGATTCATGATCGTCGAAAGCGCGTAGGTCAGATAGCGCTCACCGATCGCGCGGCTCAACGGCTCGGCGAGGTCACGGGTGTTCATGTTGGGGTCATCGGCCGGATCATCCATAAATCCTGTGATATACACGCCCGCGGCAGGGGTAAAGCGGATGCGCCTCTACGGCTGATAGGATCGCGCGCGATGCTTATTTCGGGAAACATTTTGGCTACGCGAAAGGTTGGGAATCGAGTAAGCAAGATGTCGCCGGTCCATTGAAGGCCGGCGGTCGAGCCAACGAGGTGACGACCATGTACAAGTTCATTCTGGTGACGTTCGGGGCCCTGTTCCTGGCCTTCTACGAAATGTCAGGCGGATCCGATTTCGAACCCGGCTGGTGGCTGGACAAGAACGCCGACGCGGTGGCTGAAGCCGACGCCGCCGAAGCGCAGTCCGAGCAGGTTGCGCGAGCCGACAGCGGCGGCGTGCTGACGCAGGTCGTCGCCTCCGCCGAAGCGTCCGAGGCGACGCCCGCGCAGAAGGCGCCGGCGCAGGCGTCCGACACGCCCGAGCCGATCGCGGTATCGCTGAACAGCGGAAGCGCAGGCTCGGACGATCCGCTGGCCGACGTGCCGCTCACCCGCCGCACCACGGACACTGACGTCGAGACCGGGGTGAGCGTGCGCGAGACCACCGCGAGTTCCTCCAACGCGGAAGAGTCTTCCGCGGACATGCGGGTCGTCGATGGCAACGTGGTCAACATGCGGACCGGGCCCGGTACCAATTTCTCGGTGATCGCACAGCTTCGCCGCGGCGACGAAGTGCAGGTGCTGCGCAGCAACGATGGCTGGGTCAAGCTTCGCACCGTCGAGAACAACCGCATTGGCTGGATGGCCGACTACCTTGTGACCGCGTCGCGCTGAAGCGGCGCCCCTGCGGCGCGGCGCGCAATTGCGCCGCGCCCGCGGTCATCGTAAGCGCGGGACATGACCGAGATTAACACGCGCACTCTCCTGATCACCGGCTGTTCCTCGGGCATCGGTCTCGATGCCGCCCGAACCCTGTCCGAGCGCGGCTGGCGCGTTTTCGCCGCCGCCCGGAAAACGGAGGACGTCGAACGGCTCTCCGGTGGGGGGCTGGAAGCGCTGCGCCTCGACTACGCCGATCCCGACAGCATCGCCGCGGCCGTGGCCGAGATCGCGGAGCGCACCGGCGGGCGGCTTGACGCGGTGTTCCACAACGGCGCCTACGCGATTCCCGGACCGCTCGAGGATGTGCCCCCCGCGGCCATGCGGGCGATCTTCGAGTCGAACTTCCTCGGTTGGCATGACCTGACCACACGGGTGATCCCGATGATGCGCGCCCACGGCGGCGGGCGGATCGTGATGAATTCGTCGGTTCTGGGGCTCATCGCGACCAAGTGGCGCGGGGCCTACTGCGCCACCAAGTTCGCGGTCGAGGGCTGGTCCGACGCGCTTCGCATGGAGATGCGCGGCACCGGCATCGAGGTTTCGGTGATCGAGCCCGGCCCCATCGACACCGCCTTTCGCAAGAACGCCATCGCCGCGTTCGAGAAATGGGTGGACTGGGAAAAGAGCGCGCGCGCCGATCAGTATCGCGAAAGCCTGCTGACCCAGCTCTACGAGGGCAGCGGGGGCGGCTATCCCGCCTCGGACGTCACGAAGAAGCTGATCCACGCGCTCGAGGCCCCGCGCCCGCGGGTGCGGTATTACGTGACCCCGCACACCCATGTCGCGGGTGCGCTCAAGCGGGTGATGCCGGCGCGGCTGCTGGACCGGTTGCTCGACCGGGCGTAACCCGGCGCTACGTCGGCGCAGGGAAGCAAAGGGACGGACAGATGAGCTCAGACCCGCTATTCATCGTCATGGCCCTCGTGATGTTCGTCGTGGTCGTGATCCTCATGACCGGCATCGGCGGCTTCGCGAAGGGTGGGGAATTCAACAAGAAATACGCCAACAAGCTCATGCGGTGGCGGATCGCGGCGCAGTTCGTTGCGGTCCTGCTGATCCTGCTGTTCGTGTGGGTCCGGCGCGGAGGCTGAAAGCATGGTCGTCCTGAACAAGATTTACACCCGCACCGGCGACGCGGGGGAAACCGCGCTGGGCGACGGCACCCGTGTGGCAAAGCACTCGGCCCGTGTGGTCGCCTACGGCACCACCGACGAGCTGAACTCGGTCGTGGGCATCGCCCGCCTCCATGCCGAGGGCGTCATGTCCGAGCAGCTCGCGCGCATCCAGAACGATCTCTTCGACCTCGGCGCGGACCTCTGCCGCCCGGACATGGAGCGCGACCAGGAGGCCGAATACACGCCTCTGCGTATGGTGCCCTCGCAGACCAAGCGGCTGGAAGGCGAGATCGACGCGATGAACGCGAAGCTCGAACCGCTGCGCAGCTTCATCCTGCCGGGCGGTTCGGCTGTCTCGGCCCACTTGCACCATGCTCGCACGGTGGCCCGTCGCGCCGAGCGCCACGTGATCGAACTTTCGGCGATCGAGGGCGTGAACGAAGCCGCGGTGACCTATCTCAACCGCCTGTCGGACTGGTTCTTCGTGGCCGCGCGGATCGGCAACGACGAGGGACGGGCCGACGTCCTCTGGGTGCCCGGCGCCAACCGCGACTGAGATCGCGACCGCCCGCGTCGCGCGGCCTCCGTCGATACGCCGGACGCCGCCCGGCGTTGCGCGGCAGGCCCGTGTGGTCTATCCCGCCGGAGGTCACGCCGACCCCGGAGGAACCCCGATGCTGCGCCGACTGGCCATCCTGTCCGCCGCCTGCCTGACGCTCGCCGCCTGCGCCGACGGCGCGCGCGAGCTCGAACGGCCGCTGCGCCCGCTTGGCGATTTCCGCCTCGGTCACGCCGTGGTGACGGCGCCCAACATCGTGCAGGGGCCGGCCTCGCGGAAGGCCAGCGGCGACGAGTGGATCGAGGCGATGGACGCGGCACTCGAGGAACGCTTCCGCCGCTATCAGGGCGACCAGCTCTACCACCTCGGCGTCAGCGTCGAGGGCTTCGTGCTGGCCCAGCCCGGCATTCCGATCGTGTTCTCGCCCAAGTCGGTCGTGATCGTGCGCGTCTCGGTGCTGAAGGACGGCGTCTACGAGACCGTGTCCGAGGCGCGGCTCAACCCCGAGGCCGAGGAGATCACCGCGTTGGAAGCACCGTCGCCCGAGACCATCGTGGGCTCCGGCGTCACCCAGTCCAAGGCCGAGCAACTCGAGAACCTGTCAAAGAACGCCGCGCTGCAGATCGAGAAGTGGATGCGGCGCCAGGCCCAGTCCGAGGGCTGGTTCGGCGGCGCCGACGCGGTGGCCGAGGAGACCGCGGAGGAGGCCGAGGCGGCGACCACGTCCGACACCTCGGGTGACGCTGCGGAAGGTGCGTCCCCGCCGGTGCCGGCTGCCGGCTGAGCGTCGGCCGCGGGCCGGGAAACCGCGCTTGATTTTCCGATCCCGACAAAATATGTGGCCCGCGATGTAGCCGGGCCGCCAGGTCCAAGAACCCTCAACAAAGGCGTCTGTGAGAGATGGCAAAGGAAAAGTTCGAACGCGGCAAGCCGCACTGCAACATCGGCACCATTGGTCACGTCGACCACGGCAAGACGACGCTGACGGCTGCGATCACGAAGTATTTCGGTGACTTCCGGGCGTATGACCAGATCGACGGTGCGCCGGAAGA
>NZ_FOAI01000015.1 GCF_900109705.1 Roseivivax marinus | reverse complement strand
TCACCCGCCGCGCCATGATGGCTTCCGCCGCGTGCTTCGCCGCGACAGTGCCGACCGCCGGTCTGTCCCAAAGCTCTCCCGCGATCCACGTCCTGAAAGATCCGAACTGCGGGTGCTGCACCGCCTGGATCGAAATCCTGAAGGAGGACGGCTTCACAGTCACCACCGAGCGCAGCTTCGGCACACTCCTGATCCAGCACAAGCTCGAGAACGGCATTCCCCAGGATATGGCCTCCTGTCACACCGGCGAGGTCGAGGGCTACATGATCGAAGGGCATGTGCCGACGGCCGACATTCGAAGACTGCTATCCGAGCGCCCCGATGCCGTCGGTCTCGCCGTGCCCGGCATGCCTTACGGATCACCGGGCATGGGACCGGAGAATAGTCGCGAAGCCTACGATGTCTTTCTTATCCGCAGGGATGGTAGCACAGAGATCTTCTCAAGCTATGAGGCTGCCTGAGGGCACGAGGATAGCCGTCGGGCCACTGCGCATAATCCACCCACGCAGTTGCAGCAGAGGGTCAGAAAGTCCGTGCTACTGACCTTGGCCCCCAAGGATACGCTGCACGCTGGTTCGAATGGCGGCTCCGGTGAAGCCGAGTCGTAGCGTCAAGACATCGCTGAACGGCCGGACTTTGCCGATTGCGACAGTGAGCTCCACCTGTGTCCGCGCGTTCGAGGTCTGCATCCTGCCCAAGCCGGATAATTTCGACTGTGCAGCGAAGTTATCCACTCCGCCTTTCCGTCCAAGTGCTTCGCAGTTGAAGGCGGAAATTGAGGACGTGTAGCGAAAGGTGGACCGGCTTTCGAAGCAGACCAACAAGGTTAGCGCGCCCAACAGGACCTAAAGATCGGCGCCAGCGGCGCACGGCAAGAACCTGGCAAATTTAAGCGAGGGTATGATTTTTCCAAGTATATTCAGATACTTGCGCTAACTTAGCAGGGGAGCGCCTTCGACCACTCGGCCACGTCTCCGCTGACCCGTCTAGCGGCCCGGTCCCCGGGAAACAAGGCGAAATTCGCGAGGCTGCGATCGCGCACCGCTGCGGGAGTTGAGGCGGCGTCGGAGGCTTTTCTTGGCGCGGGCAGGGGCGAAGTCGCTCTTGGCCGCGGGGGCCGATTGACCGCGGAGCGGCGACAGCGCCGGTCAGAAGATGACATCCGGACCGGGACGAGCGGCGCATCTACGCTCGGAGCAGCCTGGCGGTTCGGGTCCCGAGCGCCACCACATGTCGCGAGAGTTGAATATCTGCCTCCTATTGCGGCGATCCGCGCTGTTCGGCTGAATCTTTGTGCAAATGGCGCCGTGGGCCCACGGTCTCACACGACCGCCGCCGGGCCGTGCTTGAGCGATGCGGTCTCGCGCTCTTTCGGTATGCCGCAACAAGGGAGCGTTGCATGTCCGAAGCGCAGACAGTCGAACTGGCCGCCGTCACCAAACGCTACGGCGACGCGCTCGCGGTGGACGCCATCAGCCTCAAGATCCCCGCGGGAAAGTATTGCTGCCTGCTCGGCCCCTCGGGCTGTGGCAAGTCCTCCACGCTGCGGATGATCGCGGGTCACGAGGACGTCACCGATGGTGACATCATGATCGGCCCGCGCGTCGTGAACGACGATCCACCCGCAGCCCGCGGCACCGCGATGATGTTCCAGAACTACGCGCTCTTCCCGCATCTGAGCGTGGCAGAGAACGTCGCGTTCTCGCTGCGGATGAAGGGCGTGGCCAAGGAGGAACGGCGCGAGCGGGCGGCGCATACACTCGAGCTTGTCTCGATGACGGAGTTTGCCGACCGTACGCCGCAGCAGCTCTCGGGCGGCCAGCAGCAGCGGGTCGCGCTTGCGCGTGCGCTGATGACCGACCCGTCGGTGCTTCTGCTCGACGAGCCGCTCTCGGCGCTCGATCCGTTCCTGCGCGTGCGCATGCGGTCGGAACTGCGGCGCATCCAGGCCGAGCTCGGCATCACCTTCATCCACGTCACCCACAGCCAGGAGGAGGCGATGGCGCTGGCCGATCTGGTGGTGGTGATGAACGACGGCCAGGCCGCGCCACCGCGCGAGATCTACAACGCCCCGCGCACGCCGTTCGTGGCGCGCTTCATCGGCGGTCACAACATCCTCGAGGACGAGGGCCGCACGATCACGCTGCGCGCGGATGACCTGTCCATTCTGCCCGACGCCCGTGCCGCTGAGGCGCGCCGCCGCGCCCGGGTGAGCGAGATCGAATACCGCGGCCCGGACGTGCGCGTGGGGCTCGAGACCGACGCGGGCGAGAGCCTGACCGCGGTCATGGGCGAACGGACCTTCTTCGAAAGCCCCCTGCGCGAGGGCTCCGAGGTCGCCCTGGGCTGGCAGCCAGAGGCCGCGCACGAGCTGTCGCGCGACGGCTGACGTCGGCGCACCCCATCGGATCAACAAAAGAAGACCAACAGGAGAGTGATGATGACCAAGACGACGACCACGCGACGTTCCGTCCTGCGCGGCGCTGCGGCGCTTGCCGGCAGCGCGGCGTTTCCAGCGCCGTTCGTCCACGCGCAGGAGCGCGTGACGCTGCGCTACCTGTCCACGGCCGTGAACCAGTCCCCCGCCATCGCCGAGAAGGCCTCCGAGGACCTGGGCATCGACATCGAGTACATCGCCGTGAACACCGACGAGGTGCCGCGCCGCGTCATCACCCAGCCGAACTCGTTCGACCTTGTGGATTCGGAGTACTTCTCGCTGCCGAACCTCGTGCCGTCGGGCAACATGAAAGGCATGGACGCCAGCCGCATCGACCGGATCGACCAGCTGGCCACGGTGATCTCCGAGGGCACCGTGAACGGCGAGCAGGTGGGTTTGGACGGCACCGCGCCGCACGAGGTGCTGTATCTCGAAGGGCAGGACTCGACCTCCTTCGCGTCGTCGCCGACGGAGTGGATCACGCTCATTCCGACGACCTACAACGCCGATACGCTCGGCATCCGGCCCGACCTGATCGACAAGGAGATCACGTCGTGGGCGTCGCTTCTTGATCCCGATTTCGCGGGCAAGGCGTCTATCCTGAACATCCCGTCCATCGGCATCATGGACGCGGCGATGGCGCTCGAGGCGCGCGGCGACCTGACCTACGGCGACAAGGGCAACATGACCCGCGAGGAGATCGATGCGACCATCGCCGCGCTGATCGAGGCCAAGCGGGCGGGGCAGTTCCGGGCCTTCTGGTCGAACTTTCAGGAATCGGTGAACCTGATGGCCTCGGGCGAGGTGGTGATCCAGTCGATGTGGTCGCCGGCCGTGACCGCGGTGCGCACGCAAGGAATCCCCTGCGTCTACCAGCCGCTTCAAGAGGGCTACCGCGCCTGGGCGTCGGGCTTCGGCCTGCCTCGCACCATCGAGGGCCGCAAGGAAGACGCGGCCTACGAGTTCATCAACTGGTTCCTGTCCGGCTGGGCCGGCGCGCACTTGTCGAAGCAGGGCTACTACCCGGCCGTCCTCGACACCGCGAAAGAGTTCATGGAGCCCTATGAGTGGGCCTACTGGTACGAAGGCGCGGAAGCCGAGCAGGACATCATGGCCCCGGATGGCCGCCTGCTGGAAGAGGCCGGCGCGACCCGCGACGGCGGCTCCTACGAGGAGCGCATGGGCTCGGTCGCCTGCTGGAACGCGGTCATGGACGAGAACCAGTACATGGTCCGCAAGTGGAACGAGTTCATCGCGGCGTGACCCAGGCCGCCGACACCACAGCAGAGGTCCGGCCCGCCCGGACCTCTGCCCGCCGCCGCGGTGCCGGCCGCGCGGGCGCCGTGCTTGCGCCCTATCTCCAGGCGGCGCCGATGGCGCTGGTCTTTCTTGTCTTCTTCGTGCTGCCGCTCGCCGCGACCATCGTGGTCAGCTTCTGGCAGTACACGCAGTATTCCATCGAGCCCGCGTTCACCGCGCAGAACTACGGAGACGTGTTCTACGGCTGTCTTGCGGATCTGCCGAGCCTCTGCACGACGTTCCTCACCTATCTCTCGACGTTGAAATTTTGCCTGATCGTTTGGCTGACGACGCTCGTCATCGGCTTCACCATCGCGTATTTCCTGGCGTTCCACGTGCGCACGCTGAAGGTGCAGGTGATCTGCTTCCTGCTGTGCACGATCCCGTTCTGGACCTCCATCGTGATCCGCATGATCTCGTGGATCCCGCTTCTGGGGCGCAACGGGCTGGTAAATCAGGCCCTCATGGGCATGGGCGTGATCGATACGCCGCTCGAAGGGCTGCTTTATTCCGACTTCGCCGTGATCCTTGCGCTCACGCATCTCTATACGCTGTTCATGGTCGTGCCGATTTTCAACTCGCTGATGCGCATCGACCTCTCGCTGATCGAGGCGGCGCGCGACTCCGGCGCCTCGGGGGCGCAGACGCTGCGCCACGTCATCGTGCCGCTGGCGCGGCCCGGGATCCTGATCGGGTCGATCTTCGTGGTGACCGTGGTGATGGGCGACTTCCTGACCATCGGCATCATGGGCGGCCAGCAGATCGCGTCCGTCGGCAAGGTCATTCAGACGCAAATGCAGTTCCTCCAATTTCCGCTCGCCGCCGCGAACGCAGTGATCCTGCTGGCGGCGGTGCTGGCCGGGGTCTGGGCGCTGCTGAAACTCGTCGACATCCGCAAGGAGCTCTGAGGTCATGACAGAACGCCGCCCGCGGTCCTTCTACGTCCTTGCGCTGGTCTTCGCGCTGTTCCTCGTCTTCCTTTACGGGCCGATGATCTCGGTCCTGGTGCTGTCGTTCCAAGGGCCGGAGGGCGGACTCGTCTTCCCGATGACGGGGTTCTCGACGCACTGGTTCCAGCGTCTCTGGGAAGGCGGCGGGCAGGTCGAGATCGGCGGAGCGCTGCGCCGCTCCTTCGTTCTGGCGCTGGTGGTCATGGTGCTGACGGTGACGATCTCGGTTCTCGCGGGGTTGGCGTTCCGGCGGACGTTCCGCGGCGCGACGATCCTTCTCTACGTCGCGATCGCGAGCCTGATCGTGCCCTCGATCGTCGTCTCGCTCGGCATCGCGCTGGAGTTCCGGCTTCTTGACGACGCGATCAAGGCCTTCGGTACCTCGGCGGGGATCGACTGGATCCAGAACGACTTCGTCTCGGCACTCGGTCCGTTCACCTCGGGCCTCGGCGCGCACCTGACATGGACGCTGCCTTTCGGTCTTCTGATCATGTTCGCGGTCTTCAACCGGTTCGATCCGGCCTACGAGGAAGCCGCGCGCGACCTCGGCGCGACGCCGTGGCAGACCTTCCGGCACGTGACGCTGCCGATGATCGCGCCGTTCCTGATCGGCGTCGCCGTCTTCGGCTTCACGCTGAGCTGGGACGAACTGGCGCGGTCGAGCCAGGTGATGGGCTCGCAGAACACGCTGCCGATGCAGCTTGCCGCCAAGACGACAACGGTCACGGACCCCGAGATCTACGCGCTCGGCACGGCGACGACGGGCGGATCGGTGCTGCTGGTCCTGATCACCTTCACGCTGATCAGCCTGATGCAGCGGCGCCGGGCGAAACGCGGCTGATGCGTATCCACGTCGTCAATCCCAACGCCAGCGCGTCGATGACCGAGGGCATCGCCGCAGCGGCGCTGGTCGCGGCCGCGCCGGGCATAGAGGTCACAACCACCGGCGCCGCGGGCGGGCCGCCGTCGATCGAGGGGCCGGTGGACGGAGCGATGGCGGTCCCGTGGATGCTGCAAAGGATCGAGGAGGCGGAGCGGGCCGGCACCGAGGGCCATGTCATCGCCTGTTTCGACGATACCGGGCTCGACGCCGCGCGGTGCATCGCCCGCGCGCCGGTCGTCGGGATCGGGGAGGCGGCGTATCATTGTGCGACGCTCGTCGCGGATCGGTTCGCGGTGGTCACTTCGGTGCCCGAGGCGCTGCCGGTGCTGCGCGGGAACCTCGCGCGTTACGGACTAGCCGCGCGCTGCGCGGGACTGCGCGCCGCCGGGGTGCCGGTCCTCGACATCGACCGGGGCACGCCCGAGGCGCTGGCCGCGATCCGGCGCGAGACGTGCGCCGCGCTCGACACGGACGGGGCGGACGCCATCGTTCTGGGCTGCGCGGGCATGGCAACGCTTGCTGCCACGCTGTCGGAGGAGTTCGGCTGCCCGGTGGTCGAGGGCATCGCCGCCGGCCTGTCGCTCGTCACCGCGCTCGGCGCGGCCGGGCTGCGCACCTCGAAGCGGGGCGGCTACGCAACGCCGCGCCGGAAGGACGGACAGTGACGCCGACCGTCCGCACGATGACGCGCGCGGACCTGGACCTTGCGCTTGACTGGGCGGCGGCCGAGGGCTGGAACCCCGGCCTTGCCGACGCCGCCGCCTTCCATGCCGCCGATCCCGACGGCTTCCTGATCGCGGAAATGGACGGCGCACCGGCGGCGAGCCTCTCGATCGTGCGCTTTGGCCGAGGGGCGGGCTTTCTGGGCCTCTACATCTGCGCTCCGGCGTTCCGGGGGCATGGCGTCGGCTACACGCTCTGGCAGGCGGGAATGGAGCGGCTCGCGCCCGAAACCTTGGGCCTCGACGGGGTGCCGGCGCAGCAGGCGAACTACGCCCGCTCCGGCTTCGAGCTACCGCATCGCAGCCACCGCTTTTCCGGGCGGCTGGCAGCGGACCGCCCGGACCATACCGAACCGTTGGCACACGGGGACCTCGCCGCCGTGCTGGCCCTCGAGCTCGGGGTCACGGGCTTCGACCGCGCGGGGTTCATGGCCGACTGGCTTCTGGGCGACCCGTCCCGGCAGGCCCGGGTTCTACGGCATGACGGAGAGATCGCGGCGCTCGGGGTGATCCGTGCCTGCCTGTCGGGCCACAAGATCGGGCCGCTGTTCGCGGCGGACCGGGACGCGGCAGAGCGGATGCTGGATGCCTTGGGCCGGATCGCGGCGGGCGCGCCGGTCAGTATCGACGTGCCGGAGCCCAACGCGCCCGCCATGTCGATGGTCGTCGCGCGCGGGCTGACATCGGATTTCCAGACCGCGCGCATGTGGCGCGGACCGGCGCCCGCGCAGGACATTGCCCGGACCTTCGGCGTGGCTACGTTCGAGCTTGGCTGACCGGGAAGGGGACCTGATGACCGACGACACGATTGCCGAGGCCAAGCGCATCGTCGCGGCCTACCTGGAACGCTCGATGGCGAAGGACGCCGAGGGCGCGCGCCGCTACATGGCTCAGGGATGCGAGATCGTCTTTACCGGCGGGCGCCGGATGGCCGGGCCGGAAGAACCGCCGGCCTTCAACGCCAAACGCTATGCCTCCGTGCAGAAGCGCCCGTTGCGCACCGATGCGGTTTGGAACGAGGACGCCGGCGCCGTGCATGTCTGGGCCACCGGGCATCTTCATGGCGAATGGCCCGACGGCACGCCTTTCGACGGCAACCGCTACGTCGATTTCTTCGCGGTGAAGGACGGGCTGATCGTTCGCACCGAGGTCTGGAACGACAGCGCGGAAATCCTGCTCGACCGCGCGGGATTGTCCGAGGCGCCGTTGTGAGCCTGCCGCACCACAGCCGCTTCGATTACGTCCCGATCACGCGCCGGCAAGACTTCACCTGGCCCGGGGGCAAACGGCTCGCCGTCTATTTCGGGATCAACCTCGAGCACTTCTCCTTCGGCGAGGGGCGCGGCGCGCAGCTGGTGCCCAAGGGCAATGAACCCGACGTCCTGAACTACGCCTGGCGCGACTACGGCAACCGGGTCGGGGCGTGGCGCCTGATCGAGACCTTCGATGCGCTGGACCTGCCCGCCACCGTGCTGGCCAACAGCACCATGTACGACCATGCGCCCGAGCTGATGGCCGCCCACCGCGACCGGGGCGACGAGATCGCCGGGCACGGGCGGACGAACGCCGAACGGCAGGACACGATGTCCGAGCCCGAGGAGCGGGCGATGATCGCGGAGGCGACGAAGGTGCTGACCAGGGCCGAGGGCAGGGCGCCCGGCGGCTGGCTCAGCCCGTGGATCGCGGAGAGCTTCGTCACGCCGGACCTGCTGGCCGAGGCGGGATACCGCTACACGCTCAACTGGTGCATGGACGACCAGCCGATCTGGATGCGAACCCGCGCCGGACCGCTCTTGTCGGTTCCCTATCCGCAGGAGGTCAACGACATCCCCTCGATCGTCGCGCGGACGGACACCGCCGACACCTTCGCGGCGATGATCCTCGACGATTTCGAGGAACGGCTGGCCCAGTCCCGGGAACAGAGCCTCGTGATGGGCATCGCGCTGCACCCCTACATCGTCGGGCAGCCCTACCGCCTGCGCGCCCTGCGGCGGGTTCTCGAACGGATCGCCGGAGCGCGTGAGGAGGTCTGGCTCACGCGGGCAGGCGACATCGCCGCGGAGTGCCACTGACCGCTGCGGGACATGATCGCCTGACCGGGCGGCGCGTGTCGTGCGGCCAGGCTCTCAGTCTTTTGGCACGGTGCTGACGGTGCTTCCGCCGGCCCGCGCTGCGGGCCGAGACAGACCCGACCGCGCCGGGCGTCCCGGCCCACTCAGGCGTCGATCTGCGCGATCATGCGCTCCAGGCGTTCCATCGCGCGCACGCCGTCCTCGATGTCCGGAACCGCGCGGGTGTCGCCGCGCAGCACGGCGGCCACGTCGGACAGCAGCGCCGCATAGCCCTTGTGGTCCTCGTTCGCCGCGGCGGTGAAGTTCGGCCGCCACGATAGCGTGTCGAAGGCCGGGTCGAGCCGCGCCTCGGGATCGTCGGCCTTGAACGGCGGGTCGCGGTAGAGCGACACGTCGATGATGTTGTCCACGTGCAGCCGGGCGTGGTCGCCCATGATGCGGATCTCTTCCATCGGCGTGCCGCGCGACTGCACGGTGCCCATGACCACGTTACCGATCACGCCGCCCTCGGTGGTGAAGTTGAGGTGCAGCAGCAGCTTGCCCGGCGCGGGGGACGCGCTGCGGATCTGCATGTCGCCGAAATCCTCGCCCGCGAACCACGGGATCAGATCCATGTAGTGGACGCAGTGGTGCAGGTAGAAGCCGGTATAGTCGGGCTCGCCCTCGAAATAGGTGGGCGCGGTCATGTAGGCGCCGGTGATGCCCAGCACGTCGCCGAAGTCGCCGTCCCGGAGCGTGTTCATGGCGATGCGGTTGCCGGTGGAATAACGCTTCATGAAGCCGACCATGACCGGCTTGCCGGCGCGGCGCGCCGCCTCGGCGACCTCGCGGGCGCCTGCCGCGTCGGCAGCGGGGGGCTTTTCCATGAAGACGGGCAGCCCGGCTTCGAGCGCGGCGATGGCGGCGGCGCGGTGCAGGTCGGGGCCGACGGCCATGCCCACCGCGTCGATGCCGCCCGCCGCGATCATCTCGCGGAAGTCGTCGTAGCAGGCGGTGACGCCGTATTCCTCCGCGGTGCGCGACAGCGCCGCGCCGTCGCGGTCGCAGAGCGCTGCGATGCGGATGTCGTTTCGTCCGAGCTGCGGCAGCAGCATCTGGCGCGCGTGCCGGCCGCAGCCGATCCATCCCATCCGGATCATTGGTCCACCTCCGCCAGTGCGAGCGCGTTGCGCACCACGCCGAGGCCAGCGCGCAGCTTGGCGCTCTCGTCCTCGTGCGGCGCGCGCCAGTGCGCGATGGGCAGGGCCACGCGGTCGTCGTCGCGACGGAACGGCTCCAGCGAGATCGGCCCGGCGTAGCCCGCGTGCGCCAGCGCGCGCATGACGGCGGGCCAGTCGATGTGGCCGGTGCCCGGATGGCCCCGGTGGTTCTCGTTGGCCTGGAAATGCGCGATGCGCGGGCCGGCCATGCGGATCGCGTCGGGGATCGAGCGTTCCTCCATGTTCATGTGGAAGGTGTCGAGCATCAGCTTGAACGCCGGGTTGTCCACCGCGTCCACGACTTCGCAGGCCTGCCGCGTGGTGGACAGGATGTCAGTCTCGAACCGGTTCAGCGCCTCGACCGCCAGCGTGATGCCCTCGGCCTCGGCGTGGGGGGCGACCGCCTGGAAGCCTTCGATGGTCCGGGCCGCGCGCGTCGCGATCTCGGCATCGCTGCGCGGCACGGGCGGACGCCCGGCGAAGACCATGGGCTCGCCGTAGAGTGGCCCGCCGACGATGCGCGCGCCCATCTCGGCGGCGACGTCCACGGCCTGCCGCAGGTAGTCGAGCCCGCCCTGACGGGCGTCCGCGTCGTCGGAGGCGATGGAGCGCTGCGGGTTCACCCGCGCGGCGAGCACGGTGAAGATGCCCGCGTCCTCGGCCGCGCGGCGCACGTCGGCCGGGCTCAGGTCGTCGCCCGGTTCGGGCACGAGCAGCTCGACGAAGTCGAAGCCCAGCTCGCGCGCCTTGGCAAAGTAGGGCAGGTCGGCGCGCGTGAACGGGCGCGCGAACTGCATTGAGATGATGCCGATCGGATTCTGCACGACAGGTCCTCTTGGTTTGGTCAGCCCTTCACCGCGCCTTGGGTCAGGCCGGAGATCAGGCGTTTCTGGACGAGAAGGAACAGCACGGTCGCGGGCAGGGCGCCGACGATGCCGCCGGCGGTCAGCAGACCCCACTGCACCTCGTATTCACCGATGAGCGTCTGCACGGCGACGGTGATCGGGCGCACCTCGCGGCCGCCCAGCGTCAGGGCGTAGAGATATTCGTTCCACGACGTGATGAAGATGTAGATGCCGGTGGCGATGATCCCCGGCACGCAGAGCGGCAGCACCACGCGGCGCAGCGCCTGCAGCCGGGTGCAGCCGTCCGTCATCGCCGCCTCGTCGAGCGAGCGCGGAATGCCGTTGATGTAGCTGACCATCATCCAGATCGAGAACGGGATCGCGATGGTGGAGTTGGCCACGATCAGCGCGATGTGGGTGTCGAGGAGCCCCAGCACCCGCATCAGGACGAAGAGCGGCAGGATCAGCAGCACAAGCGGGAACATGTTGATGAGCAGGAACTGCAGCATCAGGATCCGCTTGGCCCGGAACTCGAAGCGCGAGAACGAATAGGCCGCCGTCACGCTGAGCGACAGACCGACGATCACGGTCCCGCCCGCGACGATGAAACTGTCGAGGAGGTTGTCCGCGAAGCCCACCGTGCGGAACAGCCGGGTGTAGTTCTCCAGCGTCGCGTTCAGCAGCGAAGGGCCTTCGGTGAACAGCGTGGACTGATCGCTGATCGAGGTCAGGAACATCCAGAGGTAGGGCCCGAGCGTGAAGGCGAGGATAGCCAGCATCGGCAGGTCCACCGTCAGGATGCGTCGCATCGTCGAGGGTCTGTGAAGCGCCATCAGGACACCGCCTTTCCGGTCCGCCGCAGGTAGAAGACGACCACCACCATCAGGAGCATCGTGAACAGCACCGCGATCGCCGAGCCGTATCCGAAATCAAGGTTGGTCCGCGCCTTGATGAAGGCGTAGAGCGGCAGGGTGTGGGTGGCGTAGCCGGGCCCGCCCCCGGTCATCACGAAGATCACGTCGAAGCTGTTGGCGACCCAGATCAGGCGCAGCAGCACGGCGGTCATCATCACGCCCGCGATGCCGGGCAGGGTGATGTGCCAGAACTGCCGCCACGCGCTCGCGCCGTCGATGGAGGCGGCCTCGTAATAGCTGCGCGGGATCGCCTGGAGGCCGGCGAGGATCATGACCGCGAAGAACGGGAACCCCTGCCAGGTCAGCGTCAGGATGATCGAGGCGAGCGCGTAGTCGGGATCGGCGAGCCACGGGATCGACTGCTGGATCAGGCCCATCCGCAGCAGGAACTCGTTGGCGACGCCGTAATTGCTGTCGTAGATCCACACCCACATCAGCGCGATCACGACCGACGGGAGGGCCCACGGAATGATGATGAGCGCGCGCGCCACCGGGCGCCACGGGAATTCCTGGTTCAGCAACAGCGCGGTGACGAGGCCCAGCAGCAGCTGCGCGGGGATCGTGGTGCCCATCCAGATGATCGTGTTGCGCAGCGAGATCCAGAAGACCTCGTCCGAGAGCGCGGTGCGGAAGTTTTCGAGCCCGACCCAGTCGAAGTCGTTGGGCCGGAAGAGCACGTAATCGTGCAGGCTCATCCAGGCGGTCTGCACCATCGGAAAGAACACGATGGCCAGCGTCACCAGCACCGCCGGCGAGAGCATCGCGTAGGGAAGGACGTGGCGGCTCAGCGTGGCGCGGCGGCCCTGTCGGTCGTGTCGGGATACGTCGGTCGCGGTCGCGTCCGTCATGGCACGAAGCTTTCGGCTGTCGGAAGGGAAGGGGCGCGGTCCGGGTGCCCCGCGCGGGGCACCCGGGAAGGGTGTGTCACTCGGCGAAGATCTCGGCGATGGCCTCGTTCATCTCGGCCGCCTCGATGTCGCCGGTCAGCACGCGCTGCATCTGCGTCGGCCAGACCGTGTTGACGAAATCCGCCGTGGCGTTGCTGCTGGGCAGCATCTCGGCAAAGGGCAGACTGTCCACCGTGGCCTGCACGAACCGCTGCGGGTGCAGCGACCATCCGTCGCTGTCGGCCTTGACCACCGGAAGCTGGCCGGTCGCCTCGTTGAACATCGTGTTGTTTCCCTCCGACGACAGGAAGCTGATCCACTTCCACGCGGCCTCGGGATCCTCGGCATTGGCCATGACCGCGGTGCTTTCGTCTCCGAAGGCGGTCCAGCGGCCGCCGTTGCACTCGGGAACGGGCGCGGCGTTCACGTCCTCGCCAAGCGCCTCGACCATGCCGTTGGCCGAGCCGATGTGGTGGATGGTCATGGCGGTCTTGCCGGCCTTGAACGCGCCGATGATCTCCTGGAAGCCGTCGTTCGGTGCGGACGGCGGGAACACCCCGTCCTCCTGGAAGAGGTCCGCCACGAACTGCGTGCCGGCCACGCCCGCCTCCGAGGTCAGCCCGTCGGTCAGGCTCACGCCCTCCGCGCCCAGCGTGAAGCTGGCCCAGTGGTCGTGTCCGCCCTGCGCGCCGCGGAAGCCGAAGCCGTAGGTGTCGGTCTGGCCGTCTCCGTCGGTGTCGCGTGTCAGCGCATTGGCGACCTCGCGGAACTCGTCGCAGGTGGTCGGAACCTCGAGGCCCAGTTCCTCGAACATCGAGGGACGGTAGTAGAGGTAAAGGACGACATACTGCACCGGCAGGTAGTACTGCGATCCGTCCGGTCCGGCGGTCAGCTCCAACAGATTGTCCTGCAGCCCGTCGGCGCCGTCCCACTCCACCAGCCAGTCATCGATCGGCTGGAGGGCTCCCATCTCCACCAGACGGGGCTGCGCGAACATCTTGACCATCGCGGCGTCGGGGGCGTTGCCGCCGATCACCGCCGTGTAGAGCTGGTCGTAGTAGCTGTTCCACGGGATATTCTCGGCCTCGACGGTGATGTCGGGGTTCTGTTCCTCGAACGCCGCGACGAGGTCGTTCATCGGGTTGTCGGCGTTGTCGAAATGGTACCAGAAGCGCACCGTGCTCTCTGCCGAGGCAGCGCCGGCGGTAAGCGCCAGCACCGAGGCCAGTGCCGTGATCCTGTTCAGTTTCATGGTCTTCCTCCCTGTTGGGCCACCCCTCCTCGGGCGGCGGTCGACGTGATGTGACGGAATGCGGCGCCGGCGCGGTCGAAGGCGTCGCGGGCCTCTGGCAGGGCGGCGCCCATCTGCATGAAGCCGTGGACGACGCCTTCGATTCGGTCGAAACGGTCGTTGCGCCCGAGGTCGCGCAGGCGCTCGACCAGCCGTTCGGTGTCCGACAGAAGCGGGTCGAGCCCGGCCGCGTTGAGGTAGAGCGGCGGCAGCGCGGCGAGGGCCGCGTCCTGGGCAGCCAACGGCGCGACGCACGGGTCGTCGCGCAGGGCAGGAGCCGCGTACCAGTCCCAGTAGCGCATCATCTTCGCGCGGGTCAGGCCGGGCCCGTTCTCTCGCGCGCGGTAGCTCTCGGTCTCGAAGTCTGCGCCGTAGACGCCGTAGAACAGGAGCAGCGCGGCCGGTAGGGCCGTGTCCGCCGCGCTCAGGCGCAGCGTCGCGGCCAGCGCGAGGTTCGCTCCGGCGCTGTCCCCGGCCATGCTCCAGTGGCGGGCGGGATCACGGGCGCCCCAGGCGCGCAGGATGTCGTCGAGGCCCGCGGGGTAGGGGTGTTCCGGCGCCAGCCGGTAGTCGACCGTCAGCACCGGGCAGCCGCAGGCGTTGGCCAGCCGGCGCGACGCGGCCTCGTGCGTGGCGACCGAGCAGAACGCCCAGCCGCCGCCGTGGACGTGCAGGATCGCATCGGTGCCCGTGTCGTCTTCAGGAACGATCCATCGGCCGGGCAGACCGGCGTGCATCACGTTGCGCGCCTCGCGCACCGCCGGAAGGTCTGCGTTCCAGCGCATGTTCGTCAGTTCGGCCAGCGCACGTCCGTGCTGGGGCCGCAGCGTCGTCGGATCGACAAGGCCCGCATCCTCGGTCGCCAGCCGGTCAAGCACCGCCTGCATGGTGGGGGAAGGGCCGGTCATGCCTCGCCCTCCGTCGGCCCGCCGGTCAGGTCGGGGCCGAAATCCACGATGGTCGCGATGTGGTGCGCCAACAGGTCGTGCAGGCGGGCGCGGTCGCGTGCCTCAAGCGCTTCGACGATGGGCAGGTGCCGCTCGGCGGTCTCGGACAGGGCGCGGTTGGGTTGCGAGTTCAGGATCTTGAACCGGTGCGCGTGGATCAGGCACCGGGTGAGGATCGGCGTGACCAGCGGCAGATCTGCGGCCTCGAACAGCCGCGTGTGAAAGGCGCGGTCGCGCACCGACAGTGCGTATTCGTCGCCGTCCCGCGCGGCGTTGCGCATCCCGTCGAGAAGCGCCCGCATGTCGGCCACCAGTCGTGCGTCGGTGCGTGCGACGACCCGGTCGAGATGGGCGCATTCGACCTCGCGCCGCAGGTTCAGCAAGGCGCGGGCGTCATCGGCGGGGCAAGGGGCGACGCGAGTGCCGCGGTTCGGCTGGCGCTTCACGAGGCCTTCCTCGTTGAGCTGCATCAGCGCCTCCCGGACGGTGCCCTGGCTGCATCCGAAGCGCTGGGCAAGGTCCAGTTCGGTCAGGGTGCGGTCAGGCGCGAGGATGCCGAGAACGATCTCCTTCTGGAGCGCGACGAAAAGCGTGTGGCTGCGACGGCTCGACTGGCGCGGCACGAGGTTCGAGACCGTGTCCTGACTGAAGCTCTCCACTGCCATGCGCCGTCCGGTCCTCCCCAACCGTGCCCTCGTCGGGCTTGCGTCAAATTATCAATATTGATAACGTCCTAATTATCGATAACGCAACCCCCAATTTCCGAGGGCGGCGTGGGAGGAGGACAGAATGGCCGATATCCGTCTGAACGGACTGGTGAAGAACTACGGCGCCGTGCGCGCCATCCACGGTGTCGACCTGACCATGAACGACGGCGAGTTCGTCGCCTTCGTCGGCCCGTCGGGCTGCGGCAAGTCGACGATGTTGCGGATGATCGCGGGGCTCGAAGAGATCTCGGGCGGCGAACTTCTCATCGGCGGACGGCTGGTGAACGACGTCGAGCCCAAGGGACGCGACGTGGCGATGGTGTTCCAGGACTACGCGCTCTACCCGCACATGACGGTGCGCGAGAACATCGGCTTCGGCCTGAAGATGCGGGGGCAGAAGCCCTCCGAGATCGCGCCGCGGGTTGAGGAGGCCGCCGAGATCCTGCAGATCCGCGACTTCCTCGATCGCAAGCCCGGACAGCTTTCGGGCGGTCAGCGCCAGCGCGTCGCCATGGGCCGCGCCATCGTGCGCGAGCCGTCGGTGTTCCTCTTCGACGAGCCGCTCTCGAACCTCGACGCCAAGCTGCGGGTCGAAATGCGCACCCAGATCAAGCGCCTGCACGCCATGCTCAAGACCACGATGGTCTACGTGACCCATGACCAGACCGAGGCGATGACCCTCGCGGACCGGGTGGTCGTGCTGCGCGCGGGGCGGATCGTGCAGGAAGGCCCGCCGATGGAGCTTTACACCAGGCCGAACTGCCGGTTCGTGGGCGAGTTCATCGGCTCGCCGCAGATGAACGTCTTTTCCGGCGCGGTGGACCGCTCGTCGGGGGCGCCGAAGCTGCGGATGGGCGACGTCGCGCTCGATCTGGGCGAGGTGCCGGCGCGGGACGGTGCGAAGATCGACGTCGGCATCCGGCCCGAGCACCTGAACTGGGCCGATCCGGAGGCCGCCCCCCTGACGCCGACCGTCGAGGTTTTCGAGCCGCTGGGCTCGGACACCATGGCGATCTGCCGGCTGGAAGGGCAGGAGCTGACCGCACGGCTGTCTCCGGACGTGGACCTGCGCCGGGACCAGCGCATCGGCCTCGGCTACGACCCCGCGCGGCTGCACTATTTCGACGGCGAGAGCGGAGCCCGGCTCGACGCCGCCTAGCGCGCACGAATCCTCCCCGCCATATCGGCGCACCTGACCGCCCGGATCGCTCTCGCGACCGGGCGTTTTTCTTGGCCGCGCAGCATGTGGCGCCGCCAAGGGCCCAAAGCGGCACGATTCTTTCCTGAAGCCGGATCCTTGTGTCATGTCCGGTCCTGTGGTCCTATGGTCCAACCACAGCAGGGGGCCAGCCCGACATGGTCGGACGCAGCGCAGTCGAGGACATCCGCGAGACCCTTCGCCGGGAAATCCTCGAGAAATATTCCGCCGGAGACCTGCTGCCGACCGAGCGCGAGCTGGCCGAGCGCTTCGACGTCTCGCGCAACACCATCCGCGAGACGATCATCCACCTCGAAGCCTACGACCTCGTGCGCAAGACAAAGCGCGGCCCGATGGTCACGCGGCCGGACTTCGGCACGATGTTCCGCGGCTTCACGCAGTTCTTCGGCACGTCCGCGGGCACCTTCACCGACGTTCTGAACTTCCGCCGGATCAACGAGACCGGCGCGGCGCCGCTGATGGCCGCCTATGTCACCGAGGCCGACCTGGCCGAGATGGAGGCCGCCAATGTCGGCATGCGCGAAGCGCTGACCACAGCCGAGGCGGCAGACCAGGACTTTCGCTTCCACGTCGCCCTGGCGGACGCCGCGCGCAACGAGGTGCTGAGCCGGATGTATCGCGTGATGGCCGAGCCCATGCGCTTCTACCTCGAGGTCGGCAAGTCCCGGCGCCCGGCCACGGACGTGGCCTTCGAACAGCACGCCCGCATCATCGCGGCCCTGCGCGCGGGCGAGGCGGACACCCTGTCGCGCGCCCTCGCAGAGCATTTCCAGCATTCGAGCGACACGCTCGCCGAATGGCTGGCCGAGCGCGCCGGATCAGACGGCGCGACACCGACCCCCTGGCCGTCGCAGGACGCGGCTGCCGGGGACTGACGTTTCCAAACGGGAGGATCCCAATGACTTTCGCCAAGCTCATGGCCGGCACCGCCGCGCTCACGCTCTGCGCCGGCATCGCCTCGGCACAGACCACGGTTCGCGTGGCCTACGAAAACAACCCCGGCGAGCCCGCCGACCTGGTGATGAACCGCTGGGCCGAGCTGGTCGACGAAGCCTCCGACGGTGAAGTGCAGCTCGAACTCTATCCCTCGTCGCAGCTGGGCTCCAAGCAGGACGTGATCGAGCAGGCGATGGCCGGCGTGAACGTCATTACCATTGCGGACGTGGGCTTCCTCACCGACTACGAGCCCGACTTGGGCATCCTGTTCGGGCCCTACCTCGCCGAAGACCCGGAATCGCTCTTCGGAATCTACCAGTCCGACTGGTTCCAGGAGAAGAACGAGTCGCTGCAGGAGCAGGGCATCCACATCGTCATCGACAACTACCTCTACGGCACGCGCCAGTTGCTCACGACCGAGCCGGTGCGGACGCCCGAGGACATGGAAGGCCTCAAGATCCGCACGCCGAACAACGAGATGCAGATCAAGGCGATCGAGGCGATGGGCGGCACCGCCACGCCGATGCCGCTGGGCGAAGTCTATCCGGCGCTCACGCAGGGCGTGATCGAGGGCGTCGAGAACCCGCTGCCGGTGCTCTACGGCCAGAAGCTGCACGAGCAAGCCAAGTACCTGACGATGATCGACTACCTGGTGAACACCTCGCTGTGGCTGGGCGGTCAGGCGTACTTCGACACGCTCGAGCCCGAGACCGTCGAGATGCTGCACGAGACCGGCCGCCAGGCGGGCCTCTACAGCCAGGAACTGGCGCAGGAGTCGAACGATCAGATCCTCGCCGACATGGAAGAGGCGGGCGTCGAGATCATCCGTCCCGACCTCGAGCCGTTCCGCGAAGCCGCGCAGTCGGTCTACGACGAGTTCCCCGAGTGGTCGGACGGCCTCTACGAGCGCATCCAGGGTCTGCTGGAAGAGCAGGGCTCCTGAGCCGTGCGCGGCGGTCCGCGCGTGCCCGACGGGCGCGGCGCGGACCTTTGGAACCTATGCGAAGCGGCGCTCCGGCGCCGTTTCCGCCTTTGTCGGAGTAAGCCAGACATGAGCTACCTTTTCCGGGGCGTATCCGTGGCTGCCGGGCTGCTGGTCCTCCTTCTCGTGGGGGTGACCGCGGCATCGGTGGTCGCGCGATACGTTTTCGCCGCGCCGTTCCAGTGGACCGAGGAATTCTCGGGGCTCGTCATGATCTGGATCGTCTTCCTCGGGGCCATCGGCTGCGAGGTCCGCAACGAGCACCTGACCATCGACGTGGTCACGTCGATCCTGCCGGGCAGCACGCAACGCTGGATCGCCATTGCCGTCGGCCTCGTTTCGCTGGGCCTTCTGGCTGCGATGGCCTGGCTGGGCTGGGACCTCGCGCAGTCGGCAGTGACCAAGCGCACGCGCCTGCTGGGTATCTCGTGGTTCTGGATCGACCTTGCCGTGGTTGTCGGCGCGCTGGGCATCGGTCTCGTGCTGGCCCGCCGTCTGGCGCTCGCGATCACCGGGCGCCTTCGGATCGAGGATGATCCCGACGCCGATCTCGCCCTCGTGGCGACCACATCCGACCGGAAAGGGCCGACCGCGTGACCTGGGCCATCGTCATCGTCCTCATGTTCGCGCTCTTCGCGCTGAACATGCGCATCTACCTCGCGATGTTTGCCGCCGTGCTGGCCTACTTCGTGTTCTTCGCCGGCATCCCGTTGCAGATCGGCATCCAGCGCCTGATCGCACCGACGCAGAACACCTCGCTGCTGGCGATTCCGTTCTTCGTCCTGCTGGGGTCTCTGCTGGGCACCACCGGCATCGCCGCGCGCCTTCTGGCCGTGGCCGACCTGCTGGTCGGGCGCCTTCGCGGGGGCCTCGGGCATACCAACGTCATGCTGTCGACGCTGATGGGCGGGCTGTCGGCGTCGAACCTCGCGGACGCGGCGATGATGTGCCGCATGGTCGTGCCGGACATGGAGCGCGCGGGCTACCGCCGCAGCCAGGCCGCCGCGATCACCGCCGCCTCGTCGCTCATCACGCCGATCCTCCCGCCGGGCATCGCTCTCATCATCTACGGGCTGGTGGCCGACGTCTCGATCGGGTCGATGTTCATCGCCGGCATCCTGCCGGGTCTGCTGTGCGCGGCGCTTCTCTTCGCAGCGGTCTACGTGGTGGCGCGGCGCGAGAACCACGCGCCCTCGCGCGAGACCATGCCCACGGCGAAGGAATCCGGCACCACGATCCTCGCCGCGTGGCCCGCGATCCTGCTGATCACCGTCATCATCGGCGGAATCCGCTTCGGCGTCTTCACCCCGTCCGAGGCGGGCGCGGTGGCCGCCGTCCTGACCATGGCGATCGGCCTGTTCGTCTACCGCGAGATGACCCTGCGCGACCTGGGCGACGCCTTCGGCCAGACCGCGCGGCAGACCGCGGCGGTGCTGCTGGTCATCATGATGTCCTCGGCGCTGGCATGGATCTTCTCGCTCGAACGGGCCGGCGTGGCGCTGGCCGAATGGATCACCATGCTGACGCAGGACCCGTGGATGTTCCTGATCGCGGTCAACGTCCTGCTGCTGGTCCTCGGAATGTTCATCGAGGGCAACGCCCTTCTCATCATCCTGGTGCCGCTGCTGAAGCCGGTGGTCATGGACCTCGGAATCGACCCGGTCCATTTCGGCATCGTGATGATCCTCAACCTCGCGCTCGGCACGCTGACGCCCCCGGTGGGCACCGTCATGCTGCTGGTGTGTAATCTGACCAAGTGTTCGGTGGGCGATTTCGTCCGGGACGGATGGCCCTTCATGGTCGCGCTGATCCTTGCGCTTCTGGCCGTGACATTCGTGCCCGCCCTGTCGCTTGCCCTCGTCTGAAGAAAGGACCCCCATGGCCGAGACATCCAACGAGATGCGCGCCCTCGTCTGCGTCGAGCCCGACCGCATCGAGATCCGCCGCGCGCCGCGGCCCGAGGACCGTCCGGGACACATCCGGCTGAAGGTCGAGGCCATCGGCATCTGCGGCACCGACTACCACATCTACAAGGGCCAGCAGCCCTACCTGTCCTATCCGCGCACGATGGGCCACGAACTGGCGGCCCGCGCGATGGAGGACAGCAGCGACGGGCGCATCGCGCGCGGCGACCTTGTCGTGGTCAATCCCTACATGACCTGCGGCACCTGCCACGCCTGCACCATCGGCAAGCCCAATTGCTGCGAGAACATCGGCGTTCTGGGCGTCCACCGCGACGGCGGGATGTGCGAGGAAATCGTGATCCCCGAGGGCAACGCCTACCCGGCGACGGACCTCGAGCCCCGCGCGGCGGCGATGGTCGAGTTCCTCGCCATCGGCGCTCACGGAGTGCGCCGGTCGCGGCTGGCCGAAGGCTCGACCGCGCTGATCGTCGGTGCGGGGCCGATCGGGGCCGGCGCTGCGCTGTTCGCGCAGATCGCAGGGGCGAAGGTCACCGTGCGCGATACCTCGGCCGAGCGCCTGGCGCTGGTCCAGAACATCCTGCCCGACGCGACCTGCGAGACGGTGGACGAGGCGGGCGACCAGAGCTTCGACACGGTCTTCGACGCGACCGGCAACATCAATGCGATGAACGCCGGCCTGAAATTCGTGGCGCATGGCGGGGCCTACGTGCTCTTGTCGGTGGTGAAGGGCGACCTCAACTTCGCCGACCCCGAGTTCCACAAGCGGGAGACGACGCTGATCGCCAGCCGCAACGCGCTCAAGGCCGATTTCGAACACGTGGTGGACTGCATGGCGCGCGGCCTCGTGCCCATCGACGCCTTCGCGACCCACCGCACGACTCTGGACGACGCGGTTACGGACCTGCCGAAATGGTCCGAGGATCGCGGCTCCGTGGTGAAGGCGCTGATCCATGTCTGAGACGACCCCGATCCTGCAATTCGGCACATCGCGCTTCCTGCAGGCCCATGCCGACCTGTTCTTCCACGAGGGCACGCCGGCCCGGGCGGTGACGGTGGTGCAGTCCTCGGGCGATCCCGAGAGGGCGCGCCGCCTCGCGCATCTGGCAGAGGGCTATCCGGTCCGTATCCGGGGCATTTCCGAGGGCAAGACCATCGACGAGGAACGTCATGTGACCTCGGTACGCCGTACGCTCTCGACCGCCGCGGACCATGCCGAGATCGAGCGCGTGATGATCGAGGAGGCCGAGGCGGTGGTGTCGAACACCGGCGACCGGGGTTTCGAGCCGGCCGACGCCGATACCGGCCCCGTCTTCGACCAGGCCATGAGCTACCCGGCCAAGCTTTACCACCTGCTGGCGGCGCGTCACGCCGCCGGGGGCAAGCCGCTCGACATCTTTCCGCTGGAACTGATCAACGGCAACGGTGACGTGCTGAAAGCCCGGGTGCGCGAGATCGCGGCCGGGCAGGGGGCTCTGCCCGAACTGATAGGCTGGCTCGACCGCTGCCGCTGGGTGAACTCGCTGGTGGACCGCATCGTGTCCGAGCCGATCGAGCCCGCGGGTGCCGTGGCCGAGCCCTACGCGCTCTGGGCCATCGAGGCGCAGCCGGACGTCGCGGCGCCGACCGGTCACCCCTCGGTCATCGTGGTCGATGACCTCGAGGAGATCGAGCGTCTCAAGCTGCACATCCTGAACCTCGGCCACACGGCGCTCGTGCACCTGTGGCAGGCGCAGGGCGGCGACGACCGTCTGTGCGTGGACAAGGCGCTGGCCGGAGAACTCGGCGACGCGCTGCTCGCGATCCTCGAGGACGAAGTCATGCCGGGCTTCGCGGTGCGGGGCATGGAGGACGCGGCGCGCGATTACCGCGACACAACGCTCGACCGCTTCCGCAACCCGTTCCTGCATCACCGCCTGTCGGACATCGCGCAGAACCACGCCCAGAAGGTCGAGCGCCGGATCGGCGCGTTCCTCGACTGGGTGCGCGCCGAGCGGCCGGATTTCCCGGCGCCGCGTCTCGACGCCATCGCCGGCCGCAACGCGGGGGCCGTGTCATGAGCGACGGCGTGATGATCCTGTCCGAGGCCGACACCGTGGCCGTCGCGCTGGCCGACTGGCCCGCGGGCGAGACCCGTGCGGGCCTCACCGCGACCGAAGAGGTCAAACGCGGCCACAAGATTGCCCGCGCGGCCATGCCCGCCGGCGCACCGGTGGTGAAGTACGGGCAGATGATGGGGGTAGCGTCCGAGGACATCGCCGAGGGCGCCTTCGTCCACACCCACAACTGCGCCATGCCCGGCGACCACGCCGAAATGGCCGCGCCGCGCGGCGCCCTGCCGGAGGCGCCCGCGCGCACGACCTTCGAGGGCTATCTCCGCCCCGACGGCCGCGTTGGCACGCGCAACTACATCGGCATCATCGCCTCGGTGAACTGCTCGACCACCGTATGCGACGCCATCGCAGCCGAAGCCAACCGCACGCTTCTGCCCGAGTTTCCCGGGGTCGACGGTTTCGCGCCCATCGTTCACGCGCAGGGCTGCGGCATGGCGCACCAGGGGCCGGGCTACGACGCGCTGATCCGGGTGCTGAAGGGCTATCGCGACCATCCGAATTTCGGCGGCGTGCTGATCGTCGGGCTCGGTTGCGAGGTGAACCAGATCACGCTCTACCAGCCGACCGACTGGACGCGCGAGCGCTTCCACTCGTTCAACATGCAGGACGTGGGTGGATCGCGCTCGGCGGTGAAGCGGGCGATGGAGCTCCTGCGCCCCATCGCCACCGCCGCCAACGAGGACACGCGCAGCACGCAGCCGGTGTCGAAGCTGATCCTCGGGATGCAGTGCGGCGGCTCGGACGGGTTCTCGGGGATCACCTGCAACCCGGCCCTCGGTCACGCCTCGGACCTGCTCGTGGCGGCGGGCGGCACCTCGATCCTGAGCGAGACGCCCGAAATCTACGGCGCGGAGCACCTGCTGATCGCCCGCGCGGGCGAGGAGGGCGGCGCGCGCATCCGCGGCATGATCGACTGGTGGCGCGACTACGCCGAGCGCAACGGCACCACGCTCGACAACAACCCCTCGCCGGGCAACAAGCGCGGCGGGCTGACCACGATCCTCGAGAAGTCGCTGGGCGCGGTCGCCAAGGGCGGGCTGAGCCCGGTGTCTTCGGTCCACGGCTACGGTGAGCGTATAGACGGACCGGGCTTCACCTACATGGACTCGCCCGGCTACGATCCGGTCGTCGCCACGGGCCAGATCGCCTCGGGCGCGAATGCGCTGGTCTTCACCACCGGGCGCGGCTCGTGCGCGGGCTACAAGCCCACGCCGTCGCTCAAGCTCGCGTCGAACAGCCAGGTGGCCCGGTCGATGCCCGAGGACATGGACATCGATTGCGGCGTCATCCTCGACGGAGGCGTCTCCATCGCCGAGATGGGCCAGACGATCTACGACCGGGTGCTCGACATGGCGTCGGGGGACAAGCCCGGCTCCGAGGTGATGGGCTACGGCGACAACGAGTTCGTCCCGTGGAAGATCGGAGCGACGCTGTAACATGACCGACCGTCTCGTTTGCCTCGGCGAATGCATGGTGGAGCTGGCCGAGACCGGCCCGGCCACCTATCGCCGCAGTTTCGCCGGCGACACGTTTAACGCCGCCTGGTACGCGCGCCGCGCGTTGCCCGAGGGCTGGGACGTGGCCTATGCCACCTGCATCGGCACGGACGCCGTGTCCGACGAAATGGCCGCGTTCATGGCCGGTGAAGGCATCGCCACCGACACGCTGCGCCGCATCCCCGAGCGTGGCGTCGGCCTCTACATGATCGCGCTGAAGGACGGAGAGCGCAGTTTCGCCTACTGGCGCGGGCAGTCGGCGGCGCGTCTGCTGGCCGACGATCCCGACTGGCTGGACGCGGTGCTGGGCGGCGCGGCGCATGTCCACGTCTCGGGCATCACGCTGGCGATCCTCGCCCCGGAGGCGCGCCGACATCTGATCGACGCGCTCGCGCGGGCACGGACGGCGGGCGTGACCGTGTCTCTCGATACCAATATCCGGCCGCGGCTGTGGGAAAACGACGAATCCTGTCGCGCCGCGCTGACCGCCTGCGCGGAGGCGAGCGACGTGCTGTTGCCGAGCTTCGACGAAGAGGCCGTGCTGTTCGGCGATGCGACGCCCGAGGCCACGCTTGCGCGGTATCGTCAGGCAGGTGCGCGGGTGGTCGTGGTCAAGAACGGCGCCGCGCAAATCCTCGGCTGGTCGGACCCGGCCGGCGAGGTGCGCGTCGACGCGGTGCCCGACACGGCGGTGGTCGATACAACCGCGGCGGGCGACAGCTTCGCGGGCGCGTTCCTGGCCGCGCATCTCACCGGCGCCGACCTGCGCGCCGCCATCACGCGCGCGGCGCGTGTTGCCGCCGGTGTGGTCGGGGCCCACGGGGCGCTGGTGCGGTAACACACCACCATCACGAGCCGGTTCCACCTCCGCCCGGCTCCTCGGCCATGAAGGTGTCGAGCGCCGCCTCGAGCCCGTCGAGGTGCGGCGCCACGAGATACTCGAGCCGCTCCTGGTAGGCGCGCGCGAGGGGCAGGAGATCGGTCATCAGCGTGCGGCCGCTGTCGCTCAGGGACAGGCGCACCAGCCGGCGGTCGTCGGGATTCGCGGTCTTGACCACGTAGCCCGCCTCGACGAGCCGCGAGGCCGCGCGGCTGGCCTTGGATTTCTCCAGATGAACACGCGCCTCGAGGTCGCGGATCGAGACCGCGCCCGCGTCGGCGAGGTGCACGAGCACGCGCCACTCCGCCACCGATATCCCGAACTCGGACCGGTAACGCCGCGCGAGCGCGGCGCTCAGGCGCTCGGCCGCGACCGTCAGCCGGTAGGGCAGAAAGCGCGACAGGTCGAAATCGGGCAGGTCGGTGGGCATCGCGGATTGGTCTCCGGGGGCTCGGTCGGACGGATCGTCGGCAGGGTTCGTCTCATTTGCAACGTTTTTCTTGACCTCATTGCGGATGCAACGAATGCTGGGCCCACGTCGAATCCGGCCCTCGCAGGGGGCCAAGGGAGGGGAGGCAGACGATGACGTCGCAGGAACTGCCGAACGGCATGGTGCGCGCCGCCGCCAATGGCGGCACGACAGAGGGCTACATGCCCGGCTTCGGAAACGACTTCGAGACCGAGGCGCTGCCGGGGGCGCTGCCGCAGGGCATGAACAGCCCGCAGAAGTGCAATTACGGCCTCTACGGGGAGCAGCTGTCGGGCACTGCCTTCACCGCGCCGAGCCACCAGAACGAGCGGACGTGGTGCTACCGCATCCGCCCCTCGGTGAAGCATTCCGGGCGCTACGCGCGCATCGATCTGCCCTACTGGAAGACTGCGCCGCACGTGCCCGAGGGCGTCACCAGCCTCGGCCAGTATCGCTGGGATCCGGTCCCGCACAGCGATGAGCCGCTTACCTGGCTGACGGGCATGCGGACGATGACCACGGCCGGCGACGTGAACACGCAGGTCGGCATGGCGAGCCACATCTACCTCGTGACGCGGTCGATGGAGGACGCCTACTTCTACTCGGCCGACAGCGAGATGCTGATCGTTCCGCAGGAGGGGCGGCTGCGCTTCTCGACCGAGCTCGGGGTGATCGACCTCGCGCCGCAGGAGATCGCGATCCTGCCGCGCGGGCTCGTCTACCGTGTCGAGGTGCTCGAGGGCCCCTGTCGCGGCTTCGTCTGCGAGAATTACGGCCAGAAGTTCGACCTTCCGGGCCGCGGCCCGATCGGAGCCAACTGCATGGCCAACCGGCGCGACTTCAAGACGCCGGTGGCGGCCTTCGAGGATCGCGAGACGCCCTCGACGCTGACCATCAAGTGGTGCGGGCAGTTCCACACCTGCGAGATCGGGCACAGCCCGCTCGACGTGGTGGCCTGGCACGGCAACTACGCGCCGGTGAAATACGATCTGAGCACCTACTGCCCGGTGGGCGCGGTGCTGTTCGACCATCCCGACCCGTCGATCTTCACCGTTCTGACCGCGCCGTCGGGCGTCGAGGGGACGGCCAATATCGACTTCGTTCTGTTCCGCGAACGCTGGGCGGTGGCCGAGGACACGTTCCGTCCGCCCTGGTACCACAAGAACGTCATGTCCGAGCTGATGGGCAACATCTACGGCCAGTACGACGCCAAGCCGCAGGGCTTCGTCCCCGGAGGCATGAGCCTGCACAACATGATGCTGCCGCACGGGCCGGACCGGGAGGCCTTCGAGGGCGCGTCGAACGCCGAACTGGCTCCGGCCAAGCTCGACAACACGATGTCGTTCATGTTCGAGACGCGCTTTCCCCAGCACCTGACCGAGTTCGCCGGGAAAGAGGCGCCGCTGCAGGACGACTACGTCGATTGCTGGGACGGGATCGAGAAGAAGTTCGACGGCACACCGGGGGTGAAATGACCGGCCGGGCAGGGGGCTCCGCCCCCGTCGCCTGCGGCGACTCCCCCGGAGTATTTTCGCCGAGAAGAAGCAGGGCCACGCCCCTGCGGGAGACCGTATGAGCCTCAAGCGAAGCTGGGTGGACAGCGCGAACGCGCCCGACGCCGACTTTCCGCTGAACAACCTGCCCTACGGTGCCTTCGCCGTCGGCGACGGGGCGCATTGCGGCGTCGCGATCGGGGAAATGATCCTCGATGTCACGCGGCTCGAGGCGGACGGGCGGATCGAGATCCTGCCGGGGGCCGGACCGGTGCTGGCGGGCGGGGACTGGACGGCGTTCATGGCGCTCGGGCCCGATGCCTGGGCGCGGCTGCGCGCGGCGCTGACCGAGATGCTGGCCGAGGGCGCCGACGAGGCCGGGATGCTGGCGGGCTACCTCGTGGGGCAGGCCGAGGCGCGCATGGTCATGCCGTTCCGCGTCTCGGAGTTTACCGACTTCTACGCCGGAAAGCACCACGCCACGAACGTGGGCACCATGTTCCGCGGGCCCGAGAACGCGCTGCCGGCCAACTGGTTGTCGATGCCCATCGGCTACAACGGGCGCGCCTCCTCGGTCGTGGTGTCGGGCACGGATGTCGTCCGGCCGCACGGGCAACTGAAGGCGCCGGACGACGCTCTGCCGCGGTTCGCCCCGAGCGCGCGCTTCGACTTCGAACTTGAGCTTGGCGCTGTGGTCGGGCGGCCCTCGGACGGGCCGGTGAGCGTGGCGCAGGCGGACGAGATGATTTTCGGCTACGTGCTGCTGAACGACTGGTCGGCGCGCGACATCCAGGCCTGGGAATACCAGCCGCTGGGGCCGTTCCAGTCCAAGGCCACCGCGACGACGCTGTCCCCCTGGATCGTGCCGCGTGCGGCGCTGGAGCCATTCCGGGTGTCGACGCCCGAACGCGAGCGGGAGCTTCTGCCCTACCTGCAGGAGCCGGGGCCGATGCTGTACGACATCCCGCTCGAGGTCGGGCTCGCGCCCGAGGGCAAGCCCGAGACGCTGATCGCGCGGACCAACTACCGCGAGATGTACTTCTCGGCGGCGCAGCAACTGGCGCACCATACGAGTTCCGGCTGCCCGATGCGCGTGGGCGATCTCTTGGGATCAGGCACGATCTCCGGGCCGGAGAAGGACGCGCGCGGCGCGCTGCTGGAGCTGTCGTGGGGCGGCTCGGAGCCCGTGACGCTCGTGACCGGCGAGACGCGCAGCTTCCTCGAGGACGGCGATACGGTGACCCTGCGGGGCGCCGCGCGGGGCAATGGCTACCGCATCGGATTCGGGGCCTGTACCGGCACGGTCATGCCCGCACGCGACCTGCCCGACCGGGCAACAAACTGAAGGAGAGAGCAGCATGGCAAAGGCATTCGCCTCCGCCGGGGACATGGACGACAAGACGGTCAGCTTCACCGAGATCGGTGAGGGGCTCTACGCCTTTACGGCCGAGGGCGACCCCAATACCGGCGTCATCATCGGCGACGAAAGCGTGATGATCGTCGAGGCGCAGGCCACCCCGCGCCTTGCGCGGAAGGTCATCGAGTGCGTGCGCTCGGTCACCGACAAGCCGATCAGCCACTTGGTGATGACGCATTACCACGCGGTGCGCGTGCTGGGCGCATCGGCCTACGGGGCGCCCGAGATCATCATGTCGGACGTGGCGCGCGCGATGGTGGCCGAGCGCGGGCAGGAGGACTGGGACAGCGAGTTCGAACGCTTCCCGCGGCTCTTCCAGGGGCACGAGGAGATCCCCGGGCTGACCTGGCCGACGACCACGTTCAGCGAGGGCATGTCGGTCTATCTCGGCAAGCGGCGGGTGGACATCATGCATCTCGGCCGGGCCCATACCGCGGGCGACGCGGTGATCTGGGTTCCGGATCAGGAGGTGATGTTTTCCGGCGACATCGTGGAATACCACTCAGCCTGCTATTGCGGCGACGGTCATTTCACCGACTGGGAAGACACGCTGGCGGCCATCGCGTCGTTCGAGCCGAAGAGCATCGCGCCGGGCCGTGGCGACGCGCTTGTGGGCGAGGAGAAGGTCGCCGAGGCCATCGCCAACACGGCCGATTTCGTCGCCTCGACCTACAAGCCGGCGGCCCGGGTCGTGGCCCGCGGCGGCACGCTGAAGGAGGCGTGGGACGCCGTGCGGGCCGAGTGCGACCCGAAGTTCAAGGATTACGCGATCTACGAGCATTGCCTGCCGTTCAACGTGGCGCGCGCCTACGACGAGGCGCAGGGCATCGACACGCCGCGGGTGTGGACCGCCGCGCGCGACAAGGAGATGTGGGCGGCGCTGCAGGGCTGAGCGCCGCGCGTGGCCCGAGGGGCAGATTTTTAACTAAAAATCTGCTTCCCGCCGAAGAGCCCACGGGAGGGAGGCGCAAATTCTTGGATAAGAATTTGCGAGCCCGGGGCGGAGAGGGAGGATCGACATGTTGGACGACCGCTACAGCCTCGCGTTCCGGCTCTACCCTTACGCCCGGTCGACCGAGCAGGACGGGGATGCGCCGGCGCGCCATCCGGTGGTGGTGCTCGGCGGCGGGCCGGTGGGCATCGCCACCGCCCTCGATCTCGGGCTTCAGGGTGTGCCGGTGGTGGTGCTCGACGACCACGAGGGTGTGGGGCAGGGCAGCCGCGCGATCTGTTTCGCCAAGCGCACGCTCGAGATCTGCGACCGCCTGGGCGCGGGGGCGGAGATGCTCGAGGCGGGCGTGGTATGGAACCTCGGAAAGGTCTTCCACGCCGAGCGCAAGGTTTTCGAGTTCAACCTCCTGCCCGAGGCGGGCCATCGCTTTCCGGCCTTCATCAACCTCCAGCAGCCGCATTTCGAGCGCCTTCTTGTCGAACGGGTGCGCGCGGCGCAGGCCGCCGGTGCGCCGATCGAGATTCGCGGCCGCAACCGGGTGGATGCGGTGGACGTGCACGAGGATCACGTCCTGCTCGACGTGATGACCCCCGAGGGGCCTTACCGCATCGCCGCCGACTGGGTGATCGGCGCCGACGGAGCGGGCTCTCCGCTGCGCAAGCGCATGGGGCTCGACTTCGAGGGCCGCGTCTTCAAGGACAGTTTCTTGATCGCGGACATCCGGATGAACGCCGAGTTCCCCACGGAGCGCTGGTTCTGGTTCGAGCCGCCGTTCAAGTCGTCCGGCGCGTCCTGCCTGCTGCACAAGCAGCCCGAGGGGATCTGGCGCGTGGATTTCCAGATCGGCTGGGACGTGGACCGCGAGGAGGAACTCAAGGAGGAGAACATCCGCGCGCGTCTCGACGCGATGCTGGGCGCGGACGTGGATTACGAGATCGTCTGGTCCTCGATCTACACTTTCCAGTGCCGGCGCATGAAGCGGTTCCGGCATGGCCGCGTGCTGTTCGCCGGCGACGCGGCGCACCAGGTCTCGCCCTTCGGGGCGCGCGGTGCGAATTCGGGCATCCAGGATGCCGACAACCTCGGCTGGAAGCTGGGGCTCGTGGTGCAGGGCAAGGCCCCCGAGCGTCTTCTCGACACCTACTGCGCCGAGCGCTGTCACGGTGCGGACGAGAACATCCTGAACTCCACGCGCTCCACCGACTTCATCACGCCGAAATCGGCGGTCAGCCACCTTTTCCGCAACGCGGTGCTGGATCTCGCGCGGGACCATGCTTTCGCGCGGCCGTTCGTGAACTCGGGGCGGCTGTCCGTGCCTTGCGTCTACGATGATGGCCCGCTCAACGGCCCCGACGCGCTGCCGGGCGGGCCCGCACGGACGCGGCCCGGCGCGCCGTGCCCCGACGCGCCGGTCGGCGAGGGGTACCTGCTGGGCCGTCTCGATGGCGGGTTTACCCTGCTCACGCTCGACGAGGACGGTCCAGATCAGGTCGAGGCGGACGGGATCGTGGCCTCGCGGCTCGCGCTGTCGGCGGCGGACGATCCGTCCGGTGCGCTAGCCGAGCGGTATCTCGGGGAGGCCGGCGCGGCGGTCTACCTGATCCGTCCCGACCAGCATGTCGCCGCGCGCTGGGCGGCCTTCGATGCGGGGGCGGTCGAGACCGCCCTCCGCCACGCCTGCGGCAAGGAGTGAAAGAGATGCCCCTTACGCTCGATCCGAACATCGCGGATGCGGACCGCTTCTACGCCGATCTGCTGGCCGCCCAAGACGGGCTTAGCGAGGCTGAAAGCCATGCCTTCAACGCACGCCTTGTCCTGATCCTGGCCAATCATGTGGGCGATCACGAGACGCTGCGGCAGGCGCTCGACGCGGCCGCGCGGGCGGACGACGGGGCGGGTTCTGTCTGAGCACGTCCCGGGTGATGGCCGTGGTGCTCGTGCCATGGTCTCCCGGACCCGGGGCGCCGTCCGCACCGCATGAAGGGCACTGAGCTTGCTGCCGGCTGATCCCGGCCGTTGGCGGACACTCATTTCAGAACTGGCCTGCCGATGGTCCGATTCAGACCCGCCGAGGTGGCACTGATCCGCTGGACGGATGGAACCGAAGCCGGTTCGAGATTTGCGACTTGTCGTCCGACCAAGGTCCGGAACGCGCGGCGACATGGCCTCGGTAAGGGTGACGCGCCGGTGCGGCATACGGCGCGGGAAAGGATCGTCATGGACTTACGGACGGCTTGCCGGCATCCTCGGGCGAGCGCTACGCCGGACTTGGCGATCGGGTAAGGCGGGCGCCATCGTGTCTTGAAGGTCCGTGGCGCGTTCCGGCACCTGAGCCGATCCGCTTCAACGTTGAGGCTGGAAGAACCTTGCGGCCAAGGCGTTCGCCGCCGATGCATTCGGACCCCGGAGGCGGGGTCAGGCCTCCGGATCGTCCGTTCCGCCTGCGCGGTCCGGGCGGTGGGACCCGACCGGGCGCGTGGCCGAGGCGACAGGATCGTTGACGCGGGACGGAGATCCGACCGACAGGCTCGCCTCGAGGATCTTCATGCCGTCGGGCTTCTTCACCCGGTAGCGCAGAACGCGCATGAGCGTCGGGTAATGCTTCCAGTTCCACGAGGAATACTCCCCGCCGGAGGCGCAGGCGATGTAGCGGCGGGTGAAGCCGAAGCCGTCCTCGCTCACCACCTCGACGATGGTACCGGGGCGCACGGGGCAGCCTTTGCCATCGTGCAGGATCCACGCGCCCCATTCGTCTCGTGCGTTCGCCCCTGACCCGCTCATCCGCGTTCCGTCCTGAATGGTCCCGGCGGGCCGGGGCGCGCGGCGTGCGTGCCCGGGGATGCCCGCCCCGTTGATGGTATGCCGCCGCCGGGGCTCAGCAAGTGCCGCGCGGGCCGCCGGTCAGGAGGCCTCGGCGATGGCCTCGTCGAAGCGGCGCATGGTGGCCCGCGCGAGACCCTCGGACATGGCGCCCGCATCGGCCAGGACACACAGAGTGTGCGGGCCGGATCGTTCGAGCATCAGCCGTTTGCCCGACACGACGACGGAGACGGCGGCAAGCTCGCCCTCCGCGCCGTCGAAGCGGTACGCCTCGGCCACGCGTGCGAAAAGGTCGGTGCCCTGTCGATCGAGGCCCTGGCAGAGGTCCGGATCGCCGGCCAGCGCCGCCGTGCCCTCGGGTCCGCGGAGGCAGGCCGCCTCGACCGAACGGATGTCACCGGCCAGCGCGCGCAGGGCATCGACCAGCGGGCCGGTCGCCGGGCTCTTAGGAGCGGCGTCGGCCTCAGCGTTCGGCGAGGCCGCGCTTGAGCCAGGCTTCTTCCCGGTAGCAGGTTTCGCGCTGGCGGCCGAACTGTCCTTCGTCTTGGTCGCCTCGGCGGAGAGGGCGGCATTGCCGGTGCCTTCCGCTTCCCCGGTCAACGGGCCAGTGGCCGCGTCGTTACCAGTCGAAGGGGCATCGGAACCCTTCGACGCGGCGGCTGAACCATCCCGGTCTCGATCCGATCTGGCTTTGCCCTCGGCGGAGGCATCCCCATCCGTTTTTCGGCCGGACGCCGCTGCGGAAACGTTCGCTGTCACCGCTTTCACGGCAGTGGCGCCCGTGGCTGAGGGGACCGCATCCGCCGCCGAACCCGCCGTGTCGCCCGGCTGGCTCTCCACGGCGCCTCCTGCGCCGGGCAGGGTCCCGGACGCCACGCGCCTGGTGCGCGACGCGTCTGCCGTGCCTGCCGCCGGGACCCTTTCTGGCGCGATGGCTTCGCCCTCGTCCGCGGGGGCCGCCGAGACGGCGGTCTTTCCTTCCGCCGCGTTGCGGTTCGCAGGGCCGTCGGAGGCCTTCGCAGGACGGTCGGAGCCATGACGCCGCAGCGTGTCGAGGTTCACGATCTCGGCGCCGGAGGCCGGCTGCGCGGCGGCGTCGTCCTCGACCGGGGGTGTCCCGAGCGTGCCGCCGATGCGGCGCAGGACGTCGAAGATGGCCTTCGCTCCGGTGGTGCTCCAGGCTGCGTCGCTGTCGTGGGACATATCGAGGTTCCGTCCCGATCCGTTCAGAAGGTGGCAGGCATCGAAGTAGTCGCCGGTCTCGCGGACGAGGCGGTCCATCAGCTTGTCCCGGTCTTTCGCGCGGCGCAGCTTGTCGGCGCGCGACACGGTCAGCAGGGCGTGCGCGGGCCGATCCTCGCCCAGCACGTCGAGGATGGTCTTCTCGGTAAAGCGCCAGGCCTGAGAGCCGATGGTCACCCAGATCATCGCGTCGGCGGCGCGCAGCACGGCGCGGTCGTCTTCGCTCAGATCCTCGGCGGTGGTCAGCGGCAGCTCGACCAGCTCGATTCCGGCGAGATGCGGGCTGTCGGACCAGATGAGCAGATGATCGACGGCATCGAGGTCGGGCGCATCCGTGGCGTTGCCCTCGCTCAGCTCGACGATGCGCCCGTCGCGCTGGACCAGCGCAGTGCCGGGGCTGCCGCGGTGGCGCACCACCGTGCGAAGCGCCGCGACCGCGGGGGCTGCGCCATCGCAGGCGCCCAGCGGTTTCGGCAGGCGCCGACGGGCCAGCGCGTCGAGCACGGTGGACTTGCCGGAGCGGACCTCGCCGCAGACGACGACGGTCATGTGGGTCTTGGGGGACGCGGCGGGAGCCGGCGTCAGGTCGGCCGTCTGGCTTGGCATGATCGGTCTTCGGTCCTCAGGCTGCCTTGGAGAGGTCCGCGCGCGCGAGCGAACCGTCGAGCGCGGAGAGATCGAGAAGGCGGCGCTCCAGCACCTCCATCTGGCTTTGCAGGCGCATCACCATGCGGCGCTGGATCTCGGGGTCCCCGGCGATCTGCTGCAGCTCGGCCTTGTCCTTCTTGAGCCGGTGCGTGCGCTCGGCGAGGCTGGCCTCGATCATCCGCAGCATCACGCGGATGCGGCCATTGCCGGCGGTGGCGCGTTCGGTGATCGCCTCGTTGAAGGCGGTGAGGATCTTCTCGACCGGGGGGCGCATCTCCTCGCCCGCGAGCGTCTTGAGCGCGGCGATCGACTTCTCGACATTGAGCGCGGGCCGCCGCCAGAAGGCCCACCCGCGATCGGCGATCATCTCGACCCGCAGCGACTTCTTGGCGAGCGTCAGGGTGGAGTTGAACTGCTCATAGGGCAGGTCCTGAAGGCGGATGTTCTCGGTCGGGTCCTCGAACCGGTCGGCGATGGTCTGCCGGCAGGAGTGGATGCAGTTGTCCAGGATCACGTCGGCGGCGGCGCGGCACTTGTCGTAGCTCCCGACCACCTCGGTCTCGATCTCGGCCTGGAGCGGTGCGATGTCGATCTCCAGCGCGCGGGCCGGGCCCTTGGCGATCTCGGAGCGGAACAGCCGTTCCTCGAAGACCGGGCGCTGGTCGCCGACGAAGCTGTCGATCCGCGACATCAGCCGGCCCTCGAGCCCGGACCAAGCCTTGCCAAGCACCTTGTCCATCTGGGTGTCGGCGGTCTCGACGATCTTCTCGAGCCGGGCGAGGATCTGGCGGATCGCCTCGATCTCGGTCTCCAGTTCTCCCACGGCCTGCTCGGCCACGTCCTTGCCGATGCTCTCGACCTGCATCTGCAGCGAGTCGCGCTCGCGGCGGATGACGAACTGGGTGCCGTTGATCTCGGCGCGGATGTCCTCGGCGATCTGGGCAAGCTGATTGCAGCCGACGCCGTTGTCGATCACCGACGACAACACGGCCTTGGCGTCGTCCATGCCGGAGGCGAGGTAGAGCCGGTCAAGCCGGTTCTCGGGCACACGGCCATAGGTGGCGCGGAGATACTCGGCCAGCTCGGGGGTGTCGGCGGCCGCGCGCTCGGCCTCGGCGTCGGGGTCGTCGCTCAGCGTCAGGTCGGCGAGGTAGGCGCTGCCCGCTCGGATGTTGAAGGTGATGCCCGGGATCGCGCGGGACAGACGGCGCGAGACGTCCTCGACCACCCGCGGCACCGAATGCGCGAAATCCTCGAGCTCGTCGATGCGGTTCACGAAGATGACGACGTCCTTGGAGTCCTGCCGCGCGAGGATGCGGATCAGCGCGATGTCCACGTCGGTCAGCGGCTGGTGCGCCGAGAGGACGACGACGAACACGTCGGACTTGTCGAGGCTGCGGCAGGTGAACTCGTCGCGCACGAGGAACGGGTCGTTCACGCCCGGCGTGTCGGTGACGATGGTCGGCACCTGGAACTCGGGGTTCCGCATGTAGGTGTTGGCGACCTTGGTGAGCGCGGCGTAGCGTCCGAGCGATTGCCGGTCGAGGCCCGCGTCCGAGCCGGGGCCGGCGCAGACGTAGCGCTGCAGCAGGTCCGCCGTGAGGAAGTCGTAATCGTGTGCGCTGCCCAGAAGCGCGTGGTAGTGGCGCCCGAGACGGGCCTGCGCGCGGTCGCGCATTTCCTCGCTCTGGCGCTTGAGCACCTCGGTGTCGAAGCCCGGCAGCAACTGCTCGGTCAGCTTGCGGATGCGCGAGCCGCCGTCGATGATCTCGGCCCAGTCGCTTTCGTCGAAGAACTCGAACCGCGCGCCCAAGGCCGGATCGGAGGGCAGGTTGATCCGCATGTTGGTCACGACCGACGTCCACGGGTTCACGTCCGAAGGCAGGAAGTCGTGCATGTTGAGAAAGGCGTTGAGGAAGGTGGACTTGCCAGCCTTCACCTGCCCGATGACCGCGACGCGGGCGGCCCAGGCGTCGAGCCGTTCGCGGATCTCGCGGAAGTTGGCGCGGGTCTTGCGGTCCACCGCGCCGTCGAGCGCGTCGAGGGTCTCGCGCAGGAAATCTAGCTCCTGCCGCTGCCGGGGGGCGATCTTCATGGGGCTATTCCTCTTCACGTGCGGCGGTGACGGGACGCGGCTCGGTGGCGGTCGGTTCGGGACGCGCGGTGGCGCCGGGAAGGCGCTCGCCGGTCTCGAGGCTGTCGATGAGACGCTCGACGCAGGCGAGCACGGCAGTGGCATCCGTCCTGTCGATGTCCTCGATCATCGCGGACCAGAGCGCGCGCAGATCGGCGGGCCGGTCGCCCGACGGGGCCAGCGGCAGCCGCACCACGTTCGACCGGCCGGGGCGCATGGGGCGGGTCGGACGCGCAGTCTCCGCCGGAGCAACGCGACGCGGCGGAGCGACAGGCGCGGCCTCGGACCCGTGGGGCCGGGCGACGGGCTGCGCGGCAAGCTCCGCGGTCAGTTTGTCCGCGCGGCCGGGCAGGGCGTCGAGGCCCTCGGCAAGGCGGCCAAGGTGGTCGCCGATGCGTGCGAGGTCCTCGGGCTCGATCAGCGAGGCCAGCAGGATGTGCGCGAAGAACGGTCCGGCCTCGCGCTGCACCCGGCGCAGAACGCGGTCGGCGGCGCGGCGATCGGGCAGGCGGTCGGCGTGGGTCACCAGCAGCGTGGCATTGGCGCGCAGGGCCTCGGGCATGTCCTGCCACACGGCCTTTTCGCTCTGACGCCAGGCCTGGGTGGCGTTGGTGCACCAGACAACTGCGTCGGCCAACGGCAGCATCCGCTCCCAGCTTTCGGCGGTCATGTTCGGGTCCGAACTGCCCGGCGTGTCGATCAGGTCGAGCCGCGCCAGGCAGTCGGCGTGGTGCGACAGCACGCAATGGTGCGTGGCGGCGACGTCGATGCCATCGAGCGCCTCGATGGCGCGCGCCTCTCCGGAGAGGTCCACCGCCATCCGCGCGCTGCCGCCGCCCACCAGCCAGACCGGGGGCAGGTGCGTCGCGGTGACGTTGGAGGGCAGAACGGCGCCGCCGAGAAGGCCGTTGATCAGCCGCGTCTTGCCGGCGCTGAACTCGCCGGCGATGAGCAGGCGTGGCCGGCGCGCGCTTCGCGTTGCCGCGGGCGGGCGGGTGCTGCGACGGGCGGTGCTCATGCGCTCAACCTCGGCAGGACGCCGGCGCCCTTGGCGCGGGGCTCGGCCGCGCCGGGTTCCAGCACGCATTCGAGGATGGCCTCTGCGAACTTGCCCTGCTCTGCGAGGAACACCTCGACGATGTCACGGGTGCGGGCCGCGGCGGGATCGAAGAAGTCGGTGACCAGCTCCTCGACCAGCGGCGTGGTCTCGGCGAGGATGAGCTCGCGGTAGCGCGCCTCTGCGGCTTTCTTGGCGCCGAACTTCCAGAACCGACGCCACCACGGCGCCTCGAGGTCCAGCGTCAGCGTGCGCGCCAGGACCGTGGGCGCCTTGTGCTGGGGCTGTTCGGGGAACTCGATCGAGCGGGTCTCGCGCATGACGCCCAGATCCGATTGCAGCACGTCGTGCATCCCGTCGAGCACGTTGTCGAAGGCGGCCTCGCCTTCGCGGCGGAGGCGCGCGCAGGCCGAGGCGAAGGCGGTCTTCATCATCATCCGCAGGTTCGCGGGATCGTGCGTCCAGGCATCCACAGCGCCGAAGGTCCTGACGTGCGCGCCGAGCGCGTCAAGCGCGGAGGCCACGAACGTCTCCTGCGCGCGGCCGAGCCGCTCGCGCAGCGCGTCGCGGATGCCCGAGACGTTCTCGTCGAAGGCTTCGAGCGTCTCGCCGCGAACCTCGTCGATGCGCGCGGCCAGTTCGGCCATGCCGATCCCGGGCCTTGCGGCGGAGCCACCCGTGCCGCCGGCCACCGACTCGACCGCCTCGGTCATCTCGATGATCGCGTCGATTTCCTTCTGGGTGTCGGCGATGAACGCCTCGCCCGGGCCCTCCACGATGCGGCGCGCGATGGCGCGGTGCAGTGCCGCAACGCCCGAGGATTCGAGGGCGCGGGCGCGCAGCTCTTGCAGGTCTTCGGTGTCGCCGCCGTGCAGGCTGGCCAGCGCGGCGCGGCTCGCCGTCATCATGGCGCCGACGTCGCCGAGGGCGCAATTCGCCCAGTAGCCGCTGCCGAAGAGAATCTCGATGCCGTCACCAAGGCCCAGACGGGACAGCGTGCGCTCGATGGAGGCGCGGATGCGTCCGGTCTCGGCCTCGGGGTCGGGCAACTCGTCGATGCGGTTGACGAAGATCAGCACCTCGCGCGCCTCGACGCTGCAGATGATCCGCAGAAGCGCCACGTCCATCGTCGACAGGGCCTGGTGGGCCGACAGCACCACGACGCAGACGCGGCTTTCGCTGATCGCGTTCAGCGTGATCTGCTCGCGCATCATGAAGGTGTCGTTGACGCCGGGCGTGTCGCGCAGGCACAGGCCCTTGGGATAGCCCGGCAGGTCGAGATAGAGGTCGGCGGATTTCGTTAGGTCGGCGTAGACGCCTTCCGTCGCCCCCTCTTCGAGCTCGTCGGGATCGCCGTAGCAGATGTAGCGGTCGATCAGGTCCTTGTCGATTTCCGGGAAGGCATGGCTCGACCCGAGGAGCGAGGCGAACTCGTCGCCCAGCCGGTCCTCGGTTGTCTGCCGCATCTCGGTGACCTGGGTCCGGACGCTTTCGGCCTCGGCCTCGAAGCCCGAGCGGGCGGCCATCTCGCCGAGCCGCCCGCCGGTGGCGACCAGCCGGTCCCATTCGTGCGCGTCGAAGAAGCGGAACAGCGCACGGGTGTCGCGCGGCCGGTGGCGGGAATTCAGGTGAAGCCCGGTGATGACCGAGGTCCACGGATTGACGTCCGACGGCAGCAGGTCGGTTTCGCCGATCAATGCGTTCAGCAGCGTGCTCTTGCCGGCCTTGACCTGGCCGATGATGCTGACCGAGGGCTCGAAGGCGCGGATCGCCTCGAGCGTGCGGTCCAGCGGGTCTTCGGCGAAGGCCAGCGCGCAGTCTGCCATCTCTTCGACGGCATGCTCTAGCTCGTCGAGCCTCTGCCAGAAGTCGTTGAGATCGCGGAAACCTTCGCGGTGGCGTTTGCGGATCGAGCTCGTGTCGGACATGGGGAAATGTGCCTGGGTGTCGTGTCGCGTGGCTGGACCGTCCGGACGGGATGGTCGCGCCGGGGCGGGGCGGCTTTGGCCGCCGGGTGCGCGGCCTCGCGGAGGGCCCGCGAGGTGCGCCCGTCGTCGTGGCGGGATCAGATCTTGAGGGTGCCTTCGACGCTCTTGACCTTGATGCGCGCCATGCCGAGGTTCGAGTTCGCGCGCTCGAGCGCAACATAGACGAACACGCTGGGATTGTTGGCGAGCGGACGGATCAGGTGCAGCTGGCTGCCGAGGGTGATGAGGATGTCCTCGATCGCGTCGTCGAGGCCGAGGGCCTTCATCGCGGCATTCTTGGCGCGGACGACTTCGGTGTTGGCGGCACCGGCGGCCTCGAGGTCGAACTTGTGGGCGCTGGTTTCGCTGGCGAGCATCAGGCCGGACTCGCTGTCCACGAGGCAGGCGCCGATGAAACCCTGGATGTTCTTCAGCTCGGAGATGTTGGTCGACATGGTTAACGCATCCTGTTGCGGTTGAGGTGCGTTCCTTCTCGGGGAGCCATTTGTTTACTTATGGTTTTGAATCCGTCCGGATTGTGGGGAAATTGGGGCGGGGTTGATCGGAAATGAGACGCACAACCCGCGGTTTATGGCGGGATATTCAGCGATTGATAACGCTCGATTATTTCGTGCACGACATAAAGTCGCGAGTGCGCTCTTGCAAAATAGTTAACGTATTCAATTTTCGCAAGCCCGCATTATCTATTTGAAGTTAAAGGCCGGATCGCACCCGGAACGTGCAGCCTCCGGGGCGAGGCGCAACTCCGAGGTGCAATTTTCGACAGGTTCGATTCGGATTGTGGCACGGGGGCTGCCTGACTCGCCGGTAGAGCCAAACGGATCGCGAAAAATGGCGCGCGGCCTGCGGGGGAATTGACGCCATCGCCCGATTTCCGACGATCTTCCCGGCGCAGCCGGTTCAGTCATGCAGTCCGGAGTGTCCTACCGGTGGCCGACCCACCCGCGATCATCGGTGAATGCCCGCGCGGGCGAAATCGTGACGGGCGCGTAACCCTCCGGCGCGGAGGCGAGCTCCGCCAGGGGCTCGGGCGACGCGGCGAGGATGACATTGGCGCGTCCGCGCACGCTGAGCGGACCTTGCAGCGCCCGGACGTGGGGATACACCTCGGTCAGGATCGCGTGGACACCGCGCGCCAGGGGGCCGTCGGGCCTGTCGATCAGGTTCACGTAGACCGGGCCGTCGACGATCTCGCGCAGGCGTTCGTAGGTTTCGACGGTCACGAGGTGCGCCGGAACCGTGTCGGACGAAAACGCGTCCATCACGGCCGCGTCGAAGCTATGCTCCGTTTCGTTGAGGAAGACGCGACCGTCGGCGTGGACCATCCCGAGCCTTCCGTCGGTTGCGGCCTCGCCGCCGTCGGCGTCGTAGCCTTCGGCTTCGATCATCGACGCGGCGCGGGGCAGGTGGTCGCGCACCACTTCCGTCACCAGCGGGTCGATCTCGACCGCGATGGCCCGGGCCTCGGGTCGGTCGGCGAGAAGGCGGGTGGGCAGGGTGTAGCCGCCACCACCCACGAACAGGACCGACGGGGCGGGCCCGAGATCGCGGTCCATCCAAGCCCAGAGCACTTCTGCATAGGACAGCGCGAGCTCGGAGTCGTCCCCGAGAGGCGCGCCGTCCGGGCCGACCCGCTCCGCCGCCTGGATGGTACGGTCCGAGAACAGGCGTTTCTCGGCGCCGGACTGTTCCACGTGCAGGCAGGACAGACCGGATTCGTAGCGGCACGCCGGGGCGCTGACCACGCCCGCCAGGAGGACGAAGGCGGTGGCCCCGACCACCGCGCCCGAGCGAAGGTTGGCGGCAGCGTCCGGGGCCGTCCCGCTCTCGGGCCGCACGCGCACGAAGGGCAGGCACAGCAGCGCCGTCGCGCCGCACACGGCGAAGGTCGCGGTCGATCCGATGAGGGGCAGCGCCACGAACCCCGACAGGATCGAGCCCATGATCGCGCCCGCCGATCCGGCGGCCAGCACGAGGCCCAGCGACGATCCCTCGTGGCCGGGGCGCGCCTCGACCGCCAGCTTGGCGAGGAAGGGCGACGGGATGGTGACGCACACCGAGGCGGGGAAGAAGGCCAGCACCACGCTGACCAGCATCCCGCCGGTGCCCCGCGCGCCGAGGGCGTGGATCGCCCCGAGAAGCGTGGGCGACAGGGCCATGAGTACCGCCGTCGCCACGAGCGCGCGGCGGACATGGGCCGCTGCGGCGGACCGCTCCTGTTCCGCGACGAGGCCGCCGAGCGCGCTGCCCAGCGAGAAGCCGGCGAGCACGGTCGCGATGACCGCCGTCCAGGTGAGCAGCGAGGTCCCGAAGAACGGAGCGAGGACGCGGCCCGCGGCGATCTCGTAGGTCAGGCCAACGGCGGACAGAACGAGCGTCAGGGCGATGGTGGTCGCGAAGCGGATGGCAGCCTCCTCGGCCCCCGGGATGGGGGCGGGCCTATGGCAGGGTGGCAGAGTTCTGGCCGATGCTGACGCGGGATGGAAGGCGAAGGCCCGTTTCGTGCGGGCGCGCGGCGGCTCACGTTTGCGCGACGATGTGGCCGGGTGCCCGGCCGGGACGGTGCCCCGGCCGCGGCGGCTCAGCGGATGAGCGAGGGCAGCGCCAGTGTCACCGCCGGCACGTAGGTCACCAGAAGCAGCACCACGAGCATGATGGCGAGCATCGGCCACAGGGTCCGGACGAGCTTCTCGATCGGCACGCCCGACACCGCCGAGCCCACGAACAGCGAGTAGCCGAAGGGCGGGGTGGCCATGCCGATGGCAAGGTTGATGACCACGATGGCGCCGAGGTGGATCGGGTCGAGGCCGATGCTCTGTCCGATGGAGGTCAGGATCGCGCCGAGGATGATCATGGCGGCCACGTTGTCCATCACCGCCCCGATGAACAGCAGGGCGAGGTTCAGCAGCAGCAGGATCACCACCGGGTTGTCCGACACCGACAGGATGCCCGAGGCGATGGTGCCGGGGATCTGCTCGATCGCGATGAGCCAGCCGAAGGCCGAGGCGACCGCGATGATGAAGCACACGATGGTGGCCGTGCGCATGGACTTGACCATGATCGGGCCGAGGTCGCGGAACTTGATCTCGCGGTGGATCCCGACGCCCACGATCAGCGCGTAGGCGACGCCGATGGCCGAGGCCTCGGTGGGGGTGAAGACGCCGCCGTAGATGCCGCCGAGGATCACCAGCGGCGCGGCGAGCGACCACTTGCCCTCCCATACCGCGCGGCCGAGTTCGGACGCGGTGCTCCGGCGGGCGTCGGTGTTGATGCCCTCGCGCCGGGCGACGGTCCAGCACCAGATCATCAGGCCGACGGCGATCAAGAGGCCGGGGATGATCCCCGCGAGGAAGAGCTGGCTGATCGATTCCTCCGCGATCACGCCCCAGATGATCATCGGGATCGACGGCGGGATCATCTGCCCGATGGGACCGGATGCCGTGGCGAGCGAGGTCGAGAAGTCGCGGCGCCAGCCGCGTTTTTCCATCTCGGGGATCATGATGCCGCCGATGGCCGCTGTGGTCGCGGGCGCCGAGCCCGAGATCGCGGCGAAGAAGGTCGCCGACACCACGGTGACCATGCCGAGCCCGCCGGTGATGTGCTGCACCAGCGCCTGGCCGACCTTGACCAGGCGCCGCGACAGGCCGCCGGCCATCATCAGCTCGCCCGCCAGCACGAAGCCGGGGATCGCCAGCAGCGAGAAAACCTGCGTGCCCGCCAGAACCCGCTGGGCCAGCACGACGAAGGGGAAGTCGGCGACGTAGAGACCCACGGCCGCCGAAAGGCCGATGGCGAAGGCGACCGGCACGCCGGTCACGAGGCCGCCGAAGAAGACCGACAGGATGATCCAGGCCGTTGCGCTCATGCCGGGGCCTCGTCGGTTCTATCCGCGACGGGGATGAAGACGCGGACGAAGGCGTGCAGCGCGCCGATGACGCCCGAGACCGGCACGGCGAGGTGCAGGCACTCGATCGGCAGGCGCATGGCCGCCGTCACCTGCCCCAGAGTACGGTCGACGTAGCTGACGCCGGACCACGCGAAGAGGATACAGAAGCCCAGGATGCCGACGGCGATGACCCGCAGCCAGACGCGACGGGCGGGATCGGGCAGGGCACCGAGCGCCGCGTCGAGGCGAACGTGGTCGTCGTCGCGGATCGCGATCGTGGCGGTCAGCAGGACGACCCATGCGAAGAGGATGATCGCCAGTTCCTCGGTCCACGAGAAAGCCGATCCCAGGACGTAGCGCGAGAACACCTGGAGCACGAGCGCGCTCAGCATGATCGTGGCCAGGATCGCCACGACCCAGGCGGTCGCGCGCGCGATGGCGGCGGATATGGCGTCGAGAGCCTTCATCGGTCGACCTCCCCCTTCGGTCGGTGATCGGGCGGGCCGTGCGCCGGCCCGCCCGTGTCTAGCGTCAGGTGGCAGAGATCACTCGGAGCCGGACTGGCCGAGTGCCATGTCCACGAGGTCCGAGCCGATGTCGTCGCGGAACGAGTCGTAGACCGGCTTGACCTTCTCGCGGAACGCCTCGGGGTCCTCGATCTCGTTGATCGTCATGCCGGCTTCCTCGAGGTGTGCGAGCACCGCGTCGGCGTTCTCCTGCACCGTCTGGCGCTGGGTCTCGATCGCGGCGTCCACGGCTTCGGTGACGGTGGTGCGCTGCTCGTCCGAAAGGCCCGAGAGGAACCGCTCGGAGGCGAGGATGTCGAGTGCCGAGTAGGTGTGCTGGGTAAGCGACAGGTACTCGACCACGTCGGCGTACTTGTTGGACGCGATCACGGCGAGCGGGATCTCGAGGCCGTCGATGGTGCCCTGCTGCGCGGCGGTGAACGTCTCGCCCCAGGCCATCGGCACGGCGTTGCCGCCGAGCGACTGGAACATGTCGATGAAGACCGGATTCTGCATCACCCGGAACTTGACGCCCTCGACGTCGTCCGGCTGCTGGATCGGGCGGGCGTTGTTGATCATGTTGCGGAAGCCACCCTCGGCGAAGCCCAGCCCGACGATGCCGGACCCTTCAAGCCGCGACATCAGCTCGTCGCCCAGTTCTCCGTCCAGCGCCTCGTGCGCGGCTTCCTCGTCGGGGAAGAGGAACGGCATGTCGAGGATCTGGAACGCGGGTTCGACGTTGCCCACCGGCGCGTTGGTGATGATGCCCAGATCGAGCGTGCCGAACTGCAGCGCCTCGATCATCTGCTTCTCGTCGCCGAGCTGGTTGTTGGGAAAGAATTCCACGTCGAACACGCCCGGCGCGCGCTCTTCGAGCTCGGCCTGAATCTGGCGTGCGGCGATGGCGTAGGGGTCCGCCTCGCCGTCCGAGGTCGTCCAGCCGATCCGCATGGTCACGTCCTGCGCGGCGGCCCCGGTCACGGTGCCCGCAAGGGCGCCAGCGGCGAGCAGGGCGGCGGCGGATGTCTTCGCGATGATGTTCATGGGGTCTCCTCCCGTCATGAATGGTGGTGAAGTTGTCCCGGGCCCGGTCAGGCCACGGGGTCGAAGCCGTAAAGCCGGGCCGGGTTGTCCACGAGGATGCGGCGGCGCGTCTCCTCGTCCGGCACCCAGTCGGCGAGCATGTCCAGCAGCGCGCCATCATTGGGCATCGGCACGTTCACGTAGGGGTGGGGCCAGTCCGTCGCCCAGAGCACGCGGTCGGGGTTGGCCTCCACGATGGCGCGGGCGAGAGGCGCCACGTCCTTGTAGGGCGTCTCGGTCTCGGACGTGATCCGGTAGCTGCCCGAAAGCTTCACCCAGCTGCGCCCGTCGCGCAGCAGCGCGAGCATGTCGCGAAAGCCCGGATGATCCACGCCGCGCGAGGTCGGCATGTGGCCGATATGGTCGATCACCGTGTCCACGGGCAGCGAGCCCAACGTGTCGCGCAGGTCGGCGAACTCCGACACGTCGATCAGGAGCTGCATGTGCCAGTCGAGCGGCGCGATCTTGTCGGCGAGCTTGCGCACGTCGGACACCTCGATGCCCGACCGGAAGATCAGGTTCACCCGGACGCCGCGCGCACCGGCGGCGTGCATCCGTTCGAGCTCGGCCTCGGTCACCTCCTCGTCCACCACCACCACGGCGCGGTAGCGGTCGCCGCCCGCGCGCACGGCGTCGAGCGTGGCGCGGTTGTCGGTGCCATAGACGCTGGGCTGCACGATCACGCCGCGGTCGATGCCCAACGTGTCGAGCATCTTGCGGTACTGCGCGAGCGGCGCGTCGGGCGGCGTGTAGGTGCGCCCGTGCACGTAAGGATAGGTCTCGGCCGGGCCGAAGACGTGCGCGTGGCAGTCGCAGCTGCCCGGGGGCGGCGTGAAGCGCGCGGGCCGCGGCGCCGGGTCGGCCGCGGCGCAGCGCGGAATCTCGGTCTCTGTCATGTCTCCGATCACCGTCATCCTGCTTTCATCCCATCCCTGCAGCCCGCGCAGACCCAGGCGGTCGGCGGCGCGCAACAGGTGTCGCCACGCCGCGCGGCGGGCCTTGTCCGGATCGCCTGCCGCGATGGCGGCGCGGATCGTCTCGTATTCGGCAACCAGCTCGGCGCCCTGGCCGGCCTGCGGCACCCGCACCGTCTGGAGCCGGTCGGCGAAGCGGCCCTCGAGGTAGCGGATCAGGTCGTTCATGTGCGGATTGCGCGCCGCCGCGGCGACGGCGGACCAGAACGCGCGCTGGGCCGCTTCGGGCTGGCCGTCCTGCCGCTCCACCGCTGCCGACAGCGCGGCCACGGCGTCACCGAGACGGCGCAGGTCGGATTTCGAGCGCCGTCGCGCGGCCATGCCGGCCACCGCCACCTCGATCTCGAGCCGCATCTCGAGGATGTAGCGCAGCCCCGTCATCAGGTCCGGGCCCGTGCTCTGGATGCGGAACTTCGAGCCGTGCGGGTCTTCGGCCACGAAGGCACCGACGCCCTGCCGGGTGACCACGAGCCCGTCGTCCTTGAGCCGCGAGATCGCCTCGCGCACGGCGCTGCGGCCGACGTCGAACTCGGCCTGAAGCCGCGCCTCGCTGGGCAGCCGTGCGCCCGGGGCGAGGTCGCCCGCCGCGATCTGGTCGCGGATCTGCTGCGCGATCTCCTCGGGGAGGGATTTCGGCCGCGAAAGCTTGTGAAAGGTCATCGACATGAAGCGACTCCGGCGAATTGAGCTGAGACAAACAGATTATCAGTTGTCTGACAAGTGACGGTTTGTTGCCGAAAGCCTCGCGTCAGGATTTGCTTTCCGTAGCCTGTCCCCGCGTCACCTGACCCGAATGTTATCGCGAAACCGCGATGCGAAGGGCGAAACCGAACCGAAAATCGGGCCCTAGGACTTGAGGCTAGGGGGAAACTTCCGCATCAAGGGTCAGTGATCCAGCCACGGTGGGAGCGACCTTGTCCCTGATCCTCGTCGTCTTGATGCCCTTCCTGGGGGCGCTGTTGCCGCCGATCCTCGTTCAGGCCGGTCGCCGGACCTGCGCGCTGGGTACCCTGTCCGTCACCGTGCTGGCCCTCGTCGGGCTGGTCTCGAACTTCCCCGCGCTTCTGTCGGGCGAGACCGTTACCGCGCGGATCGACTGGCTGCCCGAGCTGGGATTGAACGTCACCTTCTTCCTCGATCCGCTGGGCGCGTTCTTCGCCAGCCTGATCCTCGGGATCGGCTGCCTCATCATCGTCTACGGGCGCTACTACCTGTCGCGCAACGACGACATGGGCGAGTTCTTCACCTACCTGCTGCTCTTCCAGGGCGCGATGGTGGGCATCGTCCTGTCCGACAACATCCTGCTTCTGCTGATCTTCTGGGAGCTGACATCGCTGTCGTCCTTCCTGCTGATCGGCTACTGGAAGCATCTCAAGGAAGGCCGGCAGGGCGCGCGGATGGCGCTGACCGTGACCGGCATGGGCGGCCTCGCGCTGATCGGCGGGATGCTGATCCTCGGCAACATCGCGGGCAGCTACGACCTCACCGAGATCCTGCAGAACCGCGAGGCGATCCAGTCCTCGGACCTTTACCTGCCGGCGCTGATCCTGATCCTGATCGGCTGCTTCACCAAGTCGGCGCAGTTCCCATTCCACTTCTGGCTGCCGCACGCCATGGCCGCGCCGACGCCGGTCTCGGCGTACCTGCATTCGGCGACAATGGTGAAGGCGGGGATCTTCCTGATGGCGCGGCTCTGGCCGGTGCTGTCGGGGTCCGAGGCGTGGTTCTGGCTGGTCACCGGGGCAGGGCTCATCACCGTCGTGCTCGGCGCGGTCATCGCGTTCTTCAAGCATGACCTGAAGGCGCTGCTGGCGTTTTCCACCGTCTCGCATCTCGGCCTCATCACCATGCTTCTGGGCACGGGGACGGCCTTCGGCGCGATGACGGCGATCTTCCACATCCTCAACCACGCGACGTTCAAGGCGGCGCTGTTCATGTCGGCGGGGATCGTCGATCACGAAGCGCACACCCGTGACATCCGCAAACTCGGCGGCCTGCGCCACCTGATGCCGGTGACGGCGACCATCGCCACGGTCGCGGCGCTGTCGATGGCAGGGATCCCGCTCTTCAACGGCTTCGTGTCCAAGGAGATGTGGCTCGAGGAGGCGCTTCATACCGAGCTTTTCGGTCCGCACTGGCTGGTGCCGGCGCTGGCCACCTTCGGCGCGCTGTTCTCGGCCGCCTATTCGTTCCGCTTCATCTTCCACACCTTCTTCGGCAAGACGCGCGACGATTACCCCAGCCATCCGCACGACCCCAATTTCGGCATGTGGCTGCCGCCCGCGTTCCTGGCGACGCTGGTGGTCATCATCGGCTGCGCGCCGTTCCTCGCCGAGCCGCTGGTCAAGTTCGTCACCGCCGCCGTGCTCGGGACGACCGCCGAGGTGCCGTCCTATCACCTCGCGATCTGGCACGGGTTGAAGCCGCCGCTCTACCTGTCGGGCGTGGCCGTCGCGGGCGGCATCCTGCTGCTGCTCCTGCACCGGTTCCTGCAGAAGGGCTGGGATGTCACCCCGCGCCCCGAGGCCAAGACGATCTTCGACGGCATCGTCGGCGGGGCGGTCTGGGTGGCCCGGCGGGTCACCTGCGGTCTGCATGACGGCTCGTTCACGCGCTTCGCAGCCATCCTCGTCGTGTTCGTGGTGGCGGCGGGCGCCTATGCCTTCGTCACGGGCGAGGCCGGAATGGGCAGCCGCGTCGTCTATCCGCCGACGGCGGTCGCCGTCGCGACCTGGGCGATGCTGGTCGCCGCGACGGGCTTCCTCGTGTTCAAGCACCGCAACCGCCTGGCCGCGCTGATCCTGATCGCGATCGTCGGCCTGATCGTGTCGGTGGGCTTTGCCTACTTTTCGGCGCCCGACCTTGCCATGACGCAGATCTCGGTCGAGGTGGTGACGGTCGTCCTCATGTTGCTGGCGCTGAACTTCCTGCCGCAGGAGACCCCGGTCGAAAGCGGCGCGGGTCGCCGCCTGCGCGACGGCCTCATCGCCGTGGCGGGCGGCGTCGGCGCGGGGATGCTGGCCTTCTACATGCTGGTGCGCGACTTCGTCGAAAGCCCGATCTCGGAGTATCACCTCGCGAACTCCTACAAGGGCGGGGGCGGCACCAACGTCGTCAACGTGATCCTCGTGGACTTCCGGGGGTTCGACACCTTCGGCGAGATCATCGTGCTTGGCATCGCGGCGCTGGTCATCTTCGCGCTGACCGAGGCGCTGATGGGCGGGCCGGTGCGGGCGCGCCTGCTGAACCGGGAGCCGCAGACACGGCTGGCGGGCGACCGGCATCCGCTGATGATGGTGGTGCTGACCCGCGTGATCATGCCGGTGCTGCTGCTGATCGGCATCTACATCTTCCTGCGCGGGCACAACCTGCCGGGCGGCGGCTTCATCGCGGGCCTGGTCGTCGCGGTCGCCATCGTGCAGCAATACATGGCGTCGGGTTTCGCCTGGGCCTCGGATCGTCAGCGCTATCCCTACCACGGGATCGTCGGCGCTGGCGTGCTGATCGCGGGCCTCACCGGCATCGGCGCGTGGTTCACCGGGCACGAGTTCCTGACCTCGTCCTTCACCTACATCAAGCTGCCGCTGCTCGAGGAGTTCGAGGTCGCCTCGGCCATGGGCTTCGACCTCGGTGTGTTCCTCGCTGTGCTGGGCGCCGTGCTGCTGTCGCTCGAGAGCTTCAGCCGCATGGCCCGACGGGCCCACGACACGGACAACGAGCACGCCATGGACATCGACCCCTCGCGGGGCACCACGAACGAAGGAGGCGCCTGACATGGAGCTTCTGGTCGCATCCGGCATCGGCGTGCTGACCGCGGCGGGGATCTACCTCGTGCTGCGGTTGCGCACCTTCCCGGTCATCATCGGCACCGCCATGCTGACCTATGCCGTCAACGTGTTCCTCTTCGCGTCGGGCCGCCTGACCGTCTCGGCGCCGCCGATCCTGATGGACGAGGCGACGCGCTACACCGATCCGCTGCCGCAGGCGCTGGTTCTGACCGCGATCGTGATCTCGTTCGGGATGACGGCGGTGGTCGTGGTCATCGCGCTCGGCGCCTATCTCGGCTCGGACGACGACCACGTGGACGAGCAGGGCGGCGCGCTTGACGCCGTGCGCAAGCTGGAGAAGGCGGAATGAGCCACTGGACCGTTGCTCCCGTCGTGCTGCCGGCGATGCTGGCCGCGTTCATCCTGCTGGCGACGCGGTTCCACGCGCCCATGCAGCGGGTCTTTTCCGTCGCGGGCACCGTGGCGCTGATCGCCATAGCCGTGGGCCTCTTCGTGCAGGCTTCCGGCGGGGACGTCTCGATCTACCAGCTGGGCGACTGGCAGGCGCCTTTCGGCATCGTGCTGGTGGCCGACCGCCTGTCGACGATGATGGTGCTGCTGACCGCGGTGCTGGCATTCTTCGTGCTGCTGCATGCGATCGGCACCGGCTGGGATACGCGCGGGCGGCACTTCCATGCCCTGTTCCAGTTCCAGCTCATGGGCATCATGGGCGCGTTCCTGACCGGCGACGTGTTCAACCTGTTCGTGTTCTTCGAGGTGCTGCTGATCGCGAGCTACGGCCTGATGATCCACTCGGGCGGAACGCAGCGGACCCATGCGGGCACGCAATACGTTCTCTACAACCTGCTCGGCTCGACGCTCTTCCTGTTCGCGCTCGGCCTGATCTATGCCGAGACCGGCACCCTCAACATGGCGGATCTGGCGCAGCGGGTGCAGGCGATCGTCCCGTCGCAGTCGTCGGGCATCCGCACCGCCGCGGTGCTTCTGGTGATCGTTTTCGCGATCAAGGCGGGCATCGCGCCGGTGCACTTCTGGCTGCCGGCGTCCTATGCCAACGCGCCGGGGCCGGTGGCCGCGCTCTTCGCGATCATGACCAAGGTCGGCGCCTATGCGATCATCCGCATCTACACGCTGGTGTTCGGCCCCGACCTCGGGGTCGCGCAGGGCCTGCTGGACACCTGGCTGATGCCGCTGGCGCTGATCGGCCTCGCCGTGGGGATGATCGGCGTGCTGGGCGCGGTGCGGCTCGACCGCATGGTGGCCTTCGCCGTGATCGGCTCCATGGGAATGCTGACCGTAGCCATGTCGCTGTTCACCGAGACCGGCATCGCGGCGGCGCTCTACTACGTGGTTCACTCGACCCTGGCGACGGCGGCCCTGTTCCTGATCGTCGACCTGGTGGCCGAGCATCGTGGCCGCACCGGTGCCGAACTGCGCCGCGCCAGACCGATCCCGGGCGCCAACATCCTTGCCGCGTTCTTCTTCGCCTCGGCCATCGCGATGACCGGCCTGCCGCCGCTGTCGGGCTTCCTCGGCAAGCTGCTGATCCTCGACGCCGCCTTCGACAGCCCGCAGGTGGTCTGGGCCTGGGCGGTGATCCTGTCGACTTCGCTGGTCGCCGTGGTGGGCTTCAGCCGCGCGGGCTCGACCGTGTTCTGGAAGGCCCGCGAGGCCGCCGAGGACCTCGAGGACGACCCCGGCACCGAGATGGACAACGTCGACAGCAAACCCGAGGCCCATCCCGAGCGGCAGCCTGTCCTGCCGCTGGTCGCCATCGGCGGACTGATCGCGCTGATCGTGGCGCACACGGTCCTTGCGGGCCCGATCAACCGGTTCATGGCGGCGACCTCGGCACAGCTGTTCGCACCCGAGCCGTACATCACCACCGTGCTCGAGACCGAGGGCAAGAAGATCTCGTATGACGGAGGGCACGGTTCCGACGATCACGGCACCGAGGCCGCCGGTGAGCACGGTTCGGAGATGACACCCGGGGCCGAAGAAGAAGCAGGGGGGCACTGACATGAACCGCGCCGCGCGAGCCGTCTTTCCCCATCCTCTGCTGACCATTCTGCTGGCCATCACGTGGTGCCTTGTTGCCAACAGCATCGCGCTCGGCAGCATCGTGATGGGCGTGATCCTCGGTATCCTGATCCCGCTCACCACGCGCGCCTACTGGCCCGACGCGCCGCGCGGCCTGCGCCTGTTCAAGCTGGCACGTTACGTTGTGCTGGTGATCTGGGACATCCTCGCGGCCAACGTCGCCGTGGCGTGGCTCGTCGTCACGCGCTCCAACACCGCCATGCATCCGAAATGGGTCGTGATCCCTCTCGAACTGCGCCGGCCGGAGGCGATCACCATGCTCGCGGGGACCATCACCCTGACGCCCGGCACGGTGTCGGCCGACCTGTCGGACGAGGGGCACTGCCTGCTGGTCCATGCGCTCGACGCCGAAAGCGCAGAGGAGGTCCGTGACGAGATCAAGGACCGCTACGAACGCCGACTGAAGGAGATCTTCGAATGAGCTTCGTCGACTATGCCATCTACGGGGCCTTCGGCGCGGTGTCGCTGGCGCAGCTGCTCGCGATGGTGCGCCTGATCCTCGGCCCGCACACCGCCGACCGCATCCTCGCGCTGGACACCATGACCGTGAACGCGATCGGCCTGATCGTCATGCTCGGCATTTCGCAAGGCACGCAGATCTACTTCGAGGCCGCGCTGATCGTTGCCATGCTCGGCTTCGTGTCGACCGTGGCCTATTGCCGGTTCGTGCTGCGGGGGGACATCATCGAATGACGCCCGAAACCGTGACCCTCATCCTCGATATCGCCATCACGATAAGCCTCGTGGTCGGCGCCGTGTTCACGCTGGTAGGCTCGTTCGGCCTCCTGAAGCTCGACGACGCCATGAAGCGCCTGCACGCGCCCACCAAGGCCAGTACGCTTGGCGTGGGCGCGCTGCTGCTGGCGTCGATCCTCGGTGCGTTCGCCCGGGACGAGCCGTCGCTGCAGGAGGCGCTGATCATGGCGTTCCTGTTCGTGACAGCACCGATCTCGGCGCAGTTCATCTGCAAGGTGAACCTGCACCGCCGCAGCTGCATGACCCCGCCGGAGCCGAGCAGCGACAGCACGTGGGCGACCCTCGACACCGCCGACGCCGGGGATGCTCCGGCGCAGCACCTGACCCCGGAAAAGGGCTGAACCGGAGCACGCGCGACAGCCCGGCACCAACACGAACGGCGACGGCGGATCCGGATATTCTTGCCAGGAAGACGGTTGGCGGATGCTGTCAGGGCCGGCTTGAGGTGCGGACTGCGCCGAAGGATCGTCGGTGCCGTCGGTGCCGTCGGTGCCGTCGGCGCGAAAGAGCCGGGTGGGGCGGCGAATCCCAGGCGTCAGGGCCGCGCCCCGCAAAGGCGCGGCCCTCTCGGGCTCACTCGCCGATGGCGATGCCCTCGCGCCGGGGATCGGCGCCGCCGAGAAGACCGCTTTCGGTCACGCGGATCGCGTGCAGCCCTGAGTTCAGATCGCGCACCTCGGTGTCGAAGCCCATTTTCGACAGCGGCGTCGCCAGACCTTCGAGCTCGGTTCCCGCCTCGAGGTCGGTGGTGCCGAAACGGTTGAGCGCGTGCGGCGCGGCGACGGCCTGCTGCACGTCCATGCCGAAGTCGAGCACGTTCATCACGCCCTGCGCCACGTAGCCAATGATGCGGCTGCCGCCGGGCGAGCCGATCACCAGCGCCGGCGCGCCATCCTGCATCACGATCGTCGGCGCCATCGACGAGCGCGGGCGCTTGCCGGGCTCCACCCGGTTGGCGATGGGGCGGCCGTCCTCGTGGGTGGCGAAGCTGAAGTCGGTCAGCTCGTTGTTCAGCAGAAAGCCCCGCACGAACAGCCGCGAGCCGAAGCCGTTCTCGATCGTGGTGGTCATCGAGAGTGCGTTGCCCTCCGCATCGACGATGGAGATGTGCGAGGTGGACGGAAACTCGATCGAGGCGTCGTCGCCCCAGAGTGTCGCGTGATCCCAGTCCGGCATCCCCGGCTCCGCCGTGTCGAGGGCGCGGTCACGGCCCTTGATCTGCTCTGCGCGGGTCTTGAGGTAGTCGCCGGCGACCAGCCCCTTGAGCGGCATCGGCACGAAGTCGATGTCCGCCATGTAGCGGCCGCGATCCGCGAAGGCGAGGCGGGAGGCGTCTGAGACCAGCCGCCATGTCTCGGCCGAGGTCGGGCCCTCCTCGGACAGCTCGAAGCTGTCGAGCGTGCCGAGAATCTGGCCCACGGTCAGCGCGCCGGAGGAGGGCGGCCCCATGCCACAGACCTCGTGCGCGCGGTAGGGCACGCAGACCGCCGGACGCTCGATCACCTCGTAGAGCGCGAGATCCGTTTCGGACAGAAGCCCCGGGTTGCCCTCGGCACCCTGCACGGTTTCGACGATGTCGGCGGCGATCTCTCCTGTGTAGAAGGCGTCGGCGCCGTCCTCGGCGAGGGCGCGCAGGGTCGCGGCGTAGTCGGCGTTGGTCAGAGTAGCCCCGGCCTCCAGCGGCGCGCCGTCGGGATAGAAGTAGTCGGCGGTCGGGCCGAAACGGCCGAGCCGATCCTCGTCGTCGGCGACCAGCGTCGCGAGGCGCGGCGAGACGATGAAGCCGTCCTCGGCCAGCGCGATGGCGCGGTCGAAGAGTCCGGACCATTCGGCGGTGCCCCAACGGTCATGCGCGGCCTGCATGAGCGCGGGCGTGCCCGGCGTGCCGACCGAGCGCCCGCCGACCACGGCGTCGTAGAACTCGAGCGGCTCGCCCTCGTCGTCCTGGAAATAGGTGGGAGAGGCATCGAGCGGGGCCGTCTCGCGTCCGTCGAGCGTGGTGACCGCGCCTTCCTCGGCATCGTACCAGACGAGGAACGCGCCGCCACCGAGACCGGAGCTCTGCGGCTCCACGAGGCCCAGCACGGTCTGCGCCGCGATCATCGCGTCGGCGGCGCTGCCGCCCGCGCGCAGCACCTCGGCACCGGCTTCGACCGCCAGCGGATGCGCCGCGGCGATCATCCAGTCCTCGGCCTCGACCGGCCGCCCTTCGGCCTTGGTCTCGAGCGCCGCGCGCGCGGCATCCGACAGGGGCCCGAACTCGGAGGCCGACTCGGCGCCGCCGGTACCTTCGGGGGCGAGCGCATCGGCCGCCTGCTGCGCGGCGAGCGGCGTGGCAAGGGCAAGAAGCGCGAGGGTGTGTAGGGCGAGGCGGGGACGTGCGGCGCGCATGGCGGTCTCCTCTGACGGTCGCGGTCCCTGACCACCTAGAGGCGAACGTGGCGCGTACCATACCGACCGCTTGCCCCGCGGCGCGGGCGGCGATATGAGACGGCTGCGTGCCGGTATAGCTCAGCTGGTAGAGCAACTGATTTGTAATCAGTGGGTCGGGGGTTCAAGTCCCTCTGCCGGCACCAGCGCACCCCCACGGAGACTGCAAGAGAACGGCCCTCGGGTCGCCGCTGCGGCGTTTTCCGGCCGAGGTTCGTGCGGGCGTATCGGGCAGGTGAAAGCGGCGGGCCGACATTCCGTTGCGGATGTGCACTCCGGTCGGCCTCGGGGAAGCGTGACAGGGGCCGGATCGCCGGCCCCTGCCTTGCGTGGCTCACTCCGCCGGGGCGGCCTCGACAGCCCGGAACTCGCCCTGGTCGGCCGTCGCGCGGCTGACCAGGTAGATGGCGAGCCAGGAGAACGCGAAGCCGGGGATCATCTCGTAGAGGCCGGTGGCGGCCTTGAGGCCGGTGAAGATCCAGAGCGCCACGGTCGCCGCCCCCACCACGAGACCGGCCACCGCGCCGAGACCGTTCATGCGCGGCCACGTCAGCGACAGGATCATGAGCGGACCGAAGGCCGCGCCGAAGCCCGCCCAGGCATTCGAGACGAGTCCGAGGACCTGGCTTTCCGGATCGCCAGCGATCAGTGCCGCCACGACCCCGACCGCGACGACGGCGATCCGCCCGACGGTCACGAGGGTCGTCTCGGACGCGTTCTTGTTGAGCACCAGCTTGTAGAAGTCCTCGGCCAGAGAGGAGGACGACACCAGCAGCTGGCTCGATACCGTGGACATGATCGCCGCGAGAAGCGCCGCCAGCAGGAAGCCGGTGATCAGCCCCGGAAAGAGATTCTCGGCGAGGTAGATGAAGATCGTCTCGCTGTCCTCGATCGAGACGCCGTTGCGCTCGACATAGGCGCGGCCGAAGATGCCCACCCCGATGGCGCCGATCAGCGCGATGCCCATCCAGGCCATGCCGATGTTGCGGGCGGTGGCCACGGCGGCGACGCTTCGCACAGCCATGAAGCGGACGATGATGTGCGGCTGGCCGAAATAACCGAGGCCCCACGCCAGCAGCGAGATGAACCCGATGAAGGTCATGTCGGACGTCCACCAGCCAAGCGTGAAGCCCTCGACGCCAGACAGCGTTTCGCGCGCCTGATCGAAGCCGCCGCCCTCACCGGCATAAAGCACGATCGCGGGCATGATGATCAGCGCGAGCATCATGATGAGACCTTGGCAGAAATCGGTGAGCGACACCGCGAGGAACCCGCCGACCACGGTGTAGGCGAGGACCACGCCGAGTGTCAGCCAGATCCCGACCTGGTAGCTGCCGTCGAAGGCGCTCTGGAAGAGCTTGCCACCGGCGACGAGGCCCGAGGCGGTATAGACCGCGAAGAAGACGACGATGATGACCGCGGAGACCATCCGCAGCGTGCCGCCCTGCGAGGGAAAGCGGTTGGCGAGGAAGGCCGGGATCGTCAGCGAATTGTCGTACCGCTCGGTCTGCTCGCGCAGGCGGGGCGCCACGACGATCCAGTTGACGAGCGCACCGATGAAGAGGCCGATACCGATCCACGCCTCCACGAGACCCGAGGCATAGAGCGCGCCGGGCAGGCCGAGCAGAAGCCAGCCGGACATGTCAGACGCGCCCGCGGACAGCGCGGCGACGGCCGGGGGAAGGTTGCGTCCCCCGAGGATGTATTCCTCGGAACTCGATGTGGCGTTCTTGTAGGCGTACACTCCGATACCGAGCATCAGGATGAAATACGCCGCGAGGCTGATTAGAACTCCCAAAGACATTAAGACCCTCCGAGCCGTTTTTGCATTGAGCGACATGCCTTTTCGGGCCCGACGCCTCTCCGACCATGACGGACTGTGTCAGTCGATCAAGGTTTGCGTCCCTCGCGAGGGGCGTGAGGGGGCGATTTATTTCGGGTCGGGCTGCCGTGGTGCGGGGCGCGCGCACATGCGGCAGCCCCGCAACGGTCAGAGCTCTTTCGCCCGGTCGCGCAGCACGTTCTTGCGGATTTTGCCGGTCGTGGTCTTGGGCAATTCGCTGAAGACCACCTTTTTCGGCCGCTGGAACCCGGCCAGCTTCGTCCGGGCGTGGGCGAGCAGTTCGTCCTCGTCGGTCGCCGCGCCGGCGGCCAGCTCGACGAAGGCGCAGGGCACCTCTCCCCACTTCTCGTCGGGCATCGCCACGACTGCCACCAGCGCCACCGCCTCGTGGGTATAGAGCGCGTTCTCCACCACGATGGACGAGATGTTCTCGCCGCCCGAGATGATGATGTCCTTGGCACGGTCGCGGATCTCGACGTAGCCGTCGGGATGCTGCACGGCGAGGTCGCCGGACCAGAACCAGCCGTCCTTGAACGACTCTGCGGTCTCGTCGGGCTGCTTGAGATAGCCTTTCATGACGATGTTGCCGCGGAAGACGATCTCGCCTTGGGTCTCGCCGTCCCACGGCACCGGCTGCCCGGTGTCGGGGTCGAGGACCAGCACGTCCTCCTGCAGCTCGTAGGCCACGCCCTGGCGCGCCTTGAGGCGGGCGCGCTCTTCCAGCGGCAGGTCCTGCCAGCCGGGCTTTTCGGCGCAGACCACGGCCGGGCCGTAGACCTCGGTCAGTCCGTAGACGTGGGTGATCGAGATGCCCATCTTCTCCATCCCGGCGATCACGCTGGCGGGCGGAGGCGCGGCGGCGGTCATCATCCGGATGTTCTGCGGAAACTCGCGCCTTTCCTCGGCAGAGGCGCCGGCGATCATCGACATGATGATCGGCGCACCGCACAGATGCGTGACGCCGTGGTCGGCAAAGGCCCGATAGATCGCGTCGGCCCGCGGCGCGCGCAGGAACACGTGGCACCCGGCCAGAAGCGTGATCGTCCACGGGAAGCACCAGCCGTTGCAGTGGAAGAGCGGCAGCGTCCACAGGTAGACCGGGTGGTGCGGCATCTCCCACGTGACGACGTTGTTGACCGCGTTGGTCCACGCGCCGCGATGGGAATAGACCACGCCCTTGGGGCGCCCGGTGGTGCCCGAGGTGTAGTTCAGCGCCAGCGCATCCCACTCGTCGTCCGGCAGCGTATAGGCGAAGCCCGGATCGCCCTCGGCCAGCAGCGCGTCGTAGGTCAGCGCGCCGATCCGCTCGCCGCCCGGGCCTTCGGGGTCCTCGATATCGACGACCAGCATGTCGCGGCCCGACGCGCGCACCGCCTCGGCCGCCATGCCCGAGAACTCGGTGTCCACCAGCAGCACTGTCGCCTCGCCGTGCCCGAGGATGTAGGCGATCGTGTCAGCGTCGAGCCGGGTGTTGTTGGCGTTCAGCACCGCGCCCAGCATCGGAACCGCCAACGCGCATTCCAGCGCCTCGGGAATGTTCGGTGCGATCAGCGCCACGGTGTCGCCCTTGCCGACGCCACGCTTCGCGAGGGCCGAGGCCAGCCGCTTGCAACGCTCGGCCACTTCGCCCCAGTTTCTCCGGATCGACCCATGGATCTGCGCGGGCAGTTCGGGATGCACCCGTTCGACGCGCTTCAGGATCGAGACCGGCGACAGCGCGGTGTGGTTCGCCGCGCACCGCGCGAGCTCGGGGCCGTTGTAGTTCATTCGCCGCTCCACTCGGGCATGGGCTCTTTCCGCGTGAAGGCGCCGATCCCGGCCTCGGTGTCGCGGGCCATCATGTTGTCGGCCATGACCTGACCGGCAAGGGCGTAGGCGTCGTCGAGGCTCATCCCGGCCTGTTCGTAGAAGGCGCGCTTGCCCGCCTTGATCGCCACCGGCGACTTCGACGCGATGACCCGGGCCATCTCCTCGGCCGTGGCCTCCAGGTCGTCGCGGGGGACGACACGGTTCACAAGCCCCAGCTCGGCCACGCGCGCGGCGGGCAGGAACTCGCCCAGCAGCAGCATCTCCATCGCCTGCTTCTGTGGCACGTTCCGCGACAGCGCCACCATCGGCGTCGAGCAGAACAGCCCGATGTTCACGCCCGAGGTGGCAAAGCGCGCGTCCTCCGAGGCCACGGCAAGGTCGCACGACGCGACGAGCTGGCAGCCCGCCGCGGTGGCGATGCCCTTCACTTCCGCGATGACCGGCTGCGGCAGGCGCACCACCCGCAGCATCATCGCCGAGCAGGTCGCGAAGAGATCGCGGAAATACTGGTGGCCGCCATCCGCGTCCGTGCGCCGCGCGGTCATTTCCTTGAGGTTGTGGCCGGCGCAGAAGTGGTCCCCGGCACTGCGCAGGATCACCGCGCGCACCGATCCGTCCGCCGCGATGTCGTCGAGCGTGCGCGAGAGCGCGGCCATCATGGCCTCGGACAGCGCGTTGATCGACTTGGGCGCGTTCAGCGTGATGGTCGCGACGCCGCCCGCGTCGGACCGGGTGACGAGGTCGCCGTCCGGCGTCGGTGCCGTATTCATTCCAGTGCTCCTCCCGCTTTCTTCCACGCCGAGACGCCGCCTGCCACGTTCACGACCGGGCTCAGTCCCATGTCCATCGCCGTGCGCGCCGCAAGCGCCGACCGGCCTCCCGAGGCGCAGTAGAACAGGTAAGTCTTGTCCTGTGCAAACTCCGGTTTGTGCGCGGGGCTGTCGGGATCGAGGTGGAATTCCATCATCCCGCGCGACGAGACGATCGCGCCCGGGATGACGCCGGTGCGCTCCTGTTCGGCGCCGTCGCGGAGGTCGACGAAGACGTGGTCGGGCGAGCGGGTGAGCGCGACGGCCTCCTCGGCCGAGATCTCCGGCACCGTCTCGCGGGCCTCGCGGACCAGGTCGGCGGCGCTCTTGGTGATGGTCTGGGCCATGGGGGGCCTCCGTTTCGTGAGGGTCGACATCCACGCGATCAGCGCGGAGAGGGGCCAGTCCGACGTGATCCCCCGCATCCGCAGGCGGACCGCGCGTGCAGGGACGTGCCGGGCCGGGTCATATCGCGAGGTCGAGCCGGGGCTTCCAGAACGGGCGGAAAAGCTCGATCTTGGGGCAGCGATCCATGACGACCTTGAGGCCGGCGTCCTCGGCGAGCCGCGCGGCGCGGTCGTCGTAGACATCGATCTGCGCCCACAGGACCTTGGCGCCGATGGCGACGGCCTGCTCGGCGATGACGTAGAGCTCTTCCTTCGGGCGGAAGACCTCGACCATGTCCACGGGCCGGTCGATGTCCGCGAGCGAGCGATAGACCGGCAGGCCGCGGATCTCGGTCACGGCGTGGTTAGGGTTCACCGGAATCATGTCGTAGCCGGTTTCGTGGAGGACCCGCAGCACGCCGTAGCTGAACTTGGTCTTGTCCGCGCTGGCGCCGACCATGGCGATCGTCTTCACCGACTTCAGGATGTCGGACAGGTAGGCCTGAGAATAGTCGTAGCGGGGCGTGATGACCGTGTCTGGCATCTAGGGCTCCTTCGATGTGGCGATGTCCGCCTTGAGCTCGTGCGGCTCCAGCGGATCGAGGAACGGGTTGCGGTAGAGCTTGTCGTGACTCTCGACGCCGATCTCGAGCGTGCAGTCCGTGACCGGCCGCGCCACGCAGAGCAGGACGTAGCCGCGCGACAGTTGCCGGTTGTTGAGCGCGACCTGTCGGCGCTGGTCGACCTCGCCGTCGGTCAGCTTGGCGGCGCAGGTGATGCAGCCACCGTACTTGCAGCCGTAGGGCAGATCGACGCCCTGCTCGCGCAGCGTGTCGAGCAGGGGGCGGCGCGCCTCCACGACGTAAGTCGCGCCGTCACGGTTCGCGAGGGTGATCGTGTGCGTGGTCACAGCCAGATATCGCTCGTGCAATCGCCGCCGGGATAGCGGGTCTCGTGGCAGCGGCTGGGGCCGTTGGGTTCCTGGCCGAAATCGACGATGAAGTCCTCGTTGATGGTCATGCCACCGTTCTCGACGTCGCAATCGATCAGGACCATGACACCGCCCTTTTCGCGGATCTCGGGGTAGAACTGGTTGTCCCAGGTCGAGAACAGCGACGTCGTGACGTAGAGCCGCTTGCCGTCGAGCGAGAGCTGGAACATCTGCGGCCCGCCGGTGACCTCGACCCCGTTCACCTTCGGCGCCTTGCCGAGCAGGCCGCCCATGTAGACCTGCCCGGTGAGCTTGGGGTTGTGCGGGTCGCTGATGTCATACTGGCGCATGTCGCCGTGCAGCCAGTTGTTGAGGTAGAGATACCTGTCGTCCATCGACACGAGGATCGCAGACATCACGCCCGGCACGGGGATCGGCCATTCGGGGTGCGGCTCGTTCTCGACGTCGATGACCTTTTCCCACTCCCAGGTGCCGGCATCCGACTTCCAGAAATGGATCACGTTGCTGCTGAGCGCCGCGCCGCAGAAGCCGTGGGTGCTGTCGGGGTCGTGGAGGAACTTCACCTCGAGCGGGATCAGCCCGTCCTCGCCGAGATACATGGTCTCGACGGGCTTGCGCGCCTCGAAATCCCAGACGTGCAGGCGGCGGCCGTATTTCAGGTGGCCCACCTCCTCGAGGTCGAAGCCCGGCATGAAGGTGTTGGGCGCCGCCCATTCCGAGCTGATCATCACGTTGTGACGCGGCTGGTACCAGAAATCGTAGCCGAAGGGGATGTCACCCATCGACTCCTCCCAGCGGCCGACGATCTCGAAGTCCTTGTTGAGGTGCAGGTAGCCGCCCGGCGCCTCGCCCTTGGCGTCGCCGAGAAACGAGATGATGATCTCGGAGCCGAGGCAATGCACCGTATGCGGGCCCGAGAGGTCGGTCTTGGACTTGATCTCGGCGCCGTCGATGATCTTGTGCAGGCGCGGCGCGCGCGGGTCGGTGGCGGTGTCGACGACGTGGATGTTGTTCGACCGCACGCCCGGCACCAGCAGGTACTTGCGGCTCATCCCGGCGTCGTCGTGGCATGACGAGCAGGCGTTCCAGCCCATGTGGTGCAGCTCGTCCCCGATGCCCGGCATCTCGAGCCGGTGGATTACCTGGCTGTAGGTCGGGCTGTCGGGATCGGCGTCCACCGTCGCGAGGTAGTCGGGCTTCTGGATGCCCGTGCCGGTGTAGATCGCGATGGTGTAGAGCAGCTTTTCCCGCGGTGCCCTGATCGCCTCGGCGGGGCTCGCGTAGCCCGGTCCGCAACATGTTCCGTCCATCGGTCCGCTCCTCCCTTGAGTCTGCCGTGATTCCCGCATATCGAAAATCTGCGTCTCACGAAACGAGAAAATCATGCACCTCGACCGTCTGACACTGATCCTCGAAACCGTCGGCCAGAAGGGCGAGGCGACCGTGGCCGACATCTGCGCGCATACCGATCTGCCGCGCCCCTCCGCCTACAGGCTGGTGCAGGAGCTGGTGGGTGCGGGCCTGCTGGAGCCCGTCGCCCGCGGGCGCTTCGCGCTGGGGACGCGGCTGAAACGTATCGTGCGAAGCGATCATTCGGACGCGGCGCTGATCGAGATCGTCGCGCCCGCACTACGGCAGGCGTCGGCGGAGCACGGCGCGGCGTTCTTCCTGTCGCGCCAGCGCGGTCGCGCGGTCGAGATCATCCACGTGGAGACCCCGGACACCGGCGTCTCCTTCCTGCATCCCGGACTCGGCAAACGGCCGCTGCACGCCTGTTCGTGCTCCAAGGCGGTCGCGGCGTTCTCGCCCGATCTGCTGGCCTCGAAGACCCTCGAGGGGCGGCTGAAGGCCTATACCGAGTTCACCCTGACCAGAGTCGAGGATCTCGCCGCCGAGTTGGATGTCATCCGGGCGCGCGGCTACGCCGAATGCGTCGAGGAGATCGAGCGGGGCATGTGCTCGGTCGCGGCGCCGCTCGCCGATACCGGGCCTGGCGCGACCATGTCGATCGGAGCCACCGGATCGATCCGGGTCTTCACGCCCGAGGCGCGCGACCGGATCGGCAATGTTCTGTGCGGCATGGCGCGCGACCTGTCGCGGCATCTTGCCGGTGTCGAGCCCGTCGATCCGGCGACCGCGACGCCGCGCCCGATAAACCGCCCGGCTGCCTCCGGCACCGCGGTGAAGTAGGCGGGGGAAGGAACCTGAAAGATGTGCTCCCGTTGGTCCCCACGGGTCCTGTCGGCATGTCTTCATCCGTCCGCGGGGTCCGTTCGCGCACGGCTTCGTGCTCTGCCGGTTCAACCATGCGCGATGTCGGTTTTGAGCGATCCACCCCGACGCAGCGTAAAGCATGGTCGCCGTGGGAGGGCTTCGATTCGGAGGAGGATCGGAGCGGTCGGGCACCGGACGCCACAGCACGCGTCCCCAGCGCCCCACGCTTCTCGGAAGGCCCCTTTGCGACAGCTGGCTTGATAGGAGGAGCCCGTCGATGATGGAGAATTTCGGCTTCGGAACGCAGATCAGGAAATCGCCCTACTTCGACGCGACGGTGCGTTGGGGCGCTGCGGCGTTCTCGGTCTACAACCACATGTATATCCCGCGCGACTTTGGCGACCCGGAGCAGAACTTCTGGAACCTCGTGAACACCGCGATCCTGTGCGACGTCGCGGTCGAGCGCCAGGTCGAGATCACCGGCCCCGACGCGGCCCGGTTCACGCAGCTGCTCACCCCGCGCAACCTGTCGAAGATGGCCGTCGGCCAGTGCAAGTATGTGCTCATCACCAATGCCAATGGCGGGATCCTGAACGACCCGATCGTGCTGCGGCTGGCCGAGAACCACTTCTGGATCTCGCTCGCCGACAGCGACATCCTGCTGTGGGCGCAGGGCCTCGCGGTGTTTTCGGGCATGGACGTCCAGATCCGCGAGCCCGACGTCTCGCCGCTGCAGCTCCAGGGGCCGAACTCGGGCCGGATCATGCGCGCGCTTTTCGGGGACGAGATTCTCGACCTGAAATACTTCTGGCTGCGCGAACTCGAACTGGACGGCATCCCGCTGGTCGTGTCGCGCACCGGATGGTCGAGCGAGCTGGGCTACGAGCTTTACCTGCGTGACGGCAGCCGCGGCGACGAGTTGTGGGAAAAGATCATGGCGGCCGGTGCGCCCCACGGTCTGAAGCCGGGGCACACATCGACCATCCGCCGCATCGAGGCGGGGATGCTGTCCTACCACGCGGACATGGACCCCGATACCAATCCCTACGAGCTGGGGCTTGGCCGTCTGGTGGATGTGGACGCCGACATCACCTTCATCGGCAAGGAGGCCCTGACCCGCATCCGGGACGAGGGCATCACCCGCAAACAGGTCGGTCTCGTCATCGACGGAGAGCGCTTGCGCGGGCCGAACACGGTGTTCTGGTCGGTGGTCAAGGATGGCGAGACCATCGGCAAGGTGACCTCGGCGGTCTACTCGCCGCGTCTCGACCAGAACATCGCGCTGGCGCTCGTCTCGGCCGAACACGCGGTCCTCGACGACACCGTGACGGTGATGGTGCGTGACGTGCCGGTTTCGGCGCGCATCGTGGATCGCCCGTTCCACGACCCGAAAAAGTCGATCGCCCAAGCCCAAGTGGCCTGAAGCTCCTGAAAGAGATCCGGGCCGCCCGAGAGGCGGGCCCGGATCCGTCGTGAAAGGACGAACGAGCGATGACGCTGATGAGCTTTCTCAGGCGGAGCGGCACGGAAGGGCGCGGCGACCTCGCCGCGCTTCTCTCGGGTTATTCCATCGAGGTGATGCCGCGCACCGCGAGCCGGATCGCGGACCTGCGTGAGATGATCCCGGCGGGAACGCGGGTCTACATCGCGCATGTCGAAGGCACGCCGATCGACGACATGGTGGCCTGCGCGCGGCGCGTCCGGGCGGAGGGGTTCACCCCCATGCCGCACATCCCCGCCCGCCACATCGACACGCGCGCCAGGCTGGACGCGTGGCTCACGCGCTACGCCGGAGAGGCCGGCGTGTCCGAGGCCCTCGTCATCGCCGGAGGATCGAAGCGTCCGCAGGGGGTTTTCGACAGTTCCATGGCGCTGCTGGAAACCGGCCTCTTCGACCGTCACGGGTTCACCCGCCTTCATGTTGCCGGACACCCCGAGGGGAACCGCGACATCGATCTGCACGGTGGCAATGCTCTCGTCGACGATGCGATCCGCTGGAAGCAGGACTTCGCGGAGCGCACCGACGCCGCGATGGCGCTGGTCACCCAGTTCGTCTTCGACGCGGCGCCGGTCATTGCATGGGAACAGCGGCTTCGCGCCAGCGGAGTTCATCTTCCCATACACGTCGGTGTCGCCGGACCCGCCAAGCTTCAGACCCTTCTGAAATTCGCGGTGATGTGCGGTATCGGTCCGTCCCTGTCCGTGCTTCAGAAGCGCGCCAAGGACATCACGCGGCTGGTCCGGCCCTTCGAGCCGACCGACGTTCTCGAGGCCATCGCGCGATACAAGGCCGCGACGCCCGATACCCTGATCGCCGGAGCCCACCTCTTTCCGCTTGGCGGGATCGAGCAGGCCACCGAGTACGCCAACCGCCAGATCGGAGTGGAGCCGCGCAGTGGGCCGGGCAGGGCGGTGAATGCGTGACCTGAATTGGATGCTGCGCCCCGCTTCGACCAGCTTCGGCGTCTCCTGCTTCCTGTCAGTGGCCTACCCGGAGCGTGTGATCTAGGCTGAGAGTGAGCCGGACGGGTCTGACTGTCCGGCTTCCAGCCGAGGGACTCGCCATGCCCGCCCTCATCTCCTTCGCCGGCTTGCCTGGCACCGGCAAGAGCACCGTCGGCCGGCATCTCGCCGCGGCGACCGGCGCGGCGTTCCTTCGCGTGGACGAGATCGAGGCGGTGATGCAGGCGCGCGACCCGGGGCGCGAGATCGCCGACGAAAGCTACCGGATCGCCGCGGCGCTCGCCGTGTCCAACCTTCGGGTCGGCAATTCCGCGATCATCGACTGCGTGAATCCATGGCCCCTGACCCGAGACATTTTCGCCGACGCGGCGCGGCAGGCCGGGGCGAAGTTACTGGGCGTGGAGTTGCGCTGCGACGACCGGTCCCAGCACCGGCGGCGGGTGGAGGGGCGCGTCCTCGACATTCCGGGTGGCTTCAAGCCCACATGGGCCGAGGTGCAAGAACGCGACTACGTGACGTGGACCGACGCGGCGGTCCGCATCGACTCGGCTGCCTGCGATCCCGACGCGGCGGTGCGCGTCATCCTGAAGGCGCTGGCGAAATGACTGACACAGCGGTGTAGCCCGGTCAGACGAAAGGAGGGACCGCGATCACCGCGATCCCTCCGTCAGGGGACACGCCCCCTGATATGGCGCAGACCTACTCGGCCGCTTCGACCGGTGTCTGGTCGGTCACCGGCAGGGCCGGTTCGCCGTGATCGCCGGTCTCGAGCGCGCGGCGCACGCCGGCCTCGTAGTCCGGGTGGACACGCTTGAGCACGGCAAGCCAGCGCTCCTTCACCGACTCCGACACCGGGGCCATGCCGCCGGCCATGTTCTTGTGGAGCCGGTCGCGGTGTGCGTCGTCGAGCACTTCGAGGTAGAGCTTGCGCGGCTGCACGTAGTCGATGTCGCTGTCCTCCTGGAGGAAGCGCGCGGCCACGGCCTCGGCGTCAAGCTCCATCGGCGGCTCCTGAACGCTCTCGTCCGCCACCGGGCCGTCGTACTGGTTCGGCTCGTAATAGGCGTTCGGATTGCCGAAGTCGTTGGTGAAGAACCGCATGGAGCCGTCCTTGTGGTAGTGCTGGACGTTCGCGTTCTTCGGTGCGTTTGGCGGCAGCGCCTCGTAGTGCGTACCGATCCGGTAGCGGTGCGCGTCGGCGTAGGAGAAGATCCGCGCCTGCAGCATCTTGTCCGGGGAGAAGCCGATGCCCGGCACCACGTTGTTCACGTTGTAGGCGGCGTTCTCGACCATCTGGAAATAGTTCTCGGGGATGGTGTCCATGACCAGCTCGCCCACCTCGATCAGCGGGAAGTCGTCGTGCGGCCAGACCTTGGTGAGGTCGAACGGGTTGAAGTCCGTCTTGGCCGCGTCCGCCTCCGGCATGACCTGGATATACATCGTCCATTTGGGCGGACGGCCTTCCTCGATCATGTGCCACAGCTCTTCCTGGTAGCTCTCGCGGGTGCGGCCGATGATTTCCTGCGCCTCCGCGTCGGACAGGGTCTCGTGGCCCTGGTGGGTGCGGAAGTGAAACTTCACCCAGTGCCGCTCTCCGGCCGCGTTCCACATCGAGAACGTGTGCGAGCCGTAGCCGTTCATGTGCGCGGGGCTTTTCGGGATGCCGCGGTCGGACATCAGGATGGTGACCTGGTGCACGCTTTCCGGCTGGCCGGCCCAAAAGTCGAACATCGCCTCGGGCGAGCGCATGTTGGTCTTGGGGTGGCGTTTCTGCGTGCGGATGAAGTCGGGGAACTTGTAGGCGTCGCGGACGAAGAAGATGGGGGTGTTGTTGCCCACCATGTCCCAGTTGCCCTCTTCGGTGTAGAACTTCAGCGAGAAGCCGCGAACGTCGCGCTCGGCGTCGGCCGCGCCACGCTCGCCCGCGACGGTGGACCAGCGCGACAGCACTTCGGTCGTCTTGCCAACCTCCGAGAACATCTTGGCGCAGGTGTATTTCGTGATGTCCTTGGTCACCGTGAAGTGGCCCTGCAATCCCCAGCCCTTTGCGTGAACCACGCGCTCGGGGATGCGCTCGCGGTTCTGGTGGGCGAGCTTTTCGAAAAGCTGATGATCCTCGACGAGCAGCGGACCGCGGCCACCGGCGGTCTTGGAGGTCTGGTTCGTGGGGTAGGGGGCCCCGGACGTGGAAGTGAGGGTGGGTTTCCGGCTCATGGCTGGGATCCTTTCAGGCTGAAATGGCCCGCGCAGGTCCACGGGTCGTCGCTGCCGAAACACGCGGACCGGAGCTTCGTTCCGATCCCCCCCTCCCGTCGCAGGCGGGTCTGCGCCGACCCGCAGGGGCAGGGTTCGGCGGCGGGAGCGGCGCCGCTCGGCACTGCCGAAAGAGACGCGGCAAAGTGTTTCCATCCCTTGCTTTCGGCCGAGCGTTGGGCGGGTGATCTGCCTCTTCTTGCAGCGCTGTTTTGTGTCGCGAAAATTGCGTCTTACGGGGAGGTTTTCAGGCTGATCCGCACCCGGGCGCCCGCACGGGTCAGGTCAGCACGACCCGGCTGCCCGCCACCTCGTGCACGTCGATCGGCGTGTCGTAAAGCGCGCTCAGCGTCGGGCCTGTGATCACCTCGTCCGGCCGGCCGGCGGCGAAGACGCGGCCGGCCTTGAGCGCGATCAGGGCGTCGGCAAAGCGCGCCGCGATGGACAGGTCGTGCAGCACCACGACAACCGCGACACCGGCCCGGGCGCGCGTTCGCGCCACCTCCATCACCCGGCGGACGTGGCCCAGGTCGAGGTTGTTGAGCGGCTCGTCCAGCAGGAGGGCGCGTGGCGTCTGCGCCAGCGTCATCGCGATCAGCGCCCGCTGCCGCTGCCCTCCCGAGATCGTGTCGAGATGACGCCCGGCCAGAGCCGAGAGATCCAGCTCGGCGAGGCACGCGTCGACGATCCGGAGGTCGGCATCGTCCAGTCGTCCGCCGGAATGGGGATAGCGCCCGAAGCCCACGAGGTCGGCCACGGTCAGCCGGGGCGTGATCGTCGTGTTCTGCCGCAGGATCGCGAGGCGGCGCGCGCGTTCGGGCGGGGGCATGTCCGACAGGTCCGCGCCGTCGAGCGTCACCGACCCCGCGGACGCCTTCAGAAGCTGCCCGATCACCGCCAGCAGGGTGGACTTGCCCGCCCCGTTCGGCCCGACGAGCGCGGTCACGCGACCGGGCGCGATGGTCGCGTCGATGTCGTGAAGGACAGGCGCGCCGCCCAGCTTCGCGGACAGGGAGCGGATCTCGATCATCGCGCGGCTCTCCTCAGGATCAGGATCAGAAAGACGGCGCCACCGAGGCCCTCGATCACCACCGACACCGAGGTCTGCAGCGAAAGGACCCGCTCGAACAGGGTCTGGCCGGCGACCAGCACCACGCTCGCCAGCAGGGCCGAGAGGGGTAGCAGCACCGCGTGCCGCCAGGTGCCCGCAACCGCGTGGGTCAGCGCCGACACCAGCAGCCCGAAGAACACCACCGGGCCCACCAACGCGGTCGACACCGACACCAGGACCGCGATCAGGACCATCACGCGCCGGGCCTCGCGGTCGTGATCCACGCCGAGAGCCGTGGCGGCGTCCCGTCCCAGCGCCACGACGTCGAGCCGTGCGTGGCGGGCGAGCAGCGCGGCGAGCGCGAGCAGCGTGACCGCCGCCGCGGGCCAGAGCAGCCGGTCGTCCACGCTGTTGAACCGCGCGAAGCTCGCCGACTGCACCACCGCGAAGTCGGCGGGGTCGATCATGCGGTTCAGAAGCCCCGAAAGACTGCGGAAGAGCGTTCCGAAAATGATCCCGGTCAGCACCAGCCGGTTGAGGTCGGCTCCCCGGCGCAGGAGCCATGCAAAGAGCACGAGCGCCGCTCCGAGCATCAGCGCGGTTTCGGCTCCGAACAGCACCCGCGCGTCGAGCGCCGCGAGGCCGACGCCGCCCAGGCCGAACACCAAAAGCGTCTGGATCAGCACGTAGAGCGCGTCGAAGCCCATGATCGCGGGCGTCAGGATGCGGTTGCCGGTCACCGTCTGGAAGGCCACGGTGCTTGCCGCGACGGCGCTGCCGACGACGATCAGCGCGGCCAGCTTCTCGCCCCGGAAGGCCAGCACGAAGGACCAGTCCCCGCGGGCGCCGAGCGTCAGGAACACCGCCGAGGCGGCGGCGAGCGCGAGGCCCGTGACGAGAAGGGGGCGGGACATGGCGCGCTCAGCCCCGACCGTGGGCCGGACGGCCGTGCAGCAGCCACAGGAAAAGTCCGGCGCCGAGAACGCCCAGCACCGTGCCCACGGGGATCTCGTAGGGGTAGCGCAGCAGCCGGGCGAGGATGTCGCAGGCCAGGACGAGGGCCGCCCCGGACAGCGCCACGAGGGGTAGGGTGGCGCTCAGGTTGTCGCCGCGCAGACGGCTGACGATGTTCGGCACCACGAGGCCCACGAAGGGGATCATGCCGACGGTGACCACGGTGACGGCGGTGATGACCGAGACCAGCGCAAGACCGAGCGCCATCACCTGCCCGTAGCGCAGGCCGAGGTTGAGGCTCGCATCCTCGCCAAGCCCGGCGATGGTGAAGCGCCCGGCATAGACGAAGGCGAGCGCGCTGGCCGCGCCAGCCGCCCACAGGAACTCGTAGCGGCCGAGGAGGACGCCCGAGAACTCGCCGTTCATCCAGATGTCGAGGAATTGCAGGAGGTCGCGCTCGAAGGCGAGGAATGTGGTCGCCGCACCGAGGATGCCGCCGTAGACGAGGCCGGTGAGGGGTACCAGCAAAGGCTCCTGCGGGGGCAGGCGGCGCACCATCGCGAGGAAGCCCGCTGTGCCCACCAGCGCGGCGGCCGTCGCCGCCAGCATCTTGAGCCACAGGGCCGAACCGGGCGCCACCAGCGTCACAACCACCAGCCCGAGGCCGGCCGCCTGCGCGGTGCCGGCGGTCGTCGGCTCCACGAAGCGGTTGCGCGCCAGCATCTGCATGATGACCCCCGCCACGGCGAGGCCCGCGCCCGCCAGCAGCGCGGCGGCGGTGCGGGGCGCGCGGCTGACCGCCACCAGCCACAGCCCCTCGGCGTCGGCGGTGATCGAGCCGACGCCGGTGAAGAGGCTCGCCGCGATCAGCACGACGAGGCCCGCGGCGATGGCGGCGCGCGCCCGCATGGGTTTACGACCCGGCGGCTGCGGTCAGGGCCTCGGTCACGGTCTTCAGCGTGCGGCGCGTGGCCTGGACGCCGCCGCTGGCGATGTAGACGTCCGCCGCGCCGAGATAGACCACTTGGTCCGACTGCCAGGCCTTGGTCTCGCGCACGAGCGGGTTGTCCAGCGTCGCCTCCGCGCCCTGGCTGTCGGCGCCGATGGCCGCGCCGCGGTCGATCACGAAAAGCCAGTCGGGATCGGCATCGCGGATGAACTCGGAGGACACCGGCTCACCGTGCTGCGCCGCGCTCAGCCCCTCGACGGCCTCGGGCATCCCCGTCGCCTCGTGCAGCCAGCCAAACCGCGAGCCCGCGCCATAGGCCGACATCTTGGCGCCGTTGGTCAGCACGATCAGCGCGGCGCCCGCGTTGCGGCCCGCGGCACGGGCGTCTTCCAGCGCCGTGTCGAGGTCTGCCATCAGGTCGGCGGCCGCGTCTTCCTTGCCCCAGATGCGGCCGTAGGCCTCGATCCGGGCGCGGAGCCCGTTCAAAAGGTCCGTGCCCTCGATGGTCATGTCGATGGTGGGGGCGAAGTCCGCCACTGCCTCGGCTTGCGGCGCCGAGCGTCCGCCGACCATGATGAGATCGGGTTGCAGGGCGTTCAGCGCCTCGAAGTCCGGCTCGAACAGGGTGCCGATATCGCCTTGGTAGTCTGCGAGCCCGTCGAAGTAGGTCTTGTCGGTGGAGGTCAGTCCTTCGACCCCGAGCGCATCCAGCGTGTCGAGTGCGGCCATGTCATAGACTGCCGTGGTCGCCGGAGCGCGCGGCACCTCGGCTGTGCCGGTCGCGGTTTCGACCGAGAGCGTGTCGTCCTGCGCCAGCGCGGGACCGGTCGCAAGCGTGAGGGCGGCGGCCGGGCCGGCGAGGGCGATCGCGGTCGACAGGGCGAGGGATTTCAGGGACATGGGCGAGGCCTCCTTGAGGGTGAGCCGGTTTCCGAGCTTTTCGATAGGGTATGTGCTGACGAACGTCCACCCGGCCACGGCCGCGTTTTGTGCACATGCGCGATCACGTCTCCGGGAACGCCTGGCGTTGCGTCGGCGAAGGACGATTGACCCCAGAATAATTTCCGATAAAAATAATCAGGAAATCCGTGCAAGGTATGCCCCATCAGGGATCGACGCGAACGAGGAGCTACCGCATGTCCCACTACCACGCCGCCGACCATGGCACGCCGCTCTCGGCGCTGGGCTACTCCGAGGCCGAGCGCGATACCCTGCGCGTGGCGCGCCACTTCTTCCACGCTTTCTGCGAACCCGAGAAGCAGGGCTGGATCGCCGCCTTCGCCCACGCGCTCAACGTTCGGGGCGCCGAGGCGGGGCCGCACTTCGCGCTCGCCACCCTGAACGCGATCCAGGCTGTGCGGCGGGTGCGGCACTCGGCCTTCCGGTTCAACTGTCCGACTTGCCGCGAATGCGCGCTCTACCTGTCGTCGAACGAACGGACCTTCATGGCCGCGCTGCGCGCGGCGCAGGCCGGGGATATCGCACGGCTGCGGGCCCATGCCTGGCTTCTGTGCGAGGCCAACGAGGCGGGCGTCGTGGTCGAGGCGTTCCGGGCCCTTGCCGCGACGATCCACGACCGGGAGCCGGTGACGCTCTGATCCGGGATGGCGGAGTGCGCCGGGCGATGGCCGGCCCACGCCCTGCCTGCCTGCGGCGTTCTCGGGCCCACGCCCTTGCCGCTCGGGGCCATTCCTGATCTTCCTTGGCGCAGCGGGCGCACGCGCCCCGGCGGACGGAAAGGGTGCGACATGCATGGCGGTCAGGTTCTGGTGGAAAGCCTCGTGGCGCTTGGCGCGCGCAAGGCGTTCGGCGTGCCGGGCGAAAGCTTCCTCGCCGCGCTTGACGGGATGCACGACAGTGCCGGCCGGCTCGACTTCGTGAACTGTCGCAACGAGGGCGGGGCGTCCTTCATGGCGGCGGCCTGGGGCAAGCTGACCGGGAGCCCGGGCGTCGCCTTCGTCACCCGCGGGCCGGGCGCCACCAACGCCTCCATTGGCATCCACACCGCGCGGCAGGACAGCGTGCCCATGCTGGTCTTCGTGGGGCAGGTCGCCACGCATATGAAGGGCCGGGAGGCGTTCCAGGAACTCGACTACCGCGCGGTCTTCGGCACCATGGCCAAGTGGGCGGTCGAAATCGACGACCCGGCACGGTTGACCGAAATCGTCTCTCGCGCATGGACAACGGCGCTGTCGGGTCGCCCCGGCCCGGTGGTCGTCGCGTTGCCGGAGGACGTGCTCTCGGCGCCCAGCCCCTGCGCGCCCCTGACCGGCGCGGTGCGCGTGGCCGCGCCCGCGCCGGATCCCGACGCGCTGGCCGAGGCGCAGGAGATGCTGGCGGAGGCGACGCGCCCGCTGATCCTGATCGGCGGCTCGGACTGGAGCGCCGACGGCCGCGCCGCTCTGCAGGCCTATGCCGAGGCCTCGGACATCCCCGTCGTGGTGGCGTTCCGCTACCAGGACAGCTTCGACAACCACTCGCCCTGCTATGCCGGAGAGGCCGGGGTGGGAATGCCACCGCATGTCCGGGGCCTGATGCGCGAGGCCGACGTGATACTCGCGCTCAACACCCGGTTCGGCGAGAACGTCACCGGAGGCTACACGCTCCTCGACGTGCCGGAACCGCGCCAGCGGATCATTCATGTCCACCAGAGCGCGGACGAGATCGGCAAGGTCTACCGTCCGGCGCTGGGCCTGCACGCCAGCCATGATGTGTTGGCCCGGTCCCTGACGCCGTCGAAAGCCGACCGCGGGACGTGGCGCACCGAGGCCCGCGCGGCGTTCGAGGCCAGTCTGGACGTGCCCGCGCAGCCCTCGCCCGTCGATATGGCCGCGGTGATGGCACACCTCGCAGAAGTGCTGCCCGAGGACGCCATCGTCACCAACGGCGCCGGCAACTTCGCGATCTGGCCGAACAAGGTTTTCGCCTATGGTCCCGGCCAGCGCCTGCTGGCGCCGCAATCGGGCGCGATGGGCTACGGCCTGCCCGCGGCCATCGCCGCGAAGATCGCCCACCCGGAGCGGACCGTGATCTGCTTCGCCGGTGACGGCGACTTCCAGATGAACGGGCAGGAACTGGCGACGGCCCGGCAGGCCGGCGCCGTCCCGGTGGTGCTGGTCGTGAACAACGGCATCTACGGCACGATCCGCGCTCACCAGGAGCGGAACTACCCCGCGCGGGTGTCGGGCACCGACATGACCAACCCCGACTTCGCGGCGCTGGCGCGCGCCTATGGCGTGCATGGCGAGCGGGTGGGCGCCACGGCCGACTTCGCCGCTGCCTTCGAGCGGGCGCTCGCGTCCGGCACAGGCGCGGTGCTCGACCTCGACGTGGCCGCCGACGCCGTGAGCCCCCGCCAGACCCTGTCTCAGATGCGCGCGGCGGCGCAGGCCGCCGGGGCGGCCGGATGAGAGCAGCGCACCCAAACAACTACTGACAGACCCGGAGGCGCCATGAGCGAGCCCATCTTCGACACGATCCTCATCACCGGCGCCGCCGGCAATCTCGGCACCGAGCTGCGCCGGGGTCTTGCGCCTCTGGCCCGCCGCCTGCGGCTGAACGACCGCGAGGAGATCGCCGACCTCAAGGTCAACGAGGAAGCCGTGATCTGCGACCTCTCGGACGAGGCCGCGGTGATCGCCATGTGCGAGGGCGTGGATGCCATCGTGCACTTCGGCGGCGCGCCGGTCGAAAAGCCCTGGCAGGAGATCCTCGATAGCTCCATCCGCGGCAGCTACCACGTCTACGAGGGCGCCCGGAAGCACGGGGTGCGCCGGGTGGTCTACGCCTCGTCGGTCCATGCGATCGGCTTCCACACGCTCGAGTCGAACATCGACGCCCGCAGCCCGCAGCGGCCGGACACGCTCTACGGCGTGTCGAAGTGCTTCGTGGAGAACCTGTCGAGCCTCTACTGGGACAAGTTCGGCATCGAGAGCGTCATGGTGCGGATTTTCTCGTCCTTCCCAGAACCGGCGGACCGTCGGCACCTGTGGTCGTGGCTCAGCTTCGACGACCTGAACCGGCTAGTGACCGCCGCGCTGACCGCGCCACGGGTGGGGCACACCATCGTCTTCGGGACATCCGACAACGCGATCGTGCCGCTCGACAACCGGTTGGCCGGGCACCTGGGCTTCCACCCGCAGGACAATACCGAGCCTTACCGCGCCGCCGTCGAGACCCGCACGCCGGTGCCCGATCCGCATGACCCGACCGTGGCACGCTACGGCGGGGCCTTCGTGACCTATCCGCACCCGGACGACGACGGCACCGCATGAGCGCATGCCGCGACGTGGTGATCGTGGGCGGCGGCGCGATCGGCGCGTCGGCGGCCTTTCACCTCGTCGCGGATCCGGGCTTCGGCGGCACGGTCACCGTGATCGAACGCGACCCGCGCCACACCCGTAGCGCCACGGCACTGTCCGTCGCCTCGATCCGCAGCCAGTTCTCGCAGCCGGGCAACGTCGCCATGAGCCTTTACGGCGCCGATGTCATCCGCCGCTTCCCGCAGATCACCGCGACGGAGGACGGTCCCGGTCCCGATCTGGCCTTCCACGAGGCCGGATACCTGACGCTCGCCGCGACCGGGGCAGGGGCCGAGACCCTGCGCGCGAACCACGCGGTGCAGGTGGCGGCGGGGGCGGACGTGGCGCTTTGGTCGCCGGACGAAATCGCGGCGGCCTTTCCGCATCTGAGGACCGATGACCTGATGCTCGGCGCCTATGGCCGGTCGAACGAGGGCTGGTTCGACAACATGGGAATGCTGTCGGGCTACCGGCGCGCGGCGCGGGCACGGGGGGCGACCTTCGTCCCCGGCGACGTCACCGGGCTTGTGCGCGACGGCCCGCGCGTGTGCGGCGTGGTGCTGGCCGACGGCAGCGAGATCGCGGCCGGAGCGGTGGTGAACGCCGCCGGCACACGGGCGGGGCAGGTGGGAGCGACGGCGGGGCTGAGGCTGCCGGTCGGTCCGCGCAAGCGCACGGTCTTCGTCTTCGACTGCGCGCGCTCGCCCGAGGGCAGCGCGACCGTGGCGAAGGGGCGCCTGCCGCTGATGGTGGACCCGTCCGGCGTCTACTGCCGCCCCGAGGGGCGGGGCTTTGTCACCGGCGCTGCGCCCGATCCGGACCCCGAGGTGGCGTTCGACGATTTCGAGCCGCGCGAGGCCGAGTTCGACGACGTGATCTGGCCCGCGCTCGCCGCCCGGTCCGAGGCGTTCGAGGCGATCCGCGTGCAGGCGCGCTGGGTCGGGCACTACGAGTGGAACGCCTTCGACCAGAACCTCCTGCTGGGCGCACATCCCGATGCACCGGGCCTCGTCTCGGCCTGCGGGCTTTCGGGACACGGCTTGCAGCAGGCCCCGGCGGTGGGACGCGCGGTGGCCGAAATCGTCCTTTACGGCGCGACGCGCGCGATAGACCTGTCCGACTTTGGCGTCGCCCGGGTGGACGAGGGCCGGCCTCTGACCGAGCGAGCGGTAATATGACGTTGCGGCGCGCCCGCTCCGGATGCCGCCGACGTTGACGGCGGCGCGCGTTCGTTCCATCACGATTGGGCCTGTCGCTTACAAGACAACGTGCCATAATCCGGCGGCGGGCGTCCTGCCCGAGCCGCATATCCGGCCCGGTGAGGGCCACAGAACCGACAAGGGAGACACATGCGACACCTTCTTCTGACCGCCGCCGCCGCGAGCCTGACCGCGGGCGCGGCCTTCGCCGAAAGCCACACCGACTCGGTCAAGATGGGCGTGCTGCTCAGCTTTACCGGTCCGATCGAGAGCCTGACGCCGGCGATGGCCGCGGGTGCCGAAATGGCGATCTCGGAAGCGTCGGGGGACGAGAACTTCATGGGCGGCATGGCGATCGAGCCGGTCCGCGGCGACGCCACCTGCGTCGATGCCGCAGCCGCCACGGCCGCGGCCGAGCGCATGGTGACCTCGGACGGCGTGACCGCGATCATGGGCGCCGACTGCTCGGGCGTGACCACCGCGGTTCTCGCGAACGTCGCGGTGCCGAACGGCATCTCGATGATCTCGCCCTCGGCGACGTCGCCGGCGCTGACCGAGGCCGAGGATGACGGCCTGTTCTTCCGCACCGCACCCTCCGACGCCCGCCAGGGCGAGGTTCTGGCCGCGATCCTGAGCGAGGAGGGCATCTCCTCGGTCGCGGTGACCTACACGAACAACGACTACGGCAAGGGCTTTGCCGACGCGTTCCAGGCGGCCTTCGAAGAAGCGGGCGGCGAGGTCACGATCGCGGCGGCGCACGAGGACGGCAAGGGCGACTACTCGGCCGAAGTCGGTGCGCTGGCCTCCGCAGGCGGCGACGCGCTCGTCGTGCTGGGCTATGTCGACCAGGGTGGCGCGGGCGTCATGCAGTCGGCGCTCGACACCGGTGCGTTCGACCTCTTCGCGCTGGGCGACGGCATGATCGGCGACAGCCTGACCGAGCGCTTCGGGACCGACATCGACGGCACCATCGGCACCGCGCCGGGCTCCGAGAACGAGGGCGGCGACGTCTTCGCGGACATGGCCTCGGAAGCCGGGATCGACGGCACGTCGGTCTATGCCGGCGAAAGCTACGACGCGGCCGCGCTGACCATCCTCGCGATGGCCAAGGCGGGTTCGGCGTCGGCGTCGGACTTCAAGGGCGAGGTCATGGGCATCGCCAACGCACCGGGCGAGCAGATCCTGCCGGGCGAGCTGTCGAAGGCGCTGCAGATCATCGCGGACGGCGGCGAGGTCGATTACCAGGGCGCGACCGGCGTCGAGTTCGTCGAGCCGGGCGAGGCCGCGGGCTCCTACGCTCAGTTCGAGGTGCAGGACGGCGCGCTGACGGTGGTCGGCTACCGCTGATCCCGACCTGACGGAACGACCGGACAGCCCGGGCCGCACGCGCGCCCGGGCTGTTCCAATAGGCAAAAGGGACACCGCATGATCGTCGTCGACGACCTGCACAAGCATTTCGGGGGCTTCCACGCCGTCGACGGGGCCAGCCTTCGGATCGAGAAGGGCTCGATCACCGGGCTGATCGGCCCGAACGGCGCCGGCAAGACCACCCTCTTCAACGTCATCGCGGGCGTGCTGTCGCCCACCTCGGGGCGGGTGACGATGGAAGGCGAGGACATCACCGGCCTTCCGCCGCACGCCCTGTTCCACAAGGGCCTGCTGCGCACGTTCCAGATCGCGCACGAGTTCTCGTCGATGACCTGCCGCGAGAACCTGATGATGGTGCCGCCCGGCCAGTCGGGCGAGACGCTTTGGAACACGTGGTTCGGCCGCAAGCGCATCGCCGACGAGGAACGCGCGCTGCGCGCCAAGGCCGACGAGGTGCTAGAGTTCCTGACGATCTCGCATCTTGCCGACCACAAGGCGGGGCAGGTCTCGGGCGGACAGAAGAAGCTTCTGGAGCTTGGGCGCACGATGATGGTCGACGCGCGCATCGTCTTCCTCGACGAGGTGGGGGCGGGCGTGAACCGGACGCTGCTGAACACGATCGGCGATGCGATCCAGCGACTGAACCGCGAACGCGGCTACACCTTCGTGGTGATCGAGCACGACATGGATTTCATCGAGCGTCTCTGCGACCCGGTCATCTGCATGGCCGAGGGCAAGGTGCTGGCCGAGGGCACGCTGGCCGAGATCAAGGCCAACGAGGAGGTCATCGAGGCCTATCTTGGCACCGGTCTCAAGAACAAGGACAAGCTGGAGGCGGGTGCATGAGCGACGCCTATTCGGGACGCGGCACCAAGGACGCCTCCGTCGTCAATCCGCGGCGCGGCGGCGACATGCAGCCCGCCCACCATCGCAGTGGCCCCACGCCGGACGTGAGCGGCGCGCCCTTCCTCGAGGGCCACGCCATGACCGGGGGCTACGGCAAGGGGCCGGACATCCTGCACGATTGCACCATCGCGGTGAATCCCGGCGAGATCGCCGTGATCGTCGGCCCCAACGGGGCGGGCAAGTCCACCGCCATGAAGGCGATCTTCGGGATGCTCGACCTGCGCGGCGGCAAGGTCGTGCTGGACGGTCACGACATCTCAGCGCTCAGCCCGCAGGACCGGGTGCGCGCGGGCATGGGGTTCGTGCCGCAGACCTCGAACATCTTCACCTCCATGACCGTGGAGGAGAATCTTGAGATGGGTGCCTTCATCCGCGAGGACGACATCCGCCCGACGATGGAGCAGGTCTACGACCTGTTCCCGATCCTGCGCGAGAAGCGTCGCCAGCCGGCGGGCGAGTTGTCGGGCGGCCAGCGCCAGCAGGTCGCCGTGGGCCGCGCGCTGATGACCAAGCCCAAGGTCCTGATGCTGGACGAGCCGACGGCGGGCGTGTCGCCGATCGTCATGGACGAGCTCTTCGACCGGATCATCGAGGTCGCCCGCACCGGCATCCCGATCCTCATGGTCGAGCAGAACGCCCGCCAGGCGCTCGAGATCGCGGACAAGGGCTATGTCCTCGTGCAGGGGGCGAACGCGCATACCGGGTCAGGCAAAGAGCTTCTGGCTGACCCAGAAGTGCGCCGCTCGTTCCTGGGGGGCTGAGCATGGCCTTGGCACGACGCAGCACGGGCGCGGCGGCGCTGGCGCTCTGGGTCGGACTGGCGGGCTGCCTCGTCGTCCTGCCCCGAACCGGCCATGGCGAGGAAATCCTCAGGAAGACGACCTTCAGTGTCGTGGCGTGCACGTTTTTTCGGAGCTGCGACGCCTCCGATACCTGCGAAACATTTGGCCCGGCGAAGATGGCTATAAACCTCATGCAGTTCGGCGAGCAGATCAATGCCCTGATCTATGCATCGCCGCTGCTGATCGAGGGACCGGAGGTCGACGGACCAGAGGCCCGAGTGCTTTTCGGCACCTGGATTCGGGACGCTCGGTCTACCCTGGGGTTTGTGAAATTCACTGACGACGGCACGAACGAGGTCACCATCCCGTTCCGGTACGGCTTCTTGCAGGACCGGGTGCTGCGGATGTCACGGCGACTGAACCACTCCGGGACGCCGGCGCGCATCGACGTTGAAGCGCTTGGACTAAGCGGGCTTCGGCGCTCGCGCATTCTCGGCACCTGCCGTGTGGAGGACAATTAATGGATCTTCTCAACGCCTTGATGGTGCTGATGAACTTCGTCGTGATGCCGGCCACGGCCTACGGCGCGCAGCTGGCGCTGGGTGCGCTGGGCGTTACGCTGGTCTACGGCATCCTGCGTTTCTCGAACTTCGCGCACGGCGATTCCATGGCCTTCGGCACGATGGTGACGATCCTGTTCACCTGGGCGCTGCAGGGCATCGGGGTGTCGCTCGGCCCGGTGCCGACCGCGCTGCTGGCGCTGCCCCTGGGGATCGCCGGCGCCGCGCTGATGCTGCTCGGGACGGACCGGGCAGTCTACCGCTTCTACCGGCGGCAGAAGGCCAACCCGATCATCCTCGTGATCGTGTCGATGGGCGTGATGTTCATCTACAACGGCATCGTCCGACTGATCGTCGGTCCGGACGACCGCCGCTTCGACGACGGGGAGCGCTTCATCTTCACGGTGCGCGACTTCGAGGCGTGGACCGGCCTCGAGGAAGGCTTCGGCCTGCGCACGAGCCAGGCGATCACCATCTTGACCGCGATCGTGGTGGTCGCGGCGCTGTTCTGGTTCCTCAACCGCACCCGCACCGGCAAGTCCATGCGGGCGTTCTCGGACAACGAGGACCTCGCGCTCCTGTCGGGGATCAACCCCGAGCGGGTGGTGGCGGTGACGTGGATCATCGTCGCAGCGCTCGCCACCGTGGCGGGCGTGCTCTACGGCCTCGACAAGAGCTTCAAGCCGTTCACCTACTTCCAGCTCCTGTTGCCGATCTTCGCGGCGGCCATCGTCGGCGGCCTCGGCTCGCCGCTCGGGGCGATCGCGGGCGGGTTCGTGATCGCGTTCTCGGAGGTGACGATCACCTACGCCTGGAAACGGGTGCTGGAATATGCGCTGCCCGAGGCGGTGGCGCCCGACGGTCTCGTCCAGCTTCTGTCCACGGATTACAAGTTCGCGGTCAGCTTCATGATCCTCGTGATCGTCCTACTGTTCCGGCCCACGGGCCTCTTCCGGGGGAAGTCGGTATGAGCCACACCCTGCGCACAACCCTTCTGTTTGCCGGCACCGCCGGCCTGATCGTGCTGACCGGCCTGCTGCAGAGCTGGAACTCGGCGCTGGTGATCCTCAACATGGGCCTCGTCTCGGCGGTCATGGCTCTCGGGGTGAACCTGCAATGGGGCTTCGCGGGCCTCTTCAACGTGGGCGTCATGGGCTTCGTCGCGCTCGGCGGGCTGGCGGCGGTTCTGGTTTCGGTCGAGCCGGTGGGCGAGGCCTGGTCCGCTGGCGGCCTCCGCCTGCTTGCGGGCCTCGTGCTGGGCGCGGCGTCGGTCGTGGCGGCCGTGCTCGCCTGGCAGCGCATGGTGCCCGGGCGCCTGCGGGCGCTGGCTGTCGTGGCGATCCTGCTTCTGGGCTTCGTGATCTACCGCGCGGTGTTCGACCCGGCCGTGGAGGCGGTCGAGGCGGTCAATTCCTCGACCTCGGGCTTCCTCGGCGGGCTCGGCCTGCCGATCCTGCTGTCGTGGCCGGTGGGCGGGCTTCTGGCCGCCGGCGCGGCATGGGTGATCGGCAAGACGGCTCTCGGCCTCCGCTCGGACTACCTCGCCATCGCGACGCTCGGCATCGCCGAGATCGTCGTCGCCGCGCTCAAGAACGAGGACTGGCTGGCGCGCGGCGTGAAGAATGTGATCGGCCTGCCGCGGCCCGTGCCCTACGAGGTGGACCTGCAGCAATCCGACATCTTCATCAGCCGCGCCGAGGGCTTCGGCCTCGACCCGGTGACGGCTTCGGGCCTCTGGGTGAAGGTGAATTACGGCATCCTCTTCGCAGTGGTGCTGGTGATCGTGTTCGTTCTGGCGCAGCTGGCGCTGAACTCGCCGTGGGGTCGGATGATGCGCGCGATCCGCGACAACGAGACCGCGGCGCGGGCGATGGGCAAGGACGTCACCCGCCGCCACCTGCAGATCTTCGTGCTGGGCTCGGCGGTCTGCGGGCTTGCCGGCGCGATGATGACCACGCTCGACGGGCAGCTCACGCCGGCCTCGTACCAGCCGCTGCGTTTCACCTTCCTCGTCTGGGTGATGGTGATTGTCGGCGGGTCGGGCTCGAACCTCGGTGCGGTGCTGGGCGGCTTCCTGATCTGGTTCCTGTGGGTCCAGGTGGAGCCGATGGGGCAACTCCTGATGTCGGCCATCGCGGCGCCGCTGGCGGACGGCTCGGCGCTCAAGGCGCACCTGCTGGCGTCGTCGGCGCATATCCGGCTGCTCACCATGGGCCTCGTGCTGCTTCTGGTGCTGCGGTTCAGCCCGCGCGGGCTGATCCCGGAACGCTGAGCTCGGAGGACGGCGGCCCGGCGGGTCGCCTTCCGCGCCGTCCGTCCGCGGCCGGCGTGACCAAGGAACGGTCACCGGACGCCATGGCCGCGCGGGGGAGGCAGGATTCCGGTGAAGGGCCGACGGTAACGCGTTGACATCGCAGGTGCCAGGCGCACACCTCTGCGCCGATCCGGACCGAGATTGGAGGCCCCGCATGTCCCGAACCCTTGCCGTAGGCACCTATTCCGAGGAGGCCGACGCCGCGCTGTCCGAGACCTTCGATCCGGTCCGCCTGGCGGCGATCGCGGACCTCGCCTCGCTCGACGAGACCACGCGCGCGGGCATCGAGGCGGTGGCCTACAAGGGGGGTGGCAAGCCGTTCGGGCCTGCCGAGATGGACCTTCTGCCGAAGCTCGGCCTGATCGCGAATTTCGGCGTGGGCTACGACGCGATCGACACGGGGGCGGCGCAGGAACGTGGCATCGCGGTGACGAACACGCCCGATGTGCTGAACGACGACGTTGCGGACTTCGCCATCGCGCTTTGGTTGATGCAGCGGCGCAGCACCGACATGGCGGGTCGCTGGCTGCGCGACGGACGCTGGGCCTCCGAGGGACCACCGCCGCTCGCCCACACCGCCAGCGGGGGCCGCGCGGGCGTGCTGGGACTGGGCCGGATCGGGCACGAGATCGCCGACCGGCTTGCCGCCTTCAAGATGGACGTGCACTACTACGCCCGCTCCGAGAAGGAGACGCCGGGCTGGACGTTCCACGCCGATCCGGTGGACCTCGCGGCCTCGGTGGACGTGCTGTTCGTGGCACTGAAGGGCGGCCCCGAGACCGCGGGCTTCGTCACGCGCGAGATGATCGAGGCGGTGGGCCCCGGCGGCTGCCTTGTGAACATCGCGCGCGGCAACACGGTGGACGAAGAGGCGCTGATCGCCGCGCTGCAGGACGGGCGTCTCGGCGGTGCTGGGCTGGACGTCTTCGTCGGAGAGCCGGAGGTGGACCCGCGTCTTCTGGCGCTGCCCAACGCGGTCCTGCAACCGCACCATGCCACTTCGACGCATGAGTGCCGCGCCGCGATGGGCCGGGTGCAGCGCGACAACATCCGGGCCTTCCTCGACGGGCGTCCGCTGCCCACGCGCGTGGCCTGACTCGACCGCGCGCGGACCCTTGCGGCCACGGCCCGGTTCGGCCCATCCTGCGCCCGGATCAGCACCACCGGGAGGGACGAGGATGAAACTGCTGCGCTTCGGAGCGAAGGGCCAAGAGAAACCGGGCCTTCTGGACGCCGAAGGCCAGGTGCGCGACCTCACGGGCCATGTGCCGGACTTCGCCGGAGACGGCGTGTCGTTCGCCGCGCTGGACCGGGTCCGCGCGCTCGACGTCGAGAGCCTGCCAGTGGTCAATTCGCCGGGCCGGCTGGGGGCGTGCCTCGGCCGGGTGCCGACGTTCCACTGCATCGGGCTGAACTATGCCCGCCACGCTGCCGAAACCGGCGGCAAGCCGCCGCCCGAGCCGATCCTGTTCTCCAAGGCCGCCTCGGCGCTGTCGGGCCCGAACGACGACGTGCCGCTGCCTCGCGGCTCGGAGAAGGCCGACTGGGAGGTCGAACTGGGCGTGGTGATCGGGCGCGAAGCCCTTTACGTCTCGGAGGCCGAGGCACTGGACTACGTGGCCGGCTATTGCGTGGTCAACGACGTGTCCGAGCGGGAATTCCAGATCGAGCGCAAGGGCCAGTGGATCAAGGGCAAGTCGGCGCCCGGCTTCGGCCCCGTCGGGCCGTGGCTCGTGACCGCCGACGAGGTGCCGGACCCGCAGAAGCTGGCCTTGTCGCTCTCGGTGAACGGCGAGACGATGCAAAGCTCGAACACCTCCGACATGATCTTCGGCGTGGCGCACATCATTTCGTACATGAGCCGGTTCATGCGCCTCGTGCCCGGTGACATCATCGCCACCGGCACGCCCGAGGGCGTGGGCATGGGCATGAAACCCCAGCGGTTCCTGCGCGCGGGCGACGTCATGGAACTGAGCGTCGAGGGGCTGGGCACCCAGCGTCAGACCGTGCTCGCGGCGGAGTAGGGCGGGCGCGCCGGGTCGCTGCGCGCATATGCGGGCGCTGGTCCGGGGCGGCTGCCGATGCGAAGGTCAGACACCCGCCACGTGCCTTCGGTCGATACGGACGCCTGCGTTCCGGCTGGAGCCGCCGCGGCGGACACGTCCCTCGCTCAGACCAGCCCAAAGGCCGTCAGCAGCGCCGGTAGTTCCATTTCGAGCCGCGCGCGGCCGTCCGGAGCCCAGCCAAGCCCGACCAGCGTCTCGCAGGTCATCGCGCTGACCGGCGCGTCCGAGGGGGCGGGCAGGGCCGCCTCCCGCCCCGCCGCGCGCGCTGCCGTCCCGACAAGCTCTCGCGTGTCGAGGAGGATGTCCGACACGTGCACCGGCCCCGCCGGAGCTTCCGCTGCCACCAGCCGCGCGAGTGCATCGGCAAGATCCGCGCCGTGCACCTCCGTCCCGCGCCGCGGGGCAGGCGCCCGGCCTGAGAAGGCCTCGGTCAGTACGTCCCGCCATTTCTGCCAGGCCGGCGGCGTCGCGCGCGGCAGGTCGTGCGGCTCCAGCCCGAACACGCCTGTCGCCCGCAGCGACCAGCCGCGAAGGGGCAGGGCGGAGAGATGCCGCTCGGCCGTCAGCTTGGCCTGCCCGTAGAGCGATTTCGGGTCGGGCGCGCATCCCTCCGGCAGGTCCGCGCCCGGGGGCAACCCGTCGAACACCGCACGCGACGACAGGAACGCCACCCGCGGGACGCCCGCCCGCGCCGCCGCGTCGAAGAGCCGTCGCGTCCCGTCGAGGTTCGCGGCGAGAAAGCCGTCGGGATCGTCACCCTCTCCGCCACGATAGCGCCCGGGGATGTGCGCGAAAGCCGTGTGAACCAGCAGGTCGGTGCCAGACAGCTCCGGCGGCGCCGCGCCGAGGTCGTAGGGCAGGTGATCGACCGGCCCGCCCGGCGCGTGCCGGGTCAGCGCCGTGACCCGATGGCCGTCCGCCAGCGCGCGCGCCACGAAGAACCGCCCGACATAGCCCGTGGCCCCGGTGATCGCGACCCTCACGGCGCGGGCAGGGCGGCGAGGTCCGGCGTCTCGCCGCGCGCGTAGGTCTGCCACAGCTCGATGAGCGGGCGCAGCCGGTCGGCCTTGGCGTGGTCCTGCCACGGCTTCTCGTACTGGAAATGCAGGACGTTGATCTCGTCCCACGCCCAGAGCTCGGGCATGTTGAACCAGACGTACTGGAGCATGTTGTCGAAGACCGGCAGCCCGTGCCAGGCGGGGAAGTGGTCCTGCAGGAAGGTCTGGTCGGTGCGCCGCCAGAACGCGCCCGGCGCGTCGAGCCGCTCGAGCATGCCGCGGAAGGTGTCCTCGGACGGTCGTGCGGTGAACACGCCGGAGTTCATCCGGTGGAAGTCGCCAAGCCCCTCGTAGACGTTCGGCGCGGCGCAGAACTCGGGATAGTCGAAAAGCCGGTCGATATTGCGCAGCACCAGCGTGTCGGCGTCCAGAAAGACCACCCGCGCGTAGTCGAGCTGCCACAGCCGCAGCTTCGCGAAATTGTCGAGCGGTGTATGGAAGGGTGGCTTCTCGCCCTTGGTGAAGGGGTTGCGCCCGTGCACCTGGTCCTTGGCGTGGGCTGCGTTGAACGCGGGGCTGGTGGGCAGCAGGTCCGTTTCCACCAGCCGCGCGCCGCGATCGCGCAGCACGGCCAGCGCGTCCGCGGGCACCGCCTCGGTGTGCAGCACCACGCGATCCGCGTCCGAGCCGGTGAGCGCCAGAGAGTGCAGCAGCGCCGCCGCTCCCCGCGCGAAATCGGCATTGGTGACGAGCGTAACGAAGGCCCGGTCCGTTCGGGCGGGGCCTTCGGGGCGCAGCGCGCTCACGACACCGACTTGAGCGATTTGCCCTCCGGGTCCCGCTCGACCCGCTGGCCGAGCGCCTTGGTCCAGCCCGACACCGCCGGAACGCGGCTGCGGTCGATGCGGTGGGCATATTTCTTCGCCACGTCCACGACCTCGGACAACAGGCCCTCGGCCAGCGTCGTCGGCTCGAGCCCGAGCGCGAGGAACTTGTCGTTCTTCACGATGAGGTCGTTCTCGGCGGCTTCCTTGCGCGGGTTCGGCAGGTAGGCCACGCGCGCTCCGGTCTGGCCCGCCACCATCTCGGCGAGGTCGCGCACCCGGTGCGTTTCGGTCATCTGGTTAAAGATCGACACCCGGTCACCGGCCTCCGGCGCATCCTGCAGCGCAAGCTCGATACAGCGCACGCTGTCCTGGATGTGGATGAAGGCGCGGGTCTGCCCACCGGTGCCGTGCACCGTGAGCGGGTAATCGATCGCCGCCTGGATCAAGAAACGGTTAAGCACCGTGCCGTAATCGCCGTCGTAGTCGAAGCGGTTGATCAGCTGCTCGTGGCGGCGCGTCTGCTCGGTGTGGGTGCCCCACACGATGCCCTGGTGCAGGTCGGTGATCCGCACGCCGTCGTTCTGGGCGTAGAACTGGAACAGGATCTGATCCAGCGACTTGGTCATGTGATAGACCGAGCCGGGGCGCGTGGGATACAGAATTTCCTGCTCCTTCTTGCCCGCCGGCGTGTCGATCTCGACATCGAGGTAGCCCTCGGGGATCGGCGCGCCGACCGAGGAATAGCCGTAGACGCCCATCGTCCCGAGGTGGACGAGATGCGCGTCGATGCCGGTTTCCACCAGCGCGGTCAGCAGGTTGTGCGTGGCGCTGACGTTGTTGTCGACGGTGTAGGTCTTGTGGCGGTCGGACTTCATCGAGTAGGGCGCGGCGCGCTGCTCGGCGAAGTGGACGATGGCGTCGGGCCGGTATTCCGCCAGCCACTGCTTGAGCCGCTCGTAATCCTTCGCAAGGTCCAGCAGGTGGAAGTGCAGGCTCTCGCCCGACACGTCCTTCCAGATGCGGCAGCGCTCCTGGATCGAGTCCATCGGCGTCAGCGACTGGACGCCGAGCTCGGTGTCGATCCAGCGGCGGCTGAGATTGTCGATGATGTGGACGTCGTGGCCCTTGGCCGACAGGTGAAGACAGGTCGGCCAGCCCACGAAGCCGTCCCCCCCGAGAATGGCGATACGCATCAGGACCGCTCCCTTGTCCGTTCCGTTCCGGGCCGCCACGCCGGGCGGCCTCTCGTGCTTGACCGCCGCTTAGGGCGCCCCCGTGTGAAAGTAAAATGACTCTTTTGCAACGGGGGGCAAGCCGATCGCCCGCGCCCGGCGGTCCTCCGCGCCTCCGCGATGACCATCCGGACACTGCGTTGCGACGCTTTGCATACTGTTCTTGCTGCGACGCACAGGCCCGCACATGCAGAGCCTTCGCGGTGGCCCGCCAGCCCGTAAACAGGTCCGGTCCGGCCATGTCTTCTGTGCGCGGCAAGTTCCGGTCCTTGCCGCTTCTTCTTGGCAAAAATATCCCGGGAGCGCGAGGACAAAGCGCTCGCTCCGTCCCCAGACAGCCAAGGACCGGCCCTTCGGGTTCCGTCGCACCGACGCACAGGAGTTGCGCGGGATGCAAGGCGGCGTGCCGCGGGGGCAGGGGTGGAAGGTCGCGTGCGACTTCCTAGCTCCGTGCCATCCGATGCCACGCATCAGGCAACCGAAAGGACATTTCCGATGACCGAGGCCAAGCTCTTCTCCCCGACCACGGCCGGCGACATCGCGCTCAAGAACCGCATCGTCATGGCCCCGCTCACGCGCAACCGCGCGATGAACGAGGACGACGCGCCGATGGACATGCACGTGGAATACTACACCCAGCGCGCCGGCGCCGGGCTCATCATCACCGAGGCCACGCAGATCTCGCCCGAGGGCAAGGGGTACGCCTGGACGCCGGGCATCCACTCCGACGCTCAGGTCGAGGCGTGGAAGAAGGTTGTCGACGGCGTGCACGAGGCCGGTGGACGCATCGTGCTTCAGCTCTGGCACGTGGGCCGCATCTCGCACACCTCGCTGCAGCCCGGTGGGCAGGACCCGGTGGCGCCGTCCGCGGTGCGTGCCAATGCCCCGACCTTCGACGGCGAGAAGAAGGTCGACGTCTCCGAACCGCGTGCCCTGCGGCTGGACGAGCTGCCGCGCATCGTCGAGGACTACCGCCGCGCTGCCGAGAACGCCAAGCGAGCAGGCTTCGACGGGGTCGAGGTCCATGGCGCGAACGGCTACCTGCTGGACCAGTTCCTCAAGGACGGCTCCAACAAGCGCGAGGACGCCTATGGCGGGTCGCTGGAGAACCGGTCGCGGCTCCTGTTCGAGGTGCTCGACGTGGTGACCGGCGTTTGGGGCGCGGGACGTGTGGGCGTGCGCCTGTCGCCGTTCTCCAGCGCCAACGATGCCACGGACAGCGATCCCAAGGCGCTGGCCGAGCACGTGATCGACGGCCTGGCGCCGCTGGGGCTCGCCTATGTGCACATGATCGAGGGCCAGACCGGCGGTCCGCGCAACTGGCCCGACGACGTGGACATGCGCGCGCTCAAGGACCGTTTCGGCGGCGTCTGGATGGGCAACAACGGCTATGACCGCGACCTCGCGATTTCGCGGGTCGAGAACGGCGACGCGGACCTCGTGGCCTTCGGCGTGCCGTTCATCGCCAACCCGGACCTGGTCAAGCGCCTGCATCGCGACGCGCCGATGAACGAGCCCGATCAGGACACGTTCTACGGTGGGGGAGAGGCCGGTTACACCGACTATCCCTTCCTCGAGCAGGTGGCGACGGCAAACCACACCGCCGCCGAGTGAGGGGCCCCGGCTCGGCCGGAAGACGAGATTGCGACAGGGCGTCCCGAAACGGGGCGCCCTTGCGCGTTTTGTCTGGGCTTCGTGCGACGTCCTGCTAATGATTATGGCAGGAAATGAAAAAGACGTTCGCACGAGGAAAGGGCAGGACGCATGGCACCGCAGCAGATGGCACGAACCGAGATCACCCGCGACATCGAGGATGCGCGCGCCCACGGCGTCGAGATCGACATGCGCACGGCGACCCTGATGGCGTTCTCGCCCGATTGCGTGAAGCTTCTCGAGACCGACGGCCGGCTGCGCTACATGAGCCACAACGGTCGCTGCGCCATGGAAATCCCGGACCTCGGACCGGTGCTGGGGCAGGAGTGGTGGGCGCTCTGGCCCGAGCGGGCGCGCGCGCTTCTGAAGGATGCGATCGAACTGGCGGCGCAGGGCCGGCAGGTCAACTTCGTCGCCGAATGCCCCACCGCAGCCGGTACGCCGGCCTGCTGGGACGTGACCCTGACCGGCATCGCGGCCGCGGGCGGCGGCTCGGTGAGCGAGATCGTCGCAGTCTCGGCGTCGACCGACAAGCCGCCAAGCGAACTGGTGGTCTACTAAGCCGGGGCACGTCCGCCCATTCGCCAACATATTGCGCTTCGAACGTCGCCTTGGCGACATTCTTGGGGTGCCGAACGCTGCGGCGGTAAGCCTGCGATGCGATCGGCGCTGGCGCACGGCGCTTGAAAAGGGCTAGCCTCGGACACAAATCGTCACCCGAGGATAGGGGACTGCAAAAGGCCGCCGCCACGCCGGGGCCATGCCGTCCTGCTCTAGCAAAGGAAAGCGTATGCAACAGCCACTCAACGCCTCTTACCCGGTGCTGCCGCTTCGCGACATCGTCGTCTTTCCGCACATGATCGTTCCGCTCTTCGTGGGCCGGGACAAGTCCGTGCGGGCACTGGAAGAGGTCATGCAGGACGACAAGCAGATCCTGCTGGCAAGCCAGATCGACCCGGCGGAGGACGACCCCACGTCCGACCGCATCTACACCGCGGGCGTGCTTGCGAACGTGCTGCAACTGCTCAAGCTGCCCGACGGCACCGTGAAGGTGCTGGTCGAAGGTCAGGCGCGGGTGAAGATCACCGAGTATCTCGATAACGAGGACTACTTCGAGGCGCGCGCAGAGTATCTCTCGGAAATGCCGGGCGACAACACCGCGATCACGGCGCTGGTGCGTTCGGTCGCGGACGAGTTCGCGCGCTATGCGAAGATCAAGAAGAATATCCCCGAAGAGGCGCTTTCGACCGTCTCCGAGACCACCGAGCCGGCGAAGCTTGCCGACCTCGTCGCGGGTCATCTGGGCATCGAGGTGAACCAGAAGCAGGAGCTTCTGGAAACGCTCGCCGTGTCCGACCGGCTGGAGAAGGTCTACGGCCACATGCAGGGCGAGATGTCGGTCCTGCAGGTCGAGAAGAAGATCAAGACCCGCGTCAAGTCGCAGATGGAGCGCACTCAGCGCGAATATTATCTGAATGAGCAGATGAAGGCCATTCAGAAGGAGCTGGGCGACGGCGAGGACGGCCAGAACGAGGTGCAGGAGCTCGAGAAGCGCATCTCCGAGACGAAGCTGTCCAAGGAAGCGCGCGAAAAGGCCGACGCGGAGATCAAGAAGCTCAAGAACATGAGCCCGATGTCCGCCGAGGCCACCGTGGTCCGCAACTATCTCGACTGGATGCTGTCGATCCCGTGGGGCACCAAGTCCAAGGTCAAGAAGGACCTGGGCCGCGCCGAGAAGATCCTCGACGACGATCACTACAGCCTCGAGAAGGTGAAGGAGCGGATCGTCGAGTATCTCGCCGTGCAGCAGCGCTCGAAGAAGCTGAAGGGGCCGATCATGTGCCTCGTCGGCCCTCCGGGCGTGGGCAAGACGTCGCTCGGCCAGTCCGTCGCGAAGGCCACGGGCCGCGAGTTCATCCGTATCTCGCTGGGCGGCGTGCGTGACGAGTCCGAGATCCGCGGCCACCGCCGGACCTACATCGGCTCCATGCCGGGGAAGATCATCCAGGCGCTGAAGAAGGCCAAGACGACCAACCCGCTCATCCTGCTCGACGAGATCGACAAGATGGGTCAGGACTTCCGCGGCGACCCGGCCTCGGCCATGCTCGAGGTGCTCGACCCCGAGCAGAACGCGACCTTCGTGGACCACTACCTCGAGGTCGAGTACGACCTGTCGAACGTGATGTTCCTGACCACGGCGAACTCCTACAACATGCCGGGCCCGCTGCTGGACCGGATGGAGATCATTCCGCTGTCGGGCTACACCGAGGACGAGAAGGCCGAGATCGCCAAGCGGCACCTGTTGCCCAAGCAGATCAAGAACCACGGTCTCAAGGACGGCGAATTCGTCGTCGAGGACCAGGCTCTGGTCGACACCATCCGCTACTACACCCGCGAGGCGGGCGTGCGGAACCTCGAGCGCGAGCTGGCCAAGATCGCCCGCAAGGCGGTGACCCAGATCGTCAAGAAGGAGACCTCGACGGTCACCGTGACCGCCGAGAACCTTCCGGACTTCCTGGGCGTGCGAAAGCATCGTTACGGGCTGGCCGAAGACGAGAACCAGGTCGGCGTGGTCACGGGCCTTGCCTACACGTCGGTGGGCGGCGACCTGCTGCACATCGAGGCGCTGCGCCTGCCGGGCAAGGGCCGGATGAAGACCACCGGCACGCTGGGCGACGTGATGAAGGAGTCGATCGACGCGGCGTCGTCCTACGTGCGTTCTGTGTCGCCGCAGATCGGGGTCAAGCCGCCGCGCTTCGAGAAGTGGGACATCCATGTCCACGTGCCCGACGGCGCGACGCCCAAGGACGGCCCGTCCGCCGGTCTGGCCATGGTCACGGCCATCGTCTCGGTCCTGACTGGAATCCCGGTCCGGAAGGACATCGCCATGACCGGTGAGGTGACGCTGCGCGGCAATGCCAGCGCCATCGGCGGCCTGAAAGAGAAGCTGCTCGCGGCGCTGCGCGGCGGGATCAAGACCGTTCTCATTCCCAAGGAGAACGAGAAGGACTTGGCCGAGCTGCCCGACAATGTGAAGGAGGGGCTCGAGATCATCCCGGTGGAGCACGTCTCCGAAGTGCTCAAGCTGGCCCTGATCCGCGAGCCCGAGGCCATCGACTGGGACGAGGAGGCCGAGGCCGCCGCTCTCGACGCGATGGCCCGTGCCGACGACAAGTCCGACGGTGCGGTCACGCACTGATCGCTTCGGCCCGATCCTGACGAACAGCGGCGGCGTCCCAAGGGGTGCCGCCGCTTTTTTGAGTCCCCCGGATGCAAAATTGTGGAGATCGGGTCACGGTGTCGACGCATGGCTGCGCTCGCATGTCAGGGAAGTGTTCATGCGCCGGTGCCATGTTAGCGTTCGGACAAGACCGGGCGCGGAACCGTATCGCGCCAGAGCAGGAAGGACACGTGACATGGCCCGGACCACCCCGACAGACGCCCCGTCCGCCCCCTCAGCCGAGGAGGATCGCAGCGCCCGGGAGACCGCGATCGACGCGGCCGTGGCCGCAACCCTCGATCCTTCCCGCCTGCCGCCGGCGCACCAGCCGGACATGAAGAAGCGCGACCTCGTGGAAGAGGTCGTCGCCCGCAGCGGCGTCCGCAAGCGCGATGCCAAGCCCGCGGTGGAGGCACTGCTGGCCATCCTCGGTGAAACGCTGGCCTCGGGCCGGGATCTGAACCTGCCGCCGCTCGGCAAGGTCAAGCTGACCAACGCCCGCGACACCACCAATGCGGAGGTCCTGACCGCCCGGATCCGTCGCCCCTCCGCGACGCAAAAGGCGGCTTCCGGGAATGACGCCACGGACGACCACGACCCCCTTGCGTCCGGTAACGACTGAGTCTAAGAGACCGCCCACCGGGTGATTAGCTCAGTGGTAGAGCGCTTCGTTCACATCGAAGATGTCAGAGGTTCAAATCCTCTATCACCCACCATCCTCCCTTTCCGCGATGTGCCGTGACGCCCCTCCAAGCGGCGTAAGATCGGGTCTCGACCGCCTGGCCTGCGACCGCTAACACAGGGTCCGACGGGCCGCTGACCGGCCCCTGACGGGAGGACATTCATGTCGCGTTTCTTCGGTGATCTCGGACCCATCCGCTTCGACCCCCAGGGCGAGGGGCTCTGCTTCCGCCACTACGATCCGGACCGCATGGTCATGGGCAAGCGGCTCGAAGAGCATCTGCGCTTTGCCGTCGCCTACTGGCACAGCTTCGCCTGGCCCGGCGGCGATCCGTTCGGCGGCCAGACCTTCGACCGGCCGTGGTTCGGCGATACGATGGACGGCGCGCGCATGAAGGCGGAGGTCGCCTTCGAGATGTTCGAGATCCTCGGCCAGCCGTTCTTCTGCTTCCACGACGCGGATATCCGTCCCGAAGGCGCGACCTTCGCCGAGAGCCGCCGCAACTTCGAAGAGATCGTCGACATTTTCGCGTCTAAGATGGAGACGTCGAAGACCCGGCTGCTGTGGGGCACGGCGAACCTGTTCTCGCACCGCCGCTTCATGTCGGGCGCGGCGACCAACCCCGACCCGGACGTTTTCGCGTGGTCGGCGGCGACGGTGAAGCAGTGCATGGACGCGACCCACAAGCTCGGCGGCGAGAATTACGTGCTCTGGGGCGGCCGCGAGGGCTACGAAACGCTGCTCAACACCGACATGGGTCGCGAGCTCGACCAGATGGGCCGGTTCCTGTCGATGGTCGTGGACTACAAGCACAAGATCGGCTTCGAGGGCGCGATCCTGATCGAACCCAAGCCGCAGGAGCCGACCAAGCACCAGTACGACTACGACGTCGCCACGGTCTACGGCCACCTCCAGCGCTTCGGCCTCGAGAAGGAGGTAAAGCTGAACATCGAGCAGGGTCACGCGATCCTCGCCGGCCACTCCTTCGAGCACGAGATCGCACTGGCGCAGGCGCTGGGCGTGTTCGGCTCGATCGACATGAACCGCAACGACTACCAGTCGGGCTGGGACACGGACCAGTTCCCCAACAATGTCCCCGAGGTCGCTCTGGCCTATTACGAGATCCTCAAGGGCGGCGGTTTCGCCTCTGGCGGCACCAACTTCGACGCCAAGCTGCGGCGCCAGTCGCTCGACCCCGAGGATCTGGTGGCGGCGCATGTAGGCGCGATGGACGTCTGCGCGCGCGGCCTGATCGCCGCGGCCGACATGCTTGAGGGCGGCGAGCTCGAAGCGGCGCGCCGCGCACGCTACGCCGGCTGGGAGACGCCCGAAGCGCAGGCGATGCTCACGTCGGACCTCGAGACCGTCGCCGCGCGGGTGGAGGCCGAAGGCCTCGACCCAGAGCCGCGCTCGGGCCGGCAGGAAATCCTAGAGAACGTGGTCAATCGCTACGTCTGAACACCGGTGCGCCGCCACTTCGCCCTTGCCCGCGGGTGGCGGCGGCCTTACACCGCGTGGTGCCCCGGTTCGGGTCGTTAGCTCAGTTGGTAGAGCGTCTCGTTTACACCGAGAATGTCGGCGGTTCGAGTCCGTCACGACCCACCATTTTTCAATGACTTACCTTGCAATCGCTTTGACGGTTTCCCAAAGTGAAGAAGGTGTTTCCCAAAGTAGCGGTTTGTGGTCGGGCTCTTCTTTCGGATGCTTGGCCACTGTTTTTGCGGTATTTAATCAAAGGTGAGGCCTTAATCAAATCACCTTGTGGTCGACCTGAGTCTCAGCACTCAAGGACAGCAAATTATTCATAGGCTCGCGCGAGGGTAGAGAATCGGGTAGCATAAATATGCCGCGCCGATGAAAGTGAAAGCCTTCGCTTTCCAGAAGCGGTCCGATCATTTTGGAAGATTGGATTTTTGTATGATGAAATTGCAATATATATCTTCTGCACTGTTCGTTGCCGCAACTACGGCAACCCCATCTGTAGCCCAAGATATGTCGGCCTGTGATGCGCTGTCCGTGCTAATACAAAGGGGGGCTACGGCTGTTCCGGAGAATCCCGATCTTTTCGGGTATCCCTTCGAAAGCGAGGTTGATTGTGGTAATGCGGTATCTCGCCTTATCGGTAGTGACTATGAAGGCCCATCAGATTTCAACTTTGAGATCGTTGATCTCAGCTCAAGAAATCCCCAAGACGTTATTGGATTAGATATATATTCCGCTGGTGAGCGTGTCGGAGAGATTGACGAGATATTTCAGGCTCCGTGGTCTTCAGAGTATGAAGCTATTGTGACGGTCGGCGGTTTCTTAGGTATTGGTAGCCAAGAAGTCCTGGTAAGCCCGTCCGAGATCGTCGGTGTGTCATCGGATACGGGATTTGTTGGGATAATTTTGGCCTCACGTAAGGATATTCAGACGCGGAGCATGTCTGACGCGCAACCCTTTCGCAATCAACTTCCCCCGGCACCAGGTACAGGTGGGGATAGGAATATGCCGACGATCATTGGTCCAGGTATTGAGCTGATTGAAGTTCCCCCCATTGGTCAGACACTCTCCTTGAGTGAGTTGCGTTCATCTAGAAAATTCGCGGTGCTGGAAGATATGCCGCACGAAGATTTTGCCGGGATTGGCTCCATAGCTTTTCTGCGATCACCAACAAGCTCTCTGAGAGACACAGCCGATAAGATTTGTCGTGGTTTTTGCTATCTGTTAATTCCGTGAGTACGCAGTTTTCGAGGGGAACTAGCATCGATCGCCAGGTTGTGACTGTTTGGCCAATGCTGTCTCAACAGGAGGCGGATCAGCTGGAGGGGAAGATGCAGGGGACCAGTGATCCTGCCGAAATTTGCTCGAAAGCGATTGATGCTTACGACTGGAATACTGGTAGCGACGAGATAGCATCGGCAGCTCGCTTCTTCACAGCGCGCGGCAAAAGCGACGTGGCAGCGAGAGTCGGTACAAGTGATCAAGATGGCCCTTGGCTTCTAGCTTGGGCCCCGGGGGAAAACAGAGGAAGTACCGATGACGATGTCCTCGTACTCGCCTTTGACTTGTCCTACGTCGAAACTCAGGAAGAATCCGAGCGAGCATTCCAGGCTTGGCGAGTAACCATCGAGCAAAACTCCGATCTATGGTCGACTTCTAATATTGCGAACGAGAATTGGAGTTCTGCAATTATTCGCTTCGCGAATATGATTGGCGAAGATTTGAATTTCTACGAACGAATGGCGCGGTGAGGTCGAAGAATGTTTAAAGCAATAGGTTGTACCGCTGCCCTTGGGTTCGTTTTAGGCATTATAGCTATCGCAGTCCTAGATGCAAATGTTCCTGCGGGAGGCGAAAAGTTGTCAGTCGCCGGTAAGGCATTCATAATGGCCCTAGGGGCGGCAGTTGGTGCACTGTTGGGGGCTTTGGTAAAGGCAATTGTTTTTAGGGGCTGAGATGCCCGACCTACAATGAGCAGCTCAAGGAGGTAACGGCCGACAAGCGAATGGCTCTATGTGTTCTCGCTTGCGCCAAAGTCTGGCAAGATTACCAGTGTCTCGACATTCATATGCTCGACTTCTGCTCGCCTGGCGTATGTTCAGGACTCGTTCTCTCTCAAAGCCAGAAGATTACGGTCGCAGCGAGTGCGATTGCTGAGAAGAAGGTTTGTGGGCAGCGGTCATAACGGGTCGCCACCCGTCTC
>NZ_FOAI01000007.1 GCF_900109705.1 Roseivivax marinus | reverse complement strand
CGCCCTCCATCGCCGCGAAAAGCTCGGGATCGCGGGACGAAAGGCTCTCGGTGAAAAAGCCGTCGTCGCGGTGCGGTGCGTTCATGGGATCCTCCTCTGCGGGCGGACCTGCCGGGCCCGCGCGTCACTGGCCGCCATCCTCGCGCGCCCGCATCCGCGCCGCCAGCACCGTCCGAGTAGAAAGCGCCCGCAGCCGCAGGGGGCGGGCCCTGCCCGGACGGGTAGGCCCGGCGGGGTCAGCCCACCCGGCGCCCCTGGCTCCAGACACCGCGCACCACCGGCGTGCCGTCGAGCCGGCCGACGCGGACGATGTCCGCGCGCAGCCCCTCGGAGAGACGACCGCGGTCGGCCAGCCCGGTGGACTCGGCCGGTGCCGCCGTGACCGTGCGGATGCCGCGCGGCAGGTCGTCCCAGAGGTCCGCAAGCCCGAACGCGCCGAGCATCAGCGAGGACGGGATGTAGTCCGAGGACAGGATGTCGAGCCGGTCGGCCCGCGCCAGAGCCTCGGCCGCCACGTTGCCGGAGTGGGAGCCGCCCCGGATGAGGTTCGGCGCGCCCATCATCACGGCAATGTCGTGACCGTGGCACGCCCGAGCGGCCTCCTCGGTGGTGGGAAACTCTGCGATGCGGACGCCGTGGCCGGCACTGGTCGCGACCTGCTCGGCGGTGGTGTCGTCATGGCTGGCAAGCACCGCGCCCAAGCGTCCCGCGGCCTCGACCGCGCCGGCCTCGTGCGCCGCACCGAACCGGTCCTGCAACCCGCGCAGGTTCGCGAGGTGCGCCTCGAAGTCGGCCTCGTTGCCGCCGTGCTTGCCCAGCACGTAGGCCTTCAGCTTGGTGACGTCGCGGAACTGCCGCTGCCCGGGCGTGTGGTCCATGATCGACAGGATGCCGACCCGGTCATCCGCGTCGAACTCCGCCAGTTCCTCCAGCAGCGTCTCCGAGCAGACCTCGGCCCGCAGGTGCAGGAAATGGCTGATCCGAAGAACCCCGGTCGCGCGCAGGTCGAACAACTCCCGCGACAGCTGCCGGGCGTACTTGCGGTAATCATCGCGCCCGTTCGAGATCACCGAGCCCACCCGCATGGCGTCGAACACCGTGGTGATGCCGGTGCTCGCCAGTTCTCCGTCATGGGCGAGGATCGCGGTGCGGTGCGGCCAGTCCACCTTGGGGCGCGGCTCGATATGGCGTTCGAGGTTGTCGGTGTGCAGCTCGATCAGGCCGGGAATCAGGTGGTCGCCCTCGCAATCCAGGGCCCCCGGCGCCGACGTGTGCCCGGCCTCGATGGCGGCGATATGCCCGTCTCGCAGCACCAACGTGCCGTCGATCACCTCGGTCTCGAGCACGATCCGGGCGTTGGTCAGGAGGGTGTCCGTCATCTTGTCCTTGCCTCGCGGGGCTGCTTCAACTCGGCGGGGCGCGCCGCGCGTCCCCGACCATAGGCCAGACCCAATGCCCGACCACAACCGATATGCCGTCTATTACGCGCCAGAGCCGGCGCCATGGGCCGACGCCGCCACGTCCCTGCTTGGCTGGGATGCGGCCGCGGGGGTCGACGTCGCGCATCCCGACGTGCCCGGCCTGCCCTTGTCCGCCGCCGAGCTGACGGCGCGGCCGCGGAAATACGGCCTGCACGGCACGTTGAAGCCGCCGTTCCGGCTGGCCCCCGACACCTCGGCCGAGGCGCTCGATGCCGACCTCGCGCGGCTGGCGTCGCGGCTATCGCCGGTGCAGATGGGCCCGCTGCAGGTGACGCGGCTCGGAGGTTTCCTCGCGCTCTGCCCCGCGGGCGACGTCGCCTCCCTGCAGGAACTCGCCGCCGCGCTGGTGTCCGATCTGGATGGCCACCGGGCGCCGCCAGACACCGCCGAGCTGGAGAAACGGCGCGGCGCTGGGCTGTCCGAACGGCAAGAGGCACTGCTGGCCGAGTGGGGTTACCCCTACGTGATGGAGCAATTCCGCTTCCACGTCACGCTGACCGGGCCGGTGCCGCGCCCGCAGCGCGACGCGACCGAGGCCGCGCTGCGCGCGTGGCTCGCACCGCTGCTGCCCGACGCCTTCGAGATCCGTACGGTTTGCCTGTTCGGAGAGGCGGCAGACGGGCGCTTTCACCTTCTGAAGCGCCATCCGCTGGGCGGCTGAAGGCACCGCGACCGCCCCCGAACCGGGGCCGGCCGCCGATCTTGCATTGCCTCAGCGGATCACTGGATGTCCGCCGCGATGTCGGCGTCGATGTCTTCCTCGACCTGGGCCACGGCGTCGCGCAGCGACTGCAGAACCTGCTCGCCCTCGTCGACATTCGAACCGAACCAGTCGTAGACCGGCTGCACCGCGTCCTGGAACGCCTGCTTCTCGTCGGGCGACGGCACGTAGACCTCCCCGCCGGCGGCCGCGAATTCCTCGTAGGCCGAGATCGACTTGCGCTTGGGCGAGGCGAAGGTGGCCTGCTGAAGCTCCTTGAAGCCGTTGACGACCACGCGGCGCATCTCCTCGGGCATGGACAGGAAAGTGTCGTTGTTCATCACCCAGATCGCCGCCATGTAGGCGTGCCCGTCGAGCGTCAGGTATTTCAGCCCGGCATCGGGAAACTTCATGTTCATGATGTCGGTGATCCCGTTCTTCGAGCCCTCGACCACCCCGGTCTGGAGCGAGGTGAAGAGCTCGGGCCACGGGATCGGCGTGGGCGACGCGCCTAGGGTCGAGACCAGCTCCTGCGGCAGATCGGCGACCACGGTGCGGATTTTGAGCCCGTCAAGATCGCCGGGCGTCTGCACCGGGCGCTGCGTGTTGGCGAAATTGCGCCAGCCGCCGGTGTTGCCGATGGTCATGATGCGGATCGCGTTGCCGGAATCACGCAACGCGAGGTCGCGCAGGGTCCGGGTGAAATCGGTGTCGGTCAGCACCGCCTCGGCCACGCGGTCCGAGCGCATCAGGTAGGGCAGATCGAACACCTGCACGTAGGGAAAGATGCCCGCCGCGCCGCCTGAGGTCGTCACGAAGATGTCGATCGAGCCGTCCGCCACGCCCTGCAGGCACTCGGTCCCGTTCGAGCAGAGCTGCGTGCCGATGAAGAGCTCGACCTCGATGGCGCCGTTCGACGCCTGCTCGACGTAGTTCTTGAACACCACGAGGCCGTCATAGTCCTCGTCGTTCTCGTTGGAGTTGGCGGTGGCGCGGAGCGTGTAGTCCTGCGCCTGCGCGACGCCCGCGGTCCCGGCGAGCGTGGCAACCGCCGCGAGCGCGGCGATGGTCCGTGTCAGCATGTCGAAGCCTCCCTTGTGATGCTGGATGGTCTAGATCGCGAAGCCCGCGAGGCGCGGGATCGTCATGGAGATCGCCGGAACGTAGGTTATCAGGAAGATTACCGCGATTTCGACGGCGAGGAAGGGCAGGATCGCCTTCGAGATGGTCTCCACCCGTTCGCCAGACACGCTGGAGGCCACGAACAGCACCAGCCCCATGGGCGGCGTGGCAAGGCCCACGGTGAGGTTCACGCTCATGATGATGGCGAAGTGGACGGGATCGACCCCGAGCCCGGTGAAGACAGGACCGAGGATCGGCCCGAGAATGATGATCGCCGGCCCGGCGTCGAGGAACATGCCCACGAAGAACAGCAGCACGTTGATCAGAAAAAGCAGCGTCAGCGGGTTCTCGGACAGGCCGAGGATGAACTCGGCGAGGATCTCGGGCGCGTGGCTGAGGCTGACCACGGTCTTGAACGCGACCGCCGCGCCGACCAGCAGCAGCACCGTGGCCGAGGCGATGGCCGAGCGGCGCAGCACGTCGCCGAGGTCCGCGACCGTCATCACCCGCAGGACACCGAAGGACACGATCAGCGCGTAGGCCACCGCGATGGCCGCGGCCTCGGTCGGGGTGAAGACGCCGATCAGGATGCCGCCGAGGATGATGATCGGCGTCTGCATCGGGGCCACGGCCTTCTTGCACACGGTGCGGAAGTCCGGCGTGCAGCGCCCGCGATACCAGACCAGAGCGAAATGCGCCGGGACCAGCAGCGCGAGGTAGACGGCCCAGCCGCCCACCGCCCAGCCCCCTGGCAGTGCCCATGTCAGCATGTAGAACAGGCCGGCGAGGTTCAGCCGCAGCAGCACGAAGCTGACCCAGTATTCCAGCGGTGCGATGGCCGCGTTCCGCTCGACGATGCGCTCGGCCCGCGGCAGGTCGTAGCGGTCGGCCAGCAGACGCACCGTCACCATGAGGCCCAACCCGACCAGCAGGCCCGGCACGATGCCTGCAAGGAACAGCGCGGCCACCGACTGGCCCATGACGTAGGCGTAGATGATCATGATGCCCGAGGGCGGGATGATCGGACCGATGACAGACGAGGCCGCCGTGATCGCCGCCGCGAAGCGCCGGGCGTAGCCCTGCCGCTCCATCGCCGGGATCAGGGTCGAGCCCAGCGCCGAGGTGTCCGCCACGGCCGAGCCCGAGAGCCCCGCAAACAGGATCGACGACAGGATGTTGACGTGCGCCAGGCCGCCGCGCAGGTGCCCCATGAACGCCTGCGCGAAGGCCACCAGCCGCTCGGTGATGCCACCGCGGTTCATGATCTCGCCCGCGAGCAGGAAGAACGGCAGCGCCATCAGCGGGAAGCTGTCCATACCGTTGTAAAGGTTGCGGTAAAGCAGGGCGAGATCGCGCTCCTGCCCGTTGAGCCACAAGAGCGCACCGGGCGCGAACAGCAGCGCGAAGAAGACCGGCAGGCCGATCAGCAGGAGCGACAGGAACACCGGCAGGAACCAGAGCAGCATCACTCGGCCTCCGGCACGTCGGAGCGGGCGTAGCTCGGCAGGCGGGCGGCCTCACCGGCAAGACACAGGACCTCGCGCAGGATCAGCTCGACGTTGACCACGGTCAGCAGGACCATCCCGGTGAAGAGCGACAGGTACATCCAGGCCAGCTTGATCCGCACCGGCTCTCCGCCCACCATGTCGAGCGGCAGTCGCAGCGACGAAGAGTTGAAGAGCCAGCCCGAGTTCACATGCGTCCAGCCAAGCTGCGCGCCGACCAGAAGCACCGTGAGCGACATCGCCAGAAGGATCAGGTTCAGCACGCCCGCGACGGTGGCGGGCAGCAGCGTCCGAACCATGTCGATGGCGACGAAGCCGCCGTGCCGGAACGCCGTCGGCGCGGCCAGCCCGGTCATCCACAGCATGAGAAAGCGCGCCGCCTCGTCCGGCCAGGGAAGCGCGTCGTTCAGCACGTAACGGAAAAAGACCTGTGTGAGGATCACCACGACCATGGCGCCAAGCGCAGCCAGCGCGATCACCCGCGCGGCGGCGAGCGCCCAGTCGTTCCAGAGCCCGAACGGAACCAGCAGTCCGCGCACGACGCCCATCCTCTCCTCCCTTCCGCCCCGTCTCCGCGCGGCCGATGTTCCGGCCCGTCTCTGATGCGGGGGGCCTAAGCGACGCTCAGCCGCGGGCGGCGAACTCGCCGTATTGCCCATTCAGGAACAGCAGCGGCTCTCCGTCTCGGCGACGCACCCGCTCGACCCGTCCGACGACGATGACATGGTCGCCGCCGTCATGGATCGCCTCTCGCGCGCATTCGAAATGCGCGAGCGCGCCGTCGATCAGCGGCACACCCTTGTCATTCTCGGTCAGGTCACCCGGCCTAAACCGGCGGGCGTCCTTGGCCACCTCGCTGCACAAGGCCGCCTGGTCGGCGGCCAGCACGTGGATCGCGAAGTGCCGCGCCTCGGTGAACGGCCCGAACCGGCTCGACGCCTTGGCGGGCGACCAAAGCACCAGCGGCGGGTCCAGCGACAGCGAGGCGAAGCTGTTGGCGGTGATCGCGATGGGGCCGTCCGTCGTCTGCGTGGTCACGATGGTGACCCCGGTGGCAAAGCGGCCCAAGGCATCCCGGAACGCGCGCTGCGTCTCGGGCCCGGGCTCGAAGGTCTGTTCTTCCATGCTCATCGACCCGTCCATCTCACGGCACCTCGTGCCCCAGCGCAAGTTCGTAGAGGTGGAACCACGTCTGGCGGTCGAGGTCCACCTTTTCGGCATCTGCCAGCGTGCGGATACGGTCGAGGTTGTTGGTGCCCATCACCGGCAGGATATTGGCCGGATGCCGCAGGAGCCACGCGATCGCGACGGCGGACGCATCGACCCCGTGGGCGTGTCCGACCTCGTCCAGCGCCGTCCGCATCCGGGCCGAGCTTTCGGCGAAGAGAGAGCCCCCGGCCAGTGGCGACCATGCCATCGGCGGCACGCCCCGCTCCTGCAAAAAGGCCACGTCGCCGTTGCTGAAGCCCGCGTGCGCCAGCAAGGACAGCTCGATCTGGTTGGTCGCGAGCGTCGCATTCATCGCCGACTGAAGAAGCGACCAGTCCCACGGACGGAAATTCGACACGCCCACATGCCCGACCTTTCCGGCAGCGATCAGCCCGTCGAGTGCGGCGCCGGTTTCGTGGTGGTCCATCAGCGGATCGGGCCGGTGGATCAAAAGCAGGTCGATACGCTCGATCCCCATCAGGCGCAGCGAGTGGTCCACCGACGCCTCGATATGCGCGGCCGAGGTGTCGTAGTGCTTGACCTTCGCATCCGCGTGGCGGCCGACAGGCGCGACGATGTCGCATTTGGTGACGATCTCGATGCCCTCGCGCAGGTCGGTCCCCGCAAGCGCCCGGCCCATAACCTCCTCGGCGGCGTATCCGCCGTAGATGTCGGCCTGGTCCATCGTGGTGATGCCCTGCTCGAGGCAGGCCTCGATCTTGATGCGGACATGGGCCGGCGAAGTGTCGGCAACGTCCGACAGCCGCCACATGCCGTAGACGATGCGGCTGAACTCGAGGTCGTCGGCGAGTTTGACGCGGCTGACTGTCACCGGCGCTCTCCTTTGCCCAGCGGGGTGGCCGGGGTGGTGTCGGGCACGCGGCCGTAGACATGCGGCAGCGAGCAGGTGGTCAGGTGCGGCAGCACCATTTGGCCGAAGATGCGGCATTCGTCGAGATGCGGATAGCCCGAGAAGATGAAGGACCGGATGCCCATCTCCCGGTATCGTTCGAGCTTGGACATGACCTGATCCACCGATCCGACAAGGGCCGCGCCGCAGCCCGAGCGGGCCCGTCCGATCCCGGTCCAGAGGTGCGGCTCGACGTAGCCGAACCGGTCCGCCAACTCGCGCGCCCGCGCCTGGTGGGACACGCCGAGCGACGTGCTGTCATGCGCCCGGTCGCGGATCAGCTGGCCAAGCTCGTCGTCGAGCTTCGAGACGAGGTGATCGGCATATTCGCGCGCCTCCGCCTCGGTATCGCGCACGATGACGTGGACCCGCAGCCCGTAATCGAGCGTGCGGCCGTACCGTTCGGCCACCGCGTTCACGTCGCGCATCCGCTGGGCAAGCTGCTCTTCGGGCTCGGGCCACATCAGGTAGACGTCGCAATGCTGGCCGCACAGCTCCAGCGCGTGCGGGCTGTAGCCGCCGAAATAGAGGAGCGGCCCGCCATTCTGCTGGTAGGGCTTCGCGGGCTCTGTCGGCACGCCCTCGAAGGCATAGACCTCGCCGACGTGGTCGATCCGGTCGCGCGTCCACGCCTGCTTGAGGATCTCCACGACCTCGCGCGAGCGCTGGTAGCGGAAGGCGCTGTCGGCGGTCTCTCCGGGGAAGTCCGACGAGATGACGTTGAGCGTCAGCCGCCCCTCGAGCATGTGGTCGAGCGTCGCCACCGTGCGCGCCAGCATGATCGGCTGCATTTCTCCGCAGCGGATCGCGGCCAGCATGTTGATGTCCGACGTGACCTGCGACCCGGCCGCGACGAAGGACAGCGTGTCTTGTCCGACCTGATAGCTCGACGGGCAGAGGATGTTGCGGAAGCCTTGCCGCTCGGCCTCCTGCAGGATGCCCGCGCAGTGGTCCCAGCTTGAGCGGAGATCGCCGTCCGGCACTCCGAGAAAGCGGTAGTCGTCCGAGCAGAGGGCAGCGAACCACGAGACCTCGGCGGCGTCGAGGTCGGCGGAGGTGACGGGCACGATCGTCATGTCGGGTCTCTCGGCGGCGGCCCTTCGGCGCGGGATGGGTCTGCGTAGCACCGGGGCGGGGGGGCATCAATCTCGGGGTCTCTCGCCCCGGTGACCGGCGCCACGGTCGCGCGGGCCGTTCGGCGGCCCGAACGCCCCGCGACCTGCCCGCCCGACGGGCAAGAACCGAGAACCGCGACCGCATGTCGCGAAACATGCATCCTGCGTGCATCAACTATGCGACAGGTCGCAGCACCGTGCGCCTGCCGGGCTGGACTTCACGCCCCCGAAACACAAGACTCGCGCGACAATGACAGACGCTGCCGCCTCTCTCGACACCGACGATCCGCGCGCCGGACGCACCGCTCTCGGGCACCCGCTCGAAGAGCTGATAGCGTGTCCGTCCTGCGACGCGCTCTACGTCGCGCAGATGCCTCCCGTCGGGGGCCGCGCTGTCTGCGACCGCTGCCACACGGTGCTGATCTCGCCCAAGCGCAAGGCGGGAATGCGGATCATCGCGCTGACCGTCGCGGTCCTGATCCTCGTGGTCTCGGCGATGTTCTTTCCGTTCCTCGACATCCACCGGCTGGGCCTTGGCAATTCGGCTTCGATCCTCGATGCGGCGACGGCGTTCGAGACCGGGCCGATGGCGCTTCTCGGGCTGGCCACCGCGGCGGTGATCGTGGTGGTGCCGCTGGTCCGGATGCTGCTGATCCTTTACGTCCTGACGCCCGTCGTCTTCGACCGTCCTCCCGCGCGACACGCCCGCCGGGCCTTCCGCTGGAGCCAGGAACTCAAGCCGTGGTCGATGGCCGAGATCTTCGCGATCGGCTGCGCCGTAGCCCTGGTCAAGGTGGCCGACCTCGCGCAGATCGGCTTCGGCCCCGCCTTCTGGATGTTCTCGGTCCTGGTCGTGATCGTCCTCTTCAACGACAACTATCTCTGCACATGGTCGGTATGGAAGTCTCTGGAACGTCCGCGCGAGTGACCGCCCGCGAGGCAGGCCTCGTGGCCTGCCGCGCCTGCGCGCGGGTCTGGCCCGCCGAGACCGAGCGGTGCGGCCGCTGCGGCGCGCGGCTTGTGTCGCGCGACACCGCCAGCCTGCAGAAGGTCTGGGCATGGTGGATCGCGGGCCTCGTCTGCTACATCCCCGCCAACCTCTACCCGATGCTGGTGACCGAGACGCTGGTGCAGAGCTCGTCGAACACCATCGTCGGCGGCGCGGTCGAGATCGCCCACCACGGCGCCTACGGCATCGCCGCGATCATCCTCATCGCGAGCGTGCTGATCCCGGTCGGCAAGTTCATGGCCATCGCCTTTCTCGCCATCTCGGCGCGGCGCGGATCGCACGTGCCGCCGACGCGGCGCCAGCATGTCTACGAGATCGTCGAGTTCATCGGCCGCTGGTCGATGATCGACGTCTTCGTCGTCGCGATCCTGTCGGCACTGGTGCAACTGTCTTCGGTCGCCTCCATCACTCCGGGCCCCGCGGCGTTGACCTTCGCGCTGTCGGTGGTCTTCACAATGCTCTCGGCGCAGAGCTTCGACTCCCGGCTCATCTGGGACCGGGCACGCAAGAACAGACGGGACGACACCCAGTGAACGATACCCCCACCGACACCGACCGTCCCGAGGATCGCGGCCAGCCCGGCCCCGTGCCGGTCGAGCACGAGCGCCGCTCCATCTGGGAGCGCGTCTCGATCGTCTGGCTGATCCCCATCGTGGCGCTGGCCATCGCGCTCGGTGCGGCGTGGCGCAACTACAACGACCAGGGTCCGGTGATCGAGATCGCCTTCGAGAACGCCGCCGGCATCACCGCCGACGAGACCGAGCTGCGCTACCGCGACATCGGTGTCGGCGTGGTCGAGGAGGTCAGCTTCGACGCGGGTCTCGAGCACGTGGTCGTCTCGGTGCGGGTCGAGAAGTCGATGGCCGAATATATCGACGAGGATGCCCGGTTCTGGGTCGTGCGTCCCGAAGTGTCGGCACGCGGTGTGTCGGGCCTCGATACCGTTCTGTCCGGCGTCTACATCCAGGGTGCCTGGGACAGCGAGGCCGGCCAGCAGGCCTACGATTTCGAAGGGCTGTCGTCCGAGCCGCTTCTCGGCGCCGCTCAGGAGGGCGTGCAGTTCACGCTGACGTCGACGCAAAGCCTGCCCACCGCCAAGACCCCCATCGTGTTCAAGGGCGTCGAGGTCGGCATGGTGGACGCCGGCCAGATCGATCCGGGCGGCGCAACGGTGTCGGCCGACGCGGTCATCTACGCCGACTATACCGACCTCGTGTCCACCTCGACGCGGTTCTGGGACGTCTCGGGCTTCAGCTTCTCGCTGGGCACCGGCGGCGCGCGCCTGAACTTCGACAGCTTCGCCTCGCTCATCACCGGCGGCGTCACGTTCGCGACGCTCGGATCGGGCGGCGAGCCGATCACCGAGGGCGTCGAATACGAGCTGTTCTCCGACGAGGAAGCCGCCCGTGACGATTTCCTCGTGGAGGGCGAGGGCGAGGCGGTCGACGTCTCGTTCGTCTTCGACGAGAACCTGTCGGGCCTCTCGGCCGGCGCCGCGGTCGAACTGGGCGGTCTTCGCGTCGGCGAGGTCTCGAGCCTGACCGGCCTCGTGGACTCGGATCGCTTCGGGGACAACGAGGTGCGGCTGCTGGTCAGCGCGCGGATCAACCCGTCGCGGCTGGGCCTGAACGACGATGCCGGAGAGGATGCCTTCTTCGATTATCTCGAGGACCGTATCGCCGAGGGCCTGCGCGCGCAGCTGACCAACGCCTCGATCATCACCGGCGGCCTCAAGATCGTGCTCGACGAGTTCCCGGAGGCGAGCGAGGCTGAGCTTCAGCTCGACGCGGAGCCGTTCCCGCTGATCCCGACCGCACCCGCCGAGGTGACGGACGTGCAGGCCTCGGCCCAGGGTGCGCTGCAGCGCGTCGCCGACCTGCCCATCGAGGAAGTCATGCAGTCGGCCATCGACCTGATGAACCAGGCAACCTCCTTCATCGGCAATGACGACCTGCAGGAAACCCCGGGCGAGGTGCGCGGCATCCTCACGGCGATCCGCGGCCTGACCCAGAGCGATACGGTCCAGAACATACCGATGCAGGTGTCCGATCTTCTGGAGCAGGTGCAGACCTCGGCCGACCGTCTGAACACGGTCCTCGCCGAGATCGAGGAAGCCGAGACCGCGACGACCCTCACCGAAACTGTCGCGCGCATCGGCACCGCCGCCGAGGAACTGCCCGGCCTTCTTCAGCAAGCCGAGACCTTGCTGGCCGGCGCCAACGAGGTGCCGTTGCAGGATCTGTCGTCCGAGATCACCGCGCTGCTGCAATCGACGCAGACCGCCGTCACCACGGTCGAGGAGCTGATCCGCAGCGAGGACGTCCAGGGCGTGCCGACCGAACTGCGCGGCCTTCTGTCCTCGGCGCGTGGCGTCGTCGACAGCGAGGGCGTGCAGGGTCTGCCCGCCGAGGTCACCGCGCTCCTGAACGAGCTGCAGGCCACGTCGGCCTCGATCAACTCGGTCGTGGCCGAGGTCGAGGCTCAGGGCACCGCCGAGACGCTGACTCAGGCCGTCGCCTCGATCGGTCAGGCCGCCGACCGTCTGCCCGCTCTGCTGGATGAGGCACAGGGCGTCATCGGCCAGGCTGGCGACCTGCCCTTCGACGCCATCGCGACGCAGGTTTCCGACCTTCTGCGTGCGTCGCAAACGCTGATCACTCAGGTCGAGGGCCTTGTCGCGGACGAAGACGTGCAGGCGGTTCCGGCCGAGCTGCGCGGCATCCTGACCTCCGCCCGCGGTGTCGTGGACAGCGAGGCCGTGCGGACCCTGCCCACCCAGGTCGGCGACATCCTCACCGAACTCGACACCACCGCACAGACGCTGTCGCGGCTGCTCGCGCAGGTCGAGGCCGAGGACGCCGTCGGCAAGGTGATCCGCGCCGTCGAGGACGTGGAGGCCGCCGCCGATGGTCTGCCCGCCATCGTCGAGGAGGCCCGCGGCATCGTCGAGGGCGCCGGCGAGGTGCAGATCGATCAGCTTGTGGCACAGGTTCAGGAGCTCGTGACATCAGCCGACGCGCTGATCTCACAGGAGAGCACACGCGCCTTGCCGCAGGAGCTGAACGAGGCGCTGGCCTCGGTGCAGGCAACGCTGGACGAGCTTCGCGACGGCGGCGTGGTCGAGAACGCGAACGCCACGCTGGCCTCGGCACGCGGTGCGGCGCAGTCGATCCAGAGCGCGGCGCAGACGCTTCCGGCGCTGTCGGCGCAGCTGCAGCAGCTCGCCAACCAGGCCGGCACGACGCTCGGGGCCTACGACGAGGACGCGCAGTTCTCGCGCGACACCCGCGCCGCGATCCGGCAGGTGACCGAGGCGGCCGACGCCATCGAGCGGCTAGCCCGAACCATCGAACGCAACCCGAACTCGCTCATCCTGGGACGGTAAGACACATGACCCACCGCACGACCGGCTTCCTGTTCATCGCGCTCGCCGCCGGCACGCTCGCGGCCTGCGGCGGGCCCGACCAGCGCTTTGCCACCCCTGCCTCGACGCCGACGGTGCGCGTGGCCTCGGCCTACCCGACGCTCGAGGTGGTCGAGGTGACGCTGCCGCTCTACGCCGCGTCGGAGGAGATCTACGCCGCCGATGCCGGCGGTGCGATCACCCCCCTCGGCCCGCTCTGGGCGGACGATCCGGCCCGCGCGATGACGTTGCAGCTGTCGCGCGACCTTGGCCAGATCACCGGCGCGACCGTCGCGCCGGAGCCGTGGCCCTACCGCGATTACGCTGCCGCCAAGGTGGACGTGCGGATCGAGGACATGCTGGCCACCGACGCGGGCACGTTCCGGCTTGCCGGGCAATACTTCGTCGCCCCCGACGAGGGCGGCCGGAATCGCTCGGGCAGCTTCTCGATCGAGGTGCCGATGGCCACCCCGGACAGCGCCGCGACCATTGCCGCCGCGCGCAGCGCCGCGGTCAGCCAGCTGGCCGAGACCGTGGCACGCCGGGGCCTCTGAGACCTTTGGCGGGCCGCCCCGTGCGGCCCGCGCGCGACGCACCGCCGATCGCTCGGATCGCGCGCATTTCCGGGCTTGCGCGCTGCCCGCGTTCCGGTGTTTGGCTGCCGCCGCAGGCGCCCGCCGGGCGCCACGTTACCCATTCGGTCCGTCATGATACTGCGCAGCCTCGCCTCCGTCGCGGCCCTCCTGCTGGGGTCGGCCTTCCTTCTGTTCGCCGGGGGGATGCATGGCCTCCTGCTGCCCATCCGCGGCGAGATCGAGGGCTTCACCGCCGCGTCTCTCGGCCTGCTGGGCACCGGCTGGGCGCTGGGCTACGTCGCAGGCTGCGTGGCGACGCCGCGACTGGTGGCGCGCGTGGGCCATATCCGCGCGTTCGGCGCCATGTGCGCACTGGCCGCGATCACGGTGCTGGTGTCTCTGCTGCTGGTCAGTCCGTGGGTCTGGACACCCATGCGCGGGCTCTCGGGCTTCTGCTTCGCCGGGGCGGCGATGATCGTGGAAAGCTGGCTGAGCGAGCGCGCCGGACGGCAGGCGCGCGGGCGCATCTTCGGAATCTACACGATGGTGAACCTCGCCGCGACAACGGCCGGGCAGTTCTCGCTCGCCTTCGGCGATCCGTCGGGATTCGCGTTCTTCGTGGTCGCCGCGATCTTCTACTGCCTGGCGCTCCTGCCCACGGCGGTCTCGGCCACCGCCTCTCCCACGGCGCTGACGAGCGTGTCGCTGGACCTGCCGGGGCTTTGGCGCAATTCGCCCATCGCGGTGTTCTCGGTGCTGATGGTGGGCATGTCGAACGGCGCGTTCGGCGCGCTGTCGGCGGTCTACGCGGCCCGGCTGGGCCTTGATCTGAAACAGGTGGCGCTGTTCGCGTCCGTGCCCCTTCTCGCCGGCGCCGTGGCGCAGGTTCCCGTGGGCGAGCTGTCGGACCGCTTCGACCGCCGTCTGGTGCTGATCGGCGTGGCGCTGATCGGCCTCGGCGCCGACGCGGTCTTCATCACCGGGGCGGTCAGCGATCCCACCACCGTGCTGATCGTGGCCGCCGTGTTCGGCGCGGCCGTGTTCTCAATGTACCCGACCATCGTCGCCCACGCGAACGATCACGCCCCCGAGGGCTCGGGCCTTCAGGTCAGCGGCGGTCTTCTGTTCGTGTTCGGCATCGGCTCCATCATCGGTCCCACGGCGGCGGGCTTCGCGATGACCGGGATCGGCCCGGAAAGCCTGTTCTGGACCACCGGGGCCGGACACCTCGCGCTGATCCTCTTCGCCATCGTCCGGCTGCGGGCGCGGGCCGGTGTCGCGCGCGCGGACAAGACCGATTTCACCCCGATCCCGCTCCCGCGCTCGGCCACGCCCGAGACGTCGGCGCTGGCCCGTCGCGGCCGCCGCGCGACGGCCTGAGGGTCAGCCGGAGCGCTCCACCGCCATGGCCGTCGCCTCGCCCCCGCCGATGCAGAGCGACGCGACGCCACGCCGCGCACCGGTCTTGTCCATCGCGTTGAGCAGGGTCACCAGCACGCGGGCGCCGGAGGCGCCGATGGGGTGACCAAGCGCGCAGGCGCCGCCGTGGACGTTGACCTTGTCGTGCGGGATGTCGAGGTCGCGCATGGCCGCCATCGTGACCACCGCGAACGCCTCGTTGATCTCGAAGAGGTCCACGTCCGCCACGCTCCATCCCACGCGGTCCAGCAGTTTGCGGATCGCGCCGACCGGGGCGGTCGGGAAGCGCTCCGGCGCGTCGGCATGGGTCGCGTGGCCGACGATGCGCGCGCGCGGCGTCACGCCCCGTGCCTCGGCCTCGCCTTCCGGCATCAGCACCAGCGCCGCCGCCCCGTCCGAGATCGAAGAGGCATTGGCCGCGGTCACCGTTCCGCCCTCGCGGAAGGCCGGGCGCAGGTCGGGAATGCGGTCGATCTTCGCGTTTCCCGGCTGTTCATCGATGCCGACGTCGGTGTCCTGCCCGCGCCGCGACACGGTGACCGGCACGATCTCGTCGGCAAAGCTGCCGCCCGAGATCGCCGCCTGCGCGCGGGTCAGCGATTCGATGGCGTAGGCGTCCTGCGCCTGGCGGGTGAACTGGTATTCCTGCGCGCAATCCTCCGCGAAGACGCCCATGAGCGTCTCGCGGCGATAGGCGTCTTCCAAACCGTCGAGGAACATGTGGTCGATGACCGCGCCGTGGCCCATCCGCATCCCGCCCCGCGCCTTCGGCAGAAGGTAAGGGGCGTTCGACATGCTCTCCATGCCGCCCGCGACCACCACCCGGGCCGACCCCGCGCGGAGCAGGTCGTGACCCAGCATCGCGGCCTTCATGCCCGAGCCGCACATCTTGTTGACCGTGGAGGCGCCCGCCGAAACCGGCAGCCCGGCACCCAGCGCTGCCTGTCGCGCCGGGGCCTGCCCCTGCCCTGCGGGCAGCACGCAGCCCATCAGCACCTCGTCCACGTCTGCGCGCGGAACACCCGCGCGGTCGAGCGCCGCGCCGATGGCAGCCGCGCCCAGCTCTGCCGCGCGCATCGGTGACAACGCCCCCTGAAAGCCGCCCATGGGCGTCCGGGCAGAGCCTGCGATGACGATGGGGTCCGACATGGTCTCTCTCCTCTCGGTCATTTGGGCGGCATCCGAAGCGCTCCGTCGAGGCGGATCACCTCGCCGTTCAGCATCGCAGTCTCGAAGACGTGGCGCACGGTGGCGGCGTATTCTTCGGGCTTGCCAAGGCGCGAGGGGAACGGCACCGACGCACCGAGGCTGTCCTGCACCTCCTGCGGCAGGCCCGCCATCATCGGCGTCTCGAAGATGCCCGGCGCGATGCAGGCCACCCGGATACCGTGGCGGGCGAGGTCGCGGGCGGCGGGCAGGGTCAGCGCGGCCACGCCGCCCTTGGACGCGGCATAGGCCGCCTGCCCGATCTGCCCGTCATACGCGGCAATCGAGGCAGTGGTGACGATCACCCCGCGCTCTCCGTCCGCGCCGGGCGCGTTCTCGGCCATGGCCTCGGCCGCGAGGCGCAGCATGTTGAACGTGCCGACGAGGTTGACGGTCACCGCCCGTGCGAAACTGTCGAGGCCGTGAGGCCCGTTCCGCCCGAGAATACGCTCGCCCGGAGCGATGCCCGCGCAGGTGACGAGACCGTCGATCCGGCCGAACGCCTTGAGGGCGGCGGCGATGGCGGCCTGCCCCTGCGCCTCGTCGGTGACGTCGGTGCGCTGGAACATCGCATTGGGGCCGAGGGACTCGGCGGTGGCGGCACCGCCCTCCTCGTTCACGTCGAGGATCACCGCCCGGCCGCCTTGCGCGACGACCATCGCGCACACCGCGGCACCGAGGCCCGAGCCGCCCCCGGTGACCAGCACCGTCCTGTCGGAAATCTGCATTCTACCTCCTGCTCCGCGACGGCCGCGCACATCGCGCACCCCGGTCGCGGTCCTCCTCCGCGCTTCAGCTTGGCGCAGGGGCGCGGCGGATTCCAGCCCCGGTGCCGTCGACGCGCTGGCGGCGGCCCCCGAAGGCGGGCAGGGTTGCAGGGTTGCAGGACATGACCCCGTGCCGGACGCCCGAGGTCGCGCGGACTGGAACCTCGCCTTGCCAACCGGCGCGGCCCCTGCGCCCCACGCCGGGCTAGGTCAGTATCACCAGCCCGTCCGCCGCAACGACGCCCTCGTCTTCCGGCATGACGAAGAGCGGGTTGATCTCGGCCTCCGAGAGCCGGTCTCCGAGAGACGCGGCCAGTTGTCCGAGCGCCATGACCGCGTCCACCAGCGCCGGGACGTCGTGAGGCGCGGCGCCACGATAGCCCGCCAGCAGCTTCGAGATCGCCAGTTCCGCGACCATCTCCTCGGCATCGGCGCGGGTGATCGGCAAAAGGCGGATCGCGGTGTCGTCGGTCAGTTCGGCCAGCACGCCGCCCGCCCCGAGCAGCAGCATCGGCCCCAGTTGCGGGTCGCGCCGCACGCCGGCGATCAGCTCGACGCCGCCGCCGACCATGCCCGCGACGAGAAAGGCGTCGTGCGGCAGCCCCTGCGCGGCGAGCCCTCGGGCCATGTCCTCCAGCGCGGGGCCCACCGTGTCGGGGGTGAGCCCCACCTTAACGCCGCCCACGTCGGACTTGTGGGCGATCTTCGACGACAGGACCTTGAGCACCACGCGCCCGCCCAGCTCGGCAGCCACCGCGCGCGCGCCGGCGGCGTCGGTCACCCGGCGCAGGCCGGGGTTGGGGATGCCGTGGTCGGCAAAGAGTCCGAGCGCCGCCATCTCGTCCATCGGCCCGGCAGGCAGGTCGGAGGCAATCGGCGCCGCCGAAGCCACCGCAGCGGCGGCGCCTCCGGACCGCGCCGACGCGGCCAGGAACGCCGTTGCGCAGGTCTCGGGCGCGGTGAACGCCGGGATGCCCTGACGGTTCAGGTCAAGCGCGATGTGCGGCGCGTGGGGACTGACATAGGCGATCAGCGGCTTGTTGCTGCGCGCGGCCCCCGCTCGGATCGCGCCCACCGCGATCTCGGGCTGCGCCAGCGCCGACGACCCCACGACCACCGCCACGCCGTCCACGCTGTCGGAGGTCAGCAACGCCTCGGTCGCGGCGGTCATGATGTCGGGCTTCACACCGGCCAGCGTCACGTCGACCGGGTTTCCGGTCATCGGCGCCTCTTCCCCGAGGATCTCCTGCAGACGCACGGCGGTCGCGGCGTCGAGTTCCGGGACATCGAGCCCCGCCACACCACACGAATCCGCGATCAGACTGCCCGCCCCGCCGGTCGAGGTCAGCACCGCCACGCGCGGGCCGGCCATACGGCGGCCCGTTGCGAGCATCGCCGGCACGTCGAGAAGGTCCGAGAAGGTCTGCGCGCGGATCGCACCGACCTGCCGGAAGAGCGCGTCATAGACCCGGTCCTCGCCCGCCATCGCCCCGGTATGGGACACGGCGGCGCGCGCCCCGGACTCCGAGCGGCCGACCTTGTAGACCACCAGCGGCTTGCCCGCGGCGCGCGCCCGCTCGGCCGCCGCGCGGAAGCGATCGACCGAGCGGATGCCCTCAACATAGGCGGCGATGACGCGGGTATCGGGGTCGCGGACGTAATGGTCGATCAGGTCGGCGATATCGAGATCGAGTTCGTTGCCCGTGGACGCCAGACGGCGGAAGCCGATCCCCCGCGCCGCTCCCCGCGACAGGAGCGCACCGAGGATGCCGCCGCTCTGCGAAGCGACCGAGATGGCGCCCACGGGCAGGTCTTCGCCTTCGAGCGCGCCGCTGGCCGACAGCACGATGGCGTCGGCAAGATTGATCGCGCCGATCGTGTTCGGTCCGAGGATACGCATGTCGCCGGCGGCCGCGCGTAGGCCATCCTGCCGCGCGGCACCGGACGCTCCGGCCTCGGCGAAGCCGCTGGCAAGAACGATCGCGACTCGCGTGCCCCTGGCGGCGAGGTCACGCACCGCGTCGGCGGCGCGCGCCGCACCAAGAAGCACAATGGCCACGTCCGGCGCCTCCGGCAGATCGGAAACGGAAGCATAACAGGCAAGCCCGGCGATCTTCTCGACCTTCGGATTGACCGGGTAGATCGCACCGGTGAAGCCGTGCTTCTGCAGGTAGTGGACCGGGCGGCCCCCGGTCTTGGTCGGGTCGGCCGAGGCGCCGACCACCGCAACGCTCTTCGGCGCGAAAAGGGTGGCGCAGATATCGTCGGGAAACGGGATCTCGGCGGTCATGTCGTGTCTCCGGTCTGTCGGTTCAGTTCGCGGGCAGCCCTGTCCGGCTGATCGGGATCGCGCAGGCGCACCACGGCGTCGAGAGCGACCACCCCTTCGCCCTCGGCCCGCACGAGAAGCGGATTGATCTCGGCCTCCTCGACCACCGGCGCGGTCGATAGCGCCAACCGCGACATTGCCGCGATGGCTGAGGCGAGCGCATCGAGATCGCCGCGCGGCCTGCCCCGCCAGCCGTTGAGCCGCCGCGCTGCGGTAAGGGCGGCAATCATCTCGCGGGCCTCCTCGAGGCCGACCGGCGCCGGGCGGATCACGACGTCGCGGTAGAGTTCCGCGTCGATCCCGCCTGCGGCGAGCACCACGGCGGGTCCCACGTCCGGATCGCGCCGGATGCCGACCAGGACCTCAACCACGCCGCGGCACATCTGCTGCACAAGGATACGGTCGGCGCGCAAGCCCGGCAGGGCGGATCGCACATCGGTGCCGATCCGCTGCATGGCGGCCGAAAGGGACGGCGCATCGGGCAGGCCCACAACCACACCGCCCGCGTCGCTCTTGTGCGCGATCCCGGCATCCAGCACCTTGGCGACCACCGGGTAGTCGAAGGGCAAAGACGGCACCGGCGCACCGGCATCGAGGGCGACGTAAGGCGCGACGGGCAAGCCCGCGCCGGCGAGCAGAGCGTAGCCCTCGGCCTCGTCCAGCGCGCGGAGTTTGCCGCCCTCGGGCGGTGCAGGAGCGGCAGCACTGCGGGGCGCCCGGCGATGCAGCGCCGCCGCCAGCGCGTCGGCGCAGGTCTCGGGCGACTGGAAGGAGGGAACACCCGCCGCCGCGAGACGCCGCGCCGCGTCGGGCGCGTCCGGCACGAGGAACACGGCGAACGGATGGCCGGGCGTGTCGATGGCGTCCACCGCCGGCTGCACCGCCAGTTCGGGATTGAACCGCGCGGACGAGCCCACGGTCACCAGCACACAGTCGAACTCGGGCGCGCGGCGCAGGACGTCGAGCGCCGTGCTCATCACGTCGTAGCGCGTGCCGGCCAGCGTGAGGTCCACGATCCGGCCGGCACCGCCGTCGACCCCTGCCTCTGCGAGCCGCGCGCGGGTCGCCTGGGACGGGGGCACGACGTCGATCCCGCGCAGGGACACCTGGTCCACCGCCATCGCCGCTCCGCCGCCCGTGGTCGTGACCACGCCGACCTGGCGCGGGCGGGCATCCCCGCGGGGCGGAACGCGGGTCAGCAGCGGGGCAATCTCGAGCAGCCCCTCGAACGTATCCACGCGCGCGATGCCGCAGGCGTCGAGGAACATGTCCGCCATCTCGTCCGCCCCGGCGAGCGCGCCGGTGTGCGACACGGCCAGTTCCGCGGCGGCCTCGGACCGACCCAGCTTGTAGGCGGCGACCGGCTTGCCCCGCCGCGCGGCAGCAAGGGCGAAATCACGAAGATCATCCGCGTGCCGCATGGTTTCGAGGAACAGCAGGTAGCCGGTGACGTCGGGGTCATCGAGCGTGGCGGAACAGATCTCGCCCATGGACAGGTCGCTTTCGCCACCCACCGAGGCAAGTCCCGCGAAGCCGAGCCCCTTACGCGCTCCGCGCGAAAGCAGCGCCCCGATAAGGCTGCCGCTGTGCGAGCCGACGAAGACACCGCCCACCGGCAGGTCGGGCTCGGCAAAAGCAGCGTTCGCGGTCAGCGTCAGGCCGGCATGAAGGTTCGCGATGCCGATGCTTGACGGGCCGAGCACGCGTGTGTGGCCCTTCGCGACGATGGCGTCGAGGCGCCGCTGGTGCGCGACGCCCGCCGCTCCGGCCTCGGAGAACCCCGATGCCAAGATGGTCGCCACCGGCACGCCGAGGGCCACGCAATCTTCGAGGGTATCGAGTGCGCGGTCGGCGCCGGTAAGGATGAACACATGGTCGGGCACCTCGGGCAGGTCCGACAGCGACTTCGCCGCGGGCTCTCCCTGCACGGTGTCGCGACCGGGGTTCACCAAGTGGACGCGCCCCGCGAAGCCTGCCGCGCGCAGGAACCGAAGCGGCCGGCCCGAGGTCTTGCCCGGGTCGTCCGACACGCCGACAAGCGCAACGCTGTCCGGTCGCAGAAGCGCCGTGCGCCAGTCCGGGGTGGTCATGTCGTATCCCACCTCAGGCCCGCTGATCGAAGCGGCGCTCGAACACGTGCTCGGCGATACGGTTCTTGAGAATCTCGATCGACCCACCCGCGATCATCCAACCGCGGGTGCGCTTGACGCAGTATTCCACGAGGCTCTCGGTGCTGTAGCCGTAGGCGCCCATGGCCTGCATCGCCTCGTTCGCCACGTGGAAGCCGGCCTCGTTGCAGGCAAGCTTGGCCACCGTCGTGTCGTAGGCCGACGGCAGGCCGTCATCCGCCCCGCTCGCGGCCCTGTAGAGCAGGAGCTGCGCGGCATCGAGGCGCACGGCCATCTCGGCGAATTTCCATTGCAGGCCCTGGAACTCGCAGAGCGGCTTGCCGAACTGGGTGCGGTCGGTGACATGCTGCCTCGCGACCTCGTAGGCATGCCGCCCGAGTGCCAGCGCCCGCGCCGCGTTGCCGATGCGTTCGACGTTGAAGCCGGCGATCTGCTTCTTGAAGCCGCCGGGGCCGAGCAGGACGTTCTCCCTCGGGATGCGGCAATCCTCGAAGTAGAGGGGCGACCATTCCTCGCCGCTGAGAAAGCGCGACGGCTGGCCGACAGTGAACCCCGGCGTGCCGCGCTCGACCAGGACCGAGCCGATATTGCCGGTGCCGGGACCGAAGCGGACGTAGATCAGGAACAGTTCGGCTGTGGGCGAGTGGGTCGAGAATACCTTGGAGCCGTTGACGACCACGTGCTCACCCTCCTCGCGCACGGAGGTCTTGAGTTCGGTGACCGCAGAGCCCGCGTCGGGCTCGCTCATCCCCAGCGAGATCAGCATCTGGCCCGACAGGAGCTTCGGCAGCCAACGGTCCTTCTGCGCGTCACTGGCGTATTCCGCGAAGGTCCGGATCGGGCCGAAGTTGCCAGCCTGCACGATGTCGGCGCTCTTGGGACAGACCAGCGCCAGTTCCTGGATCGCCAGCACCGCGTCCATCAGCGACCCGCCGACGCCGCCATCCGCCTCCGGCACGGTGATACCCATGAGGCCCATTTCGGACAGCTGACGGGCCACGTCCCAGGGAAACTCGGAGGCATGGGCCCGGTCGAGCGCGCCGTCGGCAAGCTCTTTCCGGGCGAAACTGCGCACGGCTTCGGACAGGGCGGTCTGGTCGTCGGTCAGGCCGAAATGCATGGGGTCGTGTTCCTCGGAGATGTCGTGCCGGGTGGCGGCGTGCGGTTAGGGATAATAGGCGGTGCCGTGCATGAGCAGGCGCGCGGTGCGACCGATCAGGGCGCGGCGCACGTCATGGCCGCCGTCGCCGGGCCGGACCTCGGCCGCGACCTCCAGCACGCCGCCGGGGTGGCCGACGCGCAAGGTGTAGGCGCCGGAGTCGGTATCGAGGCCGGCCGCCGCCTCGTGCGGCAGGGTGCCGGGCACACCCACGGCCACCGACGTTCCGGCCGCGCCCGAGCCGGGATAGGCCTTGGAGAACTCGAACCGTGCCAGCGAGCGGGCGAATATGTCGTGGTCGCCCGGTGCCACGGGCCGGCCGTCGTTCGCGGCGTAGGCGGTGGGCGGCGCCACGGCAAAGATCAACGGGTTCGTGCTGACGCGCAGGGTCTCGTCGGCCTCGGGCCCGGTAATGAAGCCGATCTCGGCCGAAACTGCCTTCCGCACCGCCTCGAGACTTGCAACGAGCGCCGTGTCGGCCTGCATGTCCCAGATGGACGCTGTCGGATCCATGCCGATGTCCTCGGCCCGCACGAAGAACAGCAGATTGGCCATGTCGACCACGCTCACATCCAGCGGGCCGATGCCCGGCACGTCGAACCGGTCGCGCGGCTGACCGGTGGGCAGGAGACCGCCGCCCAGCGCGCAGCCAGCGAAATCTGCGAAGTCCACGTCGATGCGCGGACCGCTTCCCGGCACGCCGCCGATCTCGAAATCGCCCTCGACCGCGGGTGCGCCGTCCTTCATCGGAACCGTGGTCACGAGGCGCCGCCCGGTGTTCACCTGGTGCACGTTGACGTAGGCCGTGTCGCCCACGACCCGGCCCGCGCCGGTGAGCGCGCCGTAAAGCGCCGCGCCCGCCGAGAGGTTGCCGCAGTTCGACGACCAGTCCACGCGCGGCAGTTCGGTGTTCACCTGCCCGAAGAAGTAGTCGATATGGCAGTCGTCGCGGGTGGGCGGCCCCATCACCGCGACCTTGCTGGTCAGCTTGTCGGCGCCGCCGAGGCCGTCGATCTGGCGCCGGTCGGGCGAACCGAAGACCCGCAGCACGATCGCGTCGCGCTCCGGTCCCGGCGGCGGCAGGTCGCGGACGTCAAGATAGACGCCCTTGGACGATCCGCCCCGGATGATCCGCGTGTCGATGCCGCGCATGTTGAGGGCTGTCGTCATCGCATCGCCACCTTGGCGCAAGCCCGCCGGGCCGCGAATGCTCGGGATATGGGTCTCATGGGTGTCCTCCCGCGTCCTCTGGTGCCGCACCGCGATCCGCGCACCTCTCCTCCGCACTCAGGTAGACCGGGAAAGACCGCCCCCGGAAAGTGACAGGTTGTGACGGAGCCATAACCAGAGATCAGGTGTCGCCGCGGCCGGCGCGCATGGACGTCAGGCTCCGCCGCCCACCCTTTGACCATTGTTTTCCATGCGTTCGGAGCGTCTGCCGGGACGGTGGCGCCATGCGCGTGCGGGCGGCCCGCGCGGCCGGCACCGGATCGGCGCTTGGTCAAACCTGAGTTCTGGTCAGGTTCGCCCGCCGCCCCGTCGCGCTACGCAGAGGGAAACGCAATTCGCTCCGGGGGACCGTCATGGCACGCAGGCTGGCCGACAAGATCGCCATCATCACCGGGGCGGGACAACAGCCCGGCACGACGCCGGGCAACGGCCGGGCCACCGCGCTGCGCTTCGCACAGGAGGGCGCGACCTGCCTTCTCGTGGACCGCAACGGCGACTGGGCCCGCGACACGCTGGAGCAGATGGGCGACGATGCCGGCGCTTCCACGGTCTGCGCGGCCGACGTGACCGACGAGGACGCCTGCCGCCGCGTGATCGAGACCACCTGCGACCGATACGGCCGCCTCGACATCCTTCACAACAACGTCGGCATGTCCAAGGGAGACCGGCCCACCAGCGATCTGGATGCCGAGGTTTGGGACGGGATCATGACGCTGAACCTCAAGTCGATGTTCATGATGTGCAAGCACGCCTTGCCGGTGATGCGGGCGCAGGGTGCGGGGGCGATCATCAACATCTCGTCGACCTCGTCGCTTTCCGCACGTCCAACCGTGGCCTACAAGACCTCGAAGGGCGCGATAAACACCTTCACCCAGCACGTCGCGGCCGAAAACGCCGCCGCGGGGGTGCGCGCCAACGTCCTCGTGCCGGGGCTGATCGACACGCCCATGGCGATCGAGCGCCGGGCGCAGGAAAGCGGCCGCAGCCGCGACGAGATCCGGGCCGAGCGGGACGCGCTGGTGCCCATGGGGTTCATGGGATCGGCCTGGGACGTGGCCGACGCGGCGGTGTTTCTCGCCTCGGACGAAGCCCGCTACATCACCGGCGTCCTTCTGCCCGTGGACGGCGGCCTGCTGCTCAAGAGGGGCTGACCGTGCGCGGCGGCAGACTAACGGTTGCGCAGGCTGAGCAGAACAAAGCGTCAGTTGAAACGGGCGGCCGGTGTCCGAGGATGGGGACACCGCGCCACCGAGGGGCCGAACCACGCAGAGGAACCCGATGACCAACCCGTTGACCACACTGGCCGGAGCTGCCGCGAACTGGCGCGCCGCGCCGATCGACGATGCGACCGCGTGGGACACCCGGCGCGCGGTGCTCGACTGGGCTGCGTCGATGCTGCCCGGCTGCGTCGAGGGACCGGCGGTCGCGCTCTCCGCGACGCTTGCTTCCGCGCGGGGCCCCGGTGGTGCGATCAGCTATGTCGACGGACGCGCCGGCAGCGCACGGGACGCGGCGCTCCTGAACGGAACGGCGAGCCACACCGCCGAGTTCGACGACATCTTCCGCGACGGCGGCTACCATCCCGGCAGCCCGACGATCTCGGCGGCGCTGGCCGTGGCGCAGGCCGAAGGCAAGTCGTTCGATGCCTTCCAGCGGGCGGTGATCGGCGGCTACGAGGTCGGCTGCCGTATGGCCATGGCGCTGCAGCCGAGCCACTACCGAAACTGGCATATCACCGGCACGGTCGGAACGATGGGCGCGGCCACCGCGACCGCGATGCTCCTCGACTGCGACGCCGAGGGGATCGCCCACGCCATCGCCATTGCCACGAGCTTTGCCGGCGGTCACCAGGAGAACGTGCAGGGCGACGGTCTGACCAAGGCACTCCATTGCGGCCATGCGGCCGAGGCCGGCGTCCTCGCGGGCCAAGCCGCCCGCGCCGGCCTGACCGGATCACTCGACAGTCTGCACGCGCCCCACGGCTATGCCGCGGCCACCAGCGACAGCACCGGCGATTGGAACACCGCGCTGGCGGGCCTCGGAGAGTGGACGCCCATCTCGGCGATGACGTTCAAGAACCACGGCTGCTGCGGCCACATCTTTCCCACACTGGACGGCCTGCGGGCAATGCGGGCGGAGACACCCTTTGCCCCGGAAGACGTCGAGACGATCGAGGTCCACGGCTACGGGCCCACCGCCTCGATCTGCGACCGGCTTCGGGTGGAGAGCGCCCGCGACGCGCGCTTCAGCGTCCAGTATTGCGTCGGCGCGCTCCTGCACCTGGACGAGGTCCGACTGGCCGCCTTCGCCGACGACGCGCTGGCCCGGCCCGACATTCGCGAGACCATGACCCGCGTGCGCGTTCACGAGGACCCGGAAATCGCCGCGCTCTACCCGCGCCGCCGGCAGGCCCGGCTGCGCATCACGCTGCGCGACGGCCGCATGCTCGAGCATCACCAGCAGACGCGCAAGGGCGATCCCGACGATCCGCTTTCCGATGTCGAGCTGATCGCCAAGTTCGACGAGCTGGCCGCGAGCGCGCTGGAGGCCCCGGCGCGGGACGCGCTGCGGCGCAGGATCCTCGAGGAGAACGCCCTTCCCGGCCCGATTCCCCTTCGCCAGAGCCACGCCGCCCACGAGAAGACCGCAGAAAGGACTGCCCCATGAACGACCAGAGCCCGCCTTCCGGCACCCCGTCCGCGGACTTTGTCACCGTGAGCCTCACGAACGGCATCGCAACGATCACGCTCGACCGGCCCGAGGTGCGCAACGCCATCAACGACCAGATGCGCGCCGAACTGATCGCGGCCTTCGAGTGGGCCGACGCCGACCCGGAGGTTCGGGGGGTTATCCTGACGGGGGCCGGCAAGGGCTTCTGTTCGGGCGGCGACATAGGGGGGATGCGCGACCGGCTGGAGGCACCCGCAGGCAAGGTCGCCTTCAATGGCTGGCAGCGGCAGAAGCGCACCCATCGCGGCATCGCCGTCATCCACGGCATGTCGAAGCCGGTGATCTCGGCGGTCAACGGCGCGGCCTTCGGACTGGGCCTCGATATGGCGCTTGCGGGCGATTTCATCATCGCGGCCTCGGGCGCCAAACTCTGCATGAGCTTCATCAAGCGCGGCCTCGTCTCGGACGGAGGCGGCATGTATTTCCTGCCGCGTCGGGTGGGGCTGCCGAAGGCGAAGGAGTTGATCCTGACCGGCCGCGTGGTCGAGGCCGAGGAGGCGCTCGGGCTCGGACTTGTGGACCGCCTGGCCGAGCCGGACGCGTTGCAGGCCGCCGCCCAGGCCTGGGCAGAGGAGCTCAGCCACGGCGCCCCGGCGGCCATCGCGCTGACCAAGTCGATTCTCGACAGGACGTTCGAGAGCTCGGACGACGAGATCTTCGCGCTTGGCCGCGAGGCGCAGGCGATCTGCTACACCACGGCCGAACACCGCGCGTCGGTCGAGGACTTCCTCAAGAAATCCGGCAAGTAGGACTCAGGCCGGACGGGCGGCGGCGGTCGCGGACGCCGGCGTGGACGTGAAGAACTCCCGCGGCTGACCCACCACGTCCAGAAGCCAGTCTATGAACTTCTTGGTCTTCACGTTGACCGACACCGTGGTCGGCCAGACGACGTAGAACGCCGCGCCGGTGGGGATCCGCATTTCGAGAGGACGCACCAGCTTGCCCTCGGCGATCAGGTCGTCGAGCAGGCCAAGCTGGCCGATGGCGAGGCCGAAGCCCTGCTGCGCGGCCGAGAAGGTCAGGAGCGAGGTGTCGAACTCGGTCCCGCGGTTGTAGTCCACCGACACGCCCACCGCGTCCGCCCAGAATTCCCAGGCCCGGCGGCGGTAGCGCGAATGCAGAAGCTCGCCCTCGGTCACGTCGTCGGGCGCGTCGAGCTTCGGCATCGTGGCGAGGTAATCCTCGCTGCAGACGACGTCGACATCCTCGTCGAAAAGCTTGCGGCAGCGCGCGTCGCGCCAGGCGCCGGTGCCGAGCTGCACCGCCACATCGAGATGCGTGCCGCGGAAGTCCAGCGGCTCGACCCTCGTGTCGAAGCGCACCCGGATGTCCGGATGCGCGCGGGTGAAGTCGTTGAGCTTGGGCATCAGCCAGTGATGCGCCATCGTCGGGTGGACGCGCAGGTTCACCGTGCTCTCGGTCTCGCGCGTGATCATGCGCTGCGTCGCCCGTTCGAGATCGTCGAAAAGGCCCGCGATCTCGAGCCCGAAGGCGCGGCCCACGTCGGTCAGCTTGGCCGAGCGCGCCCCCCGTTCGAACAGGCTGACATTCAGGTAGTCCTCGAGGATCGTGATCTGCCGGCTGATCGCCACCTGGCTCACGCCCAGTTCGCGCGCGGCGGCGGTGAATGTCTTGTGCCGCGACGCCACGGCGAACGCCCGGAGCGGATTGAGCGGAAGGTTCAGGCGGCGCTCTTGCATGATCTGAGGTTTCCCTTGGGCGACTATTAGCCAGTCAACTTTCGCACAGGTTAGGCTAAACCCGAAGCTGCGCCAAGTGGGTGCGGGCTGGAGGAGGCCCGCGCCGCGCGGCGCGGCCGGGATCGGTCCCGGCCCGGAGGAGCGGTTCCGGGATCGGAACCAGAACGGCGGTCCAGCCATGACGAGCGAGAGCGAGGAGCGCGCACCGGACGGCCGCCGGTCGGACGGTAACGGCGCCGCGCGCCTCGCGCGGCTGGCCCTGCTGTTCACGCTCTCCGCCCTGGGCGGCCTCGCCTTCGAACGGCTCGGCGCGCCCCTGCCGTGGATGATCGGCCCCCTGGTGATCTCGGCCGCGATCTTCGTCTCCGGCGCGATCCGGGTCGGAGTGCCCACCGGCATCCGGCCTTTCGGGCAGGTGGTCGTCGCCTGCCAGGTCGGGCTGGCCTTCTCGCCCGAGGCCTTCGCGATGCTTGTCCAGCTGGCGCCGGCCATCGTCGGCACAGCGCTCATGACCGGGCTCTGCATCTTCGTGGTCGCGCTGATCCTGTCGCGGCTGGCGGGGATCAGCCTCGCCCAGGCGTTTCTCTGCGGCGTGCCTACGAGCCCTGTCGAGGCCGCAGGCATGGCGATCCGCGCCGGCATCGATCCGATGCCGGTGGTCCTGTCCCAGACCCTGCGCTTGTCGGCAGTGGTGGTCGCCCTGCCCTTCGCGCTCTACGCCCTGGACGGCTGGCCCGATGCCCGCCGCGCCTTCGTCCGGATCGAGCCGGTCGATCCCATGAACCTCGCCCTGCTTGCGGCCATCGGCGTGGCCGCCGCCACGACGTTCCGCAGGCTGCGGGTCCCCAACCCGAACTTTCTCGGGCCGTTGTCGGTCTGCGCGCTGCTCGCGGTCACCGACCACGCCCCGGCGCCGTTCCCCGGCATGGTGCTGGCGCTAGCTCAGGTTGTGCTGGGCACGTGGCTCGGCTCCACCTTCCGGCGCGAATTGATGGGTGCGGCGGGGCGCATGGCGGCGGCCTTTCTCGGCGCAACTTTGCTGGTGCTGATTCTGTGCTCTGGCGGGGCCATCCTGATCGGGCGTGCCGCCGGGCTCGACTGGCGCACGATGGTTCTTGGCGCGGCGCCCGGCGGAGTGGTTGAAATGGCCCTGACCGCCAAGTTCCTCGGTCAGAACGTCGCGCTCATCACCAGCTTTCACCTGACCCGCATCTTCATCCTGATGCCGAGCATTCCCTGGCTCGTGCGGCTCATCAGCCGCTACGAGGCCCGCACCCCGAAGACGGAGAAAACCGATGCCAGATGACCGCCCCCTGCCCCGCGACCGCAAGGCCCGGATCGCCGTTCTCGACGACTACATGGGCGTGGCCCACCGGATGGCCGACTGGTCCCGGCTGGAGGACCGCGCCGAGTTGACCTTCCTGACCGATCCCCTGCCCGCGGGCGGCGTGGCCGAAGCGCTGGCGCCCTACGACGCGATCTGCCTTCTGCGCGAGCGCACGCCCATGCCGGGTGACGTGCTCCGCGCACTGCCCGACCTCAAGGCCATCGCGATGACCGGGCGGCGCAACCGCACGCTGGACGACGAGACCGCCCGCGACCTCGGTATCACCGTCATGACCACCGAGGGCAGCGGCAACGGCATCTATGCCACGGTCGAGCTGGCCTGGGGGCACATCATCGCGCTTATGCGGTGCATCCCCGAGGAAAACGCGGCGATGCACGCGGGGGCGTGGCAGTCCCGGCTGGGCTCGGCGCTCTATGGCCGCACGCTCGGACTGGTGGGCCTAGGCAAGCTCGGCAGCCGCATGGCGGGCGTCGCGCGGGCCTTCGGCATGAACGTCGTCGCCTGGAGCCCCAACCTCACGACCGAACGCGCGGCCGAGGGCGGTGCCGAGTACGCCGACAAGGCGACGCTCTTCGCCGAGGCCGACGTGATCTCGCTGCATTTGGTCCTGGGCCCCTCGACCCTTGGCATCGTGGGTGCCGAAGACCTCGGTCGAATGAAGTCCGATGCGATTCTGGTCAACACGTCGCGCGGGCCGCTCGTGGACCAGGACGCGCTGCTGGACGCCCTGCGAACACGCAGTATCCGTGGCGCGGGCATCGACGTCTACGACCAGGAACCGCTCCCCGCCGACCACCCGATCCGCGACATGGACAACGCGCTCCTGACGCCGCACCTGGGATACGCCACGCAGGAGACCTTCCGCGCCTTCTACGGCGACTGCGTCGACAATCTCGACGGCTGGCTCGACGGGGCGCCGAAGCGGGTTCTGGAGGGCTGACGCCGGTTTGCCCCGTCACCACCAAAAAGGCCCGGTCGCGCGACCGGGCCTTTGCATTCCGTGAGTGGCTGTCGCGTTACTGGGCCGAGATGCCGCGGCTTTCGGCAAGGCCGGCCCACGTGTCCATCTCGTCGTAGACGATCTGCGAGAACTCGTCAGCGGTGGTGTCGCCAGGCAGCACGAAGTTCTCTTCCAGAAGCTGCATGAACGAATCCGACCGGATGGCCTCGTTGACGTCCGCGTTGATCGTCTCGACCAGCTCGGCGTCCATGCCACCGGGCGCGAACATGCCGACCCAGCCGTTGATGTCGATGCCCTCGACGTCGTTCTCGCCGCTGGACTGCACATCCGGCAGAAGCTCGAAGCGTTCCGCTCCGAGAACCCCGAGCGCCTTGACCTGCCCGTTGTTGACGTAGGGCATCACGCTTGCCGTGGTGCTGATGTAGATGTCGGCGTGGCCGCCCATGAGCTGGGTGTTGGCATCGCCGCCACCCGAGAAGTGCACGACATCGCCCGGAAGCTCGGCCTGCTGGGCCAGAAGCTCGGCGGTGAAGTGGCTCGAACTGCCGACGCCCGCGGTGGCGAAGAACATCGGGTCCTCCCTGGCCTCCGCGAGGAAGTCGGCGAAGTTCTCGGCCTCGACCTCGGCGCCGCCCACCACGACGTAGGGGCTGGTGGCGACCATGGTGATCGGAGTGATGTCCTCGCGCGGGTCGAAGGGCAAGTCGGTCTGGATCGCGGGGGCCGTGGCAAAGGTCGCGGTGTTCAGAAGCAGCGTCTGCCCGTCGGGCTCGGCCTGCGCCAGCGCCGCGGTGCCGATCATGGAACCCGCGCCGGGGCGGTTCTCGACCACCAGCGGCTGTCCCCACTTCTCTTCCAGAACGGTGGCCAGCGCCCGCGCGGTCCGGTCGGTCGAGCCGCCGGGGCTGTAGGGCACGAGCAACGTCACGGGACCGCTGGGATAGTCGTCCTGCGCCGCGGCGGCGCCTGCGATGACGGCCAGGGCTGTCGCGAGGCTCAGTACATGTCTCATCTTCTCTCCTCCACTTGGGTTTGCGCCGCACCTCCTCGTGCGGGCCGGTTTGGGGCCCGGTGCCCCATTGGCCCCCGGTTCGGCCCGGAGGTCGCAATTCGTCGGCCGCGGCCGGGCGATCAGCCCGTGCGGCTGTTCATCTCCTCCGGTGCCAGGTCTGCCGAGCGGCGGCGCCAAGCCGAAACCGCGCTCCACACCAGCATCAGGGCCACGAGGCCGAGCACGACACCGCTGACGGGTCGCGCGAGGATCTCGGTGAAGTCGCCGCGGGCCAGAACCATCGCGCGACGGAAGTTCTGTTCGACCAGCGGGCCCAGCACGAAGCCCAGCAGGAGCGGCGCCGCGGGCAGCGCGAAGACCCTCAGGATATAGCCGAGCGCGCCGAACGCCATCACCACGACCACGTCGAAGGCGACGTAGCGGACGCTGTAGGCGCCGATGCAGACGAATATGATTATCGCGGGATACATCCAGTTGTAGGGGATCAGCAGGAGCCGGATCCAAAGCCCGATCAACGGCAGGTTCAGGATCACCAGCAGCAGGTTGCCGATCCAGAAGCTCATGATCAGGCCCCAGAACAGCGACGGTTGCTGGACGATCAGGTTCGGGCCCGGATTGATGCCGTGCACCATCAGGGCCCCGAGCATCAGCGCCATGGTGGCGCTGCCGGGAATGCCCAGCGTGAGCGTCGGGATGAAGGCGGTCTGGTCGGCGGCGTTGTTGGCCGTCTCGGGCGCGACGACACCCTCGATCGCGCCCTCGCCGAAGCGTTCGGGCGTCCTGGAGATACGCTTTTCGACGGCGTAGGCCATGACCGAGGCGATGGACGGTCCGGTGCCCGGCAGCGCCCCGAAGAACGAGCCGACCCAGGCCGAGCGGAACATCGGCATCCACGACCGTCCCCAGTCGTCTCGGGTCGGGATCATCGAGCGGAAGGTGACGTTCTTGGCGTCGACGCTGCCGGTGTCCACGTTCCGCACCGAGGCGATGATCTCGCCGATGCCGAAAAGGCCCATGGCCATCGCGCTGATGCCGAGGCCGTCGAGCAGGTCGAGATTCCCGAAGGTGAAGCGCGGCACGCCGCTTTGCGAGTCCATCCCGGTGGTCGCGACGAGCATCCCGAGGACCACCATCGACAGGCCCTTGATCGCCGAGGCGTTCGAGATCGTCGATGCCGCCACGAGGCCAAGCACCATGAGCGAGAAATACTCGGCCGGGCCGAAAGCCAGGGCGTACTTGGCGATGATCGGCGAGAACATCGTCAGGATGATGATTCCGAACGAGCCACCGAGGAACGATGCCACGGTCGTCATCAACAGCGCGACGCCCGCCCGGCCCTGCCGTGACATCGGATAGCCGTCGAGACAGGTCACCGCCGCCGACGTCGCGCCGGGGATGTTCAGCAGGATCGCGGCGGTGCTGCCGCCATAGGTGGTCCCGTACCAGATCCCCGCCAGCATGATGAGCGCCGAGGTCGGATCGAGATGGAACGTCACCGGGAACAGCATCGAGATCGCCGCCAGCGGTCCGACGCCGGGGATCACGCCGACGAAGGTGCCGAGGAACACGCCGAGAAAGCAGTAGAGCAGGTTGACCGGCGAGACGGCGGTCTCGAGCCCGAGCGCGAGGTTTGCGAGCATGTCCATCAGAACGGCCAGTCGAAGGCTGGAATGGTCAGGCGCAGACCGGCGATGAAGATGAGCCAGGTCAGCGCGCTCAGGACGGTGCCGAGCACCAGCTTCGTCACCGGACGCACCCGCAGCTCGGCGAGGCAAGCGATGACGCTGGCGCTGAACACCGACGGGATCAGCCCGAACGGTTCGATCATAAGGGCGAAGACGGAGATGCTGACGAGGATGATGACCGGCGTCAGGATGCGGGCGTCGACCGGGTAGCCCCTGCGGGTGGCGCCGCCGAGGGCGATCCCCAGGCCGCCCAGTGCCAGCAGTACGCCCAGCGCGGTGGGGAACATGCCCGGCCCCATGCTGGTGACCGTTCCGAGCCGGTAATGCGCCAGCGAGTAGAGCCCGGAAGCCGCTCCGAAGGCAGCGACGAGCAGCCCTCCCGCTATGTCGCGGTAGTCCCGATCAAGCACGATGTCCTCCTCCCAGCGGGCTCCGTCAGGGCGGAACCACACCGACGATAGTCCCGGCATGTCCGGGCCGGTTCAACTTTCAATCCCGCATGTCAGCCTAACCAACCGTTTGTCTCGGGCGCCGCCGGAAGCGGCTTGCCCCGCGCCGTGTCAGGCGCCACAACAGGCTCATGCAGAACGATCTTTCCGCCGACGGCTGGCGCTTCGAGCCCTGCGAGGGCTTCATCGAACACGTGGGCGGCCTCTGGCGGCGCGAAGTCGAGGGCGCGCGCCAGTTCGCCTTCATCGGCGTCGACTGCCACATGAACCGCAACGGCGTGGTGCATGGCGGGATGCTCATGACCTTCGCCGACCGCGCCTTCGGCTTCACCGCGCGAGAGGCCGCGGACGCGTTACGCTCGGCCACCGTCAGCCTGTCGCACCAGTTCGCCGCGCCGATGCCGATCGGGGCCGTTGCGACGATCGAGCCCAGGATCACCCGGCTGACCGGGCAGATGGCGTTCCTGTCCGGGACGGTCATGGCCGACGGGGTGCCGGTGCTCGAGGCGCACGGCGTCTGGAAAATCTGGCGCGGCTGACCGCGTCCCAAAGCGACGCCGGCGCCGACTGCGGGCCTTTCTAGTCGCAGCGTACGCTCATGCCGCCGTCCACCACGATCTCGGTGCCGGTAACGAAGCGCGCTTCGTCCGAGGCCAGGAATAGCGCGGCGTTGGCGGTGTCGCGCCCGTCCCCCATCCAGCCCAGCGGAATGCGCCGCACCCGCGAGGCCAGAAGCGCGTCCACGTCCCCGTCCATGCGCTGGCCGGCGAGCCGGGTCTCGACCATCGGCGTGTGCAACTGCCCCGGCACCACAGTGTTCACCCTGACGCCCTTCGGCGCGAACTCCACCGCCGTTACGCGAGAGAACTGGATGATCGCCGCCTTGGACGAGGCATAAGCCGCCTGCGCGGCGCCGGTCCAGCGCATCCCCGAGGTCGACGACGTGTTGACGATCGCGCCGGCCCCTGCTTCGGCCATGTGCGGCAGCACCGAGCGGCAGGTCAGGTAGACGCTCTTGAGATTGAAGTCGAGCTGCCGGTCCCAGGTTTCCTCGTCCATGTCCACGGGGCCGCCCTTCGCCGACCCGCCGACATTGTTCACGAGGATATCCACGCCGCCAAAGTGCGCGCGGCAGGCGTCCACCATCGCCTCTACGGACGCGCGGTCGGTGACATCGCAAAGATGCGGCTCGACCTCGCAGCCGGCCTCTCGCACTCGGTGCAGCGTCTCGTCCATAGTGTCGGCCTTGAGGTCCACGGCGAAAATGCGGGCGCCCTCCTGCGCGAAGCGTACACAGGTGGCGCGGCCATTGCCCCAGCCCGGACCGACGCAGCCGGCGCCGGTGACGATGGCGATCTTGCCCTCCAGACGCCCCGCCATCAGGCCCCCTCCCCGAACCGGTAGAGGCGCGTCGGGTTGTCCACCAGCATTGCCTGCCGCAGCTCGCGCGTCGGCGCGATCTCGGGGATCAGGTCGAAGAGGTCTCCATCGTCCGGCGGATCGGTGCGGTAGTTCGGATGCGGCCAGTCGGTGCCCCAAACGATTTTGTCCGGGATGCGCTCGGCGACCTCGCGGGTCAGCGGCACCGCGTCGGCGTAGGGCGGCTCGGTGCGCGAGGCGCGTTCGGTGCCCGACACCTTGCACCAGACATGCGGCCGGTCGATGAGGCGCAGCAGCGCCTGGAAATGCGCGTGCTCGCGTCCTTTCGAGGCGTCCACTCGCCCGATGTGATCGATCACCACGGGGATCGGCATCTCCGACAGGACCGGGGCCATCTCCTCGATCATCGCGGATTCCATGTGGATCTGAAGGTGCATCCCGTGGGCGTCGAGACGCGGCGCCAGCGCGCGCAGGTCGTCATCCGACGCGCCTGGTGCGAGGTGAGCCATGTAATTGTATCGAATGGCCCGGACGCCGGCCTCGGCGAACTCGGCAAGGTCCGCGTCCGGGATATCAGGCGGTGCCAGCGCCACCCCGAGATAGCTCCCGGGCCGCGCCGCCATGGCATCGAGCATCGCGCGGTTGTCGAAGCCGTGGGTGCCCGACTGCACGATCACGCATCGGTCGATCCCCATGCGGTCGTGCAGCGCGAAAAGCTCCTCCTTCGGAGCGTCGGCAGGCGCGAGCTTGCTTTCCGGCGCGAAGGGAAACTTCTCGGCCGGGCCGAAGACGTGACAGTGGCAGTCGGTCGCCCCGTCAGGCAGGTCGACGCGCGTCTGCCGCGGATTCGGTTTCCAGGTCAGCGGGCGCTCAGTCATCTGTCAGCTCCGGTTCTGTGCCTTCCGGCGGCGAGACCCGGAAGATGTTGATCGTCAGCGAAATCAGCGTGTAGTATCCCAGCAGGCCGACCAGATCGACGAGGCGCGCCTTGCCCAGCACCTGCGCGGCGCGGTCGTACAGCGCGTCGTCCACGCGCTTTTCCGTGTGCGCCGCCCAGGCAACTTCGTAGACGACGGCCTCTTCCAGATCGTGGAAATAGGGTTGCTGCATCGTCCGGATCGCTTCGACGATGTCCGGATCGAGACCGGCTTTCAGCGCGGGTGGTTTGTGGGCGAACCATTCGTATTCGGCGTCGAAGGCGCGCGCGGTCACGAGGATCGCCAATTCCGACAGGCGCGGATCGAGCGACGTGTCGTAGCGGCAGTAGCGTCCGAGGGCCTGCGCCGCGGAGGCCAGTTCGGGGCGGTGCAGCCAGACCGCCAGCGGCCCACGCACGCCGCCCCGGGGACCCGAGGCGATGGCGTCGTGGATCTCCTGCTGACGGGGCGAATAGCCGGAGGGATCGGGCGGGCCGAGGCGCTGCGGTGGCCAGGTCATGCAACACTCCTTGCTGTGTGTTCGAAGGCGGGGGTGGCTGCTGCGAAATCGTCGAGCCAGCGCGCCAGCCTTGGGTGCCCCGGGCGCCACGCGACCGGTTCGCGCCAGTCGAGGTAGCCGAGCGCCGCGGACAGCGTGATCGAGACGAGGTCGGCCCGATCCGCGGGGGGCGGCGACGTGTCGAAGACCGACAGCCCGCGCTCGACCTTGCCGCGCTGATGCGCGAGCCAGCGCTCACCCACGGGGGCGCCTTCCTGACGGAAGCGGCCCTCGTAGACCATCAGGAGTGCAGCGTCGGCGATGCCGTCGGCAAGCCGCGCGCGGGTCAGCACACGGAAGCGCGCCAGCCCCGCGCGAGGCGCCAGTCGTCCGCCCCCCGCCACGGCATCCAGGAGTTCGAGAATCACGGCGCTGTCGAAAACCGCTTCCTCCCCGATCAGGAGGCAGGGCATCTTGCCCAGCGGGTTCTGCGCCCGAAGCGTGTCGGAGGTATCGAGCGTGTCGGCGGCCTGACGTTCGATCCGGCCGGCGAGACCGAGGATTTCGGCCGCCATCCGCACCTTCCGGCCGAACGGCGAGGTCTCGGTCGAGCGAAGAACGACGCGCGTGCCGGGATCGTGCCAGAGGTCCTGCAGGTCGGTCATGGTCACATCCTCTCGGGCAGGAAGAGCGCGATCTGCGGCACGAGATACAGCAGGATCAGCATGGCAAAGCCCGCGAGGACGAAGGGCACGAGCCCCTTGAAGACGTCCTCGAGCCGCACCCGGCCGTCCGAAGCCGCCTGCACCACGAAACAGTTGATCCCCACGGGAGGCGTGACCGCCCCGATCTCGACCAGAAGCACCACGAAGATGCCGAACCAGATCGGGTCGAAACCGAGATCCATCATCACCGGGTGGGTGATCGGCAGGGTGATCGCCAGCAGAGCCGGCGCGTCCATCATCATGCCGAGCGACAGGTAGATCAGCGACACGAGCACCACGATCACCCAGGGCGCCACGTCGAGACCGGTCAGGAAGCCGCCGACTACGTTGGCCACGCCGGACAGCGCGAGGAACTTCGAGAACAGCAGCGCCGAGATCAGGATCGCAAAGATCATGGCCGAGGTGCGGATGGTCTCGAGCAGGGTCGCGGGCAGGTCGATGCCGCGCACGCCCTTGTGCCGGATCAGCGCGAGCACGAAGGTCAGCGCCGCGCCCACGGCCCCGGCCTCGGTCGGGGTGAACACCCCGGCATAGAGCCCCGTGACGATGCAGACGATGACCAGAACCAGCGGCCCCGCAAGCCGCAGCGACGACAGCTTTTCGCGCAGCGAATACTGTGTCGTGTCCACCGGCGCGAGGTCGGGCCGGCGCAACACCACGAGCCAGATGGTGACGCACAGGACGAAGGCGAAGACGATACCGGGAATGAAGCCTGCGACCAGCAGCGCGCCGATCGAGCTGTCGGTGAGGATGCCGTAGACCACGACCAGCGCCGAGGGCGGGATCATCACGGCGAGGGTTCCGGCTATGGCGATGGAGGCGGAGGCAAGGCTCTTGTCGTAACCGCGCGCCAGCATCTCGGGCAGCGCAAGCTTGGTGAAGACGGTCGCCGTGCCCACCGACGACCCCGACGCCGCGCCGAATGCCGCCGTGCCCATCGTGGTCGAGATCGCCAGCCCGCCGCGCAGACCGCCGAGCCACTTGGTGGTGGCCTCGAACAGGTCCTCGCCGAGGCCCGCGCGCATGGCGAAGAAGCCCATGAGCAGGAACAGCGGGATCACCGAGAAATGGAAGGAATGGGTGGTCTCGAAGAACACCGTGGACAGAAGCGACGTGGCCGCCCCGAACCCCACCAGTGCGGCGAGGCCGAAGGCCCCCACAAGGCCGAGGACCACCATGACGTTCACGCCCATCAGGATGCCCGCGAAAAGGCAGGCGGTGCCGATGGCGCCGATCACGAGGTTGCTCATGGCTCCACCTCGTCACCATGCGCGTCGGCCAACCGCCCGCCCAGCGCGAGGGTCAGCGCATCCAGCAGGAACTGCACGGTCAGCAGCACCATCCCGAAGAAGATGGCGAAGCGCACCGGGGCGAGAGGATACCGGATCGAGCCGCGCTCGATCTCGTTGATCGCGACGGACTTGGCAAAGGCGGTCCAGCCGGCCTTGGGGGCCCAGGCGAACAGCACGGCCCCCGCCAGCATCGCGATGATGCCAAGGACGCGCTGGACCGGCTCGGGCAGCGACTGCGTCAGGACAACGACCCGGATATGGCCGCCGTGGAACTGCGTCAGCGCCAGCGACAGGAAGATGATGAGCGGCAGAGCGCCTTCGGTCAGCTCGAACGTGCCGGGGACGGTCGAGTTGAACAGGTAGCGCAGGACGACGTTCGTCACGACCAGGCACATGACCGCAAAGGTCATCAGGCCGGCGAACAGGCCGCACAATTTAAGAAAACGGCCGTAGAGGGACCGCACCCGCATGAGCGTGGACATGGATCGGCTCCGGTGGAATTCAGGGGACGGGCCGCGCCGCACGCGGCCCGTCGCAAGACGGTCGGAGCTCAGAACTGAAGTTCGGAAACGATCTCATCCACGGGCAGGCCGGCCTCTTCGGCCTTCGCGATCCACTCGTCCCGGACCGCCTGCACCTGCGGGTCGTCCACAGTGCCGTCAGGTCCTCTTCGGGGAAGTCGATCACCTCGACCCCCATCTCGCCCTGCCACAGCTCGAGCACGCGGGCGCGGTCCTCTTCCAGGACGCGGGCGTATTCCTGCAGGTAGTCGGCGCCCAGCTGGTCGACCACGGCGCGGGTTTCCTCGTCCATGCCCTGGTAGGTGTCGAGGTTCATCGCCAGCAGGTGCCCGAACGACGCACCAAGCGGCATGTCGATGTAGTACTTGGCGATTTCGTCGTACTTCCAGCCGCGTGCCAGGGCCGGTCCGATCGGCGTGCAGTCGACGACCGAGCGCTCGAGCGCCTCGTAGGTTTCGGCGGTGGTGATCGACACCGGCGTCGCGCCCATCGCCTCGATCAGTGCCGGATAGGCGAACCCGTAGGAACGGATGCGCTTGCCCTCGAGATCTTCGATCCCCTCCACCGGCTCACGGCAGAGCATGCCGTAGGTCTCGAGCGGGCGGAAACCCATCGCGTGCAGGTTCTGACTCTCGAGCTCTTCCGAGAACTGCGGGTACTCCTCGTGCCAGCGCTCCATCGCCTCGCCCACCTCGAGCGTGCCCATCGGTTGGGGGATGAAGAAGCCCACCGCGTTGTTGAGCGGCATGGCGTCTGGGAAATAGGGGGTGATGATGTCGCCGAAGTCGCCGACGCCGTTGGCCAGCGCCTCGGGGATCTCGCCCGTCGCGGCGACCGAGCCGCCCCAGAACACCTCGATCTGGTGCTCGCCGTCGGTGCGGGCCTCGAACTCGTCCACCAGCCACTGGGTCGTGCGCGCCTGCGCGTCCCCCGCACCCTGCGGCTTGAACGTGATCCAAGTGAACGTCTCGGCGGATGCGCTCGCGGCGGTGAGGCCAAGCACGGCCACCGCGCCGAGCAGAATCTGTCGGGTCATGATGTCTCCTCCTCGAAGCGCCCGGCTCCCATCCGGGCGTCTCGGGGAAGGATGACGCGCCGGCACCCATGCCACAAATATTGATTTTGTATCATTGCGATGCCGCGCGGGCATGGCGTCAACGCCAGACGCCGCGCTCCGCGAGATCGGTGACCACATCGTAGATCGCATCCTCGACCACCGAGATCGCCATCTTGCGGCGCTGATCCTCACGCGTCGCGACGCACAGCTCCCACTCGATTACCGGGTCGCGGACAGGACGCGCCGACAGCGTGCCCTGGTGAATCTCGGTCATCACCGCCCCTTGCGTCAGCAGCGAGTAGCCGTGCCCGCCGCGCAGGAGCGCCTTGAGATGCCAGACCCCGTCCACGCGCTGAACCACGTTGAGGTCGATGCCGCGGGCATCCGCTTCCCGGTCCACCAGCACCCGCAGGTAATTCGGCCGCGGCGGCATGATGAGCGGAAATTGTGCCGCTTCGGCAAGGGTATAGGACGTGGCCGCCAGCGCCTCGGGCGGCCCGATCAGGTGCAGGCTCTCACGAAGCAGTTCGCGGCGATGGATGTCGCTGCGGTCGGGTGGCTCGTGCATCACCGCGACGCCGATTTCGCCGGCAAGGATCGCGCGCTCCAGCTCCCGGCTGAAGCCTTCGACGAAGCGCAGCTCCAGCTCGGGATAGTCTCGGCGAACGCGGGCCAGAAGCGGAGGCAGGATGAACTCGCCCGGCGTGGGCGGCATTCCCACGACCACCAGCCCGCGAGGCACCGCCGCGTGGGTCGTCACGTCGCGATAGGTCTGCGCGAGCTGGCCGAAGATGGCCGTGGTGCGTTCGAGCAGGATTTCCCCTGCCTCGGTCAACTCGACCCCGCGCGGCATCCGGGTGAAGACCGGCACGCCGAGATCGTCCTCGAGCGCCGCGATCTGGCGACTGAGCGCCGGCTGCGCGACCCGCAGGCGTCCCGCAGCACGGGTTAAGCTCTTTTCCTCGGCCACGCACACGAAGTAGCGCAGCGAGCGCATCGGCGGGTGCCAGTCCTGATCACTGAATTTCTTTGACACGCGCCCCCTCCCCTCGCATCACGGACGGACCGCCCGCGGCAGACGGCGCGCGGGGCCCCGGGGGCCCCGCCGCTGGATCAGAAGTCGAGGTTCTCGACCGACAGCGCGTTCTGCTGGATGAACTCGCGGCGCGGTTCGACCACGTCGCCCATGAGCTTGGTGAAGAGATCGTCGGCCTCGGCCACGTCGTCCACGGTCACGCGCAGGAGCGTGCGGGCGTCCGGATCCAGCGTGGTCTCCCACAGCTGGTCGGGGTTCATCTCGCCCAGGCCCTTATAGCGCTGGAGCTGGTTGCCCTTCACGCCCTCTTCGAGGATCGCGTCAAGCAGCGACAGCGGGCCGTAGATATGCTGGCGGCGCTCCTTGCGCTGCAGGAAGGCCGGACGTTCGTAGACCGCCCTGAGTGCGTCGGTGAACGAACCGGTGCGGCGTGCCTCGCCCGAGCGGAGCATGGTGCCGTCAAGGGTGCGCACCTCTTCCACGCCGCGCAGGATCCGCGCGAGGCGGATGCCGCGATCCTGGGTGATGCGCCCCTGCCAGCCCTTTTCGTATTCCAGCGCGATCAGGTCGAGACGCTCGGCCACGCGGTCGGCCACGCCCTGCAGGTCGCTGTCGACGGCCCCCGGTACGAAGGCGCCCGCGATCGCCGCCTGTTCGAGGATGTGGCGGGGATAGTGCGTCGGGAAGGCATCCAGAACGCGCTTGAGCTGTCGCGCCTCGTCGACCACGCGCACGAGGTCCTGGCCGGTGATCTCTTCTCCGTTACCCTGCACGAGCAGGGCTCCGTCGACGCCCTGCTGGATCAGGTAATCGTCCAGCGCTGTCTGGTCCTTGAGGTAGACCTCGGACTTGCCGCGCGTGACTTTGTAGAGCGGCGGCTGCGCGATGTAGAGATAGCCTTCCTCGATCAACTTCGGCATCTGGCGGTAGAAGAACGTGAGCAGCAGCGTCCGGATGTGCGCGCCGTCCACGTCAGCGTCCGTCATCAGGACGATCTTGTGATAGCGCAGCTTGTCGATGTTGAACTCGTCGCGACCGATCCCGGTGCCGAGCGCCATCACCAGGTTCCCGATTTCCTGGCTCGACAGCATCCGGTCGAAGCGCGCGCGCTCGACGTTGAGGATCTTGCCCTTCAGCGGCAGGATCGCCTGGGTGCCACGGTCGCGGCCGGTCTGGGCCGAGCCGCCGGCGGAATCACCCTCGACGATGAAGAGCTCGGTCTTGGACGGGTCCTTCTCGGAGCAGTCCTTGAGCTTTCCGGCGAGGTAATTGACGTCCATCGCGGTTTTCCGGCGGGTCAGCTCGCGCGCCTTGCGCGCGGCCTCGCGGGCCAGCGCCGCCTCGACGATCTTGCCGACGATGATCTTGGCCTCCGCGGGGTTCTCCTCGAACCACTCGGACAGCTTCTCGTTCATCAGGCCCTCGACCGCCGGGCGCACCTCGGACGACACCAGCTTGTCCTTGGTCTGGGACGAGAACTTGGGGTCCGGCACCTTCACCGACAAAACGCAGGTCAGGCCCTCGCGCGCGTCGTCGCCACTGAACGAGACCTTCTCCTTCTTGGCAATGCCGCTGTCGGTGGCGTAGCGAGTGATGGTGCGGGTCAGAGCACCGCGGAAGCCCGCCATGTGCGTGCCGCCGTCGCGCTGCGGGATGTTGTTGGTGAACGGCAGCACCATCTCGTTGTAGCTGTCGTTCCACCACATCGCGACCTCGACGCCGATGCCGTCGCGCTCGCCGGTCATGTAGATCGGCTCGGGCATCACCGAGGTCTTGGAGCGGTCGAGATACTTCACGAACTCTTTCACGCCGCCCTCGTAGAACAGCTCGGAGCTCAGTGGCTCGGCGGGGCGTTCGTCCTTCAGCAGGATGCGCACCCCGGAGTTCAGGAAGGCGAGCTCGCGCAGGCGCTTTTCAAGAACGTGGAAGTCGTAGTCGAGGTTCGAGAACGTGTCCGTGGAGGCGAGGAAGCGGACCTGCGTGCCCTGCTGTCCCTCGGCATCACCGACGTCCTTGAGATGCTCGGCGGTCTCGCCGCGCTCGAACCGGGCGACGTGCTCGCGGCCGTTGCGCCAGATGCGAAGCTCGAGCCAGTCGGACAGTGCGTTGACCACCGACACGCCCACGCCGTGCAGACCGCCGGAGACCTTGTAGGAGTTCTGGTCGAACTTACCGCCGGCGTGGAGCTGGGTCATGATGACCTCGGCCGCGGAAACGCCCTCTTCCTCGTGGATGTCGACCGGAATGCCGCGGCCGTTGTCGGTCACCGACACGCTGGAATCCGCGTGGATCGTGACCGTCACGCGGGTCGCATGGCCGGCCAGAGCCTCGTCGATGCCGTTATCGACAACCTCGTACACCATGTGGTGCAGGCCCGAGCCGTCGTCGGTGTCGCCGATATACATGCCGGGCCGTTTGCGAACAGCCTCCAACCCCTTGAGAACCTTGATGGATCCCGCGCCGTATTCCTCGGCGTTCTGAGCGTTCTCGGACATGACATTCCTTCGTTTGCGATTGCCCGAAACATACCCGTCACGCGCACCAATGTCACGCAAGCGACACAAGATTTTGTGGCGCGCGGCCGATGCTCACGCAGGTAGGAGCGGAGTTGCCGGCCCCGTCAGAGAAACGGGATGGCGAGACCCACCGCGATCAGGGCCAGCCCTGCGCCTCGGTTCATCCGCCGCACCGCACCGGGCGAGGACAGCAGCCGCCGCGCCCGGTCGATGAAGAGCGCGAGCGTCAGGTTTCCAAGCAGCGGGATCACCGCCGAGAGCGACGCAATCGCCGCCATGTCGCGCCAGCCGAGACCGGCCAGATCGAAGAAGCCCGGCAGCATCCCCATGTAGAACAGGATCGCCTTGGGGTTCCCAAGGATCGCCGCGAGGCCCGCGACGAACCCCGCCCACAGGCCGGGCCGGGTCAGGCGGCTGTCGGCGGCCAACGTCTTGTCGGCGTTGCGCAGGATGAGGACGCCCATGACGAGGAACGTCACACAGGCGACCCAGCGCAGCGCCGTCATCACGCCGGCATAGGTATCCACGATCCACGTCACCCCGAGGATCGCGAGGAACGGCCAGACCACGTCGCCCACCACCACGCCCAGGGCCAGGGGCCACGCTGCGCGGAAGCCGCCCGAAAGCGTGCGCGCCGTCATCGCCACCCAGACCGGTCCCGGCGTGAGGAACAGGATCAGGAGCGCACCGGCGTAAAGCGACAGTTGTCCGACGGTCACGCTCATGCGTCCCGCACCTCCGATATGCCGTCGCTTTCCGTGACCTCGACGTGGCGGGCGCGATCTCCCCACTCGGCGAAGAGCTCCGGGCCGGTGCCGGTCATCCATGCCTGCGCGCCGAGCGCGGCGATCTCGTCATAGAGGGCTGCGCGCCGGTTCGCGTCGAGATGCGCGGCGACCTCGTCCAGGAGCAGGATCGGCGCGGCGCCGATCTCGTCCCGGAGCGCGCGGGCATTGGCGAGGATCAGCGAGATCAGAAGTGCCTTCTGCTCTCCGGTCGAGCTGTCGGCCGCATCGACGCCCTTCGCCGCGAAGGTGCCGCGCAGATCGGCGCGGTGCGGCCCGATAAGCGTGCGACCCGCCGCCATGTCACGGCCCCGCCCGTCGGCCAGCGCGGCAGCGAGCGCGTCCTCGCCCTCGGGCAGCGGCGCCTCGGTCGAGATCAGTTCCAGCGCGGCCACCGGAAAGGCCGTCCGTGCGCCTTGCTGAGCCACGTCGATCCGGTCGAGCGCGGCGCGCCGGTTGGCATCGATGCCGGTGCCGGCCCGGGCCATCTGCGCCTCGAGCGCGCGATACCACGCAGGGTCCCGCACCTGGTCCTTGAGCAGGCGGTTCCGGTCACGCATGGCCTTCTCGTAGGTCAGCGCGGCGTCGGCGTGACCCGGAAAGAACGACAGCGCCACCCTGTCGAGGAACCGCCGCCGCCCCTCGGCCCCCTCGATCCAGAGCCGGTCCATCGCCGGCACCAGCCACAGCACCCGCGCCAGCCGCCCGAGCGCCGTCTGCGGGGCGAGCTTGTCATCCACCCGAACCACGCGCGGGGCGCCGCCCTCGGACATGAACGTGACGTCATGTTCACCGTCGGGCGCGGACAGCGCGCCCGTGACTTTCCAACCCAGCGCCTCGGGTCGCCGCGCGATGTCCTGCGCGCTGGCGCGGCGCATCCCACGGCCGGGCGAAAACAGCGAGACTGCCTCGAGCAGGTTGGTCTTGCCCGCGCCGTTCGGCCCGTGGATCGCCACCGGCCGCGCGTCGAGATCGAGCGCGGCGCGCTTGTGCGAGCGGAAATGCGACAGGGTCAGCTGGGTCAGGTGCAGCGGCATGGGCGCGACTTAACGCGTGCATTCGGCCCCTGTGCAAGCAAAAGGCCCCGCTTTTGGCGGGGCCTGTCGTGGCAATCGACCGCGCTGCGGTGCGGTGTGCCTTCGCTCAGACCCGCATCGGCATGACGACGTAGACCGCGGAGGTGTCGGAGCCCTCGCGCATCAGGGTCGGATCGCCCGAGGAGTTGAACAGGAACACCGCGTTCTCGCGGTCCACCTGGCTCGCGATCTCGAGCAGATACTTCGCATTGAAGCCGATCTCGAGCCGGTCGTCGCCGTAGGCCACGGCCAGTTCTTCCTCGGCGTTGCCGCTGTCGGGTGCGTTGACCGACAGGACCAGCCTGTCCTCGTCGAGTTGCAGCTTCACGGCGCGCGAGCGCTCGGAGCTGACGGTTGCCACGCGATCCACCGCCTTGGCGAACTCGGTCGCGTCGACCTCGAGCCGCTTGGTGTTGTTCTGCGGAATGACGCGCGAGTAATCCGGGAAGGTGCCGTCGATGACCTTCGAGGTCAGCGTCAGGTCCGGCGTCGCGAAGCGCACCTTTGTCTCGGAAACCGAAACCGCGATGTCGGTGTCGTCGTCATCAAGCAGCTTGCGCAGCTCGCCCACGGTCTTGCGCGGCACGATCACGCCCGGCATGTCCTCCGCGCCCGCGGGAACCTCGGCGTCGATCCGGGCGAGGCGGTGGCCGTCTGTCGCCACGCAGCGCAACGCGCGGCCGTCCTCGGCCTCCGCGATGTGCATGTAGACCCCGTTCAGGTAGTAGCGCGTCTCTTCGGTCGAGATCGCGAACTTCGACTTGTCGAAGAGGCGGCGCAGGGTGCCGGCCTTGGCGCTGAAGTTCGCGGCGTATTCCGCCGACGCCATCACCGGGAAGTCCTCTTTCGGCAGGGTCGCGAGCGAGAAGTTCGAGCGCCCGGCCTCGACCGTCAGGCGGCCGGCCGCCGTATCCTCGGTCAGGGTGACCAGAGCGCCGTCGGGCAGTTTGCGGACGATCTCGTGCAGCAGCACCGCCGAGACGGTGGTGGCGCCAGCGCGCTCGACCTGCGCGACGGCCTTGTCGACGACCTCGATGTCCAGGTCGGTGGCGCGGAACTGCACGCCCTCTTTCTCGGCCTCGATCAGCACGTTGGCCAGGATCGGGATCGTGTTGCGCCGCTCGACGACTGACTGGGCCTGGCTCACGGCCTTGAGCAGCGTCGCCCGTTCCATGCTGAATTTCATCGACCAAATCCCTCCGCGGCCCGACGGGGCCCGCGCGCGGTTTGCCCGCACATCGACCGCCCCGTGGCGTGTTTCCCTGTTTTGTCCGTTTGTTTGGGCGGGGCGTCAAGGCCAGCGCGGCGGCTCCGGGCCGCCCACCGTGCCGAGTGTGACGAGACGGGCGCAGCCCGTCCCGCCCGGATACCCTCAGGCCTCGAGCGCCCGGCGCAGGATCTCGAGATCTTCTGCGATCTGCGCGTCGCTCTTTGCGAGCGCCTCGATCCGGTTCACCCCGTGCAGGACGGTGGTGTGGTCGCGCTTGCCGAAGCGGCGGCCGATCTCGGGCAGCGACTTCGCGGTCATCTTCTTCGACAGGTACATCGCGACCTGCCGCGGCCGCGCGAAAGCGCGGGTCCGGCGCGGGCCGATCATGTCCGACAGCCGGATGTTGTAGTGCTCGGCCACGCGACGCTGGATCTCCTCGATCGAAACCTTGCGCTCGTTGGCGCGCAGGACGTCGGTCAGGCATTCCTGCGTCATGCCGAGGTCGACGGGCTTGCCGATCAGCGATGCGAAGGCGAACAGCCGGGTCAGCGCACCTTCAAGGACGCGGACGTTGGTGGAGATGCGGTGCGCGAGGAACTCGAGCACGCCGTCCTGCAGCGTCACGCCCGGATTGTAGGCCATCTGTTGCTCCACCTTGGTCTGGAGAATGCCCAGGCGCAGCTCGTAATCGGTCGGGTGCAGGTCGACCACGAGGCCCGACTGCAGGCGCGACCGGATGCGGTTCTCGAGATCCTTGATCTCGTCGGGGGCGCGGTCCGCCGAGATAACGACCTGCTTGTTCTGGTCCACCAGCGCATTGAACGTATGGAAGAACTCTTCCTGCGTGGAATCCTTGCCCGAGATGAACTGAACGTCGTCGACCATGAGCACGTCGACCGAGCGGAAGATCGACTTGAAGTCCATCATGCGGCGGTCGCGCAGGGCCTGAACGAAGCGATACATGAACTGCTCAGCCGAAAGGTAGAGCACGTTCAGCTCCGGGTTCCTCTCACGCAGTTCCCAGGCGATGGCATGCATCAGGTGAGTCTTGCCGAGGCCGACGCCGCCATGAAGGAAGAGCGGGTTAAAGGTCACCCGGCCGCCCTCGGCCACGCGGCGCGCGGCGGCATGGGCGAGCTCGTTCGGCTTGCCGACGACGAAGCTGTCGAACTTGAAGCGCTGATCGAGCGGCGCGCCCGGAAGCAGGTCGGAGGAGGCCTGCGCCGGCGCAACGGCGGGCGAGGTCGGCGCTGCGGGGGTGGCGGGGGCGACGGCCGCGGCCGAGCGCGTCGGCTCGGAGGTCTCGTTGGCGCCCTGAACGACGCGGAAGTGGAGACGGCGGACGGAGTCGCCCGACAGCGCGTTCATCTGCGACAGCATCACGTCGCCGAAGTTCTGGGACACGTAGGTGCCGACGAAGTTGGTGGGCGCCCCGAAGGTCGCCACGCCGTTCTCGAGCCCGTCATAGCGCAGCGGCTCGATCCAGGCCTTGTAGTTGTTCTCGCCGATCGTCTCGCACAGAGTCTTGCGCAAGGCGCCCCATTGTTCTTGTGTCATGTGTCCCCGGTCCGTGCCATGTTCTGCTCTTGCCGCGACCCGCTCGCGACACGAAACACATTGCTCGGGGACGCAAGAACCGTCTCCGCTTCGCGCACGAAGCGGACGTGTTCCCGACTGTCGCTTGACCAAAGCTCGCCGGCCGCCCGCACTGATGCGGACGCCACCGATTCTTCGGTTCACCACTATTACGGACAAGGCGGCAGCAGCAGCGTGCACTGTCGGACTTGGGTCGCAACCCCCGTATCCGACACCGCGCGACCAGTCATCGCATGGATGAGCGTGCCTGCGGACCGTGTCCCCCCAGAGCGAATGTGACTCGCCGGGACAAACTACCAAGACCGCCGGGTGCTTCAACTCAAACTGATCGTTGACTCAGGACTCCACCCCAAAAGAATCGCTGGCGGTGGACAAGAAAGACACACACGCAAAAAGGGCCCCACATATCGTGGGGCCCTTCAGAAATTTCGCTATATTTTGACGCTTACGCGCCGAGCGCTCTCACCCGCGACGACAGGCGCGACATCTTCCGCGCGGCCGTGTTCTTGTGAAAGACGCCTTTGGTGACGCCGCGCATCAGCTCGGGCTGAGCGGCGCGGAGAGCGGCCTGGGCGGCGTCCTTGTCGCCGGAAGCGATCGCTTCCTCGACTTTGCGGAGATAGGTGCGGATTCGCGAGCGGCGGGCCTTGTTGACCGCGTAACGGGTCTCGTTCTGGCGCGCGCGCTTCTTGGATTGTGCCGTGTTGGCCATGTGATCGGTCCTCGTCGTTCGAGTTCGGAATGTCGTCGCGCGAATGCACCACACTCCGGCTCGGGACGTCCGGAACGATTCTGGCCAGAGCGGGCCGCACGCGCATGTAAGGGGCGCGCTTACATCACCGCGCCCCACTTGCCAAGAGGGAATTGCCGCGGCGCGGCGGCTCAGCGGTCGCGGAACTGCGGTGCCCGCTTTTCGAGGAAGGCCCCCATGCCCTCCTTCTGATCCTCGCAGGCGAACATGGCGTGGAACAGGCGGCGTTCGAACAGCAGGCCCTCGGCCAGCGGCGTCTCGAAGGACCGGTTCACCGCCTCCTTCACCGCGCGCGATGTGATCATCGACTTCTCGGCGATCTTGCCCGCGGCGGCGAGCGCCTCTTCCATCAGGCTCTTGGCCGGGACCACACGGCTTACGATCCCCGCGCGCTCGGCCTCATTGGCATCCATGAAGCGGCCGGTCAGGTGCATGTCCATGCTCTTGGACTTGCCGACCGCGCGCGTCAGGCGCTGGGTGCCGCCGATACCGGCGACGACGCCGAGGTTGATCTCGGGCTGGCCGAACTTGGCGTTGTCGGCCGCGATGATGAAGTCGCACATCATCGCCAGCTCGCAGCCACCGCCGAGGGCATAGCCCGCCACGGCGGCGATCACCGGCTTGCGCACGTCCAGGATCGCAGTGGCCTCGTTGCCGAAGAGATCCTGCGTGAACACGTCGACGAAGGACTTCTCGGACATCTCCTTGATGTCGGCGCCCGCGGCAAAGGCCTTGGCCGAACCGGTGAGCACGATGCACCGCACCTTCTCGTTGGCGCTGGCATCCTTCAGAGCCGAGGCCAGCTCGCCCAGGAGCTGCGAATTCAACGCATTGAGCGCGTCCGGGCGGTTCAGCTTAATGACGGCGACGTGGTCTTCTACTTCGACGATGATCGTCTCATAGGCCATGTAACACGGCTCCGAATTGTAACGGTCAGGTTGGGAACGCTTATCACTTGTCCCCTGCCGATCAAGCTATCTTTGGCACCGCGCGCAGTAGAAGGACGACCGCCCCGACTGGACGATGCGTCGCACGGTGCCGTCGCAGCCGTCGCGGCGGCACGGCGCACCCTCGCGCCCATACACGTCGAAACTGTGCTGGAAATAACCCAGTTCGCCGTCCGCGCGGCGGTAGTCCCGCAACGACGATCCCCCCGCTGCGATTGCATCCGACAGGACGTCGCGGATCGCCGGCACCAGAGACGCCCGGCGCCGTGCCGAAAGCCGCCCGGCCCTGCGCGCGGGGTGGATCCCCGTGCGGAACAGCGCCTCGCACACATAGATATTGCCCAGCCCCGCGACGATCTTCTGGTCGAGCAGCGCCGACTTGATCGGCGTGTTCCGGCCCTCGAGCGCCGCGACGAGATGCGGCTCGGAGAACGCGTTGCCCAGCGGTTCGGGCCCGAGCGCGGCCAGCAGGGGATGCGCGTCCCGCCCCGCGCTCTCCATCAGGTCCATCGCGCCGAAGCGGCGGGGGTCGTTGAAGGTGACGCGCGCCCCGCCCTCCATGTCGAATACCACGTGGTCGTGCTTTTCCGGCGCGGGATGATCGTGAACGAAGTGGCCCAGAGGATCGCCGGAGACGAGGATGCGCCCCGACATGCCGAGATGCATGAGCAGCGTCTCGCCGGTGTCGAGCGCGGCAAGCAGGTATTTCGAGCGCCGCTCCAGCCTCTCGATCCGCGCTCCGGTCAGGCGCTCGGCCATGCGCGGCGGGAACGGCCAGCGCAGATCCGGCCGATTGACCCTTGCCTTTTCGATGCGCGCGCCCTCCATCACCGGCAGGAGACCGCGGCGGACCGTTTCGACTTCGGGCAGTTCGGGCATGGGCGGCGGGGCTCCGTAGGTATAGGTCTGCCGGGCCGGCGCGTTGTGCGCGCGCCCCGGCGCCCTATAAGAAGGCAGAGCGCGCAGAGACGACAAGGGCCATGACCGACAACACCGAACGAACCACGCATTTCGGCTTCGAGGACATTCCCGAGGCCGACAAGGCCGGACGGGTCCGGGGTGTCTTCACCTCGGTCGCCTCGCGCTACGACCTGATGAACGACGCCATGTCGCTGGGCATCCACCGGCTGTGGAAGGATGCGATGATGGACTGGCTCGCACCGCGGCGCGGACAGCGCCTGCTGGACGTCGCGGGCGGCACCGGCGACATCTCGTTCCGCTTCCTCAGGCGCGCGGGTTCGGGCCACGCGACGGTGCTGGACCTGACCGCCGGCATGCTCGAGGCCGGACGCCACCGGGCCGAGGCCGAGGCGATGTCGGGGATGCTCGACTGGGTGGTTGGCGACGCGATGGCGCTGCCCTTCCCCGACAACAGCTTCGACGTCTACACGATCAGTTTCGGCATCCGGAACGTCACCCGCCCCGAAGTGGCACTGGCCGAGGCGTTCCGCGTGTTGCGGCCGGGCGGCCGGCTAATGGTGCTGGAGTTCAGCCAGGTGCCTAACCCGGCGCTGGCATGGGCCTACGACCGCTATTCGTTCAACCTGATTCCGGCGATGGGCCAGGCGCTGGCGGGCGACCGCGACAGCTACCAGTATCTCGTCGAATCGATCCGTCGCTTTCCGGATCAGGAGACGTTCCTAGGCATGATCGAGGGCGTGGGCTTCGAACAGGCCCGCTACCGCAACCTGTCCATGGGCATCGCCTGCCTGCATTCGGCCTGGAAGATCTGAGACTTGCGCGGACCTCACAACATCTGGCGGCTTGTCCGCACCGGCGCCACGCTCGAACGCACCGGCGCCATGCGCGTGGTGCTCGATGCTTTCGACGCGCCGCGGCCGCTGCGCATGGCGGCCCGCGTGCTCGGCTGGCCGTTCAAACCGCTGGGGCACGAGGGTGACATGTCGATGCCGTCGGTGACCCGGGCGCTGTCTGCGCTCGGCCCGGCCTACATCAAGTTCGGCCAGATCCTCTCCACGCGGCCGGACCTGGTGGGCAACGACCTCGCCAACCAACTGCGGGTGCTTCAGGACAAGCTGCCGCCGTTCTCGCGCGAGGAGGCCCTCGCCGCCGTGTCGCGAGAGCTCGAGATGCCCGCGGACGAACTGTTCTCGGAATTCAGCGAACCGATCGCGGCCGCGTCGATCGCGCAGGTGCACCGCGCCACGCTGGCCGAAACCGGCGAGACGGTGGCGGTGAAGGTCCTGCGTCCGGGTGTCGAACGCGCCTTCCGCAAGGACATCGACGCATTTTACCTGGCCGCGAATTCCATCGAATTGTTGTCCCCGTCGTCGCGTCGCCTCCGGCCGCTGGATGTCATCCAGCACTTCGAGGGCGTCGTCATGGGCGAGCTGGACCTGCGCCTCGAAGCCGCGTCCGCCTCTCAGTTCGCGTCGAATACCGCCGACGACGAGGGGTTCCGCGTGCCCGAGGTGCGCTGGTTCAGCTCGGCCCGCCGGGTCATGACCCTGGACTGGGCCGAGGGCGTTCCGATGGGCGACAATGCCGCGCTCGACGCCGCGGGCCATGATCGGGCCGAACTGTCCGAGAGGGTGCTGCAACTCTTCTTGAAGCACGCCCTGCGCGACGGATTCTTCCACGCCGACATGCACCAGGGGAACCTGAAGGTCGCCGCGAACGGAGACATCATCGCGATCGACTTCGGCATCATGGGCCATATCGACGAGTATACCCGCCGGGTCTACGCCGAGATTCTCTACGGTTTCATCCGTCGCGACTACGAGCGTGTGGCAGAAGTGCATTTCGAAGCGGGCTATGTCCCCGCCGACCGTGACAGGGACGAGTTCGCCCGAGCGCTGCGAGCCGTGGGAGAGCCGATCTTCGGCATGGACGCCACCCGGATCTCGATGGCCCGCCTCCTTGCCTACCTGTTCGAGGTAACCGAGCGTTTCGGGATGGAGACACGCACCGAGCTGATCCTGTTGCAACGCACGATGGTGGTGGTCGAGGGCGTCGCCAGATCCCTCAATCCGCGCATGAACATCTGGAGCGTCGCGCAGCCGGTGGTCGAGGACTACATTCGCAATTCCATCGGCCCCAAGGCGGTGCTGCACGACCTGCGCGAGACCGCCAAGGTGCTGTCGCGCTTCGGCCCGCGACTGCCAAGCATCGTCGAGGACTTGCTGATCATGCAATCGCGAACCCAGACCCGGGACACCGGATCGTGGTGGCGCTGGCGGCTGGGCTGGACGACCCTCGGCCTGTGCATCGGCGGAGCCTTGGGCGCGGGCATCGTCGGCCTCTTCTAAAGAGCCCGAAATCACTTTCCGATCCGCATCCCCATTACGTCATCTTCTCTGACCTCAGCGCCACTTTCGAGCGTCAGCACAGTACGGCCGCCCTCGTCGAATCGAGCCTCCGCAACACGCCCGTAGACCGCTGCCGGCTGCGACGGGAGCGCGTCGGTCCCGGCAAACCCCTCGACAGCGAAGGAGAACGGCCCCGTTCCCGCCACCGTGCCATCGGTTCTGGTCCCGTCCCAGGTCACGGTCGCCGCAGTCGGATCGACCAAGCCGCGGAAGATTTCCTGTCCCGCCGCGTCAGACACCACCAGGTCGGCGCTTGTGGCGACCTCGGACGGTACGGTTCTTATCGCAACGTCCCCACCGTCGTATCGGGCTGGCGCCTCCGACAGGACCTGGGCTCCAACCCATGATCGCAATGTATCGAGCCTGGATCCCGAGACCGCAGACGAGATGTCGGCGAGCAGATCGTTTGTCATCACTTGCTGTTCCACGTTGGAGAACGTCGCAAGCTGGGTGGCGTAGTCGGTCGCGTCCAGCGGGTTCAGCGGGTCCTGATTCCGGGCCTGAACCGTGAGCATTCTCAGGAACGTATCGAAATCCGACGCCAGCGCACTGCCGCGGCCAGCAACGTCCGGCATGGGGGCAGCACTCGAAGGTGCAACTGTCGAGGCGGTCCCGTTCGGGTTCACTGAAACCATTGCAAGTTCCTCAAAGATAAAGGTTCAACGCTGACGACATGGGCTGTCCGGAGGTCGCTTCGCCTCTCGTGTCTCCATCCTCCGGCGATTGACCATCCGCGTCGTGGTCTTTCGAGGACCGGACCCTGTCCATGTCGCGCTCGGCCCGCTCGCCGAAGTCCAGATCGAGTGCCCCGAAGCCCGCATCGTGAAGTTCGCGTTGGAGCACGTCCGAATGCCGGCGCAGCAAATCCAGCGTATCCGGCCGATCGGCAATAATCTGGACAACCAGGGTTCCGTCACCCCCCGAAAGCTTGAGCCGTACCTGTCCAAGCTCTTCCGGTCGAAGAGTGACCTCGACCGGCCCTTCCCTCAGATTCCCGGCCACGTCCACCAGCTGCTGAATCACAAGTCCCGTCTGGGACGGAGCCATGCCATGCCCGCGCGGCGCACCCCCGGGGACAACTTGGTGGGGCGCGTCGCCCGGCTTCGACGAAACATGACTGTGAATTGCATCTTCGCGTGGATACCGATCCAAGCCCAGGTCCGCCGAATTGAGATCACTTTGCCCTTTGCTTTCGACAATCAAGGCCTTCTGGTTGACCAATCCGTCGAACTGATTGTCCGGCAGTTCAGTGGAATCTGCGTCGCTCCTTGAACTGGAGACGCTCGCAGATGCATTCTGCCGGCCTTCTTGGGATGAGGAGACCTTGGGTGAAACGATGACCGGGTGGCGTTCCCCTACCCCCTGAAGGCTTCTCTCATAGTGGAATTGCATATTTGGAACAGCTTTCCCAGCACGGTCGCCGATGTTTATTTCGCTGTGGCCATCCGAACTGTCAGCGTGAACTTCAAACCTATCACCCGGTACTTGGCGACGGACCTTGACCCAAGAAGCCTGCCCCCCGAACTCTGCAGCAGTAGCATCGCTCGAATGCGCAGGATGCAGAACCGCACCCCCCTCTTTAGAAACCTGCAACTTCAGATCACCAATATTTACAGGATTGCTAGCGACTGAATTGACAATGACACCACGCAAACCTTCAGTACTGTAGACACCTGTCTCTCGGCCAACCCTAAATTTCTGCGCACCCTCTTCGAGCACAACGGCGCTATGTCTGTCCAAATCGGACACTTCCCGCTCCGCTTCCAGCACGCTGGCGGCTCGAGCCAATCCAGTCTCGGAACGCTCCATAAATCCAGTTGAAGTGACACTGTTAGGTGCACCCGCTGCCTCGCTCCACTGCACCTTCGTGTCTCTCAACTGGCTAACTAATTTAGCCTCACCCCCACGGTAGAAGCTTATCCTGATCCCTTCACTCTCTATTTTTCCAAGACGGAAAAGACGCTCGATTTCGCTTAACCCCACCCCGGGTATTTCAAGGTTTTGACGATCTGCGGCGTGAGGAGAATGCACAAGCGCATGGTTCACGGGCGGCTCCTGACCCAATCGACCAAGGTCTTCACCGCTACTCTCATGCCATCCACCGTGAACAGGTTTTAAACCGGATCTATTCTCCAGCTTTTCTCCGAGCGGACGAGCATCTCGACCACTAAGGGAAATATCATCAGAAATGGGGAAAGTGCATTCCCTCATATCGACTCCGTCGATCCGGAGCGATGAAGCTGAACCAATAACTGGAGCCCAACCACCAAGCAACTTATACACTTTTTCCTGATGCTCATCAGGAAATCCATTCTCTAAACGTGATACCACGAAAGCTCCCCCCCAATTGCGCTAGCGTTCGAGACAGAAGGAACGTTCACACATTTAGAGGTTGGCACGCCGGATGGGAAATCACGACTGGAGGGTACGGTGTCGGACCAAGCCCCCAAGTTGGAATGCAAAGCATCGCACTCCGAAAAAGGCGATGAGACACGATCAGGGCCCTCACCTTTGATCGAAGGATATGAAGCGAAGCCTTCCCCAATATCGACCGGCACAGATCTTCTTAACCTACTTGCACCTCGCTCCAGCGAAGCTGCAACAAGATAAAATTTACCCTCTTTCTCAATTACCACCCCCACGCCCTCAGCGAATTGCATAGAGTGATCTCCTCCCCCCACTTCCCCCTCGAGATGGAGCGATAGCGCACTTAATTCGGAGGTAATATTTTCGCGGTCGGCGTCATGTACTTCCTGACCTCTATTTCCTGAGATAGGTAAATGCCCCCCGCCCCTCCTAATTGAACAATTCGAGTTCGACCAAACTCGGAAAATATGAGAGTTTGGCCTTGCGGTTTCATTGTCATCTCGATTGGAAGGTTCCTTCGGGCCTCCCTCGTGGGAACCAAAAAGATTGGCGTCATCGTTCGCGTGTCCAGACTGCTTATCCTTTGGAGCATTTCCACCCTGGAAGATTTTATCAAACTCGGAAGGTCGAGCGTTCTCCGCATCGCTTACCTTCATTGCTGTGCTTAGCGAGCCTGCCCTTACAGATAGGTAGTCAACCATCAAGAACTCCCTCAGAAGTCACCTCTTTGGCAGGTATAGCTCTCTTTCCTTACTGATTTTTTACCGCAGACATGCATCCTTTGGTCATGAGCCACCTCAAGTCGAATTTCACCCTCGCGCCCCGCGAAACACATCTCAAGCTTCAGAATACTCGCAAGTTAGCGGCCGAAGCCCTCGAAACTCATTTTCTTTCCGAGATGCTCAGGGCCGCAAAATTCGGCGAACCGAGAGCATCATTTGGGGGTGGAGCGGGCGAGGAACAGTTCGCGTCGATGCTTCGTGACGCGCATGCTCGCACGCTAACCGAGCATGGGGGCATCGGTTTAACTGAGCATATTTTGAGAAGTCTTATGGAGAACTCCCATGACCAATCTCTGCACGCATCGCGTCAAGGAACTCGAGGACCTACTCGACCGTGAACGCGACGCCCTCATCGACGGAGATTTTGACGAGATAGAAAGACTGCTGGCCCGTAAGAGTGAGTTGCTGCATGCGATCGGGACCGATGAGAATGTGAAGGCCGCGGAACTCGAGATCACTAGGAAAAAGATTAGCGCGAATCGTACCCTGTTCGACGAGGCTCTGACTGGCATCCGCTCGGTATCGGCACGTCTCGAGGCACTTCGCGCACTCAGAGGCGGCCCCGTAACCTATGACGTGCGTGGACAAAGCTCACGACTTGACAGGATTGCCCCCGGAAGACTGGAAAAACGCTCCTAACAAACTCATAAAATCGTCGAGATTTTCCACGAGAGCATTAGCCGGGTGTTAACTCGCGCCGCGCAGTATGCACCCCGTCCGCAAGGACAAAGCGGGTCGGCGAAGAGCCACGTCCGCCACGGTCAGAACGGCCTTGGAGTGCCGCCGCATGGCGGCTTGTACACCGTCGCAAAATGTGACCGAACCGAAAGGTCTGAACCATGGCGACCTTCCAGGCGCCGCCGTGATGGCCATCGCCACCGACGATCTTCTTCTTCTTGATGATGATCGGCGCACCGTCTGCGTTGCCTGCCATTGGCCCCAAGCTCCCACTCGTCACGTTCACCCAGTGCCGGGGACGCGCCCCGGCCTCACGGGGCCTATTGATCGCGGAAATGGGCTCAAACTGCGGCGCGGGCGCCGGATCCGCGCGGCAAAATGAGTGCACGGTTAACACGGTCTTTCCGGGACGCATGGACAGCTTCGGTCAATCCCCGATAGAAGGGCAGTCGACACCGGAACGGGCGGACGAGGGCACGCGATGAGGGCAAGAGGGATCATGCAGACGACGGCGATGGCGCTCGTGGTCTGTTCCATCTCGGCGGGCACCGCCTCGGCACAGGGGCAGGAGCAGCTGTCGCCGCCACTGCTGCAATATCCGCAGGAGCGTGTGCCGAGCTTCAACGCCTACGGCCTGCCGGGCCTCGTGGACATGCCCACGGCCGAGATGGCGCCGGATGCGAGCTTCGGCGCGACCGTTTCGCATTTCGGCACCACGACGCGCGCGACGCTGAGCTTTCAGGTCCTACCGCGCGTCATCGGCAGCTTCCGTTACAGCCTGCTCGAGAATTCGAACCTGCCCGGCAATCGCGACGGCGACTACTACGACCGCAGCTTCGATTTGCGCTTTCAGCTGCTGAAGGAAGGCACCTACCTGCCCGACCTTTCGGTGGGTCTGCAGGACTTCATCGGCACCGGTCTCTACGGCGCGGAATACGTCGTCGCCACGAAGGAGATCTTCCCCGGCGTCCGCGTGACCGGCGGCGTCGGCTGGGGCCGGCTCGGCAGCTACCAGTCCTTCGGCAGCACCGGCACGCGCCCGTCCAACGACGTCGGTCGCGGCGGCACAGCCGACTACGAACGATTCTTCCGAGGCGACGCGGCGGCCTTCGGCGGCCTGTCGTGGGACATGACCGACAACTTGCGCATGAAGGTCGAATACTCCTCGGACGACTACGAACTCGAGACCACGCGCGCGACCGGCTTCGACCGGAAATCGCCGTGGAGCGTCGGCGGCGACTACGTCTTCCGCAACGGCAACCAGCTGTCGCTCTACTATGCCTATGGCAGCGAGATCGGCGCGCAGTTCACCGTCCTGACGAACCCGCGCACCGCTCCGGTTCCGGGCGGCAACGAGACCGCGCCGGTGCCGGTGTCGCCGCGGCGCGCCGATCAGGCCGCCGACCTGGGCTGGACCACCCAGCCCGCCCGTCAGATGCAGGTGCGTGAGGCCCTCGGCGAGGCGCTCGACGATCAGGGCATCACGCTGGAAGGTCTGTCGCTGGAGGCCGACCGGGCCACCGCGCGGATCATCAACCGTCGCTACAACGCCGCGCCGCAGGCGATCGGGCGCACGGCGCGCCTGATGTCGCGGGCGCTGCCGGATTCGATCTCGGAGTTCGTGATCGTGCCGACCACGGGGGGCGTGCCCTCCTCGGCCGTGGTGATCCGCCGCGGCGATCTCGAGCGGCTGGAATTCGACGCGGCGGACGCGATCTATGACCGCGTTGCGGTGGTCGATGCGATCGGCCGCACACCGCCGGTCTTTGCCGACCAGTATCCCAAGTTCAATTGGTCGCTGGCGCCCTACTTCCGCTACTCGGCCTTCGATCCCGACGACCCGCTGCGCACCGACTACGGCGCGCGCCTGTCGGCCTCGCTCGAGATTGCCCCGGGACTGGAGCTTGCGGGCGCCGTGTCGCAGCGCCTCGGTGGCACCATCGACGAGGCCACCTACAGCGCCGACACCCAGCTGCCGGCCGTGCGCACGGCGGCGCCGCTCTATGCGCGGGAATCGGACACCTCGCTCGACCGGCTGACACTGGCCCATTACGGGCGGCCCGGAAAGGACCTCTACAGCCGCGTGACCGCTGGCTACCTCGAGCGCATGTATGCCGGCGTCTCGGGCGAGCTTCTGTGGAAGCCCGTGGACAGCCGTCTCGGCCTCGGTGCAGAGCTGAACTACGTCCGGCGCCGCGATTTCGACCAGGGCTTCGGCATCCAGTCGAACATGACGCCCTCGGGCGAGATCCCCGAGTTCAACGGCCACGTCTCGGCCTATTACGACCTTGGCTACGGCTTCCACACGCAGCTTGACGTGGGCAGCTACCTTGCCGGCGATGTCGGCGCGACGCTTTCGGTCAACCGCGAGTTCGCCAACGGCTGGCGCGTGGGGGCCTACGCCACCAAGACCGACGTCAGCGCCGACGAGTTCGGCGAGGGCTCGTTCGACAAGGGCATCCGTATTTCGATCCCGCTCAACTGGGCGCTGGGCTCGCCCTCGCGCCGCGCCGAGAACATCACGATCTCGCCGATCACGCGTGACGGCGGCGCCAAGCTTGGCGTGGGCGGACGCCTCTACGGCCGCGTCCGCAGCGACCACCAGCCCGAGATGGCAAAGACCTGGGGACGGTTCTGGAGATGACAATGCGCCCGACCAAGACCCTCCGCCGGCGCGCCATCGCGGCGCTGGCGGCCGCTGGCCTGCTGGCCGCCTGCTCGACCGAGAAGGAATCGGTGAACGCGCTCGACGTGTTCGGTGAGCTGCGGGCCAAGCTGTCCAACGCAAACCCGCCGCCCTTGAGCGAGGCGCAGATCCGCCAGAGCCTTGCCACGGTGCCGGGCCCGATCCGCTTTCTCGAGGTCGGCAATCGCGGCGGGCAGGCCCTGATCGCACCCATCGGCCAGAACGGCGACTACGTGACGTGGGCCAGCGCCGGCGGGCAGAACGTCGTCTTTCGCAACGGTTTCGCGGTGCAGAGCCGCGGCCTCGGCGGCGACCTGATGTCCTCGGACGAGGACGCGCTCCTGCCGCTGATCCGCGCGCGTCAGCAAGGCACCGCACCCTACGTCATGCGGTTCCTGTCGGGCGACAACGACACCATCGTCTACAACTATACCTGCAATGTGCTTCCACGCGGCGCCACCGACTACGTGGCGGGCGAGATCAACGGCAACGCAACGGCCGTCGAGGTGCATTGCGTCAGCGAGACCGGCCCAGATCACGTGTCCAGGTACGTGGTGTCTTCGGATGGCTACGTGCTGTCGGGCGAGCAGTGGTTCGGCCAGCTGACCGAGACGCTGACCTACCGCACGCTGCGCTGACGGCGCCCGAGCGGCAGCTTGCGCCAGACCGTCGCCACCATCAGCCGTAGGTCGTAGCAGAACGACCGGTTCTGCGCGTAGATGCCGTCGAGCCGGGCCTTTCGGGGCACGCAGCGGCGGCAATACACGGCCTCGGTTTCCTCGGGAGTGCGGCAGGCCTGAAGCAGGCGCTCTTCGGTACCGTGATAGGCCAGCGTGGCAAGTCCCGTGACACCCGGCCGGACCTGCAGAACCTCGGCATAGAGGTCGGGAAACAGCTCGACGTAGCGGCGCAGGGGCGGCCGTGGACCGACAAAGCTGATGTCGCCGCGCAGGATGTTCCAGAGCTGCGGCAGCTCGTCCAACCGGGTTTGCCGCAGGACGCGCCCGGTCGCGGTGATCCGGCTGGCCTTGTCGCCGCCGGACACGCCGCGATCCGCCTTGTCCGTCCGCATGGTACGGAACTTCCACAGCAGAAAGCCCTGCTCCGGCGTCTTCATGCGCTCGGCGCGGTAGAGGATCGGGCGACCGTCCCGCAGCAGGATGGACAGCGCGATCCCGACGATCAGGGGCGACAGCAGCAGGCCGAGGAACAGGGCACCGGCGATGTCGAAAACCCGCTTGGCGGCACTCATGAGGTCTGCTCCGTAGCGGAATCGAGGGCGGGGGCGTAGCGCGCAAGCCGCGCGGGGGAGGCCGCCGCGTAATCGAGCGGGCAATGGCGCGAAAGCCGTTCGGTGTCCAGCGCCACGCAGGCCGCAGCGCCTTCGGGCGCCTCGCGCCAGGCAACCGCGCGCCCCGCGGCGCGGGCGATGTCCGCCATCGGCGTCGCCACGGGCGCTGCTGTGTTCAGAACCGGCGAGAGGCTCTGCGCGTCCGCCGAAGCCAGCGCCGCGAGAATCCGGGCGAGGTCCGCCGGATCAAGGTAGCTGCGCCGCGGCCCCTGCCCGTCCGGAAACCGGTCCAGCGTCACCGTGCCGCCCTGCGCCATCGCGGCGAAAAGGCTGTCGGCGCCTGCCACGTTCCCGATCCGCAGGCAGACCGCGCGCGGTCCTCGTGCACCGGCCAGCGCCGCTTCCATCTCGGCCTTTGCCGCGCCGTAGAGCGAGACGGGGTCGGGGCCGTCCTCCTCCCGCAGCGGGTCAAGGCCGGGACGATAGACCGCTCCGGACGAGGCGTGGAGGACCACCCGCGCCCCGGTCGCAGCGCCGATCTCCTGCGCCAGGAGCGCAAGCCGGGTATTGTCGGCGAGGTCGCGTCCCGGCCCCGGGGTCACGCCCCAGAGTGCGGCGACCGCATCGACCCGCGGCAGCCGGTCGAGCGGATCGCCCGGCGCCCAGTGCAGGCCCGCGCGCCCGTCGCGCGCCACCGGCACCAGCCGCGCGGCCTCGCCGACGGCCCCGGCCCAGCTATCGCGCAGGAGAGTGCCGACCTTGCCCGAGGCGCCAAGCAGCAGAATCTCCGGCGTACGTCCGCCGTCCTGAGACATTTTTGGTCCATTCGCTCTGGAAATTACCGGCCGTCTGTTTAACACCGGCACAGGCGTCTAATAAAGTGACGCGGTCGGCAATTCCGGGGGATGGTGCAGTGACGAACCAAGTCAGACGGATCGCCGCGCTGTTTGCGCTGGTGCTTCTCGCGGCGTGCAGCCTTCCGCGCGGGGCGGCGCTGCAATCCGAGGTGCTCTCCGAACAGAACAGCCAGACGCCGACCTTCCAGGTCGTGCCGGTCACGCGCGCCAACATGGCCGCGATCGAGACCTGGCCCGCCACCGGCGGCTTCCGGTCGTTCAGCTGGGTCGGCAAGACCGGCGCTCCGGACACCACGATGATCGCCACCGGCGACATGATCGACCTGACGATCTACGACGCCGAGGAAAATTCTCTGCTCACCAACGCGGCCGAGACCTCGACGCGTTTGCAGGGGCTCGAAGTCGACAACAACGGCATGATCTTCGTGCCCTACGTGAACAACGTCCGCGTGGCCGGCCTGTCGCCCTCGGGCGCGCGGCAGACCATCCAGCGCCAGATGGAGGTCGTCGTGCCGTCGGCGCAGGTTCTGCTGACGGTGCAGGAAGGCCAGGGCAACTCGGTCGACCTCGCCGGCGGCGTGGCGCGGCCGGGCACCTACCCCATGCCGTCGCGCAACTACTCGATCATGAGCCTGATCTCCGCCGGTGGCGGCATCGTGAACGCGTTCGAGAACCCGGTGGTCAAGCTGCTGCGCGGCGGCTCCACCTACGAGATCTTCGCCAAGGACCTGTTCAGCTCAGGCGCGCGAAACACCACGTTGCGGCCGCGCGACATCGTCGTGGTGGACGAGGACGACCGCACGTTCACCGCGCTCGGTGCGTCGGGCACCGAGGACCTGATCTCGTTCCCGAAGCCGCGGGTCTCGGCGATCGAGGCGATGGCACTCATGCGGGGCCTGCAGGATTCGCGCGCCGATCCGCAGGGTGTGCTGGTTCTGCGGGAATACTCATCTGCTGCGCTGCGGGCCGACGGCACGGGACCGAACCGGCGCCAGGTGATCTTCGCGTTCGACCTGACCTCGGCGGATGGCCTCTTTGCCGCGCGGAACTTCAACATCTTCCCCGACGACACGGTGCTCGCGACCGAATCGCCGGTCACCCGGACGCAGACGATCTTCAGCCTGTTTGGCTCCGCGCTCGGTCTGACGCGGCAGGTCTCGACCACGGCGAGCGGGATCTGATCCGGGCCCGGGGCGCTTTGACGCCCCGGCGCACTACAGCGATGCCGCGACGCGGAAGCCTTCGGGAATCGTGTCGCGGCCCTCGAGCACCAGCTCGGCCATGACCTCGCCCACCTTGGGCGCCATCCCGAACCCGATCTTGAACCCGCCATTGGCGAGAAAGTGACCCGCGCGGCCCGGCCACTCTCCAAGAAGCGGCGCCCGGCTGCGCGCCCGCGGCCGCACGCCGGCCCAGCGTTCGACGACCTCGGCGCCGGCCAGCAGCGGCAGCACCTCGACCGCCCTGTCGACCAGGGCGTCGGCCTGCGCGTCCACCGAGGTCGGATCGTCGAAATCCCGCTCGCTGGTCGAGCCCACGGCCACGGTGCCATCGGCGTGGGGAATGACGTGCAGTCCGCCGGCAAAGACCTGCGGCACCTCTCCGGCATCGTGGCGCAGGAGCACCGCCTGCCCCTTCACCCCGGTGCCCACGGCACGTCCGGCGTCGTTCGTCACCGCCGCCAGCCCCTGCCAGCCGGTCGCCCAGATCACGGCGCCGCGGTCCGGTGCCTCCGACACGATCTCGACGCCCTGCACCCGCAACGCCGCCGCGAGCGCCTCGCAGGCGCGGCGGGGGTGGATGCGGGCCGAGAGCGTGTCCCGGATCAGCCAGCCCGATGGCGACACCGGAGCAAAAAGCCCGCCCTCGTCCATCGGGATCACCTCCCACCGCGCGGCATCGCCCCAGAGCTGCGCCGCGCTGTCGGCCCGGGCACGCGCCAGCTCCAGCGGTAGGCCGTCTTCGACCGGCTGCAAGCGGCCGAGTCTCGCGTAGCCTGTATCGACGCCGCCGGTCCCGGCCACGTCGCGCCAGAGCGCCTCGGCCATCAGCAGGCTGTCGAGCTGGAACGCCTTCTTCTCGTTCCACTGCTCGGGCACATGCGGGGCCAGCGCGCCGACGATGCCGCCGGACGACCCGGCGCCGACGCCCCCAGGATCGACCACGCGCACCCGCGCCCCGCGGCGCACGCAGGACCACGCCACGCTCAGTCCGAAGATACCCGCGCCCTTGACCGTTACATCCATGCCCGTCATCCCTTCCGCTTGGTCGCCGCAGCACCTAAAGCGTGACGCCATGACCGACCAGCCCGAGCTCGACTGGCGGGACGACCGCGTGCCGGTCTCGCGCCGCTTCGACGACCCCTACTATTCGCTCGACGACGGCCTCGCCGAGACGCGGCACACCTTTCTTGCCGGAAACGGCTTGCCCGACAGGTTCCGGCCCGGCTTTCACGTGGCAGAGCTGGGCTTCGGCACCGGGCTGAACCTGCTCGCGGTCCTGGACCTGTGGCGGGCCACCGGCCAAGACGGCCGCCTGCACGTCACCAGCTTCGAGGCCTACCCTCTGCCACCCGCCGACATGATCCGCGCGCAGGCGACGTTCCCCGAACTGGCCGGGATTGCCGCGGACCTCGCGCCACACTGGGGACAGTCACGGATCGAGCTGCCGGACCTCGTGTTCACGCTGGTCGAGGGCGACGCGCGTGAAACCTTACCTCGGTGGGAGGGATGCGCCGACGCGTGGTTCCTCGACGGCTTCTCCCCCGCCAAGAATCCCGAGCTCTGGTCGCCGGACCTCATGGCCGAGGTCGCGCGGCACACGGCCCGAGGCGGCACCGCCGCGACCTACACGGCGGCCGGTTTCGTGCGCCGGGCGCTCGATGCGGCAGGCCTTGTGACCCGGCGGCAGCCGGGATACGGCCGAAAGCGCCACATGACGGTGGCGATCCGCAGCGAAGACGCGCAAGGCACTCCATGACCCGCAATGACACCCGCCTCGGCATCGCGCTGATGGTCACCACGACGTTCATCTTCGCGATGCAGGACGGCCTCTCTCGCTACCTCGCGGACAGCTACAACGTCTGGATGGTGGTGATGATCCGCTACTGGTTCTTCGCGGCCTTCGTCATCGCCATTGCGCGCCGCCAGGCAGGCAGCATCCGCAACGCGGCGGCGACGGAACAACCGTTCCTGCAGGCCTTCCGGGGGGTGCTCCTGGCCCTCGAGATCATGGTGATGATCCTCGGCTTCGTGTTTCTCGGCCTCGTCGAGAGCCACGCGGTCTTCGCCTGCTACCCGCTCCTGATCGGCGCGCTGTCCGGTCCCGTGCTGGGCGAGACCATGGGCTGGCGGCGCTGGACCGCGACGGGAGTGGGCTTCGTCGGCGTCATCATCGTGCTGCAGCCCTCGGGCGGGGTCTTCTCGCCCTACGCGGCGATCCCCCTGCTGGCCGCGCTGATGTTCGCGGTCTACGGTCTCCTGAACCGTTACGTGGCACGCAAGGACGACGCCGCGACCTCGTTCTTCTGGACCGGGACCGTCGGGTCCGTGGTGGCGACCCTGATCGGCGCGTGGTTCTGGGAGCCGATGACCGGCCCCGACTGGGCGCTGATGGCTGTCCTGTGCCTCACCGGTGCGCTCGGGCACTTCACGCTCATCAAGGTTTACGAGGTCGCCGAGGCTGGCGCGGTCCAGCCCTTCGCCTACCTGCAACTCGTGTTCGCCTCGGCGCTCGGCCTTCTGGTCTTTGACGAGACGCTGCGGACGAACGTGGTGGTGGGTGCGACCATCATCGTGGGCGCCGGGCTCTTCACCTTCTGGCGCGAGCGGCGCGCCCGCTGAGCCGCGCCTAGACCGACACGCAGGACAGCAGGTCGTCGCGATCGGTGTCGGCCTTCGCCTGCGACCGGATCACCCGTCCGCGCTCGAGCACCACGAAGCGGTCGGCCAGGTCCCAGGCGAAGTCGAAATACTGCTCGACCAGGACGATGGCGATGTCACGGCTGCCGCGCAGGTGACGGATCACCTCGCCGATCTGCTGGATAATGTTCGGCTGGATGCCCTCGGTCGGTTCGTCGAGCAACAGCACCTTGGGGTTCGTCATCATCGCGCGCGCAATCGCCAACTGCTGTTGCTGCCCGCCAGACAGGTCGCCGCCCCGCCGCCCGAGGAAGTCGCGCAGGATCGGGAACAGCTCGAACACCTCGTCGGGAATGCGGTGCTCGGACTTCGGCAGACAGGAATAGGCGGTTTCGAGGTTCTCGCGCACGGTCAGCAGCGGAAAGATGTCGCGCCCCTGCGGCACGTAGCCGATGCCCGCCCGCGCACGGACATGGGCCGCGGTGCCGCGCAGGTCGGCTCCGTCCAGCAGGATGCGGCCCGACGACGCCTTGTGTGCCCCCGAGATCGCCCGCAAGAGCGACGTCTTGCCGACACCGTTGGTGCCCATCACGCAGGTCACCTCGCCCGCACGGGCGATCAGCGACAGGTCGTAAAGGATCTGGCTCTGGCCGTAATGCAGGCCCAGCCCCTCGACCGACAGACGCGGAGTGTCCGTGACAGCGGCCGAGCGGGGCAGTGTCTCAGCGTCCGAGGTAGACATCGATCACCTCCTGGTTCTTCGTGACGTGATCGATCGAGCCTTCGGCCAGGACCGAGCCCTCGTGCAGCACGGTTACCTTGCAGTCGAGCCGGCGGACGAATTCCATGTCGTGCTCGACCACCACCACCGCGTGATGCTTCGCCAGCGACTTCAGAAGGTCGGTCGTGTGCTCACGCTCGGCCGGGGTCATGCCCGCCGCCGGTTCGTCCACCAGCAATAGCTGCGGGTCCTGCGCCAGCAGCATCCCGATCTCGAGCCATTGTTTCTGCCCGTGGCTCAGCTCTCCTGACGTACGGTCGAGCTGACCGGCGAGGCCGATGGTGTCGGCGATGTCCTCGACCTTGGCGCGCTCCTCGGCCGAGGGCTTCCAGAACAGCACCTTGAACGGTCCCCGGTCGGCCTTGAGCGCCATGGTCAGGTTGTCGCGGACCGATTGCTCCTCGAATACGGTGGGGCGCTGGAACTTGCGGCCGATCCCGGCTCGGGCGATCCGCGCCTCGGACATGCCGATGAGCGAGATGTTCTCGTCGCCCCAGATCACCCGCCCGGTGTCGGGCCGGGTCTTGCCGGTAACAATGTCCATGAAGGTCGTCTTGCCGGCGCCGTTCGGGCCGATCACGGCACGCATCTCGGCGGGACCGATGGCGAAGGACAGGTTGTTGATCGCGCGGAAGCCGTCGAAGGTGACCGACACGCCGCTGACCTCCAGAAGACGGGTCGAACCGCTCATTCGCCTGCCTCCCTCTCGCGCAGGGCACCCTGATCGGGCCCGAGATCCGCGCCATGGCGGTCGCGGCCCCGCCGCTCCGTCCACAGGTCGACAAGACCGCCGAGGCCCTTGGGTGCGAAGATCGTCACCAGCACGAAGCTCACGCCCAGGAGCACCAGCCACCAGTCCACCCAGTCGACGCGGTAGAAGCCGAGGTCGATGTCCGGTGCGCCGCCGCCAGTGAACCATGTGGACACGAGGCTCACGAAGGCCGCACCGATCACCGCGCCGTAGAGTCGCCCGCGACCGCCGATGGCGACCCAGACCGCCAGGTAGATCGAGGCGATGGGCGCCATCTCGCCCGGGTTGATGATGCCCGCTTGCGGATAATAGAGCGCGCCCGCGATACCCGCGACGATGGCCGTCAGGGTGAAAACGAACAGCTTGAAGCCCTCGACCGGGTATCCCAGGAACCGCACCCGTGCCTCGTCATCGCGGATCGCCCGAATGACCGAGCCCATCTTGCCCGACACGACCCAGGCGAAGAAGACATAGCCCAGCGCCAGCGCAAGCGCCGAGGCGAGGAAGAATGCCAGCGCCACTGCCGCCTGCGGCGCGTCCAGGAAACCGGGAATGTTTTGCAGACCGGACAGGCCGTTGTTGCCGCGCAGACCGCTGTCGTTCTGGAAGAACCACAGCGACAGCGCCAGCGTCATCGCCTGCGTCAGGATCGACAGGTAGACGCCCGTGACGCGGCTCCGGAACGCGAGCCAGCCGAAGACCAGCGCGATCAGCCCCGGCACCACCACGACCATCGCCAGTTGCAGCGGCAGCGAATGGGCGAAGCCCCAGACCCACGGAAAATCGGACGCGCCCACGACCCCGAAAATCTGGCTGCCGATCGCGTCGCGCAGCTCGGCTTCGGTGGGCGGAATGGCACGCCCGGCGAGGTTCGCGGCCACGATGATCTCGGTCCGCGCATACATCAGCCACATGCCGATCGCGTAGCCGCCGAGACCGAAGAACGCCATGTGCCCGAGGCTGAGGATACCACAATAGCCCCAGACCACGTCCATCGCCAGCGCGGCGAGGCAGAAGCACAGGGTCATGCCCAGCACCTTGAGGAAAGAGGTCGAGATCAGTCCGGTGCCCACGGCCTCGGACATGACCGTGACGGCCAGCACCACGAGGCCAAGGATGCCGAGGAACCACGGCACGGAGGAGGGAAGTGCGCGCATCGGCTCAGTCCCCCGCCGCACGGCCCTTGAGGGCGACGATGCCCCGCGGCCGGAACTGGATGAAGAGGATGATGAACAGGATCATGAAGGTCTGCGCCGCCAGCGTGTTCGACGGGTTGAACCACTCGATCCCCTTCTGGAGGAAGCCGATCAGCGTGGCACCGGCAAGGGTGCCCCAGACGTTGCCGACGCCGCCCACGACCACGGTCATGAAGCTCTGCACGATGTAGTTCGATCCCATTTCGGATGTGACCTGAGCGTAGAGGCCGATGGCCACGCCCGCGATCCCGGCGATGCCGGAGCCGAGGCCGAAGGTCAGCATGTTGATGCGCTCGGAGTTGATGCCCATGGACGCGGCCATGCGCGGGTTCTGCGTGACCGCCCGCACCTCGAGGCCGAGGCGCGTGCGCTTGAGGATGAACAGCAAAAGCCCGAGGAAGAAGAGGCCTAGCACGAAGATCGCGATCCGCACGAAGGAGATCGAGATCACGTCGGACACCACCATCGATCCGGCCAGCCAATCCGGCGCCGTGAACGGCCGTGCCTGCGTGCCGAAGATGTTCTTGGCCAGTTGCTGAAGCGCGATCGAGATCCCGAAGGTCGCGAGCAGCGTCTCGAGCGGGCGGTGATAGAGCCAGCGGATCACCAGCCGCTCCATCGCCACGCCGAGCGCGAAGGTCACCGCGAAGGCCAGCGGCAGCGCGAGGATGATCGAGATCGTGTAGTTCGGCACCAGAGACTGCACCACGTAGCCGGTATAGGCGCCCATCATGATGAACTCGCCGTGGGCCATGTTGATGACGCCCATCACGCCGAAGGTGACCGCCAGCCCGATCGCCGCGAGGAAGTAGATCGAGGCCAGCGACAGCGCATCCAGCGACAGGTCGGCGGCCTCGCTCAGGCCCACGCGCGTCTCCACCCCGTCGAGGGCGGCGCGCGCGGCGTCCGTTACAGCGGGGTCGGGCTCGTCGTAGATCGCGTAGAAGGAATAGGCGTCCACGGCCGCCGCCATGTCGTCGGGGCCGACGAAGCCCGGCACGGTGCCCTCCGCGGCCAACGCCTCGTAGGCGTCGATCCGGCGCGCGGGGTCGGACAACTCCTCCACCGGGACGCCCCCCACGGCGCCGTCCGCGATGTTCTGCGTCAGCGCGGCGTAGATGTCCGCGTCGCTCACCCGCGGCGGGGCGAGATCGCGCTCCACCAGCTCGGAATAGGCGGCATCGAGGCTCATGTCCTCGCCGGGCACGTAGGTCCGGGCGACGTTGACGTCCTCGGGCACGGTCTCGGAAACTTCGTCCGAGGTGGTCAGGATCTGGTTCAGCACGCCGCGCAGCTCGACGCTGACACCGTTGGTGATCTGGCGGATCGCTTCGACACGCGCCTCGGTGTCTTCGCCAAAACGCGCGGTGAGCATGGCCAGCAGCCGCTGCTTGCGCGCCGCGATCCGGGCGGACGGCTCGTCCTCGATGGAGGCGGCCAGCGGTTCGATCTGGTCGGCAGACATGTCCCCCGAGATCGCGTCTAGGGCGGCACGCCGCTCGGCGATGTCGGGCGAGGACAGCTGGAATTGCACGAGCGCGCCCGCCAGTTCGCGACGGACGCCGCCGTTCGGGCGGACCTCGTCGATGCCATCGTCCGGCACGGGACCCGCTGCCTCGCCGGTGGCGATGTCGATCAGCTGGTCGTCCTCGACGTAGAAGAACAGGCCGTCCTCTTCGCGCACGACGACCTCGCGCTCCTGCCAGCGCGACAGGAACTCGGCCACGCCGGGCAGTCCCGACGCCACCAGCGCGTCGATCACCTCGTTGACGGTGGAGCGGGACGGGTTCGCGACCGCGTCCTGATTGTCCTGGAGAACCGATTGCAGGTCGCTCTGCTGTGCGCGCGCGACGGGCGCGAAAGCGAACGACAGGCACAGTGCGAGCACCGTGACGAGGGCGCGTGGCATGGGGGGCCTTTCGGAAAAGAGGGTCGGGCGGCCCGTTTCAGGGGCCGCCCGCGAGATGTGCCTGGCGTCAGTAGTTCGACGTCTGCTGCACGCAGGTCTCGGTCTCGGTGTTGTACATGCCGCAGTCGAGCTCCTGCCAGTCGCTCTTGAGAACAGCCGATTCGGGCAGGTAGTCGGTCCACGCATCGCCCGGCACCTCTTCGGTCTCGGAGATGATGTCGAACTGGCCGTCCGCGCGGATCTCGCCGATCAGGACCGGCTTCGACAGGTGGTGGTTCGGGTTCATGACCGCGGTGCCGCCGGTGAGGTTCGGAAATTCCTGGCCCCACATCGCCTCGCGCACGGCGTCGACATCGGTGGTGCCGGCCTCTTCAACTGCGTTCACCCACATGTTGAAGCCGATGTAATGGGCCTCCATCGGGTCGTTGGTCACGCGGCTGTCGTCACCGATGAACTCGTGCCACGCCGAGATGAACTCCTCGTTCTCGGGGGTGTCCGCCGACTGGAAGTAGTTCCAAGCAGCGAGGTGCCCTTCGAGGTTCGAGGTGTCGAGGCCCGACAGCTCTTCCTCGCCGACCGAGAAGGCGACGACGGGGATGTCGTCGGCGCTCACGCCCTGCGCGGCAAGCTCGGTGTAGAAGCCCACGTTGGCGTCGCCGTTGATGGTCGAGATCACGCCCACCATCGAGCCGTCCTCGCCCAGCGCGATCACGTCCGACACGATGGTCGACCAGTCCGAGTGGCCGAACGGCGTGTAGTTCACGAAGATGTCCTCGTCGGCGATGCCGTTGTCCTTGAGGTAGGACTCGAGGATGTTGTTCGTGGTGCGCGGGTAGACGTAGTCGGTCCCCAGAAGCGCGAACTTCTCGACGCCCAGCTCCTCGAGGAAGTAGTCCACCGCCGGAATCGCCTGCTGGTTCGGCGCCGCTCCGGTGTAGAACACGTTTTTCGAACTCTCTTCGCCCTCGTACTGGACGGGGTAGAACAGCAGGCCGTTGAGTTCCTCGATCACCGGCAGCACGGACTTGCGGCTGACGCTGGTCCAGTTGCCGAAGATCACGTCGACCTCGTCCACGGTCAGAAGCTGTCGGGCGAGTTCGGCGAATCGCGGCCAGTCGGAGGCCGGGTCGACGACCACCGCCTCGAGATCGCAGCCCAGGAGACCGCCGGCCTCGTTCTGCTGTTCGACGAGCATCAGGATCGTGTCCTTCAGCGTGGTCTCGGAGATGGCCATGGTGCCCGACAGCGAGTGCAGCACACCGACCTTGATCGGGCACTCGGCGTCCTGCGCGGCGGCGGGCAGCGCAAGGCCCATGCTCAGCGCGGCAACGGCGCCCGCGGTTTGAAACGTGGTTTTCATTGTATCGTCGTCCCTTTGAAAGACGTTCCCCCTGCTGGCCGCGCGGCGTCTGGCGCCGCGTCTTCGGGCGCGTCTCCGGCCCCGGCCTGTGGCATGTCGGCAAAGTCAGCTTCGCGCGACGGAGGTCAGTAAGTTGCGGGACGTTATGCCAGACAACGACGGAGGCGTATCGGCGCCCCGACCCGGCGGATTTGCCTCCTCTTTGGGCGAACCGGACGAGAACAGTCCAAGACTTGGGCAATTACCCCATGCCGCGAGCGCAGGCGGTTGCCGGCCGAGCGTCTGGCGCCGCACGGCTTGGCGCCGGCCATGTGCGTACAAACAGGTGAATCGAAGGAGCGCGTCACCGGCAAGCAACGGCCAAGCCGGGCGGCTTCGCCGCCGGAATACGGTGTGCGGGATGTCCGGGAGGTTGCCCGGTGCGCCCCCGGCCCGCCTACTCTCCGAGCGGCAGGAGCGTGTTGCCCACCAGTTCCTGCGAGAACGGCACCGGGTGCGGATCCAGCCCGAGACGTGCGCGGTAGACCGGCAGGCTCTCGGCAACGCGCTGGACGTAGTTCTGCGTCTCGCGGAAGGGGATGAACTCGATGAAGTCGATCACGTCGATCTGGCCCCGGCGCGGATCGCCCCAGCGTTCCATCCACTGAAGCGGACGGCCCGGTCCGGCATTGTAGCCGGCCGACATCATGATGACGTTGCCGTCGAAACGCTGCGCCAGATGTTCGAGGTACGCCGACCCGAGACGGGCGTTGTAGGCCGGGTCCGATGTCAGCCGGCCCATGTCGTAGCTTTCGCCGAGCCAGCCCGAGACGTCGCGCGCCGTGCCGGGCATCAGCTGCATCAGACCGCGTGCGCCGGCAGGCGAGACCACCACCGGGTCGAACTCCGATTCGCGCCGCGCAATCGCCAGAACCAGCTCGGTCGGAACGGGCCAGTTGCGCCCGGCGAAGGACGGCACGGCGTAGTAGGGGCCGTGCACCTCCATCCCGTATTGCGCCGCGCGCTTGCCCACCATCACCTGGAAGTGCGGGCGGTCCATCTCTTCGAGCATCTCGCCCAGTTGCGCCACGCCGGTGCGGTCGAGACTCTCGGCGAGGTGCGTGAAGAAGCGTTCGGCCAGGTAGTCCTGGTTCGCCTCCATCAGCAGGTTGGCCGCCTCGAAGACGGTGCTTTCGGTAAAGTCCGCCTCGCGCCAGTCGGGCAGGTCACGGTCGCCGCCGAGGTTCGGATCGGGTGCCAGACCGGCCTTTTCGGCGGCGAGAAGGCCGTAGAACGCCGTCTGGTACTGCCCGCCTTCTGCGTAGGCCGCCTGTGCCGCCTCGGTGTTCCCGGCAGCTTCCTCGGCGCGGCCGAGCCAGTAATTGCCGCGCCCGAGCGAGATCGGCGTATCGACCGACGCGCGCATCCGGCGGAAATGCTCGGCGGCAAGCTCCGGGTCGTTCAGGAACCGAAGAGCGAGGAAGCCGGAGAGCCATTCGAGGTCCGAATAGGCATACTCCCCGTTCGGGACCATGTAATGTGTCGAGGCGATCCGATACGCGGTCTCGACGTCACCGGCGCGCATCTTCTCGCGCGCCATGACGCGACGCCGCTCGGCCCAGGCCGACGGCTCGCCCAGAGATTCTGCACTGGTGGCGCGCTCCAGCAGAAGCTCGATGGCGCTTTCGTCCCGCCCCTTCCGGGCGCGCCACTCGAAGCGGTCATGCGCCAGGCCGGGATCGTCGACCAACGACGCCGGCACCGCCTCGATCTTCGAATCGACGCCGGCCTCCATCTCCTGCAGGGCCAGCCGTGCCTCTCCCAGGGCGCGGCGGTCGTCGTCCACCAGCCCCAGCATCCGACGCGCGTTCGAGGTCCAGCCGTTCCACAACGCCATGTCGAGCCGCGCGGAGTGATGCGGACGCAGCAGGTCGCCGTGCTGCGCGAGGAAGGCGGCAACCTCCTCGGATGACAGCGCCAGCGTGCGCCAGGCCATCACGACCGTCGCTTCCGCGGCTCCGCTCTCACCGGCATCCAGTAGCGCGCGCGCGTAGGACAACGCACCCGAGCCGGTCTGCGGCAGGCCCTCGTCGAAGAAGGCAAGCACGTCGGCATGGGGGGCACTGGTGATTGCCTCCTCGCTCTTCTCGCGCAGGTAATCCATGCCCGGCCAGTCGGCGTTGCGGGACACGAAGTCCTGCACCTGCCGCGCATCTCCGTTGCCCTCGCGCAGGTAGTGCCAAAGGATCACGTCGAGCCCGACCTGCCCGTCGCCGCGCGCCTCGATCATGGCAGCGGCCCAGTTGCCCTGCCGCATCAAATCCATCGCCCGCCCCAAGGCATCCTGCGCCGCCACGGGCCGCGCGACGAGAAGCAGGAGAGGCAGGAGGAGCCAGGCCGTCAGACGCGACATCAGCTTGCAATTTCCCGATCGAGAGAGGATAGACACGCCCCGGAGCATATCGGCCGGAAAGCCGGTCTCAACTCACGAACGCGAGACGAGAACAGCCTCCGGCGCCGCCCGGAACTCGGAACCGAATTGAGAAGGAGCGTGTCATGTTCAAGGGGTCGATGCCAGCCCTGGTCACGCCGTTCAAGGACGGCGCGGTGGATTTCGAGACGCTCAAACGTCTGGTCGACTGGCATGTCGACCAGGGCAGCCACGGTCTGGTCCCTGTCGGCACCACGGGCGAAAGCCCGACGCTGAGCCACGAGGAGCACGAGGCCGTCGTCGAGACCGTCGTCGCGCAGTCCGCGGGCCGCATTCCCGTCATCGCCGGCACCGGGTCGAACAACACCGCCGAAGCGATGCGCTTTCTCAAGCACGCCGAGGCCGTGGGCGCCGACGGCGCGCTGGTGGTCACGCCCTACTACAACAAGCCGACGCAGGCCGGACTTTACGCGCATTTCAAGATGCTGCACGACGCCACGGATCTGCCGATCATCATCTACAACATTCCGGGCCGTTCGGCCGTGGACATGACCCCGGTGACGATGGGCGAGCTGGCCAAGCTGCCGCGGATCGTTGGCGTGAAGGACGCGACCGGCGACCTCGCCCGGGTCTGCGCGCAGCGGATTTCCTGCGGCCCGGAGTTCCTGCAGATTTCGGGCGAGGACGCGACCGCGCACGGGTTCAACGCGCAGGGCGGAATCGGCTGCATCTCGGTGACCGCGAACGCGGCGCCGCGGCTTTGCGCCGATCTTCAGGAGGCCTGCCTCGCCGGCGATTACGGTCGCGCGCTGGAAATCCAGGACCGTTTGATGCCCCTGCATCACGCCATCTTCACCGAGCCGGGCCTCTGCGGCGCGAAATATGCCATGTCGCGCCTCGGCCTCTGCGAGGACGAAGTGCGCGTTCCGCTCCTGCCTCTGACCGAGCCAACCCGCGATCTCGTGGACCTCGGCCTGCGTCACGCTGGACTGCTGAACTGATTTTGACCTCTGCCCCGGCCCGCGCCGGGGCAGACGGATCACTCCGACATTTCGCGCTGCCGCATGGGCATCGCGTCGATGGTGTCGAACAGCGATCCCGCGGCAATCGGCGCCGTCTCGGTGCGTTTCACGCCACCATCCTTGCCCACCAGAACGAACAGGAAGCCGTCGGGCCCGAAGCGCTGCCGCAAGGCGCCGTTCGTGTCGGGGGATGTATCCGCCAGCACAACGATCTCGCGGTCGGCAAGGCCGGCACGCGCCTCGCGCAGCGCGGCCAGCTGTTCGGTGTAGGCGGTGTCATTTGCCGATGCCGCGAACAGCAGCACAGGCCGCGCCTCCCAGCGCAACGCCGACGGGTCGTCTGGCATCGGCTGCACGATGTCGCCGGCCGAACCCTGTGCGTGACCGGAGGGGGCCGCGAGGATCGCCGCCCCCAGCAGAGCGGCGCGCAGGCCGGGGGTCGCAAACCCGTATGTCATGGGGAACGCTCCTTCGTCGTCGTCCGTGACTTTGAAGACGTCAGCTAGACGACAGGCGCACGGGACAACCCCGGGCCGCGCGGGCCCGGGGTGACAACTGCGTTACTGCGTGGGGGCCGGAAGCCCCTCGGGCTGCCCAACCACCATGAAGCTCAGCTTCTCGGGATCGAGCAGTTCTGCCGCCACCCGGTTCACGTCCTCGCGGGTGACCGCCTCGACCTTTTCGTTGCGGGTCTCCACGTAGTCGATCGGGAGATCGTGCAACTGCATCCCGACGAGGATGTCGGCGATGGCCCCGTTGCCGTCGAAGCGCAGCGGGTAGGCGCCGGTCAGGTAGGTTTTCGCCTGGTCGACCTCGTCCTGCGTCGCGCCCTCTTCCGCCATGCGGCGCCATTCGTCGCGGATCACTTCGATGGCCTCGGCAACCCGGTCGTTGGCCGACTGCACCCGGCCCATCATCATGTCCGCGTTCTCGCGGTTCGCGAGGTAGGAATAGATGCCGTAGGTCAGGCCGCGCTTTTCGCGGACCTCTTCCATCAAGCGCGCCTCGAAGCCGCCACCGCCGAGGATCTGGTTCATCACGTAGGCCGCGAAGAAATCCTCGTCGTCGCGCGGAATCCCCGGCTGGCCGAAGATCGCCACCGACTGCGGCGTGTCGAATTGCTCGACCCGGACACTGCCATCGAAGGTCGGGTCCGCCGGGCCGGGCCGCTCGGCGCCGTCGGCGGGCAGGTCGGCCATCAGCGTGTCGATCAGCTCGGACAGCTCGTCGGCCGAGATGTCGCCCGCAGCGCCGATGATGACGCGGTCCTGCGCGATGGCGGCCTCGTGCGCGGCGACCAGGTCGTCGCGGGTCAGGTCCGTCACGCTCTCGATCGTGCCGGCGACCGGCACGGCATAGGGATGGTCCCCGAACACTTCCTCGGACGCGCGGCGCTCGGCGATGCTGCTCGGGTCGGTCTGGGCCGACCGCAGCCCCGACAGCGCCTGTGCGCGGACCCGCTCCACCGCGTCCTCGTCAAAGCGCGGCTCGGCGAGGCTGTCGCGCAGAAGGGCCACGGCCTCGTCCATGTTCTCGGTCAGGAAGCGCGCCGAGACGGTCACGCTGTCCTGTCCCGCATCGTAGGAAAAAGACGCCGCCAGCGACTCCTGCGCCGCGGCAAACTCGCGCGCCGTGCGATCGCCTGCGCCTTCCTCCAGCAGTCCGACCATGAGATTGGTCACGCCGGCCTGCCCCTCCGGATCGAGCGACGTGCCGCCCTCGAACAGAAGCTCCAGCGATACGAAGGGCACGGTCTCGTCCTGGACGAGCCACGCCTCGTAGCCGGCGTCTGTGGTCACCTCCTGGATGTCGACGGCCGCGAGTGCGGGAAGGGCGGCGAGCGTTGCGCCGCAGAAGGCCAGGGCGGCGGGAAACGTGCGGGTCATTGCGTCACCTCATTGAGGGCGGGGTCCTCTTGCGTGGGGGCGGGGGCCTCCTCGGCCGGAGCGGCGGCGGGCGTCGGCGCCTCGGCTTCGTCCCCGGTCAGGTAGCCGGTCACGGCATGATCGCGGTCGAGAACCTGCCGCGCGGCCTTGAGGATGTCCTCCTCGGTCACCGCTTCCAGAACGTCGGGCCACGCCTGCACGTCCTCGACGGTCAGGCCGCTCGCGAGCGCCGAGCCGTAGCGCCGCGCGAGCCCGTCGGAATTGTCGAGCGCGTAGATCCGCTGCGCCCGGAGCTGGAACTTGATCCGCTCCAGCTGCTCGGGGTCGACGCCTTCCTCGAGGAAGTTTGCCACGGCCTCGTCCAGGGCGTCCTCGGCCTCCTCGAGGCTGACGCCCTCGGCGGGCACCACCACGAACGAGAACCGCGTGTCGTCGAGCGCGGTCGAGTCGTAGAACGCGCTGGTGTAGACCGCGACGTTCTCCTCGAACTGCAACTCGCGCGTCAGGACCGAGGTCTGCCCGCCGCCGAGAATCTCGGCCAGCATGACAAGCGCGGCGGGCGTCTCCTGCTCGCCCGGGTCACGCTCGGGCGCCAGGTAGCTGCGGGTCACGTAGGGTTGCGCGATGCGCGGGTCCGAGAAGCGCAGCAGGCGCTCGGCGCGCTGCGGCGGCTCCTGCGGGCGGGCCCGCTCCTCGACGTCGGGGTTGGCGGGAATCGCGCCGTAGTGTTCCTCGGCGAGACTGCGCACCTCGTCCGGCGTCACGTCGCCCGCGACCACAAGGATCGCGTTGTTCGGCGCGTAGTGCAGCTCGTAGAAGTCGAGCGCGGCCTCCATGTCGAGCGCCTCCATCTCCTGCTTCCAGCCGATGATGGGCGTGCCGTAGGGATGGTTGAGGAAAAGCGCCGCGCTTGCCTGCTCGTTGAAGAGGGCCGAAGGCTCGTTCTCGACGCGCTGGTTGCGCTCTTCGAGAATCACGTCGCGCTCGGTGGCGATGTCCTCCTCGGTGAGCTGCAGGTTCACCATGCGGTCGGCCTCCATCTCCATCATGCGACCAAGGCGGTCGGAGGCCACGCGCTGGAAATAGGCGGTGTAGTCGTAGCTGGTGAAGGCGTTGTCGGTGCCGCCGTTCTCGGCGACCACGCGGCTGAACTCGCCGGGCTCCAGCGTGTCGGTGCCCTTGAACAGCAGGTGCTCGAGGTAGTGCGCCACGCCCGAGACGCCGGGCGTCTCGTCGGCGGACCCGGCGCGATACCATACCATGTGCGTGACGACGGGGGCGCGGTGGTTCTCGATGACCACCACCTCCATGCCGTTGTCCAGCGTGAAGGTCGTCACCTGCTCGTCGATCTCCTGCTGCTGCGCGGCGGCGGGGCCGGCCAGCAGGAGTGAGGCGGCGAGCGCGCTCAGCCGTTTCAACATGTCTCGAAAGCCTCCTCGGTCGGGATATGCTTTCAAGCTACGCCCCCCGTGCCGCACTTCAAGCAACCTGACACAGATGTAACCTGCTGCGGCAACCCGCCGCTGCCGGCGCGACGCTCAGCGCGCGGGCGGCGGGGCCGACGGGGTGCGGATCGAGGTGCCGGGCCGGCGCACGCGCTGCAACCAGCCCTGCGCGTCAAGCGACTGGCCGCGATAGGCGCGGTTGTACTCGTCGTCGCGCACGATCTTGAAGTTCAGGATCGACTTGCGCCGGCGGAAGGCCGCGTCGTCCACCGCCAGCTCGCGGCGGATGCCGGCAGCCACGCCCCGGCGGCCGGCGGCCGCGACCAGCGCGGTGTCTCCCGCGGGGATGCCGGTGACCGCCATGCGCGACGGATCGCCGCCCAGGGCCGCGACCGCATCCTGCAACGGCGTGAGGTCGGCGCGGTTCGCGCCCTCGGTGGGCGCCGGCAACTGCGCGAAGCTCTGCGGCATCTGCAAGGGACGGTTCGGCACGATGCCGAACTCCTCGGGCGTGCCACGATAGTCGTTCACGTCGCGCAGATTGGTTTCGCCGTCGCGGATACCGCTGCAGGCGGCCAGCGTCGTGGCGATCATGGCAAGCGTCGCGATCCTGAGCCCGCTCATCCTGTCACTCCCGGTTCTCGTCGCCCGAGCCTTATCCGAAACGGTCGCGGGCGTCACGCGCGCTTTTTCCGGCTCGTGCGCGGGCCCTTGCCACCGTCGTCCGAGAACAGCACCAGCCCCGCGGCGCCCACGAAGATCGCGATGTCCGCCACGTTGAAGGCATAGGGGTTGTCGATTCCGCAGCACGACATGTTGAGAAAATCCGCGACGGCGCCGTAAAGCAGCCGGTCCACCACGTTGCCGAGCGCGCCGCCGATCAGCACGCCGCCCGAGATCTTGCCCCAGAGCCCCGGCGGATCGCGGCGCAGCCACACCAGCACGAACAGCACGATGCCCAGCGCCACGGCGATCAGCACCCACCGCGTCATGTCCGCCTGCCCCGAGAACAGGCCGAAGTTGATTCCGTAGTTCCAGGCCATCCGGAACTCGAGGAAGGGCGGCCACACCTCGATGATGCCCTTCGCGTCGAGCCCCATCATGTGCACGATCCACCACTTGGTGAGCTGATCGAGCACGAAGATCACGGCGGCGGTGATGGCGACTGTCTTCATGCGGGTTTCCTCCGGTCCGCGGCCGCGCAGGGCACGCGGGCGGGCACGCTCGCCGCAGGCGGCGGGGCCGTCGCGGGCCGGGGGATCGCCGTGCGGTTCAATGGCGGAAGTGCCGCATGCCGGTGAGGACCATGGCAAGGCCGGCCTCGTTCGCCGCGTCGATCACCTCCTGGTCGCGCATGGCGCCGCCGGGCTGGATCACCGCCGTGGCGCCAGCCTCGGCCGCCGCCAGCAGGCCGTCCGCGAACGGGAAGAACGCGTCCGAGGCTACCGCGGCGCCCCGCGTCAGCGGGGCGTCGAGGCCCAGCGCCTCGGCCATGTCCTGCGCCTTGCGCGCGGCTATGCGGGTCGAATCGACCCGGCTCATCTGTCCCGCGCCGATGCCGACCGTCGCGCCGTCCTTAACGTAGACGATGGCGTTCGACTTCACGTGTTTGGCCACCGTCCAGGCCATGCGCAGATCGATCATCTGCGCCTCGGACGGGGCACGCTCGGTCGCGACGGTCAGGTCGTCCGCGCCGACCCGGCCGACGTCGCGGTCCTGCACGAGAAAGCCGCCCGACACCTGCCGCAGAGCGAGACCCGCGGCCGAAGGGTCGGCCAGCCCGCCGGTCAGCAGCAGGCGCAGGTTCTTCTTGGCCGCGAAGACCGCGCGGGCCTCCTCGTCGGCGTCGGGGGCGATGACCACCTCGGTGAAGATCTCGGTGATCGCCTCGGCGGTCTCGCGGTCGAGCGGTTTGTTCAGAGCCACGATACCCCCGAAGGCCGAGGTCCGGTCGCAGTCGAAGGCCCGGCCGTAGGCTTCCTTGAGCGTCGCGCCCGTCGCCACGCCGCAGGGGTTGGCGTGCTTGATGATCGCGCAGGCCGGCGCGGCGTCGCCGAATTCCGAGACCAGTTCGAAGGCCGCGTCGGTGTCGTTGATGTTGTTGTACGACAGCTCCTTGCCCTGGAGCTGGCGCGCGGTGGACACGCCGGGCCGGGCGTTGCCATCGACGTAGAACGCCGCCGCCTGGTGCGGATTTTCGCCATAGCGCAAGCTCTGCGCGAGCTTGCCCGCGACCACTCGTCGGCGCGGCGCGGTCTCGCCCAGCGCATCCGCCATCCAGGTCGAGACCGCGGCGTCGTAGGCGCCGGTGCGCGCATAGGCGGTCAGCGCCAGTTTCTGCCGGAAGGCATAGCTGGTCCGGCCGTCATTGGCGTCCAGTTCGGCCAGCAGCGCCTCGTAGTCCTCGACATCCGTGACCACGCTGACGAAGCGGTGGTTCTTGGCCGCGGCGCGGATCATCGCAGGGCCGCCGATGTCGATGTTCTCGATCGCGGTGTCGTAGTCCGCCCCGCCCGCGACGGCGGCCTCGAACGGGTAGAGGTTCACCACCAGCAGATCGATCCCGCCGATCCCGTGCTCTTCCATCGCAGCCACGTGGGCGTCGTCGTCCCGCAGCGCCAACAGTCCGCCGTGCACGGCCGGGTGCAGCGTCTTCACCCGCCCGTCCATCATCTCGGGAAAGCCCGTGACGTCGGCCACGTCGCGCACCTCGAGGCCGGCCTCGCGCATGGCACGGGCGGTGCCGCCCGTCGACAGAAGCTCCACCCCCCTTTCGGCCAGCGCGCGGGCGAGGTCCACGAGGCCCGTCTTGTCGGACACGGAAAGAAGCGCGCGGCGCAGGGGGGCTTTGTCGGTCATGCGGGTGTCCCGGAAATCAGCTGTCGTCACCATTCTCGTCCGCTTCGTCGTCATCCGCCGCGGCCGGAGCGAGATCGCGGATCGCGATCGCCGTCTCCTGCGCCTTGGCGAAGGACCAGCGGACGCGGGTCGCATACTCCATCGCGCGGCCGGATAAAACGACCTGTTGCGCGGCGCGGGGCCGCAATCGCCCCTTCTCGAGATAGACCGATGCCTCGAGCCGCAGATCCGCGCCCAGATCGTGCCGGAACACCCAGATCTCGCCCGAACGCAGCGCCATCGAGACCGCCGTTCCGTTCATGTCCAACTCGGCGTCCACGTCGGGGTGCAGGTGAAACCGGATCTGGAACGGCAGGCCCGACAGCCGCACGGCGTCCATGCGGTGATCGAAGAGCCGCTTGTCCCGGTCCGAGATCGCCACCAGCAGGTCCTCGCCCGCCAGCGCGCGCCCGTCATGGGTCAGCTCCAGCGTGCGCGCGTGGGTCAGGCCGTGGGTCGCGACATAGCCGTCGTGGCCGCCCTCGAACCGGGTGCCGTCCTCGGCCGGGCTGAGCTCGCAGGGGACGCGGGTCGGGGCGTCCTCCAGCATCTCGCGGCGCGCGGCCCCGATGAAGCCGGGCGCTCCGAGCCGGGCGCTGGAATAACCGTCAAGGCAGAGCGCCGAGTGCGACGGCGTCGCCCTTCCCGCCCGGCGCCAGTCCGATCCGAAGATCGCGCCCGAGCCGCAGTTCACGACCAGCGGACGTCTTCCCGAGGTCAGTTCGAACGCCAGCGTCGAGGCGTGCGCGTTGTACGAGGCCGGTCCCGTCGGCGGCGGCGCGGCGTCCACGACGACGCTCGTGCGGCCGCCCTGCAGTCGCGCGAAGCCCATGGCGAGGCCCTTGCCCCCGCGTCGCCTGACCCCCGAGGCCGCCAGCGCCTGGTCGAGCCGCCCCTCCGCGCCGCGCCCGCCGCCGTGGAACCGGGCGAGCCCGCCATCCGCGTGGCGCAGCGCGCGAAGCGTCGGCGCGATGCGCTCGATCGCCCCGGCATGTTCGCGGTCGAGGGTTCGGCCGGTCTCGGTCAGCGCGGCGCCGGCCCAGGTCAGCAGTGTGAAAACCTCCAGAAGGTCCTCGGGGCAGCGCGTGGGCAGGCCGCCCTCATCGTCCACGACGCGCGTACACTCGCGTGCCAGCGCCGCCTGCGCCCCGGGCACGAACCGCTCCATCCCCTCGAGCGAGAGCCCCGCGTAAAGCAGCCCGGTCAGCGCCTCGAACCGCGCAAGGCCCGGCGGTGTCGCGCTCCAGCGTCTCGAGAGGTAGAGCGTCTGCGCGCCCAGCGCCCGGTAGAAGGCGTCCGATTGTTCCGACGACCGCCCCCGCAGCAGGAAAAGCGCGTGGTGCGTCCAGCGGATGATGCGACGCCCGGCGAGGTCGGGACGCCAGCCCGGACCGTGTCCGGACCCGTATCGCTCGATCCAGCCCCAGACCCAGTCCTGCGCCACCGCGCGGCTCCTGGGTTCGCCGACGGCGGCAAGATCGTCGAGCCAGGTGAAGCCCTGTATCTCTTCCTCGAAGGCGGGGTCGGGCGGCGTCACATCCCAGATCGGCCAGCCCGGCGCCTCGACGAGATGACCGGCGAACAGCAGGTTCCCGGCGGCGAGCTGCCGGCCGCGGGCGAAGCTGCCGACGGTGCGCGGCTCGGGGGCCGAAAGGAACGCCGTGGCCGGGCGCGCCCGGGCCGCCCGCAGCGCGTGATAGCGGTTATGGGCCCGCCCCGCGGCGGCCCGCCATCTCTGCAATCTGGACATGCCCTGCCCGCCTCTCGCCCGCCTGTCTCGGCGTGATCTTGCCGGCGACCATATCGAGCGTGCCGACCAAAGTCACCGGCCAACCTGAGCGCGGGCCACGGGGGGCGGGCTACTCGGCCGCCTGCCGGACCTCCTGCCCGCGCATCCGGTCGAGTTCGGGCACGTTGATCCCGCGCTTCTCGGCGCTGTCGCGCACCGCGCGCTGAACCGCTTTGGACCGGCGCAGCAGGCGACGGAACCGCCGTTCGTCCAGCGCCAGAAGCGTCGAGGGCGCGATCGCCCGCACCTCGGCGCGCCGCGCCGTCTTGGTCAGCATGGCAAGCTGGCCGAACAGCTCGCCGCGTCCGAGGCGCCAGCTCTGGCGCGACATGCGCAGTTCCACGGCGCCCGAGGCGATGAAGTAGACCGTGTCCGCCGCCGAGCCGCGGGTGACGATCACGTCGCCCTCGTCGGCGTAGCGTGTCACCAGCGCCTTCGACAGCCGCTTGAGCGTGGCTTCGTCGAGTTCCGAGAACAGCGGGAACTGGCGCGCCAGCTCGGCTTTCTGCAGCACGATGTCGAGCGCGGGGCGCGTATCCTCGCGCGAGAACCGGCGGTCGAGACGGCGCATCAGGTCGGTATGCAGCTCGACCCCGATCAACCCCTCCTCGTAGAGCAGGTCGTATTCCCGTTTCTCGAGCCGCAGCGCGGTGCGCCGGATGAAGCGGCGCTCCAGCTCTTCGGCGTAGCCCGGATATTGCAGCCGCAGACCGTCGAGTGCCTGCTCCACCATCTCGGCACGTCGGTCGAGCAGGTCGTGCAGGATCTCGGCCACCCGGCGCCCGTGAATGCGGCGGATGCGGCTGTCGATAAAGGTGTCGAGGTCGCGAAGAACCAGTCCCTGCAGCAGCAGGATCTCGAACCTGTCGGCGGTCAGCCTCGCCAGCGGATAGGAAATCCGCAACCGGTTGTAGAGCCGCACGGCGAAGCGGAAGGACGGGTCGATCCCCACCGCCCGACGCGCGGCGCGGCGATAGCCCAGCCGGCCCGAATGGCGCGCGTGTTCCAGAAGCCGGTCCACGTCCGACAGGATGCGGTCGGTCAGGCGTGGCGACACCGCGCGCTCTCGGAAGCGGTCCAGGATCATGTCACGCTCGGCCCCCGCCAGCGCGATCAGGCCCAGCGTGACCCGGTCGCGGTCGGCGATCTCCTCGCTGCCCTCGGCGGCGCGGACCGCGCCCTCCAGCCTCTCGCCGAAACTCTTGGCCTCCGAGCGCACGATGTCGCGCGACAGGCCGTAGTTCTCGGTGGCCTGGCTCACGTCCTCGCGCACGCTCTGGAGCGCGACGGCGACCACCTGCTTGGCCAGCGCCGAATCGAGCGGCGACAGCTTGTCGAGACCCAGCTTCGAGATCACCCAGCGCAGCGAGGAGCCCTGCACCACCAGCGTGTAAAGCGTGTAGCCGGTGGCGAGGATACCGACGACGCGCTTCACGTCCGGCGGCACCCGCGCGCTTTCGGTGACGGCCAGCGCCAGCGCCAGCGTGACGGCGCCGCGCAGGCCGCCCCAGAGGATCGCCGCGCGGTACGGGCGGTCCACCTGCGGCGACAGCCGCGCGAGCGCGAGCCCCGGCAGAAGAACGAAGAGGATCACCGCCCGCGCCGCCAGCGCCGTGGCCGCAACGACCAGGATCAGGCCCACGTCGACCCAGGCGATGTCCTCGAGCAGGCGCGGGATCAGGATCGCGGCGAGAACGAAGATGAGCGCCCCGGCCCAGTGCGCCAGCTGGTCCCACATCTCGCGCATGTTGGTCCATGTGCCCGGCGCCAGCGCGCCCGGCGCGCTCACGTTCATCGAGAGCCCGGCGGCGACCACGGCGATCACGCCCGAGGCGCCCAGCATCTGCTCCGCCGCGATGTAGGCGAGATAGGGCAGCGCCACCGACAGCGACAGCTGCGCCAGCTCGAACCGGCCGAAGGTTGCCATGACCATGACGGCGACCTGCCCGAACAGTACGCCGACACCGACGCCCCCGAGGATCAGCAGCGGGAACTGCCGCACCGCACCCCAGAGCGAGGGATCCGGAACCCCCTGCATCACGAAGCCCATGAGCAGACCGAAGATGGCGATGGCCGCGGCGTCGTTCATCAGGCTCTCGCCCTCGACGATCCGCGCCAGCCGCCGCGGCGCCGCGATCGAGCGGAAGATCGAGACCACGGCCGAGGGGTCCGTCGTCGATACGATCGACCCGATCAGCAGGCACGTCACGAGGCTGAGGCCCGATACGATCGACAGGCCGTAGCCCACGACCACCGTCGAGAACACCACCGCCACCACCGCGAGAGTCACGATCGGCACCCAGTCGTCGATCATCCGCCGCAGGTTCATGCCCAGCGTCACCTGGAACAGCAGGGTCGGCAGGAAGACATACAGGAAGACGTTGGAGCGGATCGGGAAATTGAGGATCGCCTCCGCCACCGGGTTGAGCGCGTCGGTCAGCTCGGTTCGCAGCAGAAAGCTCGCGCCCGCACCGATCAGGATGCCCAGCGCGGCGAGCATGACCGAGTACGGCAGCCGCAGCCGCCCGGCGAGGGGCTCGGCCACGCCGATCAGAACGAAGAGGGCCGCGATGACCGCGGTGACGACAACGACATCCATGACGTCGCTTTAGCCTAGCGTGACGCGCGGCGGAATGTAGCCCGCGCGCGAGCACACGCATTTCCCTCGCAATTTCCCGAGAGCCGCGGCCCGAGGCGGGACGCCGCGGCGCGGCCGGCCTCAGCTGCCGCGGTAGGTCGAGTAGCCGAACGGCGAGAGCAGCAGCGGCACGTGGTAATGCGCTTCCGGGTCGGAGATGCCGAACCGGATCGGCACCTCGTCGAGGAAGCGCGGCGTCTCCGGCGGCGTGCCCGCGGCGTCGAGATAGGCGCCCGCGGCGAAGACCAGCTCGTAGGTCCCGGGCGCGAAGGCGTCCTTCGGCAGGATCGGCGCGTCGGTGCGGCCGTCGGCATTGGTCACCGTCTCGGCGATCATGGTCCGGTCGTCCCCGTTGATTCGCCACAGCGTGACGGCGAGACCGGCGGCGGGCACGCCCCGCGCGATGTCGAGGACGTGGGTGGTGAGGTATCCCTCGGCCATGAACGGCTCCTTTCGTGTGCGGCGGGCACGGGCTATGCCGCCATCTTGGGCAGGGTGCGAACGACGGGCACCCCCGGAGCACCTTGCGGAAATAATTGAAAATGCACGAGGCCCTGAACCGTTATCGTGCCGGATCAAAAGAGGACAGGCCACGAAAATGAACCGCTATCCCCGCGACATGATCGGCCACGGGCCGGACCGTCCGGATCCGCGCTGGCCCGGCGGCGCGAAGATCGCCATCTCGCTCGTGCTCAACTACGAGGAGGGCGGCGAGAACGCGGTCCTGCACGGCGACGCGGCCTCCGAGGCGTTTCTTTCCGACATCGCCGGCGCCGCCTCCTGGCCGGGCCAGCGGCACTGGAACATGGAGTCGATCTACGAATACGGCGCCCGCGCCGGGTTCTGGCGGCTGCACCGCATGTTCACCGAGCGGGCCCTTCCCGTCACCGTCTACGGCGTGGCCACCGCGCTTGCCCGTTCGCCCGAACAGCTCGAGGCGATGCAGCACGCCGGGTGGGAGATCGCGAGCCACGGCCTGAAATGGGTCGAGCACAAGGATATGCCCCCCGAGGAGGAACGCGCCGCGATCACCGAGGCGATCCGCCTGCACGAAGAGGTCACCGGGGCGCGGCCCGAGGGCTGGTACACCGGGCGCTGCTCGGACAACACCATGCGCCTCGTCGCCGAGGCCGACGGCTTTTCCTACGTCTCGGACGCCTATGACGACGACCTGCCGCACTGGCGCCGCTTCGGCGACCGCGACCAGCTGGTGATCCCCTATACTCTCGAGGCCAACGACATGCGCTTCGCCGTAGCGCCGGGCTGGGTCACCGGCCGCGACTTCGGCGACTACCTGATCGACACCTTCGATGCGCTCTATGCCGAGGGCGAGGCCGGCCGCCCCGCCATGATGAGCGTCGGCCTGCACAACCGCCTGGTCGGCCGCCCCGGCAAGGCGGCGGGCCTCGCGCGCTTCCTCGACCACGTGGCCGCCCACGACCACGTCTGGATCGCCCGCCGCGCGGACATCGCGCACCACTGGGCCGCGACGCATCCGCCCGTCGCCAGGGGCGCGCGTCCGTCCGAGATGGACCGCGACAGCTTCGTCGCCCGCTACGGCGGCATCTACGAGCACTCGCCCTGGGTGGCCGAACGCGCCCACGCGCTGGAACTGGGCCCGGCCCACGACCGACCGGCGGGGCTCGCCAACGCGCTGGCGCGGGCGTTCCGCACCGCCTCGGACGACGAACGCCTCGCGGTCCTGCGCGCCCACCCCGACCTCGCCGGCAAGCTTGCCGCCGCCAGCCGGCTGACGGCCGAGTCCACCGCCGAACAGGCCAGCGCCGGGCTCGACGCCCTGACCGACGCCGAACGCGCGCGGTTCACCGAACTCAACGACCGCTACACCGCCAAGCACGGCATCCCGTTCATCATCGCGGTGCGCGACCACGACAAGGCGTCGATCCTGCGCGCCTTCGAGGCCCGGCTCGACAACGACACGCCGACCGAGATCGGCACCGCCTGCCGGCAGGTGGAGCGCATCGCCCGCCTTCGACTGGAGGCTCTGGCATGAGAGACGCGTCCGACATCCGCCCCGCGCCGACCGCAACCTACGCCTTCCCGCCCGGCGGCCTGCCCGACCAGCGGCAAGACCCCGAGGGCCGCGCGATCTTCACCACCGCTTACGCGGTCATTCCCGCGGACACGATGCGCGACATCGTGACCTCGTTCCTGCCCGGCTGGGTGCATGCCCGCGCCTGGATCCTCGCGCGCCCGCTCTCGGGATTTGCCGAGACCTTCGCGCAATACGCGGTGGAGCTCGCCCCAGGCGGCGGCTCGAACGCGCCCGAGCCGGACCACGACGCGCAGGCGGTGATCTTCGTGGCACACGGGCAAGCCCGGCTGACCCTCGGCCGCGACACCTACGACCTGCGGCCCGGCAGCTACGCCTATATCCCGGCCTCGGCGGTCTGGACGATCTTCAACATCGGTGACGAGCCTTGCGGCTTCCACTGGATCCGGAAACGCTACCGGAAGGTGCGTGGCATATCCCCGCCCGAAGCGCGCATCACCCACGACGATGACGTGACCCCGGTGCCGATGCCCGACACGGACGGAGTCTGGGCCACCCAGCGCTTCGTCGATCCGCTCGACCTGCGGCACGATTTCCACGTCAACATCGTCACCTTCCGGCCCGGCGGCCGCATTCCCTTCGCCGAGACCCACGTGATGGAGCACGGCCTCTACGTCCTGCAGGGCGAGGCCGACTACCTCCTGAACGACACCTGGGTCCATGTCGGCCCGGGCGACTTCATGTGGCTGCGTGCCTTCTGCCCGCAGGCCTGTATCGCCAAGGGGTCCGAGCCATTCCGCTACCTGCTCTACAAGGACGTGAACCGCCACCCGGAGCTGTCGCTGTGATGGCGAGCGGCCCCTTCGCTCCGCACCGGCTCGGGGCGCCGACCAGTCCCCTTCTTCTCGGGGCAAATACTCTCGGGGGGCCCGGGGGGCAGACGCCCCCCCGGCCGAACCGCCAGACCGGAGGCCGGAGCTGATGCGCGAGATCGCCGCCCGCCCCCTGACGCCCTCCGCGTTCGCCCCCTTCGGCGAGGTCCTCGACTGCGCGGGCGAACCCGACCGGATCATCAACCGCGGGCTCTGCGGGCGCTGGCACGACCGCGCGACGCTCGACATGGACGATGCGGGACGGCCGGGCGTCAGCCTGTTCCTCGCCGAACCGCGCGCGCTGCCCTACACGCTCGACCTCGTGGAGCGGCATCCCGAGGGCAGTCAGGCCTTCGTTCCGATGCACGAGCATCCGTGGCTGGTGATCGTGGCCGAGGACGGCGCACAGCCCGGTCCGATCCATGCCTTCGTCGCCGCGCCGGGCCAGGGGGTGAACCTTGCCCGCGGCACCTGGCATGGCGTCCTGACCCCCCTTCACGCCCCCGGCCGCTTCGCGGTGATCGACCGTATCGGGCCGGGCGCGAATCTCGAAGAGCACGTGCTGGAGGAGCCCGTGCTGATCGTCGGGCCCTGACCGGCCCCCTTCCTCCGTGACCCCGCGCGACAGAATGCGGGGCCGGGCCCCTCCGTCCAGACAGGGACACATGACATGACAGACGCTTTGGTTACCCCGGACCGGTCCCTCGGCACCGCCGAGCAACTGGCCGATCCCAACTACACCCCGCCGCTCGCGAAGGCGGTTCCGCTGGGCATCCAGCACGTGCTGGCGATGTTCGTCTCGAACGTGACGCCCGCGATCATCGTCGCGGGCGCTGCGGGCTTCGGCTTCGGGTCCGACAGCCCGGACTTCCCGAACCTCATCTACATGATCCAGATGTCGATGCTGTTCGCCGGCATCGCCACGCTGTTCCAGACCATCGGCTTCGGCCCGGTCGGCGCGCGGCTGCCGATCGTGCAGGGCACGAGCTTCGCATTCCTGCCGATCATGATCCCGGCGGTGGCCGGACAGGGCACAGCGGGCCTCGCCGGGCTGATGACCGGCGTGGTGATCGGCGGCATCTTCCATTTCTGCCTCGGCACCGTGGTGGGACGCATCCGCTACGCCCTGCCGCCGCTGGTGACCGGCCTGATCGTGCTGATGATCGGCCTCGCGCTGATCCGCGTGGGCATCCAGTACGCCGCGGGCGGCGTGCCCAAGATGGGCACCGAGGACTTCGGCACCTTCGCCATGTGGTTCCCGGCTCTGGTGGTCGTGGCAGTGACGCTCGCCGTCAAGTTCTTCACCCGCGGCCTCCTCTCGGTGGCCGCGGTGCTGATCGGACTGGTCGCAGGCTACGGTGTCGCGCTGCTCATGGGGCAGGTGAGCTTCGGCAATGTCGGCAACGCCGCCGCCTTCGCCCTGCCGAACCCGTTCGTCTGGGGCATCGAGTTCAACTTCGCCGTCATCCTCGGCATGTGCTTCATGGCGGTGATCTCTGCGATCGAGACGGTGGGCGACGTGTCTGGTATCACCAAGGGCGGCGCGGGCCGTGAAGCCACCGACGACGAGATCGCGGGCGCGACATACGCCGACGGCCTCGGGACCGCGGTCGGCGGCCTGTTCGGCGGCCTGCCCAACACCTCGTTCAGCCAGAACGTCGGACTGATCTCGATGACCGGCGTGATGAGCCGCCACGTCGTCACCATCGGCGCGCTGTTCCTGATCGTCTGCGGGCTGGTGCCGAAATTCGGCGCCATCGTCTCGACCGTGCCGATCAACGTTCTGGGCGGCGGCGTGATCGTCATGTTCGGCATGGTCTGCGCGGCGGGCGTCAACATGCTGTCCGAGGTCGCCTGGTCGCGGCGGAACATGGTGATCTTCGCGGTGTCGCTGTCGCTGGGCCTCGGGCTGCAGCTGGAGCCGACTGCGCTGCAGCACCTGCCCGACACGCTGCGGATCCTGCTCACCAGCGGACTGCTGCCGGCGGCGGTGATTTCGATCGCCCTGAACCTGCTGCTGCCAGAGGACCTGGTCTGAGTGCAGGTTGCTCCCGCCGGAGCCTCCGGCGGAAGTATTTTTCGACGAGAAGAAGCAGGGCATAGACTTCGGTCGGTGCCGCGTCCCGAGCCGAAGGACACGTGGAATGCGCGGCCCTCGGCGAGAATATTTTCGCCGGGAAGAAACGGCAGGCGCCGGCTTCGCGTGGCGCGAGTTGTCATCCTGACTATTTTGGTCAGGTATTGGCGCATCCATCCGAGTAGAGCCCGACCATGCCCGATGCGTCCCACGTCCCGCCCCGCCGCCTCTCGGACCTAGCCGGGCCGGACCGGCGTCTTCTGATCCTCCTGCGGCTCTGGCCGCGCGGCCCCGAAGCACAGGCCCGCGCATGGGACGACCTTTGCGGCGCCCTCGGTTCGGCGCGGGCGCGTGGCTGCCTGAGCGCGTTCGAGGACCTGCGCGGGCGGCTCTGGCGATCGGCCTGGGTAGCGCCATTGGTGGCGGCCCCCGAGGATGAACGCCTCACCCCCGACGAGGAGGCGATCCTGACGGTTGTTCGCCTTGCCACCGAGGGGGAACGGGAGGCGGCGCTCGAGCACGCGATGTTCCTGGTGCGGCCCGAGGCGCTTCTGCCCGTGGTCTTGGCCGCGGAGCGGGCGGGCCTGCCGCTTCTGTGCGCGGAGTGCCGGGCGCGGCTCGGCGGGTGCCACGGACGCGCCTAGACTTGCAGGGAAGGGAATTCGGACGTCGGGCGCGATCGGCACCATCGCGGGTCGGGTCCAGGTGTTCGTGCGCTCTCTCTCCGCCAGCGCGCGAACGAAGTGCGGCGGTCGTGCTCTCTAAGCCGAGGCGTGCGTGACAGGCCATGATCTTTGGCCCCTCAACGCCGCACGCGCCGCCGGTCAGGGCGACCGCAGCGGGCCGCGCTTCCCACGAAATGCTTCGCTGCAGGCCGCGCCCGGAACGCGTTATGGACCGCCACGCGGGGGGGCGGAGGCAAAGGCCGTGACATGAAAAAGGCCCGGGCGAGAGTGCTCGCCCGGGCCCGGGAGGGGCCAACCGGGAGGAGGAGGAGGTCAGCCCTTGGTGAAGTCGGGGTAGGCCTCCATTCCCATCTCGGCCATGTCGAGACCGTTGATCTCGTCCTCTTCGCTGACACGGATGCCCATGACCGCCTTGAGGATGAACCACACGATCGCGGAGACGACGAAGACGAAGATGCCGATGGCCACGATGCCGATGATCTGCGTCACGAACGACGTGCCCTCGGTGTAGAACGGCACGGCGATGGTGCCCCAGATGCCCGCCAGCAGGTGGACCGGGATGGCGCCGACGACGTCGTCGATCTTCATCTTGTCGAGCATCGGCACGGTGAAGACCACGATGATGCCGCCGACCGCGCCGATCCAGAGCGCCCCGAAGAGCGAGGGGTCGAGCGGGCCCGCGGTGATCGACACGAGGCCGGCCAGCGCGCCGTTCAGGGTCATGGTGAGGTCGGGCTTCTTGTACATCACCTGCGTCAGGATCAGCGCGATGACGGCACCCGAGGCCGCGGCCATGTTGGTGTTGGCGAAGATGCGCGACACGTCGGTCACGTCACCCACGGTGCCGGCCGCCAGCTGCGAGCCGCCGTTGAAGCCAAACCAGCCGAGCCACAGGATGAACGTGCCGAGCGTGGCGAGCGCGAGGTTCGAGCCCGGCATCGGCACGGTGCGGCCGTCACGGTACTTGCCGATCCGCGGTCCGAGGATGAGGGCGCCTGCAAGGGCCGCGAAGCCGCCCGCCGCGTGCACGAGGGTCGACCCCGCGAAGTCGGAGAAGCCCATCTCGGACAGCCAGCCGCCGCCCCACTGCCAGGACGCCTCGATCGGGTAGATCACGCCGGTCAGGACGACGACGAAGATCAGGAACGGCCAGAGCTTGATGCGCTCGGCGAGGGTGCCCGACACGATCGACGCGGTGGTGGCGCAGAACATCAGCTGGAAGAAGAAGTCCGAGCCGACCGACGCATAGTCGAGCGCGGCATCGGCGGCGCCGAGGCCCACGGGCTCGAGCACGGTGGGCACGAAGATCGCGCCGACATAGCCCGGCACGGTCCAGCCGTCGCCCGGATACATGAGGTTGAAGCCGATCAGCCAGTACATGATCGCCGCGATCGAGAAGAGCGCGATGTTCTTCGTCAGCTGCATGGTGACGTTCTTGGAGCGCACGAGGCCCGCCTCGAGCATGGCGAAGCCGGCGGCCATCCAGAACACCAGGAAGCCGCCGATCAGGAACAGCAGCGTGGTAAAGATGTAGGGCGTGACGCCCGGAGCGGCCTCGGCGACCTCGGCGGCGGCTTCGGCCCCCTCGGCCGCCTCCTGCGCGAAGCCCAGCGCCGGGGCCAGGATCAGCGCCGTCGCGGGCGCCAGCAGATGCTTGAGTTTCATGTGTTCCGTTTCCCTTGGATCGTATCGGACGTCTGGTCCCCCCACCCCCTCAGCTCGGGGCGGGCGGCGGTCAGATGGCGTCCGCGTTGGTCTCTCCGGTGCGCACACGCACGGCCTGCGCGACGTCCAGAACGAAGATCTTGCCGTCGCCGATCTTGCCGGTCTGGGCGGTCTTGGTGATCGTCTCGACGACCTGCTCGGACATGCTTTCGGCAACCACGATCTCGAGCTTGATCTTGGGCACGAAGTTCACCGCGTACTCGGCGCCGCGATAAATCTCGGTGTGACCGGACTGCGAGCCGAAGCCCTTGATCTCGGTCACCATCATGCCGCGCACGCCGATGGCGGTCAGCGCCTCGCGGACCTCCTCGAGCTTGAACGGCTTGATCGTCGCAATGATGAGTTTCACCTGGGTCCCTTTCTGTTGGGCAGGCCGGACCTGCGTCTTTTCGCTGTTGCAGAAAGACGAGGGTTGTCCGGCGTGGGAAGGCGAAACGCCCGTTTTTGCGCCGATTGGCCAGGTGCTGTTGCACATTTTTTGCACAAACTTGCGCGATAGCCTAAAATTTGAGCAACATTAAAAGCCTCGTAATGGAACCGCACCGGGTCCACATCCGGGGCGACAGCCCTTATCTTGCGTCGCAAAGACCGAAAGGCCGGGCAGGACGACATGAGCAAGACGGGACGCGGGCGCGGAAAGCTGGTGGCGGATCGCCGCTATCCAAAGTCCTCGAGCAAGAGCACGGAGAAGTCCGCGGCCAAGGGTGCGCGGGTCAAGTCCTCGCGGACGGCGCGCAAGAGCAGCCGCCGCGGCGCGCGTCGGCCGGCGAAGCGCGGGCTCGCGGGGCTCATCCAGCGCGTCTTCGGGTTCTTCGGACGGCTGATCTGGATCGTGACGTCGCGGGTCGCGCTGGTGGCCGCCCTCGCGCTGGGCGCGCTCGTGGGCCTAACCTACGTGACGCTGCCGCCGGTGGACCAGCTCCTCGACGGACGGGCGCAGGGTTCGGTCACGATGTTCGACCGCGAGGATCGCGTCTTTGCCTGGCGCGGAGACCAGTTCGGCGGTGCGGTGCGGGCCGACCAGGTCAGCGAGCATCTCAAGAACGCGGTGATCGCGACCGAGGATCGGCGCTTCTACTGGCACATGGGCGTCTCGCCGCGCGGCGTGGCCAGCGCGATTCGGATCAACCTGCGCGAAGGCCGCGGCCCGCTTCAGGGCCACGGCGGCTCGACCATCACACAGCAGACCGCCAAACTGCTGTGCCTCGGCAACGAGTACGATGCCAGCGAGTGGGAAAGCGAATCCGCCTATATCTCCGACTGCCGCGAAACCTCGCTTGTCCGGAAGGCGAAGGAGGCGATCTACGCCATCGCGATGGAGGCCAAGTACTCCAAGAACGACATCCTCTCGATCTACCTCAACCGCGCCTACATGGGCGGCGGCGCCTATGGCGCCGAGGCCGCATCGCAGCGCTACTTCTCCAAGCCCGCTGCGGCGCTGCGCCCTGCCGAAGCGGCGATGCTCGCGGGCCTGCTGACCGCTCCGACGACGCTTGCGCCGACGAACGATCTCGAACGCTCGCAGAACCGGGCGGCGACCGTGCTGAACCTCATGGAGGATCAGGGCTATCTCACCGCCGAGGAGGCCGACCGCGCCCGGGCCAATCCCGCGACCCTGTCGGAAGAGGCCGAGCAGAACCGGGGCGGCTATTTCGCCGACTGGATCATGGAAACGCTGCCGCCCTTCGTGAACGTCGACTCGCGGCAGGACGTGGACGTTCGCACGACGCTCGATCCTCGCATCCAGAATGCCGCCGAAGCCGCGATGAAGTCGGTCTTCGAGGCCAAGGTCCGCGACAGCTCCAAGGCGCAGGCGGCGATCGTCGTTATGTCCGCCGATGGTGCGGTGCGCGCCATGGTCGGCGGCCGCAAGACGGGTGTGTCGGGCGTGTTCAACCGCGCCGCACAGGCACAGCGTCAGACCGGATCGGCGTTCAAGCCCTTCGTCTACGCCACCGCGCTGGAACTGGGCCGGTCGCCCTACGACACCGTCGTGGACGAACCGTTCTGCATGAATATCCCCGGCTCGGGCCAGTGGTGTCCCAAGAACTACAGCCGCAACTTCTCGGGTCCGATGACGCTGATCGACGCGCTCAAGCAGTCGCGCAACATCCCCGCGGTGAAGGTCTCCGAGGAAGCGGGCCGCGACCTCGTGGCCAAGGTGGCGACAGATTTCGGCATCAAATCCGACGTGGTCGACACGCCGTCGGTGGCACTCGGCGTGTCCGAGGCCTCGCTGCTCGAGATGACCGGCGCATATGCAGGTATCCTGAACGGCGGCTCGTCGGTTGCGCCCTACGGAATCGAGTCTCTGACCATCAAGGGCGACGACGAGCCCCTCGTCGGCCGCCGCGGCGGCATGGGCGAGCGGGTGATCCGCGAGCAGGCCGCGCGCGAGCTGGTCTTCATGCTGGAAAAGGTCGTCTCGGAGGGCACCGGCGCCCGTGCGCGCCTGCCCGACCGGCAGGCGGCGGGCAAGACCGGCACCTCGAACGAACAGCGCGACGCGTGGTTCGTCGGCTTCACGGCCGATTACGTGGCGGGCGTCTGGATGGGCTACGACGACAACACGCCGCTGACCGGCGTGACCGGGGGTGGCCTGCCGGCCGAGATCTGGCACGATCTGATGGTCCGGGTGCATGACGGGATCGAGCCCAAGCCGCTTCCGATGTCGGTGCCCGAGCCGCCTCAGCGCACCGTGCAGCAGACGCCGCAGCCGCAGCAGGCACCGCAGCCGCAACAACAGCAGCGGCAGCCGCAGCAGCCTCAGAACAACGACCCCGTGGGCGACTTCGTGGGCCGCGTTCTACGCGACATCTTCGGCAACTGATCCTCACCCTTGGGTCTGCGAATCGCCCCTGTCGCGGGCGGCGCGGGCGCAGGGGCCGATTCGGCGAAGATGCGCCCGTGGCGGGACACGTCCCCGGCGACATCGTGCCGAGCGCCCCCACAGGTTGTGCGTTCGCCTTAGGCGGTCCCAGATCGGCCCCTCGCGGCGCCTTTCCGCGTCAAAGGATTTGTGAGACGGGCCGTTCATCTATTAGGTAACAGCGGGCGCGCCGCCTCGGGCCGGACCGGGAACACCCGGCCTTGCAGGGCAATGTCGCGGGCCCGAAGGGACCGTTCGGGAACGAGGGACGACATGCAGGGGCAGGACAACGAGCGCGGCTACGAAGAGCTGCGCAAGGTTCGGCGGGAAAGCCGACCGTATTACTGGTTCGTCGGGATCTTCAGCTTCTTCGTAAACATGCTGATGCTGACCGGGCCGCTCTACATGCTTCAGGTCTACGACCGGGTGCTTGGCTCGCGCTCGATCGCGACGCTCGTCGCGCTGTCGGTGCTGGTGGTCTTCCTTTACGGAATGATGGGCCTTCTGGATTATGTTCGGGGCCGGGTCATGGGCCGCGTCGCCGCGCGCTTCCAGTCGAAGCTCGACACCCGCGTTTTCGACGCCGTGGTCCGCAAGTCCGCGGTCCAGCCCGACCAGCTCTCGGCGACCGGCCTGCGCGATCTCGAGTCGGTGCAGCGTCTCATGTCCTCGCCGGTGCTGATGGCCATCTTCGACATCCCGTGGACCCCGGTCTTCCTGTTCGGGATCATGCTGTTCCACCCGTGGCTCGGCTACCTCGCCATCACCGGCGGCGCGGTCCTGATCGCGATCGCCATCGTAAACCAGTTCGTCTCCCGCAACCCGACGCTCAAGTCCAACGTGCTGACCATGCAGTCCGAGAAGATCTCGGACCAGGTGCGGCAAGAGGCCGAGATGGTCCACGCCCTCGGAATGCGCCGCGCAGCGTTCCTGCGCTGGTCGGACGCCCGCAGGAAGTCGCTGTCGGGCCAGATCGGGTCGGCCGACCTCACCAGCTCGTTCACCACGCTCACCCGCACGCTGCGCCTTCTCCTGCAATCGGCGATGCTGGGCCTGGGCGCATATCTCGTCCTCCAAGGCGAATTGACGCCCGGCGCGATGATCGCGGGCTCGATCCTGATGGGCCGCGCGCTGGCGCCGATCGAACTGGCCATCGGCCAGTGGCCGCTGGTCGAGCGGGCCCGCAAGGGCTGGCACAACCTCGCGCAGCTTCTGTCCGAGGTCCCGCCCGAGCAGCCGCGGACCGCACTGCCCCGTCCGCGCGCCAAGCTCGACGTGCAGCAGCTGACCGTGGTGCCCCCGGGCGAGCAGCAGGCCGCATTGCGGATCGTGTCCTTCAATCTCGAGCCCGGCCAGGCGCTCGGCGTGATCGGGCCCTCGGGCGCGGGCAAGTCGACGCTGGCGCGGGCGCTGACCGGCGTGTGGCGTCCGGCGGGCGGCAAGGTCCGGCTCGACGGCGCGACGCTGGACCAGTACGGCCCGGACGTCCTGGGTGAGCATATCGGCTACCTGCCGCAGCGCGTGACGCTGTTCGACGGCACCATCGCCGAGAACATCTCGCGTCTCAGCCAGGCACCGGACGACGCGGCCATCGTCGAGGCGGCCAAGAAGGCCGCCGCGCACGAGATGATCCTCAAGCTGCCCGACGGCTACAACACCCGCGTCTCGCCCACCGGCGGCAAGCTCTCGGGCGGGCAGATGCAGCGGATCGGTCTCGCCCGCGCCATGTACGGCGACCCGGTCATCCTCGTGCTCGACGAGCCGAACTCGAACCTCGACAACGAGGGCAGCCAGGCCGTGAACCAGGCGATCAAGCGCATGAAGGCAGAGGGCAAGGCCGCCATCATCATGGCCCACCGCCCCGCCGCCATCCAGGAATGCGATGTGCTCCTGATGCTCGAGAACGGCGCCCGCGCCGCCTTCGGGCCGAAGGAAGAGGTGCTCAAGTCCATGGTCAAGAACCACGAGCAGATCCAGAAGACGGCCGCGATGCCGGGAGGTGTGCGATGAGCTCCGAAAACAGCGACTTCCGCCTGCGCGGCCCGATGATCCTCGGGCTTCTTGTCCTGCTGCTGCTGGTTGGCGGCTTCGGGACATGGGCCGCCACCACGAACATCTCGGGCGCCATCATCGCCGGCGGCCAGATCGAGGTGGACCAGAACCGGCAGGTGGTCCAGCACCCCGACGGCGGCGTCGTCTCCGAGATCCTCGTGGACGAGGGCGACGTGGTGGAGGCCGGCGACGTCCTGATCAGGCTCGATCCGACGTTGCTCCTGTCCGAACTGACCGTTGTCGAGGACCAGTATTTCGAACTCATGGCCCGCCGCGCCCGCCTCCAGGCCGAGCGTGACAAGGCCGAGGACATCACCTTCCCCGACGAGGTGCTCGAGGTCGCACAGTCCGACGAAGAGATCGCCGACACCGTCGAGGGCCAGCGCAACCTCTTCCTCGCCCGGAACGACACCACCGCGCGCGAGATCGAACAGCTTCAGAAGCGGGCCCAGCAGACCACCGACCAGATCTCCGGGATCGACTCGCAGCAGGAGGCGCTGACCCGCCAGCTGGAGCTGATCGAAAGCGAGCTGGCCGACCAGCAATCGCTGCTCGACCGTGGCCTCGCGCAGGCGAGCCGCGTGCTGGCCCTTCAGCGCGAAGAGGCCAACCTTTCGGGCCGCGTCGGCGAACTTCGTGCTTCCAAGGCACAGGCCGAGGGGCGCGTGACCGAGATCGAGATCGAACAGCTCAAGCTCGAAACCACGCGCCGCGAGGAGGCGATCACCCAGCTGCGCGACCTGCAATATCGCGAGCGCGAGCTGGCCGAAGAACGCCGCCGCCTGCGCGAACAGCTGTCCCGGCTCGACATCACGGCGCCGGTCGGCGGTGTCGTCTACGGCCTGCAGGTCTACACCCCGCGCTCGGTGATCCGGGCGGCCGACCCGGTGATGTACATCGTGCCGCAGGACCGGCCGCTGATCATCACCGCGCAGGTGCCCCCGATCCACATCGACAAGACATTTGTCGGCCAGGAGGTGACGCTCCGGTTCTCGGCACTCGACCAGCGACAGACGCCGGAACTGTTCGGCAAGGTCACGCAGCTGTCGGCGGACGCGTTCACCAACGAAGAGCGCGGCACCAGCTACTACCGCGCCGAGATCATGCTGAGCGAGGGCCAGATCGACCGCCTGCCCGAGGGTACGACCCTCATTCCCGGCATGCCGGTGGAGGCGTTCATCCGCACCGCCGACCGCACGCCGCTGGCCTACCTGACGAAGCCCTTCACCGACTACTTCGCCAAGGCGTTCCGCGAAAGCTGAGCGCGCCCGGACCGGCCCCCGTCCCGCGGGGCCGGTCCCGACCAGCCGGTGCAGGACCGGCCTTTTCCTCCGACAGTGCCGGAAACCCCTCGCCGCCGCCCGCGCGGCGCTCTAGCGTGTGCCCCGAACCAGAGATCGGAGGCCACATGACCCACGCCATCGAGACCCGCCTGACGGAACTCGGCCACACCCTGCCCGAGGCGCCCGCACCGGCGGCCAACTACGTGCCCTTCGTGCGCTGCGGCGACACGCTCTACGTCTCGGGCCAGATCAGCCAGCGGCCCGACGGGCTCATCACCGGCAAGCTCGGAGAAAGCATGTCGGCCGAGGAGGGCGCCGAGGCCGCGCAGTACTGCGCGCTTTCGCTGCTGGCGCAGGCCAAGGCAGCGCTCGACGGAGACCTGTCGCGACTGAAGCGCGTCGTGAAGCTCGTGGGCTTCGTGAACTCCACGCCGGACTTCATCGACCAGCCAAAAGTGGTGAACGGCGCCTCAGACCTTTTCGGTGAAGTCATGGGCACCGCCGGGGCACATGCCCGCTCGGCCGTTTCGGCCGCGTCCCTTCCGATGGGGGTTGCCGTCGAAATCGAGGCGATCTTCGAGATCGAATGATCCTCGACCCGAGTTTCATCGAGACCCCCCTCGCCCACCGTGCGCTGCACGACGTGGACGACGGGAGGCCCGAAAACAGCCGCGCGGCAATCCGCGCGGCGATCGCGGTGGGCTACGGCGTGGAGATCGACCTGCAACTGGCGGCCTGCGGCACGGCGATGGTCTTTCACGACTACGACCTGCGCCGCCTGACCGAGGCCTCCGGCCCGATCCGCCAGCGCTCGGCCGCGGAGCTCGAGGCCCTTCCCCTGAAAGGCGGCGACGGCGAGGGTATCCCGACCTTCGCGGAGGTGCTGGAGCTGGTCGGCGGCCGGGTTCCGCTGCTTGTCGAGATCAAGGACCAGGATGGCCGCATGGGGCCCAAGGTCGGCCTGCTGGAACACGCCGCCGCGACCGCGCTCGAGGGCTACGACGGCCCCGTCGCTGTGATGTCGTTCAACCCCTCCAGCGTGGCGGCGATGCAGCAGCTTTCGCCCGGCATCGCCCGGGGGCTGACCACATCCGCATTCCGCCCCGACGACTGGCCCACCCTGCCCGAGTCCGTGCGAGCGCGCCTTCGCGCCATCCCGGACGTCGACGCGACCGAGGCCGCCTTCGTCAGCCACGAGGCCGCCGACCTCGGATCGCCCCGGATCGCGGAACTCAAGGCGCAGGGCCTGCCGATCCTGTGCTGGACCATCCGCTCGTCCGAGGAGGAGGCACGATCCCGCGCCGTCGCCGACACCGTGACGTTCGAGGGCTACCGCCCCTGAGCACGGCACCTCTGCCTGCCGCGCGGGCATCTCACAGCGCGTGGCGCGGCGGAACCTCACGGCCCCGCGACCCGTCGGCGCCCCCGGCTTGATCCGGACCGTGCAGGACACACATCCTGCTCCGGAACAGGGAGCCTCCATGAACCGCGAAAGCCCCAGCCGCACGATCTCCGTCACCACGCATCCGACCATCGCCGGTATCGGCCGGGAAACGTGGGACGCCTGCGCCTGCCCCGAAGCGGCGGACGGCGGACGCCCACACGATCCGTTCACCACCTACCGCTTCCTCTCGGCGCTCGAAGACAGCGGCTCGGTCGGCAGCGGGACCGGGTGGGACCCGCTCTACCTGACGGCCGAGGTCGACGGCGAGGTGATCGCCTGCGCGCCGCTCTACGCCAAGGGCCACAGCCAGGGCGAATACATCTTCGACCACTCCTGGGCGCACGCGCTGGAACGGGCCGGCCGGCCCTACTACCCGAAGCTTCAGATCGCGGTGCCCTTCACCCCCGCCACCGGACGGCGTTTCCTGACGAAGCCGGGACATGAAACCGTGGGCGCCTCCGCGCTGGTGCAGGGCGCTGTGCAGCTGGCCTCGGAGAACGAGTTGTCGTCGCTGCACATCACGTTCTGCACCGAGGGCGAGGCCATCGCCGGCGAGAAGATGGGCCTGATGCGGCGGGTGACGCAGCAGTTTCACTGGCACAATCGCGGCTACGCCGACTTCGACGCCTTCCTTGCGGACCTCTCGTCGCGCAAGCGCAAGACCATCCGCAAGGAGCGGCGAACGGCGCAGGACTTCGGCGGCGAGATCGAGGTGCTGACCGGCGACGCTCTCCGCCCGGAACACTGGGACGCGTTCTGGCGGTTCTACCAGGACACCGGCGCGCGGAAATGGGGGTCGCCCTACCTGACCCGCGCCTTCTTCGACATCGCGCAGGAGGTGCTCCGCGACGACATCGCGCTGGTCATGGCGCATCGCGATGGACACTACGTGGCCGGGGCGCTGAACTTCATCGGGCGCGAGGCGCTCTATGGCCGCTACTGGGGCTGTACCGAGCATCACCCGTGCCTGCATTTCGAGGCCTGCTACTACCAGGCGATCCAGTTCGCCATCGAGCAAGGTCTCGACCGTGTCGAGGCCGGCGCGCAGGGCGAGCACAAGCTTGCCCGCGGATACCTGCCGGCAGAAACCCATTCGTTGCATTGGGTTGCCGAGGAGGGTTTCGCCGAGGCGGTCGCGCGCTACCTCGCGGCCGAGCGACGGGCCGTGGACGAGGATATCGAGATCCTCACGTCCTACGGTCCCTTCCGGAAAGCGAACGTGGAGGAACAGGAATGAGCGAGAAGCTGAGCGACACCGCCCGAGAAACCATGCTGGCGCCGCTCTTCGAGACCGGCTGGGCCATGGCCGAGGGGCGCGACGCGATCACCAAGACCTACAAGTTCGAGGATTTCACCGAAGCCTTCGGCTGGATGACCTCGGCCGCGATGTGGGCCGAGAAGTGGGACCACCACCCCGAGTGGTCGAACACCTACAACACCGTCGAGGTCACGCTGACCAGCCATGACGTCGGCGGACTGTCTTCGCGCGACGCCAAGCTCGCGCGGAAGATGGACGCGATCTGAAGACTTTGCTTTGATCGGGAAGGGGCGGTCCGCGCGGCCGCCCCTTTCGCATGTGGGAACGCCGGAGGCGACGCAGTGACTCGGGACGACATCGTCGCGGCCTATCGTGGCTACATCGCCTGCCTGAACGCCCAGGACTGGCCGAACCTTCACCGGTTCGTCGCCGAAGACGTGACCTACAACGGGGCCGTCATCGGCCTCGCGGGCTACCGAGACATGCTCGTCGAAGACTTCGCGGCGATCCCCGACCTGTCCTTCCACATCGAGCGTCTCGCCTGCGACCCACCGCTTGTTGCCGCTGGCCTCGCCTTCGACTGCACGCCGCAGGCTCTGCTTTTCGACATGCCGGTGAACGGCAGGCAGGTGCACTTTACGGAGAACGTCTTCTACGAGTTCGAGGAAGGCCGGATCGCTCGTGTCTGGTCCGTGATCGACAAGGCCGCCATAGACGCCCAGCTTTGAGCGGTTTCGGGATCGGGTAGACGGACGGCGCATCGGGTGTCTGGTCCAAGAGCGCGAGCCGTGGCTAGACCGTTTGCCCAATGACAAACAGCGGACGAAAACGCCCCCGCAGATGACTGCGAGAGCGTGGTGCCTTGGAGTCGGACGCGAAACGCCACCGGTCCGGTCCCGCTGGGCACGGACCGGGGCGGTGTCCGTCTCAGAGCGTTTCGAGCAGGGCCTCGCCTGCCGAGGTGTCGCACTGGCCGGGGTTCTCTTCCTCGTGGAGCGACTTGACCATGCCGTCCTCGACCACCATCGCGTAGCGCTTGGAGCGGTTGATCATGCCCACGGGCGGCGCGGTGAAATCCATGCCGATCGCCTGCGTGAAGCTGCCCTCGGGGTCCGACAGCATGGTCAGCCCCGCCTTGTCCGCGCCGGTCGCCTCGGCCCAGGCCTTGAGCACGAAGACGTCGTTCACCGCGAGGCAGATGATCTCGTCCACGCCCTTCTCGTCGAACTTCTCCTTGGTGCGGATGAAGCTCGGCACGTGGGCCGAGTGACAGGTGGGCGTGAAGGCCCCCGGCACCGCAAAGATCACCACGCGGCGGCCCTTGAGCTTTTCGCCCAGGTCCACGGTCTCGGGTCCGTCCTCGCCCAGCCGCGCCAGCGTCGCGCCCGGCAGCGTATCGCCCTTGGAAATCGGCATGTCAGCTCTCCGTCGATTGTCATTGTATCCGGGCGCCATGTAGGTTGCGCCCGGGAAAGACAATCCGGGGACGAGGCATGGACAGGATCGTGGTCGTGGGCGCAGGCCAGGCCGGCGCATCTCTTTGCGCGCGGCTGAGGGCGAAGGGCTACACCGGTGCACTGACGCTGATCGGCGCGGAGCCGGTGCCGCCCTACCAGCGTCCGCCGCTCTCCAAGGCCTATCTCCTGGGCGAGATGCCGGTCGAACGGCTCTACCTGCGCCCGGAAAGCTTCTACGCAGACCAGGGAATCGATCTGCGCCTCGGCGCGCCTGTGACCGGGATCGACCGTGATTCTCGCACGGTGACGGTGGGCGACGAGGTGCTGCACTGGGACGCGCTGGCGCTGACGACGGGGTCCGCGCCGCGTCGCCTGCCTGCAGCCATCGGCGGCGGTCTCGACGGCGTCGCGACCGTCCGCACACTGGCGGACGTGGACGACATGGCCCCGCGCTTCGCGGAGGGCGCGCGCGTGCTGATCGTGGGCGGCGGCTATATCGGGCTCGAAGCCGCGGCGGTGGCCGCCAAGCGGGGGCTGCATGTCACGCTGGTCGAGATGAACGACCGTATCCTCGGACGGGTGGCAGCGCCCGAGACGGCCGAGGTGCTCCGGACCCTGCACCGCGACGCCGGCGTCGACCTGCGCGAGGGCGTGGGCCTCGATCGGCTGCTCGGAGAGGACCGCGTGGAGGCTGCGCGATTGACCGACGGCACCGAGATCCCCGTGGACTTCGTGATCGCCGGCGTCGGCATCGCCCCTGCGACCGATCTGGCCGAGGCGGCGGGCCTCAAGATGGCCGACGGCATCGCCACCGACGAGATGGGACGCACCTCGGATCCGAACATCTGGGCGGCGGGCGACTGCGCCTCCTTCCCGTGGAACGGTGGCCGCCTGCGGCTGGAAAGCGTGGGGCACGCCATAGACCAGGCCGAGGCGGTGGCCGACAACATGCTGGGCGCGGGCACCCCCTACGTGGCGAAGCCGTGGTTCTGGTCCGACCAGTACGACACCAAGCTGCAGATAGCCGGACTGAACGCCGGGCACGATCGCGTGGTGCGCCGCGCGGGCAAGGCCGGGTCCGTCTCGTTCTGGTACTTCGCCGGCGACCGGCTTCTGGCGGTGGACGCGATGAACGACCCGCGCGCCTACATGGTCGCCAAGCGCCTTATCGAGGCCGGACGCTCTCCGGACCCGGACGCGGTTGCCGACCCCGAAACCGATCTCAAGGAGCTTCTGGCATGAGGATCGTGGCCGGACGTTTCCGGGGACGGCCGCTTGCCGCTGTCGGCAAAGGCGACCCCGGCGGCCATCTGCGGCCGACGACCGACCGAACGCGCGAGGCGCTGTTCAACGTGCTGGAGGGCGGCCGCTTCGGTGATCCGATCGAAGGGGCACGGGTGCTGGACCTTTTCGCCGGGACCGGCGCGCTGGGGCTCGAGGCGCTGTCGCGCGGCGCGGCCCATGTGACGTTCGTGGACAAGGGCCGCGCGGCGCAGGGTCTGCTGCGGCAGAACGTGAAGACACTGGGCGTGGCGGACGAGGTGCGGATCATCGGTCACGACGCCGCTCGCCTGCCCCCGGCCGAAGCAGCGACCACGCTGGTCTTTCTGGACCCGCCTTACGGCAAGGGCCTCGGCGCTCCGGCGCTGGCCGCCGCCCGCGCCGCCGGCTGGGTCGCGCCCGGTGCGCTGGTGGTGTGGGAAGACAGCGCGCCGCAGGACCCGCCCGAGGGGTTCACGCTGCTCGAGACGCGGCGCTACGGCGACACCCACGTCACGCTGTTCGAGGCCGTGGGCTAGACCAGGGGTCTCAGCCGACCTCGCGGCCCGACGCCCTCGCTGCGCGGTGCGACAGCAGGATGTGCGTCATCACCCAGATCGCCGCAAGCCCGCCCGCGATGCCGAGCCCGGACGGACCGAACGCACCAAGGACCGCCCCGCCCACGGCCGATCCGATGGCGGCACCGATGTAGATCGCCGCAGCGTTCAGGGCGAGCACGACGCTCGCTTCATCCGGCGCGATGGCCAGCAGTCGCACCTGCTGCGCGGCCATGAACGACCAGCCGACCAGCGCCCAGACGAAGGCCAGAACCATCACGGCGGCCTCCGGGTAAGGCAGGAAGGAGAACACTGGCATCACCACGATCTGGCACGCGGTCAGGGTGACCAGCGTCCGGATCGCACCCAGACGATCGGCCATCCAGCCGCCCATCAGGTTCCCCAGCACGGCGCCCACGCCATAGATCACCAGCATCAGCGTGATGCCATTGCGCTCCCACCCCATGCTGTCGGCCAGCAAGGGCGTCAGGTAGGTGTAAAGGATGAAGACCGAGGCGAGGAAGGACGAGGTGAACAGCACCGCGCCCATCGCCAGCCCGTCGCGCAGCACGATGCCCAGGTCGGCGAGGCGGACCGGCGCGAAACGTAGGCCCTTGGGCACGCGGGTCCAGACCAGCGCAACGCCGACGACTGCCAGCGCGAGGATCAGCCAGAACGCCACCCGCCAGCCGAAGGTGTAGGCGATGAAGCCGCCCGCGGGCACGCCGGCCACCTGCGCCAGCGTCAGGCCGAACACCACCGCGGCGAGCGCGCGGCCCCGCACCTCGGGACGGCTCAGGGCGGCGGCCACTGCGGCGGAGACGGGCGTGAACATGCCTGCCCCGGCGGCGGCCAGTCCGCGCCCGGCCATCAGGGTCCAGAGCGTCGGCGCCAGCGCGCAGACCAGCATCCCGGCACCGAATACCACGAGGCCCAGCGCCAGCACCCGGCGACGGCCGATCCGGCCCGTGGCCGAGACCAGCAGGGGCGACAGGATCGCGTAGGCGATGGCGTAAACCGTCATCAGCCACCCGGCCTGGCCTCGCGGCACGTCAAAGCCCTGCGCGACCGGGTCCAGAAGCCCGATCACCACGAAGGCGCCCATGCCGATAACGAAGTTGCAGGCCGACAGCGTCCAGATCACGTCGCTGGGCGCGTCCGAGTCCGTGGCCGCCTCTACGGCGGGTGCGGTGTCAGTCATATGTCGGGTGGAACCGGCCCGCCGGGGACAGGGTGAAGATGTCGGCGCCGTCGGAAGTCACGCCGACCGAGTGTTCGAACTGGGCCGAGAGCGACTTGTCGCGGGTCACCGCCGTCCAGTCGTCGGCAAGCACCTTTGTCTCGGGGCGGCCAAGGTTCACCATCGGCTCGATGGTAAAGAACATGCCTTCTTCGAGCACCGGGCCGGTGCCTGCGCGGCCGTAGTGCAGCACGTTCGGCGGTGCGTGGAACACGCGGCCCAGACCGTGCCCGCAGAAATCGCGGACCACCGACATGCGCTGGCTTTCGACATAGGCCTGGATGGCGTGGCCGATGTCACCGAAGGTGTTGCCGGGTTTCACGGTCTCGATTCCCACCATCAGCGAGTCGTGGGTCACCTGAATCAGGCGCTCGGCCTTGCGGCTCAGCTTGCCGGCCACGTACATGCGGCTGGTGTCGCCATACCAACCATCGACAATCACGGTGATGTCGATGTTGAGGATGTCGCCATCCTTCAGCGTCTTGGGCCCGGGAATGCCGTGGCAGACCACGTGGTTCACGCTGATGCAGGTGGCGTGCTGGTAGCCCTTGTAGCCGATCGTGGCCGAGGTCGCGCCCTCTTCCTCGATCCGGGCACGGATGTAGTCGTCGATCGCCGCGGTGGTCTGGCCCGGCCACACGTGTTCGGCCGCCTCGTCCAGCAGCTGGGCGGCCAGTTTGCCGGCGGCGTGCATGCCCGCGTAGTCGCCGGGCTCGTAGATGCGGATGCCGTCACGCGTGAGACGGCCACGTGTCTCTTCGTTCAAACCGAACCACCTTTACGTTTCGCCGCGGAAGATAGTGCGAGAGACCGCCGAATGCCACCCCTTCGCTGCAGTGCAGCTTGACAGGTTCAGGGGTCGGTGAACGGCAAGGGGGCACCAAGCCCGATTCCCGCGGGCGAGATCGCGCAGCCCACGGCCAGCGCCTCCACCCCCGCTGCCCGGGCGGCCCGGAAGCGGTCCGCGTAGGCCGGGTCGATGTCCGCGGCGAGCGTCACGCGCTCGGCATCGGTGCGCTGCACGAGGTAGAGCATCACCGCCCGCGCCCCGGATCCCGCCATCGCCGCCAGTTCGTCGAGATGCCGCGCCCCGCGGGCCGTCACGCTGTCGGGAAATTCCGCAACGCCGGGCGTCCGCGACAGCGTGACCGACTTCACCTCGACCCACGCCTCCGCGCGGTCGGCCCCGGTCAGCAGGAAGTCCGCGCGGCTCTTCTCGCCGTAGCGAACCTCGGGGCGCACGGTGTCGTAGCCCTCGAGCCCGGCAATGGCGCCGGCCTCGAGCCCTGCGCGCACGACCCGGTTCGCCGCTCCGGTATCGACACCGGTGAAGTGACCGTCCGCATGTTCGACCAGCTTCCAGGCCCACTTGAGCTTGCGCTTCGGGTCGTCGTTCGGCTCCAGCCAGATGCGGGAGCCCGGCGTAGCCAACCCCATCATCGAGCCGGGATTGGCGCAGTGGGCCGTCACCTCGCGGCCATCGTCCAGCGTCGCGTCCGCGAGGAACCGCTTGTATCGGCGGATCAGGGTCGCCGGAACCAGTGGGGTTTGAAAGCGCATGGGCCGGGCCTATACCTCTGCCCAGACCGCGCGTGAAGGAGAACCGCAATGCCCAACCCGACCGCCGCAATGCTCGTGATCGGGGACGAGATCCTCTCGGGACGCACGCGGGATGCCAATCTTCACCACCTCTCGCAACAGTTCACCGCCGCCGGGATCGACCTGAAGGAGGCGCGGATCGTCAGCGACGACCACGACGCCATCGTCGCCGCTGTCGACGCGCTGCGCGAGACCCACGACATCCTCGTGACCTCGGGCGGGATCGGGCCCACGCATGACGACATCACCGCCGATGCGGTCGCCGCGGCCTTCGGTGTCCACATCGACGTGCGCGAGGACGCCAAGGCGTTGATGGAGGCGCATTACGCCAAGACCGGGCGCGAGCTGAACGAGGCGCGGCTGCGCATGGCCCGCATCCCCGACGGCGCCGAGCTGATCGAGAACGACGTCTCGGCCGCGCCGGGCTTCCGGATCGGCAACGTCTACGTCATGGCCGGCGTGCCGTCGGTGTTCACCTCGATGCTCGACCGGGTGCTGCCGACGCTGAATGCGGGCACGCCACTGATGTCGCAGTCGATCCGGGTGGAGCGTGCCGAGGGCGACATCGCCGGCCCGCTGCGCGATCTCGCGCGCGAGTTCGATGACCTCGCTTTCGGATCGTATCCGTTCAGCGAGAACGGCGTCTACGGTGCGAACGTGGTGGTCCGGGGGACCGACAGCGCCCGCCTGAACGAGGCGGCGACACGGCTGCACGCGCTCTTTTCATGACCGATCCCGACGCCGCCGCGTGGCTCGAGGCGGCCGAGGCGACGTGGCCGGCCGCCGCCCGCCACCACAGCCCGGGCTTCGTCCTGCGCGAGGGGCGTGGAGGCGGGCAGCGCGTGTCCGCCGCGACCGCTCGCGATGGCTGGAGCGAGGCCGACATTCCCGCCGCCGAGGCGGGGATGCGCGCGCTTGGGCAGTCTCCGCTGTTCCAGGTCCGGGGTGGGGAAGACGCGCTCGACGTCGCGCTCGAGGCCCGGGGCTACGCGAAGAAGGACCTGGTCACGATCCTCGCCGCGCCGGTCGCGCTGCTTGCCGACATCGCCATCCCGCGCGTCACCGTGTTCGCGTTGTGGGAACCGCTGGCGATCCAGCGCGAGCTCTGGGCCGCGGCCGGTGTCGGCGCGGACCGCCTCGCGGTGATGGAGCGCGCGGCGTCCCCCAAGACCGCCCTCCTCGGGCGCCTCACCGACAAGCCCGCCGGCGCCGGCTTCTGCGCGATCTCGGACGGGCGCGCGGTGTTGCACGCGCTGGAGATCGCCCCGGACTTCCGCCGTGCGGGACTGGGGCGGCTGATGACCGCCGCAGCCGCGCACTGGGCAGCCGGGGAAGGCGCGCGCTCGATCGGCGCGCTCTGTGTCGACGCGAACGCGGCCGCCGTCGCGCTATATGGGAGCCTTGGGTTCACGCCGGTGGCCCGGTATCACTATCGCACGGCCCCGCTCGCCGCCTGACCTGACCGAGGACGCCATGGCCCAAGACCACCGACCCACCGCGCTCGACCTGCCGCCGGTCGATCCGCTGCCGCCAGAGACGCAGCGCTATTTCGACATCTGCGTGGAAAAGCTGGGCATGGTGCCGAACGTGCTGCGTGCACATGCCTTCTCGATCGAGAAGCTGAACGCCTTCACCGGCCTATACGACGAACTGATGCTGGCGGACTCGGGCCTGACCAAGCTCGAGCGGGAGATGATCGCGGTCGTCGTCAGCTCGTGGAACCGGTGCTTCTACTGCCTTGTCGCGCACGGCGCGGCGGTGCGGCACCTGTCCGGCGACCCGAAGCTGGGTGAGGCGCTGGTGATGAACTGGCGTGTCGCGGATCTCGATGCCCGCACCCGCGCGATGCTGGCCTTCGCCGAGAAGATGACCCGGGCCTCTGCCGAGGTTGACGAAGCTGACCGCGAAGGCCTGCGCGGCGTGGGCTTCTCGGAGAGAGATATCTGGGACATCGCCAACGTCGCGGGCTTCTTCAACATGACGAACCGGGTCGCCTCGGCGACCGCGATGGTCCCGAATGACGCCTACCACGCGCAGGCGCGCTAGCGCCGCCGTCCTTCTGTGCGCCGCGCTGGCTTCGGGTCCCGCCCCGGCGCTCGACCTGCCGTTGCCCTCCGGCGCGCAGCGCACCGCCGAGACGGTTGAGCCCGCCACGAGCTGGCGCCTGCCGATCGGCCCGTGGGACGGCAGCCGCGTGCCCGCGACGCGGATCGACGGCACAGTGACCCGCCGCGCCTGGCGGATCGGCGGGCGCGACCTGACCACGCTGCAAATCCTCAAGCCCCTGCGCGCGGCGCTGGAAAACGCCGGATGGGACGTGGTGTTCGACTGCGAGGCACGCGCCTGCGGCGGGTTCGACTTCCGCTTCGCTCTCGACACCCTGCCGGCGCCCGAGATGTACGTTGATCTCACCGACTTCCGCTGGCTGTCGGCCGAGGGAGCGGACGGCGACGCCGCGCTCGGCCTTCTGGTCAGCCGCGACGGCGCGACAGGCTACGTGCAGGCGACGCTGACCGGGGCGGACGACGCCGCGGGGCTGGACGTGATTGCGGGCGGAGCGCCGCCCGATCCCGCCACCGCGATGCCGGGACCGCCCGCGCCGCAAGCGGCCGACGCGGCCCCCGAAGACCTCGTCGGGCGCCTGACCGCCAACGGCCACGCGATCCTGTCCGACGTCACCTTCGCCAGTGGCGCATCGTCGCTGGGGTCGGGGCCCGTGGCTTCTCTCGACGCGCTGGCCGAATTCCTCGAAGGCCGGCCGGACACGCGGCTTCTGCTGGTCGGGCATACCGACGCGACGGGCTCTCTCGATGCGAACCGCGCCGTGTCGCGCGCTCGTGCCGAATCGGCCGCGGCCTACCTGCGCGACCGTCACGGCCTCGACCCCGCCCGGATCGAGAGCGCCGGGGCCGGCTACCTTGCCCCCGTCGCGTCCAACCTCGACGCGACCGGCCGAACCGAAAATCGCCGCATAGAGGCGGTGTTACTGCCCGCCGGGTGACCCTGGGTCCGTCGCCCGAGCGCATCGTCCCGGCGCACCGGATCCGCCCCCGAAAAGAACCGCTTTCGAAACGTGACATTCGGGCGTAGGAAATCTGATCAAACGATTTGAGGCCCTGCCATGAAAGACGACAACTTCCTGAAGGAGAACAACGCGCGACACCTGTGGCACCCGATGGGCCACCCCGGCGCCGCGCAGGAAACTCCGCCGCGGATCATTTCGGGCGCCGAGGGCGTGCGGATCACCGACATCGACGGGCATTCGGCCATCGACGCGGTCGGCGGCCTGTGGTGCGTGAACCTCGGCTACTCGAACGACCGGGTGAAGCAGGCGATCTCCGACCAGCTGTCGGTCCTGCCCTATTACTCCGCGTTCGCGGGGACCTCGAACCCCACCGCCATCGAGGCGTCCGAGCGGGTCCGCGCCTTCTTCGCCGAGGACGGCATGGCGCGCGTCTTCTTCACTTCGGGCGGGTCGGATTCGGTCGACGTGGCACTGCGACTCGCGCGGCAGTATCACCGCCTGCGCGGCGAGCCGACGCGGACCAAGTTCCTGTCGCTCAAGAAGGGCTACCACGGCACCCATTTCGGCGGCGCCAGCGTCAACGGCAACCCGCGCTTCCGCCACGGCTACGAGCCGCTGCTCCCGGGCTGCTTCCACCTTCCCGCGCCCTACACCTATCGCAACCCGTTCGACGAGACCGACCCGGCAGCTCTCGCGCAGCGCATCGCCGCCGCGATGGAGGACGAGATGGCGTTCCAGGGCGCCGACACCATCGCCGCACTGATTGTCGAGCCGATCCTCGGCGCCGGCGGCGTGATCGTCCCGCACGAGACGTTCTTCCCGCTGATGCGCGACATCTGTGACCGCCACGGCATCCTGATGATCTCGGACGAGGTCATCACCGGCTTCGGTCGTACCGGCGACTGGTCCGGGGCGCGTCACTGGGGCGTGCAGCCCGACATGATGACCACCGCCAAGGGCATCAGCTCGGGCTACTTCCCGGTCGGCGCCACGCTGGTCAACGAGAAGGTCGCCGAGGTGTTCGAGGGTGCCGATGCGGACGGTGCGATCTACACCGGCTACACTTACTCGGCCCACCCGGTCGGCGCGGCGGCGGTCGTCGCGACGCTGGACGAAACCGTGCGTCTGGACCTGAAGACCAACGCGGCGGCACGCGGCGCGCAGCTTTACGAGGGCTGCCTGAAGCTCGCCGAGAAGTACGACATCGTCGGCGACGTGCGCGGCGGCCACGGTCTGATGACCGGGGTCGAGCTGGTGTCGGATCGCGACGCCAAGACGCCGATGGACGCGGCGACCATGAAGCGCATCCACGACGCCGCCTGGGAAGCCGGCGCCATGGTCCGGCTGGGGATGCACAACATCCTGATGTCGCCGCCGCTGACCATCACCGAGGACGAGGTGAACACCGTGCTCGGCGCGCTCGACGCGGGCTTCTCGGTGGCCTGAGCCTCGTAGAGCCGGACACCTTCGCCGAATGGAAAGGGCCGGACGCCACATGGCGCCCGGCCCTTCTTTCTGACAGACGGGTCGCTCAGTGCTTGACCGGTCGGATCTCCCCGCTCTTGAGGCGGGCCGAGTAGCTCCGCAGTTCCTTCCGCACCAGCGGCATCAGGAAGTAGAGGCCCAGCACGTTGAAGATCGCCATCGAGAACAGCGCCGCATCCGAGAACGCGATCACCGGATCGAGCGACACTGCCGCGCCGACGATGACGAAGAAGCAGAAGATCAGCTTGAAGATCAGCTCCTTCGTCTTTCCCTCGCCGAACAGGAAGGTCCACGCCTTCAGGCCGTAATAGGACCACGACAGCATTGTCGAGAAGGCGAACAGCACCACCGCGATCGACAGAACCACCGGGAACCACGAGAACGCGGTTGCGAAGGCGTCCGAGGTCAGCGCCACGCCGGACGACCCGGTCTGTGTGACGATCTGTCCGTTCTCGGTGACGAAGAGGCCGGTCTCGGGATCGACCACGAGCTGGTCCGAGATGATGATGACGAGCGCCGTCATGGTGCAGATCACCACCGTGTCGATGAAGGGCTCGAGCAACGCGACGAAGCCCTCGGTCACCGGCTCCTTGGTCTTGACCGCCGAATGCGCGATCGCCGCCGAGCCGATGCCCGCCTCGTTCGAGAACGCGGCGCGGCGGAAACCCTGGATCAGCGCGCCGACCATGCCGCCCGCGACCCCGAGGCCGGTGAACGCGCCTTCGAAGATACGGGCGAACGCGGTGCCGACCTGGTCGATGTTGGCAAGGATGATGACCAGAGCGGCCAGCACGTAGAGGATGCCCATGAAGGGCACGACCTTCTCGGTCACCTTGGCGATGGACTTGATGCCGCCCACGATCACGATGAACACCACGGTGGCGAAGATGACGCCCGTGATCCAGCCCGGGAAGTCACCCACCACGCCCGCGATCTGCTGGTGCGCCTGGTTGGCCTGGAACATGTTGCCGCCGCCCAGTGCGCCCAGGATCGTGAAGATCGAGAACCCCACCGCGAGGATCATGCCCCCGGGCAGGCCACGCTCTTCGAAGCCGCGGGTCAGGTAGTACATCGGCCCGCCCGAGACGCGGCCGTCGGGGAACTCGTTGCGGTACTTCACGCCCAGAGTGCACTCGGTGAACTTGGTCGCCATGCCCAGAAGGCCCGCGAGGATCATCCAGAATGTCGCACCCGGTCCGCCGATCCCCACGGCAACCGCCACGCCCGCGATGTTGCCGAGGCCCACTGTGCCCGACAGCGCCGTCGCCAGCGCCTGGAAGTGGCTGACCTCGCCCGCGTCGTTGGGATCAGAGTAGTCGCCCTTCACCAGCTTGATCGCGTGACCGACCCAGCGGAACTGCACGAAGCCGAAGTAGAACGAGAACACGAAGGCGCCGATCACCAGCCAGCCCACGATCCACGGGATGTTGGTGCCGGGCAGGCTCGCGAAGATGAGGTTCACGTACCAGCCGGTCGCGTTCTCGAAGGCGGCGTTCACCGCGGCATCGATGGACTGGGCCGCCGCGGGAAGCGCGCTGGCGACGAACGCGGCCAGCGCCGCGAGGAATGCATGAAAGAGGCGCATGGGCATCGCCCTCCTGTCGTGGTTGGCGTTTCTGTCAGGGGACGATGGTGCAGGGCAGCGGGGCGATCTGCACGAGAGAGCCGGCGGTGGAGCCGAACATCCGCGACGCGAGACCACCGTTGCCGTCGCGGCCGACGACGATCTGCGTGGCCCCGGTCTCGCCGGCCAGCGCGCAGAGCTTCTCGGCCGAGTGGCCGTAGGCGATCATGGTCTCGACCTTGAGGCCGGTGGAGGCCAGCCGCTCGCGGACCGGCGCGATCACGGCATCCTCGGCGCGGCGCAGTTCGTCGCGGCGGCGGGCATGGCGCTCCTCGATCTCTTCCTTGGTGAGGAACGAGTAGGGGGACCATTCGAGGACGTGGGCGATGACGAGGCTTGCATCCTGCGCGCGGGCGGCGGCGGCGGCGAAATCGACGGCCCGGCGCGCTGCCGGGGAGCCGTCGTATCCGACGATCAGTTTTCCGGGCATGGCGGCTCCTTGCAATGTCTGGTTGTGCATTCAGCCTACGCGATCCGAGCCATGCGTCGAGTCTTACGTCATATTTTCGTCAAATCAGCGGGGTCCGGCCCCCTTCTCTGAGCAGAAAGACGTCGCGATTCAGGATCAGCGCCGCGCAGAGCGGCGCCCCACGGCCCGCGCCACCATCGAGATTCGCTCGGTTTCCGCGATGTACCGGCCCCTCGGCCGAGGTGTGTCCGTGCACCACGAAGCGCCCGTGATCGCGCCGGTCGTCGAGGAACGCCGCCCGGATATGCACGAGGTCGTCGGGCTCCTGCTCGGCGACGGGCACATCCGGCCGCACTCCCGCGTGGACGAAGATCTGCGCGGCGGTCTCGTGCAGCAGCGGCAGGCCGGCAAGGAAGCTCCGGTGGGCCTGCGGCACCGCGGCGCGGGCATCGGCCCTGATGTCGGCGAGCGGCCGACCATGGGTGGCGACCCCGTAGGAGGCGAGCGTGTCCTTGCCCCCGACGCTGTCGCTCAGCCACCGCCGCGCATCGGCCCAGCTGAGGCCCTCGGGGTCGAGGAAGTCGCGGAAATAGATGTCGTGGTTACCGGCGAGCGCGATCCACGGCCGCCCCGCCGCCTGCCCGTCGATCAGCACCTGCAACACGCCGCGGCTGTCGGGCCCGCGGTCGACGTAGTCCCCGAGGAACACCACCGGGGCGCCAGCCTCGGGGTCGCGGGCGATCAGGCCCAGCACGCGCTCCATCTCGGCGCGCTGGCCGTGGATGTCGCCGATGGCGAAGATCGGGTCCATGGGGTCTCCTGTCCGTGCCGCCGCGCGGCGGGCGAGGCTCCGCGGGACGGCGGGCGGGGCGATGGCGTCAGCCGAGCGGCGTCCCGGCGTCCCCGTCAGGCGGCGAGCGCGGCCTCCGCCGCGGCGGCCACGCGCAGGATCCGGGCCTCGCCCATCGCGGTGCCCATCAGCGACAGCCCGCAGCTCGGACGCCCGGTGGGCAGCGTCACCGCCGCCAGCCCCATCAGGTTGCCGATCCGCGTGTTGCGCAGGGTCAGCAGGTTCTCGGTGACGTAGTACTCGTCCTCTTCCATCAACCGGTCGACCTTGGGCGGCAGGTTCGGCGTGGTCGGGCACAGCACGGCGTCGAACCCGGCCATGCGCGCGGCCCACGCGATGCGCGCCGCCTCCAGCCTGCGCCACGCGGCCACGTAGACGCCGCCGGGCACCTTGGCGCCCGCCTCGAACCGCTCGCGGATCGGGCGGAACATCGCATCGCCGCGCGCCGTGATCTCCTCGCCCCAGATGCCCCAGGCCTCGGTGGTGTAGAGCACGCCCGCCTCTCCCATCGGCCCCTCGATCTCGGGCGCCGACACCTCGACGATCTCGGCCCCCGCCGCCCGCAGCCGGTCGAGCGCCTCGTCATAAGCCGCCGCCGGCTCGGGGCGCAGGTCGTCCTCGGCGATGGTGGTCAGCCGCGCGAATCGGCGTCCGCGCAGATCGCCCGCACCAGCGAGGTCCGTCGGGCGGGCGCCCTCCAGCGCGCCCAGCATCAGCGCCGCATCCGCCACGCTGCGACAGAGCGGCCCGACCGTGTCGAACTTCGCCGCCAGCGGCACCGTGCCCGCGAGCGAGAGCCGCCCGGCCGTGGTCTTGAGGCCCACGAGGTCGTTCCAGGCCGAGGGCACCCGCACCGATCCGCCAGTGTCCGAGCCCACCGCCGCGGCGGCCAGCCCAAAGGCCACGGACGCCGCTGCGCCCGAGGACGACCCGCCCGACACCGCGTCAGCATCGTTCACGCTGGGCGGTGTCGCGGTCACCGGGTTCAGGCCGAGCCCCGAAAACGCCAGTTCCGACATGTGCGTCTTGCCGAGGCCCACGAGGCCCATCGCCCGACCAACCGTCAGCACCTTGGCGTCGCGCTCGGGCATCCGGCCCTTCAGCAGGCCCGATCCCGCCTCGGTCGCCGTGCCCACCGTGTCGAAGAGGTCCTTCCAGCTGACCGGTACGCCGTCGAGCGGCGAGCGCCGGGCTCCGGCGCGGGCCCGGTCGCGCGCGGCTTCGGCCTCGGCGCGTCCGGTCTCGAGCGTCAGGCGGGCGTAAATGCGGTCACGCAACTCGTGCGTCTCGATCGCGGCGGCGTAGGTTTCGAACAGCTCCACCGGGTCGATCTCGCCCGCGGCGATGCCCTGCCCAAGGGCACCCGCCTCCATCCATCGCCAGTCTTCCATGCCGTCCTCCGCTGTGGTGCCGCGTTTTCCAAGGCGTAGCGGCGCCGCGCCTCATGGACAATGCCGCGCCGCGCGCCATAGTCGCGGCCATGCGCTTCGATACCGATATCGCCGTCGTCGGCGGCGGCCTGAACGGCCTCACCCTCGCCCTCGCCCTTGCGCGCGGGCCGCTCCACGTCACCGTGATCGACACACGGCCCGCCGAGGCCGGCCGCGCGCCGGATTTCGACGGGCGGTCGTATGCGCTGGCCAACGCCTCCGCGCGGCTCCTGCGGAACCTCGGGCTGTGGGACACGCTGCATGGCGACGCGCAGCCGATCAACGAGATCAAGGTCAGCGACGGCCGCGTCGGCGACGGTGCCGCGCTTCTCGGGCTCCACTTCGCCTCTGCCGAGATCGAGGAAGGCCCGATGGGCCAGATGGTCGAGGATCGCCACCTGCGCGCAGCACTGCTCGACGCGGTCGGCGCCAATGACCGGATCGACCATCGTGCGCCCGCGACGGTGACGGCACAGGACATGGACGACCACGGCGCCACCCTGACGCTGGCCGACGGCGGAAGCCTCCGCGCCCGCCTCGTCATCGGCGCAGACGGCCGCGCGAGCGGCATGGCCGCGCGGGCGGGGATCCGGCGGACCGGCTGGCCCTACCGTCAATCCGCGCTGGTCTGTGCCATCGCCCACGAAAAGCCGCACCACGGCACAGCCCACCAGCTCTTCCTGCCCGCGGGGCCGCTGGCGATCCTGCCGCTGAAGGGCAACCGCTCTTCCATCGTCTGGACCGAGCGCACCGGCCTCGCCGAGGAGATCGCGGCGCTGCCCGAAGCCGATTACCTTCATGTCCTGCGCCCGCGCTTCGGGGACTTCCTCGGCCGGATCGAGTTGGCGGGGGCCCGCTACACCTACCCTCTGTCGCTGTCGCTGGCCGACCGCCTGGCCGCGCCACGGCTGGCGCTTGTGGGCGACGCCGCGCACGGGGTGCATCCCATCGCCGGGCAGGGACTCAACGCGGGGCTCAAGGATGTGGCCGCGCTGGCGCAGGTGCTCGAGGAGGCACGGCGGCGCGGCGAGGACATCGGAGCCGCGGATGTGCTCGAGCGCTATGCCCGCTGGCGGCGCTTCGACACGGCGACGCTGGCGACGGCCACCGACCTCTTCAATCGACTGTTCTCGTCCGACCGCCCCGGCCTGCGCCTCCTGCGCGACGCTGGGATGCGGGCGGTTCAAGCCGCGCCCGGCCTGCGGCGCAACTTCATCCGCGAGGCCGCCGGCCTGACCGGCGACCTGCCGGACCTGATGCGGGGCTAGGGCCTTCGGAGCAATGACGCGGAAAGATCGCCGTGCCCCGCTCCGCGAGACATTCCGCTACACCCAATGACCACGGCGCGCGCCTCGTCCGAGCCGCGCGCCGGGTCTTTTCCACCCCTCCGCTCAGCGAATGCGCTGGCCGTTGGCCCGGACGTGGCCCTCTTCCGTCACCTCGATGGTGGTGGTCAGGGTGTCCTCCCCGTCGCCCGGCACCGCGAACATCGACAGCATCATGCGCGCCCCCATGGCCTCGTCCTGACCGACGATCCCCATGGACACCAGCGTGTCGAGCAGCGCCGTCGCCCCCGACAGCGTCAGCGTGGCCGAGCCCTCGGGCGCCGGCATCCCGTCGAAGGTCTCGAGGTCATCCTCATCGAAGGTGAATGAGCCCTCGCCGGTCAGCTCGGCCCCCGCGGCACTGACCTGCAGTTCCGCGATCTCCAGCGTGTCGAGCGTACCGGGCGCGCGGCCCTCCGCCTGCATCGCCTCGATCGCCTCGGTGTCGAACATGTTGACCTCGGGCGTGGCCGTGCCCGTCAACTCGAGCGCCACGGTCGCGGGATCGCGCGGCAGCGCCTCGTCCGGATCGATCATCGACCAGAGCATCTCGGAGGCCGTGACACCGCGCAGGGCGAGCGCGAGCGAGAAGTCCTGCGGTGCGTCCGACGGCATCACCGGCACCTGCAGCGTGGTCCGCATTTCCTCGGCTTCCGCCGTGAACGGGATCGGCAGGTCACCCATGGTGATCGCGTAGGCCATGCCCTCGGCCCGCACGTCGTAGGACAGCCCGTCCTCGCCCAGCGACAGCGACAGGCTGCCGCCGTTCGACGCCGTGCGGCCCGAGCTGGTGCCACTGGCGTCCTGTCCGGTGAACTCGGTCTCGCCATCGGAATAGGTCATGTCGAAGCCGACGCGGAAGCCGTCGTCGAGAAGGGCCGCCATCTCGTCGGCCCCGCCCTCTTCGGGCAGCGCCGAATCGGCGGTGATCCGGACGTCCTGCGCCCGCCCCGACAGCGCGAACCGGTCGATTGCCGTGTCCTGGTCGTCCTCCGTCGTGGGGGCGTCTGCGCCTTCGGCATCATCTTCCTCCGCGGGCTCCGCAAACGCGAGATCGTAGGTCATCCGCGCGGCCTCGACGGTCTGCGCGATTTCCTGCCCGCCGTCCCCCGCGGTCGCGATCAAGGTACGCCCGGACATCTCCTCGAGCGCCACGGTGGCCGCGGCATCCTCCCGCGACACCGGCGCGCCATCGCGCACGAGCTCGGCCAGCCGCACCGAGGCCGCATCAGCCGTGTAGTCCCAGACCATGTCGTCGGGCGTGCCCGACACCGCGATGTCGAGCGCGGTCTGCATGATCTCGAACCGCACGGCTTCGACGTCGTCGTCCTCCATGCCGCTGATCTCGGCGGGGATGCTGCCCGGCAGGACCACCGACACGGTGCCGTCGCCCGCGTCCTCGAACAGGATCTCGTCCACAGTCACGGCCAGCACGCCACCCGTCTCGTCCGGAGCCTCCATCCGCAGGGTCACGTCCGACACCCGCAGGTCGCCGCCGGTCTCGGCTTCCTCGGCGGTGACCTCGTAGCCCGAGCGGACGAGATAGTCGCGAAACATCGACCAGACCTCGCCGGGCGCGACATCGGCAAAGACCGCCTGCGGAGCGGTGAGACAGGCGAGCGCGAGGCCGGCGGTACGGCCCGCGTGCGGGAAGGAGCGGATCATCGAAAGGTCCTTTCGGAACGTCTTGGGCGCCGATGGCGCGGTCCGGCGAAGCGTGGTCCGCGCCCCGGCGGCGGTCAAGAGGGTGGACCGCCCCGCCGCGCGGCCTTACCTCGGAGCGGGACAGCAGGAACCGGAGGTGCGGGTCATGGACATGAGCGGACAGGTCGCGATCGTCACGGGCGCGAGCCGCGGCATCGGTGCGGCGGCGGCGCGGCGCTTCGCCGAGGCCGGGGCGAAGGTGGCATTGATCGCACGCAGCGCGGAGCCCATCGCCGAGCTTGCCGGCGAAATCGGCAAGGACCGCGCGGTCGCGATCCCGTGCGACATCTCGCGCTTCTGGGAGGTCGAACAGGCGGTGCAGAACACCGTTCGCGCCTTCGGGCGTGTTGACGTGATGGTGAACAACGCCGGCGTGATCGAGCCGATCTCGCACCTCGCCGAGGCCGATCCGCAGGCCTGGGGCGAGGCGGTGGACACCAACCTCAAGGGCGTCTTCCACGGGATGCGCGCGGCACTGCCCGCGATGTTGTCGCAGGGCGGCGGCACCATCCTGACCATCGGCTCGGGCGCGGCGCACGGTCCCGTCGAGGGCTGGTCGCAATACTGCGCGTCGAAGGCTGGCGCGCTGATGCTGACGCGCATGGCCGACAAGGAAAACCGCGAGGCCGGTATCCGCGCGCTGTCGCTGTCGCCGGGCACCGTGGCGACGCAGATGCAGAAGGAAATCAAGGCCTCGGGCGTGAACCCGGTGAGCCAGCTCGACTGGTCCGACCACATCCCCCCGGAATGGGTCGCCGAGGCGCTGTTGTGGATGTGCGGTCCCGAGGCCGACCAGTGGCGCGGCGATGAAATCTCGCTGCGCGACCCCGAGATCCGGCGCAAGGTCGGCGTCGCGTGATCGGTGTCGAGGACCGGGGCCTCATGCGGGTGGTCACACTCGACCGCCCGGACAAGGCCAACGCCCTGACCGAGACAATGCTGGCCTCTCTGGCCGAGGCCGCCGAGGCCGCCCGCGACGATGCGGCCGCGGGCACCGGTGCGCGTGCCCTCGTCCTGACGGGCACGGGCAAGGTGTTCTCGGCCGGCGCCGACATCGACGCGGCGCGCGCCGGGCTGGCCACCTCGCCGCTCTGGGAACGGCTCTCGGGGGCGATTGCGGGCCATTCCGGCATCACCATCGCCGCACTGAACGGATCCTGCGCCGGCGGGGCGATGGGCATGATCCTCGCCTGCGACCTGCGGCTCGCCACCCCCGGGGCCAAACTCTTCTACCCGGTGATGAAGCTCGGATTCCTGCCGCAGCCCTCCGATCCGGGCCGCCTGCGCGCACTGGTCGGCCCGGCCCGCGCCAAGCGCATCCTGATGGCCGGAGAGAAGGTGACCGCCGAAGAGGCACTGGCCTGGGGCCTCGTGGACCACCTCGCGGCCTCCGAAGACCTCGTCCAAACCGCCGAGAACCTCGCCGCTGACGTGCTCGCCGCCTCACCGGACCACGCGAGCGCGATCAAGCACCTGATCGGCTGACGCCGCGGGCTGCATTTTCCTCGCGAAAATATCCCGGGAGCGCGAGGGCGGCTCGCTCGCATGCGCCCGCGTCCGTCCAGCGGAACTGCCGGGGACGGCGGGCGGGGCGATGCGCGCCAGCGCCGTTCCGGCGCGCGACCCGGGGCCCGGACATGAAAATGCGCCGGACCGCGATCACGGTTCGGCGCATCTCCCAGTCAAGTGGCGGCAAGAGCCGCGTGCACCGTCACTGGTGCACGTAGAGGGACTTGCTGTTGACGAACTCCTTCATGCCGAAGCCGCCGTGCTCGCGGCCGTAGCCCGAATTCTTCACGCCACCGAACGGCATGTTCGGAATCGCCACGTTGAAGCCGTTGATGCACACCTGCCCGGTGTCGAAGGACTTCGACGCCAGCTCGCGCGCGCGCTTCTCGTCCTTGGAGAAGATGCCGCCGCCGAGGCCATAGCGGCTGTCGTTGGCGATCCGCATGGCGTCCTCGTCGTCCTTGGCCTTGATGACCGAGGCGACCGGCCCGAACAGTTCGTCGTCATATGCCGGCTGGCCCGGTGCCACGTCCACGAGCACAGTTGCCGGGTAGAAGAACCCGGTGCCCTCGGGTGTCTCGCCACCGACGATGGCGCGGGCCCCTTTCTCGACGCTCTGATCGACCTGCTTGGCGAGCGTTTCGCGCAGGTCTTTCCGCGCCATTGGGCCAAGGCCGGTACCGTCGGCCCTGGGATCGCCGGTTTCGACCTTTTCCATCTGCGCCGCGAACTTCTCCACGAAGGCGTCGTAGTTCTTCTCGGTGACGATGAAGCGCTTGGCGTTCACGCAGGTCTGCCCGTTGTTGTAGAGACGGCCGCCCACGCAGGTCTGCACCGCTACGTCGAGATCGGCATCGTCGAGCACGACGTAAGCGTCGTTCGACCCCAACTCGAGCACGGACTTCTTGATCTGCTCGGCCGCCTTCTGGCCGATCTTGCTGCCCGCGCTGTCGGAACCGGTCATGGTCACACCGCGCACTCGGCCGTTCTCGATCACCCGGTCGGACTGCTCGTGGTTGATCCTGAGCACGGTGAACAGATTTTTCGGCAGGCCGGCCTTCTCCATCACGTCCTGCAGAAAGAGGCCCGATCCGGTGACGTTCTCGGCATGCTTCAGCAGCACACCATTGCCGGCCATGAGGTTCGCGATGGCGTAGCGGACGACCTGGTAGCAGGGAAAGTTCCACGGCTGGATGCCGTAGATCACGCCGATGGGCGCATGGGTGATGACGCCGGTGCCCTGCGGGATCTCACGTTCCTCGTCGGCCAACTCGGTCGGGCCGGCGTCGGCCGTGTAGTCGCAGATCTGCGCGCAGAGCCCGATCTCGTCCCGGCTGTCCTGCAACAGCTTGCCCATCTCGCGAGTCATCAGCTGGGCAAATTCTTCGGTGTTGTCGCGCAACGTCTGGCCGACCTTGCGGATCACCTCGGCCCGGTCCTCGAGGGCGCGCGAACTCCAGCCGAGGAACGCCTGGTGGCAGGCCTCGACCGCGTCGGCGGCTTCAGCGTCGGTCATGTAGTTGTAGGTTGCGATCTCCTGCTCGGTGGCGGGATCGATGGTGACGATATCGCGGGGCATTGGACCTCCTGTCCTTTGCTTCGGCATTTCGGACGGGAGAAACACGAGCAGGCGCTCTGGTTTCCATCACGGCCTCGTGTGCGCCGACCTCGCCGGTGCAGGCGGTGCGCAATTCCCTTGCAGACTCGCGCGGCAATCCGTATATGCCCCTCAACAGCGGCGCGTCGGGCTCGGCTCCGAAGCACCACCGGACACGTTCGACGGGCCGCGCGCCCGTTTTTTTGTGCCCGGTCCGCCGGGCCTCCATCCACACCGGACCGCGAGATCGTCATGTCGGACCTGATCGCCAAGACAAGCATGGACCAGCGCCTGGCCGAGATCGTGACACCCACGATCGAGGACATGGGCTTCGAACTCGTGCGCATTCGCCTGCAGGGCGGCAAGAGCCCGCTTCTGCAGATCATGGCCGAGCGTCCCGAGGGCGGGATCGAGGTCGACGAGTGCGCCGAGATCTCCACCGCGCTGTCGGCCGTGCTCGACGTCGAGGACCCCATTCTCGACACCTACACGCTCGAGGTCGGCTCGCCCGGAATCGACCGACCGCTGACCCGCCTCAAGGATTTCGACACGTTCGAGGGCTACGAGGCCAAGCTCGAGACGCACGAGCTGATCGACGGCCGCAAGCGCTTCAAGGGCGTTCTTGCCGGCGTGGAGGGCTCCGAGGTGCTGATCAACGTCGAGGAAGGCACCATCGGGCTGCAATTCGACTGGCTCGCCGACGCCAAGCTCGTGATGACCGACGAGCTCATCAAGGAAATGCTCAAGGCCCGCAAGGCCGCCGGAACCCTGCCCAAGGACCTGGACGAGACCCAATTCGACGAGATCGCGGCCGACGACGCCGCGCAAGAGGAGTAACGAGAATGGCCATCACCTCCGCCAACCAGCTGGAGCTGCTGCAGACCGCCGAGGCGGTCGCGCGCGAGAAGATGATCGACCCCGCACTCGTGGTCGAGGCGATGGAGGAAAGCCTCTCGCGTGCCGCCAAGAGCCGCTACGGCTCCGAGATGGACATCCGCGTGAAGATCGATCGCAAGACCGGCCGCGCGACGTTCACCCGCGTGCGGACGGTGGTCGAGGACGAGGAACTCGAGAACTACCAGGCCGAGATGACGGTCGAGACCGCGAAGCAGTACCTCGCCGACCCCAAGGTTGGCGACCAGTTCATCGAGGAAGTTCCCCCGGTCGAGATGGGTCGGATCGCGGCGCAGTCGGCCAAGCAGGTGATCCTGCAGAAGGTCCGCGAGGCCGAGCGCGACCGCCAGTACGAGGAATTCAAGGACCGCGCCGGCACGATCATAAACGGCGTCGTCAAGCGCGAGGAATACGGCAACGTCATCGTCGATATCGGCCGTGGCGAGGGCATCCTGCGCCGCAACGAGAAGATCGGCCGCGAGGCGTATCGCCCGAACGATCGCATCCGCTGCTACATCAAGGACGTGCGCCGCGAGACCCGCGGCCCGCAGATCTTCCTGTCGCGCACCGCGCCGGAGTTCATGGCCGAGCTCTTCAAGATGGAAGTGCCCGAGATCTACGACGGCATCATCGAGATCAAGGCCGTGGCCCGCGATCCGGGGTCGCGCGCGAAGATCGGCGTGGTGTCCTATGACGGCTCCATCGACCCGGTCGGCGCCTGCGTCGGCATGCGGGGCTCCCGCGTGCAGGCCGTGGTGAACGAGCTGCAGGGCGAGAAGATCGACATCATCCCGTGGAACGAGGACATGCCGACCTTCCTCGTGAACGCGCTGCAGCCGGCCGAAGTCTCGAAGGTGGTTCTCGACGAGGATGCCGAGCGCATCGAGGTTGTCGTCCCCGACGAGCAGCTGTCGCTGGCGATTGGCCGTCGCGGCCAGAACGTGCGCCTTGCCTCGCAACTTACCGGTCTCGACATCGACATCATGACCGAAGAGGAAGAGTCGAAGCGGCGCCAGGCCGAGTTCGAGGAGCGCACCAAGCTCTTCATGGACACGCTCGACCTCGACGAGTTCTTCGCCCAGCTGCTGGTCTCGGAAGGCTTCACCAACCTCGAAGAGGTGGCCTATGTCGAGATCGACGAGCTAACCGTGATCGACGGTGTCGACGACGAAACCGCGGAGGAACTGCAAGCCCGGGCCCGCGACGTGCTCGAGGCGCAGGCGGCCGCGGCGCTGGAGAACGCGCGCTCGATGGGCGCCGAGGACAGCCTTATTGAATTCGAGGGCCTGACACCCCAGATGGTGGAAGCACTCGCGAAGGATGGCATCAAGACGCTCGAAGACTTCGCGACCTGCGCCGATTGGGAACTCGCCGGCGGCTGGACCTCCGTGGACGGCCAGCGGGTGAAGGACGACGGACTTCTCGAACCCTTCGACGTGGGCCTCGAAGAGGCGCAGACGATGGTCATGACGGCCCGCGTCCTGCTGGGCTGGGTCGACCCGACCGAGCTCGAGGACGATGCCGAGGACGGGTCCGACGACGAAGACGACGAGACCGGCGCCGACGACGACGCGCCCAAGGCCGAGGAGGCGTGATCCGGACTGCATGACACGAGGCGGACGCAATACCGACAGGGCCGACGGGCCGGAGCGCAAGTGCATCGCCACGGGCGAGGTGCGCCCGGCGCATGAACTGATCCGGTTCGTCGTCGGCCCGGACGCCAGTGTCGTGCCGGACATCGCCGGAAAATTGCCGGGCCGGGGCATCTGGGTGACCCCGGACCGCGCCGCGCTCGAGAAGGCGGTCAAGAAGAACCTTTTCGCCCGCGCTGCCAAGGCGCCGGTCCGGGCGCCGGAGAATGTCGTCGCCCTCATCGAGCGCCAACTCGCCGACCGCGTGGTCAACCTGATTTCGCTGTCGCGCAAGTCCGGCGATGCGGTGGCGGGCTACGAGAAGGTGAAGGACATGCTTCAGAAGGAAGAGGCCGAGGTCCTGATCCAGGCGGAAGACGGATCGTCCCGCGGCAAGTCGAAATTGTCGACGCCGCACTTCGGGACCTATATCGGATGGCTGACCGGGACCGAGCTCGGGTTGGCCTTCGGACGTGAAACTGTGATACACGCCGCGCTCGGCGCTGGCGGACTCACGAATCGTATTGTAGACGAGGCCCGACGTCTGAAGGGCCTGCGCGTCGGATCGACCGACGCTCAGCGCGGCGGCACGGCCCGCCGGGAAGGATGAAGAACTACATGAGCGACAACGACGGCAAGAAGACTTTGGGTGTGCGTGGCGGAGGTCCCCGTTCGGGGAACGTGAAGCAGAGCTTCAGCCACGGACGCACCAAGAACGTCGTGGTGGAGACGAAGCGCAAGCGCACCGTCAGCGCGCCCAAGCCCGCCGCCGCGGCGGGTAAGGGGTCCGGCTCGCAGAGTGGTATCTCGGCCGCGGCCTCCGGGGCGAAGCGTCCCGCCGGCATTTCCGACGCGGAGATGGAGCGCCGCCTGCGCGCGCTTCAGGCCGCCAAGGCCCGCGAGGCCGACGAGGCCGCCCGCCGCGAGGCGGAAGAGAAGGCGCGCGCCGAAGAGCGCGAGCGCCTGCGCGCCGAGAAGGAACAGAAAGAGCGCGAGCAGCGCGAGGCCGAGGAACGTGCCAAGGCCAAGGCCGAAGAGGAAGAGCGCAAGAAGCGCGAAGCCGAGGAGGCCGCGAAGGCGCCTGCGGCGGCACCGGCTCAGGCCGATGCCGGTCGTGCCGCTCCTGCCGGCGGCCGTCCAGCCCCGGCCAAGGACGCCCCCCGCAAGGCCGAGCGCGAACGCGAAGAGCGCGGTCGCGGCGGCAAGGGTCGTGGCGACGCGGGCAACCGCCGCACCGGCAAGCTGACCGTGAACCAGGCTCTGACCGGCGGCGAAGGCGGCCGTCAGAAGTCCATGGCCGCGATGAAGCGCAAGCAGGAGCGTGCGCGCCAGAAGGCGATGGGCGGCCCCGTCCAGCGCGAGAAGGTCATGCGCGACGTGCGCCTCCCAGAGGCGATCACGGTGGCAGAGCTTGCCAACCGGATGACCGAACGCGTGGGCGACGTGGTCAAGGCGCTGATGCAGAACGGCGTGATGGCGACGCAGAATCAGACCATCGACGCCGATACCGCCGAGCTCATCATCGAGGAATTCGGTCACACCGTCGTCCGCGTCTCGGACGCCGACGTCGAGCAGGTGATCGAGACCGTCGACGACAAGCCCGAGGATCTCGAGCCGCGCGCCCCGATCATCACGATCATGGGCCACGTGGACCACGGCAAGACGTCGCTGCTGGACGCGATCCGCAAGACCAAGGTGGTCTCCGGCGAGGCCGGCGGCATCACGCAGCACATCGGCGCCTACCAGGTGGACGATCCGACGACCGGCAAGACGCTGACCTTCCTCGACACGCCCGGCCACGCGGCGTTCACCTCGATGCGCTCGCGTGGCGCGCAGGTGACCGACATCGTGGTGCTGGTGGTCGCGGCGGATGACGCGGTGATGCCGCAGACGATCGAGGCGATCAATCACGCCAAGGCGGCCGAAGTGCCGATGATCGTGGCGATCAACAAGTGCGACAAGCCCGAGGCGAACCCGACCAAGGTCCGCACCGACCTGCTTCAGCACGAAGTTGTCGTCGAGCAGATGTCCGGCGACGTGCAGGACGTCGAGGTCTCGGCCATTTCCGGCAAGGGCCTCAACGAGCTGCTCGAAGCCATCGCGCTGCAGTCCGAGATCCTCGAACTCAAGGCCAACCCCGACCGTCCGGCGCAGGGCGCCGTGATCGAGGCGCAGCTCGACGTGGGCCGCGGCCCGGTCGCGACCGTCCTCGTCCAGAAGGGCACGCTCAAGCAGGGCGACATCTTCGTCGTGGGCGAGCAGTGGGGCAAGGTCCGCGCGATGGAGAACGACCAGGGCAAGCGCGTGAAGGAGGCCGGTCCGTCGGTCCCCGTCGAGGTCCTGGGCCTCAACGGCACGCCCGAGGCCGGCGACGTTCTGAACGTGGTCGAGACCGAGGCGCAGGCCCGCGAGATCGCCGAGTACCGCCAGCAGGCGGCCAAGGACAAGCGTGCCGCAGCCGGTGCCGCCACCACGCTCGAGGCCCTCATGCAGAAGGCCAAGGAAGACGAGAACGTCTCCGAGCTGCCGGTGCTGGTGAAGGCCGACGTGCAGGGTTCGGCCGAGGCGATCGTCCAGGCGCTCGAGAAGGTCGGCAACGACGAGGTCCGCGTGCGTGTCCTGCACTACGGTGTGGGCGCCATCACCGAGACCGATGTCGGCCTCGCGGAGGCGTCGAATGCGCCGATCCTGGGCTTCAACGTCCGGGCCAACGCATCGGCGCGCAACAGCGCCAACCAGAAGGGCGTGGAAGTGCGCTACTACAGCGTGATCTACGACCTGGTGGACGACGTGAAGTCGGCGGCATCGGGCCTTCTGTCCAACGAGGTGCGCGAGACCTTCATCGGCTACGCCAAGATCCTCGAGACCTTCCGCGTCTCGGGCGTCGGCACCGTGGCGGGCTGCCTTGTCACCGAGGGCGTCGCACGCCGCTCGGCCGGGGTGCGCCTCCTGCGCGACGACGTGGTGATCCACGAAGGCACGCTGAAGACGCTCAAGCGCTTCAAGGACGAGGTCTCCGAGGTCATCTCGGGTCAGGAATGCGGCATGGCGTTCGAGAACTACGACGACATCCGCAAGGAAGACGTCATCGAGATCTTCACCCGGCAGGAGGTCGAGCGCTCGCTCGACTGACGCCGCGGCACATGATCGCGCCCAAGTTTCGGGGAGGCCGGTTTCGGCCTCCCTTTCTTTTTGCCGTAGTCCCGGAGCGGCGGGCGTTCTTCACGCCGGGCGCACCACAGCAGCGATCAGGCAGGCCGGGCGCTAACGGCCGTGGCGACGGGCAGACCGGTGAACAGCGACCGCCCGACGCGGACGACAAGGCGCCCGTCGGGCAGCGTTTTCTCGAGAATGCCCTGCACGGAGACGCACGAGCCCATGACGATGGTACGCAGCATCCGGAAATCCCCCTGATGGAATCGACAGCACCAGTATGCGGCCGCGTGGCGGTTTCCCGTAGCGGCACTTAAGGATTATCTTCCGGGAATTGTTTCGGCGCCGTCGACCGTCGTCAGAGCCAGTCGCGCAGGATCGGTACCAGCGGCACGTCCGCCTCGGGCATGGGGTACGATGCGAGGTCCCGCGCGGCGACCCACTTCAGCGCCTGCCCTTCCCGCGATTGCGGAATGCCCTGCCATTTGCGGCAAGCGAAGAGAGGCATCAGCAGGTGGAAGTCGGCGTAGGAATGCGACGCGAAGGTCAGGGGCGCAAGACAGCTCGACCACGTGTCGATGCCCAACTCTTCCTGCAGTTCGCGGATCAGAGCGGCCTCGGGCGTCTCGCCGGTTTCGACCTTGCCGCCGGGAAATTCCCAGAGCCCGGCCATGGACTTGCCCTCGGGCCGCTGCGCGAGCAGGACACGGCCGTCCACGTCGATCAGCGCCACGGCGGATACGAGAACGGTCTTCATGCGTATCCCCGCGCGCAGTGTCCGGAGCGGCCCCGCAGAGCCGCGCGAGAGGCGCTGCATCTCGCGCTCTCCCTGACATTTTCGCCGAGAAGAAAGAGGCGGGACGTCACGAGCGGTAGTCGGCGTTGATCGAGATGTAGCCGTGGGTCAGGTCGCAGGTCCAGATCGTCGCCGCGCCCTCGCCAAGGCCGAGGTCCACGCCGATGGTGATCTCGGGCTGGCGCATCTGGGCGGCGCCCATGTCTTCGCGATAACTCTCGGCGACCCAGCCCTTTTCCGCCACAAGGACGTCGCCGAAGCGGATCGACAGCAGATCGCGGTCGGCGGCGGCGCCGGACTTGCCCACGGCCATGACGATGCGACCCCAGTTCGGGTCCTCGCCGGCGATCGCGGTCTTCACGAGGGGCGAGTTGGCAATCGACAGCGCGTGGGTACGGGCGTCGGCGTCGGAGGCCGCGCCGGTCACTTCGACGGTGACGAACTTGGTCGCCCCCTCGCCATCGCGGACCACCTGCTGGGCGAGGTCGCGGAACACGTCCTCGAGCGCGGTGGCGAAGGCCGTGTCCTCGGCCGTGACCTCCACACCGGAGGCGCCGGTGGCGGCCATTAGGAGGGTGTCGGAGGTCGAGGTATCGCTATCGACGGTGATGCAGTTGAAGGTGCGGTCGGTGGCCCGCGAGACCAGCGCCTGAAGATCGGCGCGCGATACCGCGGCATCGGTAAAGACGTAGACCAGCATCGTCGCCATGTCCGGCGCGACCATGCCCGAGCCCTTCGCGATGCCCGCGATGGTGACGTCGCCTCCGTTGACGTGGACCGTCGCCGACGCCCCCTTCGGGAAGGTGTCGGTGGTCATGATCGCCTTCGCCGCGTCTGCGATGGTATCATCGGAGAGTGCGCCCGCCAGCTCGTCGAGCTTGGCGGTGATGCGGGCGTGAGGCAGACGTTCGCCGATCACACCGGTCGAGGACGTGAACACGCGCGATTGCGGCAGGTCGAGCGCGGCAGCGACGGCGGCAGTCAGCGCGGCCACCGACTCGTCGCCCGCACGACCGGTGAAGGCGTTGGAATTGCCGGAGTTCACGAGGAACGCGGCACCGTCCGACGCGTCCTCTGCACCGATCTTGGCCTGACAGTCCCGCACCGGGGCGGAGCGTGTCGCCGACCGGGTGAACGTGCCGGCGATTGTCGAGCCCGGCGCCAGATGCGCCAGCATGACGTCGGTACGGCCGGCATAGCGCACGCCGGCCGCGGCTGCGGCGAAGCGCACGCCCTTGACGACGGGAAGGTCCGGAAATGACTCCGGCGCCAGGGGCGAACGTTCGGTGATCTTGGCCAAGATCAGTTCTCCAGAAGGTCGGTCCGGCTCAGCGCGGCCGGGTCGACGGCGTCTGCACCCATGCGCTCGACCTCGGCGCCGGTCACGAGCTCCTCGATCCGGGACTGCACCGCCTGCTGCTGCAGGGTCTGGGCGATCTGGTCGCGGACCTCGTCCAGGGCCGGGGCCTCCTGCTCGCGGGTCTCGTTCAGGCGGATGACGTGCCAGCCGAACTGCGTCTCGACGGGATCGGACACCTCGCCCGGCTCGAGCTCTGCCACGGCTTCCTCGAACGGCGCGACCATCTGGCCCTGACCGAACCAGCCGAGATCACCGCCGTTGGGGCCCGACGGACCGGTCGAACGTTCGCGCGCGAGCTCGGCGAACTCGGTGCCGTCGTCGAGCGCGCTGATGACTTCCTGCGCCTCGGCCTCGGTCTCAACGAGGATGTGCGCTGCGTTGTATTCCGTGCCGCCGCCCGAGCCGAACTGCTCGTCATAGGCGGCCTGGATGTCCTCGTCGGACACCGCGTCGGCGCCGAGATTGGCCACGGCCTCGGAGGCAGTGAGCGCGCGGCGCTCGTTGTCGAGCGCGAGGGTCACGCGCTGCGTTTCCTCGGCGGCGTCGGACTGGGCAAGCACCTCCTGCTGCACGAGCTGGTCGAGGATACCCTCCCAAAGCACGTTGTCCGGCAGCTGCTGGTATTGGTCGGGCAGGCCGGTGCGGACCATCAGCATGTGGCCGAGGGTGATGTCCTCCCCGTTGACCGTGGCGACCACGGTGTCGAGCGAGGCGTCAGGCGCGGTGCTCTCCGCTGTGGGCTGCTCGGCCGTTTCGGAAGCGCTGTCGGCAGGCGCTGCGTCGCTCTGCGTGGTGTCCTGGGCGAAGGCGGGCATCGCGGCGATGACCGCGACGAGCGAAGCGGCCAGGTAGGGCGCGCGAATGATCATGATCTCGTCCTCTCTGCCACCCTCCCCGAGGCGGCGTTGACACTTTTGCACCCGACCCTTACATCGCCACCGTTGGCGGCGCGAGCCGGTCGTTCCCCCGTGTCTTATGGGCTCTGTGCGCGACGGGCAAGCCGCGGCCGCACAGGACACAGGTGACAGGCAAGGAAGCCCGAATGCTGGGGATCGGTTCCATCGCGAAGAAGGTGTTCGGAACGCCGAACGACCGGAAGATCAAGGCGACCCGGCCCCTCGTGGAGCGGATCAATGGCCTCGAAGAGGGCATTCAGGCCCTCGACGACGCGGGCCTTCGCGCCAAGACGGACGAGTTCAAGAAACGCTACGCCGACGGCGAGAGCCTCGACGACCTCCTGCCGGAGGCCTTCGCGGTGTGTCGCGAGGGCGCGCGCCGGGCGCTTGGCCTGAGGGCCTTCGATGTTCAGCTGATGGGCGGGATCTTCCTGCATCAGGGTAACATCTCGGAGATGAAGACCGGCGAGGGCAAGACGCTGGTCGCGACCTTCCCGGCCTATCTCAACGCGCTCTCGGGCAAGGGCGTCCACATCGTCACGGTGAACGACTACCTCGCCCGCCGCGACGCCGAGTGGATGGGCAAGGTCTACGGCGCCCTCGGGATGACCACCGGCGTGGTCTACCCGCGCCAGCCGGAAGACGAGAAGAAGACCGCCTACCAGGCCGACATCACCTACGCGACGAACAACGAGCTGGGCTTCGACTACCTGCGCGACAACATGAAGTCCGAGCTGAACCAGATGGCGCAGCGCGGGCACAACTTCGCGATCGTGGACGAGGTCGACTCGATCCTGATCGACGAGGCGCGCACGCCGCTCATCATCTCGGGGCCGGCGCAGGACCGCTCGCAGCTCTACGAGGCGATCGACCGGGTCATTCCCGAGCTGCAGGACGATTACTACACGCTCGACGAGAAGACGCGGAACGTCAGCTTCAGCGACGAGGGCAACGAGTTCCTCGAGGGCCGGCTGCACCAGATGGGACTGCTGGAAGAGGGCCAGACCCTCTACGATCCCGAGTCGACCACGGTAGTGCACCATCTCAACCAGGGGCTCCGGGCGCACAAGCTGTTCCAGAAGGACAAGGACTACATTGTCCGTGACGGCGAAGTGGTGCTGATCGACGAGTTCACGGGCCGGATGATGCCCGGCCGCCGCCTGTCCGACGGCCTGCACCAGGCGATCGAGGCCAAGGAAGGCGCCAAGATCCAGCCGGAGAACGTCACCCTCGCGTCGGTCACGTTCCAGAACTACTTCCGCCTCTACGACAAGCTGTCGGGCATGACCGGCACCGCGACGACCGAGGCCGAGGAATTCGCCGAGATCTACGGTCTCGGCGTGGTCGAGGTGCCGACCAACAAGCCGATCGCGCGCATGGACGAGGACGATCAGGTCTACCGCACCGCGCAGGAGAAGTACGAGGCCATCGCGCGCGAGATCAAGCGCGCCCACGAGAAGGGCCAGCCGGTCCTCGTGGGCACGACCTCCATCGAGAAGTCCGAGATGCTGTCGCAACTGCTCCAGCGCGAGGGTCTGCCGCACAACGTCCTGAACGCGCGCCAGCACGAGAAAGAGGCGCAGATCGTCGGCGACGCGGGCAAGCCCGGCGCGGTCACCATCGCCACGAACATGGCCGGCCGCGGCACCGACATCAAACTCGGCGGCAATGTCGATTTCCAGATCATGGAAGCGATCGAGGCCGACCCGAACGGCAACCCCGACGAGATCCGCCAGCGGATCGAGGCGGCGCACGAGGACGACGAAAAGAAGGTGCTCGAATCAGGCGGCCTCTTCGTTCTGGCCACCGAGCGCCACGAAAGCCGCCGGATCGACAACCAGCTGCGCGGTCGTTCTGGCCGTCAGGGCGACCCGGGCCGGTCGTCGTTCTTCCTGTCGCTCGACGACGACCTGATGCGGATCTTCGGATCCGAGCGGCTCGACAACGTGCTGGGCAAGCTGGGCATGAAAGAAGGCGAGGCGATCGTTCACCCCTGGGTGAACAAATCGCTCGAGCGCGCGCAGGCGAAGGTCGAAGGCCGCAACTTCGACATCCGCAAGCAGCTCCTGAAGTTCGACGACGTGATGAACGACCAGCGGAAGGTCGTGTTCTCGCAACGCCGCGAGATCATGGAGGCCGAGGATGTCACCGAGATCACGCAGGACATGCGCCACCAAGTCATCGACGATCTTGTCGACACGTACTGCCCGCCGAAAAGCTACGCCGACCAGTGGAATCTCGAAGGGCTCTATGCCGCCTGCATCGAGAAGCTGGGCGTGGACCTCCCGGTGATGGCCTGGGGCGAGGAAGACGGCGTCGATCAGGAAGTCGTTCGCGAACGCATCGAGGAAGCCTCGGACAAGTACATGGAAGAAAAGGCCGAGAAGTTCGGCCCCGACACCATGCGCCAGATCGAGAAGCAGATGATCCTGCAGACCATCGACGGCAAGTGGCGCGACCACCTGCTGACGCTCGAGCACCTGCGCTCGGTGGTCGGCTTCCGCGGCTACGCCCAGCGCGACCCGCTGAACGAGTACAAGACCGAGGCCTTCCAGCTGTTCGAGGGCATGCTCGACTCGCTGCGCGAAGAGGTCACCACCAAGCTCGCCCAGATCCAGCCGATGACGGAGGAGCAGCGCCAGCAGCTTCTCGATCAGATGGCCCGCCAGCAGGCCCGCGCACAGCAGGCCGCCGCGCAGGCTCCTGCCGGTGCGACGAACCCCGAGCAGGAGGCCGCCGGGCCCGCGGTCGCACCGACCGAGCCGCTGGTCGAGGGCTTTGACGAATCCGACCCGTCGACCTGGGGCGAACCGGGCCGGAACGACCCTTGCCCCTGCGGCTCGGGCCAGAAGTTCAAGCACTGCCACGGCCGTCTCGGCTGAGGCCGGATCGAAACATGGCGGGCGCCGGGCATTCCGGCGCCCCAATGTGACGACGGTTTGAGATTCGGGCGCAATCGCCCGAAAGAGTCCGGCTCCCCGCCCAATGGGCGCCCGACTCGCAGACGAAACTGCCTTCAAGACGGATTCCGTGACCGGAGGCAGACATGATTTCCCCGAAAACGCTCGGATTGGCCGGCGGCACCCTGTTCTGTGCGCTCGGGATCGGCTTCGTGATGCAATATGGCTTTCTCCGGGCGGGCGCGCCGGCTCCGCAGGTCGAGGTCACCGATATTCAGGACACATCCGCCGCGACCGGGCTGCGCGATCTGCCGAAGGCAATGCCTATCGGCAGCGCCGCGCTGCCCCAACTGCCCTTTGGCATGGTTCGCCTCGCCGCGGCCGACAGCAGCACGATCCCCACGATGCCAACCGAATCCGCCCCCGTGGCGGGCTTCGGGTGCGATCCCGAGCTGTCCGCCACACCGATTGCCGGGGCCCTGGTGCGCCTGAAGCTGACCGCGCCCTGCCACGCATCCGAGCGCGTGAGCCTGCACCACAGCGGCCTGATGATCACCGAGACGACACAGCCCGACGGCTCGCTCGTGCTGGACTTCCCCGCCCTGACCGAAGGCGCGGTCTTCATCGCATCCTTCTCCGACGATTCCGGCGCCGTCGCTCAGGCCACCGTGTCCTCCCTCGCGTTCTACGACCGCATCGTCCTGCAATGGCAGGGCGAGGGCGACCTCGAGCTGCACGCCCGCGAATGGGAGGCGGACTACTTTTCCGAGGGGCACGTCTGGACGGGCGCCGCAGGCACCCTTGAGGCGGCCGCGCGGGGAGAAAGCGGTTTCCTTCTGAACCTCGGCGACGACGAGGCCCCCGAGGCCCGGCGCGCGCAGGTCTACAGCTTTCCCGCCGGGACCGCGGCGCGGGGCGGGCTCATCGACGTTAGCGTCGAGGCCGCAGTGACCGAAGCCACCTGCGAGACAGACATCTCCGCTCAGACACTCGAGCTGCGTGACGGGGGCGCCCCGACGGTGCGTGACATCGACCTCGCGTTTCCGGGCTGTGACAGCGTCGGCGACTATCTGGTGTTGAACAATCTCATCGCAGACCTGAAGATCGCCGCCAGATAAGACGACGGACGGCACCGGCAGGGAACCTCGATGATACAGCGATGTGCGGCGTTTCGCGCCGCACTTTTCAGTGCGCTCTTCGCGGCGGGCGGCCCGGCGGCGGCGCAGGACGTGACCCTGACCTCCCGCGACGGTGCAATCGAGCTGTCTGGCACCCTGCTGGGCTTCGACGGTGAATTCTACCGCGTCGACACTGCTTACGGGGAATTGACCGTGGACGGCTCCGGCGTGCTTTGCGACGGTGCAGGCTGCCCGTCCCTCACCGACTTCGTGGCCGAGATGACAATCTCGGGGTCGACGACGCTGGGCCGGGTCCTGATGCCCGCCCTGGTCGAAGCCTTCGCCCTGCGCCGCGAACTGGAGGCGGTCCGTGAGGAAACCGGCCCGCGCCGCTTCACCTACGCGTTGCTCGATCCCAACGAAGGCCAGCCCGTGGGCCGGTTCTCGTTCCACCTGACCACCACCGACGAGGGCTTCGCCGACCTCATGGCCGATGATGCCGACGCCGTGATGGCCCTGCGCGAGATCCGGCCCGCAGAGGTCGAGATCGCCCGCCAGGCGGGGATGGGCGTGCTGGACGAGGCCAACCGCAGCCGGGTCATCGCGCTCGATGCGATGGTGCCCGTGGTGGCGCCGTCCAACCCGGTGGCGGACCTGTCGCTGCGCCAGCTCGCGCGACTTCTGGGCGGGCGCATCAGCAACTGGTCCCAGCTCGGCGGACCGGACGCGCCGGTGGTGGTGCACGTGCCCGACGCCCGTTCGGGCCTCGCGCAGGGGATCGAGGATCGGATCCTCGCCCCGGCCGGGCTGTCCCTGCCCGAGACCGCGGTGCGGCACGAGACGACGGCCGCGCTGGCTGATGCTGTGGCCGAAGACCCCTTCGCCTTCGGGATCGCAAGCGTGTCCGAGACCGGCTTCGCGCGCGTCCTGCCCATCGCCGGTCCCTGCGGTTTCGAGCTGGAGGCCGACCGCCTGGCGGTCAAGACCGAGGATTATCCGCTGACCGCGCCGATGTTCCTCTACCTCCCGGCGCGGCGGATGCCGGCGTTGGTGCGTGAGTTCCTGTCCTTCACCCGCTCGGACGCGGCGCAGATCGTGATCCGCCGGGCCGGTTTCGTCGACCAGTCACCCGAGGAGGTGCCGCTGGGCGATCAGGGTGACCGCTTCGCGAACGCGATCTCTGTGGCCGAGGGCGACGCCGGGCTGTCAGAGCTCAAGCGCATGGTTGCCACGCTGCGACCGATGCAGCGTCTGTCCACCTCCTTCCGGTTCGAGCCGGGGTCGGCGCGGCTCGATGCGCAATCCCGGTCAAACGTCTACCAGCTGGCCCATGCCATCGAGGCCGGGCGCTACGACACGCGCCGGCTGATGTTTGTCGGGTTCTCGGACGGCGTGGGGCCGGCCTCGGCCAACCTCGACATCGCGCGCCAGCGCGCTGCTGCGGTCCGGGACGCCGTGATCGCCGCCGCCGAGACGGCCGATCTGGAGCAGGTCACCATCGGCACGGACGCCTTCGGCGAGGCGATGCCCATGGCCTGCGATGACACTTCGTGGGGGCGGCAGGCCAACAGGCGCGTCGAGGTCTGGGTGCGTTGACCGCGAGGCCGTTCACGTCAGCAGGCCCTCGGCCCGGAAGCTGAGTTCGCGGGCCTTCCCGATCACCAGATGATCATGCAGCGCAAGGCCCAGCGCCTCGGCCGCGCCGGCGATCTGACCGGTCATCTCGATGTCGGCGGCCGACGGCGTAGGGTCACCCGAGGGATGATTGTGCACGAGGATCAGCGCGGATGCGTTCAGCTCCAGCGCGCGCTTCACCACTTCACGCGGATAGACCGGCACGTGATCGACGGTGCCGCGGGCCTGCGGTTCGTCGGCGATCAGCACGTTCTTGCGGTCAAGGTAGAGGACACGGAACTGCTCGATCTCGCCATGCGCCATGGCGGTCCGGCAATACTCCAGCAGTGCATCCCAGGATGAGACCACCGGGCGCTGTATCACGCGGGCGCGGCTGAGGCGATGGGCCGCGGCCTCCACCAGCTTGAGCTGACAGATCACGGCCTCGCCCACACCGTCGACGTCCTTCAGGCGGGCGGGCGGCGCCGAGAGCACCCGGTTGAAGTCGCCGAACGTCTCGAGCAGCAGGCGTGCCAGCGGCTTCATGTCGACGCGCGGGACAGCACCGAACAGGACCAGCTCCAGCATCTCGTAGTCCGGCAGCGCATCGGCGCCGCCGGCCATGAAACGCTCGCGCAGGCGCTTGCGGTGATCGCGGATGTACGAGGGCGGCCTGGTCGCCGGGGCCGCCTCCGGGTTGCGCCGGGCGGCCCCGGCGCGGGGCACGTCGCGTGCAGGGGCACAGGGGAACAGGCTGGCCTGCGCGTCGTCGAACTGATGGCCCCGTGTCATGTCCCCCTTTTGCGCCGGCGACGGTAACCGTGCGGTTAACGCCGGCGCGGAAGGAGGCAGGACCCGTGTTTCAGTAGCCGGCTGCGTAGACGACCGGCAGGGTGTCCGCACCGAAGGACACGGTTTCGGCGTCGCGGTTGAAGTCGAGCTTCAGGCCCGGCAGGCCCGGCAGACCGAAGGAGGCCGAATCGCCCTCCGCCATCTGCATGACCACGCGTCCGGTGCGCTCGGACGCTGCGAGCGGGGCGTAGGTCGCGACGACCTCGACGATCTCGGACGCCTCGGCCGAGGGTGCACGGTAGACGCTGATGGCGACGCCGTTCTCGATCACGGTAGCACCGGCCAGCGGACGGTCCAGCGTGACGGTCTCGGCGGCGGCAGCGGTGCCCGCGAGGGCGGCAAGGGTCAGGGCGGCGGAGCGCAGGAGATTGGTGGTCATGGCGAAAATCCTCTCGGGTCGAATGACTCGTGCCGACGGGGGAGTGCCGGCTTCTGCAGCGCAGCGTAAACGCCGCAGCGCAGCATTGACCACAGTCGAGGCCTCATAGCCGCCATGTGCTCACTGCGGGTAGGGCCGGGTTACCCGATGGCGGAGCGTGGGCTTGGCCCGTTCGGGGCGGGTCCGGGAGCCCAAGCGACACCCTCCGATCCGCGTGGCATCTCGAACTCGCCGGTTCGTCGGTCGGCGCTCACAGGCCCCTGCCCGGAAAACGTGTCCACGGGACAAGAAAGCCGGACCGTCACGCGGTCCGGCTTTTTCTTGGTGACGAACTCATTCCGCCACTTAAGGCAACGGTCGTTAGGCGGAACGGCCAGGCTGCGACGGCATAGCCTCGCATCCCGGGCCGCTCAGCGACCTCACTCCGCCGCGTCGCGCTTCGGCAGGACCCAGTCGGCGCGCGGGAAGTGGCAGGTGTAGCCGTTGGGGATGCGCTCCAGGTAATCCTGATGCTCGGGCTCGGCCTCCCAGAAGTCACCCACGGGCTCCACCTCCGTCACGACCTTGCCCGGCCACAGGCCGGATGCCTCGACGTCCTTGATGGTCTCGAGAGCGACCTGCTTCTGCTCCTCGTTCACGTAGTAGATCGCCGAGCGGTAGCTCACCCCGATGTCGTTGCCCTGACGATTGCGGGTCGTCGGGTCGTGGATCTGGAAGAAATACTCGAGGATTCGGCGATAGCTGATGCGGTCGGGGTCGAAGGTGATCTCGATGCCCTCGGCGTGAGTGCCGTGATTGCGGTAGGTCGCGTTCGGCACGTCGCCCCCGGTGTAGCCCACGCGGGTGTCCTCGACGCCGGGCAGCTTGCGGATCAGGTCCTGCATGCCCCAGAAGCAGCCTCCGGCCAGTACGGCGCGTTCGGTCGTCATGCCACGTCCTCCACTTGATCGATGTAGGCGCCGTAGCCTTCGGCCTCCATGTCGTCGCGATGGATGAAGCGAAGGGCGGCAGAGTTGATGCAGTAGCGCAGCCCGCCCCGGTCGGCAGGGCCGTCGGGGAACACGTGTCCGAGGTGGCTGTCACCGTGCGCGGACCGCACCTCGGTGCGGATCATGCCGTGAGTGGTGTCGCGCAGTTCGGTGACGTGGGCGGTCTCGATCGGCTTGGTGAAGCTCGGCCAGCCGCAACCGGACTCGTACTTGTCGGCGCTCGCGAAGAGCGGCTCGCCCGAAACGAGGTCCACGTAGATGCCCGGCTCCTTGTTGCCGAGGTATTCCCCGGTGCCCGGACGTTCGGTGCCGCTTTCCTGCGTCACGCGGTACTGCGCGGGTGTGAGCTGGGCGATGCGGTCGGGATCGCGGGTGTAGTCGGCCATGAATGCCCTCCTGGCTGTCGTGTCGCTGATGTGGGGCTTCCGGAGCGGATTCAAAGGGGCGCGTGGCGGTTCCCCGTGTATGCCGAAGCACACCGGCACAAGGGGCCGCCGGGCGATTTACCGCCGCGCCGCCGCGCAGCAATCGGCGGATTCTCGCGCATTCCCCGAGGGCATGGACCCCGGCGTGCGCGACATACCTTCCCTCCCTGTCGCGCGGCCCCACAGGCCGCGTCTTTCAGGAGGAGACCCCAATGACCCGCATCCAGAGCCCCATCGTTCTTGCCGCCCTTGCCGCCATGACGATCGGCAGCGCCGCGATCGCCCAGGAGACCTCGTCGACCGCCGACGTCGAGACCGACGCCGAGATCACCGAAGAGGGCGAAATGGAAATGGACGGCACTGTCCCGGTCGATCAAAGCGACGCCGAAGGCGAGACCGACGCAATGATGGACGACTGCGAGGACGACGAAAGCATGAGCGAGGATGCGAGTGCCTCGGGGGACGACTCGGGCTCGGAGATGTCCGAGGATGACGGCACCGAAATGGCCGCATCCGACAACTGCTCGGACGACTCGACCACGGCCGATGCCGCGACCGACGCCGAAATCAACGAAGACGGCTCGATGGACATGGACGGCACGGTGCCGGTCGACGAGTCCGAGGCGACCGCCGAGACCGGAGAGACCATGTCGGACGGCGAAGATTCGGACTCGATGTCCGAGGAAGACGGCGACAGCGACAGCTGATCGAATTCCCGGTCCGCCGCCCTTGGTGCGGCGGGCCTTCCTATCTCGACTTCTTCGCCCGGCGCAGCAGCATGTCCCGCTTCACCTTCGACAGCCGGTCGAAATACATCTTCCCCGCCAGGTGATCGATCTGGTGCTGCACGCTCGTCGCCCAGAGCTTCACGAAATCCCGCTCCACCACTGATCCGGTCTCGTCGAGGTAGCGCACCGTCACCGCCCGCGGCCGCGAGATCGTCGCGTGCACGCCCGGCAGGCACGGGCTGGCCTCGTCGTGGTCGCGGAACTCGACCGAGGCATGAAGAACCTCCGGGTTCGCCATGCGAACGGCATGTCCGCGCTCGTTCGAGGCATCGACCACCGCGAGGCGCAGCATCACGCCGACCTGCGGCGCGGCGAGACCGACGCCCGGCATCGCCTCCATGGTGTCGATCATGTCTTGCCAGTGGGTCCGGACCTCGTCGGTGATCTCGTCCACCGGGGCAGCCGCCGTACGCAGGCGCTTGTCGGGCCAGCGCAGGATCGGGCGGACCGTCACGACGGCACCGCGGCGTAGTCCGCCTCGAGCGCGGCGCGCGCCTCCGGCTCCAGCCGGTCGAACGTCACCTTGCCGTCGAGATGGTCGTATTCGTGCAGTGCCACCCGCGCCTCGGCCCCGTCTAGGTCGGCCTCGTGAACGGCACCGTCGAGTCCGCGCCAGCGCAGCCGGATGCGCGAGGGACGCTGGATGGTGGCGGCGACGCCGGGAATGCTGAGGCAGCCTTCGTCCATCGGCACCGTGTCGTCGGACATCCACAGAATCTCGGGGTCGATGCACGCGACCGGTGACATGTCCCCGTCCTTCCACGTCGCATCCATGACGAACACGCGCAGCGCCTCGCCCACCTGCGGCGCGGCCAGGCCGCGACCCGGCGCGGCGTACATCGTCTCGAAGAGATCACCGACCAGACCGGTGATATCGCGATCGCCCACGGGCGCGCAGACGCGCGACAGCACCGGGTCGGGCCAGCGCAGGATCGGGCGGACGGTCATCCGCGGGCCTTCTCGCGCTTGAGCTTCTGCATCTTGCGCGTGATCATCTGGCGCTTCATCGGCTTGAGATAGTCGATGAAGAGCTTGCCGTTCAGGTGGTCGATCTCGTGCTGCACGCAGACCGCCCAAAGGCCCTCGAACTCCTCCTCCTGCGGGTTGCCGTCGCGGTCGAGCCAGCCGACTCGGACCTGCGCCGGCCGCTCCACGTCGGCATACTGGTCGGGGATCGAGAGGCAGCCCTCCTCGTAGACGCTCAGCTCCTCGGAGGCCTTGAGCAGCTCGGGATTGAACATCACCAGCGGGCGCGGCTCGGCCTCTTCCTCCTTGACGCAGTCGAGGACGATCAGGCGGGACATAACCCCCACCTGCGGCGCGGCGAGGCCGATGCCCGGCGCGTCGTACATCGTCTCGAGCAGGTCGTCGGCCAGCGTACGCAGCTCGTCCGAGAGGTCGTCCACGGCGGGAACGACCTTCTTCAGGCGCGGGTCGGGGTGGATGAGGATCGGGCGCTTCATGCCGGCGGATTTAAGCCGTCATGTCGTCTTGCGCAACGCGTTGGCGCGGCCTGCGTCGAAACCGGGCCGCGGGCGCGCTACGTCCTGCGCCGAGCGGCCGCCCCGCCGCTTTCGGCTTGCACCCGCGGGCGGATGCGCGAGGGTCGGGCCCGACCCGAGACCGAGGAACCGAGATGAACTTCGACGAAGAGATCGACCGCGTGGGCACGCACAGTGCCAAATGGGACAAGATGGAGGGGATCTACGGCGTCTCGCCCGAGGACGGGCTGGCGATGTGGGTCGCCGACATGGACTTCCGCCCTCCCGAGGTGGTGCAGGCCGCCGTGCAGCGCATGGCCGATCATGGCGTCTATGGCTATTTCGGTAACGAAGGGCCGTATCTCGACGCGATCGAATGGTGGATGCGCGAGCGACACGGCTGGGACGTGCCACGCGACGGCGTCTTCACGACGCACGGGCTGGTCAACGGGACCGGTCTCTGCCTCGACGCGTTCACCGAGCCGGGCGACGGCGTGGTGCTTTTCACTCCGGTCTACCACGCCTTCGCCCGCGTGATCCGCGCCGCGGGCCGCACGGTGGTGGAATGCCCGCTGGTGCAGGACGAGGCCGGCACCTACCGCATGGACTTCGACGCCTACGACGCGGCGATGACCGGGTCCGAGCGCATGGTGATCCTGTGCTCTCCGCACAATCCCGGCGGCCGGGTCTGGTCGGCGGAGGAGCTGCGCGCCGTCGCCGACTTCGCCGTGCGCCACGACCTCGTTCTGGTGTCCGACGAAATTCACCACGATCTCGTCATGCCCGGCGAGAGCCACACGCCGATGCCGCTGGCGGCGCCGGACATCGCCGACCGGCTGGTGATGCTGACGGCGACCACCAAGACCTTCAACATCGCTGGCGCCCATATCGGCAACGTCACCATCGCCGACCCCGAACTGCGCTGCCGCTTCGCCGCGCGCATGGGCGCGATGGGCATGTCGCCGAACTCGTTCGGGATGCACATGGCGACGGCGGCCTACTCGCCCGAGGGCGCGGCGTGGGTCGACGAACTGACCGGCTATCTCGACGGCAACCGACGGCTCTTCGACGAGGCGGTGAACACCATCCCCGGCGTCCGCTCGATGCCGATGCAGGCGACCTACCTCGCCTGGGTCGACTTCTCGGGCACCGGCATGGAGCCGCGCGAGTTCACCCGGCGGGTCGAGAAGGACGCGAAGATCGCGGTGAACCACGGCGACACGTTCGGCACCGGCGGCGGCGCGTTCCTGCGCTTCAACGTCGCCACGCCGCGGGCGCGGGTGGCCGAGGCCGGCGCGCGGCTCCAGCGGGCGTTCGGCGACCTGCAGTGATCGATGTGGGCTGCCGGTCTAGTGGTCGTCGCTCTTGGGGCGCGGCTTGTAGATCGGCAGCTCCCAGCCGCGCTTGATCGCGCCGGCCCGCAGGATGAAGCACGTCGCGCAGCACAGGATCGCGGCGGGCACCGCGCCAACGCCGACCATGTGTAGCAGCGCCAGAGACAACGCCCCCGAGAAGGCACAGGTGACGTAAAGCTGGCCAGGGCGCAGCAGCAGCGGCACCTCGTTGCTGACCACGTCGCGGGCAAGGCCGCCGACGCAGCCGGTGATCATGCCCATGACGACGACGACCGGCAGCGGCTGTCCGTCTTCGGCCGCGATCAGCGCGCCTGCCGCCACCGCGATCGACAGGGCCGCGGCGTCGAGCCAGGTCAGCGTCTCCCACCGCGACTCGAGCCTGTGGGCGAGGAAGAACACGGTCACCGCCGCCGCGGTCGCCACGATCAGGTAGACGGGATCCGCGATCCAGAAGATCGGACGGTCGAGCAGGATGTCACGCAGCGACCCGCCGCCCATCCCGGTCAGGCAGGCGAGGAACGCGAAGCCCACGATGTCGAGTTGCTCCCGGCTGGCGACCAGGGCGCCGGTCAGCGCGAATACAGTGACCGCCGCATAGTCGAGCAGCGGGACGAGGTTCACGACGACCCTCGCCCCTTGAACGGGGCCATGCCCGCGCGCGCCAGCTCGTCGGCGCGCTCGTTCTCGGGGTGGCCGGCGTGACCCTTGACCCATTCCCAGCGCACCTCGTGGGTCTTCTGCGCGTCGTCGAGCCGACGCCAGAGCTCCTCGTTCTTGACCGGCTTCTTCGCCGCCGTCTTCCAGCCGTTCTTTTTCCAGCCGTGGATCCAGCTGGTGACGCCGTTCTTCACGTAGGCCGAGTCGGTGACCACCGTGATCTGGGAGGGCTGCTTCAGCGCTTCGAGCGCGGTGATCGCGGCCAGCAGCTCCATCCGGTTGTTGGTGGTCTGCGCTTCCCCGCCGGAGAACTCACGCTCCTTCACCACGGTCTCGCCGTCCATCGCCCGCATGAGCACGCCCCACCCCCCGGGGCCGGGATTGCCGGAACAGGCACCGTCGGTGAAGGCGTAGAGCTTGGTCATGGCGGCGTCTGTCGCGTTCCCGGGTGCCCTCGTCAAGGGGATCGTCGGTCAAGCCGGGGGCGCTGCCGCCGGACCTCCGGGATATTCCGGCCAGGAAGACGGGTGTGCGACCTCAGAGGACGACGACGGCGAGGCAGAGGACCACGAGGCCGGTGAGCAGGACGCGCAGCTGCATCCACCACCGCGGAGCGAGGCCCCACCGCCAGAAGGCGAAGTCGAGAACCAGAAGTCCCGCGTAGCCGAAGATCAGGTTCATGGCCGCCGACACGGGGCCGCCGCCCGTCATGAAAAAGGCCCAGAGCGCCGGGATCACCGACAACGCGTAGCCCGTGGCCGCGCGTCCGCCCTCCGCCTTCGTGGCGAAGCCCCAGAGCACGCCGGACATGAACGACAGGATTACCGCGCCGTAGTAGAGCTGCACGTAGGGCCCGATGAACCGCGGTCCGAGCGTCGCCTGCCCCCAGGCCGCCAGAGCGGGCACGAGCAGCGTGAGAGCGCCCCATGCGAACGGGATCACTCCGGCGAGGCCGAGGATCAGGGCGGAGCGGGGGATCTGGGTCATTGGCCGGGTCTCCTTCTGCACCCGGCAGGGTAGCGCGGCGCGCGGTCGGGTCACGCGCTCAGGCGGCGCGTTCGGCCGCGAGTCGCACTGCCAGCGCGGCGAAGAGCGCCGCGAAGCTGCGGTTCAGCCAGCGCATCGCCCGGGCCGAGGCCAGGAGCCGGTCGCGCGCGGCAGCGGCGAGGCTCGCGTAGCCCGCGAACACGGCGAAGGTCATCAGCATGAAGACGCCGCCTAGCGCCGACATCTCGGCGGTGGCGGTTTCGGGCGCGCCGCTCAGGAACGGAGGCAACAGGGCGAGGAAGAACACCGAGAGCTTGGGATTCAGTATGTTGATGAGCGCGCCCCGGCGGGCGATGCGGATCCCGCGCTCGCGCGTCGTGTCCGCCCCGACGGCCAGCGCGCCGCCCTGCCCGACCGACTGCCAGGCGAGCCACAAGAGATAGGCCACCCCTGCCCACTTCACTACGGCGAAAAGCAACGCCGACGTGTGCAACAGCGCCGCAAGGCCCACGGTCGCGGCGGCGAGGTGCGGCACGATCCCCGCGGTGCAGCCGAGCGCGGCCCAGAGGCCGGCGCGCCGCCCCTGCCCGAGCGAGATCGCGAGCGTGTAGAGGACGCCGGTGCCGGGCGCGATGACCACCACGAAGGCGGTCAGAAGAAACTGCAGGGACATGGACGATACCTCGGGCTGGACCGGGCCAGACTGCCCCGGCTCCGACCGCGAGGCAACGCCCGCGGCCTCAGGCAGGTTCGCGCAGGACCCGGGGGACCTTGAACTCGACGTGTTCCTCGGCGGTGGTCACCGTCTCGAGCGTCACGTCGTAGTGCTGGCGGAAGGCGTCGATCACCTCCTCGATCAGCACGTCGGGGGCGGAGGCGCCTGCTGTCAGGCCGAGCGAGCGGATGCCCTCGAGCGCGCGCCAGTCGATGTCGGCGGCGCGCTGCACCAGCTGGGCGTAGCGGCACCCGGCGCGGGCGCCGACCTCGACCAGACGCTTGGAGTTCGACGAGTTGGGCGCACCCACCACCAGCAGCGCGTCGCAATCCGGTGCCATCGCCTTGACCGCCTCCTGCCGGTTGGTGGTGGCGTAGCAGATGTCTTCCTTGTGGGGGCCGACGATGTTGGGGAACCGAGCCTTGAGCGCGGCGACGATCTCGGCGGTGTCGTCCAGCGAAAGGGTCGTCTGCGTCACGAAGGCGAGCTTGTCGGGATCGCGCACGCTCAGGGTGGCCACGTCCGCGGGCGTCTCGACCAGCAGGACCTCGCCCTCGGGAAGCTGCCCCATGGTGCCCACGGTCTCGGGGTGGCCGGCATGGCCGATCATCACCATCTGCAGGCCGTTCTCGCTGTGGCGCGCGGCCTCGATATGGACCTTGGAGACGAGCGGACAGGTGGCGTCGACGTAGACCATCTCGCGCTCGGCGGCCTCGGCCGGGACGGCCTTGGGCACGCCGTGGGCCGAGAAGATCACCGGGCGGTCGGGCGGGCACTCGTCCAGTTCCTCGACGAAGACGGCGCCCTGCTCGCGCAGGCTGTCGACCACGTACTTGTTGTGGACGATCTCGTGGCGCACGTAGACCGGCGCGCCCCATTTCTGGAGGGCCATCTCGACGATCTTGATGGCGCGGTCCACGCCGGCACAGAAGCCCCGTGGCGCGGCGAGATAGAGCGTGAGCGGCGGCAGCGTCATGGTCGGTCTCCTTCGGCCCCAGAGCTAAGCCATCGGCGGGAGTGGATCCAGTGGGGGGCGGCGCACGATTTCGCAGGCCGGGGCGCGTTCAGGCGGCCGCGGCCGTGCCCCAGGCGAGCAGCGCGTAGCGACCGGTCTTGGCGAGGGTGACGAGCAGAACGAACAGCCACGCCGGCGTGCGCATGATGCCGGCGATGACGGTGAAGGCGTCGCCGAAAGGCGCCCAGCTGAGCAGGAGAGTCCAGACACCCCAGCGGCTCCACCAGCCCTGCGCTCGGTCGAGCTGGCGGTCGGTGGCCGGGAACCAGCGGCGGTGGCGGAACCGCTCGAACGAAAGCCCGAGGACATAGTTCACCACCGCTCCGAGGACGTTTCCGAGGCTCGCTACGGCAACGAGCGTGCCGATTGCTGCCGCGTCACGCAGCTGCAGGGCGACGAAGACAACTTCGGATTGGAAGGGCAGGATCGTGGCTGCGCCGAAAGCCGCCGCGAAGAGGCCGCCCAGCGCGGCGAGATCGGGCCACATTGCGCTGGCTGGTCCGCCCTTAGCTGTTCACGGCTTCGACGTTGCGGTCGGACTGGTCGCGCGGCGGACGTCCGATCACTTCACGCAGCTCGTCGAGTTCGATGAAGTTGTCGGCTTGGCGGCGCAGTTCGTCGGCGATCATCGGGGGCTGGCTGCGGATCGTCGAGACGACGGACACACGCACGCCCTGGCGCTGCAGGCTTTCGACCAGCGGACGGAAATCCCCGTCGCCGGAGAACAGGACCACATGATCGATTCGCGGGGCAAGCTCCATGGCATCGACGGTCAGTTCGATATCCATGTTGCCCTTCACCTTACGGCGGCCCTGGCTGTCGGTGTATTCCTTGGCCGGTTTGGTGACCATGGTGAACCCGTTGTAATGCAACCAGTCGACCAGGGGGCGGATGGGGGAATAGTCGTCGTTCTCAAGAAGCGCGGTGTAGTAGAACGCCCGTAACATCTTGCCGCGGCGAACGAATTCCTGTCGCAGGAGCTTGTAGTCGATGTCGAAGCCCAGCGCCTTGGCAGCGGCGTAGAGATTCGATCCATCTATGAACAGCGCCAGCCGTTCGTCCTTGTAAAACATTAAAAGTCCCTTCGTGGAATATCGGGTGCCGGTAGGCCGTGAGTGTGAGGGGTGGCACCCTGAGCGCTGAAAAATAGATAGATTGGGTCAGGCTTCAAGCCAAACACCCAAGATGAACATATCCCAAAAGGATACGACCATTACCCAAATCGGACAAGATGGGCTGATTGCACTAGGAGCCAATCTGCCGGGGCGTTTCGGCCGCCCGGAGAAGGCGCTTGGCGCCGCGCTGCGGCATCTCGCGGAGCGCGGATTGCGGCTGCGCAGGCTCAGCCGTTTCTACGCAACCCCCTGTTTTCCCGCCGGAGCCGGGCCGGATTATGTCAATGCGGCGGCTTTGGTCACGGTGCCCTGCGCCCCCGAGAGAGTGCTCGAGATATTGCATTCGGTGGAGGCCGAGGCGGGTCGCGAGAGGTCCGCGCGATGGGCCGGCCGGACCCTCGATCTGGACCTTCTCGCGATAGGCGGAAAGACGCTTCCGGACGAAAAGACGCACGAGCGCTGGCGAGATCTGGCCGCCGAGCGACAGGCGGTCGAGGCGCCGGACCGACTCATCCTGCCGCATCCGCGCATCCAGGATCGCGGCTTCGTCCTCGTTCCGCTGGCCGACGTGGCGCCCGGATGGCGGCATCCGACCCTCGATCGCACGGTGCGCGAGATGCTGGACGCCCTGCCCCCGGAGGCGCGCGCGGGGATCGTTCCGCTCTGATGCCGCGCAGCGCCCGACGGGCGCCGATGCGCGATCCTTCACTCTTGTCAAGCCCCGCGATCCGCGTTAGACGTCCGGCTTTCGAGGAAACTCCCGAGTTTGGAGGCATCATGGCCCGCGTGACCGTGGAAGACTGCGTCGACAAGGTTCCCAACCGCTTCGATCTGGTGCTGCTCGCCGCACACCGGGCGCGTGAAGTGTCGTCGGGCGCTCCGATCACCGTTGAGCGCGACAACGACAAGAACCCCGTCGTCGCCCTGCGCGAGATCGCCGAAGAAACCCAGTCGGCGGACGAGCTTCGCGAACGGATGATCGAGTCGAACCAGACCCAGATCGAGGTCGACGAGCCTGAGGACGACGCGATGGCGCTGCTCATGGGCGCGGAGCCGGACAAGCCGGCCGAGGACGACATGTCCGAAGAGAAGCTGCTGCGCGCGCTGATGGAGGCGCAGGGCCAGGGCTGAGGTCCCTGACCGGCGCGATGGAGGCTCTGCGATGATCGCGGCCGAAGATCTGATCGCGCTGGTGCACAACTACAATCCGCGGACCAATGCGGACCTCATCCGGGCGGCCTACGATTACGGCGCCCGGATGCACGAGGGCCAGACCCGCCAGTCGGGTGAGCCCTACTTCACTCATCCCGTCGCCGTCGCCGCCATCCTGACCGAGCAGCAGCTCGACGACGCGACGATCGTGACCGCGCTCCTGCACGACACGATCGAGGACACCAAGTCCACCTATTCCGAGATCGACAAGACCTTCGGCCCCGAGGTCGCGCGCCTGGTCGACGGCGTGACCAAGCTGACAAACCTGCAACTGTCGTCCTCCGAGACGAAGCAGGCCGAGAATTTCCGCAAGCTGTTCATGGCGATGTCCAAGGACCTGCGGGTGATCCTCGTGAAGCTCGCCGACCGTCTCCACAACATGCGCACGATCCGCGCCATGCGGCAGGACAAGCAGATCCAGAAGGCGCGCGAGACAATGGACATCTACGCCCCCCTCGCGGGGCGGATGGGCATGCAGTGGATGCGCGAGGAGCTCGAGGACCTGGCCTTCCGCGTGCTTCAGCCCGAGGGTCGCGCCTCGATCATCCGGCGGTTCATCAACCTCCAGAAGGAAACCGGGGACGTCATCCACCGCATCACCTCGGACATGCGCCACGAGCTGGACAAGGTGGGCATCGACGCCGAGGTCTTCGGCCGCGCCAAGAAGCCCTACTCGATCTGGCGCAAGATGCAGGAGAAGGAGATGGGCTTCTCGCGGCTGTCGGACATCTACGGCTTCCGCGTCATCACCCGAACCGAGGCCGAGTGCTACGCCGCGCTCGGCGCGATCCACCAGCGCTGGCGCGCGGTGCCGGGCCGGTTCAAGGACTACATCAGCCAGCCCAAAACCAACGGCTACCGCTCGATCCACACGACGGTGTCCGGGCGCGACGGCAAGCGGGTCGAAGTGCAGATCCGTACCCGCCAGATGCACGAGGTCGCCGAGACCGGCGTCGCGGCGCACTGGTCCTACCGCGACGGCGTGCGCGCGCAGAACCCCTTCGCCGTGGACCCGGCCAAGTGGATCAGCCAGCTGACCGAGCAGTTCGACGGCGAGGACGACCACGACGAGTTCCTCGAGGTCGTGAAGCTCGAGATGTATTCCGACCAGGTGTTCTGCTTCACGCCCAAGGGCGACGTGGTGAAGCTGCCCAAGGGCGCAACGCCGCTCGATTTCGGATACGCGATCCACACGCGGATCGGGGCCGCCTGCGTGGGCGCCAAGGTCGACGGTCTGCGCGTACCGCTGTGGACGCGGCTCAAGAACGGCCAGTCGGTCGAGATCATCACCGCCGAGGGCCAGTCGCCGCAGGCCACGTGGCTCGAGATCGCGACGACCGGCAAGGCGCGCTCGGCGATCCGGCGCAGCCTGCGGGAGGCCAACCGAGACCGTTTCATCAAGCTCGGGCGCGAACTTGCCCGCTCGGCGTTCGAGGGCATGGGCAAGAAGGCATCGGACAAGGCCCTGTCCAAGGCCGCCGAGATCCTGCGCCTGCCGGATTCCGAGACCCTGCTCGCGCGGCTCGGTTCCGCGGAGCTGTCGGCGCGCGAGGTGGTGCACGCGATCTACCCCGACCTGCGCCCCAAGGAGAACAGCACCGTCGACCAGAAGCGTGCGGTCATCGGTCTGGATCACGATCAGGGCTTCACCCGCGCGCCGTGTTGCCAGCCGCTGCCGGGCGAGCGCATCGTCGGTATCGCACGGCGCGGCCGGGGCGTGATCGTCCACGCCATCGACTGCACCGCTCTGGCCCTTGTCGAGAACGAGCCGGACCGCTGGATCGACCTGCATTGGGCCGGCGGCAACCACCCTGCGGTCTACACCGTCACGCTTGATCTCACGATCGGGAACGACGCGGGAGTTCTGGGACGGATTTGCACATTGATCGGTGAGCGAAGTGCCAATATCTCGGACCTGCACTTCATGGACCGCAAGCCCGACTTCTTCCGGCTGTTCATCGACATCGACCTGCGTGACGCGGAGCATCTCCACAGCGTGATGGCCGCCCTTGACGCCGAGGCCGATGTCGCCACGGTCGAACGGCGCAGGGAGGCCGCTCTGGCCGAGGGCGCCGCGGCCGCGGAGTGACGCGCTAGGAACGGACGACACCGGGGAACGACAGTGGTCTTCAAGCGACGGGACAAACGGCCGGTCTGGAAGATCGTCTCCCAGACCGTCTGGCCACGAGGCGGATGGGCGCGCGCAGCACGCTACGTCCAACACCGGGTGAACCGGCTGCCCGACACCCCCGAAAAGATCGCCCGCGGCGTCTTTGCCGGGGTCTTCACCACGTTTTCACCGTTCTACGGTCTGCACTTCTTCATCTCGGCGGCGCTCGCCGTGATCCTGCGCGGCAACGTGATCGCGGCGCTTCTCGGCACCTTCTTCGGTAACCCGCTGACCTACCTGCCCATCGGTGTGATCTCGATGACCACGGGCTACTGGATGCTCGGCATCCGGACCGACCCGGCCGATCACACGTCGCTCGGGGGCAAGTTCATGGACGCGGGCGACGACCTCTGGGCGAACTTCGTCGCGCTCTTCACACCGGCTCACCCGCAATGGGAGGGGCTGGCGCTGTTCTACGACCAGGTCTTCTATCCCTATCTCGTGGGCGGCATCGTGCCGGGCATCGTGTGCGGGCTGGTGGCCTACTACATCACCGTGCCGATCATCCGCGCCTACCAGAACCGCCGCCGTGGCGTGCTGGCCGCCAAGCTCGCGGCACTCAAGGCGAAAAAGCCCGGACGCAAGAGCGAAGATCATGGCTGACGCGGGCCGGCCGGCGCCCTAGGTTGCCGCCAGACACACGCGCCCGCCCGCATCCGGAGACCACCATGACCCAGCCCCAGGGCCGCCTGCGCCTCGGCGTCAACATCGACCACGTCGCCACCCTGCGCAACGCGCGCGGCGGGGCCGTGCCCGACCCCATGCGCGCCGCGCGCCTGGCAGAAGAGGCCGGCGCAGACGGCATCACCGCGCACCTGCGCGAGGACCGCCGCCACATCCGTGACGAGGACATCGCGACCCTCGCCGCGATGCTGACCGTGCCGCTGAATTTCGAGATGGCCGCCACCGAAGAGATGCAGAGGATCGCTCTGAAGCATCGGCCGCACGCCGTCTGCCTGGTGCCGGAAAAGCGCGAGGAGCGCACCACCGAGGGCGGGCTCGACGTGGCGGGCGACGCCGACCGGCTCCGCGACTACATCGCGCCGCTGCGGGACGCAGGCGCGCGGGTGTCGTTGTTCATCGCGGCCGATCCGGCGCAGGTCGCCGCCGCCGCCGAGATCGGCGCCGACGTGATCGAGCTGCACACCGGGGCCTATTGCGACTACCACGCGGAAGGCCACATCGAGGCGCGCGACGCCGAGTGGGCCCGCCTGCGGGACATGGCCGCCGTCGCGACCGAGGCCGGGCTCGAGGTCCATGCCGGTCACGGTCTGTCCTACGACACCGTCGGTCCCATCGCCGGCCTGCCGCAGATCGTCGAGCTGAACATCGGCCACTTCCTGATCGGCGAGGCCGTCTTCGTGGGCCTCAAACCCGCCATCGCCGAGATGCGGCGCCTGATGGACAGCGCGCGCGGATGATCCGGGCGGCGCTCCTGACGGCGGCCCTGACCACCGCGACCGGGGCGCAGGCAGCGGCGGTCCGGGACTGCGACACGTTCGAGGCCAATGCCCGCAACCTCGTCCTCCCGGTCGAGGAGGGTGTGCGCACCTTCGCCAACGGCAACGTGCGGCTGCTGCACCTCGACACCGGCGGCGAACCTGCCTGCTGCTCGGCGCACCTCATGGTGCTTTTGCCGGACCCGGAGCTTCCGGGACAGGTCTGCGTGCTGATCTCGGCCGACGACCGCAGCGGCTTCTACGCCATCGACCTCCCCGGCACGAAGGCGGCCTACGACCCGGCCACGGGGCTATCGCTCGAGGTGCCGGTGGCGCTTCACGACGGCACGGCCAGCACGCCGCGGCGCCTGCGCCTCCGGATCAACCAGCAGACCGGGGTGGTCGACGCCACGCAGGAGGACATGCCATGACCCCGACCGACGCCGAACTTCGCGCCCTCGACGCGGTGATCGACCGTGCCGTGCAGCGCCATGCCGACGAGGGCGGCGGCATCCTGTTCACCGCCGCCGTGGTGATGGACGGCGAGACGCTCGCGCTTTGCGACAACGAAAGCGCGCAGGACTGCGACGCCTCGCGCCATGCCGAGATCGTGGCCATGGCTCGCGCGCAGCAGGCGCTGGGGCGCACTGACCTGTCAGGCGCCACGCTCATCGCGTCGATGCAGCCTTGCGAGATGTGCCTGTCGGCGATGCGGTGGGCTGGGATCGACCGTCTGGTGTTCGCCATGACGCAGGAGCGCGCCCCGGCCTTCTTCCAGTTCCCGCAGCTCTCGATCGACGATTTCGCCCGCGCGGCCGATGACGGGTTCGACTGGTCGGGCGGGCACGGCGCCGACCGGGTGGCGCATATCTACGAGGACGGCGCATGATCCTCGGCGTCGGCACCGACCTGTGCAACATCGAGCGTATCGCCAGGACGCTCGAGCGCTTCGGCGACCGCTTCCGCAACCGCGTGTTCACCGAGGTCGAGCAGCGCAAGGCCGAACGCCGCGCCGACACGCCGGGCACCTACGCCAAGCGGTGGGCCGCCAAGGAGGCCTGTTCCAAGGCCCTCGGCACGGGCCTCCGTATGGGCATCGCGTGGAAGGACATGGCCGTCGCCAATCTGCACACCGGCCAGCCGGTGATGGAGGTGACCGGCTGGGCGCGCGACCGGCTGGCCGAGATGACTCCGGAGGGGCACGAGGCGATCATCCATGTCACGCTCACCGACGACCATCCGTGGGCGCAGGCGTTCGTGGTCATCGAGGCCCGCCCGCGCCCCTGAGGCGCCACCCCGCCGCACCCCCGCTTGCTTGACTTGTCGCCCCCCCGCGCCCATGAAGCCCCGGCAGGCGCAGGCAGGAAGGCAGCCCCATGGCGAAGGACAAGAAGACGTCGTCCGGCGGCGGCATTCTCGAGACGATCAAGACCGTCGTCTACGCGCTTCTGATCGCCGGCATCTTCCGCACCCTGTTCTTCCAGCCGTTCTGGATTCCGTCCGGCTCGATGAAGGACACGCTGCTGATCGGCGACTTCCTCTTCGTGAACAAGATGGCCTACGGCTATTCCTACGCCTCGTGCCCGTCGCTCTACCTGCCCGGGATCGGCATCGACATCGACGCCTCGGACCTCTGCGGCTTCCTCGACGGCGACAACACGCGTCTCTTCGGCACGGCGCCCGAACGCGGCGACGTCGTCGTGTTCCGCCACCCGGTCACCGGCCGCGACTTCATCAAGCGCGTGATCGGCCTGCCGGGCGAGCGCATCCAGGTCCGCGAGGGCCTGCTTTATATCAACGACGAGCCGGTCGAGATCCAGGACGACGGCACCTTCACCGAAATCGCCGAGCCGCAAGGGCCACAGCGTCTGCGGCCGCGCTGCGCCAACGGGCCCGTCGGCGACGGTGGCGCCTGCGAGAAGGAAAAGCTGGTCGAGACCCTGCCGAACGGCGTCGCCCATTCGATCCTCAACATCTCGAACCAGGGCTCGGACAACACACCGGTCTACGAGGTGCCCGAGGGGCATTACTTCATGATGGGCGACAACCGGGACAACTCGTCGGACAGCCGCGTGCCGGCCGTCGCGGGCGGCGTCGGCTTCGTGCCGTTCGAGAACCTCGTGGGCCGCGCCTCGCGGGTGGTGTTCTCGTCGGCAGGCAGCTCGATGCTGTTCTTCTGGACCTGGCGCGGCGACCGCTTCTTCGAGAAGATCGAGTGAAGCGCTCGGCGGCGCTCAATGACCTCGAGGCCCGGCTGGGCCACCGCTTCGACCGACCGGAGCTTCTGGCGCGCGCGCTGACGCATTCCTCCATGTCCGGCCCCGGCCGCGAGGACAACCAGCGGCTGGAGTTCCTAGGCGATCGCGTGCTGGGCCTTGTCATGGCCGAGGCGCTGCTGGACCGCGACCCCTCTGCCGCCGAAGGCGCGCTGGCGCCGCGCTACAACGCCCTCGTCCGCAAGGAGACCTGCGCCGAGGTGGCCGCCGCCTGCGGCATCGGGGAGGCGCTGCGCCTCGGCCGGTCCGAGCGGATGTCCGGGGGCCGGCGCAAGATGGCGCTTCTGGGCGACGCGATGGAGGCGGTGATCGCCGCGGTCTACGCCGACGGCGGCTTCGACGCCGCGAAAGCGCTGATCCTGCGGCTCTGGGGCGACCGCATCGACCGGGTCGAGCGCGATGCCCGCGACCCCAAGACCGCGCTGCAGGAATGGGCGCAGGGCCGCGGCCTCTCGCCGCCGGCCTATGTCGAGACCGGCCGCGAGGGCCCCGATCACCAGCCCGTCTTCACCATCGAGGCCCGCCTGACCACGGGCGAAAGCGCCTCGGCCGTAGCCTCGTCCAAGCGCCAGGCCGAACAGGCCGCCGCCGCCGAGCTGCTGGACCGGCTCGAGGGGCGGCAGTGACCCCCAACCTTCGCGGCAGCGCCCTTATGGTCGCGGCGATGATGGGGTTCGCAGTGGAGGATGCGCTGTTCAAGGCGGCGACGACAGGGGTCTCTCCCGGCCTCGGCACGCTGATCTTCGGGCTGCTTGGCCTCACGATCTACGCGGCGCTGGTGCGGCGGGCGGGCCTGCCGGTGTGGACGCGCGGCTATCTCGGGAAGACGATGCTGGTGCGCTCGGGCTTCGAGGTCATGGGGCGGCTGTTCTTCGCGCTCGCGCTGGCCTACGCGCCCCTGTCCGTGACCTCGGCGATCCTTCAGGCGGCGCCCCTGGTGGTCACGCTCGGCGCGGCGCTGTTTCTCGCCGAACCCGTCGGACCGCGCCGCTGGATCGCGATGGGCGTGGGATTCGGCGGCGTGCTCATGATCCTGCGACCCGGCCTCGACGGCGTGGCGCCAAGCGCGCTCTTCGCGCTTCTCGGCATGATCGGCTTCGCGGCCCGAGACCTCGCCACGCGCGCCAGCCCGCCCGAGATCTCGGCCACGCAGCTCGGCATTCCCGGTTTCGCCACCGTCACGCTGGCGGGTGCGGTGATTCTGATCGCCGAAGGCGGCTGGCCCGGTCCGCCGGACGCGCGCGCGGCGGGGCTGTTGTGCGCCACCGCGCTCTGCGGGGTGTCGGCCTACTTCGCCCTGACGCTTGCCATGCGGACGGGCGAGGTCTCCGTGGTCGCGCCCTTCCGCTACGCCCGGCTTCTGGCCGCGCTGATCCTCGCCTTCGTCGTGTTCGGAGAGCGCCCCGACTGGCCCACGCTCGCCGGCGCGGCGCTGATCGTGGGCTCGGGCCTCTACACCCTCTGGCGCGCGCGCCGGACCTCTGGCCAAATGGCCCCGGGCGCGGTAGATGCCGCGGTCGCCAGGAAGGACAGCACACCATGACCACCCGCGCCGGATTCGTCGCCCTGATCGGAGAGCCCAACGCGGGCAAGTCCACGCTCCTCAACCGGATGGTCGGAGCGAAGGTGTCGATCGTCACCCACAAGGTCCAGACCACACGCGCCCGCGTGCGCGGCGTCGCGTTGGAGGGCGACAGCCAGATCGTCTTCGTGGACACGCCGGGCCTGTTCAAGCCACGCCGCCGGCTCGACCGCGCCATGGTCGCGGCCGCCTGGGGCGGGGCCGCGGATGCCGATGTGGTGGTCCTGCTGATCGAGGCCCATCGCGGCCTGACCGAAGGCGTCGAAGCGATCCTCGAACGCCTGCCCGAAATCGGCGAAGGCCGCCGCGTGGCGCTCGCCATCAACAAGATCGACCGCGTGAAGGCCGAGACACTGCTGGCCCTCAGCGCGAAGCTGAACGAGGCTTACGGCTTTGCCGAGACCTTCATGATCTCCGCCGAGAAGGGATATGGCTGCGACGATCTGCGCCGCTGGCTGGCCGAGAGCCTGCCCGAAAGCCCGTGGCTCTACCCCGAGGACCAGATCGCCGATCTGCCCATGCGGATGATTGCCGCCGAGATGACGCGCGAGAAGCTCACCCTGCGCCTCCACCAGGAGTTGCCCTACCAGCTGACCGTGGAGACCGAGGCCTGGGAAGAGCGCAAGGACGGCTCCGCGCGGATCGACCAGGTGATCTACGTGGCGCGCGACGGTCACAAGGGCATCGTGCTCGGCCACAAGGGCGAGACCGTCAAGGCAATCGGACAGGCCGCCCGCACCGAGATCGAGGAGTTCCTCGGCCGTCGCGTGCACCTGTTCCTGCAGGTGAAGGTCCGCGAGGGGTGGCTGGAAGAGGCCGAACGCTATTCCGAGATGGGCCTCGAATTCCGCGACGGCGATGGCTGAGCCCCGCCTTGCCACCGAGGTCTGGGTCGCGGCCTACCGCAAGCGACTCGACCTCGCGGGCATTCCCGCCTTCGTCACGGCCAAGGGTGACACGACCGCGGGCGCGGTTCTCGTGAAGGTGGCGCGCATGGACGGCACGGCGGAGTTGTTCAGCCGCCGCTTCGACCTGATGACAGACACCCGCAAGTGGGAAAGCATCGCCCAAGGCCCCGAGGCCGAGATCGACACCCGCATCGCCCGAGACCGCAGCACCGATCCCGACCTCTGGGTGGTCGAGATCGAGGACCGCCACGGCCGCCACCTGCTGGACGAGCCGGGCCTCGCCTGATCCCCGCGCGCGATCTTTTTATCTAAAAAGATTGCGCGGGCCCGCGCGGCAGCCGAAATTCTTTATATAAAGAATTTCCGCCCGGCGGTCTTGCCTCCCGCCGTTCTCCGACGAAGCTTCATCTCATGGACTGGCGTGACACCGGCATCCTGCTCTCCGTGCGGCGTCACGGCGAAAGCTCGGCGATACTCGACGTCTTCACCGAGACGCGCGGGCGCCATGCCGGCGTGCTGCGCGGCGCCACGTCACGCAAGATCGCGCCCACGCTTCAGCCCGGCTCCGAGCTGGACCTCCACTGGCGGGCGCGGCTCGAGGACCACATCGGCACCTACCATGCCGAACCGCGTCGCTCGCGTGCCGCGCAGGCGATGGCGGACCCGGTGGCGCTGGCCGGGCTGAACGCAGTCACCTCGCTACTGTCCTTCGCCCTGCCCGAACGACAGGCCCACGCGGACCTCTACCGCGGCACCGGGATCGTGCTCGATACCCTCGGGAACCGCGACCTCTGGCCGCTGGCGTATCTGCGGTGGGAGGTGCTGCTGCTCGAACAGACCGGCTTCGCCCTCGACCTCGGCGAATGCGCTGTCACCGGTCGGACCGAGGGGCTGGCCTACGTCTCGCCCCGCACCGGCCGCGCCGTGACAGCCGAGGGCGCCGGCGCCTGGGCCGACCGGCTTCTGCCGCTGCCCCCGGTTCTGGCAGGGTCGGGCAACGCCGCTCCTTCGGACATCGTCACCGCGCTCGAGACCACCGGTCACTTCCTCACCCATCACCTGGCCCCGTCGCTCGGCGAGAAACCCCTGCCCACCGCCCGCGCGCTCCTGCTCGACCGATTGCGCCGTGCGGCAGGCGACGGACCCGCGGGCGCTGGCCCCGCGTTGGGCGGATGAGACCTTCCGCAACCCCCGGAATCCCGCTAGGACGCTGACATGACGCTGAACCTGCCGACCCTCCTGACGGTCCTGCGCCTGCTCGCCGCGCCGGGCGTCGCGATCATGTTCCTGTATTTCACGCGGCCGTTCGCGGACTGGCTCGCGCTGATCCTATTTGTCGGCGCCGCTGTGACCGACTGGTTCGACGGGCACATCGCCCGGAGCTGGAAGCAGGAGACCAAGCTCGGCGCCATGCTCGACCCGATCGCCGACAAGGCGATGGTGGTGATAGCGCTGATGGTCATCGTCGGCTATTCGTCGATGTCGCCGTGGCTGGTGCTGCCCGCGACCTTCATCCTCTTCCGCGAGGTGTTCGTGTCAGGCCTGCGCGAATATCTCGGCGACACCGCAGGCACGCTCAAGGTCACATCGCTGGCCAAGTGGAAGACGACCCTGCAGATGATCGCCATCGCCGTGCTCTTCGCCCAGGGCGTCTGGGAGCACTACCTCGGCGTCGCCAGCTGGGGCATGGATTCGAGCATGATCGCCGACATTCTCGAGGGCCGCGAAGAGGACGTGCAGGGTCTGCACTGGAAGCTGCGCGGCATGGTCTGGACCGGCAATATCGGCATCGCTCTTCTGTGGATCGCCGCGGCGCTGACGCTGATCACCGGCTGGGACTACTTCCGCAAGGCGACGCCCCACCTCAAGGAGACCGCGTGATGGACGTTCTCTATTTCGCTTGGGTCCGCGAGCGCATCGGCCTGCCGAAGGAACGGGTCGAGACCGATGCCGCCACCGTGGCCGACCTCGTGTCGGAACTGCGCGCGCGCGAGGACCGCTATGATGCCGCCTTCGCCGACCTTTCGGCGCTGCGCGTGGCCGTGGACCAGGAACTGACCGACTTCGACGCGCCGCTCGCCGGCGCGCGCGAGGTCGCCTTCTTCCCGCCGATGACCGGGGGCTGAGATGCGGATTGTCGTGCAGGAGGCGCCCTTCGACTACGGCGCGGAGTGCGACGGCTTCGCGACGGGCCGGACCGACGTCGGGGCCGTGGTGACCTTCGCTGGCCTCGTGCGCACGGATGCCGACCTCGACCGGATGGAGATCGAGCACTACCCCGGCATGACCGAGAGCGCGCTCACCGCCATCGCCGAGGAGGCCGCGCGGCGCTGGTCCCTGCAGGACGTTCTGGTGATTCACCGCGTCGGCCCGATGCGGCCGGGTGAGCGCATCATGATGATCGCCACCGCCGCCCCGCACCGGCGCGACGCGTTCGAGGCGGCGGAATACCTGATGGACTACCTCAAGTCCCGCGCCCCGTTCTGGAAAAAGGAGCACGGGCCGCAGGGTGAGTCGTGGGTCGAGGCGAAGGCGACCGACGAGGACGCGCTGTCGCGCTGGTGAGGCGCGAAGGTGATCGGAATGGAAGACGGGCCCATTGCCCGCCACCTGTTTCGAGCCCGACGAAGATAGCCTGCGAAGAGGCGAAACGCCACCTCTAGCCGACGCCTTCCCCGGTACACGCAACTCAAGAGCGCGACGCGGGATTCGCTGAAAGCATCCGGCCCCGGGCAACGCCTTTGCTCACCGGTCAAGCCGAGGCGCAACGGCAACGGCTTCTGCTCGCCTTAACCGCGTGTTCAGCTGTCGCATCGACAGGTCCAGCGCCACCACACGGCGCTGTGCTTCGCTCGAAGACGCACCCCGAACGCAGTGCGAGCGCCTCCGTACCCGGAAGGCGCCCGCCCGAGCCCCGGCCTGCCGGGGCGAGATGACCGGCGCGGCGCATCAGCGCCGCTCCGCCGGATCAGGCCTCTGCCAGCTCCATGAGGCCCTGCTTCTCGACCTCCGCCATCGCCTCGTCGAGCGAGGTGCGCGCACGCTCGATCAACGTGTCGATCTCGTCATCGGAAATCGTCAGCGAGGGCGACACGATCATGCGGTCACCCACGTGCCGCATCACAAGGTTGTTGGCGAAGCACCGCTCGCGACAGATCAGGCCGACGGTCCCGGCATCCGCCTTGAACGCCGCACGGCTTTCCTTGTGCGGTGTCAGCGCGATCGATCCCATCATGCCGACGATCTTGGCCTCGCCCACCATCGGGTGATCCGTCAGGCTCTCGAACTTCTGCTTCAGGTAGGGCGCGGTGTGGTCGCGCACGCGGTCCACGATCCCCTCCTCGTCGAGCAGGCGCAGGTTCTCGAGCGCCACGGCGCAGGCCACCGGGTGGCCCGAATAGGTGTAGCCGTGGTTGAATTCGCCGCCGCCGATCACGTCAGCGATCTCGTCGGACACGATCGAGCCACCGATCGGCTGGTAGCCCGAGGACATGCCCTTGGCGACCGTCATGATGTCCGGGCGGATGCCCACGGTCTCGGAGCCGAACCAGTTGCCGGTGCGCCCGAAGCCGCAAATGACCTCGTCGGCGATCAGCAGGATGCCGTACTTGTCGACGATCTTCTGCACCTCGGGCCAGTAGGTCTCGGGCGGGACGATCACGCCACCGGCACCCTGCACCGGCTCCGCGATGAAGGCCGCCACGTTGTCGGCGCCGATCTCGAGGATCTTGTCCTCGAGCAGCTTCGCGCGGGCGCGGCCGAAGTCCTCGGGGGTCATGTCGCCGCCCTCGGACCACCAGTCGGGCTGGTCGATGTGGTGGATGTCGGGGATCGGCATGCCGCCCTGCGCGTGCATCCCCTTCATGCCGCCGAGCGAACCCGACCCCACGGACGAGCCGTGATAGGCGTTCCAGCGCGAGATGATCGCCTTCTTCTGCGGCTGGCCCTTCATCTCCCAGTAGGTGCGCACGAGACGGATGTTGGTGTCGTTCGCTTCGGACCCCGAGGATGCGAAGAACACGTGGTTCAGGTGGTCGGGCGCCAGTTGCGCGAGCCGCTCGGCCAGCTTGATCGCCGGCACGTGGCTGGTCTGGAAGAAGGTGTTGTAGAACGGCAGCTCCGCCATCTGCGCCGCGGCGGCCTCGACCAGTTCCTGCCGGCCGTAGCCGATGTTCACGCACCACAGGCCCGCCATCGCGTCGAGGATGCGGTTGCCCTCGCTGTCGGTCAGCCACACGCCGTCGGCCGATGTGATGACCCGGACGCCCTTGTCCCGCAGGCCCGCGCCGTGGGTGAACGGATGCAGGTGGTGCGCGGCGTCGAGGCGCTGAAGCTCGGCGGTGGGCGGCAGGTTGGTCAGAGCGGTCATGAGCACCTCTTTCGGACTGGCATGGGAAAGGGGCGGCACGACCGCCGCCCGGTTGCGCGCCAAAATATGATCAAATTAGCCGATGTCAATCTCGCGCGGGCCCCGCAGATGGGCCGCGATGCGGGCCATGCCCTGCGACACGTCCTCGGCCATCGCCCGCGCCGCCGCGTCGGCGTCCTGCTCCGCGATGGCCTCCAGCATCTCCTTGTGGCGGTCGGGCAGGCCCAGCGCCTCGGCGCCCTCGCAGACCACCCGCAGCGACGGCCCGAAGCGCAGCCACAGACCGTCCGCCAGCGCCGACAGGATCGGGGCCTTCGCCCCGGCGTAGAGCATCGCGTGAAAGCGGTGGTTTTCGCGCAGGTAGGCCGGCACGTCTCGCCTCTCCATCGCGGCGTCGAGGCGGGCATCTGTGTCGCGCAGCGCGCGTTGCGCCTCGGCGTCGAGGCGCCCCACCGCCCGCCGCGCAAGCTCGGGCTCGATCGCAAGGCGGGCGACGTTCAACTCGTCCACCGCACCTGCGTCGAGCACCGGCACGGTGATCCGGCGGTTGCCGCGAAACTCGAGCGCGCCCTCGGCGGTCAGGCGCCGCAGTCCCTCGCGAACGGGCGTCATGCCGGTGCCGAGCGTGTCGGTCAGGCCCTGGATCGTGACCGGCTGGCCGGGCTCCAGTTCTCCGAACAGCACCATCTCGCGCAGGCGGCGATAGACCTGTTCGTGCACCGGCAGGCGCGTGAACGCGCCGGTGTCGGAGGAAACGAGGTCCGCGTGGACCGAGCGGGCTGCACCGTGATCTGCCATGTGCCGAGTATGCCGATGCTGCGCGGCGGCACAACCGCGACCGAGGGCTCTGGCCCTTCCCGCCGGCGCGGCCTAACGTCCGCCCATGACACGCCTTTCGCCGCGCCTCACCGGTCCCCGCCTGCACGAACCCGCCGCCTTCGTCGACGAGCCGGGGCGCTTCTGGGCGCGCACGGCACCGCCCGTGTGGCCCGCGCTGGACGGCGATACCCGGGCCGAGGTCGCCGTGATCGGTGGCGGCTTCACCGGCACCTCCGCCGCGCTGCACCTCGCCGAGGCGGGTGTAGACACGGTCCTGCTCGAAGCCGCCGACCCGGCGTTCGGCGCGTCCGGTCGCAACGGCGGGTTCTGCTGTCTCGGCGGCGCCAAGGCCGGCGCGGCGCTGATGCGGCGGCGCTATGGCGCGGATGGGCTGGCCGAATGGCACCGCGCCGAGGTCGCCGCCGTGCAGACCGCCACCGGCCTCATCGCCCGGCACGGCATCGACGCGGATACCCACAGCGAGGGTGAAACGCAGGTCGCCCACACCGCCCGCGCGATGCAGCGCCTCCGCGCCGAGGCTGCCGCCGCGCCCGAGACCTATGGCGTCACAGCGCGGGTGATCGAACGCGACGCGCTACGGCAGGCGGGGCTGGGCGGACCGTTCCACGGCGCGGTCACGATCCCCATCGGCTTCGCACTGGACCCGGTGCGCTATCATTGCGGGCTGGCCGCGGCCGCCACCGCCGCAGGCGCGCGCTGCCACGCGGAAAGCCCGGTAACCGCGATCACGCCCGACGGCCCGCGCTGGAGGCTGGCGACGCCGCGCGGCACCGTCACCGCCGACCGCGTGATCGTGGCCACCAACGGCTACGGAGCCGAGGACATCCCGCCGTGGATCCGGGGCCGGACGCTGCCCGCCTTCTCGAACGTGATCGTCACCCGCCCGCTCACCGAAGACGAGCGCGCGGCGCAGGGCTGGACATCGCGCCAGATGGCCTATGACACGCGCAAGCTGCTGCATTACTTCCGGCTCCTGCCCGACGACCGCTTCCTTTTCGGGATGCGCGGCGGGCTGTCGGCGCGCCCGGGCGAGGCCGCGACCAACCGCAAGCGCATCCGCGCACACTTCGCGGCGATGTTTCCGCATTGGAAGGACGTGGGGATCGAGCACGACTGGACCGGGCTCGTCTGCCTGAGCGCCAAGCTGACGCCCTTCGTCGGACCGGTACCCGACATGGCGGGCGTGTTCGCGGGGTTCGGCTACCACGGCAACGGCGTCGCGATGGGCAGCCACGCGGGCCGCATCCTCGCGGCGCTGGCGCGGGACGAGACGCCCGATACGGTCTACCCCGCGGCGATGCGCGACGAGCCACCCCGCTTTCCGCTGGGCCGCTGGCGCCGCCTGCTGCTGCGACCGGCCTACACGGCGGCGGAACTCTTCGACCTGTAGGGGGCTCAGCCCTGCGGCGTCATACCGGCGCGGGTGCGTCCACGCTTCAGGCCAAGGTGACGCTCGCGCAGGATGATCGCCACGCCGGACGCGATGACGATGGCCGCGCCGCACAGCATCCAGACCGTCGGCACGTCGCCGAAGACCACGTAGCCGAGGATCAGCGCGAAGATCATCGAGGCGTAGTCGAACGGCGCCAGCAATCCGGCCTCTCCGAAGCGGTAGGCCGAGGTGATGAGGATCTGCGCGATGCCCCCGATCACGCCCGCGGCGACCAGCAGGGCCGCGTCCTGCGCGTCGGGGATCACCCAGCCGAACGGCAGGGTGCACAGCGCCAGAAGCGTCGAGGTCAGCGAGAAGTAGAACACGATGGCCGAGGTCTCTTCCTTGGCCACGAGGCGGCGCAGCTGGATCTGCACAAGCGCGCGGAAAACGCTGGCGAGCAGAACGAGCCCGACCCCCATCGCGGCCCCGCGCGTGGCGTCGTCGAGGGTCAGGCGCGGCCAGACGATGATGCTGACCCCGATGAGGCCCGCGGCGACCGCGCTCATCCGGAAAGCGCGCACCTTCTCGCCCAGGAGCAGCGCGCCGAACAACACCGTGAGGATCGGCGCGGCAAAGCCGATCGCCGTCACCTCGGGCAGCGGCAGGAGACCCAGACCGGCAAAGGTGCAGCCCATTGCCGAGACGCCGATCAGCCCGCGCCAGAGATGCCCCACCGGGTCGTTCGTCCGCAGGCCGGTGGACAATTCGTGGCGCTGCGCCAGCCACAGCAGGATCACCGGCATGGCAAAGAACGACCGGAAGAACACCGCCTCGCCGGCGGGGACGTCGGGCGCCGTCGCCTTGATCATCGCGGACATCACGACGAACAGGACGACCGAGCCGAGCTTGAGGGAGATGCCGCGCAGGGCGTTCATGGAAGCGGTCCGTTCAGGTCGCTCCCGGTCTGCGTCGCCCGCCACCCGAGGTCAAGGTGCGGGCCGGGTTGCAAGAATCGGGCAGCTCTCGCCGCCCGTGGCCGTGAACCGTCGTCAGCTCGTCTCGAGGCAGTGCCGCCGGAACGCCCGCTTGAGCAGGTCGAGCTCGGCCCGCAGAAGCTCCATCTCGGCGCGGATGTCGTCGCCGACCGCTTCACCCGCCACGATGGTGAAGCTGCCGAGCGCGGCGCCGTTGCGCTCGTCGTGGATCAGGAACGTATGGGTGCCGTCGCCGATCGTCTCGGGCGGCACCGGCACGCGCAGAACCCAGCCGTTCGTGCCACCGCCCTCGGCCACCACCACGCCGCGCAACGGCCGGTCGAGATGCGAAACGGCGACCTGCGGCGGTGGCGCATCGGCGGACTCGGTGGTCACGACGCCCTCCCAGACGCCTTCGACGAAGCGGGTCTTGGTCAGCGTGTAATCGGTCATGGGCGGGAATCCTCGGCGCGGCAGGCGATCAGAGTTCTGCGCGGGGGCGACGGCTGAAGGTCAGGTCGCGCAGCACCACCTGGTTCATCTGCGGGCCCTCGAAAATGATGTCGAGCCACAGCTTCTCGACCCGCTTTTCGTTCAGCTTGGTGTAGGCGAGGTCGAACTCCACCCGCACGTCCTCGTCGCCCAGAGGCAATTCCCGGACGATCTGCTCCACGTTGGGGCCGTGCTTGACGTTCAGCCGCACGAAGATCTCGAGCGGCTTCTCCATCTCGACGATGGTGTCGAGCCGAAGCAGGTGGCGCCGGGTCAGACCGCGGGCGGCGGCCTCGGGCAGTTCGACCGCCAGCGACAGGTAGGAACCCTGGAAGCGGAACACGTCCAAACGCAGGCCGAACGGCGCAAGGTCGGCCTCGCGCGTGTTGCGGATCTGGCGCAGGGTCAGCTCGGAAGCCGGACAGTCGTGGAACAGCGTCGCCTCGCGGCCGAGACCAGAGGCCGATTGCACCGAGGCGATGCCGCGCACCGGCAGAGGGCCGGTCCATGCCTCGGGACGCCAGGCCCAGTCGGCATCGTGGGGGCGGGGAAAGGACTGGTTGCCGATGGCGGGCAGCGCGAGGCGGTTCTCGGCGGTGTGCAGCAGGGTCTCGAGCTGCCATTTCAGCCGCCGCGCATCGCTGCGCTGGCGCTTGAGCTCGTCGAGGGGCGCGTCCGAGGCGGCCTCGGCCCGGCGGGTCCAGGAACGCAGCGCCCCGCGCTGCACCATGCGGTCGATCGGTCCCGCCTTGCGCCCTGCCATGTCGGTGCCCCCTGCCCTTGCCCCTGTAGCGTCGCGCGGATCAGCCGCCCGACGGGCCTCTGGCCGGTCGCCCGGTCAGCGCGCCACCGGCGGGACTGCCGGCCCGGATGGCGCGGCGCACCGACCCGAGGAACTGCCCGCCGTCGTCCCCCGCAAGCGAACTGCCCTCGGGCGCGTAAAGCGCCAGCGACACCAGACGGTTCGCCACGAGGAACGCCCCGCGCCAGTAGCGCGGATCGCCGTTCGGAAGCACCCTCTCGCCGCCCGTTTGCATCTGCGCCACCACGAGGTCGCCCCCCGAACGGCCCGGCCGCGCCGCACCACCCGACAGCCGCGCGAACGTCTCGGCGGTGGGCAGAACGGGGGCGGGCTCGGGCGCACCCACGGTCACGGTGACCAGGGCCGGCGCGACATTCGGTCCGGCCCCCGGCCCACCGAGGATCCGGCAACTCGCGAGAACGGCAAAGCCGGTGTCGTCATCGCTTTCGACGGTGACCGGATCGACGCAGTAGCCGCGAGGTCCCGCCACCACGACGGCGCCGCCCGCGACCGCGGCCCGCGGCACCGGCGGCGGGCCGTCGCCGGGCTTGGACAGTGCATCGCGCCCGCCCGAAGTGCCGGGGCTCTCGAACCCCGACAGGAAGCCGCGCGCCTGCCCGTTCGCGTCCATCTCGCAGCCCGCGAGAGCGGCGATCAGACCCAGCCCGAGAAGAGCGCGCGCGATCCCCATCAGAGGTCCATGTAGACGTGGGTTTCGGCCGTGGCACCCGGATGCGTGACCGCGCCCTTGTAGGTCGCACCGACGAGCTGGGCATATTTCCAGAGCGCGCCCGCGGCGTAGTTCGTCTCACGCGGGCCGGACCATGCCTGGCGGCGGGCGTCCATCTCCTCGTCCGAGATATCGACGCTGATCTCACCCTTCACGGCGTCGATGGTGATCATGTCGCCGGTCTTGAGCAGCGCGATGGGGCCGCCCTGAGCCGCCTCGGGACCCACGTGACCCACACAGAAGCCGCGCGTGGCACCCGAGAAGCGCCCGTCCGTGATCAGCGCGACCTTCTTGCCCATGCCCTGACCGGACAGGGCCGCGGTTGTAGCCAGCATCTCGCGCATCCCGGGGCCGCCCGCGGGTCCCTCGTTGCGGATGACGATGACCTCGCCTTCCTCGTAAGACCGCGCCTTGACCGCCTCGAACGCCTCTTCCTCGCACTCGAAGACGCGCGCCGGGCCGGTGAACACCTGGTGCTCGGGTGCGATGCCCGCGACCTTCACGATGGCGCCCTCGGGGGCGAGGTTGCCCTTGAGGCCGACAACGCCGCCGGTCTTGGTGATCGGCGTCTCGATCGGGTAGATCACCTTGCCGTCGGCGTTGCGCGCGATCTTGTCGAGCTCCTCGCCGATGGAATTGCCGGTGGCCGTCACGCAGTCCTCGTGGATCAGGCCGGCCTTGCGCAGTTCCTTCATCACCACCGGGATGCCGCCGGCATCGTAGAGGTCCTTGGCGACGTGCGTGCCGCCGGGCTTCAGATCGACGAAATAGGGCGTGTCGCGGAAGATCTCGCACACGTCGTCGAGGTAGAACTCGATCCCCGCCTCGTGGGCGATGGCCGGCAGGTGCAGGCCCGCGTTGGTCGAGCCGCCGGTGCAGGCGACGACCCGCGCGGCATTCTCGAGGCTCTTGCGGGTGACCACGTCACGGGCGCGGATGTTCTTCTCGATCAGGTCCATGACCGCGCGGCCCGATGCCTCGGCGAAGGAGTCGCGGCTCTCGTAGGGGGCGGGCATGCCCGAGGAATTCATCAGCGCGAGGCCGATCGCCTCGGAGACGCAGGCCATGGTGTTGGCGGTGAACTGGCCGCCGCAGGCGCCTGCCGAGGGGCAGGCCACCCGCTCGAGCATGTCGAGCGCGGCGTCCGAGAGCTGTTCGTTCTGGTGCCGGCCCACGGCCTCGAACATGTCCTGCACGGTCAGGTCGCGGGTGCGGAAATCCTCGGGGATCTCGTCGACCTGGGGCGCCTTGCCCGGCAGGATCGAGCCGCCGTAAATGAACACCGACGGTACGTTGAGGCGGACCATCGCCATCATCATCCCCGGCAGCGACTTGTCGCAGCCCGCGAGCCCGACGATCGCGTCATAGCAATGGCCGCGCATGGTCAGCTCGACCGTGTCGGCAATCGCCTCGCGGCTGGCGAGCGAGGAGCGCATCCCCTCGTGGCCCATGGCGATGCCGTCGGTCACGGTGATCGTGGTGAATTCGCGCGGGGTGCCGAAGCCCTGCTTCACGCCCATCTTCACCGACTGCGCCTGGCGGTTCAGCGCGATGTTGCACGGCGCGGCCTCGTTCCAGCAGGTGGCGACGCCGACGAGGGGCTGGTGGATCTCCTCCTCGGTCATTCCCATCGCGTAGTAGTAGGAGCGGTGCGGCGCGCGGGCCGGGCCCTCGGTCACGTGGCGGCTGGGCAGCTTCGTCTTGTCGAACGGGCGCTTGAGCATGGGGCCTCTTCCTCCGGGCAGGGTCTTGTCCATCGCATACAAAACGCCCCGTCGCGGCACAAGCGCGGCCGCATCGCGGGTTCGTGCGCCGGACCGGGGGCGCTGCCCCCGGACCCCCGGAGTATTTGCGACGAGAAGAAGGGTGGAGCGGCGGCGAGGCTTCCGTTAGGGAGTCGCGCGATACGCAGCACGGGAAGCGCGGCATGGATCATTTTCGGTATCGCGACGGCGTGCTCTGCGCCGAGGACGTGGCCCTTTCGGACATCGCGGCGACGGTGGGGACGCCCGCCTACGTCTACTCGACCGCGACGCTCGAGCGGCATTACAAGCTGTTCGACGAAGCGCTCGGCGACCTGCCGCACGCGATCTGCTACGCCATGAAGGCGGCGTCGAACCAGGCGATCCTGACCACCCTGGCGCGGCTCGGCGCGGGCATGGACGTGGTCTCGGGCGGGGAATACGCCCGAGCGAAGGCCGCCGGCGTTCCGGGCGAGCGGATCGTGTTCTCTGGCGTCGGCAAGACCGAGGAGGAGATCCGCGCGGCGCTGACCGGCGGCGTGAAGCAGTTCAATGTGGAGAGCGAGCCGGAGCTGGCTGTTCTGAGCCGGGTCGCGGCGGAGCTGGGCGTCACCGCCCCCATCGCGCTCAGGGTGAACCCCGACGTGGATGCCCGGACCCACGCCAAGATCTCGACCGGCAAGTCGGAGAACAAGTTCGGCATCCCGATCTCGAAGGCCCGCGCGGTCTATGCCGAGGCCGCCGCGCTTCCCGGCATCGAGGTGGTGGGCGTCGACGTGCACATCGGCTCGCAGCTGACCGAGCTGGAGCCGTTCGAGGCCGCGTTCAGCCGGGTGGCCGAACTGACCGAGGCTTTGCGCGCGGACGGGCACGACATCCGGCGGCTGGATCTCGGCGGCGGGCTGGGCATCCCCTACCAGAACACCAACGAGGCGCCGCCCCTGCCCTTCGACTACGGCGCGCTGATCCGGCGCACCGTGGGCCACCTGGGATGCGAGATCGAGATCGAGCCGGGGCGCCTGATCGCCGGGAATGCCGGCATCCTGCTGGCGCGCGTGATCTACGTGAAGGAGGGCGAGGGACGCCGGTTCCTGATCCTCGACGCGGCGATGAACGACCTGATCCGGCCAGCGATGTACGACGCCTGGCACGACATCGTGCCGGTGAAGGAGCCGGCGGCGGGCGCCGAGCGGGTGACCTACGACGTGGTCGGACCGGTCTGCGAGAGCGGCGACACCTTCGCCAGGGCGCGCGACCTGCCCGAGCTGGCGGCAGGCGACCTCGTGGCCTTCCGGTCCGCGGGCGCCTACGGCGCGGTGATGTCGAGCGAGTACAATACGCGACCGCTCGTACCGGAAGTTCTGGTGAAAAACGATCACCATGCCGTCATTCGCGCACGCCCGAGCTTTGAAGAGATGATCGCGCGAGATACCATTCCCGCATGGCTCTGAGGCGCGGGCCCCGTCCGGACGGGCCGCGCGCCGCAACCGACGGGAGACCGCATGGCCGATGACCGCCGCTCCGCCGCCGATATCCTGACATCCGTGGCACGCCCGCTGGGGCTGACCCGCGCCGGCATGGTGGCCGAGCGCGTCACGCGTGCGTTCTGGCCCCTGTGGTCGGTCCTGTTCGTGGTGCTCGCGGCGCTGATGCTGGGGCTTCAGGACAGTGTTGCCATCGAGATCGTGTGGGCTGCGGGCATCGTGGCGCTGATCGCGGCGGGCTGGGCCGTCTGGCACGGGGTTCGGCGATTCTCGTGGCCGTCGCGGGAAGGCGCGCTGGCCCGGCTCGACGCGACGATGCCCGGCCACCCGATTCGCGCCACGCTCGACCGGCAGGCCTTCGGGGACCGCGACGGGGCGTCGGCGGCGCTCTGGGCGGCGCACCAGGCACGGATGCGCGAAAGGCTGCGCGAGGCGCGCGGCGTGCGCCCCGACCTGCGGGTCGCCGCGGCCGATCCCTACGCGCTGCGCTACGTCGCGGTGCTGGCGCTGGTCACGGCGCTGCTGTTCGGATCGGTCATGCGCGTGGGCTCCGTCACCGGCATGGGGCCGGGCGGCGGCTCGGACCTCGCCACCGGACCGACGTGGGAGGGCTGGATCGAGCCGCCCGCCTACACGCGGCTGCCGGCGCTCTATCTCAACGACATCAACGGCGACGTGGTGCAGGCGCCCGAGGGCTCGCGCGTGACGGTGCGGATGTACGGCGAGGCCGGCGCGCTGTCCGTCGAGGAGACGATCTCGGGCCGCCCGTTCGAGCAATCCGAGGCCGAGGCGCAGGAAACCGCGCAGACCTTTTCCGTCGCGCGCTCGGGTCGTCTGGCCATCGACGGGCCGAACGGCCGCGCCTGGGACGTGATGATGACCGCGGACAGCGCGCCGGACGTGGCGCGCGCCGGGGCCTTCGACACGACCTGGGACGGCGAGGCGTCGCTGCCCTTCACCGCGCAGGACGATTACGGCGTGGCCTCGGGCACCGCGACGATGACGCTCGCGCTCGACGAGGTGGACCGCCGCTACGGCCTGGCCACCGCCCCCGAGGAGCGCCCCGCGATCGAGGTCGCGCTGCCCATGCCCATCGCCGGGGACCGCTCGGAGTTCGAGGAGGCGATGGTCGACAACTTCTCACAGCACCCCTGGGCGAACCTGCCGGTTGAGGTGGCCTTCACCGTGACCGACGACGCCGGCCAGACCGGCACGTCCGAGCCGGAGGTGCTGACCCTGCCCGGGCGCCGGTTCTTCGACCCGATGGCCGCGGCCATCATCGAGATGCGGCGCGACCTGCTGTGGAACCGCGAGAACGCGGACCGTTCCGTCATGCTGCTGCGCGCGATCAGCCACCGGCCGGACGACGCGTTCCGGCAGGCCAAGCACTTCCTCCGGATGAAGACGATCCGCACGTCGCTGGAGGGCTACGTCGAGGACGGCCTGAGCCTCGAGGAGCGCGACGAGATCGCGCAGGCCCTGTGGGATTTCGCCGTCCTTCTGGAGGATGGCGACCTCGAGGATGCCCGCGAGCGGCTGGCCCGCGCGCAGGAGCGGCTGAATGAGGCCATGCGCAACGGCGCGTCCGAACAGGAGATTGCCGAGCTCATGCAGGAGCTGCGGCAGGCGACCGACGACTACATGCGCCAGCTCGCCCAGCAGGCGCAGCGCGAGTCCGAGGAAAACCCGGACATGCCGCAGAACCCCGGCGAGAACATGATGCAGATGTCGCAGAACGACCTGCAGGAGATGATGGACAAGATCCAGGAGCTGATGGAGCAGGGCCGCATGGCCGAGGCGCAGCAGGCGCTGGAAGAGCTGCAGCAGATGATGGAGAACATGCGTGTGACCCAGGGGCAGGGTCAGGGCCAGCAGTCGCAGGGCGAGCAGGCGATGGAAGGCCTCGCCGAGACCCTGCGCGACCAGCAGGAGCTGTCCGACCAGGCGTTCCGCGACCTGCAGGAACAGTTCAATCCAGGCCAGCAGCGGCAGGGTGAACAAGGCCAGCAGGGCCAGCAACAGGGTCAGCAAGGGCAACAGGGTCAGCAGCCCGGCCAGCAGGGCGAGGGCCGTGCCGAGGGCCAGCAGCAAGGCCAGGGCCAAGGGCAAGGCCAGCAGCAGGGTCAGCAGGGCCAGGGCGGCGAACGCTCGCTCGAAGAGGACCTGGCCGGACGTCAGGGCCAGCTGCGCGATGAGCTGAACCGCCAGCGTCAGAACATGCCGGGCGGCGACTCCGAGGCCGGGCAGCGCGCCGAGGAAGCGCTCGACCGGGCCGAGGGTGCGATGGACGGGGCCGAGGAGGCGCTGCGCGAGAACGACCTCGCCGAGGCCATCGACCGCCAGTCCGAGGCGATGGAGGCCCTGCGTGAAGGCATGCGGAACCTCGGCGAGCAGATGGCCGAGCAGCAGGGCCAGCAACCCGGTCAGCAGCAGGGTCAGCAGGGTATGGCACAGGGGCAGGATCCCGGCCAGCAGCAGGACCCGCTCGGTCGCGACACCGGCTCCAACGGGCAGATCGGCACCGACGAGACCATGCTCCAGGGCGAGGATGTCTACCGCCGGGCACGCGAGCTGCTGGACGAGATCCGCCGCCGCTCTGGCGAGGGCGAGCGCCCGGACGAAGAGCTCGAATATCTCGAACGGTTGCTGGAACGGTTCTGACGCCGGGCCGGCGGCTGCGACCCCGAGGAGGCGTGTTCGAAATGTCCCCTTGAATGGCGCGGGCGTCCCTGTCGGCACGCCTCGCCCGGCGGCACTGTGAAGTCCGAAAGGTGCAGATCGACCGCATTTGTTGACCGCTCGGTCAGCGAATTACCTTGCATCGAAGCCGCGAATTTGCACTCTTTCGCTCGGAAGAGGAGCGGACGAGACACGTGACCCGTGCCGTCCGGACGACACCGCGGCAGCCGCGGTCACGAGACGCCCCCGGACGGGGCGAACAGGGAGGAAAGAACATGTTCACGCGCAGAGGATTCGCGGCCGTTGCGGCCGCACTGGTTTGCCTCGGCACCACTGCCACCGCTCAGGAAGTGACGCTGCGGATGCACCAGTTCCTGCCGCTTCAGGCCAACGTGCCCCAGCACGTTCTAGAGGTCTGGAAGCAGCGGATCGAGGAAGCGTCCGACGGCCGCATCGCCGTCCAGCACTACCCGTCGATGCAGCTTGGCGGAACGCCGCCGCAGCTGGTGGACCAGGTGATCGACGGCGTGGCCGACGTGATCTGGACCGTCGCGGGCTATACCCCCGGCCGGTTCCCCCGCGCCGAGGTGTTCGAGCTGCCGTTCACCGTGTCGAACGCCGAAGCGACGTCCAAGGCGTTCTGGACGCTGGCTCAGGAAGAGATGGTCGACGAGGATTTCGCCGACTTCAAGCTGCTAGCCGCGTGGGTCCACGGGCCGGGCGTGATCCACTCCAAGAACCCGATCGAGACCGTGGACGACCTCAACGGCGTCAAGCTGCGCGCGCCCACGCGGACCACGAACATGATGTTCGAACGTCTCGGCGCGACCCCCGTGGGTATGCCCGTCCCGGCGATTCCCGAGGCGCTGTCGAAGGGTGTGGTCGACGGCGCGGTGATCCCGTGGGAGGTGACGAGTGCGTTGCGGATCCCCGAGCTGGTGCAGAACCACACCGAGTTCGGCGACGAGATGCTTTACACCACGTCCTTCATCTTCGCGATGAACCAGAACACCTACGACAGCCTCCCCGACGATCTGAAGAAGGTCATCGACGACAACTCGGGGCTCGAGTTCTCGGGGTTCGCGGGCAAAACGCAGGCGGCCTCGGACGGCCCGGCACGGGAAGCCGCGGTCGAGGCCGGCAACAACATCATCGAGCTCGGCGACGAGCAGGTCGCCGAGTGGGAGGCCGCGGCCGAACCCACCATCGACGCCTGGATCGCCGAGATGGACGAGCGCGGCATGGACGGCCAGGCGCTGTTCGACCGCGCCCAGGAGCTGACCGAAGAATACGCGGCAGAGTGATCCGCCCCGGCGGCGGCGCGTTCCGGCGCGCCGCCGCACCTTTCCGCCGTCCCCTGACCCGCACCCCGACGACGAAGACGACACCCTCATGCAACGTTCGATAGAACGGCTTGCCCGTATCGCCGCAATCGTCGGCGGGCTGGTCCTGACATTCCTCGTGATCCTGACCTGCGCCAGCGTACTGGGACGCGGTCTGAACACGCTTGGTCATTCCGACGCGCTGACCTCGATGGCGCCCGGCCTTGCCGACTGGCTGATCGCGACCGGCGTCGGGCCGATCAACGGCGATTTCGAGCTGGTCGAGGCAGGTGTGGCCTTCGCCATCTTCGCGTTCCTGCCGGTCTGCCAGCTCTACGGCGCGCACGCGACCGTCGACCTGTTCACCTCGGCCCTGCCCGAACGCGGCCACCGCGCGATCCTCGCGTTCTGGGAGGTGGTTCTGGCCGGGGCCATCGTCCTCATCACCTGGCGGCTTTTCGTCGGGATGGGTGACAAGATGCGCTACGGCGAGACGACCTTCCTGCTGCAGTTCCCGGTCTGGTGGGCCTACGCCGCCAGCCTCGTGGGCGCCGTGGTGGCCTCGGTCGTCGGCATCTACTGCGCGGTCGCCCGGATCATCGGGGTCGCCACCGGATACACCCCGCTGCCGAACGAAGTGGAGGCGGAGCATTGACCGGCCTCGAACTGGGCTACGCCAGCTTCCCCGTTCTGCTGGTGATGATCTTCATGCGCGCGCCCATCGGGCTTGCCATGCTGCTGTGCGGGATCGGCGGGCTGTGGCTGACCATCGGCGCCCCGGCGATGTTCATGTCCAAGCTCAAGTCCGAGACCTACACCACGTTCTCGAGCTACTCGCTGACAATCATCCCGATGTTCCTTCTGATGGGACAGTTCGCAACCCTGTCGGGCATGTCCACGTCGCTCTTCAAGGCCGCCGAAGCGTGGCTTGGCCACCGCAAGGGCGGCGTCGCGATGGCCGCCGTGGGCGCCTGCGCGGGCTTCGGCGCGATCTGCGGATCGTCGCTGGCGACCGCAGCCACCATGTCCCGCGTGGCCCTGCCCGAGCTGCGGCGCTACGGCTACGACGGGGGCTTTTCGACGGCGACACTGGCCGCGGGCGGCACGCTGGGAATCCTGATCCCGCCGTCGGTGATCCTCGTGATCTACGCGATCCTGACCGAGCAGAACATCGCCAAGCTCTTCCTCGCGGCCTTCGTGCCCGGGGTGCTGGCGGCGGTCGGCTACATCATCGCGATCTCGATCTACGTGCGGCTCTACCCGGATCGCGCGGGCACCCGCGAGGCCATGCCCTACGGCGAGCGCTGGCGCGCGTTGGCCAATGTCTGGCCGGTGCTGATCGTGTTCCTGCTGGTGGTGGGCGGCATCTACCTTGGCTGGTTCACCCCGACCGAGGGCGCGGCAGTGGGCGCCGCCGGCACCGGCTTCGCGGCCCTGGTGTCGGGGAACCTGACATGGCGCGTGTTCCGCGAGAGCATCATCGCCACGGCCACCGCGACCGCGATGATCTTCTTCATCGTGCTGGGCGCGGGTTTCTACAACTCGTTCCTCGCCCTCAGCCAGGTGCCGCAGGAATTGTCGGCCTGGGTCGTCGGACAGGGCTTCAGCCCGTGGACCGTGCTCACGCTCATCCTGCTGTTCTACCTCGTGTTCGGCTGTCTCATGGACAGCCTGTCGATGATCCTGCTGACGATCCCGATCTTCTTCCCGGTGATCTCGCAGCTCGATTTCGGCATGTCGACCGAGCACATGGCGATATGGTTCGGCATCCTCGTGCTGATCGTTGTCGAGGTCGGACTGATCACGCCACCCGTGGGCATGAACCTCTTCATCATCAACTCGATGGATCGAGAGACGCCGATGGTCGAAACCTACAAGGCGGTCATGTGGTTCGTGGGTTCGGACATCGTCCGTGTGGTGATCCTGGTCCTGTTTCCGGCGATCACGCTGTTCCTGATCCCATGAGGAAACCAGCCGGTGTTCTAATTTCGTAAATCCGTCTTTGCGGCTTTTTCCAAACTTTGCGCTATTATCCCGATGGGCGAAATCATTGTAGTATGCAATCATCGCCTCAACGGGTCGTGATGATCCATACCGTGGCGCAGGGCTCGATCAGCGTGCGCGGAACCGGGCGGAAGGGACATGATCCCAACCCCGGCCGCGCATCGACCGGGACCGGCACGGGCCGCAGGACCGGCCGTATTCGGGCCGACCGTGCGGACGGCAACGCGAAACGGGAGCTGGTTTGGAAGCATGGCGCAGGTAAGTTCGTCGAACAAGAACGCGGCTCCCGCGCTCGCAGCGGCGCCCGACGCGGCCCCGCGGGTCGACACGCACGAGGTGGTGGACGACGCTGCGCTGCAGGGCCTCGTCGGCTATCACATGCGACGGGTCACGAACCTGGTGCAAGCGGATCTTGCCCGTGTTCTCAAGGACCTGGACCTGCGGATCATCACCATGTCGGTCCTTGTCGTGATCGTCGATCACCCCGGACTTCGCCAGTCTCAGCTTGCCGACGCGCTGTCGATCGAGCGTCCGAACCTCGTGTCTATACTCGACGAGCTCGAAAGTCGCGGCCTCGTTCTGCGGACCCGTGTGCCCACCGATCGCAGGGCCTACGCCCTCACGCCCACGCGTGCCGGGGAACGGCTGGCCGAGCGGGCACTGGAGGCCGCGGACGAGCACGAGCGCAAGTTCTTCGGTGACCTCGACGCCAAAGAACGCGCGCAGCTGCTGTCTCTTCTCGGTCGTGTGCGGGACGCCGCCGGCGCCTGAGCGACCGCGCGGCTCTCAGTCCGGGTCGACCTTTCCGCGCAGCGCCTTCACCTGCCCGCGCGCCTTCTTCCCCTCGATCCGCCGCCGCTTGGAGCCCAGGGTAGGCTTGGTGGGAATGCGCCGCTTGGGCTTTTCCAAGGCCTTGGCCACAAGCTCGGCCAGCCGGTCCCGGGCGATCTCACGGTTGCGCGCCTGGCTGCGGGTGTCGTCCACCTGCAGGATCAGCGCGCCGTCCTTGGTCCCGCGTCGACCGGCCAGCCGCCGCAGCCGCGCCTTGACCGGGCCCGGCAGGTTCGGCGACCGCTCGGCCTCGAAGCGCAGCTCGACCGCGGTCGAGACCTTGTTCACGTTCTGCCCGCCCGGCCCCGAGGACCGCACGAACTGCTCGGTGATTTCCCAGTCCTCGAGGGCGATGGCGTGATTGATGCGCAGCGTCATGGCGGTGGACCCTAGTCCGGCCCCGGCTCTCTGGCCAGATGCCACGACACCGCGACGCGCCGGGCACGGTGAAAATGAAAAGGGCCGCCCGGAGCATGGGCGACCCTTCGAGAATTAGGAGGCGGGGATCGGTTAGACATCCGCCAACATGGACCATTATCCGGTCAGGGGCTGCCCTAGCCGGCAATCCTCCATGCTGTTCCGACACCTTTCTCCAATGCTTCTCTCGACACTGGATCACCTCCTTTCTGCTGTTGAAAACGCAAGTTTGAGGTTGGCACGGAATTCCTTGTCGTCAAATGAAGATTCGTGCTCAGGCCGCGATTTGCCGGGATTGTGCCCAAGAGACGATCACACGGAACGGCACCAGCGCCAGCAGCGCCAGCGACAGCTTTACCAGCCAGTCCGCAAAGCCCAGCGACACCCAGAGCGGCACGGTCGGCCCGACCCCCAGAAGCGGCAGCGCTTCGCCGGCCCAGCTCACATCGTTCGACGGCTCGAGAAAGGTCAGCGCGCCCGAGAACGCCACGGTGAAGAAGATCGCGGTATCGACCGACGATCCGACCAGCGTCGAGGCCAGCGGCGCACGCCACCAGCGGCCACCACGGAGGCTGTCGAAGATGGCCACGTCCAGAAGCTGCGCGGTCAGGAACGCCGCGCCCGAGGCCAGCGCGATGCGGAAGGTCACCAGAGGGCCGAACTCGCCCATGATCTGCGTGCCGATGAACGAGCAGACGACACCCACGACGAAGCCTGCGATCACCACCTTGCGGGCGGGGCCGGGGCCGTAGACACGGTTCATCACGTCGGTGACGAGGAACGCGATCGGGTAGGTGAAGGCCCCCCATGTCAGCCACTGGCCGAGGAGGAACTGCACGAGGATGTTCGAGGCGACGACGACGATCGCCATCGCGAGAATGCCGGGGATATGGGCGCGGGTCATGGGACTTCCCGTTTTTGCAAGGTGGCGGGGACTTGGTGCCGGGCCGATGCCCGGAACAGCGCGGGCCATAGCGCCCGCAGGCCCGTCACGCAAGTCCCGCGCGCCTCAGGGGCGGACGCGATACTCCACGACCTCGGTGCGCTGGAGGAAGTTGAAGTTGTCGTCGGACACCATCGTCAGGCGGATCGCGCCGCTCCGGTCGCGCCAGACCGACAGCCCCTCGAGATTGTCGTGCACGTGGGCGGCGGTCTCGAGCAGGGTGGTCTCTTCGGCGAGCCCCTCTTCGGTCAGCGCGAAGCGCCGCACGCGGCTGCGGAAGGCGAGGCCGGTGAAGACCCGCTCCAGCAGGTAGAGGCGCCCGTCCGGCCCGAAATCCGCACCCACCGGCAGGAAGCCCCCGCGCCGGGGCACGCGGCCCGCGACCGACCATGCCGTGCCGTCCCAGCGCCAGAGCGGGAGCGGCCGCGTCACCTGCCCCGACCGTTCGGGGATGGCGTAGACCGCGCCGGCCTCATCCACCGCCAACGCCTCGAGGCCGGAATTGCTCTGAAGCTCATCGAAGGCGGGCGGGCCGGGCAGCGGCGTGGTCCGGTCGTCCTTGCCCAGCCGGGCGACCCGGTGATCTCCCTCGAACGACACGTAGGCGCGGCCGCCCTCGGTCCAGGCGAGGCCCTCGGCGTCGACGTCTTGCTGCTTCAGCGGTGCGCCCTCGGCATCGCGCAGGCGACGCAGGCGGCCTCTGGCGATGGTCTCGATCCGGCCGTCCGCGTCGCGCCGGAACTCCCCCGCAAACACGATGCCGCGGTCCCCGATGGCCATGAACCGCCGCCCGTCCGCCGACAGGTCGAGCCCCGAGATTCCGCCGAACGCGTCGTGATCACTGGACCATCGCTGCGTCGACACAAGCTCGGCCTCGCCGGTCGGAGCGGCGGAGGACGACAGCGCAAGGACGACAACGAGGCCCGCGCTCAGCGCGAGGCCAGAACGCCGGAGCATTGCGCGGGAAGGTCTGCGAGGGTCAGGTCACGCTTGGGCGTCGGAGCCGGCGCGTTCGGATCGGGCGGCGGCGGGTTCAGGATGTTGTTTTGCCAGGCGCGCGCATCGGCACAGCCGTCGCCCGGCGGCACCGGGTCTTGCGCCACGCAGTTGGTCGCGCCCTCGGGACACGAAAGCCTGACGTGGAAATGGTAGTGATGCCCGTACCACGGACGGATCTTGCGCAGATAAGCGCGGTCGCCGGTTTCGTCGTCGCACATCTGCACCTTGGCACCGGGGAAGACGAAGATCCGCTCGACCCGCGGATCGGAGGCCGCGCGCTTGAGTATCTCGTGATGCTGCTGCGTCCAGCTCGAGTTCACGTAGGCGCCGCGGGTGCGACGCATGGAGATCGAGGAGATCGACTCGCGCTCGGCGGTCGACAGGTTCAGCCGTTGCGGCGGGAGCATCCAGATGTCGGCGTCGAGGCCGATCTGGTGGCTCGCGTGACCGGTCAGCATCGGCCCGCCCTTGGGCTGGCTCAGGTCGCCAACGTAAAGCCCGGCCCAGCCCGGCTGCTGGGCGGCGAAACGCGACAGGTCCTGAATGAAGTCGACGGTGATCGGCTGCGCCCAGTTGCGGTTCCGCGACAGGCGCATGGCCTGCCAGGTCGGTCCGGTCTCGGGCAGCTGCACGTTGCCGGCCGCGCAGCCCTTGGAATAGAAGCCCAGCGGCTCCGAGCGCTGCGCGGACGCCGTGGCCTCGTACCCGAAGAGCTGCTTGGCGCTCTTGGACGAGATCACGGCCGAGACGGGCTGTGCCGTCGCCGGAGGCATGCCGCTGGTGGCGGCGTCGAGGTTCGCGGACCGGTTGGACCCGCCGCAGGCGGCGAGCGCCAGCGCGAGCGTGGCGGTCAGGATGGGGCGGATCATGCTGCTCGATCTCCGTCGGGTTTGACCCAGAGTAGCAGACCGAGCCCCACCGCGAAAAGAAGAATGAGCGGAGACACCCCGACCTGCTGCGAGCCCGACGCCCACGTGACCAGCGCGATCAGCGCCGGGGCGAGGAACGAGGTTGCCTTGCCCGCCAGTGCATAGAGGCCGAACCCCTCGGTCATGCGATCGCTGCGGGCCTGACGCACCATCATCGTGCGCGACGCCGATTGCAGCGCTCCGCCCGCTGCGCCGATGGTCGCGCCGAAGACGTAGAAGGCGATGTCGGGGGCGGACGAGCCCTCGGCCAGCGGGATCAGGAACAGGCTCTCGCGGCTGACCATGACGATCGAGATCGCCACCGCCGTGAGCGCGAGGATGCAGGCAACGATCACCGGCCGGGGACCGAAGCGCGCATCCGCCATGCCGCCGAGCCATGCGAACAGCGCGCCCGAGACGATGGCGAGGATGCCGAAGATGCCGGTGTCGACCACCGACCAGCCCAGCACGCCCGAGGCGTAGATTCCGCCGAAGGCATACATCCCGTTCAGCGCGTCGCGGTAGAACATCGACGAGGCGAGGTAGGCCAGCAGCGACGGGGTCTGCGGCAGCTCGCGCAGGGTGCTGCGCAGCTGGAGAAGCGCCGCGCGCACGGCGCCGCGCGGCGCGCGCGGGCTGCGCGGATCGCGCACCCACAGGAAGAAGGGGATCATGAACACGGCATACCACAATGCCGTCAGCGGCCCGACGAACCGCGTGCCTTCCCGTGTCTCGGGATTCAGACCGAAGGCCGGGTCGAGGCCGACGAAGGTGGTGCCGGTGTCGCCGCTCTCTGCGAAGAAGACCAGCATCAGCACCAGCGTCACCAGCCCGCCCACGTAACCGAAGGCCCAACCGTTCCCCGAGATGCGCCCGATCTCCTCGCGGCTGCCGAGGTCGGGCAGCATGGCGTTCGTGAAGATCGTCGCGAACTCCATCCCGATCAGGCCAATGGCGAAGAAGAACAACGTCCGCCAGAGGTCGAAGTCGCCCGGCTCGGCGAACCACAACATCCCCGAGCCCGCCACGTAGAGCGCAGAGAACAGCCAGATCCACCTCAACCGGTTGCCGCCGGTGTCGGCCATGGCCCCCAGAAGCGGCGCCAGCAGCGCGATCACCACGCCCGCCAGAGCGATCCCGGTGGCCCAGGCGGTCTGGGCGGCGCTGCCATCGCCTAGCAATTCCTGCACGTAGGGTGCGAATATGAAGGTGATGAGAAGGGTGTTGTAGGGCTGGCTGGCCCAGTCGAAGAAGAACCAGCCCCAGATCCGCCGCCGTTTGCCGCCGCTCATGTCGTCACCCCGCCCGTGTCCGGGGTCACTTGAACAGCGCCGCCGCGCGTTCGGCAAGCGCCGGCGGCAGGCAGCGGACAGGTTGGCGACAGAGACGTGCGGCAGTGCCGCAGTCCCCGCCGGACCTCAGTCGCCCATGGGCGGCCAGGGCCGGGTGTCCTCGGCCTCGATCCAGGCGGCAATCCAGTCGGGGATCGCGGGGGCATGCAGGCTCTGGCCCATCGCCTTGATGAGCCGCTCGGGCGCGACAATTCCCTCCCGGCTGGTCACCGCAGTCCGCAGGAGGGCGTGGCTCGCACAGTCACCGTTCTGCTTCCACAGCGACTGCTCGACATAGATGAACCGCGCGTCCCAGCAGCTGACCCGAGACCGCATCTCGATCCGGTCGAACATGTGGATGCGGCGGCGATAGCGCACCGAGGCACCGGCGATGGCCATGCCCCAACCGTTGCGCCGCAGCGCCGGCACCAGCCCCGCACGCCGGGCCATCGGAATCCGCCCCAGATCGTAGAGCGTCAGCGTCCGGCCGTTGTTCAGCTCTTTCCAAGGATCGATGTCCCACGGCCAGCACATGTGCTGCGACACGTGCGCCTCGCCCACGGCGATCGGCGGGTCGTTGCGGTGAACGAAAAGCTCCTTGGCCATGCGAATGTAGGGATACATGCATATCTCCTTCTGCCGCGCCGGGCATCACGCCGCATGACCCACACGTCAACCCGGAACCTCGCGGCACTCTTGCCCTCGCGTCCGCCGCCGCATAGGTCTCGTGCGACCAAGCCCCAAGGACCGGAGCCGGCCGATGCAATCGCTCTTTCAGATCCTGATGCTGATCCTGGACATCGTCTGGTTCTTCATCATCGCCCACGTCATCATGAGCTGGCTGATCAATTTCCAGGTGCTGAACCTGCGCCAGCCGCTGGTGGCGCAGATCTGGGACGGTCTGAACCGCCTGCTCGAGCCGATGTATTCCCGCATCCGCCGGATTCTGCCGCCGATGGGCGGGCTGGACCTCGCGCCGCTTGTCGCTCTGGTGGCGATCTACGCGCTGCGCATCATCCTCGCCAACAATGCCGGGGCGTTCTACGGGGCCTACTGAGGCCCCGCGACGCTCACTTGTTCTCGTAGACCCGCAGGATTTCCGTCTGGTTGCGGTCGCCGAGCCCGGCGTCCTGAGCCAATGTGAAGGCGTCATGCGTCCCGCGCGTCACCGGAACCGGCTGCTCGGCCTTGCCTGCCGCATCGGCGATCAGACCGAGATCCTTGAGGATGCCGTCCACCGGGAACAGCACGTCGTCGGTCCCGTCGAGCATCAGCTTGCCGTAATTCTTCAGCATCGGGCTCGCGATCGGCGTCTCGCACAGGATCTCGAAGGCACGGGCGCGGTCGTGTCCCAGCGCCTCCACCGTCGCCAGCAACTCGGCCAGGGCCGCCTCCTGCGCGGCGAGCATCCCGTTCACCACCAGCTTGGTCGCGATGCCGGCGCCGACCGGCCCCGCGTGGTGCGTCGCCTTGCCCATCGCGTCGAGGGCCGGCCGTGCCGTGTCGATGTCCTTCGCGTCGCCCCCGACCAGCATCACCAGCTCGCCCTGTTCGGCAGGCGGGAGTGTCCCCGCGACCGGTGCGTCGATGAAGCGCACCCCGGCCTCGTCCGCCGCACCCGCCAGCGCCGCGATCCAGGCGGGCGACACGGTCTAGCACTCGACCGCGACCGAGCCGCTCTCCATGCCGGCCAGCGCTCCGGTGTCCTTGTCGGTCCACACCGCCGCGGACGCATCGTCATCCATCACCATCGACACCACGACGGCCGCGCCTTCGGCGGCCTGTCGCGGGGTTTCGGCTTCCGTGGCGCCGGCATCGACCAGCGCCTCCGCCTTGCCGTCCGAGCGGTTCCAGACAGCCACGTCGTGACCCGCCTTCACCAATGTCATGGCCATGCGCGATCCCATCGCGCCAAGGCCGAGGAATGCCAGCTTCATCTCGTTTCTCCGTTTGCAGCCCGTAGGCAGGCGCGCGGCCTGCCGCCGCACTGGGACAACGGCCGGGGCCGCGGACTTGTTCACCGAATCTTAGTGTGCGACTGTCGCTCTAAGAGCAGTTCAACGAACATCCGCAGGTTTCTGCCCCCAATGCCCCGCGACATGGCCGACGCCCCCGCGCTTCTGCGCGACGTATTCGGATTCGACGCCTTCCGCGCCGGCCAGGAAGAGATCGTGGACGCTGTCGCCGCGGGCGAGAACGTCCTTGCCATCATGCCCACGGGCGGCGGCAAGTCGCTGTGCTTCCAGCTTCCCGCCCTGCTGCGGCCCGGGGTCACGCTGGTGGTCTCGCCGCTGATCGCGCTGATGCGCGACCAGGTTCGCGGCCTGCGCGAGGCCGGGGTCGCCGCCGGGGCGCTGACCTCGGCCAATACACCCGAAGAGACCGACGCCGTCTGGGACGCGCTGTCGGCGGGCGAGCTGAAGCTCCTTTACCTCGCCCCCGAGCGGCTCGCCTCCGGTGGCACCCAGCGGATGCTCGCCAATGCCGGGGTCAGCCTGATCGCCGTCGACGAGGCGCACTGCGTCAGCCAGTGGGGCCACGACTTCCGCCCCGACTATCTCCGGATCGGAGAGCTGCGCCGCGCGCTCGACGTGCCGCTGGCCGCCTTCACCGCCACCGCCGACGCCGAGACGCAGGACGAGATCGTCACCCGGCTCTTCGACGGCGAAGCGCCGCGCGCCTTCCTGCGCGGCTTCGACCGTCCGAACCTGCACCTTGCCTTCCAGCCCAAGGACAGCCCGCGCCGCCAGATCCTCGCCTTCGCCGCCGCCCGTCGCGGCCAGTCGGGCATTGTCTATTGCGGCACCCGCGCAAAGACCGAGACGCTGGCCCAGGCGCTCCGCGAGGACGGGCACCCCGCGCTCAGCTACCACGGCGGCATGGACCCGGAAGACCGCCGCGGGGTCGAGGACCGCTTCGCCACCGAGGACGGACTGATCGTCGTGGCGACCGTCGCCTTCGGCATGGGCGTCGACAAGCCCGACATCCGCTGGGTGGCCCACGCCGACCTGCCCAAGTCGATCGAGGCCTACTACCAGGAGATCGGCCGCGCCGGCCGCGATGGCGCGCCGGCCGAAACGCTGACCCTCTTCGGCCCCGAGGACATCCGCCTGCGCCGCTCGCAGATCGACGAGGGCAACGCCCCGCCCGAGCGCCGCGCCGCCGATCACGGCCGCCTCAACGCGCTCCTCGGTCTCGCCGAGGCGATGGAATGCCGGCGCAAGTCGCTGCTGCACTATTTCGGAGAGGACCATCCCGGCGATTGCGGCGGCTGCGACCTCTGCGACAGCCCGCCCGAGACCTTCGACGGCACCGAGGCCGTCCGCAAGGCGCTCTCCGCCGCGCTCCGCACCGGCGAGAGCTTCGGCGCGGGGCACCTGATCGACATCCTCATCGGCAACGAGACGGACAAGGTGCGCCAGCGCGGTCACGAGAGCCTGCCGACCTTCGGCGTCGGCCGCGACCTCTCGCGCGGGCAGTGGCAGGCCGTGTTCCGCCAGATCATGGGCCGCGACCTGATGCGCCCGGATCCCGAACGCCACGGCGCGCTCTGGATGACCGAGGCCGCCCGCCCGATCCTGCGCGGCGAGGACACGATCCGCCTGCGCCGCGATACGATCGACCGCGCCAAGGCCACGCGACCACAGGCGAAGGCCCTGGTATCCGAGGAACACGCACCGATGCTCGCCGCCCTCAAGGCCCGCCGCCGCGCGCTGGCAGAAGAGGCGCGCGTCCCGGCCTACGTCATCTTCCCCGACCGCACCCTCATCGAGATGGCCGAGGCCCGCCCCGAGACGCTCGACGACATGGCGCGCATTTCCGGCGTCGGCGCCAAGAAACTCGACCGCTACGGCCGCGCCTTCCTCGAGGTGATCGCAGGGGAAGTGGACGACATGCATCCCGCCCGCCAGCGCCTCGCCGGCCGCGAGGAGGGAACGCTGTTCGACCGCCTCCACGCCATGCAGACCGCGCTCGCCCGTGGCCCGGAAGGCACCGACAAGCCGCTTTCCTGCTCCGCCGCACAGCTTGCCCGGGTGGCCGAGGCCCGGCCGCGCGACCATGACGCCCTCGCCCGCATCCTCGGCGACAAGCGCGCCGACCGCTTCGGCACCGCCTTCCTCGGCGTCCTCTCGGACTGACCGTTCGCCGGGCCACGTCTTTCTTCTCGTCCGAAGTACTCCGGGGTCCGGGGGCAGCGCCCCCGGCGCAGGCGGCCGGGCCCCCGGATAAGGAGCGCGCGGTGCGCTCCGCCGGGATCAGGGTGCGGGCTGGACCGGGCGGCTGCGGAACCAGAGGTAGAGCGGCAGGCCGCAACTCAGACCGATGCAGAAGGTCGCCGGGATCGCCAGCAGCGCGACCCAGTTCCGGCGCACGGCGACCTCGGCGACGATCCAGACCGTCAGGGTAATCGCCGCGATTGTCAGGTCCCAGGTCAAGCCGGTGGTCGAGGCATTCACGTACCACGCGTCGATCATCGCGCCGAAATCCCAGCCGTTGCCGGCGAGGTAGGTCACGAACCAGTACATCGGATGCACCGCGCCCCACAGCGCCAGCGCCAGCCAGAGCGCGCGCAGGCTCACAGTTCGAAACCGAAGGTGAAGTTTCCGCGCCGCATCAGCACGCCGCCACTGCCGGTGGCCCCGCCCGAACCTACGCCCATCTCCACATATCCCGTGGTCGCGACGCCGCCGTCGGGGTCGGCAGGCAGAACCTCACCGTCGCGTTCGGCGCGCTGGCGGCGCAGGGCCGGGGCGTCGTCGTTGAGGATGCGGTTCGGCAGGCGTGCCTCTGCCGAGGGCGCCTCGCGGCCGGCGATGCTCTTGGGTCCGCCGCAGGCAGCCAGCGCGCCGAGGGCCACCAGCGCGACCAGCGCTGCCGGTCTCATTCCGCCACCTCCTGAGTGCCGTCCGGATCGGTCACCTCGACCTGCGGGGCCGCAGCCGACTCTGTCGCCGAAGGTGCGCCCCGGGGCGCAGGCGGCACCGGCTCGCCATCGGCGCCGCAGGCGGCGAGCGCGCCCGCGGTCGTCAGGGCGAGCGCCGCCCTCAGTCCAGCAAGTCCGTCCATCGTGCGATCTGCTCCCTTACCCGCTCCGGCGCCGTGCCGCCGTAGCTCGTGCGGCTGGCGACCGAATTGCGCACACCCAGCACGTCGAACACACCCTCGGTGATGCTGCCGTGCACCCCTTGCATGTCCGCCAGCGTGAGGTCCGGCAGGTCGCAGCCCCGGCCTTCGGCCAGCGCCACGAGCGATCCGGTCACGTGGTGCGCCTCGCGGAAAGGTAGATCCAGTTCGCGCACGAGCCAATCCGCCAGATCGGTCGCGGTCGAGAATCCGCTGGACGCCGCAGCCTCCAGCGCATCGCGGTTGGCGGTCATGTCACCGACCATGCCTTCCATCGCCGCAAGCGACAGCAGCCAGTTGTCGGCGGCGTCGAAGACCTGCTCCTTGTCCTCCTGCATGTCCTTGGAATAGGCCAGCGGAAGACCCTTCATCACCGTCATCAGCGCCACCTGCGCGCCGAAGATGCGCCCGATCTTGGCGCGGATCAGCTCGGCCGCGTCGGGATTCTTCTTCTGCGGCATGATCGACGAGCCGGTCGAGAACCGGTCCGACAGCGCCACGAAGCGAAACTGGGCCGACGACCAGATCACCAGCTCCTCGGCGAACCGCGAGAGGTGCATGGCCGAGATCGACGCGACCGACAGGAACTCGAGCGCGAAGTCGCGATCCGACACCGCATCGAGCGAGTTGGCGCAGGGCCGGTCGAAGCCCAGCGCCTCGGCGGTCATGTGACGGTCGATCGGGAACGACGTACCGGCCAATGCGGCGGCGCCCAGCGGGCTTTCGTTCATCCGGGCGCGTGCGTCGCGAACCCGGGCGCGATCGCGGCCGAACATCTCGACATAGGCCATCATGTGATGGCCCCAGGTCACCGGCTGCGCGGTCTGGAGGTGGGTGAAGCCGGGCATCACCCAGTCGGCCCCGGCCTCGGCCTGCACCAGAAGCGCGCGGATCAGCGCGGTCAGTCCGGCGTCGGCCGCATCCAGCTGATCGCGCACCCAAAGGCGGAAGTCCGTCGCCACCTGGTCGTTGCGCGACCGAGCCGTGTGCAGACGCCCGGCGGCGGGGCCGACGATCTCCTTCAGGCGCGCCTCCACGTTCATGTGGATGTCCTCGAGCGCCGCGGAGAACGCGAAGTCACCGCCCTCGATCTCTGACAACACGGTGAGCAAGCCTTCCCTCATCGCCTCGGCGTCGCTAGCCTTCACGATGCCCGTGGCAGCCAGCATGGCGGCATGGGCCCTCGAGCCGGCGATGTCCTGCGCCGCCAGCCGCTTGTCGAACCCGATCGAGGCGTTGATCGCCTCCATGATCGCGTCCGGCCCGGCGGCGAAGCGGCCGCCCCACATCTGGTTCGAGGTCGCGTCGGTCATGGTCAGAACACCCGTCGGAGGAACGATGAAATACGGTCTCGTGGCGCTCTATACCGCGCTTGGCGCTCTTGCAATTCCGGCGGCGGCCGACACCGACGCCGCGGCGGCCCTGCGCGAAGGTGACATGAAGAAGCTGACCTTCCACGCCGAGCCCAAGCCCGCCGGCACCTCCGAGATCGAGACCTTCGAGGGCGAGGCCGCCTCGCTGGCCGATTACGAGGGCAAGTGGGCGCTGGTGAACTTCTGGGCGACATGGTGCGCGCCGTGCCGCGAAGAGATGCCGATGCTGTCGGATCTCCAGGCCGAACTGGGCGGCGACGACTTCGAGGTCGTGACCATTGCGACCGGCCGCAATCCCAAGCCGGCGATCCAGTCGTTCTTCGACGAGATCGGCGTCGACAACCTGCCGATGCTGCGCGATCCGAAATCCGGCCTCGGGCGCGAGATGGCGGTGCTGGGCCTGCCGATCACCGTCATACTGAACCCCGAAGGGCAGGAGGTCGCGCGGCTCCAGGGCGATGCGGACTGGTCGTCGGACAGCGCTACGGCTGTGATCGAGACGCTGATCGGGGCCGACGAGGGCGACGGCGGCGAGGGCTGAAACCCGCCGCGCTTACCGTTTGAGAAGACGCGACAGCAGCGACCTGGCCCCGCCGCGCGGGGACAGGAACGACTGCGCGATGTAGCCCTGCCGCTCGAGGAACTCGGCACGCGGATGGGCGGTCAGGCCCCAGTCGGTGATCCGCGCGATCTCCCATTCCTGCACTTGCCCGAGCCCGGTCGTGCGCGCGGCCTCGTGGTTGATCGACAGAAGGTCCGAGTGCGACCGTGCGATCAGGTCGAAGTAGTCGTTCTGCGTCTCGCGGGACATCTCCACCAGACCGTCGCAGTTCAGCACGAGCGCACGGTCGAGATCGTCCAGCGCGCCGAGGTCGAAGGCCGACACGAGGTCGACATGACCGGGCGCGTCCGACAGTTTCTCGGGCCAGAGCGCGCACGAGATGCCGTTCGCCCGCAGGAACGCACACTGCACGATGCCAACAATCGGCAGATCGACCAGCGTGTAGGGCATGTCGGCCCGCACAGCGACGTTCCACGCCATCCGGCCCAGCCCGCCGCCGATCTCGACCAGCCGCTCGTAGTCCCGCCCGGTCCGAAGCCGGTGGGCCAGCACCTCCCGCAGGTATCCAAGCGTCTGGATCTGCCGGTAGCCCAGCAGTCCGTGCTCTGTCTCTAGACCCCACGCCCCTTTTCCCGAGACCGGGAACGGCCTGTCGATGCCCAGCGCGATGCGCACGCCGTCGACCGTTTCGGCGGTCTGGTCCTCGGCCAGGTAGGGAAAGTTCTCGTTCTGCGCGGGATTCCAGGCGCGCCGCACTCCGAGCCCCGTCGCGAGCCGCATCAGCGCGTGGTAGCCGAGCCGTGCCCTCGCGTTGCGCTGCATCTTGTCGGTATCGAGCCTCTGCGTCTCGGTCGCGGCCTGGTCGAAGCCTTTCACCACCTGCCCGAGATGCAGCCGCGACAGCTCTTCCCCCAGTACCCTTGCATCCTGCGCGCCTACGGCTTCGGCCAACCCGGCCTGATGGTTTGCCGCGTGAACCGACCACACGGAGGTCTCGGGCGGCAGCGCGTTGACCTGCCGGTCGCCCACCTCGTCCAGAAGCCGCGCGACCTCGTCGGCGGGCAGAAGCGGATCCGGCCCGTCGGCACGGGCAAAGGCCGGCTTGACCTCGTAGACGGGCGCTTTGATGAGGCTCATCGGCAGTACGAGCCGCTGCGGTAGCGCGCGGTGTCGAAGTGGAAGTGATCCTGGTGGAACCGGTCCGAATCCGGCCCCAAGGTGGTGCCGAAGATACCACAGGCGGCGCCATAGGCCCGGCGCAGGATCGGCCCCTGGTTCTGGGTCCGCCAGCCGCCCAGGACCGTCATGTTCGTGCCGTCGCGCAGTCGGATCGCAGAAATGTCGATGGCACGGCCCTTGCCGTGTTCGGACACCTTGGCGCCGGGCTGGTTGTTGCGCGTCCGGCAGGCATAATGCGCCGCGATGCGGATCTCGGCCACGCCACCGCCGGCATTGCCGACCGCGGGCTTCAGGCCGCGATCCACCCACGACTTGAGAGCGCGCGCCGTGGTGCAATCGATCAGCGCCTGCTGGCTGAGCGGGATGCCGGAGACCGCGCGCACCTTCACGCCGTCGGCGATTCCGCAGGCGTTGATCCGGCCGGGCACGTAGCCCACGGCCTCGCCCTGGATCGCCGGGTCGCCGCAAATCTGACCGCGGCGGCGCTCCTGCTGGCGGGCCATCGCTTTCTGAACCAGTTCCTTGGTGCGCAGGATCGGGCGCAGCGCTGTCGCCACTGCCTGAGGACTGGCCTGCGCGAAGGCGCGGACGTCCACGCCCTCGTATCCCGGGAACTCCTCGATCGGATCTGCGCGCGGCACCGGCTCCATCCGCTCCCACCTCTGCAGCAACTGCGCGGCGATGACGGCCTCGTCCACGCTGTCGGGGCGGGCGGCCGGGCGGTTTGCGGCAGACAGGCGCGCGACGATGGTCCGCCGGGGCGCGGCGTCGTCCTCGGGCGGGACAGACACGGCCTTGCCCTCGGTGCTGTCCGCGGCGGCATTGGTGCCCTCGTCCGAATAGTCCGCCCGCGCCGCGGGGCGCAGCGAGGTGTCGGGAGCGAGGGCGGCGGCCGGTCCGGCCAGCGCGAGCGACAGAAGGACCAGCCGGATCATCTTTATCTCTCCACCTTGGCGCGCCCGAAATCCGGCGCATCGGTATCCTGCCCCGCCTCGATGATGCCGCGCCGGATCGCGCGGGTGCGGGTGAAGTAGTCGAAGAGCTGTTCGCCGTCGCCGGTGCGGATCGCGCGTTGCAGCGCGAACAGTTCCTCGGTGAAACGTCCGAGGATCTCGAGCGTGGCGTCCTTGTTGGTGAGGAACACGTCGCGCCACATGGTCGGGTCCGAGGCCGCGATGCGCGTGAAGTCCCGGAAACCGGCGGCGGAATACTTGATGACCTCGCTGTCGGTGACCCGGCGCAGGTCGTCGGCGACACCCACCATCGTGTAGGCGATCAGGTGCGGCGTGTGGCTGGTCACGGCAAGCACGAGATCGTGGTGGTCGGCGTCCATCTCGTCGACCTTGGCGCCCATGCCTTCCCAGTAGGCCCGCAGCCGGGCGCTAGCGTCTGCGTCCGTGCCCTCGACGGGCACAAGCAGGCACCAGCGGTTTTCGAACAGCGTCGCGAAGCCGGACTCGGGGCCGGAATGCTCGGTCCCCGCCAGCGGGTGGCCGGGCACGAAATGCACGCCCTCGGGCAGGTGCGGGGACACGTCATCGATCACCCGGCGCTTGACCGAACCCACGTCGGTGACCGTGGCGCCCGGCTTCAGGTGCGGGGCGATCTCGGCCGCGACGGAGGCCATCGCGCCCACCGGAACCGCCAGCACGACAAGATCGGCGTCGGCCACCGCCTCGGCTGCACTCTCGCAGACCTCGTGGCAGAGCCCGATGCGGCGGGCGGTCTCGCGCGTCGCCTCGGACCGGGCATAGCCCGACACGTGCCCGGCGAGCCCCGCGCGGCGCGTGGCCCAGAACATCGACGAGGCGATCAGCCCGAGGCCGATCAGCGCGACCTTGCCGTAAACTTCTCCTCTCATCGCTCCCCCGCCTTGAAGCGGCCGATGGCATGGGCGACCCGGCGGCATGACGCCTCGTCGCCCACGGTGATGCGCAAGGCGGCGGGCAGCTTGTAGCCGCCCACGCCGCGCACGATGATGCCCTCCGATTGCAGGAAGGCGTCGCAGGCGGCGGCCTCCTCGGGGTCGTGGAACCGCGCGAGGATGAAGTTGGCGCAGGACGTGTCGGACGGCACCCCGTGCGCCATCAGCGCCTCGGCCAGCCATGTCCGCAGTCGGGTGTTCTCGGCCCGGCACCGCTCGACGAACTCGGTGTCGCGGATCGACGCCTCGGCGGCGGCAAGTGCCGGGCCGGACAGGTTGAACGGTCCCCGGATGCGGTTCAGCACGTCGATGACGTGGGCGGGCGCGTAACCCCAGCCGACGCGCATCCCGCCAAGCCCGTAGAGCTTCGAGAAGGTCCGCGTCATCACCACGTTGTCAAGCGCCTCGACCAGCGCCGCGCCACCGTCGTAGCCCTCGACGAACTCGGCATATGCACCATCGAGCACCAGCATCGCGCGCTCGGGCAGGCCCGCCGCCAGCCGCTCGATCTCGGCAGTGCCGATCATCGTGCCGGTGGGATTGTTGGGATTGGCGATGAACACCAGCCGCGTCCGTTCGGTGCAGGCCGACAGGATCGCGTCGACATCGGTCACGCGCTCGGCCTCGGGCACCTCGACCGGTGTCGCACCGGCGGCCAGCGCGCCGATGCGGTAGATGGCGAAGCCGTGCTCGGTGTGGATCACCTCGTCGCCGGGCCCGCAATAGGCCTGGCACAGCAGGTGCAGGATCTCGTCCGACCCGACGCCACAGACGATCCGCGCGGGATCGAGATCCAGAACCTCGCCGATCGCGTCGCGCAGCGCGGCATGATCGGTCGGCGGGTAACGATGCATTTCGTGCAACACCCGGCGCACTGCCTCCTGCGCGGCAGGCGAGGGGCCGAACGGGTTCTCGTTGGAACTGAGCTTGACGACGTTCGAGACCCCGGCAACGCCGGACTTGCCCCCCTGGTAGGGAGAGATCTCGAGGATGCCGGGCTGCGGCGCGATCACGGTCATGGGCGGTCTCCTCGGGCCGTCATACTAGCCGCCCCGCCGGAGGAAAAGCGTCAATGGCCACGCGCGTCCGGGGCGGCATGGCGCGGCTCAGACCTCAACCGCGAACCGCTCCTGCGCGCCGACGTCGAAGACGCGCTTGTAGCGCTCGATCTGGTCGGCCGGGCCCATCGCCTTCTCGGGGTTGTCCGACAGCTTGACCGTGGGACGACCATCCGCCGCGACCGCCTTGCACACCAGGCTGAACGGCGCGAGCCGGTCGTCCGGGGCGAGACCCTTGAAGTCGTTGGTCAGCAGGGTCCCCCAGCCGAACGAGGTCCGCACACGACCCGAGAACTGCGCCTGGAGGGCCTCGATCCGGTCAACGTCCAGCCCGTCGGAGAAGATCACCAGCTTCTCGCGCGGGTCCTCGCCGCGGTCCTTCCACCAGCGGATCGCGGCTTCGGCGCCCTTGGCGGGGTCGCCGCTGTCGATGCGTATGCCGGTCCAGCCCGCCAGCCAGTCCGGCGCTCGTTCGAGGAAGCCCTCGGTCCCGAAGGTGTCGGGCAGGATGATCCGAAGGTTGCCGTCATGCTCTTCGTGCCAGTCGGCCAGCACGTCGTACGGCGCGCGCGCGAGCGCTTGGTCGTCATCGGCCAGCGCGGCGTAGACCATCGGCAACTCGTGCGCGTTGGTGCCGATGGCCTCCAGGTCGCGGTTCTTCGCGATCAGGCAATTCGACGTGCCGGTGAAGTTCGAACCCAGCCCTTCGCTCATCGCCCGGACGCACCAGTCCTGCCACAGGAACGAGTGCCGGCGCCGGGTGCCGAAGTCGGCTATCTTGAGACCCTCGATCTCGCGCAGGCGCTCGATCTTCTCCCACAGCTTGGTCATCGCGCGGGCATAAAGCACCTGAAGCTCGAACCGGCCCATGTCGTGCAGCACGGCGCGGCCCCGCAGTTCCATCAGCACGGCAAGCGCGGGAATCTCCCACAGCATGACCTCGGGCCACGCGCCCTCGAAGGTCAGCTCGTATTGATCGCCCACGCGCTCGAGGTGGTAGGCTGGCAGGCGCAGGTTCTCGAACCACTCCATGAAGTCGGGGCGGAACATCTGGCGCTTGCCGTAGAAGGTATTGCCGCGCAGCCACGTCGACTCCCCGCGCGTCAGCGACAGCGACCGGATGTGGTCGAGCTGTTCGCGCAGCTCGCCTTCGTCGATCAGCCTGGCCAGCGGCACCGATGTCGTCCGGTTGATGAGGCTGAAGGTCACCTGCGTGTCGGGCTTGTTGCGAAACACCGACTGGCACATCAGCAGCTTGTAAAAGTCCGTATCGATCAGCGAGCGGACGATCGGGTCGATCTTCCACTTGTGGTTCCAGACTCGTGTGGCGATGTCGACCAAGGGCACCTCCTGCGGCAATTCCCCCGTTTAAAGAGGCCGCACCGAGCAAAGACAAGGGCGCCACCCCCGTTCCGGGCCGATGCAGGTGTCAGGAGGCGGCCAGTTTCACCCCGGCCTCCGTCATCGCCGCCTCGGCCGCGGCGCGCGAACCGTCGACGTCGATCGCCCTGCAAAGATCCGTCCGCACCGTCGCCTCGAAGCCCAGCCGACGCGCGTCCTGCGCCGACCACGCGACGCAGAAGTCCAGCGCGAGCCCCACGAAGGTCAGCTCGGCAATGCCCCGCTCGCGCAGGTACCCAGCAAGGCCGGTATGTGTTTCGTGGTCGTTCTCGAAGAAGGCCGAGTAGCTGTCGACGTTGCGGCGAAAGCCCTTGCGGACGATCATCTCGGCCCGGTCGGTGCGCAGATCGGGATGGAAATCGGCCCCGTCGGAGCCGATCACGCAATGGTCGGGCCAGAGAACCTGCGTGCCGTAGGGCATGTCTACCGTTTCGAGCGGCGCCTTGCCCGCGTGCTGCGAGGCGAAGGACGAGTGGCCCTCGGGGTGCCAGTCCTGCGTCAGGACCACGGCGCCGGCCTCGTCCATCAGCGCGTTGATCGGCGCGACCACGGCGTCGCCGTCCGGCACGGCCAGCGCTCCGCCGCCGCAGAAATCCCGTTGCACGTCGATCACGATCAGCGCCTGCATGGTGCATCTCCGTCCTGTCCGGTGTCGCGGCAGAGCCTAGCCTCGTGCGACCCGGCCGCAACCCCGGCGCGCGCCTCTTGATCGCGGGCGGCGCGCTCCGTATTTCGCCGCCATGTATACCGTTGCCGCGCTCTACCAGTTCGCCCCGTTCGAGGACCCCGCCGCCCTGCAGCCGGGGCTCGAGGCCCGTGCGCGCGAATGCGGCGTCACCGGCACGTTGCTTCTGGCGCACGAGGGGATCAACGGCACGGTCGCCGGACCCGAGGACGGCATCGCGCGACTGATCGACCGCATCCGCGCCCTGCCCGGCTGCACGGAACTCGAGGTGAAGTATTCCACCGCCGAAGACCGGCCCTTCGCGCGCCTCAAGGTGCGGCTCAAGAAGGAGATCGTCACCCTCGGCCAGCCCGGCGTCGACCCGCGCGCGGCCACCGGCCATTACGTGACACCCGAAGAGTGGACCGACTTCATCCGCCAGCCCGACGTGGCGGTGATCGACACCCGCAACGACTACGAGGTCGCCATCGGCACCTTCGAGGGCGCGGTCGACCCCGAAACCAAGAGCTTCCGTGACTTCCCCGCGTGGTGGGAGAAGAACAAGGACCGCTTTCACAACAAGCGGATCGCGATGTTCTGCACCGGCGGCATCCGCTGCGAGAAGTCGACGAACTACCTGATGTCGCAAGGAGTCGAGGAGGTCTACCACCTCAAGGGCGGCATCCTGAACTACCTCGAAAACGTGCCCGAGGCCGACAGCGCGTGGCAGGGCGAGTGCTTCGTCTTCGACGGGCGGGTGTCCGTGGGCCACGGCCTGCGCGAAGGGCCGCATCTGCTGTGCCATGCCTGCCGCCGCCCGATCAGGCCCGAGGATCGCGCCCGCCCCGAGTTCGAGGAGGGTGTCGCCTGCCACCAGTGTGCGCACGAGACCACCGAGGCCGACAAGGCGCGCTTCCGCGAGCGGCAGAAGCAGATCGCGCTAGCCCGCGCGCGGGGCGAAACCCATCTGGCCGGGGACGATTAGCGCTGTTTGCGCGCCGCCCGATCCACTTTCGTGGTAAGATTGGCGCCACGCCCCCGGATGCGCCGGGAGGCGTGGCGCCGGTCCTGTAGCCAACAGGAACGATCGCGGGGCGAGCCTGCCCCGCGTATCCGCGACCCACTTGGGAAGACAGCGGCCGCGGATCCGGGCTGACCGGCTCCCGCCCTCGTCGGCGGGGGCCGGCGTGCGTCAGTCGTAGACCGGCGATCCGGTGGTCGCGAGCTCGGGCCAGTCACCGATCACGTTCAGACCCTGCATCGGCTGCTGATAGCCCTTGTGACAGGTCTTGCACGCGGCCTTGGGTGCGTCGCCGTGCAGCGGTCCGAGACGGATCTCGGGATACACGTCTTGCAGCGGGACCAGGTACTCTTGGTTCATCTCCCGCACCATCGCGATGCCGAGGCTTTCCGTCGCCCATTGCGGCGTGACCTGCCCCCCATCGTAGAACGCGCGGGTGTTGTGGCAGAACGTGCAGTTCACCCCCAGCGAGTTCGAGACGTAGTTCATCAGCGAGTAGGTCCGCTCTGCGTCCTGCCAGGTGGCGGTGTCCTCCTGCCAGGGCCGCGCGTCGACGTGGCTCTGGAAGTCGTGGACCCCGATCGGGCCGTCCGACAGCAGGTAGGTCTCGAGCGCATCCGACGGCAGCGAGGTATACTGCGACTGGACCGTCACACGGTTCTGCACCGCGCCCCAGCCCTCCATCGTGTCGCCGAGAGGCGTCTGTCTGAACCAGATCTCGGACGGGACATTCTGGCCGCGGTGGCAGGTGTAGCAGTTGACCCCGACCTCGGCGTTGGCCTGGACGTGACCGGCCCACGCCTCATTGATGTTCTGGGTCATCTCGATCATCCGCCGCGACACCACCTTCGTGTAAAGGTCGTCCGAAGCGTAGGTCTCGATCCCGCCGTTGCCGTGGCAGTAGGCGCAGCCTTGCTCGGGCGCGACCCATTGCGTGATCGCCGCCATGAGCCGGTTGAAGTTGTCCTCGGTCAGATCGCCGAGAACCTGGACGTTCTCGTAGACCTCCGATGCCCGGGGGTCGTCGGCAGACACCGGGAACGGCTCATCGCTGTAGTAGTTGGCGATGGTCGGATCGATGTCGGTGACTTCGGACACGAACTCGGGCTGGACCATGCCGGTCCCGCGCGGGCCGGTCTGCATGGACTTGGTCTTGAACGGCTGTCCCGCCGAGATCAGCAGAGCCGCCACCAGGACCGCGCCGCCCACGGCGCCGACGAGAACCGCCGGGCCGTAGATGTCGACGGGCTTGTCCCGGTTCCAGTTGGTGAACCACTTCGGAAGCATGGCTCAGTCCCCCCCTTGCGAGATGAAGCCCTGGTAGTCGTAGCCGTAGGCTTCGTATCCGTAGGCGCCGTCATAGGTGGGGGCGAAGTGATGCTCCTGCGCCCAGACGAACCAGTTGTCGACGACCGTGCCGGTCAGCAGGATGCCGATGCCGCCGGTGATCGGGGTGAGGACCGCGAACCACCACGCCCAGCGGTGGATGCCCTCCATCGTGGCGTTGAAGCCCATGGTCCAGCGCCAGAAGAGGGCGGCGCGTTCGGACGCCGTTCCGCGGTCGACGATCTGCTCGAGCTCGCGGTCGCCGCCGTAGCGGGTGACGGCAAGGATCGTCGCCCCGTGCATCGCGAAGAGCAGCACCGAGCCGTAGAGGAACACGATGCTCAGGCAGTGGAACGGGTTGTAGTAGAGGTTGCCGTAGCGGATCGAGAACGCCGTGGTCCAGTCGAGGTGCGGGAAGATGCCGTAGGGCACCGCCTCGGACCACGACCCCATCAGGATCGGCCGGAAGAGGCCCAGCACCAGGAACAGCCAGATCGCCGAGCCGAACGCCCAGAAGACGTGCTTGCCCATCTTCTGTTCCTTGGCCAGCAGGTAGGATCGCGCCCACCACGTCATCACCGACACCAGAAGGAAGAAGCTGGCGATGATGTACCAGCCGCCGTCATAGAGCGGCGGGATTTTCAGGCCGTATTCCGGGCTTGGCGGCTCGAGCGCCAGCCAGAAGCCCTGACGGATGAACTCGGGGATCGACCAGTCGACCTGCGCCAGCATGTTGAAGCCGACGATGTTCAGCGCGATCAGGAATGTCGCCGCCGACACCATGCCGGTCCAGCCGAGGTAGATCGGCCCGATCTGCGCGTTGCCGAACCAGCCCGCGAGGGTCGAGAAGAAGGGCGGCAGCGTGCGCTCTTCCATCATCTGGCCGTTGTCGTTCATCCCCCATTCCGGGGTGCCCTGCACCTGGGTCTGGGTAAAGATGTTCTGGTATTCCACCTTCCAGGTCATGGCTCACACTCCCCCGTTGGCGACCGGACCCCAGATCGGCATCTCGAGCCACCAGTTCCACCACTCGGGCCAGCCCTTGGTCCAGACCGGTCCCGAAATGATGATGCAGACCGCCGACCAGAAGCCGGCGTTGAGCGCGAGCAGAAGGCCCACGCGGTGGATGCCCAGCGTGCCGACCGAGTAGCCGATGAAGTCCCGGAAGAACGTGTCCTCGTGGTCGGGGGTCTTCATGGTCTCGCCCTTCTCGGGGTTCGCCGCCGAGAGGATCAGCGCGCCGTGCAGCGCGAGCGCGAGCGTGGTGGTGAAGAAGAACGTCACCGCCAGCATGTGCGCCGGGTTGTAGTGGAAGTGCAGGTAGGCGTAGCCGGTGTTCGACACCCAGTCGAGGTGGGCGAAGATGCCGTATGGAAAGGCATGGCCCCAAGCGCCCATGAGAAGCGGACGGAACACCACCAGGGTCAGGTAGGCGAGGATCGCGACGCTGAAGGCGAACGGGACGTGATAGCCCATGCCCAGCTTGCGGCAGATCTCGACCTCGCGCAGAGCCCAACTGCAGAAGGCGCCGATGGCGCAGATCGTGATGACCTGCCACAGCCCGCCCTCCATCAGCGGCGCGGCGCCCAGACCGTAGCTGAGGTCCGGCGGCGCGATGTTGATGAGCCAGGGATTGAACGTGCCCTGGTGCGCCGCGCCCCAGAAGATTAGGATCGTGCCCAACAAGGCGAAGAAGGCGGTCGTGACACCGAAGAAGCCCACATAGAAAGGCCCCACCCAGAAGTCGAACAGATCGCCGCCGATCAGCGTCCCTCCGCGGACGCGGTATTTCTTTTCGAAGGTGAGCAGTGCCATCGTCCGTCTCCGCGTTTGGCGGCCGCGTCCGGCGCGTGCGCCGGGGGCCGTCGCTCCCTACTTGCGTTTGCCGCGGCCGGGCCGGTGCCTGGGCACCCGGATCCCGCCCGCGGCGGTCTTGTCGGTGCGATGGCGCGGCACGCGGGGTCCGCGTGCCGGCACCATCAGCCTGCGCCGCCGGCGGCGGCGGCCGTCTCGAACCAGTTCACGCCGTTCGACAGAACGACGAGGTGGATCATGACGGCGAGCAGGAAGAGGAAGACGCCCTGCGCCACGAAGACGCGGCGGGGGTCGAAGATGAGCCAGATCTTGTAGAACTTTGCCATTTCGTTGCCTCCCTCAGAACCACGGACGCCAGATGAACGTGGCCAGGTGGGCCACAACTGCCACCGCCGAGAACAGCCAGAGGCCGCTCATGTAGACGGAATGCAGTTCCTGCGCCTGCTCGTCGGTGAGACCTGTGAAGGACAGGTCGGTCGGATCAGCCATGAACTTTCCTCCGGAACGTTATGCTGACGCCGCGACACCCTCGCGGCCGGGTCCCCGCGGACGCTGACGCGCCCGAAGGGCTGTCCGCCCCCGAGCCGAGGGGCGGTCAGTCTCTTGCCCGGCTTACGCCGAGAACAGGATCGGCGTGATCCGGTCCGCCTCGGCCCAGGCCCGGGCGAGCGGTCCGTGCAGGTTCAGCGTCTGCTTCTGGAACACCTCCAGAAGCCAGAACGCCGTGGCGAAGGGGATCGCCAGCACGAAGATCAGGCTGAAATAGATGAAGAACTCGGTCCCCCGTTTCGCCGCGTGGCGCCGGCGGGGCATGTCGCTGGTGAAGTCGCTCATGAGGTCTGTCCTCCTCTGGCTGGGTCGAGAGATGTGACGGTCTCGCGCACCACGCGCGACGCGCCCTGTTCCAGCGCGGCCGCCTCGGCGGCGTCGCGCAACTGCTTGGCGGCGGAAATGCGGGTCAGGATCGGGTGGGTGGCCACGATCCGGTCGAGCTCGGCCTGCGCGTCGGCATCCCAGGCCATGTCGCGCCGCATCGGGGTCGGCGTGGCGGGACCGGCATCCATCTGGCTGCCCAGCGGCAGGATGTGGAAGAGCGCGTCAAAAAGCCCGTTGCAGACCTCCTGAAGCAGGTAGGTCGCCCCGGCGTAGCCCATCATCGGCGTGCCCGTGGCCCGCCGGATTGCCGCGCCTGGAAAGCTTGCTGGAATGAAGGCCGGTTGCGGCCCGTGCCCGGAGCGTGCCTCCGCGAGGTACATCTTCTCGTTGATCGACCCGAGCACCACCAGCGGCCGGTGCTGCGCCAGCTTCGCGCGCACCGCGTCGTTGTCGGTCTTCTGACCGGCCACCCGTGCCACGGCGAAGGCGCAGGGCAGCCCGAGATCGCCCTCGAGGTACTTGCGGATGCCCCGTGCGTAGGTCTCGTTCGCCACGATCGCGAAGGACGCCGTGGCGAAGAAATCCTGCGTCACCGACCGCCACAGGTCCCACACGGGCTTCAGCGTCGAATGCTTCTCCCGCTCGATGAACGGCTCGGGGTCGAGACCCGTCAGCTCACCCAGCTTGCGCAGGAACAACGTCGTCGACTCCATCCCGATGGGCGCCTGCAGGTAGGGCTTGTTCAGCACCTCGCAGAGCCCGCGGCCGAACTCCCGGTACATGCAAACGTTGACGTCCGCGTTCACCAGCCCGCGCATCTCGGCCAGGTGCGCACCCAGCGGCATCACCATGTTGACCTCGGCGCCGATCCCCTCGACCAGGCGCCGGATCTCGGCCAGGTCCGAGGGCATGTTGAACGTGCCATACATCGGCCCGAGGATGTTGACGCGCGGCCTGTCGCCCTCGGCGCGCTTCTTCTCGGGGGGCATCCGGCCCTTCGTCATGCCGAACTCGGTGAACAGCCAGGTCATCGCCCGGTCGGCCGCCTGCCACTGGTCCTCGTCGATCGTGCGCGGCAGGAACCGTTGCAGGTTCGTGCCCTGCGGCGTGACGCCCCCGCCGATCATCTCGGCGATCGAGCCGGTCACCACCACCGCCGGCAACGCCGGGTCGAGCGTACCCCAGGCCCGCTTCATCGCCCCCTCGGTGCCGTCGCGGCCCAGCTCCTCCTCGCCAAGACCGGTCACCACGATCGGCAGCTCGTGCGGCGGCAGCGCGTCGGTGTAGTGCAGGACGCTCGTCACCGGCAGGTTCTCGCAGCCCACCGGCCCGTCGATCACCACCTGCAACCCCTTCACGGCGCAGAAGGCATAGACCGCCCCCCAGTATCCGCCCGCGCGGTCGTGGTCCTGGATCAGCATGACAGGTCCCTCCGCGCTTCTTCTCGGTGAAAATACTCCGGGGGAGGCGCGGCGGAGGCCGCGACGGGGGCAGCGCCCCCCGCGCTCGCGCGCCGCTCTGATGTGCGGAGACAAACCATCCTCAGATCATCTCCTGCGCCTTGCGGGCCTTCTCGGCCTTGTCCAGCTTCTTCTGCTGCTGGCGGCGGAAGTCCTCGCGCACGTTCGGATCGCCCTCCCAGACGCCCGCGGTATCGCCCGCGCCGACGCCCTCGAAGAACTCGGTCATCCGGTCCATGCGGTCCTTGCCGGCGATGGCCGCGTTCACCACCTCGGCCAGCGACCCGGCCCCGGCCGCCCCCATCAGCGGCCGCGCCGAGATGAGGTTCGTGAAGTAGAGCGCAGGGGTGCCGCGTTCCTTCGCCGCCTGCACCACCGGCGTCGTGCCTATGGCGAGGTCGGGCGCGTGCCGCTCCATCGCGGCTAGGTCGTCCTCCAGCGAGGCGCGGAACCGCACCTCGACGCCGCGCGCCTCCAGCCAGGCGGCGTCCTCCTCGGACCACCGCGACCTGGCACAGGCCGTGCCGACATAGGGAATTTCCGCGCCGCTCTCGATCAGCAGGCGCGCGACCAGCAGTTCCGATCCCTCGTAGCCCGACAGCGTGATCCGCCCCTCGACCGGGGCCGCTTCCAGCGCCGCCCGGATTCCGGGGAGAACCGCATCCTGGGCCGCCGCGATCCGCTCTTCCGGCAGGCCGTAGGCCGCACCCAGCGCCGCGAGCCAGGCCCGCGTGCCTTCGACCCCCACCGGGGCCGAGCCGATCACAGGGCGTCCGGCCTTCTCCATCGCCCGCACGGCGGCGGTGTAGAACGGGTGGATCGCCGCGCAGACCCCGCAATCGAGCGCGGCATAGAGCTCGCGCCACTCGCGGCAGGGCACCACAGGGCCGGTCGCAAGTCCGAGCGGCTCGATCATCGCGCCGATGGTCATCGGGTCGGCCGGGAACATCTCGCCCAGAAGCGTGACCGTGGGCCGGTCGCTGACACGGTGCTCCGGCGCGGGCACCGGACCTGCCGCCGCCTCCTCGCGGGCATAGTCGAGCATGGCGCCCGCCAGCACGTCCTTGGCCTCGGCATGGGTCGGAATGCCGAAGCCAGGCACGTCGATGCCCACCACGCGCACGCCGTCGATCTCCTTCGGCAGCAGTCGCAGCGGCACACCGGACGCGGTCGGAACGCAGAGGTTCGTCACGACGATGGCATCGTACTTCGCCGGATCGGCCAACTGGTGCACGCTCTCGCGGATGTCCTCGAACAGCTTGCCCGTCACCAGCGTCTCGGAAGAGAACGGCACATAGCCGACCGAGCGCCGCGCGCCGTAGAAGTGAGACACGAAGGTAAGGCCATAGACGCAGCAGGCCGAGCCCGACAGGACCGTCGCCACCCGCTTCATCCGGAGGCCCACGCGCAGGGACCCGAAGGCCGGGCACATGCTCTGCGGCTTGTCGTGGGGGCCCTGCGGATAGTCCTCGGCATAGCGGTCCAGCAGCTCGGACTGGCCGGCGGCCCGCGCCGCGCGCTCGAACTCGTCGCCGGAATGGCAGCCCAGACCGTCGGTTCCGGTGGCAGCCTCGGGCGCAGTCCCCGCAGGTGCGTCCTGCGCCTCCGCCCGGATCACCTCGGCGTCGCCGGCGTCGTCGTATGTGGCTTCCCTGGTCAAAGCGACTCCTCGCTTCTTCTTGGTCAAAATGTCCCCGGCGGTCCGGGGGCGGCGCCCCCGGCCTCTCCGTCAGGCCTCGTCGTAGATCACCTCGAGCGACTCTTTCGGGGTCGCGTTCTTGCCGCGCATGTCCGCGTCGGTCGCGGGCTCCAGCACCACGCCGGCGCCGGTGTCCGAGCCGTCGAACAGGTTCAGCAGCCCGTCCTGGTCGAGCGGTGCCGGGCGGACCGGCGGCGCAAGCGACACCGCCTCCGCGAGGCCCGCGAACAGGGATCCCCAGCGCGACTCCGCCGTGCCGACGATCTGGTAATTGGCCGACTTCTTGCGCAGGTCGTCGTCCTGCGGGATCGCGGCGAGGACGGGGATGTCCACCGCCTCGGCAAAGGCCTGCGCCTCGCCCGAGCCGTCGTCCTTGTTGATGACCAGTCCCGCGACGCCGACATTGCCACCGAGGCGCCGGAAATACTCGACCGCCGAGCAGACGTTGTTGGCGACATACAGCGACTGGAGGTCGTTCGATCCGACCAGGATCACCTTCTGCGCCATGTCCCGCGCGATCGGCAGGCCGAAGCCACCGCAGACCACGTCACCCAGGAAGTCGAGCAGCACGTAGTCGAAGTCCCAGTCGTGGAAGCCCAGCTTCTCGAGCAGCTCGAAGCCGTGAATGATACCGCGCCCGCCGCAGCCGCGGCCCACTTCGGGCCCGCCCAGTTCCATCGCGAACACGCCGCCGCGCTTGAAGCAGACGTCGCCGATCTGCACTTCCTCGCCGGCGAGCTTCTTCTTGGTCGAGGTCTCGATGATCGTGGGGCAGGCCTTGCCCCCGAACAGCAGCGAGGTCGTGTCGGATTTCGGATCGCAGCCGATCAGCAGCACGCGCTTGCCCTGTTCGGCCATCATGTGGCTGAGGTTGGCGAGCGTGAACGACTTTCCGATGCCGCCCTTGCCGTAGATCGCGATGATCTGCGTGTCCTTCGTGGCCTCCTGCGGGATCACGTCGGCGAGGTCCTCGTTGGCCTCGTCGCGCAGCCGCTGGTCGAAGTCCTTCAGGTTGGGAACTTCGTCCTTCATGCCATGTCCTTCCAGTCGAGCATCATCTTCAGACAGGCCGGGTCGCCGAAGGCAGTGGCGTAGGCCGCCGCCGCATCCGCCGCCGTGGCGCTGTGGGTGACGAGACCGCCGAGCGACAGCGCGCCGGTCTCCACGAGGGCTCGTGTCGCCTCGAGGTCGTCTCGGGTCCATTCCGCCGCGACGCGCAGCCGCGCTTCCTTCATGAAGGCGGTCGGGAAGGCGAAACGGATATCGGTGCTGTAGAACCCCGCCAGCGTCAGGACGCCGCCGCGGGCCAGCCGACCGATCAGGGTGTCGATCAGGGACGCGTCGCCGGACGCGTCGTAGATCGCGGCGTAGTCTCGTCGCGTGTCGGTCTCGGGGTCGATGACCTCGTAGCCCGCGGCGCCGGAGCGACGGTCGGGATCGACCTCCCACACCGTCGGCGCGGGGCCGCCATCGGCCACGCAGAGCCGGGCCATCAGGCGTCCGAGAACCCCGTGCCCCACGATCAGGTCGGGCCGTTCGGCGTGGGGGCCGGCAACGGCGTGACGGGCCGTCGCGGCGAGCGCCATCAGCGCCCCCTCACGGCCGAGGGCGGCGTCTATCCGGATCGCCCGGCGTCCATCGGTGACGAGACGGCGTGCCGCCCCACCAAAGAGTCCGTAGGCATCATTGTAGCAATTCGCGCCGGGCACGAAGACGTGGTCGCCCACGTCGAGGCCGCTCTCGGGCCCGGCGGCCACGACTTCGCCCGCGGCCTCGTAGCCGGGGACAAGCGGGTAGCCCATACCGGGAAAGGGGGGCATTTCCCCGGTATAGAACAGCCGCTCGGTGCCGGTTGAGATCCCGGACCAGGCGATGTCGACGACGATATCGGTGTCGGACGGGGTCGCGAGCGTCAGCTCCGCGAGGGCAAGGTCGCGAGGGCGCGTCAGGACCACGGCGTGCGTGCGCATGAGCTGTCTCCCTCCTGTCCCTCCGTCTTCGGCAATCGATCGCCCTTCCGGGGCATTCGATGTCTAGTCCGGTTTACAATCTAATGTCAGATTACTCGGACAGTCTCATCTGTCAACGATTCCTGACGCCGGGTCGCCTGATCGCCGCCGCGCCTCGACCACGGAGGTGACGTAGGGGCGCCCAGAGCGGTGCCGGCGGACCTTTTCGAAGCCCGCGGCACGCAACATCGCGGCGATCCTGGCCTGCGACCGGACCGTGCCGGTGCCCATGGCCATGGTGTAGAAGGCGAAGTAGACGTCCGTGGCACGATCCGGCACTGCGCCGCCGGACATCGGTTCGGACACGATCACGCGGCCTCCGGGCGGCAGCGCGTCGCGCACCCGGGCCAGAAGCTCGGCAACCGTGTCGTCCCGGTGATCGTAAAGCACCCGGACCAGCGACACCGCATCGTGTCCGTCGGGCAACGCATCGCTGCGAAACGAGCCCGCAACCGTCTCGATCTGCCCGGCATGGGCGCCCGCGTCGAGCCGTTCGCGGGCCGCGTCGACCACCGGGGCGAGATCGAACACCGTGGCGCGCAGGCCGGGTGTGACGGTCGCCGCCGCCTCGGCAAAGACGCCCGTGCCCCCGCCCACGTCGAGAAGCCGCCGCACTCCGGACAGGGATACGGCCGACAACGTGTCTTGGGCCACGAGCGCCTGGCTGTCCTCCATCAGGCGGGAATAGCGCCGGGCGCGGGCCGGATCCTCGTCCCGCCCGTGGCCGAACACGTAGGGCCAGAGTTCGGCCAGTTCCGTCGGACCGTCGCCGCGCAGAAGCGCCAGCGGATCCCCCATGTCGCGGTAAAAGGCCCCGTGGTGCGAGATCATCGCCTCAAGCCCCGGCACCCCGGTCAGGGCTGCGCCGCGCGGTGTCACGTCGAACAGGCCGTCGCGCCGCCGGCGAAGAAGCCCCACGGCCGCCGCCGCCTGGAACAGTTGCGTCAGCCGATCGCAGGGGATGCCGGTGGTGGCCACGAGATCGGCGGGGTGGGCTGGGGCCTCCATCAGCCTGTGACAGAGACGCAATTCCACCACGGCCAGCAGGACCTGGCTGCTCACGAACCCCTGCACGAGATCGAAAAGCGCCTCTCCCTCGCGGCGGACCTTGCGGCGCAGAAAGGGAAGACGCGCCGCTCGCGCCTGCATCGAAGGATGGGACAAGGCGCGCAACAGGCGCGCCCGGAGGCCCGCACCGGTCCCCGCCGGGGGGACGGTGTCGGCCGGCGCCGTCACTTCACACCCGCGCCCGCGTTCGGGCAAAGGCTGGTGTCAGGCGTTCGGCCTGCATCCGCACCATCTGGGCCAGCGCGGCCTCGCCCGGGCATGACGGGATCGAGGCGATGGCCCCCGAGAGGATATCCTTGAGCCGCGTCACGGCACCGTCGACGCCCAGTTCGGCCACCGCGTTCGGACGGCAGTGAAGCGCGTCCTGTCCGGCGGGCTTGCCGGTCTCGGTCTCGTCCGACAGCGCGTCGCGCAGATCGTCGGCGACCTGGAACGCCTCGCCGATGCGGGCGCCGAGTTCCGTCCAGGGCTCGGGGTCCTGCCCCGCCGACAGCGCACCCATCTGCGTGGCCGCAATGAACAAGGCACCGGTCTTCGAGCGGTGATAGGCCGACAGGTCGATCTGCGTCTCGCTTTCCCAGCCCTGCCCGGCACAGATCCCGTGCGGCATGCCCGACTGTCGGGCCAGCAGCGCCACCAGCGCGGCGGCCCGCGCCGGGTGCGACGCCGCCGACAGCGCCAGCGTCTCGAAGGCGAGGATGATGAGCGCGTCGCCGGTCAGGACCGCCAGCGGCTCGGAGTAGGCGCGATGCACGGAGGGCTTTCCGCGCCGGGTGTCGGCGTCGTCGAAGCACGGCAGGTCGTCGTGCACGAGGCTCGCGCAGTGCATGAGCTCCAGCGCGGCGGCCGCGGCATCGGTGATCGCGGGGGTCTCGTCGCCGCAGGCCAGCGCGACCGAGACGAGGATCGTCGGGCGGATGCGCGCGCCGCCCGGTGTGCAGGCGTAAGGCAGCGCGTCGGAAAGCTTCGCTGGGGCGCTTCCCCCGGTCCGCGTTCGGGCCAGCGCCGCATGAATGGCGCTGTCTATTCGCGTGGACATGGGCATGGCCGTTCCCCTTCGCGATGTGCAAGCCCGGGAATGTCGTCCGCGACTTACAGCGTGTGTAAAGAATACTGGACACCACGTCAGGCCGAGTCAACACTGACCTCATGCCCCTGGGAACAGCCCTTCGCGTCGCGCCGGGAGCCGGGCCGGTGATCGTCGCCGGCGCCGGGATCGGTGGACTGGCGGCCGGGCTGAGCCTTGCCGCGAGCGGGCGCGAGGTGATCGTGACCGACCGCGCGACGCATCCCGGCGGCAAGATCCGGCGGGTCAACGGCGCGGCGGCCGGACCCACGGTCCTCACCCTGCGCTGGGTCTTCGAGGCGCTGTTCGAGACCGCCGGCGCGCGGCTCTCCGACCGGGTGCGCCTGACTCCGCTCGACATCCTCGCGCGGCACTTCTGGAGCGACGGCACCACGCTCGACCTCCACGCCGACCCCGAGGCCAGCGCCGCCGCGATCCGCGACATGGCCGGCGCGCGCGGAGAGGCGCAGTTCCGCGCCTTTTCGGACCGGGCGCGGCGGCTGTTCGACGGCTTTCTCGACCCGGTGATGCGCGCGCCTCGCCCCGATCCCGCGGGGATCACCCGCGCCCTGATCCGCGATCCGGGGCTGATGCGCGCCATGGCGCCGGGAACGTCGCTCGATGGCCTCCTGCAGCGCAGCTTCGACGATCCGCGCCTCGCGCAGCTCTTCGGGCGGTATGCGACCTACGTGGGCGGACTGCCACACCGGACGCCGGCCCTGCTGTCCCTGATCTGGGAGGCGGAGGCGGCGGGCGTCTGGGCGGTCGAGGGCGGGCTGACCGCGCTCGCGCAGGCCGTCGGGGACCGTTTCTCCGAGCTTGGCGGCACTCTGCGCCTCGGCACCGGCGTACGCGAGATCCGGACCGACGGCGCCGGGGTCATCGGAGTCGCTCTCGACGACGGGACCGAGATCGCGACCGGGACGGTGATCTTCAACGGCGACCCGCGCGCGCTCGGGCTTGGTCTCCTCGGCCCCGCTGTCGAAGCCGCCGCGCCGCAGGCGCTGCGCCGGGCGCGGTCGCTTTCGGCCGAGGTCTGGAGCGTCCGGGGCCGTTGGCATGGCCCCAATCTCGCCCACCACAACGTCTTCTTCCGCGACGATCCCAGGCCGGAATTCCGCGCGCTGGACGGGGGTGCCACGGCACCCGACCCGACCTTGTATCTCTGCGCCGAGGATCGTGGCCTCGGACAGCCCCCGTGCGAGTTGGACAGGTTCGAGATCATCGTGAATGCGTCGCCCCTCACGCAGACACCGTCGGAGCGAAAGGAGTTCCGGGAATGTCGAATGCGGACGTTTGGACATCTGGAGAGGTTCGGGGCGACGATTTCGCCGACACCGGGACCCGACGCACTGACAAAGCCAAAGGACTTCGAGGCCCTGTCTCCGGGGAGCGCCGGTTCCCTCTACGGGCAGAGCCCGCACGGTCCGATGGCGGCATTCTCGCGCCCGACGGCACGCAGCGCGGTGCCGGGGCTCTACCTGGCCGGGGGCGGGGTGCATCCGGGACCGGGAGTGCCGATGGCAGCGCTTTCCGGGATGCGCGCGGCCGAGGCGATCACGACGGACCGTGCTTCGCTCTCGCGGTCCCGCCGGGCGGGTATGCCTGGTGGTATGTCGACGGGATCAGCGACGACGGCACCCGCGCGATCTCGATCATAGCGTTCATCGGCTCGGTCTTCTCGCCGTGGTACGCGTGGTCCGGCCGGGGCGATCCGGAGAACCACGTCTGCCTCAACGTCGCGACCTATGGCCGAGGCGGGCGTTTCGCCATGACGGACCGTGGCCGCGCGGCCCTGCGCCAGAGCGCGCAGCGGATGCGGATCGGCCCATCCTCGATAGGCTGGAACGGCACCCAGCTGGTGACCGAGATCGACGAGATCTCCGCCCTGCCCCGGCCCACGCGCGTGCGCGGCTACGTCCGGCTCACGCCGTCCTTCGTGACCGGGGTGGAGCTGCCGCTTACCAAAGACGGCGCGCATGTCTGGCGCCCCTTCGCCCCCGCGGCCCGCATCGAGGTCGACCTGGAGGCAACCGGCTGGCAGTGGAACGGGCACGGCTACCTTGATGCCAATTTCGGGACCCGACCGCTCGAGGCGGATTTCTCGCACTGGACATGGGCGCGCTTTCCGGACGGTGACGGCGCGCGCTGCTTCTACTCGGCCCAGCGCCGCGCCGAGGGACCGCTGAACGTCGCCGCGCGGTTCGACGCCGATGGCCATGCCACCCTAGAGACGCCTCCGCCGGAACGCCCCATGCGGCGGACCCTCTGGGGTGTCCGGCGCACCGCGCATGGCGATACCGACAGCCGGCCCCGGCAGGTGAAGCCCATGCTCGACGCGCCCTTCTACAGCCGCTCGGTGGTCGAGACGGCGCTCGACGGCGTGACCCGGACGGGCGTGCACGAGGCGCTCGACCTCGACCGCTACGGCAGCCGATGGCTCAAGCCGATGATCGCGCTGCGCGTCCCGCGCCGGCGGGGCTGGACCTTCCCCGACTAGGTGCGGCCAGCGCCGCTTGCGCCCCGCGTCCGGGCCGCTAGCGTGGCCGGGCACCGCACCGGGGAGGCTCCATGATCCGCAACATCGCCGTTCTGCTCGTCTTTCAGCTTGCGGGAGAGACCCTTGCGCGCGGGCTCGGCCTCACGGTGCCGGGGCCTGTTCTCGGGCTTGCCGGGCTGTTCGCGCTCTTCGCGCTGCGTCCCGCGGTGGCCGACCGGATGCGCGAGACCTGCCGCGGGCTTCTGGGGCACCTGTCGCTTCTCTTCGTGCCGGCGGGCGTGGGCGTGACCGCGCACCTGACGACGTTCGGCGCGGACGGGCCGGCGCTTCTGGCCGCGCTGGTGGGCAGCACGGTGCTGGCGATCCTTGCGGGGGTCTTCGCCTTTCTCGCGGTCGCGCAGCTGACCGGTTCCGAGGCCGCGGAGGAGCCCTCCGATGGATGAAGCCGTCGACCTGTGGTCCTACCTCGCACGCGATCCCATGCTTTGGCTCACCGCCACTCTGCTAGCTTACATCGCGGCCGAACGCCTGTCCGAGATGGCCGGACGGCATCCCCTCGCCAACCCGGTGCTGATCGCGGTGATCCTGCTGGCGGCCCTTCTGACCGCCACCGGAACGCCCTATGCCACCTATTTCGAGGGCGCGCAGTTCGTGCACTTCATGCTCGGCCCGGCAACGGTGGCGCTGGCGCTGCCGCTCTACGACAACCTCGCGCGGGTGCGGGCCTCGCTGCTGCCCATGGCGGCGGCTCTGGTGGCCGGGTCGCTGACCGCGATCTTCTCGGCGCTGGGGATCGCCTGGGCGCTCGGCGTGCGGGGAGAGGTATTGGTGTCCCTTGCGCCGAAGTCGGCCACCGCCCCCGTCGCCCTCGGCGTCAGCGAGGCGGTGGGCGGCCAACCGTCACTGACGGCGGTTCTGGTCATCCTCACGGGGATCACGGGCGCGGTCGTTGCCACGCCGATGCTGAACGCGCTCGGCATCCGGGACTGGCGCGCGCGCGGCTTTGCGGTGGGCGTGGCCGCGCACGGGATCGGGACCGCGCAGGCGTTCCGCGTGCACTCGACCGCCGGGGCATTCTCGGGGATCGGGATGGGGCTGAACGCGGTGCTGACCGCGATCCTCGCCCCTCTCGTGGTGGGCCTGCTTCTCTAGTCGCGTGTCACTCGGCAGGGACGGCCAGGCCGCCCTGCCGCTTGCCGTCGGTCCAGGCGATTGCCAGCACGACGATGCCCAGCGCCGACAGCGTAGCCCCGACGAGGCCCGTGGCGCTCCAGCCCATGCCGGCCGACAGGGCGAGCCCCGCCGCGAACGGTCCGAGCGCGTTGGCGAAGTTGAATGCCGCGTGATTGAGGGCGGCGGCGAGGGTCTGCGCCTCGCCTGCCACGTCCATCAGCCGCATTTGCAGCGGCACCACCAGACCCGCGGTCGAGCCCAGCAGCAGGATCGACAGGACCATGAGCGGCCAGTTCCCCATCACGGCGGCATAAAGCAGCGTCGTCGCGACCATGCCGGACAGCAGAACCAGCGTGCCGCCCATGCGCGACCACGAGGCCAGCCGGCCTGCGATTTCGTTGCCGAAGGTGGCCCCGACCCCGAAGGCGGACAGGCCCAGCGGGATCGCCCAGGCGGGGGCGCTGGCGGATTCGATCATCGCGGCCGAGAAGTAGGAATAGGCTGCGAACACGCCGCCAAAGCCCACGGCCCCCACGGCCAGCGTGAGCCAGACCGCACGGTTTTTCAGCGCGGCCAGTTCGCGCATGGGGCTCGCGCCCTCCGCCGGGGCCGGGTCTGGTGCCACGCGCAGGATCATCGTGGCCGACGCCGCCGCAAGCACCGCGACGATGACGAAGAGCGAACGCCAGCCTATGCTCTGCCCGATGGCCGAGGCGAGCGGCACGCCGATCACGTTCGCGAGCGTCAGGCCGAGAAGCACGCGGGCCACCCCCTTGGCGCGCTGCCCCTTGGGCAGAAGGTCCGCGGCGAACAGCATGGCGATGCCGAGATAAGCGCCGTGGGGCAAGCCCGACAGAACGCGGGTGGTGGTCAGGAGGTTCATCGACGGGGCAATCGCGCCCAGCAGGTTCGCAATGCCGAAGACCGCGATCAGGCTCGCCAGAACCGCCTTGCGCGGGAAGCGCGCCAGGAGCACCGCCAGCACCGGCGCGCCGATCACCACGCCCAGAGCATAGCCGCTGATGGCATGGCCGGCGGCGGGCTCGGACACGCCGAAGCCGTCGGCGTAGTAAGGCAGAAGGCCCATCGCCGCGAACTCGGACACGCCGATGGCAAAGGCGCCGAGGCCCAGCGCGATGAGCGTGGGCGCAAGACGGGTCGTCGGTTCGGTGGTCATGGCGGCCTCCGGGGCGGGTGAGTCGTCGGATCTCGGGTGGCGTGCCGCGGCGCGGCGTTAGCGCGAACCTGACCCTTGCCCCGGGGTGCGGCAAGATGCGCGCGCGCAAGCCCGGCCTGTGCGACGCGCAATGCTGATACGGGCGAACGGTTGCCCGCAGGCGTTACTGGATGGTGATCTGCACCCGCTGACTGTCACCGGTGGAGCCGGGGATCTTCAGCTCATACTGGCCCGGACGGATCGCGATGAACTCGATCTCCATCGTGCCGGCCTGGTCGAACTCCACGCTTTCAAGGCCGAAGGGACGCACCTCGAGCCCGTTGATCACGACTTCGTTCACCCAGACGTTCCGGAAGAAGGCCGGCCCGGTAAGCGCAAGCTCGGCGGAGCCGTCGGCCTCGATCTCGAGCTCGTAGACCTTGCCCGATTCCAGCGTGATCGGCCCCTCCGCGACCGGCTGCCCCGTAGCCAGGATCAGGGTCGGGAGTTCCTCGCCCTGGTTGGTGTTGGACAGGATGCCGGCAAAACCGAAATCGTGTGCCGAGGCGGCGGTGCCGATCAGCGCGGCGGCGGCGGTCAGTGCAAATCGTTTCAAGATGATCCTCCCTTTGGGTCGCTTGGTGCCGGGAGCAGCCGCGCGGGCCGTCCCCCGAGTTCCAGCACGCGGGTCGCCAGCCGTTCGGCCTCGCTGCGCGCATGGGTGACGAAGAGCGTCGCGGGACGCGCCTCGGCAATCAGGTCCTCGGTCAGGCCGAGCATGGTGTCCGCCGTCGCCGGATCGAGCGACACGAACGGCTCGTCCATGATCAGAAGCTCGGGCTGCCCGGCGAAGGCCCGGGCCAGCGCCAGCCGTCGCTGCTGGCCCAGCGACATCTGCGTCGGGAAGGCGTCCGCGCGCTCGGCGATCCCCACGCGATCGAGCATCCGGCGGGCGTCGGCCTCGGGCAATTCCGGGTGGATCAGCGTCAGGTTGGCCAGCGCCGTGCGCCACGGCAACAGCGTCGGCTCCTGGAACACGATGGCCATGCGCTCGGGGCGCTCGACGCGGCCCTCGAAATCGGTGTCGATCCCGGCGACGATGCGCAGCAGGGTGGACTTGCCGATGCCCGAAGGACCAAGGATGGCTACCGTCTCGCCGTCGGCGATCTCGAAGGCGACGGGGCCGAGGACCTCGGTGCCGCCGAACCGCTTGGAACGCACGTTGACCCGGATCATGCCGTCCGCCAGCGCCGCACGCGCCGCTCCCACGGTTGCAGGATCGCCCATTCGACCACCAGCATCACGGCAATGAACGACAGCGCGTAGACCAGCACCATCGCCACGTCGAAGAGCTGAAAAAACATGTGGATCTTGAAGCCGATGCCGGACGAGCGGCCGAGGAACTCGACCACCAGCACGATCTTCCAGATCACCGCCACGCCCGAGCGCGCCGCGCCCGCGATGAAGGGCGCGAGTTGCGGCAGCGTGACGTGGCGAAGCCGGGCAAGCAACGACATCCGATAGACCTGCGCCATCGCGTCGAGATCCGGGTCCGTGGCCCGCGCACCCTCGCGGATCACGGTCGTGACGTTCGGCACCTTGTTGAGCGTGACCGCGACGATCGCCGCCGTCTCGTTCAGGCCGATCCACAGATAGCACAGCACGATCAGAACCAGCGCGGGCAGGTTCAGGAACACCACCAGCCACGGATCGAGCCAGCGGTTCAGCCGCTCCGACCGGCCCATGGCAAGGCCCAGCGCCAGCCCGAGGATCATCGCCAGTGCGAAGGCCCAGATCACGCGGATCAGGGTCTGCGACAGGTGATAGAGCAACTGCCCCGACCGCAGCTCCTGCCAGAACGGCCCGATCAGAGAGACCGGCGAGGGCAGGATCTGCGGATCGGCGGTCAGCGCCGCCGCGACGACCCAGAGGACCAGCAGACCGAGCAGCGAGAGTGTCGTGACAACGCGCGTATCGGTCATGCGCCACCGATCACTCCACGTCCGCGAAGAGGCCGTCAGGCAACTCCGTCGCTTCGCCGACCAGCTCGGACCCGCCGAGATCGTGCATCAGCGCGAGGAAGGCGCTCGCCCCCTCCACGTCGATCGGGCCGCGCTCGGGCGCACCGGCCAGCCAGTCGGCCTTGAGTTGCTCGAACTGGGCATCGTCGGCGGCGTTCATCCGGGGGCGCAGCTTTTCCCATTCCTCCGGGCTTTCGGCGAGAAGCGCCTTGGCCTCCTGGCTCGCGTCGTAGAACTTCTGCGCGATGTCCGGGTTCTCGGCGATGAACTCCTCCTTCATGAAGTAGCCGAGCAGAGGCGTTTCGGGATTCAGGCCCAGAGCCACGGCCGCATCCTCGACATTCACCAGTTCGCGCATGCCGCCAGCCTTCATCTTGGCGAGGAAATGCCAGTAGTTGATTGCGCCGTCGACGTCGCCCGAGAGCCCGTTCTTGAAGATCAGAGGCGGCGCGCCGTAGACCTGTTCGGTCTCGGCGGCGAGGTCGAAGTCCTCTTCCTGTTGGGCATAGGCGCGCAGGATCAGCCACGACTTGTCGAGCGGGCCTCCGGCGATGCCGACCTGGCCGCCGGAAAGGTCCGCAAGCGACTGCGCCTCGCTGCCTTCGGGCACCAGCAGCGCGCCCACGGCCTTGGAATACGGAATGTAGACGTAATCCTTGCCGGCCGCGCGCTGGCGCGCGACCCAGATCCAGTCGGCCACGGCCATGTCGGCCTCGCCCCCCTCGACCGCGACGCGGGTCGCGCCGTTGTCGGCGAAGGGCTGCACCTCGAGTTCGAAGCCGTGCTTCTCGTCCAGGTTATTCTCGGTGATCGTCGCAAGTTCCCAGTTCACCGTGCCTATCTCGAGGACGGCGGCGCGGATCGTGGGCATGTCGTCCTGCGCGAACGCGGGCAGCGCGAAAGCGAGTGCAGCGGCCAGCGGGGCCGCGAAACGTGTCTGTCTCATGGTCTCTCCTCCCTTCGCCGCGGGGCCGATCGCCCGCGGCGTCTCCTGTCCGAAACCTGAGGCCGCCTCCGACTTTCGTCGAGTAGACGATGGTCGGGGCGCAGCGGGCCGGGATCACTCCATCCGGCGTTCGACGATGTTCAGATCGTCGTCGAGCTCGATGTCCATCTGCCCCTCACCCTGGCAGATCACGTCATCGAGGTCGTAGCCGCCCTCGTCTTCCACCTCGATATCGTCAGGGTCCATCTCGCAGCTCATGTCGGTGAGCATCGTCATGATCGCATCGACGGTGTCCTGCGACGGAGCGTCGTCCTCCTGCGCTAACGCGATCGGCGCGGAAAGCACGAGAGCCGCGAGGCTGGTCATCAGTATCTTCATGGTCGGGTCTCCTCCTCATGCACGCATCGAAGTCTCGGGTCAGTCCGGCGCCACCACGACGCCCCAGGGCTGCTGGCCCACCTGAACGGTCTGGATCGCCTCCTCGGCCTCTACATCGATCACGGTGATGTCGTTGGAGTTGCCGTTGGTGGTGATGAGGTACCGCTCGTCCGGGGTGAAGGCGAGCTGCCAGACCCTCTGGCCGACGATGATGTAGTCGAGCACTTCGAGGCTCTCGCCGTCGATTACCGCCACCCGGTTTGCGGGCCCGAGGGCCACGAAGATGCGGCTGCCGTCCTCGGTCACCTTCACGCCGACGGGCTGAAGCCATTCGGGCAGCACCCCCGGCACCTCGAACTCGATCTTCTCGACCAGCGTAGGCGTGCCGTCCTCGGCGATATCCATCACGCTGACCGTGCCCCCGATCTCGGACGAGACGAACAGGCGGGTGCCGTCGGCGGTGTACTGCGCGTAACGCGGGCGCTGGTCCACCAGCAGGTTGTGCTCGATCTCGTAGGTTTCCGTGTTGATGAAGTGCGCCATGTTCGTCGTCTCGGACGTGTTCACGACATACTGGGTGTTGGGGCTGATCCCCATGCCCTCGGGCTCCACGCCCACGGGCACCTCGGCCAGAACCTCGTGCGTCTCGGTGTCCACGACGGTCACGAGGTTGTCGTCCTCGTTCGCGATGTAAAGCGGGTTGCCCGATGGATGGATCACGAACAGCTCGGGATCCGGTCCGGAGGGCAGCGTGTGAAGTTCCTCGTAGGTCTCCGGATCGAAGACACGCACGAGATCATCGTCGGACGCACAGACATAAAGCTCGGAGCCATCCGGCGCGATTGTGATGCCGCGTGGACGGTTTCCGGCGTCGAACTCCTCGAGCACCTCCCACGTCTCGCTGTCGATCACCGTGACGGTGTTGCCCCGCTCGTTCGAGACGAAGACCTTGTTGGCAAGCGCCGGCGACGCGGCGAGGGCGGTCAGGGCGGCGGAAAGCAGAAGCTGTTTCATGTCGTCCTCAGTTGAAGGCGGTGCAGGCGGATTCGGGCTGGTCGAGTCCCATCGAGTCGAGCGGCGAGCGTTGGTGCAGGAAGCCCTCCTGCGGGCTCACGCTGACGGTGATCGCCCCGTCATAGAGCAGGATCGGCTGGCGCATCTGGCCGTTCCAGGTGCGGAACGTGAGCGGCTGACCCTTGAAGGCGCCAAGTTCGAACGCGTCGGACAAGGCGTAATCGCGGATCTGCTGGGGGTCGGCGCTTCCGGTGCGGCTCACGGCCTCGCCCACAACCCGCAGCGCGAGCCAGACATCATAGTCGGCATCGCGGGGGTAGCGGTTGGCCAGTTCCTCGAACCGATTCTGGAACTGCGTCGCGCCCCAGGCCTCATGCGCGCCGTGAATGGTGCGCGGGACCAGACCGCCCGAGCCCATGACCGGGCGCGGCGTCCACAGGTGATAGGGCAGGTATTCCGCGAACACGTCCGACGCATCGGCCGCGATGACCACGTCATGATCTTCGGCATCCTGCATGAAGACCGGCAATTGCCGCTGCACGAGGACATGGCCCGAGTCGGTCCGCCGCGCGCCGCCGGTGTCCTCGAAGGTGCGCTCCTCGACGATCTCGGCGCCGAACTTGGTCGCGGCCCGGCGGTATTCCTCGGCGAGCGCCTCGTCCTCCGGGTTGGAGCCGGCGACGAGGAAAAGGTCCGTCCACTTCTTCCAGACCGCGAACTGCATGACTGCGTCGGCCATCATCGCGTTCGACGGCGCGGTGTGCAGCAGGTTGCCCCGGCACTGGTCGCCCCGCAGCGCCGTGTCCTGCGCGAGCGCGTTGAACACGAGCGCGCCCTCGGCCTCGGCGGCGTCGGTCAGGCGCAACAGGTCCTCGGCCTCGGCCATCACGACGATCAGCCGCGTGCCGCCCTCCAGCAGGTCGGCAAGAGCGCTGTCGGCCCCGTCCGGTGCGACCGCCACCGTCTCGGTCTCGAAGGTGTGGCCCATGAACTGGCCGGTGGTCCCGTTGTCCTGATCGGCAAGCGCGGCACCGGCGAACCCGAGGTCCTCGGCCGGGTACTCGTAGCGCGAGATGGGCAGCAGCGTGTCGTAGTCGATCCGCAGCACGGCCGCCTTCACGTCGACCGCGGCGGCCGGGCCGGCACAGACGACCATGCCGGTCACCGCAGCAAGCAGCGCATTGAATTTCAGCACATTTTCCTCCCGTTCCCCGGTTCGTCCGGGCCCTTTTCCGGACCTTGGCAGCGCACCCCGCGGAGGGAATGCCGACCTTTGGATCAGTTGCCGCCGAAAGCCTCGAACTCGCACCATTCGGGCCATGTCAAAGCTGTTCGCTCCACTCTTAATTTCTGTGATCGCCACCACGGCGGCCGCCCAGCCGGCCCGCGAACCAGTGCCCGAGGGGTCCGTCGCGTTCTGGGGAATCACCTACCTGGACGAGTCGCTGCAGACCGAAATGCTCGGCGAAGACCCTGCCGAACTCGACCGGATCGAGATGCTGGAGACCATGGTGACCGACCGTTTCTCCGCGAGCGGAATGGAGATGCTCGACACGTCGGAGGTCGAGGGGCAGGTGAAAAACGTGGTGAACCCGGCCAAGTGCTATGGCTGCGACACCCGCGCCGCTGCCGAGCTTGGCGCCGATTACAGCCTCGTCGGCGAGGTGCAGAAGGTCTCGAACCTGATCCTGTCCATGAACCTGCAGCTGCGCGACGCCGAGACCGGCGAGATGGTGCGCGGCCGGGTCGTGGACATTCGCGACAACTCGGACGCCGCGTGGCGGCGGGGGATGGACTACATCCTCAGAAACACGTTCTTCATGGAGGAGGAAGAATGAAACGACGTACATTCGGCGCCGCATTGGCGGTGTCGGCTCTCGTGCCCGCGATGGCCCTGGCCCACGGACCCACGCGCCAGAAGGTCACCGTGACCACCGAAGTCGCGGCCGAGCCCGCCGAGGTCTGGGACTACATCGGGGACTTCCAGGACCTGACGTGGCATCCCGCCGTCGTCTCCCAGTCCGGCGAGGGCGGTAACGAGATCGACGCCACCCGCGTGCTGCACCTGAGCGATCAGGGTGCCGACGGGCCGATCATCTCGGAAGTGCTTTACAAGTATGACGACGAGAAGATGACCTACTCCTACCGCATCACCGACGTGGACGTGGAGGTGCTGCCGGTCACCAACTACTCGTCCCACCTGACGGTGAAGCCGCTCGACGGCGGCGGGTCGCTGGTCGAATGGCGCGGCGCATTCTACCGCGGCTACCCGAACAACGATCCCCCGGAAGAGCTGAACGACGAGGCGGCGGTCGCCGCGGTCACCGGCATCTACGAGGCCGGGATGGAGGCTCTGGTCGAGGAATTCGGTGCGCCGGGCTCGTGATCTCGCGCTGATCCTGTCGCTCGCGGTTCCGGCCGGGACCGCGGCCGACATGGCCTACATCACCAACCAGAACGGCGACTCGCTCTCCGTTCTGGACCTCACCACGCGCACCGAAGTGTTGCGCTTTGACCTGCCGGGCCAGCCCGCAGGCATCGCTGCCGGCCCGGACGGCAGGCTCTACACCGTGTCCCCCGACAGCAAGACCGTGCGCCGCCTCGATCCGGAGACAGGCGATGCGCTGGCCGAGGTACGGCTGGACGGGGGCCCCACGGGTATCGCCTACGACGCATCCCGCGGCCGGGTCTTCGTGTCGGACTGGTACAATGCCCGGCTCTGGGCGCTCGATGCCGAGACGCTGGAGGTCGAAGCCGAACTCGAAACCGCCGCGGCCCCTGCCGGGCTCGCCCTGTCGCCAGACGGCCGCTGGCTCGCCGCGGCCGAGCGCGACGCCGATCGCGTCACTCTCTGGGACGCCGGCACGCTGGAGCCGCACGCCCGCATCTCCGTCGGCACCCGGCCCTACGGCCTGCGGTTCGCGCCGGACGGGCGGCTCTTCGTCGGCAATGTCGGAACTAACGACCTCAGCGTGATCGAACCGGAGGCAGGCACCGTCACCGCCACCGTCCCCGTCGGCGAACGCCCTTACGGCGTCGCCTTCGCGCAGGGACGCGCCTTCGTGACCAACCAGTATGCCGGCACGATCAGCGTTATCGCGCTCGACACGCTGGACACCGTCGCCACCCTGAACGCGGGCGAATATCCCGAAGGCGTGGACGACGCGGAAAACGGTGCCATAATCGTGGTGGCGAACTGGTTCGACAACAGCGTCAGCCTGATCGACGCGGCCACGCTGGAGGTGATGGAGGAGATCGCCACCGGGGACGGGCCGCGCGCCTTCGGCGAGTTCATCCTGGGAGGAGAGACGCCATGATCCTGAGATCCGCAGCCCTGTGCCTGGTGCTGGGCGCCGGCCCCGCGCTGGCCGAAAGCACCTGGGACGGACTCGCGTCGTCCATCTGGCCCGATCGTGCGCTCGGCGACGGGTCGGACGTGGTGGCGATCGACGCACCCTACCGCACCGAGGACGACGCCCGCACGCAGGTGGCAGCGCAGGTCGCCGCGCCGCCGGGACTGCGTATTGGCGAGGTCACCGTGGTCCTGGACGAGAACCCGATGCCCGTGTCGGCGGTGTTCACCCTGGCCGAACCGCAGGAGCGGTTCTTCTTCGACGTGACCATGCGGGTGAACGGCCCGACGCCGCTGCACGTGGTCGCCGAGACCACCGACGGTCGGCTCTGGGCCGCCGAGAGCTTCGTGAAGACCTCCGGACAAGGGGCCTGCGCGGCCCCCCCCGGCACCGACCCGGACCTGGCGCTTGCGACGCTGGGCGACATGGTGCTGCGGGTCGAGGATGGGGTGCCCGGCGCGGGCGCGCTCGACCGCCTGTCGCGGATGCAGCGCCGGCTCGATGTGGAGCTGTCTCACCCGTCGCATTCCGGAATGCAGCGCGACCAGATCTCGCTTCTCTATATCCCCATGCGCTACGTCGCCGACCTGGCCATCGACCTCGACGGCGGCAACTACGTGGACGTCACCGGATCGATCTCGCTGTCGGAAAACCCCGACCTGGCGCTGTCGATCCCGGGAAACACCCAGCACGTCGGCGTGACGATGACCGACACCGACGGCACCACGACCCACGCCGAAACCCGCCTGCCGGGCTACTGACACGGCCCGCGCCTCGGAAAATTAACTAATTTTCCGAGGCCGTCGCCCCCGCCGCGCAGGAATTTAGTTAAATTCCTGCGGCACCACCGGCTCGAGCGGATAATCCCAGAGCGCCCATCCGTCGGTGCCTTCCGGAAGCCAGTAGACCTCCGAGTAGCCCCATTCCAAGGCGCGCTTCGCGGCGTTCCAGGACATCCAGCAATTCTCGAGACAGAAGAACAGGACGGCGTGGTCCGGATCGCCTTCGGTCACCACGTCCAGCCCGGCGCGGAAATAGTCCGCCGTTTCCTCGGCAATCGCACCGTAGCCCACGTTCGGCAGCCACATCGCACCGGGAATCGAGTTGCGGGGCTTCTCGCGCCAGATCGTGCCCTCCGGCAGTCCCTCGGGCTTGGGGGCGCGGGGCAGGACATCGACGAAAGCGACGTCGCCGCGCTCCCACAGCGCGTGCGCGTCTTCGGGCCCGACCACGGTCGCACCCTCAAGCGTCGCCGGCACCGGCGCGCGGTACTCGTCCATGCGGTAATCGGATGGTTCGTCGGGCGCAGCCCAGGCAGCGCCCGACATGCAAAGGACGAGCGCCGCGAGCGCCCCCGCCCTCATTGTCCGGTCTCGGCGGCGAGCATCTCCGTGCCCATGTCGTTGACCAGCGGCACGCCGGCCTCCTCGAGGATCTCGTTGATCCGGTCCTGGTTGCGCCGGATCTGCGAGTTCAGCTCGCGCTTCCAGACATCCTCGCCGCGCCGCACGCCCATGGTGATGCGGAAGAACAGCCTCGGGGACGCCGCCTCGTTCAGAAGCGGGATCACCGTCAGGTCGGGATAATCCGCCTTCACCAGCGGACCCGCGATCGGACCCCACATCACCGCGGCGTCGATTTCGCCGGACTCGAGGTCGTCGAGGATGTCGACCACTGGGCTCTCGTAGCGGCGGTCGACCATGAGGCTGTAGGACTTCGCGTCGCCAATCAGCCCGTTGCGCGCCATGTGCGTGGCCGGCGGACTGCCCGCAACCACCCCGATCCGCGCGCCCTTCAGCGCCTCGTCGGTCAGCGCCTCCACGTCCGAAAGCTCCGACTCCTGCGGCACCACGAGGGTGTAGACCGAGGTGAAGTAGTGGTTGGTGTTCTGCACCATCTCGTGGCCCTGGGCGTATCCGATCACCACGTCGCAGCGGTTCGCGGCGAGCGTGTTGCGGATGAAGCCGGTGGCCATGGGATACCACTCGTATTGCAGCTCGCGGTCCAGCGCCTCGGCGAACAGCTCGGCGATGCGGTTCTCGTAGCCGCGTTCCTGGTCGTCCGAAACCGGGTAGTTCGCTGGGTCGGCGCAGACCCGGAAGGCGTTCTGAGACACCAGGTCCGAGGTCTGCGCCGACCCCGGCCCCGCCTGGGAGAGAAGCAGGGCCAGCCCGACGCCCAGGGCTTTATCCCATGCAGGCATTTTCCATCTCGGAGATTGCATCGGATTTCGGGTCCTTCTTGGACGGACGGCCCCGTGCCACCGCATCCATGCCGCGGGCCTTGAGGTAGACGTAGATGTCGTCGAGGTAGCACATCACGTTCGGGTTCTCGCCGAAGGAGGGCATCACGGAGTTGCCGTTGTGCCGGCCGTTCACGACGGTCGCGTAGAAATCGTAGTAATCCATGTTCACGGCCGAGTTCTTGATCTTCGGCGCGTAGGTCGAGCCTTCGCCGTCCGGTCCGTGGCAGGTGTGGCACTCGGCGTGGTAGCGCCGGAAGCCCGAGAACGTCAGCCAGTCTACGGTGCCGTCCTCGTCGATCTCGTAGGTCGGGATGCCCTCTTCGGTATAGTAACGGCCGTTTTCCTCGTAATCGACGGGCACCTGCGGATGCTCGGCCGAGGGATCGACGGGCTGGTCGCTCCAGGCCAGGGCGGCGCCCGGAACGGCGAGCGCAAGCGCCGCGGCAGCGAGGAACGGAGTGGCGGAACGCGTCATGTGGGGACGTGCCTTTCGAGTTCGAATTGTTCTGAAGATCTGATCCGGGGACCGGGACAGCGGGGGCCGGCACGGCAAGGCGTGCCGGCCCCCCTGGATCACGTGTCTCAGTTCTCCGACGAGGAGGACGAGCTTGCCGAGTCGGGCAGCGAGAACACGGTCAGCTGACCGCCGAGCGCGGTGTAGTCGCTGAGCGCGGCATAGCCGCCCACGGCGCCGAGACCGTCGTTCGGGTTGGTCAGACCGGCCGCGAGACCGATACCGGCCCAGCCGCCGATGCCCGACAGGATGCCGACATACTGCTTGTCGTCATGCATGTAGGTCATCACGTTGCCGATGATCCCCGACGGGGTCTTGAAGCGGTAGAGCTCGTCGCCCGATTCCGCGTCGACCGCCTTCAGGTAGCCCTCGAGCGTGCCGTAGAAGACCACGTCACCCGCGGTGGCCAGAGCGCCCGACCACACCGAGAACTGCTCGGGGATCGACCACTTGATCTCGCCGTTGATGTTGTCCCAGGCGATGAAGTTGCCCATGCCGCCATGGCTGTCCGGCGCGGGGTACATCGACAGGGTCGCACCGACATAGGGCTGGCCCGCGGTGTAGGCGACGCGGAACGGCTCGTAGTCCATGCAGACGTGGTTGGTCGGGACGTAGAACGTCTCGGTCTTGGGCGAGTAGGCCGCCGGCTGCTGGTCCTTGGTACCAAGAGCCGCCGGGCAGACGCCGGTGGTGTTGACGTCCTCGCCGTTCTGCTCGGTCGAGTACTGCGCCACCACTTCCGGACGACCGTAGGTGTCCGACTCGGGGTCCATGTCGACGCCGGTGGTCCAGTTCACGACCGGGTCGTACTTCTCGGCCACGAGCAGTTCGCCCGAGACGCGGTCCATGGTGTAGGCCAGGCCGTTCCGGTCGAAGTGGGTGAGCAGCTTGCGCTCCTCGCCGTCGATTTCCTGCTCGGTGAGGATCATCTCGTTGACGCCGTCGTAGTCCCACTCGTCGTGGGGCGTCATCTGGTAGACCCACTTGGCCTCGCCGGTGTCGATGTCACGGGCGAAGATGGTCATGGACCAGCGGTTGTCGCCGGGGCGCTGCGCCGGGTTCCATGTCGAGGGGTTGCCCGAACCGTAATAGAACAGGTTCTCGTCCATGTCGGCCGCGTACCAGCCCCAGGTCGTGCCGCCACCGATCATCCACTGATCACCTTCCCAGGTGTTCAGCGAGCTGTCGGCACCGACCGGCTCGCCGAGCGAGGTGGTCTCTTCGGGGTTGAACAGGATCTGGTCGTCCGGACCCACGGAGTAGGCGCGCCATTCCTGCTCGCCGGTTTCCATGTTGTAGGCGGTCACGTGACCCTGGACGCCGAACTCGCCGCCCGAGATGCCGACGATGACCTTGTCCTTGACCGGAAGCACGGTCGCGGTGTTGGTCTCGCCCTTCGAGGGATCGCCGTTGGTGGCTTCCCATGCGACCGAGCCGTCCTCGGCGTTCAGCGCGACGACCTTGGTGTCGGCCTGGTGCAGGAAGATCTTGCCGTCGGCATAGGCCACACCGCGGTTCACGGTGTCACAGCACATCACCGGGATGACGTCCGGGTCCTGCTGCGGCTCGTACTTCCACTTGATCCGGCCCTCGTTCGCGAGGTCCAGCGCGTACACGATGTTCGGGAACGGCGTGTGCAGGTACATCGTGTCGCCCACCACGAGGGGCGAACCCTCGTGACCACGCAGAACGCCGGTCGAGAACGTCCATGCGACCTGCATGTCGCCCACGTTTTCGGCGTTGATCTGGTCCAGCTCGGAATAGCGCTGGTTCTTGTAGTCGCCGGTCTGGATCGCCCACTGGTTCGGGTCGTCCATCTGGCTCATGAGGTCCTCGTTCGCGACCGCCATGGAGGCGGTGAGCGCGAGGCCTGACGTCAGAAGCGTCAGCTTTTTCATTGTCCAACTCCCTTGTTGACACGTCGTCTCCCCGTGGGGCGCGCGAGCAACCGGCGCCCCTCGGGTCGTTCGCACCGCATCAGCCGCTATCGGGTCTCTCCTCCCCGGCGGATGCGACGCGGAACTTCGTTCAGGAGCCTTCGCCCATGGTTCCGTCTTCGGAATGCTGGGCGAGGTACGCGATCACGTTCGCGCGCTCCTCTTCCTTGCGGAGACCGGCGAAGGACATCTTGGTGCCCTCGACGTAGCCGCGCGGATTCTCGAGATAGGCCGCCAGCGTCTCGGGGTTCCAGACGAGCCCCTCTTCGCCCTTGGCGACCATCGCGTCGGAATAGTTGAAGCCTTCCAGCGTGCCGGCGGTGCGTCCGACAACGCCGTTCAGCACGGGACCGACGCGGTTCTGTGCGTCCTCGCCGACCATGTGGCAGGCCTGGCACTTGCGGAAGACCTGTTCGCCGGCCTCGGCATCGCCGGTGATCTCCATCTCCATCGAAGCGCCGGACGAGTCGTCGGACTCGTGGCTCGCAGCGAATGCGAAACCGGCTGGCAGTGTCACGATCGCGGTGACGGCGAGCAGTTTCTGAAGCATGTCTTTCCTTCCTTTGAGCATCGTCAATTCAGCCTCTCGGCGTGCCACTGTACGTGGTCACCCGCGAAAGTGTTAACGAAGTAGAATGAATGGTCATAACCCTTCTGGATCCGGACCTGACCAGGTTGACGACGCCGGGCCATCGTGGCGGCAAGCGCCTGCGGACGCAGAAGGTCGAGAAATGCATCGTCGCCTCCCTGATCCACCAGGATGTCTCCCTTCCAGCCCAGCTCGTCGAGAAGTAGCGTCGCATCGTGCACCGACCACGTGGTTTCATCCGACCCCAGCAGGGTGGACAGCTGCCGGCGGCCCCACTCGGACGAGGTCGGGTTGGCCACGGGCGCCAGCGCCGTAACCGACTCGAACATCTCGGAATTCCGGAGCGCCAGCGTCAGCGCGCCGTGGCCCCCGGCGGCGTGGCCGGTGATGCCGTGGCGGTCCTCGAGAGGCAGGTGATCCAGTACCAGCCCGCGCAACTCGTGCAGGATGTAGTCGTACATCCGGTAGTTCGGCCGCCACGGATCGCGGGTGGCGTTGACGTAGAAGCCCGCCCCTGCACCAAGGTCGTCCGCGACCGTGCCGCAGCGGGCGACGCTGTCCCCGCGAGGCGCCACGTCGGGGAAGATCACCGCGAGGCCGCGCCGCGCGGCATGTTCCTGGAAGCCCGCACGCGCCACAGCCGCGTCAAAGCCCTCGGCCCCGCCCGAGAGGTACCACAGCACGGGCACGTCGCGGTCCGCGGCCTGGGGCGGCAGGTAGGCGGCAAAACGCATCTCGCAGCCGCAGGTGTTCGACGGGTGGCTGTAAACGGCCTGCACCCCTCCGAAGCTGCGATGTTGCGAGACGATATCCATGGCGTGCGGGCCTCCTCCTGCCCCGGTGCCGGTGTTGTCGTTCACGTCCGGACCCGCGCCTCCCCGCGCGGCCCCGTGTGCACCGTCAGAAGGTGACGACGGCGCGGATTGACTTGCCCTCGTGCATGAGGTCGAAGCCCTCGTTGATCTTCTCGAGCGGCATGGTGTGGGTGATCATGGGGTCGATCTCGATCTTGCCCTGCATGTACCAGTCGACGATCTTCGGCACGTCGGTGCGGCCCTTGGCGCCGCC
>NZ_FOAI01000014.1 GCF_900109705.1 Roseivivax marinus | reverse complement strand
GTGACGCCCTCGCCGCATTCCACCACGACGCCCGCGCCCTCGTGGCCCAGGATCGACGGGAACAGGCCCTCGGGGTCCGCGCCCGAGCGGGTGAATTCGTCGGTGTGGCAGATGCCGGTGGCCTTGATCTCCACCAAAACCTCGCCCGCCTTCGGGCCCTCGAGGTTCACTTCCATGATCTCGAGCGGCTTGCCCGCCTCCATCGCGACCGCTGCACGGGTTTTCATGGATGTCCTCCCAATCGTCGACGCACGTCTGGCGGTGCCTTCGGTGTCGACTATGGGCGGCGCTCCGCGCTCCGAACAACGCCGACCTTGGTGGGTATCGCCCGGAATGGACTCGTGTTTTCGCCTGTCACATAGTCGCGCAGGAGAGGGAGGACCCCATGACCGGCACGTTCATTCGCGCCGCCCTGCTGGCGGCAGTCGCGGCGTCTCCGGCGCTGGCGAACGATTACACCGACCCCACCTGGCCATGCATCCAGCGCAAGGTGAAGCAGCTCTCGCCCGGCCTGATGTGGCCGATCGACCCGGCGACCGTTGACCCCGAAATGTCCGAGGATACCGCGCGCGCCGCGCGCGAGCTGGCGGCGACGCTGGCCCTGCGCCGCGTTGATCTTGAAACCGCCGAGGCACGCGTGGCCGAGTTCACGCAGGCGCACGGCACCGACAGCATGGTGCTGGCCTCGGTGTTCCTCGACGTGTTCGATACGCTCAGCACCCGGAGGCAGGCGGTCATGGGCGGGATCGAGGATTACTCGCTGGGCCAGATCGAGCTGTCCGAACGCATCGACGGCGCGCGCTCCGAGATGGACACGGCGATGGAGGCCGAGGACCCGGACTTCGACCGGGTTGACGAGCTGGAAGAGCAGATCGCCTGGGATGAACGCATCTACACCGACCGCCAGCGGACGCTGCAATACGTCTGCGAGACGCCCGTTCTGATCGAGAAGCGGCTGTTCGCGCTGGCGCAGATGCTGCAAGGCGCGGCCGGCGGCTGAAGCGCGCGCGTCACTCCCACTCCAGCTCGGTGAAGGCGACGGTGGCGTTGCGGGCGTTGTAGGCATCGAACAGCGCCCACGCCTCGCGCTCGTCCTCGGCGATGACCTCCACCGCGTCACCAAGGCGCATCCCGGCATCCAGCGCCGCTCGGGTGTCGGCCGCCAGCGTGTCCAGATAGCGCACCAGCGGCTCCGCACCTTCGGGCCACGGCAGGCGCGCCGCGCCGTGGCCGGGCACGACGCCCGCCGCTTCGGTGGCCTGCAGGTCCTCCAGAACCGATTGCCAGCCCCGGAGAGAGCCATCGAGGGCGGGCGTGTGCCGGTCGAACACCAGATCGCCCGCGAAAAGGATGCCGGTCTCCTCGTCACGCACAGTCACGTCGGTTCCGGTATGCGCCGCCGGCCACGCGGTCACCGTGAGTACACGGCCCCCAAGGTCGATCCGGGTGCTGTCTTCCACCTCGTCGTCCACAGCCGGCACGTCCGACCCGAGGAACGCGGCAGGCCCGATCAACCGCGCGAAACTGTCGAGGTAGCTCTCCCGCCGCTCCGACATGGCGCGACCGAGGCCCGCATGACCTACTACCTCGGCGCCCGCGAACACGAAAGGACCGGCCCCCAGCACGTGATCGGGGTGCATGTGGGTCAGGACGAGGTGCGACACAGGCAGATCGGTGCGCGCCCGGATCGCGCGCCATAGTCCTTCGCCCACCGCGCGGGAGCCGCCCGCGTCGATCACCGCCACCGAGGCTCCGCCGATCACGAAGCCCATGTTCGACACGTCGCCGAGATTGCCCGGAGCGGGCTCCTCTATCGCGCCCGAGTGGACGAACACGCCCGGGGCGATTTCCTCGACCTCCAGCGCCGCGGCCGCCTCGCGGCACGTCGCCTCGCCCGGTGCGGCCAGCGGCGCGAACCGGGCCGGATCGGGGGGCGCGGCGGCCAGAGCCTCGGCGCAGGAGGCCCGGCTCTCGGCCTCGTAACCCGGCAGAAGGGTGTCGCGGCAGGTTCCGGCGTCGAGCGTCAGGCACAGGGTCAATACGGCTTCGAACATGGCGGATCCTCCCGGGGTCAGTTCATCCGCGCGCGGGGTCGTGATCCACACCGACCATAAGCGGCCTAGGGGATTCGCGCCTCGTCTGGCATGATAGCGGGGCATTCCATGCGAGGAGGAGAAGCATGGCCCGATATCTTCTGACCGCCGCGGCGCTTCTGGCGCTCGGCGCATCTCCGCTCTGGGCCGAGGAGCCCGAGAACCCCCTCGAGCCAAGCGAGACCTGGAGCGAACTGCAATACGACGTGGTCGGTGACGCCGAGATCGGGGAGGCGGGCGACCTGTTCACGGTCGACGCGCCCTACCGCGCCCACGACGCCGCCACCGTCCCGGTGACCATCACCCAGACGAACCCCGACACGCCGATCACCGGCGCCACCGTGGTCATCGACGAGAACCCCGCCCCGGTGGCGGCCGAGTTCGAGTTTTCAACTGCGATGGCGCCGCTCGACTTCGAGATGCGCGTGCGGGTGAACCAGTATTCCAACGTGCGGGTGCTGGCCGAGACGCCGGATGGCCTGCGCATGGCGGGCCGGTTCGTGAAGGCTTCGGGCGGCTGTTCGGCGCCCGCATCGCGCGATCCGGAGCTTGCGCTCGCCTCTGCCGGCCAGATGAAGCTGCGCCAGTTCGGCGAGACCGGCGGCGCTGCCATGTCGACGCCCCGCCGCGAGGCGCAGATCATGATCCGCCATCCGAACTACTCGGGGCTTCAGCGCGACCAGATCACCCAGCTGTTCATCCCGGCGCACTTCATCGACGAGCTCGAGGTGATGCAGGGCGACGATCTTCTGTTCTCGATGACCGGGGGCATCTCGATCAGCGAGAACCCGGTGTTCCGCTTCAGCTACGCCGACAACGGATCGGAAACCCTGCGCGTGCGCGCCCACGACACCGAGGGCAACGTCTACGAGCAGGAGCTGTCAAAGAGCGCCGAGAGCTGAGCTGACCGGCCGGGCGCGGCTCAGAACCAGCGCCCGACCGCGATCAGGTCGCAGGACGGCGTCACCGCGTCCGATCCGGTAAGATCGTGGGAATGAACCTCCACGCCCGACGTGCTGCGCGCGGCGACGGTCAGGACCCTCGGCGCGCTGCCCGATATCGGCGTCGCCGTGACCGAGGGCGTCGCGGCGAAGGCCTTAGGGAAAGTCCAAGCGGCTCCGGCGCCGCCGACGGTCGCGAACCCTGTCACGTGACAGATCTGCGTGCCATCCGCGAAGCGGGTGTAGGTGCCCGAGCCGGTCTCGCCGCTCTCGATCGCGGCGCCGGTGGGGGTGCCGCCGTCTTCCGACACCGCGCCGACGAGCGTTGCGGGGCCGTAGCCGTAGTCCGCTCGCATGAGCTTGCCCGGGTGGCATCGTCGGGCGCGGCCTGCACCGCGGCGCCGCTGGCCCGGCCCGTGCCCGCGTCGATAAGAAGCGCGGTGGTCCACGCGCTGCCACCCGCCGAGACCTTGATCGACCAGTGATTGCTGCCCGCCAGACCCATCTCGGCGCGTCCGGTCCAGTCGGTCTGGAACAACACCGACGCCGTGGACGCGCCCCCGGCCTTGTTGATCTTGAGCCTATGGTCGCCGCCGTCATGGGTCAGAAGCGTCGCCTCGCCCCCCACCGCCAGCGGGTTGTCCGCATCGGCGCTCGCGTTCACGCCGAGCCGGCCTGCGGTCGCGGCCCCGAGGCCGATCCCGCGCCACGCGCCCTCTGTCCAGACCCGCGCCTCCCCGCCCTCGGTCACGGCGAGCCAGCCGTCGCGGGGGGCGATGAACAGCCACGCGCCATCGGTGAAGCAGGCGATGCGGTCGTCCTGCCCCGCCCAGTCGCCGGTCGGGCCCGCTCCCAGCGCGTGGGTCTCTCCCTCCTGCGGCGTCTCGGGCGGCGTCGTTGCCGCGAAGCCGCGCACGCTCAGCCGCGCGAGGATGTCGAGCCGGGTGAGCGCCTCGTTGACGGTCACATGCTTCTGCGCCTGCGCGGGCGCGAGATAGGGCAGATCGAGGATCGGGGAGGTATCGGACATGGGGCTCATCCCTCTGGCTGACGTCGCGCCGAGGCTGACCCCCACGGCATGAAGGGATGCCGAACCGGGCGCGCGTTGCGCGGTCCCGCGCCGCGGCCCCGGACACCTCGGCGCTTGGGCTTTCCGTCGCACGGCAAGGCGTGTAAGGGGAGGCCGACCCGCTCGGAACCCGTGCCAAACCGCGAGACGCAATGCTCGAGATCGAAAAGACCGCCCTGCCCGACGTTCTGATCCTGACGCCGCGCCGCTTTGGCGACGACCGCGGCTTCTTCAGCGAAAGCTGGAACCGCAAGCGCATGGCAGAGGCCGGGATCGATATCGACTTCGTGCAGGACAACCACTCGCTCTCGGCCAAGGTCGGCACGGTCCGCGGCCTGCACTTCCAGGCGCCGCCGATGGCGCAGGACAAGCTGGTGCGCTGCGGACGCGGACGGCTCTACGACGTGGCGGTGGACGTCCGGCGCGGCTCGCCCACCTACGGCCGGTGGGTCGGGGTGGAGCTGAGCTTCGAGAACGGCCGTCAGCTGCTGGTGCCCAAGGGCTTCCTGCATGGCTTCGTCACCCGCGAGCCCGACACCGAGATCGTCTACAAGTGTTCGGACTACTACAGCCCTGAATGCGATGGCGCCGTGCGCTGGAACGATGCCAATATCGGCATCGACTGGGGCATTTCCGAAAGCGACGCGATCCTGTCCGACAAGGACGCGGTCGCGCAGTCCCTCGCCGACTTCGACAGCCCCTTCGTCTACGACGGGGCGCAGTGACGGGCCGGCCATGCGCGACGCGACCCTTACCTTTCCCGATCTTGCCGCCGCGCCGGGCCTGAGCGCCGCGCGGCCTGCCAGGAGGTTTCCATGAAACTGCTCGTGACCGGCGGCGCCGGATTCATCGGCTCGGCGGTCGTGCGCCAGGCCATTCGCGACGGCCACGAGGTCGTCAACGTCGACGCTCTGACCTATGCCGCCTGCCTCGACAACGTGGCCGAGGTCGCCGAGGCGCCCGGCTACGCCTTCGAGCAGGCCGACATCCGCGACCGTGCCGCGCTCGACCGCATCTTCGCCGCGCACGCGCCCGACGCGGTGATGCACCTTGCCGCCGAAAGCCACGTGGACCGCTCCATCGACGGGCCGGGCACCTTCATCGAGACCAACGTCATGGGCACCTTCCACCTGCTCGAGGCCGCCCGCGCCTACTGGCAGGACAAGGGCCGCCCCGAAAGCTTCCGCTTTCATCACATCTCGACCGACGAGGTCTACGGCTCGCTCGGCCCGAATCCCGAGACCGACGGCCAATTCACAGAGGACACGCCCTACGATCCGCGCTCGCCCTACTCGGCGTCCAAGGCGTCGTCCGATCACCTCGTCCGCGCGTGGCACGAGACCTACGGCCTGCCGGTGGTGCTGACCAACTGCTCGAACAATTACGGCCCGTTCCACTTCCCCGAGAAGCTGGTGCCGGTGGTGATCCTGCGCGCCCTCGCCGGCGCGCCGATCCCGGTCTACGGCAAGGGCGAGAACGTCCGCGACTGGCTCTATGTGGAGGATCACGCCGACGCGCTGCTGACCGTGGTGCAGAAGGGCGAGATCGGCCGCAGCTACAACATCGGCGGTGAGAACGAAGCCCAGAACATCGAGCTGGTGCGCACCATCTGCGCCATCCTCGACGAGAAGCGGCCCGGCAACGCCGCCTATGCCGAACAGATCACCTTTGTCGACGACCGCCCCGGCCACGACCTGCGCTACGCCATCGACCCGACCCGTATCAGCGAAGAGCTGGGATGGCGCCCGTCCGTGACGCTCGAGCAGGGGCTGGAGAAGACCGTGCAATGGTATCTCGACAACGAGGACTGGTGGCGCGCGCTTCAGGATCGCGAGGGCGTGGGCCAGCGTCTCGGCAAGGCGGGCTGAAGCCCGGTCGTCCCGCAACAGGCACCATTCGGAGGGTGACATGACCATTCTGGTCTTCGGACAAAGCGGACAGGTGGCCACCGAGCTTGCGCGCCACGGCGGCGACCGCGTGGACTGTGCGGGCCGCGACCGCGCCGACCTGACCGACCCCGCCGCCTGCGCCGCGCTGATCGCGTCGTGCGACTGGGAGGCGGTCATCAACGCCGCCGCGTGGACGGCCGTGGACGCCGCCGAAGAGCACGAGGACGAGGCCCGCGTGGTCAACGCCGACGCGCCTGCCGCGATGGCCCATGCCTGCGCGCAGCAGGGCGTGCCCTTCGTGCACATCTCGACGGACTACGTCTTTGACGGCAGCGGCAGCGACCCCTTCCCGGTCGACGCGCCGGTGGCACCGCTGGGCGCCTACGGCCGCTCCAAGCTTGCCGGCGAAGAAGGCGTGCGCGCGGCGGACGGACCCCACGCGATCCTGCGCACCTCCTGGGTGGTCTCGGCCCACGGCAAGAACTTCGTGAAGACGATGCTGCGTCTCGGCGCCGAACGCGACCGGCTGACCATCGTGTCGGATCAGGTGGGCGGGCCCACGCCCGCCGCCGACATCGCGCGGGCCTGCCTGACCATCGCCGACGCGCTGGCGTCGAACCCGGACACCTCCGGCACCTACCATTTCTCGGCCGGGCCGGACGTCAGCTGGGCCGACTTCGCCCGCGAGATCTTTGCCCAGGCGGGACTCTCGCCCGAAGTCGTGGACATCCCCAGCTCGGACTTCCCGACCCCCGCCGCGCGGCCGGCGAATTCGCGCATGGACAATTCCGCGACCGAGGCCGCCTTCGGCATCGCGCGGCCCGACTGGCGCACCGGCCTGTCGGACATCCTCACCGAACTCGGAGCCAAGGCATGACCCAACGCAAAGGCATCATTCTCGCGGGCGGTTCCGGCACGCGGCTCTATCCCATCACCATGGGCGTGTCGAAGCAGCTGCTGCCGATCTACGACAAACCGATGATCTACTATCCGCTGTCGGTGCTGATGCTGGCCGGGATCCGCGAGATCTGCCTCATCACCACCCCCGAGGACCAGGAACAGTTCCGCCGTGTCCTCGGGGACGGCAGCCAGTGGGGCGTCTCGCTAGAATATGTGGTCCAGCCTTCGCCCGACGGTCTGGCGCAGGCCTATCTTCTGGCCGAAAGCTTCCTCGCCGGCGCGCCGTCCGCGCTCGTTCTCGGCGACAACATCTTCTACGGCCACTCGTTGCCCGAGCTTCTGTCCGCCGCAAACACGCGCGAGACCGGCGGCACCGTTTTCGGCTACCACGTGGCAGACCCCGAACGCTATGGCGTGGTCACATTCGACGAGGCAGGCCGGGCGACCTCGATCGTCGAGAAGCCCGAGGTGCCGCAGTCGAACTTCGCGGTCACCGGCCTCTACTTCCTCGACGGCACCGCGCCCGAACGCGCCAAGAAGGTGACCCCCTCGGCGCGCGGCGAGCTGGAGATCACCACCCTGCTCGAGATGTATCTCCACGAAGGCGCGCTCGACGTGCAGCGGATGGGTCGTGGCTTCGCATGGCTCGACACCGGCACGCACGAGAGCCTTCTGGACGCGGGCAACTTCGTCCGCACGCTGGAAAAGCGGCAGGGCCAGCAGACCGGCAGCCTCGAGGAAATCGCCTACCACCAGGGCTGGATCGACCGCGCGGCGCTGCTCGACCAGGCGGACAAGTTCAAGAAGAACGATTACGGTCGTTACCTGCGGCGTCTGGCAGCCTCGTAAAGCCGCGTGCAGAGCTCGGCTTCCGGACCGAGCTACGACAGATCAGCCATGTCTGGCTGGGCGACCCACAATTTTGGAAAACAAAGCGACCACGCCGGCGCGGCGCGGCAATGCAGCTTGCACTAGGTCGTGGTCGTGCATCCACCACGTCCTCAGCGCCTCACGTGCCTGCGCATTACCAACGCGCACTCTGCTGCTTCGGGCAGGATTGACCGGTGTATCGCGTGGAACCGGCACCTGATTTGCCCCCGCATGATTCGCCAGCCACGCTGCGACCGCGGCCTGCTCGCGCGCGCTTGCGACGAACGCGAAGCCGCGCAGGGACTCCAACGCCTCGGACACGTGAGCCTCCGACACGGCGTGCCGGCGCTCCAGCCGCACCGGCACGGTCATCCTGACCTGCAGATTGTCGAACAGCTGGATGTCCCCGGCTTCGGTCAACCGGTCGCGCATTCGCGCCACGCTTTTGGCATCGTCGATCTCAACCTCCGCCAGCGCATCCACGACCCGGATATGGCGAGCAGGTAGGCGATCGCGCGTGCCCGGGTCGATGCCGTGGTTGAAGCGATCCATCCAGTTCAAATGCGACACAAGCCTTTCCCAAGGATCGCGCAAAACAGTAGCCGCAGGATAGGTTTTGTTTAGCCCCGATGCGAGCCAGTCGCTGAACGCGATGTGCCCCGATACGGCGTCCGCATGTATGAGTGCCCGCCGACCGAACCGTATTTCGTTGAACCAACTTTCGGCATGCACCAACGCAGCCTCCCCCCAAATCGATTGAATCACCGCATTTTGCGCCGAACCAGAAGTCTTGGGAATGTGAAGAAAGAAAAGGGGAGGATGGTCTCCCACGCGCTCGAAGACAGGGCCGTGCGCCGTCATGTGGTGCTCCGTATGGGTCCGCGTACCTCTTGATGAACGCAAATGACTTCGAGAAGCTTGTCACGCCGCAGTCGAGACCTGCCAGCCGCGCCGACTTGTCCAGGGTGGCAATCCCGCTTAGTCAGAATATTCTCCCCTCAGCTGAAGGCAGAGACGGCGAGATGGTCGAGCAGACACTCCAACCACATCCCGAGGATCGCGACCCAGAGGGATGCCATCGAATTACCATACTCATGGCGGTCTACAATGGCGGCGCGCACCTGGCCGAGCAACTCGACAGCCTCGCCGCGCAAACCCATGGCAACTGGCGGCTGGTGGCGAGCGACGACGGCTCGGCCGACAACAGCCGGTCGGTGCTCGATGCCTTCGCCGCGGACCACGACGTCGAGACCGTCGACGGCCCGCGTGCCGGCGCGTCCGAGAACTTCATGAGCCTTCTACGCCGGGTGGGCGCCGCGTCGGACGGGGACCCGGGATGGCTCGCCTTTGCCGACCAGGACGACATCTGGCTTGAGGACAAGCTTGCCCGGAGCGTCGCGGCGCTGGCCGGGATCGATCCGGATACGCCGGCTCTTTTCTGCAGCCGGAGCTGGATCGCCGATGCCGACGCCAAGCCCCTGCGACCCTCTCCGACGCGGCCCCGGCCGCTGGGGTTCCGCAACGCGCTGGTGCAGAACGTGGTCGCGGGCAATACCATCGTGGTCACGCCGGCGGCCGCGCGGATGCTCTGCGCCGCCGCGGCAGAGGCCGGGCCGGTGGTGATCCACGACTGGTGGGTCTACCAGGTGATGTCGGGCGCCGGGGCCGTCCTGATCCATGACGACACGCCGACCCTGCACTACCGGCAGCACGGCGCGAACGAGATCGGTGCCAACGACAGTGCGCGCGAGCGGGCGCGGCGGATCGGGATGATCCTGAACGGCCGCTACCGCACGTGGAACGAGACCAACATCTCCGCACTCCGACGGTCTTCGGCACGCCTCCTCCCCGAAAATCGCGAGCGGTTGGAGCGGTTCGCCGAGATGCGTCGGGCACCCCTGCCCCTGCGGCTGTGGAAGCTGGGGCGGCTGCACCTTTACCGCCAGAGCACCATGTCGACCGTCGCTTTGTGGGTGGCGGCGCTGCTCCACAGGCTCTGAGCGCGCCGCGACCGAGCTGCGGGTGCGGTGGGCCACCGGCGAGGAGACGGTCGTCGCGGGGCCTCTCCAGGCCGGCGCGCTCTACACGGTGTCGCGTGCGGCGCAGTGAGCCCGATCGGCACAACCCGGCACGTTCGACGCCACGCGGATTGACCTTCCGCGCAGCGTCGGCCACACCCCAGCGCAACTTGCGATGACGGAGAGCCCCCCATGAAGATCGCGATGATCGGTACCGGCTATGTCGGCCTCGTGTCTGGCGTATGTTTCTCGGACTTCGGCCACGAGGTTGTCTGCGTGGACAACAACCCGGCCAAGGTCGAGATGCTCGAGCGCGGCGAGCTGCCGATCTACGAGCCGGGGCTCGACACGCTCATGGCCAAGAACGTCGAGGCCGGTCGCCTGACCTTCACCGGAGACCTCGCGGCGGCCATCGACGGCGCGGACGCGGTCTTCATCGCGGTCGGCACACCGACACGCCGCGGCGACGGCCACGCGGACCTGACCTACGTCATGGCCGCGGCCGAGCAGATCGCCAAGGCCGCCAAGCATCACGTCGTCATCGTCACGAAATCGACCGTTCCCGTGGGCACCAACCGGCAGGTGCGCGAGACCGTGTCGGCGGCGAACCCGGACCTGGATTTCGACGTCGCCTCGAACCCCGAGTTCCTGCGCGAGGGCGCGGCGATCGACGACTTCATGAAGCCGGACCGCGTTGTCGTCGGCGTCGAGACCGACCGCGCCGCCAAGGTGATGGAAGAGATCTACCGCCCGCTCTACCTGCGCGACTTCCCGATCGTGACCACCGACCTCGAGTCGGCCGAGATGATCAAGTACGCGGCCAACGCCTTCCTCGCGACGAAGATCACCTTCATCAACGAGATCGCGTCGCTGTGCGAAAAGGTCGGCGCCGACGTCAAGGAAGTGTCCAAGGGCATGGGCCTCGACGGCCGGATCGGAAAGACGTTCCTGCACGCGGGGCCGGGCTACGGCGGATCGTGCTTCCCCAAGGACACCAAGGCGCTGGCCCGGATCGGCCAGGATCACGCCAGCCCGATGCAGATCGTGGAGTCGGTCATCAAGGTGAACGAAGAGGTCAAGCGCCGCATGGTGGACAAGCTGCTCGACCTCTGCGGCGGTAGCTTCAACGGCAAGACCGTCGCCGTGCTGGGCGTGACCTTCAAGCCCAACACCGACGACATGCGCGACGCCCCGTCGCTGACCATCGTGCCGGCCCTCGTCGGCGGCGGCGCGAAGGTCCGCGTCACGGACCCGCAGGGCAAGCGCGAGGGCGAGGCCCTGCTGCCGGGCGTCGAGTGGCACGACGACCCCTACGCCGCCACGTCCGAGGCCGACCTGCTGGTCCTGCTGACCGAGTGGAACGAGTTCCGCGCGCTCGACCTGTCGCGGATCGCCGGGAGCATGCGAGGAAAGCGGATGGCCGATTTGCGCAACGTCTACACCCTCGAGGATGCCAAGGCGGCCGGGTTCACGGAATACGACAGCATCGGACGGGTCGGAACCGGCGGCTGACCCGACCGCAACGCGCCGCTCGCTTGTGTCCCGTGGCGGCGCGCTTTAGGGACAGTTCATCAGCGACAGGCGGCACCGGGCGTCTATGACACAGCCAATTCTCGTCGTGATGGCCGTCTTCCGGCCGTCCGAAGATCACCTCGAACAGCAGATGGCCTCGATCGCCCGGCAGACCGGCGCGTCGCCGCACCTGATCGCCGTGATCGCGGATACCCGCTCGGCCCCCGAGGTCGAGCGCGCGGCCGAGGCCACCGGCCTGCCCGTGACGCTCGTGCACTGCGATACCGAACTCGATTCCGTCCGCGCTTTCGAGGCAGGGCTGATCGAGGCGGTGGACCGTGCCGACGCCGCCGTCGCGGCGGGCGAGCCGGAGCCCCTGATCGCGCTCTCGGACCAGGACGATATCTGGCACGACGACCGCCTGCTGCGCGGGATAGAGGCCCTGTCGGACGGCACGGCGCAGATGGCCCACGGCGATGCCCGGCTGGTGGACGGCGACGGCAGCACGGTCCTGCACCAGTCGATGTTCCGCTTCGAGCGGCGCATCAAGCAGCCGCGCCTGCGCGGTCTTCTCTACCGCAACAACATCACCGGGATGACGCTGCTCATGCGGCCCCGGGTCGCCCGCGTGGCCCTGCCGTTCCCGCGTCAGGCCGGAGTTCACTACTATCACGACCTCTGGCTCGGCCTGATCGCCGAAGCGACCGGCGGGGTGCGATATGTCGACCGGCCACTGGTCGATTACCGCCAGCACGGCGGCAACGTCATGGGCGCGATCGACCGGCAATCCGGCTGGCTCAAGTCCCGCGGCGGGCGCAAGCTTCCCGACGTGGCATGGCTTCGGCGCGAAGCCGCGTCCTATGCGCTGGCCCGTTTCCTCGCGCAGTCCGTTCGCAATCGCCTGCAGGATGCCGAGTTCGACGGGCGCCTGCCGTCCGGCACCGCGAAAACGCGTGGGCTGAAGCCCTACCTGCGCGGCACGCTCGGATCGGAGACGCATGTCTGGGACGCGCTGACGCTGGCGCTGCGCGGGCATCTCGCGCTGGCCCGGATCGCCGCGGGCTTTGCCGTGGTCAGCGCCGGGCGCGTGGGCTGGACCCTGCAGCAGGCGCTTGGCCCTGCGCGCGACCGCGCCATCGACGATTTCGACCGCCGGCTTTACTCGATGTCGCCCGGAGTCAGTCCCGAGCCCGCGAAAAGCGCCGAGCCCAAGAAGCTGACCGCGCACAATTACGAGGGGCAGGTCGACGCGCGCAAGGAACCGAAGTGGACGCCCGAATTCACCGCGGACGGCCCGTCGCTGACCGTGCTGGTGCCGACGCTAAACCCGTCCGAGATCTTCGCGGGTATCGCCACCGCCGTCGATATCGGCCTCGGTCTCGCACAGCGCGGCATCCCCGTACGCTTCGTCGCCACCGACCTTCCGGTGTCGTCGGCAGCCGCTTCGCGCGGGTTCCTGCTGCGGCGGATGAAGACGGGCGCGGGCAGCTCCGCCGGCGCGCACATCTCGGTGCATTGCGGGCAGACGCAAGAAACGATCCCGGCCCATGCCGACGACCTCTACCTCGCCACCGCGTGGTGGACGGCCCACGGCGCCGAGAAGCTGATCCGACGCCACGGCATGACGCAGCCGCGCTTCTACTACCTGATCCAGGACTTCGAGCCGAACTTCTACCCGTGGGGACCCGAGTTCGCGGACGCCTGTGCCAGCTACACGTTCGACTTCGAGCCGATCTTCAACACCGCGCTCCTGCGGGACTTCTTCGCCGACCAGGGCTTCGACTTCGCGACACCCGACAGCCTCGCCTTCCGCCCGTCCATCGACGTGACGCGCTATGCCGAGGCGCCGCGCACCGCTGGCGGAGAGGGACCCCGGCGGCTGGCGCTCTACGGCCGGCCCGAAGTGGCGCGCAACATGTACGGCACGGCGGTCGAGGCGCTTGCCCGCTTCGTGACCGAGCGCAATCTTGGCCCCGCAGACGTGAAAATCGTGTCCATCGGCCTGCCCCATCCGCCGCTCAGCCTGCCGAACGGCCTGACGCTCGAGAGCCTCGGCAAGCTGCCGTGGGAGGATTACCCCGGCTATCTCGCGGGCAGTGATCTCGGATTGTCGCTGATGTACTCGCCGCACCCGTCGCACCCGCCGATCGAGATGGCCGCGTCGGGGATGCGCGTGGTCACGAATGGCTTCGGTCCCAAGGACCTGAGCCGCCTCAGCAAGGCGATCCTCTCCGCCGAGCCCGAGGCGCGGGCGATCGCCGACGCGCTGTCGCGGGCATGGGACATGCCGCCGGTCACGGATGACGAGCGGCGGATCGACCTCGCCTCGCTCGGTGCCTCGATGGACGAGACCATCGACCGGCTCGCCGTGAACATCGCCCCGCTGCTGAGACGCGACGCCGCATGAACCGCCGCATCATCCTTCACGTGGGGTCGCCCAAGTGCGGCTCCACCTTCCTGCAGCGCGTCATGCACAAGAACGCCGATACGCTGTTGGCCCACGGCATCCGGTATCCCGCACCGCCCGAGGCGCATCCCGGCAATGCCGGCGACCTCAAGACTATCGACCGCGACCGCTACGAGGCGATGTTCGCTGACGACGTGCACACCGTGGTGCTGAGCCATGAAGACCTTTATTCCAAGGCGCGCACCGCCGACGCGCTGGTCGGACTGGCGCAGCCCGAGGGGACCGAGATCCAGGTGGTGGCGTTCCTGCGGCCGTTCTCGGACTTCCTGTTCGGCGACTACTCGCAACTGATGAAGCAGAACTTCGACCGCTACCTGCAGGCGCGCCGGCCCTATGACGGGATGACCTTCCGCGATCTGATCGACCGTCGCGTGGACAAGCTCGACCCGGCCCGGTTCCTCAGCAACTGGCAGGCGCGTGTAAAGGCCCCGCCGGTGCACGTCGCGGGGCATCGCGACATCCGCCCGGTGATGGAGGGCCTGCTCGGCGCGGACATGGACCTCGACTGGACGGTCGAGCGGCATACGACCAACCCGTCCCTGCGGATGGAGGATTGCGACCGCATCGCCGAGGCCATGCGCCGCCCCGACGTTTCGGATGAGACCATCAAGCAGATGTTTATAGCGGCGTTCCACCGCACGGGCCGCCCCGATTCCGGGCGCAACGCCGCGCGGCGCAGGGTGATCGAAGGCCTGTTCGAGGATCAGAACGCGGCCATCGAGGCACGCTTCGGCTACGACAACCGGCTCCCGCCCGAAAAGCTCTGAGCGCGGCGCAAAGGGCGTTCAGACTGCGCCGCGCATCATCCGCTGGTGCAGCTTGATCGCGTGGTCGACGTCGTCGTAGAGCGTCAGTTTTCCGCCATCCAGAATGCAGGCCATGTCGGCCATCTGCTTCACCTTGCCCATGGCGTGCGTGACCATGATCGCGCCCGAGGTCTTCATGCGCTCGGAGAACAAAGCGTCCGACTTGGCAACGAAGGCGGCGTCGCCCACCGCTGTCACCTCGTCCACGAGGTAGGTGTCGAAATGGATGCCCATCGATACCCCGAAGGCGAGACGCGACCGCATCCCCGACGAGTAGGTGCGGATCGGCAGGTAGAAGTGCTGACCGAGCTCGGCGAATTCCTTGACGAACTCCGTCAGCTCGTCGGTATCGACGCCGTAGACCCGCGCGATGAACCGGATGTTCTGCAGCGCGGTCAGCTCCGGGTGGAAGCTGCCCGCGAACCCCACCGGCCACGAGATCGTGCCGGTCGCGTTGATCTGGCCCTCGTCGGGCTCCATCGCGCCCGATATCATTCGCAGGAGGGTGGACTTGCCGGCCCCGTTGCGCCCCAGGATGGCAACGGTGCGCCCGGAGGGGAACACCGCCGAGATGTTGTCGGCCACGGTCTTGCGGCGGCCGTTCAGGACATAAGTCTTCGAGACGTTGCGCAGCTCGATCATCGCGGCCTCCTCTCGCCCGGCGCCGGGATCAGCGCCGGTCGCGCAGCGAGTAGAAGATCATCGTGCCGATGGTCCATGTCACCAGAAGGAACGCGAAGATCATTCCGAGGAGGACCCCGCGGCGCGGGAATTCCGCGGTCTCGGCCAGCGTCGGGTCCACGTAGCTCGCGAGGTAACGGGACTGCCGCTGCGCCTCTGCCAGAGCCGCGTCGCGGGCCGCCCGCGCCGAGAGATAGGCGCGCTCGGCGAATTCCTGGTCGGCGGCCAGCGCCTCGAACTCCTCGAGAAGACGCGAATACGATTGCTCCCCGCCCTCGGCGGTCGCTGCTTCGCTGTCCGATTGCGCCAGCTGAGACTTCTCCGAACTGATCTGGCTGCGGATCGCCTCGACCCGGCGGTCGATATCCGCGAGACGCGGGTCCGAGGAATTGCTGTCGAGGATCTGGCGCCGTTCGACCAGCGCCTCTGCAAGACGCTGTTGCAGCGCGTTGACCACACCCATCTGGTTCTGGATATCGGCCTGCGGGTCGATGATGCCGGTCCGGTTGCGGAAGGCCGTGGTCTGCTGCCGGGCCTCGCGCAGGCGGTCCTCCGATCTCGTCAGCTCTTCCTCGGCATAGCGCATGGCGTCGGCCCGCGCGATGGTCGAGAGCTGGTTGATCATCTGGCTGGACTGGTCGAAGATCTCGCTCGCGATGCGCTGCGCATCCTCGGCTTCGAAGGCGAGGACACGAACCTCGATCAGGCCGCTGCCTCGGTCGTAGAAGACGCTGACCATGTTCTGCCAGTAGTTCCACAGCGCCTCGATCCGCGCGTCCTCACCCAGGGTGAAGATGGGATCGCCGGGGCGCGCGTAGACGTCGCGCAGCGGAATCTCCTCGTTGATCGCCCGGACCATCTGCTGGCTCTGGATGTATTCGAAAAGAATGTCGGTGTCCGACGAGGACGAGCCCGAAAGCTCGGTGATCCCGCCGAGAAGCTCCACCGCCGAGCCGATTTCCTCGGTCCGGACGGAAAAGCCCACGCGGCTGGCATACTGGTCCTTGGCGATGGTGTAGAGGTAGCCCCCCGCCAGCGCCGCAGGCACGATGACCCACAGCACGAAAGACAGAAGAAGAAGGTAGTGACGCGGCTTGGCGCGCGCCGCCGACGGGCGCGGCGCCTGGACTGCCGCAGCCTGGGCGCCGCCACCGGGTGCCGTCTGGTCGGGCTGGGCCGCCGGCCCGGTATTCGCCGTCGGCGTACCGTCGGCCGAAGTTGCCCCGGCAGCGCGGTTCATCTGCGATCTCCTGGCCTTGAGAAACGTGGGCAGGTCTTCGCGCTCCGAGTCGCGGCGCGCCTGTTTGGGCTGTTCCAAGGGTGCCCCCACCATACCGTATGGGATGCGACCGGAGCCCCGGTCGCGGATTGGTCTCTTCCCTAGCACCGCCCGGCGAGCTATGCCAGAGACCAGCCATGACGGACGCATCGCTTCCCCCCCTGCCGCAGACCCCCGCGCGACCGCCGCGCCGCCGCTTCGCCACGGCACGCGTCGTAGCGGCCCTGATGCTGCGCGAGATGTCGACGACCTACGGGCGCTCGGCCATGGGATACATCTGGGCGATCCTCGAGCCGGTCGCGGGCATTCTCCTGCTTACCGCGATCTTCTCGCTGGGGTTCAGAAGTCCGCCGATTGGTACGAACTTCGCGATCTTTTTCGCTTCGGGCATCCTTCCCTTCATGGCGTTCAAAGATATCGACGCCAAAGTTACCCAGTCACAGCGCTTTTCAAGGCAATTGCTCGAATACCCAGGGGTGACGTTCCTCGACACGATCATTGCGCGGGTTTTACTAAATACACTCACACAAGCCCTGATCCTGTTCGTGGTTCTGACCGGAATCATTCAACTGTATGATCTCGACATGATTTTGGACGTACCGAAGATCGCGACGGCTTTCGTGCTCGCGATCTTCTTGGCTATCGGGATCGGCACTCTCAACTCTTATTTCGTCACGCTCTATCCCGTGTGGGAACGGATCTGGGCGATCCTGACGCGGCCACTCATGCTGATCTCTTGCGTCATCTTTATCTATGACGCCGTACCCATGCCCTACCGTGACTGGCTTTGGTGGAACCCGATTGTTCATGTCGTTGGGCGTTCCCGCGACGGGGTCTTCTCGACGTATGACGCCTCCTACGTATCGGACCTTTACGTACTGACAGTTGCGCTGGTGTCGACTGCCGTGGGACTGATCCTCCTGCGCCGGTATCACCGCGAGATGACGAACATCTGATCGACGGACGAACGCATGGGCTGGCGCGGCTATATCGACGACGACCGCAAGGCGGTGTTCTTCTGGTCGCAGAAGGCCGCCTGCACCACGCTGTTCCGGGTGCTGGCGGACAACATGGCCGAACCGCCCGAGAAGAAGAAGCACTTCCACACCGAGAGCGTGCCTTACTGGCGCTGCCGGCCGAAGATCGACGACGAAGGCTACCGCGCGGTGATCCTCGTCCGGCACCCGACGCTGCGCGCGATCAGTGCCTACTTCAACAAGTTCGTCATCTATCGCGGCAAGCCCCTGAAGCGCCGCGCCGACCTCGAGAGTTTCTCGCAGGATTTGCACGACCGCTATGTCACTCGGACCGGCGCGGACCCTCAGGCCAACACGATGACGTTCGAGGATTATCTCGACACGGTCGAAGCGCTCATGGCCAACCGGCCGCGTCCCGGTCATCCGGTGAACGGCCACTGGGACACGCAGGCACCCGAGGCGCTGATCCGGGATCCGGACTTCGGCTACGACCACATCGTTCGGGTCGAGCACTTCGCCCGCGACATGCGCGGGGTGGGCCGCGCGCTTGGTCTCAAGGTGAAGCCGAAGCGCGAGAATCCCACAGAGGTGTCCGGCCATGGCAGCTATCTCGGGGCGGTGCCGGCCCGCGAGGTGGCGGAATACCCGTTCGGCTACGCGGATTTCCTGTCCGCGCGGAACCTCGAGCAGATCGCCCGGATCTACGCCATCGACTTCGAGGCGTTCGGCTACGATCCCGACCCGCGCAGGCCCGGCGGACCGCTGGCGCCGAAACCGGCCGGATTGGGCGACCGGCTGAAGGCCCTGCTCGGCAGATAAGCCCGCAAGCGAGCGCCCGCTGCTCGAGCATCCGCAAGAAGACGGGGCCCCAAGAGGCCCCGCCAATCTTGCCGCGGTAGGTCGATCCTCAGATGAAGAGAAAGTCGTCCACCCCGAGGTCGGCGGCTTCGACGCCGGCCACGCGGATCGTCTGACCCTGGTAGCTCAGCTCCGCCGCGGCCGCCCCGTTCAGCGTGATATCGGTGATCGACAGCGCGTCAACGCGGCCTTGCAGGCCCGCGCCCGCAGCGCCTTCGACGCCGGACAGGCGCAGAACGTCGACGCCGTCCTCGAAGTCGAGGATCGTGTCCACCGCCCCGGCTTCGCCAGCCAGCCAGACGAACACGTCCGCGCCGGCCCCGCCGTTCAGAACGTCGCTGCCGTCACCGCCATTGATCGTGTCGTTTCCGTTGCCGCCAAAGACCGTGTCGTTGCGCCCACCACCGGCGAGGAAGTCGGCACCGCCATTGCCGCTGACGTTGTCGTCGCCTTCGCCGCCACCGACCGAGTCGTTGCCAAGACCCGCCACGATGGTGTCCCGCCCGGTGCCGCCGCCGAGGTCGTCGTTGCCGTCACCGCCGTCGACCGAGTCGTCACCGAAGGACGCGCCCATGACGTCATTCCCGGCACCGCCGCCGACCGTGTCCGCTCCGGCCCCGCCGGCAGCAACGTCGTCACCTACGCCGCCAGAGATCCGGTCGTCGCCGAAGCCGCCGCCGAGCGTGTCGTTTCCGAGACCGCCGATCATCACGTCGGAGCCTTCGCCGCCGCCCATGAAGTCGTTGCCGTCCCCGCCCTCGACGACATCGTTGCCACTTCCCGCAGCGAGGTTGTCGTCGCCGGCGCCGCCGATCAGAACATCTCCTCCAAGGCCGCCGATCAGGCCATCGTCGCCGTCACCGCCGTCGAGCTGGTCGTCGCCCGCGCCGCCGTCGAGGCGATCGTTTCCGCCGGCTCCGCCCAGGACGTCATTGCCCGCGCCACCGGTCAGGACGTCATCGGCAGCGGTCCCGGTCTGGATGACCGGAACCTCGGTCGCGGACTCGATGAAGCCAGCGTCCCCGGTCAGGGCGAAGTCGAGGACCGCGTTCTCGAACGCCTCGGTCCCCGGGACGAGACCGGCATCGGTTGCGGCGGTCTCGGCGGCATCCCGGACGGCCGGATCGAGCGACTCGAGCGACACCGCCTCGGCGGGGAAGTCGGGATCGTAAAAACCGACGCTGCTTTCACCCGCATCGTAGGTGAACAGCGACTCCGTCGAGTCGATCCGCCACGCGTCGCGATAGGCGCCATAGACATCATCGAAAGCGAGCGGGCGGGCCAGAACGGATCCATCCGCCAGCGCCACGTCGTTCGCGGCATTGCCGTCACCGTCGCCCAACAGACCCTCCAGATCGCCAAGCAGGCTTTCGTTCAGCCGGACGTCGACATCGACCCGGCCGTCGGAGACCCGCACGATGACCTGGCTGTCGCCGTCGTCGGCTACGCCGTTCGCGCCGGGATAGACGATGCGGTACGCGTCGCCCTGCCGGTAGATCGCGCCGCCGTCGACCGCGACGCCCTCCCCGTCGGCCAGCGCGACGACTTCGCCGTCCACGGACAGGGGCGAGCTGTCGGTGCCGTCGACCTGCACCGAGCTGTCGCCGACCTGCGTGGCCACCGCCGAAATCAGCGAGGCGTTGGCGCCAGCCTGCTCCAGCCTGGCCTGCAACTCGAAGTCGTTGTCGGTGCCGCGCAAGAGGACGTATTCACCCACCGCCTGGAAGTCGTAGCCGAACCCGTCGAGCGTCTGCAGGTGCGGATCGCCGGAGGCCCAGGCCACGAGCACGCTGTCGGGCAGGCGCGGCAATATCAGGTCAAGGATGCCGAACGGGTCGTCGGGCAGCGTCGGATCTCCCGGATCGACCGTGCCCCCGCCGCCGCCACCTGCTGCGAAGCCCTCGAACAGGAGCGTGTCGGGATCGAGCCCGGACAGCTCGGCGCGGATCGCGTCGAACGCCTCGGTCAGCGTCGACGTATCGTTCGCCGCCAGCTCGTTGAGGAATTGCAGCGCGAGGTCGATCACCGTGTCAACGTCGGTGCCGTCTGGCAGTGTGTCGTCGGTCAGCTGGGCGCGCAGCGTGGACTCCACCTGCGGGATGACCTGATTGAGGTAGCTGAAGTCGGTCGCCTCGATCGACGCCTCGGCTGTGTCGAGAAGCGCGAGGTACTCACCCACGGTGATCGAGGTGACGTCGGTCTGGAACGGGGCGATCACATCCGGGTCGCCGGTCAGGCCGGCGGCAATACCGGCAAGGCTGGCCCAGGCCAGAAAGTCGTCCACGGACTCGAGGTTTTCGAGGTCGAACAGCATGTCGTGCCTTTCAAAATTACGTCGTTCAAATGCTGCGGACGTCCGGAAATTCCCCTCCTCGACGGCCGCATCGCGTCAGTCGCGGCCCGCGAAGCCGAGCCGCTTGGTCATGTGTCCTGAGCGCAGTGTCCTCTGCGATCGCCCGCCCGCTCCTCCCTTGAACCGGGCGGAGGACTCGCCGTCGTCGCGCGGACCGAATGCGTCGGGCCCCGCCGCGCCGGCGCATCCCGACGCTATCGCCCGGCTCACGATTGCGTCAACGTCATTATTACGTTGGGGAAACCCGCGACGTGTCGCGTCAGAGGAAGAGGAAGTCGCCCGGCGTGATCGCGTCGCTGGAATAGCCTTCGAAGAGGATCTCCTGCCCACCGATCTCCATCACCGCGAAGGACTGGCCGCGCAGCAGCACGTCGGTCAGAACGACATCGGCGGCGGTGCCAGCGCCGACGAAAATCAGCTCGTCCTCGGCCGCATCGAAGTCCCGGATGATGTCGCGGGCACCGGCCTCGGTGCCGTTCCATATGAACAGGTCCCGGCCCTCGCCACCAATCAGCACGTCCGATCCGGCGCCGCCGTTCAGGGTATCGTCGCCATTGCCGCCGGACACGGTGTCGTTCCGGCCGCCACCGGCGACGAAGTCGTTGCCCTCGCCGCCTGAAACGCTGTCGTCGCCCTCGCCCGCGCCGATGGTGTCGTCGCCCAGACCGCCGAGGATGGTGTCCTGCCCGGTGCCGCCGCCCAGCATGTCCTGCCCTCGGCCGCCCCAGACCTTGTCGTCGCCGTAGCTGCCCGCGACGACGTCGTCGCCGAATTCGCCGTCGAGCTCGTCGTTCCCGGCGCCGCCGGCAATCACGTCGCGCCCGGCGCCGCCGACCACGAAGTCGTTGCCGTCGCCCGCACCGATCGTGTCGGCCCCGATACCGCCGAAGACGCGGTCGCCGCCCGTGCCGCCGCCAATGAAATCGTCGCCGTGGCGTCCGAAGATGGTGTCGGAGCCGGCGCCGCCGCCGATGGTGTCGGAACCGGCGCCGCCATCGATCAGGTCCTCGCCCGCGCCACCGAACAGGCTGTCCTCGCCGTCGTCGCCGTCGATCTCGTCCGATCCGTCGCCACCCAGCACGATGTCGCCGTCGTCGTTGCCGCGCAACGAGTCGTCACCCGCGCCGCCCTCGAGCCGATCGCCGCCCGAACTGCCGATCACGCTGTCGTTGCCGTCGCCGCCGAGGATGGTGTCGTTGCCCTCGTCCCCGGCGATGGTGTCAGCGCCACCCGCGCCGTCGATCAGGTCCGCCCCGGTACCGCCGAAGAGCCGCTCTCCGCGGTTCTCGCCGACCAGAACCACCGGCGGGTCGATGGCCACGCCGACCGTGCGAACCAGGGTCTGTCCGTCGCCTTCGGCAATCACCAGCGACGCATTCTCGAAGCCACCCGACACCGTGAAGACGCGCTCGGGCAGGCCGTTGAGGTTGGCGTCGATACCGATGGTGGCGCCGCCGTCGAAGGGCGTCAGGATGAAGGTTTCGGCGGACAGCTCCTCGTCGAAGATGATCAGGTCGTTGTCGCTCCATCCCCGGATGATGTCGTCCTCGAACTCGGCGGCGGTGCCGGAGACGGTATCGGCCCCGCCGTTCAGCGTGACGATCTGCGGCGAGGTGTTCAGCTCGAGAAGGTCATCGAGGCCGGTCCCCGCGACATTGGCGAAGGCGCCGGTGCCGGGTAGCGACGAGACCTCCGCGTCGCCCACGAACAGGCCGGAATCGTAGGCCGCGTCGCCGGTGTCGGCGATGCCGATGACCAGTTCGTTCAGACCCTCCTGCACGGGCACCAGGACCGTCAGCAGCGCCGAGAAACCGTCGTACTCCGTATCGAACGTGTTGTCGGTGTTGTCGTAGAAGTTGCCGGGCGTGTTGATGCTGTCGCCGACGATGCTGAGAGGCTGCAGCGGGTCATTGTCGAACAGCGCGTAGTTCACGCCGTTCATGAACACCGCGGCGATGTCCACGAAGGAGCTGTCGGCAAACTCGGGATACTCGTCCGAGCCGAAGAACAGGTCGATCTCGATCGTGTCGCCATCGACCTGCGAGCTGTCGAAGGTAAAGGTCACGATCGAGGCGTCGTTGGTGTTGCCGGCGTCCGGGAAGGCAAGCTGCGCGGCGTCGGTCAAGCGCTGGTCGCCCGGCACGCCGAGAGTCACGGTGAACGAGCTCTCGGTGTTCTCGGTACCCGGTCCACCGCCGGTGGACAGGAAGAGACCGCTCTCGATGAAGACCGCGGTCTCGCCGTCGCTGATCTGGTATCCCGTGGGCAGCAGGCCGATGGCGTTGCCCGAACCCGTGAAGAAAATGCTCTGCGGATCGAGCGTGTTGCCAAAGAACACGTTGGCAATGCTGGGATCGCCGGTGGAGTCGATGTTGTCGCCAACCGGCGCCTGACCGTTGATCGAGTTCCCGACATCGTCGGGATCCTCGGTGTCGGGACGCTCGGTGCCGTCGTCGCCGCCGGTGCCGGCATCGGGATCGTCCTCGTCGACCTCGGGCTCGGCGATCAGCGCGATGTCTTCCGGGGTCAGCGTCGTGTCCGCGAAGACGTAGCGCTCGAAGCCGCTCAGGGTGTCCTCGCCGGTGGTGGAACTGACCACGCGCACGTCCCCGTCCTCGGACAGGAAGAACTGCGCCTCGACCGCGCGCCCCTCGAAGAGAGCGGTGTCGGTTCCCGCGCCGCCGACGAGGCTGTCGTCGCCACCCGCGCCCTCGACCGTGTCGTCGGACGCGCTGCCGATCACCGTGTCGTCGAAGTCCGATCCGGCGACGATTTCGATGCCAGAGAAATTGCCGGTGAGGCCCGACACCTCGTAGGTGCCGCGACCGAACGCCGACAAGGTGAAGCGCGCGCCTGCGGACAGCGCCTCGCCGGTCAGGAGATCGTCGCCCGTGCCGCCGAACACATCGGCCTCACCCGCGCCGATGGACAGCGTGTCGTCGCCCGATCCGCCGTCGAAAAGCCCCGCGCCGTCGCCCGCCGTGATGCGGTCGTTGCCCGCGCCGCCCGACAGCGTCTCGTCCCCGCCCGAGCCGGTCAGCACGTCGTCGAGCAGGGTGCCGATGATCTCTTCGATCCCGGTGAAACTGGTGACGAAGCCCGGAAGCGTGCCGGACCCGCCATACGAAATCGTGCCCGCGCCGCTGCCGGTGAAGGTCGCCGTTATGCCGCCCGACCCCGCCGCGACAGTGAGCAGGCCGGAGGCGTCGATGGTGTCGGTCGCGCCGGCGTCCGTGCCCTGCGCGCCCGAACCGGCCGGCGCGAAGCCGTGGATAACGTCGTCGCCCGATCCCAGCGGGAAGTAGTCGCTGCCGGCTCCGCCCTGGAGGAAGTCACCGTCGTCGCCGAAGGTGTCGGGCTCGTTCACGTTGCCGATCAGGGTGTCGTCGCCAAGACCGCCGAACAGGAAGTCCGCGCCGGTTTTGCCGCGCAGAAGGTCGTCGCCCGCGAACCCCGAGAGCACGTTGCCCGACAGATCGGGCCCGTCGATCGTGTCCGCCCCGGAATTGCCGTCGATGGTGGCGTTGCGCACGAGGGCGCCGGTCTGCTCGGTCATGGTCGGTCTCTGCTCTGCCTCGCGCCCGTCCTGTCCCAACGTCAGCCGGTGGCGCCCCTCTTTTGCCGAAAGGCTAGGAAGCGGCGGACGCGCAAGTCAAACGCCATCGCCGCCCGGTGCCATATTCGGGCCCGACCGCCGCGCCCGGGCCACATGCCGGGGCGCGGACAACGTACGACGCGCGATCAGACGAAGACGAAATCGTCCGCCGTCAGGTCCGCCGCCGAGACGCCGGCAAGCCGGATCTCGTGGCCCGCCCAGCTCAGGACCGTGCCGCCCGCCACGTCCGTCGGGTCCAGTGCCTCGAGGTATCCCGCGAGCCCCGAGCCCGGTGCGTTCTCGACCCCGGACAGGCGGATCATGTCGGTGCCGACCTCGAAATCCGTGATGACGTCCCGGTCTCCGGCGACCATCTCGTTGAAGACGAAAACGTCCGCGCCGCCGCGTCCGGTCATCGTGTCGTTGCCCGAGCCGCCGTTGATCGTGTCGTTGCCCGAACCGCCATCGATCAGGTCGTGGCGGTCGCCCCCGGCGAGGAAGTCGTGGCCGGCGCCGCCGTCCACGGTATCGTCGCCCGCCCCTGCGCCGATTGCGTCGTTGCCGTTGCCGCCGACGATGCTGTCGCGACCGGACCCTCCGCCGAGGCTGTCGTCTCCCTCGCCGCCGAAGACGCGGTCGTCGTGGAAGCCGGCGCCGGAGGTGTCGTTGCCGAAACCGCCCTCGATCAGATCGTCCCCCGCGCCGCCGTTCACCACGTCGTCGCCGAGGCCACCGAGCACGGTGTCGTTCCCGAAGCCGCCGCCGACCGTGTCGTCGCCGTCCCCGGCATCTATGCTGTCGTTGCCGAGGCCCCCGCCGATCATGTCGTCACCGTTCCCGCCGAGGACCGTGTCGTCTCCGTCGGAGGCCGAGATCCGATCCGCACCGCCGAGGCCGTAGAGCATGTCGGCCCCCTGCTGCCCGGCGATGGTGTCATCAAAGTCGGTCCCGGTCAGCGTGTCGTCCCCGGCCCCGCCGGCCCGCAGGACCCCCGCGGTGGCATCCGGTTCCGGGGCGGTTTCGGAGGGGCTGTCGACAACGTCGGTTCCCGAAGGGTCTGTGCCCTCATCGACATCGTCGCCCGGTTCTGAAGGTGTTCCGCCCCCAGAGCTTCCAGAGGCCCCGGCACCGCTGTCATCTGCCAACTGCACCGGCTCATCCTCGGTCGTATCGGGGTCGGAGCTTTCGGTGGGGGCGGGCGTGTCGTTCTCGACCACGGGATCGCCTGTTGTCACCGGTGTCTCGTCGGGTTCGACGCCTGCACCGAAGCCTGACAGAAGTTCCGCTGCGGTCACCACGCCGTCGGAGAAGGCGAACCGCTCGATGCTCGAGAACAGGTCGGTGCCCTCGGAGGACACGATGCGGATGCCATCCTCCGTCGACGTGGCGGTGACCGAGGACAGAGCCACGCCCAGAACGGCGGTGTCGATCCCCGCCCCGCCGCGCACCCGGTCGTTGCCGCGCCCACCCTCGAGCCGGTTGTCGGCGTCGTTGCCGGCGATCGTATCGTCGCCTGATCCGCCGCGCGCATTTTCGATCACGGTGCCGACCGCTATCACGAGACCGCCGTCGACACCGCCCACGTCCGACGCGGCGCCCGCACGCATGTCGATGCGCTGGTGCTCGGTCGCGGTCGAGAAGTCGAGCGTGTCGGTTCCGCCGCTGTCGAAGACGGTGTAGGCCACGTCTTCATCCGCCCAGGCGATCTGACCGGGGCTCGCGCCGTCATAGAGAATGGCAAAGGCCTGCCCGAGCATCCCCCCGACATTCGAATTCGCGCCCCAGGTCGTATCACCGGAATAGGCGGTCGCCGTGCCGTAGAGCGACTGGATCGCCAGCACGTCCGCCGGCATCGGGGTCAGAATGTTCACATCCTCGCCCGCGACCTCCGGATTGTCGTCGGGGTCGAAGTAGCTCATGACCGTGAGCTGCGTGCTGTCGTTGGCGAAGAGGTTGTCGACGCCGTAGGTCGCGACGCCCTCGTAGGGTCCGGCATGGCCGAGGCCCAGGGCGTGACCGATTTCGTGCAGGTAGGTCTGGTAGCCGTAGCTGCCGTAGTCCGAGCCGTATCTTTCGATCCATTCGGTCCCGACGTTCACGTCGGAATAGGCGTTCAGGCCCGAGTTCACGAGGTAGGAGGACGGACCCGCGAACGCGCCGCTGCGGTCGTCGTCGAACGTAATATCGGCCGAGCCGCGAACCTCGGTGAAGGTGATGCCCGCGGCCACCTCCCACGCCTCGAGCGCCCAGCGCGCCAGTTGCTGCCCCTCGCCAGTGAGCGCGGTGAGGTTCACCGTCAACGTGCGCGTGGCATCCAGATCGAAGCGCAGCGTGGTGGGCGCGCCCCAGTCCACCTCGGTCATGTAGATGGCGGCCAGTTCGGCGTCGAAGGTGTCCGATGCGGCCAGTACGCGGTAGTCGCCCGCCTCGCCGTCGAAGCCGGACACGCCCAGCCAGTGGGTTCCTTCCGCCTCGGCCTCGTAGGTGATGGCCGAGAACAGGTTGCCGTAGGTCGGAAGGATGTCGTCGTTCGACGCGATTTCGCGGCCGTCGCCGGCGTAAAGGGTCAGCACCGTGTCATCGATGCCCGCCGCCTGCCCGCCCGTGCCCCAGGACAGGAACACGTAGCTCTCACCCGCCTCGAGCGTGACCTCCACCCAGTCGGTGTCGCCCGAGCCGAGCTGCCCCTGGAACACCGCCCCGAGCGGGGTGCTATAGGGCGAACTTGCGCCCGCCGGGGCATCGACACCCTCGGTATTGTCCGCGGCGGCCATGGCGCGGGAGACTGCGCCCAGTGTGGTCGAACCGGCAAGATCAGCGAAGGACATTTGGCCGTCCGCGGCGCTTCGCAGCACGGACGAAAGGGACGTACAGATCACGCACATGATGGGTCTTGTCTACTCCGCTCGACATCGGGTCAGGCGGGCCGACCGTTCCCCGGCGCCGCGTGTATGCTCGTTCATTGTGGGCAACCTTCGCGGCATTTTCTGACCATTTCGTGTTGGCCGCGGGGCCGCTCCCGGCCGTTTCCGAGGATTTTTACAGAAACAAAAAGTCCTCAGGGTTGAACGCATCCGGCGTCATATCCTCCACGATAATCGTATGACCGCCGAAGAAGATTCCGGTCCCGTCCTCGACCGCCTCGATTGTGAGCGCGGCGTACTTGCCCGCCGCGCCACGTCCCGGGATGCCGGACAGCCGCATGAGGTCGACCCCGGGGGTGAAATCCTCGATCACGTCACGTTCTCCGTCGGTGAACCGGGTGAAGACGAAGACGTCCGCGCCGCCGCCGCCTTCGAACACGTCGTTCCCGACGCCGCCGTTCAGCGTGTCGGCGCCCGCACCGCCTTCGAGCCGGTCGTTGCGACCGCCCCCGGCGACGAAATCGGCTCCGGCCCCACCCTTCACGGTGTCGTCGCCTTCGCCCCCGCCCAGCCGGTCGTCACCATTGCCGCCCGAGAGGATGTCGCGCCCGGTGCCGCCGCCGATGTCGTCGTCCCCGCCGGCGCCGCGCACTTGGTCGTTACCGTAGCTCGCACCGATGGTGTCGTTGCCGACGCCACCCTCGATGATATCGTTGCCCGGCCCACCGGCCAACACGTCGGCTCCATCGCCGCCGTCGAGCGAGTCGTCGCCCCGGCCGCCGCCCAGCGTGTCGCGGCCGGCTCCGCCGAACAGCGTGTCGTTTCCGGTGCCGCCGCCGATCATGTCGTTGCCGCTACCGCCATCGGCACGGTCCGCGCCGTCCGCGGACGCGATGGTGTCGTCGCCTGCCCCGCCCGACAGCACGTCGTTTCCGCCACGGCCGAGCACGGTGTCGTCGCCATCGCCACCGGACAGGGTATCAGCCCCGTCCGTGCCATCGACCACCACGCCAGACGCGCTGCCTACAGGCCCGGCCTCGTCGATGGTGCCGGGCAGGTCTTCGAAATCGCCGGGATCGGTCGCGGTGCCACCTCCGTTTGCGGGGATGATCGGGGGTGGCACCGTGTCAGGAAACGGCTCTGGCGCGGGCTCCGGCGCGGCCTGTTGCAGCGGGCCGAGGACGATCTCGGCGCGGTTGAGAAAGGCCGGCACCAGCCGCTCCACCTGCGCGACGCTCAGCGAACCGCCCGCGGCGCTGCGGATATGGAGGACCTCGTCACCGAAGCGCAGCGTGGCGCCGCTGTCGGTCGGCGTGACGGCAACGGCGTCGAGGCTGTACAGGAACGGCCAGTCCGACAGGTCGATCACGTCCTGCCCCGGCGTCGCGTCGAGGATCGTGTCGGCCTCTCCGTCCGCGATCAGCACGAAGGTGTCGCGGCCCGCGCCCCCGCGCAGGCGGTCCGAGCCGGGCCCGTCGATCAGCACGTCTGCCCCGGCGCCCCCATCGAGGGTGCCCGCACCGGTCGTCAATTGCAGCAGATCCGATCCGGATGTCCCGGTGCGCGTGCCGGACGTCACGCGCGCCACGTCACCCGCCGCCCCGAGGTTCAGCGTGTAAACCCCCGCGCCGGTCTGACCCTCTCCGCGCGTGACGATCCGGGCCTCGGCGCCGGTGACCAGCGCGGCGATGTCCACCGGGTCGTTCAGCGCGCCGGAGCCGGTCTCGGCCAGCGTATCCTCGTGTATCAGCCGGCCGTCCGGGCTCAGGCGGAAGACGGTCATGCCCTCGTCCGCACCGGCGGCGATAACGAAGGCCTGCCCGCCCACCTGCACCGTCTCGATCTGCGCGACGCCTTGAAACCGCGTGTCGCGCCCGTCGAACACGTGATCCGTGTGTCCTAGCGACCCATCCGCCCGCACCCGCAGGACCGTCAGACTGGATGAGCCGGAAGCCGCCACCACGAGGAAGTCGCGGCCCGCCACGTGCGCGGCGGCAAGGCCCGAGACCGTCTGCACCGGCAGGCTTTCCTCGCGACCGAGGGACTCGACCTCGGACAGGCGGGCGTCGGCGCCGACGCGAAAGCCGGTGAGCCCGGCCTCGCTGGACGACCCTGCATAGAGATACGTGCCACCCGAGGTCTCGATCAAGGCCAGGTCGGCGACCTGGTCGAGGTAGCGCCCGTCGGTGTCCTGCACCGGCCGCGCGGTGCCTGGCGCTCCGGTGCCGTTGAGAACGTAGCCCGTGAGGCCGGCCCCCGTCGCCGCCGCCACGAAGAGCTGCGTGGCGCCACCAACGTCAGCGGCCACCACGGTGCCGCGGTCGGCCGACCGACCGCCTTCGGACAGCCAGACCGACTGGCCGTTGCCGCCGCCCAGCGCGAGGTGGCCCAGCGCGGTGGCGATCACCGCGTCGGGCAGGCTGCGCGCCTCCCCGTTGACCGTCAGCGCCACCCGAGCCGCGGGCTCATGCCAGGCCGGATCACCGGTGCGGGACAAACCCGCGCCGGACGCACCCAGCATCTCGGTGCCCGCAAATACCTCATCGGAAACGGCTATCCGACGGACACCACCCGTCAGCACCGCAGTCAGCGACACCGGGCCGGCGGGCAGCGCGAAGCTGCCCCCGGTCACCGTGCCGGCATACCCCACCTCGATCGGCATGGCCCGCACTCACCCCAAGTTTTCCCACGGCGAGACGAATGCCGGTGCGGTGGGAAAGGGCGGAGGCGCGATTGTGGCGCGTGGGCGAACAATCGCTCCGATGCAGATCAAGTTTTCCGGATCAGGAGAACGGGCGCGACGTGCCGGCCCGTCCCAGGCGCTGGAGGATCAGCCGATGGTCAGAAGCAGACGATCTCGGCCTCGGCCTGTGCGCGCCGCAGCTTGGCAACCTGCTCGGTCGAGACTGCCGCACTCTTGAAGATCGCGGTGCGCTCGCCGCCGGTCTGGCGGAGCGCCAGCACCGTCTCGGCCGAGACGTAGTCCTCGTAGGGCAGGATCGCCGCGATCTCGTCTATCGAGCAGGCGCATTGCTGAAGGACCTGTTGGGTCTGCCCGTTGGTCTGCATGCAGGCAAAGACGTAGTCGGCGCGTGCAGCGGTGGGATAGTCGTTAAGCCGGTCCGCGACCGACTGCGCCTGTACGCCCCCGGCCAAGAAGGCCGAGAGCAGGGCGGCGACAAGCGGTGCGCGGGAGATCATTGGGCAGCCTCCGCCGCGGTGTCCTCGATCCCGTCGAGGCGCATCTCCGAGCGGTAGATCGGATCGCCGCCATCGGGATGCGGGGCCTCGGCGCTGAGCGACAGGTACCAGCCCGGCACCTCCTCGGACATGGTGACGGTCAGGGCGAGATCACCGAATCCAGACATCTGCGCGCGGTTCGGATCACCCTCGAACGGGCGCAGGGTCACGGTCTGCGTCTCGATATCCTCGCCCTGCCAGGTCGCGGTGCCGTCGATCACCTCACCGGGTACGGTCAGCGCGTCCTTCATCCGGTTGCGGATGTAGAAAGGCGAGCCGCCGGCGGTCTCGGCCATGTCGCGGACCACGGCTTCGTAGAAGTACATGATCATCGGGTTGCCGACGCTTGCCGGGAAGCTGCCGAGATTGCGATGCTTGCCGTCCTGAAGGAACATCAGGTTGGCGATCTCGGTGTCCTCGCGCTGCTCGAAGCTCAGCGCGATCCGGCCGGTGTCGCGCTCGGCGGCCTCGGCCTTGGCGCGGTTGGCGACCGTGCGGTCGTAGATCAGCGTGGACTCGTCGGGGACCTCGTCGAGCGTGCCGTCCTTGAACAGCAGGTCGTAGGTCTCGGTGGTGTCCGTTGCCGCGTTCTGGGCAAGCGCCGGGGCTGCCGCAAGGCAGGCCACCGCGCCGATCAGGGCCAGTGTCCGTCTCATGTCGAAAATCCTCCCAAGGCGACCGTATCCGGTCTGCACGTGCTGTCAGGGCCGACTTTTGTCGGCATCCGCGGGGTCCGGCGCGGCGGCGGCATCCGGAGCCTGCCAGCGCACCTTCCAGTCGATCAGGGGCCGCAGGCGGGCGGGTTGAACGGGTTTCGTCAGGATCGCGAAGCCGGTCTCGACCCCTTGCCGCAACAGCGATTCGCTTCGGTCGGCAGTGACCATGATCGCGGGCACCCGCACGCCGGTCGCCGCGCGCACGGCCTCGATCGCGGCGACGCCGGTGTCGTCACCATCGAGCTGGAAGTCCGCCACGATGATGTCCGGCGCCATGCCCATGTCCGCGACGTGCGTCAGCGCGGCCTCCGTCGAGGCGGCGGGCAGCACGCTCGCGCCCCAGCCCTCCAGAAGCTCGGTCGTGGCGAAAAGAACGTCGGGGTCGTTCTCGACCAAAAGGGCGATCACGTCCATGTCCTCGCCAAGGGCTTCGGGCCGCAATGCCGGCGCATCCGAATCGTCCGGCTCGGTTCGGCGTCCTGGCACCGTCCGCATCTCGATCGAGAACACGGAACCCACCCCGGGCTTGGAACGCACCCGGACCTTGTGGCCCATATGGCGGCACGTGCGCTCGACGATAGAGAGGCCAAGCCCCATCCCCGAGGCGAACGGCACGTTCTCGGCGCGGGCGAACTCGTCGAAGATGCGCTTCTGGTCGCGGGCGGAGATGCCCATGCCGGTGTCCCAGACCTCGAGCACGACGCGGTCCGTCCCGCGATTGCGGCACCCGACCAGAACCCGTCCGCCCGGTTCGGTATACTGGAGCGCGTTCACCACGAGGTTTTGCACCGACCGCATCAGGTAGCGCTGATCCGAGCGCACCCAGACCGAGCTTGGCACGATATCCAGCTGCACGCCGCGTTTGGCGGCCAGTGGCGCCTGATCCTCGATCACCCCGCGCATGATCGCGCCGAGGCTCACGTCAGCGGGCGTCAGCGCCCCGTCGGTGGAATCGAGCCGCGAGATGTCCAGAAGCGCGTGCAGGATCTCCTCGATCGACGCGAAGGAGCCGTCGAGACGCTCGACCAAGGTGGCGAGCGAGGTGTCCTCCGCCCGCTGCACCAGCGTCGAGATCAGAAGCTTCGCGGCGTTCACCGGTTGCAGCAGATCGTGGCTGGCCGCAGCGAGGAAGCGGGTCTTGGACGACACCGCGGCCTCGGCCCGTTCCTTGGCAAGCCGCAGTTCTTCCTCGACCTGGGCCTGCGCCTCGGACTGGGCAGTCAGGCGGCGGTTCGCCCGAGTCAGCTCGGCCGTGCGCTCGTCCACCCGCTTTTCGAGCATCTCTGTCGCGCGGCTTTCCAGCGTCACGTCCTTAACATCCACGAGGAAACCGCCATCGGGCAGACGGTGCGCGAAGAGGTCCAGCACCCGCCCGCCGGCATGACGCATCCGACGCCGGATCCGGCCCTGCCGCGCGATCCGGTCCTCCCATTGGGCGAAGTCCATGCCGTCGGCGTCGCGGATCAGCGCGTTGGCGCGGATGAACTCGAGGATCGCCCCAAGCCGCGTGCCCTTCTGCAACAGCGTGAACGGCAACCCCAGCAGGTCGCGGAACCGCGTGTTGTGCAGGATCACCTCGCCCGCGCTGGAAAAGGTGCAGATGCCCGAGGACATGTTCTCGAGCGCGGCCTGGAGGTAGTGCGCCTGTCGGTCGATCAGGCTTTCGCGCTCCGACCGGTTCTGCCGGACAATGGCGGTGATCTCGGTCTGCAGGATCACCACGTTCTCGTCCGAGGTGCGTTGCAGGTTGATCTGGAACCAGCGGTCGCCGGTCAGCTCGATCACCACCGACAGGACCGAGGCGCCCACCGGCCCGTGGCGCGCGCGGGTAAGCGAGGTCTGCATCCGTCCGTCCGAGGACACCAAGTGCCCGCTCTTCGAGAGCGCGTCGAAATAGTCCTCGATCCGCAGCCCCGGCACGAGCCGTTCGCGCAGGTCCGGCAGAAGCGAGCGGAACAGGTCGTTGCAGACCTCGAGCGTGCCTGCGGTGAACAGCGCGAAGCCGCCCTCCATCGCCGAAAGTGCATCGCTCAGGTTCCGGCGCGTGCGCTCGCGTTCGTGACGAACTTCTTCCAGCTCGCTCGCCGCCCTCTCAAGGTCTCGGGTCTTGGCCCAGACCTCTCCCTGCAGGGCGATGGCCGACTGGAAGGCGCTGTAGGCGGTCTCTCCGACCTCGTGCTGCCGGTTCGCGCGGCGGATCAGCGCGTCGATGATGCGTTGCTGGCGGGCGATCTGGACGTGCGGCGGCTCGGACGGGTCGATCATTGCAGCTCGCGCCCCCGACCCTCTGCCTCGAAGAAGGCGACGCCCACGAAGGTCTGGTTCACGTGCACGCCGCGGTGCTGCTCGCCATAGGTGTTGAAGCCGATCACGCGCCGGCGGCGGAACACGTCCGAAACGGGGGCGGACAGGTGCTTGTGCTCGATCTCGAGCCGGCGCAGCACGCAGTCGAAGCCCAGCACGACATCCGGCGCCCGGCCCTGCGCGCCGCGCACGTCGAGCCCGGCATCGAGCGTCTCCACGATGTCGCGGCCACGGCCCAGCGTCAGGATCAGGCCGTCGTCGATGGCCGACAGGAACGACAGCGCCGCGCCGCCCGGCGCACCGTGAACCGCCCGCACGTGGTAGGCGTGGTTCTGGCGCACCAGCATGGGGTTCTCGGCAAAGACCCGCGGGCCGAGCCGGTCCACCGGACAGCCCACGAGACGCGCGTACTCCTGCGCCGCAGGCGCTCCATTCAGCTCCAGCACCAGCCGGTCTTCGGGAATCGCGGCGGTGACGACCATCTGGGTGTCTGTAGGCAGGAAGTGGTCGAAACCGATCCCCGCCACGTCGAGGTCGGTCTCGATCAACAGCATCAGCGCCGCGTCACTGCGGAATACGCCATCGCTGAGAACGTGGGTCTCGCGGAAGCTCAGGCCGTTGCCCGCGGAGCCGCCGAAGACCGGCACGGAATCGAGGGCCGTCTGCAAGGTCGAGACCAGAACGTCCTCGCGCTTGGACAGCCCGTCCACGAACACCAGAGCGAGACGGTTCCACCCGGCCGTGTGAGGAAAGCGCGCCTCGTGTCGGCGGGCCTCGTCGGCGACCGACTTGATCGACATGCCCGACAGTGATTCGAACGGCAGCGAGGCGCAGCGGAAATGGCGGCGCGGGAAGGCGAGGATCAGAAGCGCGCCCGAATCGTAGCCCGAAGGCGTGATCTGGCCGGCCGTGGTGCAGCCGAAGGCCGGGACACCCTGAGCGCGCGAGGACAGCGCCGCAGACAGCGGCCCGAGGGCCAGACCCTCGGGCACGAGGACCAGCAGAAAGCATGTCGCCGCCAGGTCGATCTGCGTCACCGCTTCGGCCACCGCCCGGTCCGGATCGGTGGCGTAGGACACGGCCACGCCGACCACTGACGGACGTGGACTGGCGTCGTTCATGGGCGGATGCCCCTCAGCTGCTGAGGAAGGCGCGCGCGTCCGGGTCGCCGGCGGCGGCCTCGCTCTGTGCGGCCTCCACCATCACCGCGGCCTGGGTCCGGTTCTGGACCCCGAGCCGCCGCAAGAGCGCGGTGATGTGCGCCTTCACTGTCGCCTCGGCGAGGTCGAGCTCGTAGGCGATCTGCTTGTTGGGCTTGCCGGCGCAGATCAGCTTCATGATGCGGGATTGCTGCGGCGTCAGGTCGGCCAGGCGGGTCCGCCCGCTCGCGCCCGACGAATCGGGTGACGCGCCGCGGTATTCCTTGGGCAGGGACTTGCGGCCCGCGCTGACATCGAAAAGCACGCTTTTCAGGGTCGCGGCCGAGGCGTCCTTGGGCAGGAAGCCGGCGGCGCCCGCCTCCATCAGCGCCGAGACGACCGGCTGCGATGTGAGGGACGAGATCACGAGGATGGGCGTGCCCGGAATCCGTGCGCGCAACGCCTCGAATCCGGAGATCCCGGTGACGTCGGGCAGCTTGAGGTCGAACATTACGAGATCGGGGTCGGCCCCCTCGTCCAGCAGCGCCAGCGCACCCGACAGGGTCTGTGCCGTAGCGACGTGGCACCCCGGAAAGGCGAGGTTCAGGGCTGCGGACAATGCGTCGCTGTAGAGCGGATGGTCGTCGACCACCACCACCGACCGGATGCGACCCGATGGCGGCGCCAGCGTTTCGTGTTTCATGTGACAAGTCCTCCCGCGGCGAAGCCTAGCGTAGGACTGCAATTTCATGCAACGCCGCTGCTCGCGGCGGTGCAGCATACCGCCGCCCGCTTCGCCCCTCGCGTGAATTGGAAAAGGGCGCGGGCGGCGGCAGAGTCAGGCCAAAACGCCTTTCTGCTTGGCCACATGGGTCGCGATCGCGTCCATGAGCGGCGGCGACAGGCAATCGTAGGGCGTGAGCCCGAGTTCGCTCAGGCGCGCCCGGATCCCGTCCATGCGGGACGGATCGACACCCGATTCGATGATCGACGAGCAGAACGCCGCGAACTCGGCGCCCGACCATCCGGACTGGTCGCTCAGCTCGGTGTGCACGAAATCAAGCCCGTGGAACGGGTGGTTGGTGTCCTCGATCCGGCCGAACATGTGCACGCCGCATGCCTTGCAGGCATGGCGCTGGATCGCCGCGGACGGGTCCACCACCTCGAGCTTCTCCTCGTGCTCGAGCACCTTCACGTGGTCGCGCCCGACCACCGCGATCTGGCTGAAGACGGCGCCGTCGGGCTTCCAGCACTTGGTGCAGCCGCAGACATGGTTGTGCGCGGTCTGCGCCGACACCTCGACCACGACCGGGTCGCTGGTGCAGTGGCAGGTCAGCTTGCCGCCCGGAAAGTTGGACGAGCCCGGCTTAACGCCGTTGTCGACCTGCGGGTGGATCTTGACGTCCGAATGCTGATTTCCCCCGCCGCCGGTGGTCGACGACGCATTGCCGTCCCCCCCGCCGAACAGATTCGATAGAAGTCCCATCTCGCCCTCCCTGTGGCTTGTCGCTTGTCCGGCGCCGTCCGGCGGCCGGACATGGGTGGGATCAAGCGTGACCAAACGCCGCGGCCCGCGCAATTCCCCTTTAAGTATCGCCCGACGACCGTTTGCGCCGCAACAGGGGACGCGCCAGCGCCTTCAGGTCGGGCGCGGGTCCCGTCCCGGCTCCGAAGATCGACCGGCCCAGGATGTCGACCGCGCCGCGTGCCTCGGGCCGCGCCGCGACGCCGGGATCAGACGCCATAAGCGCCCGCGCCGCGCGCCACAGCCCGGCCGCATCGCCGCGACGGGCCGCGCTTGCCACCGCGCGGCGCCGCGGATCGAGGCCCGGAAGCCGCCTCCAGCCGGCCCCGCCGGTCCGCCGTCCTGCCAGCATCACGCCCAGACCCAGAAGCGCGCCCAATCCCGTCATTCCGAGAAGCGGCGCCCGAGATAGGCTTCCGCGGGTGGGTGTGGCCCTGTCCGCTGGCTGCTCCGATCGCGCGAGGCCCGTGACCGTGCCGTACGCGATCCGCTGCGCGCCGATCTCGACCAGGCGCTGTTCCCGTGCCTTCGTATCGAAATACTCGATCTCGAGAGGTTCCAGGATCGCCGATGTGCCGTTGGTCGGCCGCACCGTCCAGCGCCAGAACGCGTAGGTGACCGGTCCCTCCGGCGACAGCTCCACGAAGCGGCGCTCGGGGTGGGCGAAGATCATCGCCGAGGGCGAGGTCAGGTCGGGCATCGGCGGGATCATCTCGGGCGTGGCGCCGGTGGCCTCGATCCGGATGACGCGAAGCACGCCCTCGCCCTCGGTCAACTGGTCGGGCGCGTTCGACCATTCGTCCGAGACCCGCAGGCCGCGCACCGGGAACCACCAGCCTCCGCCGGTTTCCGGAACCGGCTGCACGTCCACGGTAATCGGTTCGGACCGGATGTCATGGGGGAACCAGTCGTCGCCCTCGTCGGTGAGCGTCAGGTGATGCACGAAGGGCGGAATCGTCAGCCGACCCGGTCCATCCGGATAAAGCGCCATGCGCCGCTCGAAATTCTTGATCCGCTTGCCGGCCTCTATGGTCTCGTACCAGCGGTCGGTGCCCAGCTGGCTCCAGTTGAAGCCCTCGAGCTCTGGTTGCTCCAGCTTTTCGCGGGTGATGTGCCGGCGATAGGTGCCGTGAATGGTGATAAGCACCATCTCGCGCGCGTAGACATCCGTCGCGCCACCCACGACCGACACCTCAAGGTCGAGTTGCCCGTCCGTGACCTCGCGCGTCTGCGCGTCCGCAATTCCCGCGAAGGCCAGAAATAGGGTCGAAAACAGCACGAGACGGATCATCTCGGGTCCTCCGGATCGGGCGGGGTCAGACCGGCATCGGCGCGGCGCTTGGCCTCGAAGCGGATGCGCTCGTCGAGATAGGCGCCAGGCACGTCCTCGAGCTGCGCGAGCCACCGGTCATCGGCCATCATGAAGCGGTCGTCGAAGACACCGCGCACACCGGTGATGCCGCGGCTTTCCAGTTCCGGCAGGCCGAGTAGCGCACCGGCATTGGTCGACTCGGTCCCGGTGCCCGCAGCGCGGCCCGAGCCGCGTCCGATGGGTGCCTCCTCGGTCGGTCCCACCGCCTCGCGCTCGGTTGCCCACGACACGATGGTGCCGGGATCCAGCCGCAGCCCGGCGTAATAGGCCGTCACCAGGTCGAAATTCGCCCGCGCGTCGCCGTCGCCTGTCAGCCGCGCGAGGTCGAAGGCCTCGAGCGCAGCGGCGTAGTCCTGCCCGCGGGCCCGGGCGAGGCCCAGATTGTAATCGGATCCCGCGGCGCGGAACGCCTCCGCCGCCGCGTCCCAGTCCCCGGCCCGGTAACGCGCCGCGCCGTGCCAGGCTGGATCGGACAGGAACGGCGCCGCCATGCCCGGCACACCCGCGGCCATCAGAAGCCGTCCGAACGGGGCGGCCCCGGCCATCGCGACGGCGGCCAGACCAGCGACCACGCCAACAGCTGCAAGCGCCCTGGCCCTCATCGTGCGGCCCTCCGGAACAGCAGCAGCGCGGGTAGTAGCGCCAGCGCCAGCAGCAGGCGCCCGTAATCGGCGAGGAACAGAAGCGGATAGTCCTGCCGTTCGAGCACGTCGCGACCGGCATCCCGGATATAGGCGGCAAGTGCGTCGGTCTGGTCGGTCGTCCAGACACGGCCGCCCCCGACCCCGGCCATCGACTCCATCTCGGGCGTCGTGCCGTCCAGACCCACCACCGACAGGCGCGCGCCGCCGGAGGCCAACGCCTCTGCCTCGCGCAGGGCCTCGGCGCCGAGTCCGCCCCCGTCCGTCATCAGGACCACGTCGGCGGAGAGCACCCGTGCCTCTTCCAGCATCCGCCGGGCCAGCGACAGGCCGCGCTCGGGGCGCGAGCCGGGATCGGGAACGGTCTCGGCATCGATCACCGACAGGGTCTGGCCCAGTTCGCGCAGGTCTGCGGTCATGTCCGTGGCAACGTAGGCATCGCCCGCGTAGACCACCATTCCGCCCGGACGACTGCCCATCGCCGAGATCGCGAAGCGCCCCATGGTCTGCAATTGCGGCCAGCGCGGGCTTTGCGCCACCGACGGCGACGCGTCGAGCACGTAGATCACTCCGTCGAGGTTACGCCACGCCGCGCGATCGCGCCGTTCCAGCGCCGGACCCGTCAGCGCCAGCACGACGAGCGCCGCCACCGCCAGCGGGACCAACCCCGCGCCACGGCGACCGGCCCCTTCGACCCGTCCGAGCGCCCGCATCGCCTCCAGAAGGCCCGGGTCCACGGCCCTGCCCCAGTCGCCCAGCGCGGCTCCGCGCCGGGATAGAAGCCATGCGGCCAGCACCACCAGCGGCAACGTCAGCAGCCACAGGGGCCGGAGCAGGGTCGGATCCGGCATCACGCGGCCTCCCGCCACGCCAGCGCCAGCGCCAGCATCGCCGCCGCCGCCGCGGGCCAGAGCCAGAGGGCTGTCCAGACCTCGGCGGCAAGGCCATCGGCGTCGGTGGCCTCCAACCGGTCGAGCGCCTCGCCCACCGCCACGAGGTCATCCATCGTCCGGACGCGGAAGCTTTCACCGCCGGAGATCTCCGAGATCGCGCGCAGGGTGGCCGCATCGACCACGCCGCGTTCGCCCTCTTCCGCAGTTTCCAGGTCGCGCGGCCCCATGGCGATGGTGTGGACGCGCACCCCCTGCTCGGCGGCCAGCGCGGCCACGCCACGCGGGTTCGTCGCGCCAGCGTTGTTCACGCCGTCCGACAGCAGGATCACCACGCGGCTCTCCGCCTCGGACTCGGCCAGCCGCTTGAGCGCGAGGCCCAGCGCATCCGACACGTTCGTCGCCCGGCCCGAGATGCCGATCTCGGCGGTCTCGATCCGGCGGGCCACGGCCTCGGTGTCGAACGTGAACGGCGCCGCGTAGTAGGCGTCCGAGCCGAACACGATCAGCGCCACGCGGTCCCCGCCGCGCCGCCGGGCAAAGTCCGCGCCCACACGGCGCACCGCGTCCAGACGGGTGATCGGCGCGCCGTCGAGGATGAAATCGTCGCGCACCATGCTGCCCGACAAATCGAGCGCGATGGCAAGGTCCCGTCCCGACACCTGCAAGGCCGGGATCGTTGCCAGCGTGCGCGGCCCGGCCAAGGCGACGACGAGCAGAACCCACAAAGCCCACGGGGCCCAGCACCACGCCCGGGCCGTGCCGCTTCCCGCTGTAGCTCCGAACCCCAGTCGACGCCCGATACCGTCCGGCACGGACAGCGCCGCGCCGGCGTCCCGGCGCGGCGGCAGCAGCCAGCGCGCCAGCAGGGGCAGCGGCAGGAGGAGCAGCACCAGCGGGTCGGCGAAGTCAGGCATCGGCCAGCACCTCGCGTTCGAGTGCGTCCGCTTCGGGCAGTCCTCCAGGTCGGTAAATCGCGCCGGACAGACGCGCGTAGCGGTCGGGCGCGCGCGTCTTCAGGAGGTGAAGCAGCGCAACGCGGCGATCGTCCTCCGGCAGCGCACGCAAGGCCAGCACGTTGGCCGTAAGGTCCGGCTGTCGCGTGGCTGGCCTGCTGAACAGACGCAGCGCGCCCCCGATCAGCAGGGCCAGGAACAGACCGACCGCCAGCGCGGCCAGCAGGTCGGCGACGACCTCCCACCCGGTGCGGGCCGGAAGGTGGAGCGCGCGCAGGCCCGCCTGCAGCGCCGCTTCGGACAGGGCGCGGCCCTCCTCCATGCGCTCAGGGCTCCCGGTCCCGGGGGAAGGCCGCCACGATTCGGCGGGAGGTGGCCTCGGGCGTCTCGCCCGCATCGAGGGTCAGAACGGGACGTCCAGCGATCGGCCCGGCCTCCGGTGTCGTGGAGCCGCCGCCCGTCACCACGCGCCGGCTGCCATCCGGAAGGCGGATCGGGTAGCGCCCGCGCGGGAGGGCGGCGAGCCCGCCATCGTCGATCCGCACCAACCTTGGCACGCGGGTCCGTGCAAGGTCGCCCAGGCATTCGCCGAGGTCCGGCCCGGGCGTATCGAACCCCGATGCGATCACCACCTCGGCGCCCCGCGGGGCCAACCGTTCGATCCGTGACAAGGACCGAGAGAGCTCCGGTTCAGTCTCGGCACCGCCCGCGGCCCGCTGCAAGGCCGCCGCGTGCGCCCGAACGAGGCCACCAATCACCTCCAGCATCCCGCGCGTCCGTCCGCGCGGCGGTACCGCCTCGGGCGCACCGCTGCCGATCGCCAGAAGGCCCACGCGGCCCCCCTCCTCCACCGCGCGCCAGCCGATCAGCGCCAGAGCCTCGGCTACTGCGACGGAGCGAAACGCGCGCCGCGTGCCCCACAGCATCGCCGGGCGCATGTCGGCGACCAGCAGCGTGACCCGATCGCGATCCTCCTGGAACTGGCGGACATGGAGCGAGCCGCGCCGAGCGGTCGCGCCCCGGTCGAGATGGCGGATGTCGTCTCCGGCCACGTAGTCGCGCACGTCCGCGACCTCCTGGCCATGGCCCCGCCGCCGGGTGACGAACCCGCCCGGCAGCGCCGCCAGGATCGGGTCGGCCTCGGCGCTGAGCGCGAGACGGCGCAGGGTGATCAGGTCCTCGGCACGCAGGGCCACGCCCGCCGCGGCGAGCGCACCCGCCGGCCCGCCCGACGCATCGGGCCGGGATGCGGCTCTCGCGCTCACAACGGTTCGACTCGGTCGAGGACGTCCGCGATGAGCGCCCGTGCGGTGCGTCCCTCGGACACCGCGCGCCATGTCAGGACGATCCGGTGCGCGAGCGCGTCGGGCGCCACCTCCGCCACGTCCTCGGGCAGGGCGTGGTCACGGCCTCGCAGGTAGGCGCGTGCCTTCGCGGCGGAGGCCAGCGCGAGCGACCCGCGCGGGCTGACGGCGTGCTGCACCTCGTCGCCGGTCGGCGGCACGCGCGTCGCCATCACCAGACGGACGATGTAGTCCCGCAGCGGCGGCGACAGGTGCACCGACATCGCCTCGGCCCGCGCGGACGCCAGCGCCTCCAGCGACAGGGGCTGAACGGGAACCGCGGCCGTGCGGCTTTCGGCCTCTACGAGATCGAGGATGCGCCGTTCAGTCTCGGCGTCGGGCAGGTCGAGCAGGACGTGCATCAGGAAACGGTCGAGCTGCGCCTCGGGCAACGGGAAGGTTCCGTCGTGCTCGATCGGGTTCTGGGTCGCGACCACGAGAAACGGATCCGGCAGCGCGTGCGTGGCTTCGCCGGCCGTGACCTGCCGCTCGGCCATCGCCTCGAGCAGCGCGGATTGCACCTTGGGCGGGGCGCGGTTGATCTCGTCCACGAGGACGAGGTTGTGAAAGACCGGACCGGGCACGAACTCGAACCGACCCTCGGCGGGGCGCCACACAGGCGTGCCGGTCAGGTCCGCGGGCATCAGGTCGGGCGTCGCCTGCACGCGGGCGAAGCTGCCCGCGACCGCGGCGGCGAGCCACTTGACCGCGCGTGTCTTGGCAAGGCCCGGCGCCCCTTCGACCAGCAGATGTCCCCCGGCCAGAAGCCCGATCAGCAGCCTGTCGATCAGGCGTTCGTGCCCGACAAGGCCCCGGGACAGATGCCGGGCCAGGTCCGCGACGCCGCCCTGGGGCGCGTGGGCTCCGTCGTTCATGCTGTATCCTCCGACGCACCCTCCCCGGCGCGCTCCTCTGTCCGAGCCTAGCGCGCGGCGCGGGGCTGCCGGAACACCTCACAAGGTCTAGGTGCGTCGGTCATCCCTTTTCGGACGCCGGCGGGGTCTCTCCCCGGCAGTCGGCGTCGAGGATGGGGGCAAAGCGCGCGTCGGCCATGCTGGCGGCGGTGCGCTCGATCAGCTCGGGCCAGCGCCTGCGGATGTCATCGAGAAACGCGGCCTCGGTGGTCTGCGCCACGTCCGAGGTGGCCACGGCATGCAGCATGAAGACGTCGAACTCGCACAGGCCGCGAGGGTTCGAGCCGAGCAGCCCGCGCATGAACGCCCGGCTGTCCCACGGCATCCGCGTCAGGTCGACGGGAAACTCCTCGAGCTTCGACAGGTATGGCGCGGAGCGGTCGAGATGCAGGATGTCCATGCCGAAGGTGAACGACTGGTAAAGCTCCTCGATCAGGATCGAGCGGTAAAAGTCTCTCTCCAACGGCGAGAGGCTGTCCGATCCCGGCTGCTTGACCATGATGTGCGTGCCGGAGCCGCGCCGACCGAAGAATGTCTGCGCCATCGCCGGGGAGGCCGCCGCGTAGACCCGGCCCTGCGGCAGGCCGAGTTGATGCACCGCGTTCATCCAGGTGAGGTCGTCGGTCAGCGCAGCGTTCGGCGGACGGTTCGAGAAGAGTCGAAGCACGACGACCCGCCCTGCCCCGCACAGCCGCGCCGTCGGTCCGGCAAAGCGCATCGGCACCGGCTTTCCGTGCGCCTCGTACATCAGCGCGCGGAACGCGGTGAGAACTTCGCGCGTGGCCTCCCGCGGCCGCTCTCCCACGAGGCAGAGCGACGCCCCGGCAAGGTCGCGGCCATTGATGCTCACAGGGATGGACAGATCGCGGCCGACCATCGTGGTGCGCAGCTCATATACCCACCCGCGGCGGGCGAGATCGAGAAACGCGTCCTGCTTGCTGTCCGCCGCGACCCTCGCCGCGGGCCATGACATCAGCGCCGCGAGCACGGCGCCTACCAAGAGCCGATACATCCCTGTCCTCCTCCACCTTCCCTTGGGTCAAAGACTAGGTCGGAGGTGGACGCGCGGCCAGTCACGACCGCTTGCGCGCAGGCGCGATCAGTTGATGGTTTCGGCAGTCTTCTTCGGCGACACCCGATAGACGAGGTCCGCGCCTTCAGACGAAGAATGCGCCGCCGCCTGTGCCTGCAACGCACCGTGATGCGGCGACTTGATGCAGACCGGATCGGTGGCGTTCGGGTCGCCGACGATCGCCATCGCCTGGCAGCGGCAGCCGCCGAAATCGACCGTCTTTCGCTCGCATGACTTGCACGGTTCCTGCATCCAGTCCGTGCCGCGATAGGCGTTGAACGCCGCGCCCTTGTACCAGATGTCGCGCAGCGGCCGCTCCGTCACCCGGTCGAAGGACAGGTGCGGAATCGACTCCGCGGCGTGGCACGGCAGCACCTTTCCGTCGGGCGTCACGTTCAGCCCGGTGGAGCCCCAACCGCCCATGCAGCGCTTGGGATAGTCCGAATGGTAGTCGGCGGGCACGTAGTCGATCACCAGAGTTCCCCTCAGGCGGGCCCGCGCCTCGGTGACGATCCGGTCGGCCTCGCGCGCCTGCTCCATCGTCGGCATGAGCGTGTCACGGTTCTTGAGCGCCCATCCGTGGAACTGCACGGTCGCGACCTCGATCCGGCGCGCGCCCATCTCGACAGCCAACTCCAGTGCACGCGGCAGTTGGTGAAGGTTGCGCCGGTGCAGAACCGCGTTGAGCGTCAGCGGAAAGCCGATGGCGCCGATCCACTCGGCCACCTGCATCTTGCGCTTGAAACCGCCGTTGTAGCCACCGATCTCGTCGGCCATCTCGGGCGTCGTGCCTTGCAACGACAGCTGAATGTGGTCGAGGCCGGCCTCGTCCAGCGCCTTCAGACGCCGTTCGGACAGGCCGATGCCGGAGGTAATGAGGTTCGTGTAGAGGCCCGCCTCGCGCGCCGTCGCCACCAGCTCTTCGAGGTCACGGCGCGACGCCGGCTCTCCGCCCGACAGGTGCAGTTGCAGGACGCCGAGGTCGGCGGCCTGCCGGAAGACGTCTTTCCAGGTGGCGGTGTCGATCTCCTGATCGATGCGCGCCAGCTCGACAGGGTTCGAGCAGTAGGGGCAGGACAGCGGGCAGCGGTGGGTCAGCTCCGCCAGCATGGCAATGGGCGGGCGGACGGTCGGCGTCTGAGCGTTCATTCTCGGACCTCCAGGAATCTGCGGTCGCGCAGCGCGCGGAGGAACCCGGCCGAGTCCTTGGCGATCTCCTCCTGAGGCGCGTCGTATTTTTCGGCCAGCGCGGCGGTGATCTCGGCAAAGCTGCGCGTGCCGTCGAGTTCGGTCAGGACCGCGTGCCCGATCTGGTCGAGCATGATGGCGCGTTCGGGCGCCAGCAACACCCACGATTCGCGCACCTTGTCGTGGTGCAGGCGCACGCCTCGCGGCAAGTAGGGAACCTCGTCGCCGTCCATCACGCGGCCCGCGCATCCAGAAGGCCGGTCCCAGGCTGCCAGCCGCCCGGCGGGATCCGGCCCGGCTCGACATAGGCCGAATGCAGCGCGTCCAGCTGCGACCACAGCACGTCGGTCTTGAAGATCAGCGCCTTTGCAGCGGCGTCCTGCTTTTCCTGCGTATCCGCTTGGTCGAGCACCCAGCCCAAGCCGAACGCCACGTCCTTGGGCGCTTCCTTGAGCCGGTTCTTGAAATAGGAGAGCGAGGAATCGTCCGCGAAATCGTAGTTCTTCAGCAGCCCTTCGATACGGTTCTGGTGGATCTTCGGAGCGAACAGCTCGGTCAGGGACGCCGCGACCGCCTCCAGCAGGCTCTTTTCCCGCACGAAACGGACGTAGGCATCCACGGCGAACTTCGTTGCGGGCAGCACGCCCTCGGTCGAGGCGACGTAGTCGGGATCGAGGCCGACTGCTTCGGCCAGTCGCAGCCAGCGGCGGATCCCGCCCTCGTTGGTGTCGGTGCCGTCGTGATCCTCGATGCGCGAGCGCCACTTGCGGCGCAGGTCCGGGTCCTCGACGCGCGACATGAAGGCCGCGTCCTTCATCGGGATCGAGTGCTGATAGTAGTAGCGGTTGATGACCCATGCCCGCACCTGGTCGGGCGTGCAGCCGCCGCCATGGAGCAGATCGTGGAACGGATGCAGGTCGTGATACCGCTCGGCGCCGATCTGCCGCAGGCGTGCCTCGAACTCGTCTCTCGTCTGGGTCATAGCGCGATCTCCATACCGTCCTGCCCGATGATCCAGCCGGCGGCCTCTGCCTCGGCCCGTTCCGCCGAATCCGGTCTCAGGACGGGGTTGGTGTTGTTCATGTGGACGAAGACGCGGGTGGCCACATCGAGGTCGGCGAAGGCCGCGATGGACCCGTCCGAACCGCTCATGGACATGTGGCCCATGCGCTTGCCGGTCTTCTGGCCAAGGCCCGCGCGTACCATCTCGTCGTCGGTCCAGAGGGTGCCGTCGAAAAACACCGTGGTCGCCCCGTCGAGCCGCGCGCGCAAGTCATCGGTCAACGTGGCGCAGCCGGGAATGTAATAGGCGGTGCGCCCCTCGGCCCGCAGCTCGACACCCACGGTCTGCTCGCCCAGCATCTCTGTCTCGACGGTCTCGCCTTCGAGGTAGAGCGGCACCTTGCCGGGCACGGCGAAGAGCGTTGCGGTCAGGCCCGGCGCGATCTCGGCCGGGGTGTCGAGCGCCACCTCGCGGCGAGTCACCACGTCGGGCCGAAGGGCGCCGAAGATCGGGTTCCCGGCGATGACCTCGTGGATCCCGCGGGTCGCGAACAGGTCGAACGGCTGAACCTCTCGCAGGGTCAGAAGCCCCGCGACATGGTCGATGTCACCGTTGGTCAGAAGAACCGAGGACAGCGGCAAATCGCGCAGCCCCGTCGGATGTAGCGGGGCGGCCGAGGCCATCTGCTGACGGATATCCGGCGATGCGTTCAGGATCGCCCAATCCGTTCCGTTTCCGGTCACGGCAAGCGAGGACTGCGTCTGTGGGGGGATGGTGCCGACGCGGGCGAGATTGCAGTTCTCGCACCCGCAATTCCATTGGGGCAGACCGCCACCGGCAGCTGCCCCAAGGATATGCGCGCGGAACGCCATTCACAGACCTCCCGCGCACAGGGTCATCAGAAGAGGACGCCGTCCTCTTCGGGACCGTACATGTTGATTTCCATGCCGCACTCGACTTCGCGGATGATGGGCTTCGTCCAGGCCATGATCTCCTCCTTCGGTCTTGGCTTTGACTGGCTAGAATGTGCGTAGCCGAGGGTGATCTTGCGAGTCTTATATCCTAAGAGGCACCCCTCCGATGGTCTTAGGGCCGGACCGGCACGATCCCCTCGATCAGGAAGCCGCGGTTGCGCACCGTCTTGATTTCAAATCCGAAATCCGAGGACGGATCCAGCTTGCGCCGCAGGTATCCGAGGTAGACGTCGACCACGTTCTCGTTCGTGGAGCCGTCCGCCCCCCAAAGCGCATCGAAGATCGCGCCACGCGACAAGGGCTCACCGGGCGTGGTGCAAAGAAAGGCCAGCAGATCGAATTCCCGCTGGGTCAAGGTAACGTCGCGCGTGGGCCCGATGACCTGCCGCGAGCGCGCGTCGATGGTGGCCGGACGGGGCCGCGCGGCCTCGGCCCGGCGCTCCTGCACCTTGAGGCGGGCGACCAGTTCCTCGAACGAGAACGGTTTGACGATGTAATCGTCCGCGCCGGCCTCCAATCCCGCCGCGCGGTCCTCGACCTCGGCCAGCGCCGAGAGCATCACCACCGGCAGGGGATGTCCCGCGGTGCGGATCGCGCGCACCAGGTCCAGGCCGCTTTCGCCGCCCAGCATCACGTCCACGATCGCCGCGCACAGGTCACCGTCGCGCAGCCGCGCCAGCGCACGGTCGGTGCGGTGCTCGGACACCGCGTCGTAGCCGTGCAGCGCCAGCCCACGTTCGAGGGCCGAGGTGATCTCGGGATCATCATCGACGATCAGGATGCGCGGTCCGGTCATGCGCCGGACCCTAGGCCGCCCGCGCCGGGAGGAAAACGGCGACGTTCGTTCCGGGTGCCTCGCCCAGCGCTTCGGTCGGGGGAACCGGGCTGACCAGCCGGATCGCACCGCCTTGCGCCTCGACCACCCAGCGGGCCAAGGCGAGTCCGATGCCGAAGCCCTCGGCCCGCGTGTCGCTGCGCCCCTGCACGAAGCGGTCGAACAAGGTGTCTGCGGCTTCGGGCGGTATGCCCGGACCGTTGTCGACGACGTGAACGGTGTGACCATCGCCCCCGCCGGTATCCGTCACCCGGACCGCCACCTGCCCGCCGCCGCGCGCGTGGCGGACCGCGTTTCGCACGAGCGATGAAATCACCTGCCGCGTCCAGTTTCGGTCGCCGGTGACCGGAGCGCTGCCTTCCGCCTCCACGGTCAGGACCATGCCGGCGCTTTCGACTTCGGCGCGCAGGTCCTCCGTCGCGGCACGTGCGACCTCGGCAAGGTCGAACTCGGTGCTGTCGAGGCTCAGCTGGCCGGTTTCGGACCGCGCCACCCGCAGCAGGTCGTCGATCCGCCGATTGAGCCGCTCGGCGCGCGCCTCGATCACCGCGAAGGACCGTTCGGGTTCGGGCGCCCCGGCACGGCCCAGCTCGGCCTCCATGCGGATGACGGTCAGGGGGGTGCGCAGCTCGTGGCTGATATCGGCGAAGAATCGGCGGCGGTCGCCATCGATCCGCGACAGCCGGTCGTTCGCCGCCCGCAATGCTTCGGTCCGCTCGGCCACCACGTCGTTCAGCCGCGCCCAGTCGTCGGCGACGCTCGCCTCTCGGGTGGCCAGCGCGTCGGCCATTCGATTGGTCTCGGCGAAGAGGTGACCGATCTCGTCCCGGCGGTCCACCGGCAGGCTTACCGCGAAATCCGCCTGCCCGATCCGTCGGGCCGCGTCGCGCAAGAGGTCGAGGCGCCTGAACTGCGGGCGCACCAGGCCGAGGTAGAAAAGTCCGAACAGCGCCACGGTCAACGCCGCGATCACGCCGGCCGCCAGCACCAGCCGCTGCCGCAGGTCGGCGATTCCGCGCAGGATCGCTTCGCGAAAACGCATCTCGGTCACCACCGCCTCGTTCAGGAGCGGATCGATTCCGGTGGCGAAAATGTCGATGAAACCCTGCAGACGCTCGCGGTCCTGCGTCTCGGAGAGGAAGCCGTCGCGCGCCGCGACAAACAGCGCCTGCATCCGCGCGATGCCGATGGACTGCGTGGCCCGCTGCGACTGCGCGTCCAGCCCGAGACGCCGGGCCTCCTCGACCGCGGTGGCAAGATCCGATTGCAGCCGGTCGAAGGTGCGCAGGATGTCCTCGGTCAGCAATTCCAGCCGGTCGGCACGCTGCGCGGGACTGAGCTGGGTCTGGATCGACTCGGTCGCCACGATCAGGAAGGTCGAGACCTGCGTGGACAGCGCAGAGTACCTTTCGACCCGGCGTTCGGCGGCAAGCGCCGCGTCCAGCCGGTCGCCGATCCGCGCCATGCCGACCACCAGCAGCGCGGCCGTCGCCAGCGTCGCGAGCCCGAGAAGCGCGGCACCGATCCCGAGCCGGACCTTCAGTCGCATGGCTGACCCTGCGTTAAGCGCCTGCCGAATTCGTGGGCGTCTGGTCGTCGGGTGCTCATTTTGCGGGCATCTTGCTGCAGTGCAGCATAACCGGACGGACCGAAACCTCGTTCGTTAAGGTCTTCGCGCTACCTTTGTCGCGCTTGCATACCGCAACCCGACCGAGGTGACACATGATAGAACTCCTCTTCGTGGCCTGTCTCAGCACGGCCCCCGAGCAATGCCAGGAACGCAGCCTGCTCTACACCGACGTGACGCCGATGACCTGCATGATGGGCGCTCAGCCCGAGCTGGCCAAGTGGGCGTTGACCCACCCCGGCTACCGCATCTCCGAATGGCGCTGCCAGTGGGCCAATGTGGCCGAACAGAAGACCTGATCCCGTGCGCGGCCCCGAATAGGGGAGGCTGTGGCCGCGTACACCCGATCCGAAGCGGACAGGATGGGCCCGAGGGCCCTTTTTTCTTGCCCGGACGGCGGGTCTGCATGTCCCCCCGGTTGACCCGGCGCTGTCACGGGCGTTGCCTGTATGGAAACCGGAGGACCTCATGCGCTGTTTCTACGCCCCCGAGACCGAGGGGCACGATCCCTCCTTTCGCATCACCCATGGCCGGGTTGTGCAGAACGCCGAGCGACCCGAACGCGCGCGGCTGCTGCAAAAGGGCCTGGCCGAGGTCCGTCTGACAACCGAGGAACCCGGAACCAATCCCCGCAGCGCGCTCGAGCGGGTGCATACGCCGCGCTTTCTCGACTATCTCGAGACGTGCTGGGACGAATGGCAGGCGCTGCCGGATGCGGGGCCGGAGGTGATCGGCAACGCGTTCCCGCGCAATGCCGCCGCGCGGTATCCGACCGGGCTAGTGGCGCGTGCGGGATGGCACGCGGCGGACGTCAGCGCCCCGATCGGGCCGCACAGCTGGACCGCGACCCGGCGTTCGGCCGACTGCGCGCTGGCCGCGGCAGACGCGGTTCTCGGTGGCGCGCGGACGGCCTATGCGCTTTGCCGTCCGCCCGGACATCACACCAGCGCCGAAGTCGCGGGCGGTCATTGCCTGTTGAACGTGTCGGCCATCGCCGCCGCCCATCTGCGAGAAACGCACGAGCGGGTGGCGATCCTCGACATCGACACCCATCACGGCAACGGTACACAAGATATCTTCTGGGAGCGGGGAGACGTGTTCTTCGCCTCGGTGCACACGGACCCGTCGGACTACTACCCCTTCTTCACCGGCTTCGCGGACGAGACCGGTGCGGGTGACGGCGTGGGCGCGACGCTGAACCTGCCGCTGCCCCGAACCACCGGGGGCATCAGCTGGTGCGCCTCGATCCATGATGCGCTCGAGCGGATCATCGCGTTCGACCCCGGGGCGCTGGTCGTGAGTCTCGGCCTCGACGCGCACACGGACGATCCGCTCAAGGGGATGCGGGTGGACGACTCGGGCTTCACGCGGGCGGGCGCTCTGATCGCCGACGCGGGGCTCCCGACGGTGTTCGTGCAAGAGGGTGGTTACCTGTCGGACAGCCTGCCATCGGCCCTGTCGTCCTTCATGGACGGCGTGTGCAGCATGGTCCGCTCGGGCTGATCTTCAGGCGGTGGCGGCCCGCCACCGCGCGCGACGTCCGGGTTCAGCCGCCAGACGGCCGCGTTAAGCGCACCGGCGACCGTGACCCAGGCGAGGTAAGGCAGGAACAGCAGGCCCGCGATCCAGTCCACGTCCCACAGCGCCACGCAGCTGGCCGCGACGGCGAGCCAGAGCGCCGCGAGCACGGCCATTCCGGCGCGGATATTGCGCAGCCCGAAGAACACCGGCGTCCACAGCGTGTTGAGCGCGATCTGCAAGGACCACAGCGCCATGGCCAGCGCGTTGTCCTCGGCCAGCGCGGCGCGGGCGCCGGCGGTCGCCATGCAGAGATAGAGCGTGGTCCATGCCACCGGGAACAGCCAGTCAGGCGGCGTCCAGGAGGGCTTGTTCAGGGTGCGATACCACTCTCCCGGGGGAAACATCGCCCCGGTCGTGCCGGCCGCGAAGCACGCGGCGAGAAAGATCACGAAAAGGACCCAGACCATGAGCGTCAGCTAGAGCGCGCCGAGGCGCGGATCAAGGCGGATCGCGCCGCGCGGCGGGTGCGCGTGGCGTTGGCCAGCGCATCCATCAGCGTATCGGGACGTTCCCGCTGGGCCGGCCGAGCCGCCGCGGCGTCGATCAAAAACGCACATTCGGGCAGGGGCCGCGCGAATAGGACCGCCGAGCGCGGCATCACCAGCGAAGCCGTCGCACGGCCCGAGGACAGCGCGAGCCAGCCGAGCTTTTGCGCGCGGGTGGTCCGGGCGCGACCGCCGATGCTGTCGCATCCGCGATCCAGAACGGCTGCGCCGATCCCGGCATAGATGTGCCGGGCGGCGTAGATCCCCGGGCGGCACGAGACGGGCAGGGCGCCGATCCCGGCCTCGGCCCGCCAGTAGAGCCGGTTCGCCTGCACCACGAGGTCGCGGACGATCTTGCGCACCGCGCGACCGGGCTTCGGATCGGCGATGAAGGCATCGGGATCTATGCCCGCGTCATGAAGCCAGTCCGTCGGAAGATAGATCCGCCCTTCGGTCGCATCCTCTCCGACGTCCCGGGCGATGTTGGTCAGCTGCATCGCCACGCCCAGATCACAGGCCCGCGCGAGGGTGTCCGGATCGCGCACCCGCATCAGAACGCACATCATCGCACCCACCGCCGCCGCGACACGGGCCGAGTAGGCGTGGACATCGGACAGCGTCGCATAGCGGCGACCTTCCGCATCCCAGGCGAGCCCCTCGAGCAAGGCCTCGGGCAGGGCGCGCGGCATCTCGAAGGACTCGACCACCGCGGTGAAGGCCCGGTCGGGGGCAGCGTCCTCGGGGCGTCCGGCATAGACCCGGTCGAGGCGGTCGCGCAGCCGATCCACCGCCGCGGCCTTGTCGGCGCGCAAATCCACCGCGTCGTCGGCCAGGCGGCAGAACGCATAGAGCGCCAGCGCCGGATCCCGGACCCGCGCCGGCAAGAGGCGCGAGGCCGCGTGGAAGGACAGGGAGCCGTGGCGGATCGCCTCTCGGCAGGCCTCCAGATCGTCGGGACGAATCATGCGCGCACCTCTGCGGGATCGGGGACCAGTTGAGCCAGAACCTCGGCCGACGAGATCACGCCGGGCAGGCCCGCGCCGGGATGCGTGCCCGCGCCGACGAGGAACAGGCCCTCGATCTCTTCGCTGACATTGTGCGGCCGGAACCATGCGCTTTGCAGGATGCGCGGCTCGATGGAGAACCCGGTCCCGAACGGCGACAGGTATCGGGTACCGAAATCGGCGGGCGTCAGAATCTCCTGCGCCCCGAGGTGCTCGCCGAGACCGGGCAGCAACTGGCGCTCGACCGTTTCCTGCACGCGGCGGCGATAGCCTTCCCGCTCCACTTCCCAGTCGACGGAATCGGCGTGGCCGAGATGCGGAACCGGCGACAGGACGTAGAAGGTGTCGTCGCCTTCGGGCGCGACGCTCGGATCGGTCACACTGGGGCGGTGGACATAGAGCGACATGTCCTCGGGCAGGGCGCCCCGGTCGAAGATGTCGCGCACAAGTCCCTCGTACCGCGGGCCGTTGAGGATCGTGTGGTGACCGACATCAGGCCACAGCTCGCGTGTGCCCCTGGTGCCGAAGTACCAGACGAAAAGGCCCATGGACCATCGGCAGCGGTCGAGCTTGTCGTCGGTCCAGCGCCAGCGGTGAGTGCGGCGCAGCAGATGCTGATAGGTGTGCCCGGCATCGGCGTTCGACACCACGATGTCGGCGTCGATCACCTCTCCTCCGGCGAGACGGACACCCGTCGCGCGTTCGCCCCGCACGACGATCTCGTCGACCTCGGCCCCGAGCCGCACCAGACCGCCCTGTTCTCCGACGATCCGGGCCATCACGCGCGCGATCTCGGCCACGCCGCCCATGGCGTAGTGCACACCGAACGCGCTCTCCAGATGACTGACGAGCGTATACATCGACGTCACATTGAACGGATCGCCGCCGATGAAGAGAGGGTGGAACGACAGCGCCATCCGAAGCCGCGGATCCTTCACCCGACGCGCCACGTGGGCATGGACGGAGCGATCCGCCCGCATCCGCGCGAAGGTGGGCAGGACGGCAAACAGGTCCCGCAGCTTGTGCATCGAACGGCGACCGAGGTCCTCGAACCCGAACCAGTAGCGCGCTTCGGCGTCCTTCAGGAATTTTTCGTATCCCGGCAGATCACCGGGCGAGAGACGAGACACCTCGTTGCGCATGGCGTCGGGATCCTGCCGCGCGGCGTAGCGCGACCCGTCCGGCCAGCGAATCTCGTAGAACGGATCGAGGGCGCGCAGATCGATATCGTCGTGAAAGCGCCGGCCCGTGGCGGCCCAGAGTTCCTTGAACACCTGCGGCACGGTGACGATGGTCGGCCCCAGGTCGAACCTGTGCCCGTCCCGCCAGAGTGCCGAGCCGCGACCGCCCGGGACGTCGAGCCGGTCAAGCACGGTGACCCGGTAGCCCAAAGCGCCCAGCCGCATGGCGGACGCAAGCCCGCCCAGCCCGGCGCCGATCACGACGGCATGGGGCCGCGTGGTTCGCTCCGTGCGCGCGAGGCTGGGGTCGAACTCGGTCATGGCATGAAGCGTAGCGGTGTCCAGTCAACCTGACAATCACCGCGACAATGCGCCACGAGGCTTTTCACACGCGCGTCATTGTGTCAGCCTTGGTTGACACGAGACCTGAACGGGACAGCGATGCAGACGGTCAGCCTGAGCTTCTTTCGCTTCGCGGACCTGCCGGGGCGGCTCTGGGCCTTTGCCATGATGGGGCTGGGGCGCCGCGCGCTGGCCCGCACACCGGGAATCGGTTTCTGGAAGCTCTGCGGCTCCGGCACCGGAGAGGGTTTCACCCCGATCCCGAACACCGGCGTCTATGCCATCCTCGCCACCTGGCCAGACCTCGAGACTGCGCGCATGGCGGTTGCCGATGCACCGCTCTGGCAGCGATACCAGGCCCGCGCGGTCGAAGCGTGGACCCTTTTCCTTTCGCCTGTTTCCAGCCGCGGCGCCTGGAGCGGGCAGGCCCCGTTCGAGCCGCGGGCGACCCAGTCCGGGACAGGTCCGCTGGCGGCGCTCACCCGCGCCACCTTGCGGCCCCGGGCGCTGCTGCAGTTCTGGAAGGCGCAACCGGACATCGGCCGCGCCATCGGCGAGGATCCCTCCGTGATCTTCAAGGCCGGGATCGGGGAGGTGCCGTTGATGCGGCAGATCACTGTCTCGGTCTGGCCCGACGCCGCGGCCATGGCGCGGTTCGCCCGGACGGACGGCCCCCATGCCCGCGCCATCCGCGCCGTGCGCGACGGCGACTGGTTCCGCGAAGAGCTTTACGCCCGCTTCCGAGTCGTCGGAGAGGCCGGCACGTGGGAGGGCCAAAGCCCTCGCATCCCCCAAGAGGTGACTCCATGAGACACGCCTATCCGTTCTCGGCCCTCGTCGGGCAGGACGCCATGAAACGCGCGATGATCCTCACCGCGGTCGATCCCGGCATCGGCGGTGTGCTGGTGCTGGGCGACCGAGGCACCGGCAAATCCACCGCCGTTCGCGCGCTTGCCGCGCTGCTGCCGCCGATCGAAGTCGTCGCGGGATCGCCCACCAACGCCGCAGCGCCGGAGATGCAGGCGGACTGGGAGGCGCCCGGCGAGGCTCTGCACGAGGTACCGACGCCCGTGGTCGACCTTCCGCTCGGCGCGACCGAGGACAGGGTAGTCGGCGCACTCGACATCGAACGCGCCCTATCGCGTGGCGAGAAGGCCTTCGAGCCCGGTCTGCTGGCGCGCGCCAACCGCGGGTATCTCTACATCGACGAGGTGAACCTTCTGGAGGATCACGTCGTCGATCTGCTGCTGGACGTGGCCCAGTCTGGCGAGAACGTCATCGAACGCGAGGGTCTTTCGGTCCGGCACGATGCACGCTTCGTTCTGGTCGGATCCGGCAACCCGGAAGAGGGCGAGCTGAGGCCGCAGTTGCTCGACAGGTTCGGTCTCTCGGTCGAGGTCGGATCGCCCACCGACGTGGAGGAACGCATCGAGGTGATCCGCCGCCGCGTGGCCTTCGAAGCCGATCCGGCGGCTTTCGTCTCGAAATGGGCACCGGAGGACGCCGCTATCCGTGACGGGATCCTTGCCGGGCGTCGCGCGCTCGCCGGGGTCGACATGCCGGACGTCGCGTTGCGCGATTGCGCCGAACTGTGCCTCGCGCTCGGGTCCGACGGACTCCGCGGAGAGCTGACCCTTGCGCGCACGGCCCGCGCGCTTGCGGCCTATTCCGGGGCTGACCGGATCGAACGCGAGCATCTGCGCGCCGTCGCGCCGATGGCGCTCGGGCACCGGCTGCGGCGGGATCCTCTGGACGAGGCGGGATCGCAGGCCCGCGTCGGCCGCGCGGTGGACGACGTATTGGCATGAGGCAGGATACGCGCGAGCCGTGGGTCGCCGGCCAACTGGCCGCGACGATGCTCGCGGTCGATCCCGCCGGTCTTGGCGGGATACATCTGCGCGCGCGGGCGGGCCCGGTTCGGGACGCATTTCTTGCGGGGTTGCCGTCGGTGCTGACGCCCTGGCATCGGATCACGCCCGGCATCGACGATGCGCAACTTCTCGGCGGCGTCGACGTCGGGGCGAGCCTCGCGGCGGGCCGTCGGATCGAGACCGCCGGTGTGCTGGATCGGGCGGGTGCCGTGATCCTGTCAATGGCGGAACGCTGTCCGCCGGATCTTTCGGCGCGGCTCGGCCAGGCGCTCGACCGCGGCGCGGGTCCGCTGGTGTTGCTCGATGAAGGCGCGGAGCCGGACGAGGCGGCGCCCGAGGGCCTGTGCGACCGGCTGGCCTTTCACCTCGACCTCGAGCAGGTGCGGGCGGCCGACATGGCCGACGTGGCCCTCGGCGAGGACGAGATCGACAGGGCGCGCCTCCGCCTGCCCGACATCGCGGTGCCCGACGCCGGGCTTCGCGAGTTGACCGGCGCGGCAATTCAACTGGGTATTCCGGGGCTGCGCGCCGTCCTTCTGGCGGTGGCCGCCGCGCGCGCGCATGCGGCCCTGTGCCAGCGCGACGCCGTCGCGGCAGAGGACCTTCAGATCGCCGCCGCGCTGGTCTACGCCTCGCGCGCCACGCAACTGCCGCCAGAGCACGAAGAGGCCCCCGACGAGAGCCCCGACCCGGCGGATACCGAGCCGACCGAGAATGCCGCAGACGAAGACCCGATGGACGCGCCGCCGCCCGAGGTCGTGCTGGACGCGGTCCGCGCTCTCTTGCCGCCGGGTGTTCTGGAAAGCCGCGCATCACGGGCCGCCCGCAGGGCCGCCGGGACCGGGCAGGGCGCCCGTGCCAAGGGAACGCAACGAGGCCGGCCGTTGCCGTCGCGGCCCGGACGGCGCCACGGCGGCGCGCGGATCGACCTCGTGGCGACACTCCGCGCCGCGGTGCCCTGGCAGGCGCTGCGCCGGCAGGAAGCACCCGACCGCACCGGGGTGATTGTCCGCGCCTCGGATATCCATCTTCGCCGGTTCGAGCGACGTACCGAGCGGCTGGTCATCTTTTGCGTGGACGCCTCCGGTTCGGCGGCACTCGCCCGCATGGCCGAGGCCAAGGGTGCGGTCGAACTGATGCTCGCCGATGCCTACGCGCGGCGCGACCGCGTGGCCCTGATCGCCTTTCGCGGCGACAGCGCCGATCTGCTTCTGCCGCCGACGCGGTCCCTCGTGCAGGCGAAACGCCGTCTCGCGGCGCTGCCGGGTGGGGGGGCCACGCCGTTGGCCGCAGGACTGGATGCGGCACGGGCCGTCGCGGACCGCGCCCGGCGCGCGGGGCAGGCGCCCGCGCTCGCCCTTCTGACCGACGGGCGCGCGAACGTCGCGCTCTCGGGGGCGCAGGACCGGGCCGCCGCGATGGACGATGCCCGCGCCGCGGCGCAGAGGATCCGCGCGCTTGGCCTCGACGGCGCGGTAATCGACACCGGCGCCCGCCCCCGGCCGGAACTGGCTGAATTGGCAGCCGCGATGGGCCTGCCATGCCTCGCCCTGCCGCGCGCCGATGCCCACCGGCTGAAATCCGGCCTCGATGCCGCCCTGGGGACCTGAGCGAATGGACTATCCTGCGGACCTCACCGGCTGGCCCCATGCCGAGTGCTCACGCCAGATCGCCGTGCGTCCTCACCGATGGCATGTCCAGATCATGGGCGAGGGGCCGGACCTGCTGTTCCTGCACGGCGCGGGCGGCGCGACCCATTCCTGGCGGGATATCATGCCGTTGCTCGCCGACCGCTACCGATGCATCGCCGTGGACCTGCCGGGGCACGGTTTCTCGCGGCTCTCGACCCGGTTCCGGTCCTCGCTGCCGTTCATGGCAGAGGATCTCGACCGGTTGATCCGGCACGAGGATTGGCACCCGCGCGCCATCGTCGGCCATTCCGCCGGTGCGGCGGTGGCGCTCGCACTGGTGCGCCGGGCGGGCTGGCGGGTGCCGATCGTGGGCTTCAACCCGGCGCTCGAGCCGTTCCGTGGGATCGCCGGCGTCCTGTTCCCCATGCTCGCGCGGACCATCGCCGTGACGCCCTTCGCGACCAGCCTGATCCGCATGGCCGTGGTGTCGCCCGCCCGGGTCGAGTCGCTTCTTGCCGGAACGGGCTCGCACCTCTCCCCCGAAGGCGTGGCGCTCTACCGGCGGCTGCTGCAGGACCGGGCGCATGTCGAGGGCGCATTGCTGATGATGTCGCAGTGGTCGTTGCAGGGGCTTCTGCCGGACCTCCCGAAGATCAGATCTCCCTGCCTGTTCCTGCTCGGCGCCGAGGATAGGACCGTGCCGCCGGAAACGACCGAGACCGCGGCCGCGAAGATGCCGGACGCCGCGTGCACATGGCTGGCCTGGCTGGGTCATCTCGCGCACGAGGAGGCGCCTGACCTCGCCGCCGAGCGGATCGCGCGCCATCTGAGCGCGACGCTGATCCCGAGCGGCTGAGACGAAGCGGCAGGCCAAGCCGAGAGCCTGAACAGGGAACTACAGGCGAGCGTCGTTCGGTCTTCAGCGCCGCCGGCGCAGGTACACGTAGAGCGCGCCCTGGCCGCCGTGCCGGATATGCGCCTCGGTCACCTGAAGCACGACGGGGCCGAGCGGCGGCATTTTCAGCCATTGCGGCACCTGCGACTTCAGCACACCCCGCCGCCGCGGCATCGGATCGTAGGGATCCTCGCGCTGGCCCTTGCCGGTGATGACCAGCACCAGCCGCAGGCCGCGCGTGTGCGACGACAGAATGAAGCCGACGAGGGCCGGATGCGCCTCGTCCAGCGTCATGCCGTGGAGGTCGATCCGTGCTTCGGGCACCAGCTTGCCGCGTTTCATGCGGCCGTAGGACTTGGCGTCCATGTCCACGCGGCTTCGAGCCAGCCGGTCCGAGGTCGATTGCGGCAGCGCCACCGAGTTGCGCGCCGGTGCACGGGCGCCCACCCCGAACGCGGACGGGATATCGGTGGGGGTCCGCTCGGGCTCTTCGGACGCGCCGCCGCGCCGAGTCGGGGTCGGGCTGCGGCTGGGCGCGGGCTCCGGCCGACCGGGCATCTTGTGCGCGGTCCGCGCCACCTGGTTCCAGAGGTCGAGCTCGTCGCGGCGGGGACGGCGGCCCTTCTTCATTGCACGAGATCCGGCAGCAGGGCGTAGGCGCGCTGGATCGGCAGCAGCACCACCATGCGACCCGGATCGCGGAATGTGCCAGCCTCCTGTCCCGCCTCGTCGCCGGTGCCGACAAACACGTCCGCACGCTGTGCACCCTTGATCGCGGACCCGGTGTCCTGCGCGACCATCAAGCGATTCAGCTCCGTGCGGCCGGATTTCTCGATCCAGACCGGTGCGCCGAGCGGGGTGTACTCGGAATCGACGGCGATCGTGCGCATGGGCGTGACCGAGCGGTTCATGGCCCCCAGCGGACCGCGATCCGCAGGCACCTCGCTGACCTCGCGGAAGAAGACGTAGGATGGATTGTGGAACAGAAGCTCCTCGCCGTCCTCGGGATTCTCGCGCACCCAGTTCTTGATCGTTTCGGCCGAGACCTCATGCGCCTCGTAGGTGCCGCGGCGGACGAGTTCCTGACCGATCGACTTGTATTCGTGACCGTTCGCGCCGCCATAACCCACGCGGATCACGCGGCCGTCGGGAAAGCGGATGCGCCCGGACCCCTGGATTTGCAGGAAAAACAGCTCGACCGGATCATCAACCCAGGCGATCTCGAGATTTCGGTCGGCAAGCGCATCCGTCGTCAGGATATCACGGCGCGACAGCCAGGGCTGGGCGTCGCGGGCTTCGTCCGGCATCTGATAAAGCGGATAGCGAAAGCGCTCCGTCTCTTCCGGAGATCCGGTCAGCTCGGGTTCGAAATAGCCGGTGAACAGGGCGGGGCCTTCGGGATTGTCGCGGGCGCCATCGGTGATCATCACCGGACGGAAAAACAGCTCGAAGAACAGGCGGGCGTCGTCACGGTGATCCTCGGCGAGGCCGCACAATGCGCGCCAATCGGGATCCCTCAGGTCGCCACACGTGACGAGAAAGGCCTCCAGCGCCGCGGCGTGGTCGTCTTCGGCCCAGCCATCGAGATCATCGAAATCGAGGATGGCATGATGCGGCGGCGCGGGAAGCTCCTCGGCATCGTCGGCCGACACGCTGTCCACGGACAGCACGCCGACCCAAGCTGCGAGGACCGCGCCGAACCGTGTCGTCATTCGCCCGTGGCGACGAGTTGCCAGTTCGGATCGTCCGAGCCCACGCGACGGGCGAAGGTCCACACGTCACGCTGGCGCTTAACCTGCGTCGCGCTGCCTTCGACCACCTGTCCCTCGGCATCCTTCACGACCTGCGTGAGTTCGCCGGTGAAGCGCACGGTGATCTCGGCGTGCCCCATATCGTCCTCGTAGGTCGCTTCGACCAGCTTCGTCTCGCGGACGCCGACGAACTCGGCCTCGATGGTCAGGCCCTGTGCCTCGCGTGCGGCGACCACCTCGGCAAAGCTGTCGTAGACGTCTTGGGACAGGAACGGCTCGATCTCGTCGATCTTGCCCCGCTCGAACGCCATCAGGATCATCTCGTAGGCGCCGCGTGCGCCGGAGAGGAAGTCGGCGACGCCGAAGGAGGGCTCGGCCTTCTTCATCTGGGCAAGCGCCTTCGCGGTCTCGCTTCCTTCGGGGACGTGATCGACGATGTCCCGGTCCGGTCCGCCCTCGATCACCTCGAAATCGCGCCGGTCGCTGCGCGGCGCACTGGTGGGCGGGGCGGGCGGCTTCTCGTACCCTTCACGGGTGCCGAGGACGTTCTTCAGCCGCAGGATGAGGAACACGGCGATCCCGGCAAGTACCAGAAGCTGTAGAATGGGGGAGTTCATTAGCGCCTCGTGTCGGGATCGGGGTGCATGGAAAGCAATGGGTCGCGCTCCTATGTAGGGGCTGGGCGGTGCCAAGTCTACCGGCGCCGCCGTGGATAGGAGGCCGTTCGGCATGTGGCTATTCGTAGCGTTTCTCGCGGTTCCGCTGGTGGAAATCGCGCTGTTCATTCAGGTCGGCGGGCTGATCGGCCTGTGGCCGACGCTCGGCATCGTGGTGCTGACCGCGTTGCTCGGCACCGCGCTGGTCCGATCGCAGGGTGCGCTCGCGATGCGGGACATCAAGCGGTCGTTCAACGACCTGTCTGACCCGACCGAGCCGATCGCCCACGGCGCCATGATCCTGTTCGCCGGTGCACTGCTGCTGACGCCAGGTTTCTTCACCGACATCGTGGGCTTTGCGCTCCTGACGCCTCCGGTCCGGCTGGCGGCGATGCGGTGCGCCAAGAAACACGTGAAGGTGTCGCGGGCCGGCATGGGGCCTGGCCCGGGCGACCCGTTCGGCGCGCGGCCGGGGCAGGGCGGTCCGCACGGTCCGCGCCGCGACGGATCGCGTGGTCGGCCCGACGTCATCGACGCCGAATATGAAGAGGTGACGCCACAGTCCAAGCGGCCGACACATCAGGGCTCGGGCTGGACCAAGCATTGAGCCGACGCGGGAGTGTTGCTAAGCCAGTCGGGACCGAATTTCAGGGAACCTCGACATGAGCGACACGACCACCAATCCGACCGAGAACGGGGCCGCCGAGCAGGCCCCGCAGATCAAGATGAACGTGCTGGCGCAATACATCCGCGACCTGTCGTTCGAGAACATCCTTGCCCAGAAGGGCACCAAGGGCGAAGCGCAGCCCGACGTGCAGGTGCAGGTGAACCTGGACGCGAAAAAGCGCCAGCCCGACCACCAGTACGAAGTGGTCATGAAGCTCAAGATCGACAGCAAGGCGAAGGGCTCGGGCGACCAGCTGTTCCTGATGGAACTGGAATACGCCGGCATCTTCCATATCGAGAACGTGCCCGAGAACCAGCTGCATCCCTTCCTTCTGATCGAGTGCCCGCGGATGCTGTTCCCGTTCGTCCGCCGCATCGTGTCCGACATCTCGCGTGACGGTGGCTTCCCGCCGCTGAACCTCGAGACCATCGATTTCGTGCAGCTCTACCGCTCCGAGATCCAGCGCCGCCAGCAGGCGCAGGCGGCATCGGGCGAATCCTCCGGCCAGGCCTGATCCGGGATCAGGTCCGGGCCCAGAGGGCCTTGTCCCCGAGCTTCTCGACAAAGGCGGCGTGAGCCGCCTTTTCTTCGTCCGTGATCCGGGACGGCAGAGGCTCGGGCCGCGGACGCGGGCGCCAGTCGGCATCGGCCGCCGCGGCAGCCCCGGACGACTGGCTTTGCGACAACCCGAAATCGGGCTGCTTGCCGCCGATCAGTTCGAGGTAGACCTCGGCCAGAATCTCGGAGTCCAGAAGCGCGCCGTGCAACGTCCGCGACGAGTTGTCGATGGCGAAACGACGGCACAGCGCATCGAGCGACGCCGGGCTTCCGGGAAACTTCTTCCGCGCCATCGCCACGGTATCCAGCGCTTGCTCTATCGGCAGGAGCTTCCGCTTGCACCAGCGCAGCTCGGCATTGAGGAATTTCATGTCGAACGGCGCATTGTGGATCACCAGCGTCGCGTCACCCACGAACGCCAGGAACTCGTCCGCGATCTTGGCGAACACGGGCTTGTCGCGCAGGAAGTCGTCGCCGAGGCCGTGAACCTCGAAGGCCTCCTGCGGCATACCCCGCTCGGGGTTGATATACTGGTGGTAGGTCCGCCCGGTGGCCACGTGGTTCCACAGCTCGACCGCGCCGATCTCGACGATCCGGTCGCCGGTTTCGGGGTCGAAGCCCGTGGTCTCGGTATCGAGAACGATCTCTCGCATATCTCAGGCCTCGCGTCGGATGCTCTTCAGAACATGTGCCACGTCCCGCCGGGCGGTCTCAAGAGTCGTGGTGTCGATGACGAAATGTGCGCGGGCGCACTTTTCGTCGCTGGGCATCTGCTTGGCGCGGATCGCCTCGAACTCCGTTTCGGACATGGTGCCGCGGGCGAGCACGCGCTCGGCTTGCGTTTCACGTGAAACCTTCACGACGGCGACGGCATCCATCTCTTCCTCGCTCCCGGTCTCGAAAAGAAGCGGGATGTCGAACACGGCGATGTCCGCTCTTGTCTGCTCCGCGAAAGCCGCGCGGTCCGCCCTAACAAGGGGATGGACCACTTCCTCAATCCGCTTGAGCGCGGAGGGGTCCGCGGCGATCTCTGTCTTTAGCGCCGCGCGCGAGACGGCATTGTCGATGATCGCCTCCGGAAACAGAGCGCGCAGCGGTTCGACCGCCGCGCCACCTTCGCCGTAAAGGCGGTGCACCGCCGCATCCGCATCCCAGATCGCGCAGCCGGCGTCGGCGAACATGGACGCCGTGCTCGACTTGCCCATGCCGATCGATCCGGTCAGGCCGAGACGGAACGTCATCGCAGAACCGCCGCGCGCACCGTCTCGTCCACTTCGGGACGCATCCCGAACCAGCGTTCGAAGCCCGGCACGGCCTGATGCAGCAACATGCCCAGCCCGTCCACCGGCGTCGCACCCTGTTCCGCCGCCACCCGCAACAGCCGCGTTTCGAGCGGCGCATACACCAGATCGCACACCACCGTGCCGCGCCGCAGGCCGTCGAGCGGCACGCGAAGCTCGGCCTTGCCGACCATCCCGAGCGAGGTCGTATTCACCACGAGGGCCGCGTCGTCGAGCATATTTCCGGCCTGGACCCAGTCCACGACGCGGACGCGGTGGCCGAAATCCTCACGCAGCGCGTCGGCGCGAAGGCGAGTGCGATTGGTCAGCAGGATCTCCGGGACACCAGCTTCGAGCAGAGACGCCAGAACCGCCCGGGCCGCACCGCCCGCACCGAGGATTGCCGCCGGACCTGCATCCGGTTGCCAGTCCGGCACCTGCTGCCGAAGGTTGGCGAGAAATCCGTAGCCGTCCGTGTTGTCGCCGTGGATCTTTCCGTCCTTGCGGAAGATCAGCGTGTTCACCGCCCCGATCAGCGTCGCACGGTCCGTAACAAGGTCAACGATCTCGAGAGCGCGCTCCTTGTGCGGGATGGTCACGTTGGCGCCGACGAACCCCATTTCCGGCATCAGCCGGATCACGTCCTCCAGCCGCCCCGGCGCCACGTCGAGCGGCACGTAATGCCCGGGCAGCCCGTATTTGCGCAACCAGTGGCCATGCAGGCGTGGCGACCGCGAATGCGCGATCGGGTGGCCGATCACGCCGGCCAGCGGGATCCGGGGCAGGGGGCTGTCGCTACTCATGACGGAAGAAAGCCCCGAAGTGTCAGATGGTTCAAGAGTTCCAGAAGGGGCAGGCCGAGGATGGTGAAGTGGTCACCCTCGATCCGGGTGAACAGCCTCACGCCTTCGCGCTCCAGCTTGTAGCCGCCGACCGAGGTGGCGACATCCGGCCAGTTCCGGTCGAGATACTCCGACAGGTAGGCCTCGCCGACGTCGCGCATGGTCAGCCGCGCGACGCCGACGTGGCGCCAGACCGGTTCCCCGTCCTCGTAGAGCACCGCCGCCGAAAGAAGATGGTGCGTCCTCCCCGACAGCGCGCGGATTTGTTCCGCTGCCGCGTCGCGGCTGTCCGGCTTAACAAAGACTTCACGGTCGCAGGCAAGGATTTGGTCACAGCCGAGGACCAGCGCCCCCGGCTCCTTGTGCGCCGCCTTTCGCGCCTTCGTCTCCGCAAGGGCGTCGGCGGTGTCTCGGGGGGAGGCATTCTCGGCTGCGAGGGCGGCCTGAACGGCGTCCTCGTCGATTCGTGCCGGAACGATTCGGTGCGGCACGGCTGCGTTTCGAAGCATCTCGGCGCGAATGGCGGAGGCTGATGCGAGGACGAGGTCCTGATTCATGGGGGACGGATCCGTGGATAAGCGGGCGGACAGGTCTTGCGATGCTTCTGGGGAAACTCGGGCTTTGCTGCAACCCGGTGGATGACTCCCCGGGTTCTGCACCCGTTCAGGACGGATCCTCCCGATGTGAACGGGACAAGTCGGTGGATGTGGATGGCCGGATCCCTCATCCGACGATCCCCAACCTTATACACCGGTCTATCTTGCGGTGAGATGCGAAAAACCTCAGAAAAATCTCCACTGAAGCTGTGAAAGTCAGGAACAGCGGAGATTTGTCCACACGTGCCCGCACAGGCTTTGGGATCCGTGGAAAAGACCGGGACAGGACCATAATCCACAAGGATCCTGCTCTCCTACTTCTTTCATCATCTCTTTAATTTTAATTCTTATTTAAGAGGCGGAGCCGTCCGGAGCACCGGATCCCGCACGATTGACTTTTTCCCCTGCCGGCCTTACCTCCGGGTTCGCTGCCGTCCGGTGGCGTTCCATCCTGATGACATCCCGACCCCGACGTGCCCCTCCCGGCACGGCTATCCGGCAAGCGCCCGACACCGTTCGTGGCATCGGAGACCTGCATGAACCTCGAAAAGCTGAACTTGTCCGATCTCAAGGCGCAGAGCCCCAAGGCGCTGCTCGCCCTGGCCGAAGAGCTGGAGATCGAGAACGCCTCGACCATGCGCAAGGGCGAGATGATGTTCCAGATCCTCCGCGAACGCGCGGACGAGGGGTGGGACATTTACGGTGACGGTGTGCTCGAGGTGCTTCAGGACGGTTTCGGCTTCCTGCGCTCGCCCGAGGCGAACTACCTCCCGGGTCCGGACGACATCTATGTCAGCCCCGAGATGATCCGGAAGTTCTCGCTGCGGACGGGCGATTCCATCGAAGGTCAGATCAAGGCCCCCGAGGAGAACGAGCGTTACTTCGCGCTGATGGACGTCACGCAGATCAACTTCGAGGCGCCCGAGAAGGCGCGTCACAAGATCGCGTTCGACAACCTGACGCCGCTCTATCCTGACGAGCGCCTCAAGATGGAGGTGGACGACCCCACTGTGAAGGACCGTTCGGCGCGGATCATCGACCTGGTCGCACCCATTGGCAAAGGGCAGCGCTCGCTCATCGTGGCTCCGCCTCGGACGGGCAAGACTGTGCTGCTGCAGAATATCGCCAGCTCGATCGAGAAGAACCACCCGGAGTGCTACCTGATCGTTCTGCTGATCGACGAGCGCCCGGAAGAGGTGACCGACATGCAGCGGTCCGTCAGCGGCGAGGTGATCTCCTCGACCTTCGACGAGCCCGCGTCGCGCCACGTCGCGGTCTCCGAGATGGTGATCGAGAAGGCCAAACGTCTTGTCGAGCATAAACGAGATGTTGTGATCCTTCTTGACTCGATCACAAGACTTGGTCGTGCCTTCAACACCGTGGTGCCGTCCTCGGGTAAAGTCCTGACCGGTGGTGTGGATGCCAACGCCCTTCAGCGCCCGAAGCGGTTCTTCGGGGCGGCACGGAACATCGAGGAGGGCGGCTCGCTCACAATTATCTCGACTGCGCTGATCGACACCGGCAGCCGCATGGACGAGGTGATCTTCGAAGAGTTCAAGGGCACCGGTAACTCCGAGATCGTGCTGGACCGCAAGGTAGCGGACAAGCGCGTCTTCCCCGCGATGGACATCCTCAAGTCCGGCACCCGGAAGGAAGAACTGCTCGTCGACAAGGGCGACTTGCAAAAGACCTTCGTGCTCCGCCGGATCCTGAACCCGATGGGCACCACCGATGGCATCGAGTTCCTGATCTCGAAGCTGAAGCAGACGAAGAGCAACGCCGAGTTCTTCGACTCCATGAACACCTGAGTTCCGAGCCATGGACACGATCTTTGCCTTGGCGTCCGCGCCGGGAAAGGCAGGCGTGGCCGTCATCCGTCTGTCCGGTCCAGAAGCGCACGATGCCGTCGCGACTTTGTGCGGGCGCGTACCCAACGCTCGGCGCGCGTCGCTTCTGCGACTGCGCGACGGTGACGGAACGGTTCTGGACGATGGCCTCGTCCTGACTTTCGACGACGGCGCGAGCTTCACCGGCGAACGGGCGGCGGAATTGCAGGTGCACGGATCCATGGCGACCGTCCGGGCAGTTCTTGCACGACTTGGCGATCTGCCAGGCCTGCGGCAGGCGGATCCGGGAGAGTTCACCAGACGCGCGATGGAAAACGGCCGGCTGGACCTCGCGCAGGTCGAGGCGCTGGCAGACCTGATCGAAGCGGAAACCGAAACGCAGCGGCGCCAGGCACAGCGGATGCTCGACGGTGCGCTCGGCGCGCGCGTGGAGTTGTGGCGAGCGGATCTCGTGCGGGCGGCCGCGCTTCTGGAAGCGGTCATCGACTTCGCGGATGAAGAGGTGCCGGAGGATGTCTCGGTCGAGGTGGTCGCGCTGATCGACAAGGTCGCCGCGGGACTTGATGCGGAACTCGCTGGTTTCGGCGCTGCGGAGCGGGTGCGGACCGGCTTCGAGGTTGCCATCGTCGGCGCTCCGAATGTTGGCAAATCCACCCTGCTGAACGCCCTCGCCGGAAGACAGGCTGCGCTGACGTCCGAAATCGCTGGCACCACACGCGACGTGATCGAGGTTCGGCTGGACCTTGGCGGGCTTGCGGTGACCGTTCTGGACACCGCCGGCTTGCGAGAGACCGATGACCAGGTGGAAGCGATGGGTGTGTCGCTTGCGCGCGAACGCGCGATTGGCGCCGATCTTCGAATTTTCCTGGGGGACGATGCGGAGGGCGTGCCGGCGCGCGACGGCGATTTGTCGTACCGTACGAAGGCTGATCTGACGGGGGATCCTGCGGCGATCTCTGCGGTGACCGGACAGGGTATTGATCGGGTGATCGACGAGTTGCGCCGCGCGCTTGAGGATCGGGCTGCAGGGGCCGGCCTTGTGACACGCGAACGCCACCGGCTCGCGCTTGTCGGAGGCAGATCCGCGCTCAGCGAAGCGTCTGCCGTGGTGGCTCACGGTCCTGATCTGTATGATGTGGCGGCGGAAGAGTTAAGGGTTGCGATTCGGCGTCTTGAATCGGTGGTCGGCCGGGTCGATGTGGAAGCTATCCTCGACGACGTCTTCTCGAACTTCTGCCTCGGCAAGTAAGGATGTTTCACGTGAAACACGCACATTACGACGTGATCGTGGTCGGCGGCGGCCACGCCGGATCCGAAGCCGCCCACGCCGCCGCGCGCATGGGCGCGAGAACCGCCCTTGTCACGATGTCTCGTGATGGCATCGGCGTCATGTCTTGCAACCCGGCCATTGGCGGACTCGGAAAAGGCCACCTCGTTCGCGAGATTGATGCGATGGACGGCGTGATGGGGCGCGTCGCGGACCGAGCCGGGATCCAGTTCCGACTGCTCAATCGCCGGAAAGGTCCTGCGGTTCAAGGACCGCGCGCTCAGGCGGATCGCGCGCTTTACAAGGCAGCGATGCTTGAGGAAACGGATGCGCGACAGAACCTCGACGTAATCGAAGGCGAAGTCGTGGATTTCCTCTTCGCCGGACAGCGCGCTTTTGGTGTCGCCTTGGCGGATGGAGGCGAGGTCCGCGCGCACACCGTTGTCCTTACGACCGGCACCTTCCTTCGCGGCGTCATTCATATTGGCGATAGCCGCGAGGTGGGCGGTCGGATGGGCGACAAGGCTTCTGTCCGATTGGCGGAGCGGATCGACGGGCTGAACCTGCCGCTGGGGCGACTGAAAACCGGAACGCCCCCGCGTCTGAACGGGCGGACCATTGACTGGTCGGTGTTGGAAAGCCAGCCCGGGGATCCCGAACCGGAGCTGTTCTCGTTCCTGTCGGAAAAGGCAGAGGCACGACAGATTGCCTGCGGGATCACCCACACGAATGCCACGACGCATGAGATCATTCGCGAGAACCTCAGCCGGTCTGCCATGTACGGGGGGCATATCGACGGGGTGGGACCGCGCTATTGCCCGTCGATCGAGGACAAGGTGGTGCGCTTTGCCGACAAGGACTCCCACCAGGTCTTCCTGGAGCCGGAAGGCCTGACAACGGATACGGTTTATCCGAACGGTATTTCGACCTCTCTGCCCGCGGATGTGCAAGCGGCTTACATCCATTCGATCCGTGGACTGGAGACCGCCGAGATTGTGCAGCCCGGCTACGCAATCGAGTACGACTACGTTGATCCTCGCGCGCTGGACTTGCGGTTGGCCGTGTCGAGTTGCGAAAACCTCTTTTTCGCCGGCCAGATCAACGGCACGACCGGTTACGAAGAGGCCGCTGCGCAAGGACTCGTGGCCGGCTTGAATGCCGCAGCGGTTGCGCTCGACAGGGATCCCGTGATCTTCAGCCGGACCGACAGCTATATTGGCGTGATGATTGACGATCTGACTACTAGGGGCGTGGCAGAGCCTTACCGCATGTTTACATCGCGCGCCGAGTTCCGTCTGTCTCTTCGGGCTGACAATGCCGACCAGCGATTGACCCCGAAGGCCATCGAGACCGGCTGTATCGGAGAAGAGCGTCGGATCGTTTTCGAGGACAAGATTGCCAAGATCGGTAGCGTGCGGGAGAGTCTGGGAGCGTTGTCTTTGACGCCCAAAGAAGTCCGGGCCGCCGGGATTGAGGTGGCGCAGGACGGGTCCCGGCGGTCCGGCTTGGATCTTCTCGCGTTTCAAGATGTCCGGTTTTCAGACGTCGTGTTGCTTGAACCGGGCCTGTCGGGGACGGAACCCGAGATCGCTCGGCAGGTAAAGAATGATGCGATCTACGCGAACTATATCGCGCGGCAGATGCGTGACGTGGAAGCGCTCCGTCGGGAGGAAGGGACAGGCATCCCGTCAGATTTCGATTTCGATCAGCTGCAGGGGCTTTCGAACGAACTGAAGGGCAAGCTGCGGGCGGCCCGACCTGAAAACCTCGCGCAAGCCGGACGGGTCGACGGAATGACGCCTGCGGCGTTGACGTTGATTTTGTCGCGCCTTCGTCAGGACTCACGGAAGCGCTCTGCGTGATGGATGCCCAAGGCGGCGCGAATGATGTTTCACGTGAAACATCGGAGAAGTTCAAGCATTTTGCGAACCTTGTGCAGAAGTGGAACCCGCGGATAAACCTCGTCGCGAAGTCCACGCTAGACGAGATTCACGTCCGCCATATCGCGGATTCCGCACAGCTTTATGGGTTGGCCCCGAAGCCGGAGCACTGGGTCGACCTAGGGTCCGGTGCCGGGTTTCCAGGCTTGGTCTGCGCGATACTGGCCGATGGGCAAGGCGAGAGAACCAGGTTCACTCTCGTCGAGTCCGATCGCCGCAAGGCCACGTTTCTCCGCACGGCTGCCCGGGAGCTGGGGCTAACAACGACGAAAATCGTTTCCGACCGTGTTGAATCTGTGCAACCGCTCGGTGCTGATGTCCTCAGTGCGCGTGCCTTGGCTGATCTGGACGCGCTATTGGGTTACGCGAAGCCGCACCTGAAACCATCCGGAGTTGCGCTTTTTCCGAAGGGAGCGCGATGGAAGGATGAGGTCGATGCGGCCCGCCAAAGGTGGTCTTTCCGGCTTGATCACTATAGCAGTAGGACACACCCGGAAGCCGTCATTCTGAAGATAGGAGAGGTCACCCATGTCTGATCCGTCGCGTCCCGTGGGGCCCAAGATCATCGCGATCGCCAACCAGAAGGGCGGTGTCGGCAAGACCACGACGACGATCAATCTGGGCGCAGCGCTGACCGAGCAGGGGATGAAGGTGCTCATCGTCGATCTCGATCCGCAGGGGAACGCTTCGACGGGCCTGGGGATCGAACCGGACGACCGGCAGTTCACGACTTACGAGCTTCTGTTGGAAGACATCGACCTCGCCGACGTTATCCAGAAGACCGAAATCGAGCGGTTGTCGCTGATCCCGGCGACCGTGGATCTGAGTTCGGCGGATATCGAGCTCTACTCGAACGAGAAGCGCAGCTTCCTGTTGCACGACGCGCTGCGCCAGACAGCCATCGACCGGTATGGCTATGATTACATCCTGATCGACTGCCCTCCGTCGCTGAACCTCCTGACGGTCAACGCGATGGTGGCGGCGCATTCCGTACTCGTTCCGCTGCAATCCGAGTTCTTCGCGCTGGAGGGTTTGTCGCAACTGATGCTGACAGTGCGGGAGGTCAGGCAATCGGCAAATCCAGGCCTGCGGATCGAGGGCGTTGTCCTGACCATGTACGATGCGCGCAACAACCTGTCGCAGCAGGTGGAGGCGGACGCGCGCGCGAACCTTGGCGATCTCGTCTTCGAATGTGTGATCCCGCGGAATGTGCGCGTGAGCGAGGCGCCATCCTACGCGATGCCGGTTCTGTCCTATGATAGCGCCTCCAAGGGCGCAGCGGCATATCGCGCGCTGGCGGCTGAATTACTGCGCAAGAACACAAGCCTCGCGGCCTGAGCGGAGAAGAACAGATGGCAGAAAAACGTGAACCCCGCCGCGGCCTCGGCCGCGGCCTTTCGGCGCTGATGGCGGATGTTGAGGCGGCACCTGCGCCCGCGGATGCGACGGCAGCTCCGTCATCGGCCGAGCCGCGCCGGGCGGACCGATTCGTTCCGATCGAACATATCGTTCCGAACCCGGACCAGCCGCGGCGGACCTTCACCCAGGATCAGCTGGAAGAGCTTGCTGCCTCGATCCGTGCGAAGGGCATCATCCAGCCGATCATCGTCCGGGCGCGTCCAGGAGACGAAGGCACCTACGAGATCGTCGCCGGCGAACGTCGCTGGCGGGCCGCGCAGCTCGCAAACCTCCACGAAATGCCGGTCCTGGTTCGTGAGTTCACCGATACCGAGGTTCTCGAGGTCGCAATCATCGAGAACATCCAACGCGCTGACCTGAATGCCATCGATGAGGCGTCGGGCTATAAGCAGCTGATGTTCAAGTTCGGCCACACGCAGGAGAAACTGGCCGAAGCTCTCGGCAAAAGCCGCAGCCATATTGCCAACCTTCTTCGCCTGCTGAACCTTCCGGACGATGTGCAGACGCTGGTGGCAGACGGTGCGCTGTCGGCCGGGCACGCGCGGGCGTTGGTGACGGCGCAGGATCCCTCGGCGCTGGCGCGGCAGGTGGTCGCGCGGAAGCTGTCGGTGCGCGATACCGAGAAGCTGGCCAAGATGGGCGGTGAGGAAGCGAACAAACCGCGCAAGTCCGGCGGTCGGACGCGCGGCGAGGGCGAGAAGGATGCGGATACTAGGGCGCTGGAGGGTGATCTGTCGGCGGCGCTGGGGATGAAGGTAACAGTGGATCATGCGCCTGGCGCGGAAGGCGGCCGCCTTACCGTGACCTACGAAACGCTGGAGCAGTTGGATGCGCTGTGCGGGATGCTGGGGACCGGCGGCGGCGACTGACGCTCAGGACGCCGTGTCGAGCTCCGGCAGAAGCTCGGCCACGACCGAATTGAGGACGAGACGGCCGGCCCGCGTGGTGCGAAGCCGGCCGTTCGACCGCTCCAGCATTCCGATTTCTTCGAGCGGATGAATCGCCTCCGCCGTGATGGCGCCCGGGCAAATAGTCTCAATGCGCGCAAGATCGACGCCATCCAGAACGCGCAACCCCATCATCAGGTATTCTCCAACATGATCTTGGGGAGAGAGCGCTTCGTCTATGCGATCGGCATTTCCCGCCTCGGCGTGGTCCAGCCAGGCACCCGGGTTGCGCCACTGCGAAATCGCGCGGCGCTGACCGTTCACCGTAAGCCGCCCGTGCGCTCCGGGCCCGATCCCCGCATAGTCGCCGCCGCGCCAATAGACGAGGTTGTGACGCGATTCACCTCCCGGCACCGCGTGGTTCGAGACCTCGTAGGCGGGGCGGCCCGCCGCGTCGCAGATCTCCTGCGTGACCTCGTAGAGATCGGCCGCGCGGTCCTCGTCGGGCAGGGCTTTGAGCTGACCACGCCGGGCGCGTTCGAAGAACGCCGTGCCGGGTTCGATGGTCAGCTGGTAGAGCGACAGGTGATCGACGGCCATCGAGAGCGCCTCGGTCAGTTCCGCGCGCCACGCGGCCTCGTCCTGTCCCTGCCGGGCGTAGATCAGGTCAAAGCTTACGCGGTCGAACACGTCGCGGCCGGCGTCGAAGGCCACGCGCGCCTCGGCGACACTGTGCAGACGTCCCAGGCGCCTCAGGTCCGCGTCGTTCAGCGCCTGAAGCCCCATGGAGAGGCGGTTCACCCCCGCATCGGCAAAGCCACGGAACTTGTTTGCCTCCGCGGATCGGGGATTGGCCTCAAGCGTCACCTCGGCGTCCTTCGGCAGGTCCCACGCGCGCCGCGCGGCCTCCAGCACGCGGTTCACGAGGTCGGCCGACATCAGGCTTGGTGTCCCGCCTCCGAAAAAGATCGACGTCAGGCGCCGTGGCCCGGTGCGGGCCGCGACACGGGCGATCTCGGCCTCGAAGGCGCGGCCCCAGCGGTCTTCGTCAACCTCGCGGGTGACGTGGCTATTGAAGTCGCAGTAGGGGCACTTGGCCTCGCAGAAGGGCCAGTGCAGATAGAGGCCGAAGCCCCCGTGCTCCCAGTCCTCCATGACGCGATCAGTCAAGCGCGCCTGCAACGAACTGCGCCACGGCGCGGGCACGGTGGCTGATCTCGTTCTTGGCCCAGCGGTCCATCTCGCCGAACGTTATGTCGTGTCCGTCAGGCTGGAAAATCGGATCATAGCCGTGGCCCTGGTCGCCGCGCATCGGCCAGACCACGCGGCCTTCCATCACGCCGGGAAACACCTCGTCGTGGCCGTCGGGCCAGGCAAGGACGAGGGTGCAGCAGAAGCGCGCGGTCCACGGCTCCGGGCGGCCCGATGCGACCAGCTTCTCGTGTGTCCGCTCCATCGCCATGACGAAATCGCGGCCATCAGCGGTCTCGGCCCAGTCGGCGGTATAGACGCCAGGAGCACCGTCGAGCGCGTCGATCTCGATGCCGGAATCGTCGGAAAGGGCAGGGAGGCCGGTGGCCTTCGCGGCCGCGTGCGCCTTGATCCGGGCATTCTCGACGAAGGTGGTGCCCGTTTCCTCGGGTTCGGGCAGCTCCGTCTCCGCCGCGCCGACGACCTTTATGCCGCGCGGCTCCAGCAGCGCGGCCATCTCCTCGAGCTTGCCGCGGTTGTGCGTGGCCACCAGCAGCCGGTCCGTGTCGAGTTTCCGGGTCATCAGTCGTTTACCCCTTCGCTGCCGCCTGAACAGCGTCCACGAGCTCTCCGGTGCCTTTCTCGGCAAGGCCCACGAGCTGGTCCATCTCGCCGCGCGAGAAGGTCGCGCCCTCGGCGGACATCTGGATCTCGATCATCCGGCCGTCGCCGCGCAGGATGAAGTTGCCGTCCACGCCGGCTTCGCTGTCCTCGGCATAGTCGAGGTCCAGCACGGGTTGCCCGGCATAGAGCCCGCAGCTTACCGCCGTCACCGGCGCGATCAGCGGATCCGTCTTGATGTCGCCCGCCTTCATCAGCTTGTTCACCGCAAGGCGCAGCGCCAGCCAGCCGCCGGTGATCGAGGCGCAACGGGTGCCGCCATCCGCCTGAAGCACGTCGCAGTCCACGGTGATCTGGCGCTCGCCCATGGCCACGCGATCGACGCCGGCGCGCAGCGACCGACCGATAAGGCGCTGGATCTCGACGGTGCGGCCGCCCTGTTTGCCCGCGGTCGCCTCCCGGCGCATCCGCGTGGTGGTGGCGCGGGGCAGCATTCCATATTCGGCGGTGACCCAACCGAGGCCGGATCCCTTGAGGAACGGTGGCACACGCTCTTCGACCGTTGCGGCACACAGGACGTGCGTGTCGCCCATCCGGATCAGGCACGAGCCCTCGGCGTGCTTGGTCACGTTGGTGTCGATGGACACCGCGCGCATTTCGTCTAGCTTCCGTCCCGACGGCCGCATGGGGATCCCTCCGAAAATTCACCGGCAATTGGCCGGGGGAGTATCGGTTCCCATCTAGGCTGCCAAGGGCGATTGACCCGCGTGCCTGACCGGGTTTTCCATGAGCGCCAGGACTGAACGCGACGAGATGACTGACGCAGCGCCGAAACTCGACCACATGAACGACCGCACGCGCGAAGTCTTTCGCCGCGTTGTCGAAGGCTATCTGGAAACCGGGGAGCCCGTGGGATCCCGCACGCTGACGCGGACCCTGTCCGAGAAGGTGTCCGCGGCGACGATCCGCAACGTGATGCAGGACCTGGAATACCTTGGCCTGCTCGACAGCCCGCATATCAGCGCGGGCCGGGTGCCGACGCAGCTTGGCTTGAGGATGTTCGTCGACGGTCTCTTGGAGGTGCGAGAGCTCGGGCCAGGTGACCGGGAGGCGCTGGATGCCACGCTTGGCTCCAACACCGACGACGTGAGCGGCTTTCTCGACCGCGTGGGCTCTGCCCTGTCCGGCGTGACGCAGGGCGCGTCGCTGGTCCTCAGCCCCAAGCACGAGGCGCCGATCCGGCATATCGAGTTCGTGAGCCTAGGTCCCGAACGCGCACTGGTCGTCTTGGTGTTCTCAGACGGCCACGTCGAGAACCGCGTGTTCACGCCCGCGCCGGGGCAGACGCCGTCGTCCATGCGCGAGGCGGCAAACTTTCTTAATGCCCTGGTCGAGGGCAAGACGCTGTCGGAGATGCGTCGAGAGGTGCGCGCCGCCATCGCCGCCCGCCGACAGGAGATCGACAGCCTCGCCGGTCAGCTGGTCGAGGAAGGCGTCGCGGCCTGGGCCGACGACGGGCAGGTGCCCGAGCGGCTCATCGTGCGGGGACGCGCGAATCTGTTGGGGCAGGATGGGGCCGGCGAAGAGGAGCTGGACCTGATTCGCGCCCTCTTCGACGACCTTGAGCGCAAGCGGGACATTGCCGAGTTCCTCGAGTTGACCGAAACAGGCGACGGAGTCCGCATTTTCATCGGCTCGGAGAACAAACTTTTCTCACTTTCCGGTTCCTCTCTGGTGGTCTCTCCTTATATGAACGCGGATCGTAAAATCATCGGCGCGGTCGGGGTCATCGGACCCACACGGCTCAACTACGGGCGCATCGTGCCGATCGTGGATTACACGGCACAGTTGGTCGGACGACTGATTTCCGACCGCAGTTAGGGACGACGATGGCAGATCCGAAGAACGACGACTTTCTCGACGACGTGGAAGAGGCCGAGGCCGAAGCCTACGCGGCCGAGACAGAGGAACCTGACGCCGCCGCGATGGAGGCCGACGAGGTCGAAAGCCTGCGCGCCGAGCGTGACGACATGCGCGACCGCTTCATGCGCGCCCTGGCCGACGCCGAGAACGCGCGCAAACGGGCCGACAAGGAACGGCGCGATGCCGAAGCCTATGGCGGCACCCGGCTCTCGCGTGACCTTCTTCCCGTCTATGACAACCTCAATCGCGCGCTGGCCGCGGCGGGTGAGGCCGAAGGCGAGGGCAACGCCGCGCTGATCGAGGGCGTGGAGCTGACGCTCAAAGAGCTGGTGAACGTGTTCCACAAGCACGGCATCACCGAGATCGCACCGGCCGTGGGCGACCGCTTCGATCCCAAGGAACACGAGGCGATGTTCGAGGCCCCGGTGCCCGGCACCAAGGCTGGTGACATCATCCAGGTCTCGCAGGTTGGCTTCATGCTGCATGACCGCCTGCTCCGTCCGGCGCAGGTCGGTGTCAGCTCGACTCCGGCGTCCTGAGAGTCCGGCGGGGCAGGGACCGAACTTGCGCCGCCGCTACGCGTCCTTCGGGCTGGCCGCAGCCTTGAGGTCGTAGAGAGCCTGCAACGCCTCGCGCGGGCTCATGTCGTCGGGATGGAGGGCGGCAAGCCGTTCCTCCAGCTCCGACGGACCGGACGGCGCAGCCGGGGCCTGCACGGGCTCGGCCGCCACCGCGGCGAAGAGTGGCAGGTCGTCGATCAGCGCCTTGGGTGATGTCCGACCCCGCTCCCCGGCTTCCAGTGCTTCCAGAACGGACTTGGCCCGCGACACCACCGCGCGCGGCAGGCCGGCCAGCTGCGCCACCTGAACGCCGTAGGAGCGGTCTGCAGCGCCGGTGCGGACCTCGTGCAGGAAGATCACCTCGCCCTCCCATTCCTTGACCGCGACTGTGGCGTTCGTGACGCCGCCCAGCTTGCCCGCGAGCGCCGTCAGTTCGTGATAGTGCGTGGCGAAAAGCCCTCGCACCCGGTTCACGTCGTGCAGGTGTTCCAGTGTCGCCCAGGCGATCGACAGGCCGTCATAGGTTGCGGTGCCGCGCCCGATCTCGTCGAGGATGACCAGCGCGCGGGCGTCGGCCTGGTTCAGGATCGCCGCGGTTTCGACCATCTCGACCATGAAGGTGGAGCGGCCGCGGGCCAGGTCGTCCGAGGCGCCGACACGGCTGAAGATCTGACTGACCACCCCCAGATGCGCCGATCGCGCGGGCACGAAGGCCCCCATCTGCGCAAGGATCGCGATCAGTGCGTTCTGGCGCAGGTAGGTCGATTTACCGGCCATGTTCGGTCCGGTCAGCAGCTCCAGCGCGGCCCCGTCGCCGTCGGGCGACAGGGTGCAGCCGTTGGCGATGAAGGGCTGACCGCCCTGCTGGCGCAGCGCGCGCTCCACGACCGGGTGCCGGCCGCCCTCGATGGCAAAGGCGCGGGTGTCGTCTATCTTGGGACGGGCCCAGTCCTCCGACCGCGCGAGTTCGGCCAGCGCGGTGGCAAGGTCGAACTCGGCCAGCGCGGCGGCCAGCAGGCCCAGTTCGGCGGCGGCGTCGAGGATCGCGGTCCGCAGCGTGTCGAAGATGCGCCGTTCGATCTCCAGCGCCTGCCCACCCGCGTTCAGGATGCGCGTCTCGAGCTCGGACAGTTCCACGGTGGTGAAGCGGACCTGGTTGGCGGTGGTCTGGCGGTGGATGAAGGTTTCGGACAGCGGCGGCGACTGCATTTTCGCGGCGTGGGTGGCCGTGGTCTCGATGAAGTAGCCCAGCACGTTGTTGTGCTTGATCTTCAGAGAGGTAATCCCCGTATCGCGGGCGTAGTCCGCCTGCATCCGCGCGATCACGCCGCGGCCCTCGTCTCGCAATTCGCGCGCGGCGTCCAGATCGGCGTCGAATTCGGGCGCAACGAAACCGCCGTCGCGGGCCAACAGCGGTGGTTCGGCCACCAGCGCTGCGTCGAGCATATCCAGAAGCGCTTCGTGGCCGGTGAGCGCGTCGCGTTCCTCTGCCAGATGCTCCGGCAGGTCAGCGTCGGCAAGCTGTTCCGAAAGCGCGGCGGCTTGCGTCAGCGCCGCCCGAACGCCGGTGAGGTCGCGCGGTCCGCCCCGGTCCAGCGACAGCCGCGAGAGGGCCCGCTCCACGTCCGGTACCCGGCGCAGGGCGTCGCGCAGCTCGGTTGTCAGGGTCGCATTTTCGGCCGCCCACGCCACCGCCGTCTGCCGCGCACGGATCGTGTCGAGATGCGCCGACGGTGCGGACAGACGCCTTTCCAGCAGGCGTGCGCCGCCGGCCGTCACCGTGCGGTCGATCACTGACAGAAGCGACCCGGCCCGACCGCCGCCGGCGCCGTGCGTCAGTTCGAGGTTCCGCCGCGTTGCCGCGTCGATCTGCAACAGCCGGGAGGTGCTGTCGCGCCGTGGCGTGCCGAGACGGGGGAGCTTCCCCTTCTGGGTGATGTCGAGATAGTCGACCAGCGCGCCGAGCGCCGAAAGTTCCTCGCGCGAGAAATCCCCGAACGGTTCGAGGCTTTTCACGCCAAAAAGTTCGGTGAGCCGCGTCGTTGCCGACTGACTGTCGAAGGAGGCCCGCCCCAGTATCGTCGGCCAGATCCCCAGATCGTCGGTCACGGGCCGCAGCGCCTCTGCGGCGGCGTCGGTCATCAGAACTTCTGACGGCGCGAGCCGCGCAAGCTCGGCGCCGATGCGCGGCTGGGCGAGCGGCATGGCGTGCAGAGCGCCGGTCGAGATGTCGGTCCAGGCAATGGCCCAGTCCCCACGCACTTCGGCCACGGCGGCAAGGTAGTTGTGCCGCCGCGCCTCGAGCAGCGTGTCCTCGGTCAGCGTGCCGGGCGTCACGAGCCGCACGACTTCACGCCGGACTACCGATTTCGACCCACGTTTCTTGGCCTCGGCGGGGCTTTCCATCTGCTCGCAGACCGCCACGCGAAAGCCCTTGCGGATCAGTGTCAGCAGGTAGCCCTCGGCAGCGTGGACGGGCACGCCGCACATGGGAATGTCGCCGCCTTCGTGCTTGCCGCGCTTGGTCAGCGCGATGTCGAGCGCCTCGGCCGCCGCCGCGGCGTCGTCGAAAAACAGCTCGTAGAAGTCGCCCATCCGGTAGAACAGCAGCGCCTCGGGATTCTGCGCCTTGATCTCCAGGTATTGCGCCATCATCGGCGTCACCGCGGTCATGCCTGCCTCCGCTGTTTCGAAGGCGGACAGTAGAACGCGCGCGCAGGGCGTGAAAGCGGGTTTTCCGGAAGCCGGCGGCGCGCCGGTCAGGCCTCGCGCTTGCGCGCCTCGGCCTTTTCGAGCATGTCCATCGCCTCGTCCTTTTCGCCGCGGCCGATGATGCGGAAGGGACGTTCGATCATCCGGTTGTAGGTGTCGAAGAACTCTTCGAGATCCCACGCGAAACCGTCCCGCATCTCGGACAGGGTCGTCGTTCCGCCGAAGATCCGGGACATGTTGGCCACCGCGACCACGCGGTCGTTGCGCGCCATCTTGCCGTCCTCGTCGTTCTCCATCTTCAGCACGCCGATCAGCCGGCTTTCGATCAGGGCGCCCGAGGGCACGCTTCCCGCCGTGACCAGCATGATGTCGAGCGCATCGCCGTCTTCGGCCAGCGTATTAGGCACGAATCCGAAGGAAAACGGGAAGGTCACGCCCTCTGGCAGTTCGAGTCCGATGCGGAACAGGCCGCTGGAATCGAGGTCGTACTTGTGACGGCTGCCCTTGGGCGTCTCGATGAAGACGTTGACGGCGCCGTCCTCGGTGCGGGACGGGACGCTTTCGATGGCGGTCGAGAACATGAGGGGCGTCCGGGCCGGGAAAGGGATTTCGCGCTGCGCCACCCACCTAGCGCCCATAGGCCTGGTTTCACGTGGAACGTCTGGCCCCAGGTGCACCGGCGCGATAAGCAGGGCCCGCCGGAACGGAGGAGACGCGCATGGCCCGACAGAAGTTCACCCGCGAAGAGGCGCTGGCCTTCCACCTGGAGCCGACGCCCGGAAAGTGGGAGGTTCAGGCCACCGTTCCGATGGCGACGCAGCGCGACCTGTCGCTGGCCTATTCCCCCGGTGTGGCCGTCCCCTGCGAGGAGATCGCCCGCGATCCCGAACTGGCCTACGACTACACCAACAAGGGCAACCTCGTTGCGGTGATCTCGAACGGCACCGCGGTGCTCGGCCTCGGCAATCTCGGCGCGTTGGGGGGCAAGCCGGTGATGGAGGGCAAGTCGGTGCTCTTCAAGCGTTTCGCCGACGTGAACTCCATCGATATCGAGCTCGACACCGAGGATCCGGACGCGTTCTGCCAGGCCGTCAAGCTGATGGGGCCGACGTTCGGGGGCATCAACCTCGAGGACATCAAGGCCCCCGAGTGCTTCATCATCGAGCAGCGTCTCAAGGAAGAGATGGACATCCCGGTCTTCCATGACGACCAGCACGGCACCGCCGTGATCTGCGCGGCGGGCCTCATCAATGCGCTGCACCTGAGCAGCAAGAAGATCGAGGACGTGAAAATCGTCCTCAACGGGGCAGGGGCCGCGGGCATCGCCTGCATCGAGCTGCTCAAGAGCATGGGCGCCCGACACGAGAACTGCATCTGCTGCGACACCAAGGGCGTGATCTACCAGGGCCGCACCGAGGGCATGAACCAGTGGAAGTCGGCCCACGCGGTCAAGACCGAGCTGCGCACCCTCGAAGAGGCGATGGTGGACGCGGACGTGTTCCTGGGCGTGTCGGTCAAGGGCGCCGTGACCCAGGACATGGTCAAGTCCATGGCCGACAAGCCCGTGATCTTTGCCATGGCCAACCCCGACCCCGAGATCACGCCGGAAGAGGCGCAGGAGGTCCGGCCCGACGCGATCGTGGCGACCGGCCGCTCCGACTACCCCAACCAGGTGAACAACGTCCTGGGCTTTCCCTACCTCTTTCGCGGGGCGCTCGACATCCATGCCCGTGCGATCAACGACGAGATGAAGATTGCCTGTGCCGAGGCGCTGGCAGCACTGGCGCGCGAGGATGTCCCGGACGAGGTGGCGGTGGCCTATGGCAAGGCCCTGACCTTCGGGCGGGACTACATCATCCCGACACCGTTCGACCCGCGGCTGATCTACACCATCCCGCCCGCCGTCGCGAAGGCCGGCATGGACACCGGCGCGGCGCGGCGGCCCATCGTCGACATGGACGGCTATGACCAGAGCCTGAAGCAGCGCCTCGATCCGACCGCCTCGATCCTTCAGGGCATCACGTCCCGGGCCCGGCAGGCGCAGGCGCGCATGATCTTCGCCGAGGGCGACGACCCGCGCGTTCTGCGCGCCGCCGTGATGTACCAGCGTGGCGGGTTCGGCCAGGCCCTCGTGGTCGGACGCGAGCAGGACGTGGCCGACAAGCTGGAGGCGGCTGGCCTCGGCGACGCGATCCGCGAGATCGAGGTCGTGAACGCGCGCAACTCGCGTTACCTCGAGACCTACAAGGAGCTTCTCTACACCCGGAACCAGCGGACCGGCATGGACCGTCAGGACGTCCATCGCCTCGCGGCCCGCGACAGGCATGTCTTCGGCGCTCTGATGCTGGCGCATGGCCATGGTGACGGCCTGGTGACGGGCGCCACGCGCAAGTCTGCCCATGTCCTGAGGCTCGTGAACCACGTGTTCGATGCCGACGCCGCCCATGGCGCGGCCGGTGTCACGGCGGTGGTGCTGAACGGACGGATCGTCCTGATCGCGGACACTCTGGTGCATGAATGGCCCGACGAGAACGACCTCGCCAACATCGCCGAGCGTGCGGCGGGCGTGGCGCGTCACCTCGGGCTGGAGCCGCGCGTGGCCTTCGTGTCGTTCTCGACCTTCGGCTACCCGGTGTCCGAGCGTGCGGACAAGATGCACCGCGCCCCCGACGTGCTCGACGCCCGCGGCGTGGACTTCGAATACGAAGGCGAGATGACCGTGGACGTGGCCCTAAATGCCCGCGCCCGCGAGGCCTACCCGTTCCAGAGGCTGACCGGTTCGGCCAATATCCTCGTGGTGCCGGCGCGGCACTCGTCGTCGATTTCGGTGAAGCTCTTGCAGGAGATGGGCGGCGCCACCGTCATCGGCCCGATCCTGTCGGGCATCGACCAGTCGATCCAGATCTGCTCGACCAATTCGACGGCGAACGACATCCTCAACATGGCCGTGCTCGCCGCCTGCAAGGTCGGCTGAGCGGTCGCGGCGCGGGGTCGGACCCGCGCCGCGTCATCCATCACACGAACGGCGCGTCCGCGCCCCAGATTTCCTGCACCCTTTCGTCGCGGCGGCAGGCATTGCGGTACTGCTCGTAGGCGTCCGCTCGGTCGATCCAGCCGAAGCGCGTCAGCGTGCGCTCGGTGCTCTTGTAGTAGCCCTGATGGTAGTCCTCGGCCTCGTAGAACGGGGTCGCGTCGATGATCGGCGTGACGACCTCGCGGCCAAGTTCCTGCTCTGCCGCCTGCTTTGCGGCCTCCGCATCGGCACGGGCCTCGGCGCTGTCGACGAAGATCGCGGTGCGGTAGCTGTTGCCCCGGTCGCAGAACTGGCCGCCGTCGTCGAACGGGTCGATCGAGCGGAAGAACAGGTCGTAGAGTTGCCGGCGCGAGACGGTGTTCGGATCGTATTCGATCTCGGCGGCCTCGTAGTGCCCGGTGCCGCCCGCGGTCACCTGCTTGTAGCTCGGGTTCTCGACGGTGCCGCCGGTATATCCCGAGACGACGTCGCCCACGCCCTCGACCTTTTCGAAGTCGGCTTCCACGCACCAGAAGCACCCCCCTGCGACGGTGATCTCGTCCGCGGAGGCGGCCGACCCGATCCCGACGGCTCCGGCGGCGATGGCAAGTGCGAATGCGGTCTGTCTCATGTCTGCGCTCCTCTCTGGGGGTGTGCAAAAGGTGGCGCGTGGCTGGCGAGCGGGCAACATGTGTCGCGGAATGTCACGCCAATATGAGCGTTCGTCATGAGTGTGTCGGTCGCGGTCCCGCTTTGCGCAGCCGAGCCCCTTTGGTCCGGTGCTTCCGGTTTCCGCCGTCCGGGTGCATACCGGGGCACGAGGAGACACAGCCGAGAAGGACCGACCATGAGCCATCCCGCCATCATCTGCGTTGCGATCACCGGGTCGCTGCCGACGAAGGCCGACAATCCCGCCGTGCCGATCACCGTGGAGGAGCAGGTCGAGAGCACGCGCGCGGCCTTCGAGGCGGGCGCCTCGATCGCGCACTGTCACGTGCGCGACGACGAGGGCAAACCGACCTCCGACCCCGAGCGCTTCGGCCGTCTGAAGGAGGGCATCGAGGCCGCGTGCCCCGGCATGATCGTCCAGCTTTCGACCGGCGGCCGGTCGGGCGCGGGCCAGGCGCGGGGCGGGATGCTGCCGTTGGCGCCCGACATGGCGTCGCTGTCGGTGGGATCGAACAACTTCCCCACCCGGGTTTACGAGAATCCGCCGGACCTTGTGGAGTGGCTCGCCTCCGAGATGCGGACCTACGGGGTGAAGCCCGAGATCGAGGCGTTCGACCTGTCGCATATCTACCAGGCCAAGCTGATGCACGACCGGGGCGAGATCACGGACAGGCCTTACGTCCAGTTCGTCATGGGCGTGAAGAACGCCATGCCCGCGGACCGGCGCGTGTTCGAGTTCTACGTTGATACGGTGAAGACCCTCTTTGGCGCCGACACGCCATGGTGCGCGGCCGGGATAGGGCGGCACCAGGCCGAGCTGAACGACTGGGCCGCTGAGCTGGGCGGACATCTGCGGACCGGGCTCGAGGACAACATCCGGCTCGACCGCAACACGCTGGCGCCGTCCAACGCCGCACTTGTCGAGCGCGCAGCCGAGGCCGTCGCCCGCCACGGCCGCCGCGTCGCAACGCCGCAGGACGCGCGCGACATGCTGGGGCTGTCGGCCGCCTGAGCCCTGCCCAAACCCTTTTGATGCGCGCCGTTTCGGCGGCGCGCATCGATGTCGCGGCACGGTGACGACCCGATCCCGAGAGGGCGCGCGTCCCTCACGCAGCCGTGCTGCCCCGGGATTTTTTCGGAACCTAATCCGCCGGGCATCTCTTCCGACAGTGTTGGAAGACAGATCCCGAGAAGTCCCATGTCCTCAGATGTCCCGTCCCGCCGTTCGGTGTTGACCGGCCTCGCCGTGCTGCCCGCGACCATCGCGCCCGCAGCCGCCGCCGAGGCCATTCCCGCGCCGAAGGCCGCCCGTCCCGATGGCAAGCCGCGCCACGACCCGGTCCTGTCCGACACCGATCACGTCCGGACCTATTACCAGCTCGCCCGCAGCTGAGTTCGAACCAGGAGGCCAGCTTGCTCAAACGTCGTACCGGACCGCGCGCCGCCCGCCCCGCCTTTTCCGCCGGACCTGACCGCGCCGGGTTCGATCGGCGCAGTTTCCTCAAGCGCTCCGGTCTCACCATCGGCGGTCTCAGTGCCATCGGCGCCAGCGGCGGGCTGGTTGCGCGCGCGCAGGAGCAGGATGAGCCGAGCCACGCCAACGTTCCCGAAGCCTCGCGCCACAAGACGATCTGCCCATTCTGCTCCGTCGGCTGCTCGATCTGGGCCGAGGTGCGTGACGGCGTATGGGTCGGGCAGGAACCGGCCTTCGAGAGCCCGATAAACCAGGGCACGCACTGCGCCAAGGGCGCCGCGACCCGCGAAGTCGCACTGGGCGAGCGCCGGCTGAAATACCCCCTCAAGCGTCAGAACGGAGAGTGGGTCCGGCTGTCGTGGGAGCAGGCGCTGGACGAGATCGGCAGCGAGCTCATGCGGATCCGCGAAGAGCATGGGCCCGACGCGGTTGAATGGCTCGGCTCGGCCAAGTTCTCGAACGAGATGTCCTACCTCTTCCGCAAGTTCGCGGCGCTCTGGGGCACCAACAACGTCGATCACCAGGCGCGGATCTGCCATTCGACCACAGTCGCAGGTGTGGCCAACACCTTCGGCTACGGCGCGATGACCAACTCGTTCAACGACATCCGCAAGTCGAAGTCGATCATCATCATCGGCGGCAACCCGGCCGAGGCGCACCCGGTTTCGATGCTGCACGTGCTGAACGGCAAGGAGAACGGCGCCAAGCTGATCGTCGTCGATCCGCGCTTCACCCGCACCGCTGCCCATGCCGACGAGTTCGTGCGGATCCGTCCCGGCGCCGACGTGGGCTTCATGTGGGGCCTCGCCAAGATCATCTTCGACAACGGCTGGGAGGACGAGGGCTTCCTCCGTCAGCGCGTGTTCGGCATCGAAAAGATCCGCGAGGAAGCGTCGCACTGGACCGAGGAAGAGGTCGAGCGCGTGTCGGGTATCCCGCCCGAGCAGCTTCACCGCATCGCGCGGACGCTGGCCGAGAACCGGCCCGGAACGCTGGTGTGGTGCATGGGCCTGACCCAGTCGACCATCGGCAACAACAAGACCCGGGCGGCATCGGTCCTGCAGTTGATCCTCGGCAATATCGGGGTTTCGGGCGGTGGCACCAACATCTTCCGCGGTCATGACAACGTGCAGGGCGCGACGGACCTCGGCGTCTCATGCGACACTCTACCGGCTTATTACGGCTTGAACGAAGGCGCCTGGAAGCACTGGGGCCGAGTGTGGGATCTCGACTACGACTGGCTCAAGGGCCGCTTTGCATCGAAGGACCTGATGGAGGCGCCGGGCATCCCGGTCAGCCGCTGGATGGACGGTGTGTTGGAAGAGGGCGAGGCCCTCGATCAACCGGCCCCGTTGAAGGCGGTGGTATTCTGGGGCCATGCCTCGAACAGCCAGACGCGTGGACCCGATCGCAAGGCGGCGTGGAAGGCCTCTGACCTGATCGTCGTCGTCGATCCCTACCCGACGCAGACGGCGGTGGACGCCGATCTCGAGGACGGGATGTACCTGCTGCCGTCCGGCACGACGCTGGAGATGGCCGGGTCGGTCACGAACTCCAACCGGTCGATCCAGTGGCGCGAAAAGGTCATCAACCCCGTTTTCGAGGCCAAGGCCGACACCGAGATCATATACCGTTTTGCCGATCGGCTGGGCTTCGCATCCGAGATGTTCAAGCACATCGCCGTGGATGACGGAGTGCCGAGCCCCGAGGACACGCTGCGCGAGATCAATCGCGGCACCTGGACCATCGGCTATACCGGCGCGAGCCCGGAACGCCTCAAGGCTCATATGGAGCAGCAGGACCGGTTCGACTCGATCACGTTGCAGGCCAAGGGCGGCAGCATCGACGGTGACTATTACTGCCTGCCCTGGCCGTCCTGGGGCACACCCGCACAGGGCCATCCGGGCACGCCGCTTCTCTATGACGTGTCTAAACCCGTCTCTGAAGGCGGCCTGCCGTTCCGCGCCCGCTGGGGCGTGGAGCACGAGGGTCAGAACCTCCTGGCCGAGGACAGCTGGACCAAGGGCTCCGAGATCGAAGACGGCTATCCCGAGATCACGGTCAACATGCTCGAAGCGCTCGGATGGGCGAACGAGCTGACCGACCGCGAGAAGCTGATGATCGTCGCGGTCGCAGCCGACCGGTTCCGCTGGGACATGTTCGAGATGTCCGACGATGACGTCTCGGGCGCCATGCGGGCGCTCGAGGAGGCCGTCCGCAACGAACAATCCGGCGACGGCGCACCGGCGCAGGTCGATGGGTCGTGGCAGAACTCTTCGCCCGACGGAGGCGACCGGATGCCGCCCGACGAGGCACGGTCGTTCTTTCCGAACTACCCCGACAACGCGTTGACGGCGATCGAGGCCTACCTTCAGGCCAACATCCAGAACGAGCCGACGGACGGCATGTCGTTGTCCGAGAAGATCGCGCGAGTGAACTGGAAGACCGACCTGTCGGGCGGCGTGCAGCGGGTGGCCATCGCCCACGGCCTTGCGCCCTTCGGGAACGGCAAGGCGCGGGCCGTCGTCTGGACCTTCCCCGACGAGGTGCCGCTCCACCGGGAGCCGCTCTACACCAACCGCCGGGATCTGCTGCCGGAGTACCAGACGTTCGAGGATCGCCGTGTGTGGCGCCTGCCGTCGCTTTATCGGTCGGTGCAGGAGGTGGACCACAGCCAAGAGTTCCCGCTCGCGCTGACCTCTGGCCGCCTTGTCGAATTCGAGGGCGGCGGCGACGAGACCCGGTCGAATCCGTGGCTGGCCGAGTTCCAGCAACAGATGTTCGCCGAGATCAATCCGAAGGACGCGGCCGACGCCGGTATCGAGGATGGCGGCTGGGTCTGGGTCGCGACGCCGGTGGGCCGGATCAAGGTGTCGGCGATGGTCACCAACCGGGTCGGTCCCGGCACGGTGTTCGTCCCGTTCCATTTCGCCGGCATGTGGATGGGCGAGGTCCACTACGACCGCTACCCCGAGGGCGCGATGCCATACGTCCACGGCGAAGCCGCGAACACCGCCCAGACCTACGGATACGACGTGGTGACCCAGATGCAGGAAACGAAGGCGACCCTGTGCCGCGTCGAGAAAGCCTGAAGTAAGGAGGCCGCATGGCCCGAGCGAAGTTTCTGTGCGACGCCGAGCGCTGTATCGAGTGCAACGCCTGTGCGACCGCCTGCAAGAACGAGCACGAGGTGCCCTGGGGGATCGTCCGGCGCCGGGTGGTGACGATCAACGACGGCGAGCCCGACGAGAAGTCCATCGCCACCTCGTGCATGCACTGCACCGATGCGCCCTGCGTGTCGGTTTGCCCGGTTTCGACCCTGTACCAGACCGATATCGGCGTGGTCCTGCATGACAAGGACACCTGCATCGGCTGCGGTTACTGCTTCTACGCGTGCCCGTTCGGCGCACCGCAGTTCCCCAAGGCCACGATGTTCGGCAGCCGCGGCAAGATGGACAAGTGCACCTACTGCGCCGGCGGTCCCGAAGAGGATCACTCCGAGGCGGAGTACCGCAAGTACGGGGCCAACCGCATCGCAGAGGGCAAGCTGCCAATCTGCGCCGAGGTCTGCTCGACCCGGGCGCTTCTGGCCGGTGACGGCGAGATGATCGGTGAAATCTACCGCGAGCGCGTGATCCACCGGGGCTATGGGTCGGGCGCGTGGGGCTGGAACACGGCCTATTATCCCGAGGAGGACGGAGCATGAGCGACAGCGCGGGCGGCGTCCGGGGCCGCGATTTCACCGGGTATCGCATCGCCGGCGCCATCGCCGCGCTGATCTTCCTGTTTCTGCTCGCCTGGCAGGTCGTGCTCCTGTTCGCGGCCGACTCCACCGTCCGGCCCGAAGTCGCGATCCGTGCGGCGGGCGACAGTCCCGGGATGCACAGCGGCATGATCGCCGCCGAGACGCTGGCCGCGCGCACCAGGCTCCTCGACGAACGTTTCCGCACCGGCCCGTCACCGGAGGCCGAGGTGCCCGCGCTGGCCGAAGGTCGCGCGAACCTAGATTCCGAGTCGATGACGGACGGCTCGGCCTACACCCGCGCCTGGTCCGTGCCGACCGAGGACGAGGCCGCGATGATGCATCAGCCGGACCGTATCGAGGGCATCTCGTCGCTGCCCTATTCCAACGCAGCGCTTTTCGAACGTCCTTTCGGGCGCGACTGGCGGATCGGCATGTCCGACATCATCACCCACATGGGCGCGCTGGCGATCCTCGGCATGGCGTTCCTGCTGTCGGCGGTCCTTGCCCTGCGAGGTCGCGTGCCGATCCGTCAGGGCAAGAGCGGCCGCCGCGTGCACCGGTTCGGCTTCGTCGAGCGGGGAACGCACTGGATGACCGCGCTCAGCTTCCTTGGCCTGTCCTTCACCGGTATCGCCATCGCCTACGGCGAGACCCTGTTCGTTCCGCTCGGCGAGCGGGCAATGGGCACGCTCGGTTGGTGGTCGACCTGGGGGCATGTCCTGTTCGCGCCTACCTTTTTCCTCGGCCTGATCGTGATGGCGGTCATGTGGACCGCCAAGAACCTGCCCTCGAAGCTCGACATCCAGTGGATCGCGAAGGGTGGCGGTTTCTTCTCGGACTCCGGTGACCATCCGCCCGCGCGCAAGTTCAATGCCGGCCAGAAGATGGTGTTCTGGTCCGCGATCCTGGGCGGCCTCATCATGGTGGCCACCGGCGTCACGCTGATGTTTCCCTATTACTGGCTCGACCTCGCGGGCATGAGCTGGGCCATGTTGATCCACGCGGCCATCGCGGTTCTGCTGATCGCCGTGTTCCTCGCGCACATCTACATCGGCTCGGTCGGGATGCACGGTGCCATCGATGCCATGTGGTCGGGCAAGGTGGACCGCAACTGGGCGGAAGAGCACCACAGCCTCTGGCTGCGCGAGGTCGACCCGAAGAAGGAGCGCACCCCATGAAGGCCTTCGTGACAGCAGTAGCGGTCGTGGGTTTCAGCGCGGTGCTGACCTACGTGGGCCTCGTGACCTTCGACCAAAGCACGGCGCAACGTTACGAGGACGGTTCGGTGGTGCTGCTCGATCACCCGACCTCGTGGGAGGTGGACTGACCATCGCCCACCCGACCGGGCCGGATGCGATCAGGAGGGCGTGAGCCCCTCTCGCTGTAACATCCGGATCACGGCGCGGCGCAGATCGTGCTCCGGCGCGCAGATCAGGTTGGACGAGCGCGCCGAGATTGCCGCGCCATCCAGCGCGGCCGGCATCTCGCGTCGCAGAACGCGCAGCATTTTCGGTGTCGCCAGGACGATCAGCCGCGAGAAGTCGCCCGCCACGAAGCGACGGGCCAGCATCTCCAGCGTCTCGCGGGCGAACTCGTGCATGTCCTTGCGGATCGGGTCCAGGTCGGTTTCGGGTTCGAGCCGCGGCGGTGTGCATTCCGGAGCCGGGGCGTCCAGCTCGGACAACGCTGCACGAAGATGACGGGCGGGCGCGCGGCAGATGATCTCTAGCGGGGCCGAAGCCGAAGCGCCGTCGAGGCCGCACAGCACACGGGCGCGGTTTCCGTTACAGACAAGGACCCAGGTCACGGACATGGTGATTTCCCACTCGGGCGCGCAGCGCAGCCTCTGTGCCATACGCCGTCCCTGCCTGCCGCGCATTGACGTCGCACAATGCGCCGCGCTGGACAGCCCGCGTTAGAGAGTTCCGCGAGCACCCAAACCTGTTACCATCGCAACCATCTGAACGGACGGGGAACCGGGTGCGGCGTGCCAGATGCCAGACGCGGTCGCCGGGCTCAGCCGAGGTGCGGCACGAGATGACAGTAGAGAACGACACCGCCACGTGCCGGAACCGCTTCGTCGACCTCCGGCAACGGGCCGACCTGACCGAGGACACGCGCCGCGCTCTGTCGGCCATGGCGCATGTGCGCCGCTATCATTCCGGCCAGACGGTGCTGTTCGATGGCGACGACAGCGACCTCGTGGGCAACGTGATCTCGGGTGTCTTGCGAATGCAGAAGACCCTCGCCGACGGCCGCCAGCATATCGTCGGCCTTCTGGTCGAGGGCGACATGTTCGGCCGGGTGTTCAATGGCGCACTGCATTTCTCGGTGGAGGCGGCCACCGACGCCGAGATCTGTGCCTATCCCCGCGCTCCCTTCGAAAAGCTGCTGACTCGTTCGCCGGACCTCGAGCGGGTGGTGATGCTCAACATTCTCAACGAACTCGACCGTGCCCGCGACTGGCTCATCATCCTGTCGAGCCAGAAGATCACCACGCGCATCGCCGGGTTCCTGGTGGTGATGTGTTCCCAGTTCGCGCGGGTCGATCACCTTGTCCGCAACAGCGAGTCCGGCCCCGTGGTGCATGTGCCCATCGGCCGAGGCGACCTTGCGCACCTGCTGGGGACGCGCCCCGAATCCGTGTCCCGTGCATTTCACGCGCTGGCCCGCGACGGTGTGATCGCGCTGCTGAAGCCGGACCTGATCCGCATCCTCGATATGGAGGCGTTGGTCGCCGAGGCCGGGGACGAGGATCTTGGCGGGACGCCGAACCTGAAAGAGACCCTGCAACTCCGGCCCCCGCGGAGCTGACCGCCCGCGCGCAACCGCGGCACAGGGTCAGGGATGGGGCCGGTCGAACACCATGTTCCCTCGCGCCACGAGGTCCACGAAGGCGCACACGTCGTCGTGCTGGGTCAGATGACGCCAGGCTTTCAGCGCGAATCGGTGGGGCGCCATGAACAGGTAGGGGGCGTTGATCTCGTCGAACACGATCTTCCGGTCGGGCAGGGCAGAGGTGTCCAGCCGCGCGCGCTCGGCCTCGGGAAGGAACATGATCTGCAACCCGAACGCCAGGTATTCCGCGGTGACGACGCAGCTTTCCATCGGGCACGGTCGGTCGGCATAGGCCGCGTGGACCAGTTCGTGCAGGATGATGCTGTCGAAGAACGCCTCTGCCGAGACGGGCGCGAAGAGGGGCGAGGTCGCCTGATGCACAGCCATTGAGGCGGGGTCGAGAACCTCGATGCAACGTCCATCGACGTGATAGAGACCGTAGCAGGCGTTTTCGAGCGCCGCAGCGGTCGAGATCGTCACCGTCCCTGACAGCGGCAGCGCGCAGGCGGCCAGCTGTATCGCCGCTGCGTCGGCCGCGCCGCAGATCCGGTCCGACAGTTCGGGCGTGGCTCCCTCGACCGACAGCCCGGGCGTTTCGCAGGGCACCGTGTCGGGCACCGCCGCGCCGCCGGAGAAGAGAAAGACGGGCGCGGCGGCCAGAAGGCCACGGCGGATCATTCCTGGATCGATTCGAGGTAGTAGGCGATCGACAGGATCCGTCCGCGCGCGGCGATCTCGGCAGCGTATGGACCTGACGCTTCGGCGACGGGCTCAGTGAACCTTTCTCCCCAAAGCGGCATGTTCGTTCCGTGAGCGCGCATCCCGCTGCGTCCGTCAATGATGTGAATGACATCAAGCATCGGGAAGGATCCGTCATGGCGTGCGGCGATCCCGGTAAGGTCGGGCATCTCGATGGTCAGGAGGTCGGCCAGCTCGCCCTGTCCCTTGCCGTATTCGCCGTGACAGACGGCGCAATTGGCCATGAACTCGGCATGTCCGGCCTCGTCGGCGCCTGCCGGGATGGCGAGACAGCCGACAAGGAGCGAGGTCAGCGCGAAGACGGGTCTCATCGGATCGATCCTTTCGGTTGCAGGGGTGTGGAACCACCGTGCGCCCGTCGGGCGGTGCGATCATTGACCGCGGTCAACGGTTTAGGCTGAACGGGTTTCAGGCCGGACAGCCGCGCCCCAGAAGATCGAGCCCCGAGGCCAGGTGATCGGCAAGGTGCGGCGTGCCGCAGAGGTAATCCGCCGTCCGTCCGTTGCGCTCGTCCTCCGCGATCTGGCGTAGCTCTGCCCAGTCGCCTCCGTCCCGGCCAAGCCACATGAGCGCGACGAGATCGACGCGGGCTTCGATTCCGAGGTCATGGATGACCGAGCGCAGTTCCAGATCGGCCGGGTCGTCGCCGCGATCTTCGAGCACCGAGAGGCGGACATCTTCCTCGTCGGGCTCGTCGTCGTCACCGCTGCTCGCGGTCTTGCCCATAAGGTCGTGCGCAAGGTCGATGATCGCGCACACGGTGTCGAGGGGGATGGACAGTTCGATCTCGCTGACGTCTGTGGCTTCGGGCGCGTCGATTTTGGCCAGCGGGTCCTCAGTGGTGGTGAGAGCGGGATGTCGCGGGCTATCGGATGTCATGACCGTCCGCTCCTTGCGTGATGTACCTGGGGCCGGAGTTCCGTCAGGGTGGACGGCACGCCAGTCCGGCGCATTGATATCCGTCATCGGAACAGCTCATGACGTTCCGCTCTCTTCCGCCTCCTGAGGCGTGTCGAATGGAAGGGCCACGATAGCGCCGACGCCCAGAAGCAGGGCGGCGAAATTCAGCACCCAGCCGAGCACGGGGATGAAGTTCAGCAGCATGGCGACCGCCAGTCCCGCCGCCAGGGCGCCAGTGCGCATCGCGGTGCCAGGCGTCGCGCTGTCACCGGCCATTGCCGAGAGCATTCGCATAGAGATGGCGTAGACGCCCATCAGGTAGCCCGCCATCCACAGCAACACGATGGCCATCAGCATCACCGGGATCAGCGGAATACCGATCACCGATAGCGCGAGGATCGGCACGAGACCGAACGCGGTCCCGAGCCCGGCGAGACCGATCATGAACGTCAGCGCGGGCCGGGTGGCGATCCGGGCGTCAAGGGATCCGACTGTGTCCGGAACGAAGGTCAAAAATAGCGCCCCCGCCACGAGAAAGAACACATAGCCTATCAGGGCGCTGCCGATCATCGCGCCACGTCCCGGCATTGACCAGTCGGGGTGCCGGTCGCCGCGTACGCCGTCATGTCTCGCGTCGAACGGATTGAAGGTGACCCGCTCGCCCGGGACCACAGAAGCGGGGATATCGATGGGTTCCGGCGCGCTGTAGGTCAGCTGCCCTCCGATGCGGGCCGCCTCGCCGAAGCTCAGCGCGCCGCTGCTCAGGCGGACGTCGCCCTCCACCGGCGCGTCAAGCGTCACCTCGCCACCGGCCACCACCAGCGCACCCGACACCGGCCCGCGAATCTCGACGGACCCGCCAGAGAGCCGCACGTTGCCGGCGACGGCTGCTGCCGGGCCGGTTTCGACCGAAAAGCCGCTGACCGAGAGGTCTCCGCCGACCTCGGCCTCGATCGCGACCCGCCCACCGAAGGCCGAGAGATCTCCGCCCACGGACTGGCTGACAGTGACCGCCGCGCCAGAGAGCATGGCGTCGTCGGCGACCGGGGCAGTTACACGCAACCGGAACCCGGTGGCGATCAGGTCTCGGCCCGCTGCGGGAATGGCGTCCTCGGACGCGCCGGCGACGTAGAGATCACCCCCGGCCAGCATGGTGTCCGCCTGTGCAGGGCGCGGGGCGGAAAGGCCGAGAAGGCAGAAGAGAAGTAGGAGATGACGCATGGCGGCTGTCCTGTATGGTCGGGACAGCTTCGCCGATCGAGACCTGCGAGACATTGACGGCGGTCAAGGCGGCCGGTCAGCCGAAGGGCGGCGTTCCTCCATGCGTGCGAAGCCGGGCATACCGCGCGTGTTTCACGTGACACACCTAAGTGCGACGTGCGGCGGATCAGTCTCTGATGAGGGCGCAAATCACGCGTGACGGCTGTCACGGCACCTGCCGCAGGGGCGGGGGGTCCTGGATCGTTTCGAGGTATCGCGTTACCGCGAGGAGGGATTCCGGGACCGTTGTCGTCTGCCCGTTTCCGGTGTCGAAGATGACGCGAGGCCCCTCGGTCAGCGCGGGGATCACCGGCATCCCGGGGCGTGGCTCGGTCGTTTTCGTGTAGCCGTCGACGATCGACATGACCTCGAGCATCGGCCAGACGCCACCCCTTCGCGCGGCGATCCGGGTGAGGTCCGCAGGCGGTGTGCCGGTTCCATCGGCGGCAGGGCCGTCGCCTCGGCCGCCCGCCCCGTGGCAGGCTGCGCAATTGTCTTGGAACGTGGCCTGCCCAAGAGAGGTGTCGATCACGGGCTCCTCTGCCACGCAGGCGGCAACGGCCACCACAAGAGGCAGCAGGATCGTTTGGATGCGCATGGTCCGGCTCCGTGTCGCGGCGGTCGTATTACCGCTCTAGCCCGACCAAGGTCCGGTGGCCTTGATCCGGATCAAGGCGGTGGCGTCGCGCCGACAATAGAATGACCCCGAACAAGCGGCAGGAGGTCTGGATGAACGAGATGAGTGCGACACCGAAAACGGAAGCCGGGACCGCGGCGACAATGCCCTGGGCCATATCCCCGGAGGATTGGCCCGGCCTGCGCGCGGCCGAGGCGTGGATGCAGATCGGCAGCGAGGCGTGGACCTTCTGGGCCGACCGTATTCGCGCCGACGTGCAAACCGAGCGCGAGCTGGTCCACTGCACCAACCCGATCGACGCGCAGGTGGTGCTGATGCGGCATGTGCACAAGATGATGGAGGACTATCACCGAGAGGCCGGGCGACTGGTCCAGATGCTGCACACGGTGCCGGGCGCGGCCGCGGTGATGGACGAGTAGCACGGGACCATGGCGACGCTCCGCCGGGCCTGACGGCTCCGGCCGTCGCAACTGCGGCCCGGAGCCAAATTAGCCTTATACAGGGTCGAATCTCTGGACAGGCTACGCCAACGGAGTCGCCCCTTACTGCCCCTACCGGTGCGATACTTCAGTCCCCGGAACACCACGGGGATCGCGCCTTTATGCGGGTCGAGGCGGAGGCACGATTGCGCTGGATCAATGCGGGCGCCGCGAGCGGTCGGCAGTGTTCCCGGAGACAAAATGCGTCTGTGCGGCCCGGGAGGCGCTTATGGCATCCATCCTTGTCGTCCTCGGCCATCCTGACGGCGCGGGCCGCCATTACTGCGACGGCCTGGTGCAGGCCTATGCAGCGGGCGCGCGGGCAGGCGGCCACCAGGTCGAGGTCATCGACATCGGCGCAGAGGCGGTGTCGTTCCTGCATTCGCGCGCGGAGTGGACCGGGGGCGACCCGCCGGACTTCGTGCCGGCCGCACAGGCCGCGATCCGTTCCGCCGAACACATCGTCTTCGTCTATCCGCTCTGGCTCGGTTCCATGCCGGCGAAGCTGAAGGCATGGCTCGAGCATGTAATGCGACCGCGTTTCGTCGGGCTGGAGGCCGACGGGCGCTTTCGCCGGCTGCTGCGGGGCCGGTCGGCGCGGGTTATCGTGACCATGGCAATGCCCGCCCCGGCCTACCGCTTCTGGTTCGGGGCGTTCTCGTTGCGCAGCTTCGACCGCAACGTGCTGCGGTTCGTCGGCATCGCGCCTGTCCGCTGGACGCTGATCGGCGGGGTCGAGGCATCTGAGGCGCGCCGCGCGCGGGCGCTCGACCGGGTGATGCGGCTGGGTCGGGCCGGCCGCTGAAGGTCGTGCGCGATTGATCGAGCGCAAGGAGCGACCCGCGCCGCGGGCGTATCTTCGGGGAGACCGGACGCGGCAGAGGATCCGCGCCCCACATCCTGGAGACCCGGAATGACCACCAAGACCCTTGCCGTCATCCTGTTCACCCGCGCCGAGGCCGAGTGGCTGGCACCCGCCGCGTGCGAGCTAGCCCGCGGGCTCGATGCCCACCTGATCGGAGTGGTGCCCGTGCTGCCGTTCTTCGTCCACGACGCGGCAGGATTCGACCCGGTGGTCATCCCGACCATCGCCAAATGGCAGACAGAGGAAACAGACGCGATCCGCGCCCTGTTCGAGGAGGCCGTACGACGCGCGGATGTGCGCGGCGAGTTCCGGGCGCAGGAGCGCGTTGCCGCCCCGACAGAGGAATTCGCATTGGCCGCCACGCGTGCCGCGGACGTCATCGTCATGGCGCCGAAAGGGGACGGAGGCTCGTCCGAGCCGACCGACCGCTTGCGCGCTCCGATCATCCGGCTCTCGGGACGCCCGGTGTTGATCATGCCGCGCGATGCCGCGCTGACCGCCGCGCCGTCCCGTCTGCTGATCGGCTGGAGCGACACGCGCGAGGCCACCCGCGCCGCGCACGACGCCCTGACGCTCGCCGCGCCGGGGGCCCGGATCGATCTGCTGGCGGTCCGCAGTGGCCGCGCCGAGGTCCACGCAATGGACGCGCGTCAGGACTTTGCAGCCGCCCTCGACCGCCTGGGCTACAGCGCCGAACTGATCGACCGCGACGGCCCGGCCGGAGAGATTTCGCGCACGCTGATGGAGGTCGCGACCGAGCGCGATGCCGAGCTTGTCGTCACCGGGGCGTTCGGCCATTCCGCGGTCTACGACTTCGTCATCGGCGCGGTCACGAGCGACCTGCTCGACGCGCCGAAACGTCCGGTCTTGCTGTCGAAGTGAGCCCGCGTCGCCCCGACCCCGTTTTGACAGGGATCAAGGCGGACGGGGTTGGCGCGGTCCAGACTGGGCGAAGACAGGAACGGAGGTGCCCGACATGACGCTCAGAACCCTCGCCGCCGTCTTTACCACGGTGGAAACCCCGGATCGCCTCGCGCGGGAGGCCGCGGCGCTGGCGCGGCGGCTCGACGCGCATCTCCTCGGGATCACGGTGACCTCGGATCCGCGCTATTACCCGACGCTCGACGGCTACATGGCTACCGAGGTCCTGGCCGAGATCGACAGGCGACAGGAGCGCAAGGCCGAGACGATTCTAGAGGTCTTCGACGCCGCCGTGAAGGCCGAGGACGTCAGGGGCGAATGGCGCGTGGGGCGTGCAGGGATGCAGACCGTGGCCGAGCGCATCCTCGAATCGGGTCGCGGTTCCGACATGTTGGTGATGACCCGGCCCGAGAGCTACGTGCATCAGCTCGACGACATCCAGGAGCAGGTGATCCGGGGGCTGGGCCGGCCGGTCCTTATGCTGCCGCACGGCGCCACGCTCGAGAATGTGTGCAAGCGGGCCATGATCGGCTGGAGTCCGACACGCGAGGCCGCGCGCGCCGCCTTCGACGCGTTGATGCTGCTGGAACCGGGCGCCGAGATGACGCTTCTGAACGTGGGCGCGACCAGCGCGCACGACCTTGCCGACGGGCCGATGAACGATCTTGCCGTCGGGCTCACCCGGCACGGCGTGTCCGTGAATGTCGTCCACCGCGAGCCGGGTGCCCGGCACATCGGGCAGGTGATCCTCGACGAGGCGCGCGAGGTCGGCGCGGGTTTCATCGCCACCGGCGCCTTCGGTCACTCCCGGGCCTACGACTTCGTCATCGGGGCCGTCACCCGCGAGCTTCTCACCGACAGCGCGCTGCCGGTGATGTTCTCCAAGTGAGGGGGCGCCCGAGGGGAAACGCCCAAGGAGGACAGGCATGACCGACACCGCACGACGCCTTTATCTGCAAGCCTACCGCCGCTGGCTTGACGCCGACGCAGCTTGGCAGCATGCGTTGACCGAGGCCGAGCGTCTCGTGCCCGGGATCGCCACGCGACACGCATGGCCGCTGGGTCATGGCGGATCGCGTGTGCGCGGCGCCTACGAGCGGCGCGCGCGTGCAATCGACGTGCTGCACCGTGCCCGGCTGATCTACCTGGCAAGCGAGCGGCACGCGCGCGGCGGCCGGGCGCGCACCCTTTTCCTGCTGCGCATGCCGGATGCGGGCTGATTGTCGCCCGCCCGCCCACCGGTTTCCCACGAAAGGTTCGTCCATGACCCTGCTACGCCTCGCGATCGTGTTCCTGTCCCTCCCCGGTCTTGCCATCGCGCAAGAGGACGATGCGCCGTCGCCCGAGCGCGGCCGATCCGTCTACGACGTTTTCTGCCAAAGCTGCCACGGCACCGCGGCGCGGGGTGACGGCGACTTTGCCGACCTCCTGTCGGTCCAGCCCGCCGACCTGACCACGATCGCGGAAAGGAATGGCGGTGCGTTTCCGGCCGAGGCCGTGCAACAGACCATCGACGGTCGCGCCGAGGTGCGCGGCCATGGGGTGATCATGCCGGTGTTCGGACCGCTCTTCGACCGAGGACCCGCACGTCGGCCGATCGGGACCGGGGCGCCCGTGGTGAACAAGGGCTCGGTCGCCGACCTTGTCGCGTTTATCGAAACCATCCAGCGCACCGAATGAATCGCGATGCAAAGCCCGCGCTCGAGCACGGGCATGGACGAGACGAGATCGCCGCGCGGCTGTCGGCGGCCCGCAGCCCGGGGCACCTCGGTGACGCTGTCTACGGTGCCATCGACGGCGCCGTGACCACCTTCGCCATCGTGGCGGGCGTCCAGGGTGCCGGGCTGCCGACTTCGGTCATCGTCATCCTCGGCCTCGCCAACGTGCTTGCCGACGGCGTGTCCATGGCGCTGGGCAACTTCACGGCCACGCGCACCGAGGCGGACGAGGTCGCCCGCATTCGCACTATCGAGGCCCGCCACATCGAGCGTGTGCCGGAGGGCGAGCGCGAGGAGCTGCGTCAGATTCTCGCGGCAAAGGGGCTCGAGGGCCAGGTGCTGGCAGATGCGGTGACGGCGATCTCGCGCCGGCGCGAAAGCTGGATCGACCTCATGGTCACCGACGAATACGGTCGCAGCCTGTCGCCGCCGCGGGCCGGGATGTCGGCGGGCGTAACCTTCGTGGCTTTTCTCGCCGCCGGGGCGGTGCCGCTGTTGCCGTTCGTCCTGCCACTCGAGGCGCCCTTCGCCGCTTCGGCGATCGCCACTGCCGCCACCTTCTTCACGATCGGCGCACTCAAAAGCCGATGGTCGTTGCGCTCGTGGTGGCGTGCGGGCGCCGAGACACTCGCCATCGGCGGCACCGCGGCAGCGGTCGCCTACGCGGTTGGCACGCTCCTGAGCGGTTTTGCGGCACCCCCGGGGTGACACGCGAAAGCCATTCACGATTGATGCAGCGCAAGACGTGAGTCGGGCCGGTGGCTTACGATGAAAGTGCACACGCGAGCGGTCCGGAGACACTCATGACACTGAAACTCGTCTGCCTGTCCTGCGGCCAGGGCAACCGTGTCCCCGAGACGCGGCGCGAGGCCGGCCCGAAATGTGGGTCATGCGGCACACCGCTTTTGTCCGCAGCGCCGGTCGAGGTGACGCTTCCAATCCTGCAAAAGGCGATCCGCATCGACACGCTGCCACTGGTCGTGGATTTTTGGGCCGAATGGTGCGGCCCCTGCCGGATGATGGCACCTGCCTTCGCCGGTGCCGCCAAGACACTCGGCTCCCGCGCCCGCTTTGCCAAGCTCGACACGCAGGCCCACCCGGAGGCGGGCGCGATCTACGGCATCCGTGGGATCCCGCTCATGATCGCCTTTCGCAACGGCGGCGAGGTTCGCCGACAGGTTGGCGCCCTGCCGCAGGACGCCATCGTCGAGTGGGCATCAGGTCTCGCCGATGCACATTCGGCCGACCGCGCGTGACCTCTCAAACGTGCACACCCCGCACCGATCCAAACGGCTGAAGCCAGCCGGACCTGGTCGAGAAACCATCCATGTTGGAAGTGGTGCCGGTGATAGGACGCGCTTCGCGAGCTTGTTCCTGTTACAGGCACCGCCAAAGCCGTTTTGGTCAGCAAAACAAGGAATATCCGGTCCG
>NZ_FOAI01000025.1 GCF_900109705.1 Roseivivax marinus | reverse complement strand
AAAAACACGCCCAATTGGCGCGGGATGGAGCAGTCCGGTAGCTCGTCAGGCTCATAACCTGAAGGTCGTAGGTTCAAATCCTACTCCCGCAACCAACGATTTCTGCGAAAGCAGATTTTCCAAAGCCTCGGCCTCCGAGAGGAAGTCGGGGTTTTGCTTTCCGGCTGCAAAGCGCAGGATCGCCCCCAGGTCGCCGCGCAGGACGATGGAGAGTTCGCCGTTCTCGGGCACGAGGGTGATTTCATCGACCAGTGACCGAAGCACGTCGACGGCGGCGCCACGATCTTCCTCGGATTGCAGGTTCTCGCAGAGCTTCGCGATCCGATCCTGATACATCCGTGCCATGTTCGGGTGCAGCAATGGCGGCGGCTCGTCGGCATTGTCCAAAAGCTCGGTCAACTCCACCTTCCTCGCCTCCAGCTTCTCGGCCTTGTCTTTGAGTTTCGCCGGCGGGAAGCCTTGAAGAATGGCGTCGACCATCTTGTCGAGCTCTCGGTCAACCCTCTCGCGTTCGCTCCTCCAGCCGGCCAGGTCGGCTCCGCGCTCGATCCGGAGCCGGTTTACCTCGCGCGTGAACTCGGCACAGAATTCATTGAAGAGTTCCGGCGACATGAGATGCTTCCGAAGGCCACTCAAGATTGACGCCTCCAAGGCATCCCGACGAATGTTCAGACGGTTATCGCATGTTCCCTTGTTCCGTGACGCTGCGCAGCCAAGCAGGTCTTTCGAGATCAGGGAGTACCCGCCACCGCAGCACCCGCACTTGACGAGGCCGGCGAAAAGGTGTTTCGGCCGCCGTCTATCGTTCATAGGATTGCTGCCTGTCGGCGACGTATCAAACGACAGGCTTTTTTGTCTTCTCTTCACCGCGTCCCAGAGATCCTGGTCCACAATCCGAAGGTCCGGGACCTCCTGGACAACCCACTCGCTTTCCGGGTTCGGGCGGGAGACGCGCTTGCCGGTGTCGGGATCCTTCATGTATCGCAGACGGTTCCAGACCAGCCGCCCGATGTAGAGCTCGTTGTTGAGAATGCCCGTCCCTCGTTTCGGATTGCCGTGGATCGTCGACGGCCCCCATTCCTTGCCCTGCGGTCCGGAAATGCCCTCCCGGTTCAAGGTCATTGCGATCGTCCGCGATGATTGTCCGGACAAGTAATCCCTGAAGATGCGCCGAACGACGTTTGCTTCGGCTGGGTTGATCTCCCGCTCGCCCCGATCGTCCGGATCGGCCGTGCGAATGACGTCATACCCATAACAAAGCCCACCACCGGAGCGACCCTTCTCCACGCGCCCGCGGAGACCGCGCCGGGTCTTGTCGGCTAGATCCTTGAGGAAGAGTGCGCCCATCGTTCCCTTGAGACCGATGTGCAATTCGCTGACCTCACCTTCGGACAGCGTCACGATACTCACACCTGCAAAGCGCATCCGCTTGTAGAGCCCGGCGATGTCCTCCTGGTCCCGAGAGAGACGATCCAGCGACTCCGCGAGGATCACTTCGAAACGGCCCTTCAGCGCATCCGAGATCAGTTCCTGAACGCCGGGCCGAAGCAAGGACGCCCCGGAAATCGCGCGATCCGTGTAGCTGTCGATGATCGTCCAGCCTTCCCGCTCCGCGCGTGCGCGGCAGATGCGTAGCTGGTCCTCGATCGACGCATCACGTTGGTTGTCAGATGAATACCGAACGTAAAGCGCTGCCTTCATGCGATAGCCCCCTTAATCGCGGAGGCGAGCCCGTGCATGCCGCCTGTTCTCTGTCTCAATGAACTCTCTCGCCGCCTGCCGCGCCAACAAGCGAACAAGGTTGACCAGTCGCGGGTCATCGCCAGAAGGCGTGAGGCGCGCGATGTTGTTCTCAGCCGCTCCGCTTTCCCGAGATGAGTCCTGGGCGTCTCTTGAGGCGTCAGCCCCCGGCCTGCTTTTCTGGTCCCTTTCCATAAGCACCAGCCTGCCAGAGGCTGGCACACGTACGAAGGAAAAAGCCTATGCATCATAGCGGGTTGGAGGTCGGGCGCGCGCATACTCGCGTAGTCTGGCGCATTGATGGCTGCTACAGCGTCGCGCAAATCGGCGGCCCGGAATCCGGAGATACTGCGCTGTTCTATGCGAATTCTCACCATTTCGGGGCCCTTAGCTGTGGCGGAGTCCGAAGACCGTTGCCTAAACGAAGTCTGCCATAGGCTGCCCGAATCGCGCAACGCGGGTGTGCTTGCGGCGCGGGAAGCCGCCACTGGACCGGTGAAAGAGCAAGAGACTGGAGGGGGTGCCGTGACGGGTTGAAGGCTGGAGGAGAGGCTTCCGGCGCCCGTCGCGGAGGTTTCCCAATGAACACCGAAATTATCGATGCCGGGGGTGTTATCAGCGGCGGCTACAAGGTGGATGTGTCACGCGGCGAGCATGTGGACCGCGTGTCGTCCGAGTGGTTCGCACGGCCTGATGACGAGCGGTTCCTGTCGCTCGACGATCTCTTTGCCTCGGTCAAGGGCCGGGCGGAGCTGAGCCGGACGCGCACGGTGGACAGTGCGGCGATCCGGGTCGAGGCGCATCGCGACGACCCGGAGAAACTGAGCCTTGTCCTGCCGGGCACGGATGAGATCATCGCGCCGACGCATTGGAGCTTCGGCCAGCTCTCGAGCCTCGTCGGTGCGCCCGCGGCCTATCTGCGGCAACTGCCCGCGCCGCTGGCGGGGATCAACCTACAGTACGGCCTGACCAACCACCGGGCCGAGCAAATCAAAACGATGGAAGTTGCAGATGGCCGCACGGAACTGCGCGCCGTCACCGGCCCCGACTATGGCCGGATCTACGACCATGAACTGGTCTCCGCCGTGCAGCGCATCGCGGGCAACGGCACCGGCGACACGCGCTGGAAGGTGCCCGGCGTGCTCGACTGGTCGACCGGCATCTACAACCCGCGCGTGGACGTGACGAAGGAGACAACGACGCTCTATGCCTCCGACCGCGACGTGTTCCTGTTCCTCGTCGATGACCTGAACCCGATCGAGGCGGGGCTGCTGCCCGACGGCTCGCCAGACCTCTACTTCCGCGGGTTCTATTGCTGGAACTCGGAGGTGGGTGCCAAGACGCTTGGCATCGCCAGCTTCTACCTGCGCGCGGTCTGCCAGAACCGCAACCTCTGGGGCGTCGAGGATTTCCAGGAGATCACGATCCGGCACTCGAAATACGCCGCCTCCCGCTTCGCTCACGAGGTCGCCCCGGCGCTGAGCCGCTTCGCCGAGTCCTCGCCCGCACCCTTCATCGACGGCATCCGCGCGGCGCGGGAGAAGATCGTTGCGCGCTCGGACGAGGACCGTCAGGACTTCCTCCGGAAACGCGGGTTCTCGAAGGCGGAGACGGGGCGGATTGTCGAGACGGTTCTGGCCGAGGAAGGCCGCCCGCCCGAGAGCGTCTTCGACTTCGTGCAGGGCATCACGGCGGTCGCCCGGTCGAAGCCGCAGCAGGATGCGCGGCTGGTGATGGAGGGCAAGGCGAAGGCGTTGCTGGAGAAGGTGGTGTAGTTTGTTTCTCTCTCTCGGAGGTGGTCGCGGCCACTTCCTTCGCGACACAGCGACAAAGTCTATTTTGAATAACCCTTCTTGCCTCCGCCGCGACCCACGTGTTGTCCCGCCTATATCACCCAGCTGGTCGCACCAAACTGGTCGCACCCGCTAGGAGCGCCGCGTTCAGACCATCGACCGCCCGCGCTCCCTCCCAACGACGCCAGCCAGCCGCAGCGTCGAAGCCGCGAGCGCGCACGAGGCCGAGAAGGCGATGAAGCAAGGTCCAGATAGATGGCAGGATCGCCCGAAACTGGTCCTCAAGCTATTGGGAATTATTGGAAACTCTGTCACGGACGTCCTCGGCCGTACATCCGCACTCTGGGCGGGGCGGAAGATCTACAAACGAGAGTTCGTTGGTCAGGAAGTTGAATTCTCCTCGGCGGTTCCACATGGCTGGACGGAGCCTGTCAGACTTGACCGCAAGACGTAGGACTTCAGATGCCGCCAACGACGAGGTTATTCCAGTGAGCGGGGAGAGACTTCCCAGATTGCGCTTCGGGCGCCACAGTCTTCGCACACCTTGCAGAGACTCGTCTTCGAGTTCATCCAGTGTGATCCGCGAACAGTTGATGCACGCAGACACACCGGGACTGACCGTCATTCCAATCAGGCTCAGGTGAAGGTTGTACCCGCCTGCGATGACATATGGGACGCGTCGATCCTGACAGTATTCGTTGATCCATTCACTCGTGAGGTCCACCGACGGCTCGTCGGCGCAATTTACAATCACGTCTGGTCTTGCCTCGGAAAGCAAAGCGCGGAGTCCGTCTGCATCGCATACATTCTCGTTGACTCTCCGAACCCGAACCCGCTGTGATATCCGATGTAGGGCGGATGAGATGGCCTTGACCTTTGGTTGACCAATGTCCTCGTGAAGGAAGATCGAGCGGTTAAGGTTGGACTCCTCCACTTGATCGCCGTCAATCACGATGAAGTTTTCGAGGCCGGAATGAGCAAGCTGCACTGCAGTCCAGCTACCCACGGCACCACAGCCCAGAATGGCAACCCTTGTTGAGCGGAGCCTTTCAAAGGCAGCAAACAGTTCTGCGGCAGGAAAGTAGTCTCCAAGAAAATTCAGGACGCGGTAGTGCTCCGTGGCGTCAACAGCGTCTCGAACCGCCCTCGGTTCAACGGCGCACCGCTCGTGCAGAACTTCCATGAGATGCGATACTAGTGACACCGAAGCTCCGTGCACCTCGCAGATCTCCTCAAGGCGCTGGCTGCCATCAAGCCCCCTGATGACATCGGCGATTTCTGATCTCAGCCGAAATCGCATGGATCTGCGCGTAGAAGACTGAAAGAACTCAAAGATCCCATCGCCGACCGGAATCAAGGAGACGGAAGGTCGCAATAACCAACGTGACCCGGGTGAGAATTCAATCTGCACGTGCCTGCAGCCTTTCAAAGTCGCCGCAGGTCGGGCATTCAGGATTTCTTTCTACCTTGAAACTGTCGATACTGTATTGATCGAACAGGAACTCACCTCGGCCTTGCTCGACGTCCCCACCATTTTCCGAAAGGAGCCGAACGATCTTCAGGACCGCGGCCGAGGCGGCAAATGCCGACAATGACGGCAGGCCACCGAAGCCACGACGGCGATCAACGATGGGATGGGAGATTGGTTTCCAACCGCGCAATGTCTCTTCAAAGTGCATTGCATAGCAGTCGGAGCAAGGTGTTTGGCCGGGAACAATTATCTCGCTGAGACTTGCGAGGTGAGCGTCAAAACCACCGGCAACCAGCAGGGGCAGACCCTTCTCCACACAGTATCTCGATAGCTTTATGCTTGTTGCGCCTATGTATGGCTCGTCCGCAGTGTTTATGATCAGGTCTGTATCCGCTCCGATGAGTTCTTCGACGTTCGTGTCTATGTCGAGGGGGGATTGTATGGCGCGTGTTTCTGGCTCGAGCGCTTGGCTATGAACGAATCTCTCGGCAACCAAAGCCTTTGGTTCGCCGATCAGTAGGTGATCGAAAATTGCATTTCGTGTGCGATCGGCGGGCTTCAATGTCTTTGGATCAACAAGGATGAAGCGCTGGAAGCCGATCTGAACAAGCTCTCTGAGAATCCAACTGCCGACCGCGCCAATACCAATCAGTGCGATCCGGCAGTTCATTATTCTCTTTAGGAGGGCCGTGGCCGCAGCTTCGGACTCTTCAATGTCGAGAAAGAAATTCAGCTGTCGAGAATAACGCTCAACTTGTTCAGGGCAGAAAGCATTATGCATCCAATCCTTCCGGACAAGGATCCCCTTTCCATAAAGATATTGAATGAAGTCAACAAATGACGAAGGGTGCTTGCTGTCCAGCCTGGATGCCTGTGCTTTATACCGTGCATCCAGCTCCATGACTGACGCGGAGCCGTCTAGCCACTCGAGGCACTCAATCAAAAGCGGCGTCACCTTGAGGCGTAGCCGCTTCCTCGTTGACAGAAAGACGAAGTGAACGACGTCATCTGGGGAAATATAGACATCCACCCCGTCCCTGAGCCAGAGACGAAGCGATCCGAATTGGTCATCGTCCCCGCAGATCAATACTGGATCTGACCGCCTCGTACATCGAGAAACTTGGCCCAGTCTTGATCGCTCGCGACAAAGGTCGCGTCTGCGCTGCAGGTGCGCGTGCAGCAGTCCGAGCGCCCGCCAGAACATTCCTTCGTGTACGCGGCTGCGTTCGTCATGCCCTCGGACGCTTCGATTTCTTCAAAGCCATGGTTTTCAAAGGTGTACTTGCTCGTCATCAAAGGCACTCCAGAGTCGGGTTGTAGAACATGGTAGACACTACTTTTGACTGACATGTCGGTCAATTGGCACCGGGATGAGGTTAGGGAGCAATCGACGCCAAGCGTACGGCAAAGGTCGGGTTGTCCGCTCTGCAGACGCTCGTACCGCCAACATTGGGCAGGTGCGTCGATAGAGTAAGAGGTGGGCCGGGTTTTCCGTGACGGGTTTGGAGGTCGGGAGAGAGGCTCCCGGCTGGCCTGTCGCGGAGAATCCCGATGACCAAGCAACAGAAGATCACCCTCAGCGCCTCGCGCGACATTCCCTTCAACAAGCTGATGCTCAGCCAGTCGAACGTGCGCCACGTCAAGGCGGGCGTGTCGATCGAGGAACTGGCCGAGGACATCGCGCGGCGGACGCTGCTCAGCTCCATTACCGTTCGGCCCGTGCTGGATGAGAGCGGCGCCGAGACCGGCATGTACACGATCCCGGCGGGCGGGCGGCGATTCCGGGCGCTCGAACTGCTCGTCAAGCAGAAGCGCATGAACAAGACAGCACTTGTCCCCTGCATCGTCCGCACCGACGGGCTCGCCGAGGAAGACAGCCTCGCCGAGAACGTCCAGCGCGCGCCGCTGCATCCGCTCGACCAGTTCCGCGCCTTCCAGGCGATGCGCGAGAAAGGTCGCACCGAGGAGGAGATCGCCGCGGCCTTCTTCGTCTCGGCCAGCGTGGTCAAACAGCGGCTGAAGCTCGCCGCCGTCGCGCCGTCGCTGCTCGACGCCTATGCCGAGGAGGAGATGACGCTCGACCAGCTCATGGCCTTCACGGTCAATCCCGATCACGCGCGGCAAGAGCAGGTCTGGGAGGCGTTGCAGCGGCACTATTCGCGGCAGCCCTACGAGATCCGCCGCATGCTGACCGAGGATGCGGTTCGGGCCTCGGACAAGCGGGCTCAGTTCGTCGGACTCGACGATTACGTCAAGGCCGGGGGCGAAATCCTGCGCGACCTGTTCCAGCAAGACGACGGCGGCTGGCTGCAGGATGCCGCCCTTCTCGACGTCATGGTGCGCGAGAAACTGGCGGAGGAAGCCGAGGCGTTGCGTGCCGAGGGCTGGAAATGGGTCGAGGTCGATACCGAGTTCCCCTATGGCCACACTTTCGGGATGCGCCGGGTTCATGGCGAAGCGGTGCCGATGAGCGACGAGGAGGCCGCCAGTTATCAGGCACTGAAGGCCGAATACGACGCGCTGGAGGCCGAGCATGCGGAGGCCGACGAGTTGCCCGACGACGTCGATACCCGGCTGGGCGAGATCGAGGAGGCGATGGAGGCCCTCGAGGCACGTCCGATCCGGTACGAGGCCGACGACCTTGCGCTGGCCGGAGCCTTCGTCAGCATCGACAGTTCCGGGCGACTGCGGGTCGAGCGGGGCTATGTGCGGCCCGAAGATGAGCCGGTCGAGGAGGCGGAGGACACCGGCGAAGCCGCACCGGAAGCAGTGCCGGACGAGGACGCTGATGATACCGTCGCGTCCACTACGGACGAGGAGGAAGAGGACGACGGCCTGAAACCGCTCTCCGACCGCCTCGTCATGGAACTGACGGCCCATCGGACCCTGGCGCTGCGCAACGCACTGGCCCAGGACCCGCAGGTCGCCTTCCTCGCGGCCCTGCACGCGATGGTCCTGCGGCTCTTCTATCGCTACGCCATCGACAGCTGCGTCGAGATCGAACCGCGCAACGCGGGGTTCGGATCGCAGGTGCCGGGCCTCGGCGACACGGGTTACGCGCAGGCCATCGACCAGCGTCACGAGACCTGGGCACGGAACCTGCCGAAAGCGCCAGAAGACCTCTGGGAGGCCCTGACCGAGTTCGACAGCTGCAGCCGCGAGGCGCTCTTCGCCCATTGCGTGGCGATGAGCGTCAATGCCGTCCACGACCCCTACCAGCGCCGACCGCGCGCCATCGCGCATGCGGATGTGCTGGCCGGGACCGTCGGGCTCGACATGGCCAAGGCGGGCTGGACGGCCACGGGTGACAGCTACCTCTGCCGCGTGACCAAGGCGCGCATCCTGGAGGCCGTGCGCGAGGCGAAAGGCGAAGACGCCGCTGACCGGATCGCCAGGCTGAAGAAGGCCGAGATGGTGACGGCAGCAGAGGACCTGCTCGTCGGCGCCGGCTGGCTGCCCGAACCTCTGCGCACGCCGCCGTTGCCGGAAGAGGACGCGCCTGAGATCGAACTGATCGACGAGGCGGACCGCTCCGACGATGACCCTTCGGAAGACGATCCCGACAGCAGCGAAGCGCAATCGGCGGAAGACGGCGGCGAACCGGCTATCGGAGTCTCCGACCCGATGGAGGAAGATGATCCCGTCGCCGGTGACGCCTTCGCCAAGACAGCCGCCGAGTGACCTACGAGCAGCACAAGACCTTCCCCCAAGGTCCAAAGTCAGGGGCCCGTCAGTCATGGCGGGCCCCTGATTGCGTCCAACCCTCTTGGAGACCGCCATGACGAGCCCCGCCACCGAGCTTTCGCGCCAGCTTTCCCAGAACGCCGAAACGGTGTGCCGGCACTATCTGTCGAACGGCCGGAAGCAGGGTCATTACTGGCTGGTGGGAGACGTTCATAACACACCGGGCCGATCCATGTTCGTTCGGCTGTCCGGGCCACTGTCCGGCAACCGTGCCGCTGGAAAATGGACCGACGCAGCCACGGGACAGCATGGCGACCTGCTCGATGTCATCCGTGAAAGCTGCGGCTTGGTCGACTTCAAGGACGTTGCCGATGAGGCCCGACGCTTCTTGAGCCTGCCCTTACCTGATCCAACCCGACAGCATTCTCCACATTCACAGCCCCCAGCTGCCACCGGATCCCAGGAGGCGGCACGACGCCTGTTCGCAATGGCTGTGCCGATCCGCGGCACTCCGGTAGAAACCTATCTGCGCAGGCGCGGCATCGGAGCGTTTGACCAAATGCCAAGCCTGCGGTTCCATCCCGCCTGCTATTATCGGCCCGAAGGCAGCGGGCCGATCGCGCGGCTTCCGGCCATGCTCGCCGCCATCACCGATCTCGAGGGCCGTCATACCGGCACCCATCGCACCTGGCTGCGGCCGGACGGGAGCGCCAAGGCCGATGTCGACACACCGCGGCGCGCGATGGGCACTTTGCTCGGGAATGGCGTGCGGTTCGGCGCGCCCGCAGACGTGCTCATCGCGGGCGAGGGGATCGAGACGGTTCTTTCCGTGCGCTCGGCCCTGCCCGAAATACCCGCCCTTGCGGCTCTGTCGTCGGGACACCTGGCCGCCATCCGGTTTCCCGCTGGCCTGCGGCGGCTCTACGTCTTGCGCGACCGTGATCCGGCGGGCGCGGCAGCAAGGGATCGACTGAAGGCGCGTGCAGCCGAGACCGGGATCGAGGCGGTGACTCTCACGCCGCGACTGGGCGACTTCAACGATGATCTCCGGCGCTATGGTCTTGCAGCCTTGCAAGCGCGGTTGCGGCTTCATTTCCACGTCGACGACGCCGCGCGGTTCGTGCCGGTGTGACAGGGCGGCAATCGGGCTGGCGCTGTACGGCTCACAGCATCGTTTTCGCAGGGGCATCCCGCGCGCGGTTCCCATTCACGGGAAAGGCCGGCGCGCACGGCCTTCTCAGAGGGCAGGAGGCCCACAGGCGGCACGGCCCGGCAATGGCCGCGCTCCGGCTATTTTCCGCCGCGCCCCGTTGGGGCGCTTTGCATCGCGAGGCAAAATAGCCGGGCTTGGCCATCAAGGCCCTCCAGAAATGCTCGGGCTGCCCGGCCGCCCCGCCCGTGGGCGCGTTCCTGCCACGAAGGCCGCGTGTGGCGCGCGGCTCCCCCGAGGAAGGACCCCGCAGATGACCCTCGATCCCGAAACCGATGCCCACGAGCCGCATCACAGCACGTCCTCGACCGCCCATGTCCTGACTGAACTCCAGCTCTACGGCTGGCGCCCATACGAGGATGAACCCGATCCGCGCCCCTTGCCAGAGGGCGACCAGATCGCCGGAGCCATCGCCGATATCCTCGACGCCCTTGTCGCGACGCTGGGTGAAACGCGCCTAGAGCCCGATCTCGACGAACTGCTCTGGGGCGCGGTCAACCTCTTCCATCGCGCGCTGGCGCGGGCCGAACGTGAACTCGACGACAACGAACAGGCGCAGCGCCGCCTGCAGCGGGAACAGGACGGCTCCGAAGTCAAATCCCTCGAACTCGAACGCCTCGTGGCCGAGGGGCAGAGCATGGTCGAACGACGCACGGCGCTGGAACTCTTTCGCGACCTCGCCGCCGAGGGCTTCGAGCATCACCTCGGCAAGCCCTGGCATCCCCGGACCGGCTCACGGGTCAGCCATCGCAACCTGACTGCCGCGATGATCGACAGCCGGGATTTCCTTGCCGCCCGGCGGCGGGCCGAGGCGCAACTGCTTCTGCCCGAAGGCCCCAAGGTGGCTATCACCGGCGGGGCGGACTTCAACGATCACCGCCTGATCTGGGCGCGGCTCGACCGGGTCCATGCCAAGCACCCGGACATGGTGCTGCTCCACGGCGGGTCACCCAAGGGTGCAGAACTCATCGCGTCCCGCTGGGCCGATCACCGTAAGGTGCCGCAAGTCGCCTTCCGGCCCGACTGGACGAAGCACGGCCGCTCGGCCCCGTTCAAGCGCAACGACGCGATGCTGGACGTCCTGCCGATCGGGGTGTTGGTCTTCCCCGGCACCGGGATCCAAGAGAACCTTGCCGACAAGGCCCGCAAGCTGGGTATCCCGGTCCTCAAGCATGACAGCGGCGCGTAAGCGCCGCCCTTTCTCTGAAGCGACTCTTGTCTCACAGCGTCGGAACACGAACAGATCCGCAACGTCGAAGAACGAACGCTTGACCGAGATCATCGTCTTGTCTTCCGTAAAGCTATGAAGGACATTGCAAGTCGACTCCCATCGCGAAGAAGGCGACAAGAAGGACGCCGGAAACGCCACGCGTCTTCGTCGGTGAACCGGATACATCCTGAAAAAAAATCAAAGTGTCTTCGGTCGAAGATTTGTCAAAACTCGAAGATCCTGTTCTGCATGACGAAAGAGAAGTCATGACTGTTCATTTGACGGCGCGAATTGCTTGGCATGACAACGGTTGGGACGGCCGCATTTGCGAACATCCAGAACTGAACAGTTACTGTGTAGGATGCCAGTCCTACCCTGGCGATGTTATTGCCCGCGAGCGGCAAATTACTCAGGAAATTGCAAATGCTGGAAGGCCGATCTCAGATTTAAAAAGCTCTGAGTTGCCGCCCTGCGTCTATAGTGCCAATGCATTCGGGCCAGACACAATACGTGGATATTCAAACCCACCCGACTTCTTTTTCGACGGCGCTAGCCGTTCGGAATGGGACATTCCTCCAGCAACAACATGTGTATGGCCATACGAGGCTATGTATAGCGAGGATGTCTACGAGAACGGGAAGCTGGACAACAACCGGCGCTCCGAGAACGCCGACGCATTCTTCGAAAGCATTGAAGCTGTGAACAGCTTGATCTTTTACTATGCGAACTACTCCAACCCCTTCAGCGAGGAAGAAAATCCTCGCTATGTGCTGGTCGGAGTTTCGCGGGTCAAGAACGTCTCCGATCGCCTGCTTTACGACGACGTGAGCGATGACATCAGCGAGAGATTTGCAGGAGGGATGATTTGGGGACGCAACGTGACCTCACTATACCCCGACGAAGGGTTGCGTCTCCCATATCATCTTTATCGAGATGACCCCGAGGCGCTCAATAAATTTGTGATCTATCCGGACAATCCGCGGACTTGCAAGTATGGCGCTCGACTTCTGACCAACGATGACGCTATTGGACTGCTTGAGCAATTTCTCGGCTCCATCCGAGAGTTAAAGGCGCTCGGCGATGAAAGCGAGAACTGGTCGAGCGAGAGCGCTGGATTCTTGGTTGCATTGCCGAGCTTTGGAACAAGCGCGGTTTGTACCCCGGTCTACTCAACGTCATGCGGTTTCTTGGAGCCGATCAGGCAACCGACCATGCTCGGCGTCTCATGGCAGAAGGTAAGTCAAAAGAAGCGCACAAGCTCTTCTTTGACGCTGTGGATCACAATGTCGAGGTGGCGCCCTATGGCCTCATGGGAAAGCCGCTGTCCAAGCTGGCAAGGCAGTGGTTGCTGAAGCCGGACGATGCTAGGACCCTGCTCAGGGACGTGCTGCCACGGCTCGATCTGACTCTCGATCAGATCGAAAGGATTGTCAGCGAAGACGAACGCTTGCGGGCAGAGCATGGGCTGACGGGCGATTGCAGTGCCCCGGCGGAAAACCCCTACGTTCTCTCGGAGCGATATGTCGGCGATAGCCCCGACGACACCATTCCATGGGGGACGATTGATCGTGGGGTGCTGCCTTCGCCGGAACTTGGAGGCGAGCCTCTCGCGGACATGGAGTATGACGATGCGAGGCGCTTTCGGGCGCTTTGCGTGGAGCAGTTGAAAAGAGAGCCGAACCAGACCTTCAGGGCTGCCGACGGCATTCTTGCAGAAGTGAATGCGCGCCTGCAGAAGCTTCCCGAATGGAAGTCGGCACACTTCACGGCAAGATATTTCGAGGTCGATCGCGCAACGCTTGAAGAAGCGCTGGTGTTGCGTGAGGAAGAAAACAGACTTTGGCTCTATCTGCAGGACGTCTATGACGATGAGAGAGACATTGAAGACGCACTAGGTCATGTTGACAAATGGCGGATCCAGAGACGGATCGACGTGATGTCAATGAAGCCGAGGAAGCTTTCCGCCGTCTTGTCGTAGCGGG
>NZ_FOAI01000013.1 GCF_900109705.1 Roseivivax marinus | reverse complement strand
GCGGTTGCCCGAAAGCTCGTAACCATCGCGAACGCGCTGTGCAGGAACCGTCAGAAATGGGCCGCTCCGGCTACCTGACAGATACAGTTGCTAGGCCCGGACGAACGGAATACTCGCCGATTTCGTCGCTTTGACGCGATACGTCTTGATAATGGGCATATTGTATCACCTCGACGGCGGCGGCTCGTTCTGGGAATAAGCGAGGTTGCTCTTTCGTGGAAGGCGGTAGACTTCCATCCGCCGGCCGGTTGCAAGCCTTGATGCCGCTGGCCCCGATTTTTAACCACCAAGGAGCGGGATCCGCCTGCGGATCGGTCTTGCAAGGCACCTTCCTTGATCCGGTCGACCCATGCCATTTTTCGTGCAGGCAGGCAAAGTCGATGCAGGGGGGCGGTATGCCGGCGCGGTGTATCGCCTACTGACTCGTCTGCTCGGAACGGGCATCGTTGGGCGGAGTTTCATCTCACGACAGGCAGGCCGTTGTCATTGTGCCCCGAACACCCGCGGGCGCCGACCGGTGCCGGGAGGATCGGACGATGAGCATGAAGCGTATACTGGGCACGATGCTGGCGACCCGCATGGCCGGGCGCGGGCGGCGGCGCGGCGCGTTGGGGACAGCCTCTGCCCTCGGGTTGCTCGGTGGCCGGCGTCGGCGCAGGAGCGGGCTGGGCTCGAAGCTGGGTCTCGCGGCGCTGGGCTATATGGCGTTTCAAGCCTATCAGAAAAGCCAGTCTTCCCAGTCGGGCAGCGCGCAGAGCACCGCCACGACCAGCTCGGGCAGCAGCGGCGGCAGCCTCATCGACACGATCCGCAACAAGGCGAACGAGCTTCTCGGCGACGGGTCCGGGCCGACGCAGGCATCCGGGCAGGCGGCAGCCGCCTCTGCCGACGACGAGGACATGCGCGAGGGCGAGGCCGCGGCGGAGCGGTTCAGCGAGGACGAGGCGCTCCTGATGATCCGCGCGATGATCACCGCCGCCTATTCCGACGGCGCGCTGTCGCAGGACGAGCGGGCACGGATCGTGCAGGCGATCGACGACGCGGACGCGACGCCCGAGGAACGCGCCACGATGGAGCGCGAAATCGCGAATCCGAAGCCGCTGGACACCTTGCTCGGTCAGGTGAACGACCAGGAGACCGCAGAAGAGTTCTACCTTGCCTCGCGGGCGGCGGTAGACGGCGAGAGCGCACAGGAACAGCGCTATCTCTCGGACCTGCGCCAGCGGCTCGGCCTCTCCGAAGAAGAGGCTGCGGAGGCCGACGCCATCGCCTCTTGACCCCCCGAAGGACTGCGGGCCGGGCAGGGCGTGTAAACCGCTTCTTAAAGAACGGGGCGCTAGTTGGTCGCGTTCGGTTCGCGTTGTCCCAGGGAGGTTCCCCCGATGTCCGTCCGCGTCTTCAGGTGTCCCGATTGCGATCACCGCTGCGCTTCGGCGCGGACGAATGCGGGGCGTGTTTCTGTCCCACACCGGCGCTGAACCGCGGATCCGCGGTCTTCGCCGGGCTTTGTGGCGTGATGCTGGTGATGGCCGTCTCGCTCGCGTGATGCGGGTGTGACAGAGATCGCGCTCGCGGGGACTCGAAGCGGGTTCGCGCCGCCCTACGTCCTGACGCCAAGGAAAGGAGCGCATGCTCGCTCCGCCTATCGTCAGGAGGAGTGCCATGCGCGCGAACTGGAAATCCCGTCTCATGGCCAGCGTCGCGGTGTCGGCGTCCGCCATGCTTTTTCCCGCAATCTCGTCGGCGCAGTCCTGGGCCGGTGCGCCCGGAGACGACGCGATCGCCCGTGGTCAATACCTGGCCATGATCGGGGGGTGCAAACACTGCCACACCGCGGATGCCGGAGATTATGCAGGCGGGGTGGTGCTTGGCACGCCGTTCGGGGAACTCGTCGGCCCCAACATCACCCCGGATCCGGAGACCGGCATCGGCACCTGGACCCGCGACGATTTCGAGGGTGCGCTGCGGCAAGGTCGCCAGAAGGACGGAGGGCCGCTCTACCCGGCGATGCCCTACCTGTCCTTCACGCAGATGACCGATCAGGACATCGACGACCTCTGGGCCTATTTCCGCAATGTGGAGCCCGTCACCCACGAGGTGCAGGTCATCCAGCTGCCTTTTCCGTTCAACATCCGCACCGGCGTGAACGCCTGGCAGGTGCTTTATTTCGATGCACACCGCTTCGAGCCTGATGCCGAGAAGAGCGACCAGATCAACCGGGGCCGTTACCTTGCCGAAGGGCCGGTACACTGCACGTCCTGCCACACTCCGCGGAACGCCATCGGCGGCCCGATCGAGGATCGGGCCTATCAGGGTGCCCTGGTCGACGGTTGGTATGCGCCCAACATCAGCGGCACGCAGGGCTCCGCGCTCGAAAAGTTCGATCAGGAGACGCTGACCGCCTATCTTGCCGACGAACATCCCGACGGGCTTGCCGCCTTCGGGGCGATGTACCAGGTCACCGAAAGTCTTCAGGACGCGCAGCGCTCGGACATCGAGGCCATCGCCGCCTTCATCCTCGACCGTGCCGAGGACGACGAGCCCGGGCGCGGCCCCGAGATCGAAAGCATTCCCGACGAGGTGATGGAGCGGGGTGCGGGCGTGTACGAGGCGCAGTGCCAGTCCTGTCATGCCGAGGACGGCATGGGTGGCGAGAATGCCGCCCGGCTCGTGGACAATGGCGGGGTCAACGCACAGTCGCCGTTGAACGTCGTGAACGTGCTGTTGCGGGGCATCGAGACCCGCAACCAGTTCGGGCCGATGCCCAGCTTCGCCAACGTCCTGTCGGATCAGGAGCTTTCGGACGTGTCGAACTACGTGCGGCGCAGCTGGGACAACGATGGCCCTGAATCTGCCACGCCCGAGATGGTCGCGGAAAGCCGCCCCGATGCCGAGGAGACCGACAGCATCGACCTGACGACGAACTGCCCGGCGCCCGGCAACTACGAGATCCCCGCCGGCGTTCGCACGCAGGTAGGCGACCTCGCCGGGCAGACCGTGGCCGAAGAGGACATCGCACCCCTGGTGGAGGGCTTCCACGCCGCCGAGCCCGATGCCGGCTATTCCGAAGCGATGGCCGCGTTGACGGCCGAGTACTGCCTCGCCCTCGCGGAGGCGGAGCCTGCGGTGGGCCGGTCCGTGTTCCTCGAGCGGCAGCTGTCGTTCATGAACGAGATCGACGATGCGATGCGCGCTGCCGGCATGACGCCGGGCGAGTGATCTGGCGCGCGCCGGGCCCTTGGGGGCCCGGCGTGACGCGCACCGCGCGGACCAGCGCCCCCGAACGCCTCCCGTCCATCGGGAGGCGTCATTCGTATCCGGTCATCTCCAGGTAGCCGTGGCCGTCGTGGCTGCCGGAGATGGCGATCGGTCCTTCCCAGTACGAGAAGGTCGTGCCCATCCAGGCCTGTGGGTTCAGCGGCGTGGTCGTCACGTCGAGACCCTCGTCAGGCAGCTCCACGCGCCATTCGACCGGGATCGTGCGTCCCGCGACCTCGGCCGTGGCGCCAGGGGTCAGGCGCAGAGCGCCGTCCCCGTAGGCGGTCTCGGTTCCGTCCGGCGCGATCCACGTGGCCGAAGTGAAGTGCCCGCCATCGCTTTCGCGCAGACCGAAGCCCATCAGTTTCGCGCCGCTCTCGAACGACAGCGAGAACCAGTCCCATCCCTCCTGATCGCCCGACAATGGCTGCGACGACCATTCGCGGTCGAGCCAGCCCGAGCCGGTCACTTCGATGTCGCCCTCGGGCAGGGTCAGCGTGCCCGAGACGTCGTAGAACGGCTGGGAGTAGTAGTAGCTGGCCTGCCCGGCGGGCGACTTGACGGAAAAGCCAGCGTCGCCGTGCAGAACCAGTGGACCGGTGGCCTCGAGCGCGAGGTCGTAGGCGAAGCGGTTGCCCCGCGCCGTCAGCGTGATCGCGTCCAGCGGATCGGCGTCCGCCGGCGCGGTCGAGCGCATGGTCCAGTCGTCGATCCACGCCTCGAACGGCTCGGTCACGCCCGCCTGTCCGACCCCGCCGCGCGCGAGTCTCTCGTCGAAGAGATGCGCGTCGGGCGTCGTGACCGCGGCGTGGCCCATCCAGACCTGGCGGGTGTCGCCGGGCAGTCCGGGTGTATCCGAGCCGGGCCGCAGCGCCGAGCGGAACAACGTCCACTGAACCCCGTAGCGCGTGCCGTCGGCGGCAGACAGCGCGGCGGTCAGGTACCACCACTCGATGCGGTAGTCGGGATGCGGAAGATGATCTCCGGGGAAGGCCAGCGCCGCGCCCTGTTGCGGGACCGCGAAGTCGCCGTCGGCCTCGGCGCCGAGCCCTGCATAGCCCTGCGCGAGGACGGCGGCCGGCACGGCGGCGAGAGCTGCGGACAGAATTGCGGCGGGGACGCTAGCGATCATGGGCGAACACCCTCAGCAGTCGGGATGGGGGCAGGCGGGTCAGGCGGATCGCGGGCCAGAGGCAGGCGAGCCCGGCGGCGAGCAGCGCCGCCCCGGCCAGACCGATCCACTGGGCGGGAAACAGGTGCATGGGCAGGCGCCAGCCGAACGCCTCGACGTTGACCTTGGCCAGAAGAACCCAGGCCAGCGCCAGCCCCACGGGGAGCGACAGAGCCCACGTCAGGAGCGCGAGAAGGCAGGTCCGTGCGACCTCCAGCGCCGCGAGCGTTCGCGGCCGCATTCCCAGAGCCCAGAGCGGGGCGAGCTGCGGCAGGCGCAACCCCGAGAGGGTCAGCAGCGATGTCAGCACCGCGATTCCCGCGACGCCGAGCGTCAGAACATTGAGCGCGCCGGTCACGAGGAAGGTCTGCTCGAAGACCCGCAGCGACAGCGCCTTGACCTCGGACTGGTTGACCACGCCCTGATCGGGCAGGCGCGCGCGCTCGCGCAGTTGCGCTGCGACCTCGGCGGCCTGGTCGGGATCGGTCCTGACGGCGAACCGCAGGCGGGGCACGTCGGGATAGCGCCGGGACAGCGCATCGCTGCCGATCATCGCCTGCGGCGCCGGGTTGCCGTAGTCGGAATAGACGCCGACGACCGGCACCTCCCACCCCTCTGCCATGCGAAGTGGCGCGCCGAGGGTCATGTCGGTGCCTCGGAAGAGCTGTTCGTTGACGATGGCCCCGGTGCCCGCCGCAACCCTGTCCCAGACCTCGGGGAGCGCCTCGAGGATCGGCCAGTTGTCGCGGTAGAGCGGATCGTCGGCGATGCCGTAGACGCTTCCCGGTCGCCCGCGCAGGTCAACGTCCACGGACCAGATCGGCACGACAGCGTCGGCCAACTCGTCGCCCGCCGCGCGCACGCGTGCGGCCGCGGCCTCGTCGGGCGCCGTGACGTAGAGCTCGGCCGCGAGCCGCTGGTCGAGCCAGGCCGTGAAGGTGGTGCGGAACGAGCCCACCATCGTGCCCACGCCGACATTCGCGGACAGCGCCAGCAAGAGCGCCATCAGGGCCAGCGACAGGGCGGGCACCTGCTGGCGTCCATCGGCCAGGAGCCACTCGCCCACGGGACCGCGCGCCAGCGGACGGGCGATCCGGAGCGCCCCGATCAACAGCGGCGGCAGCGCCAGAGCCGCGCCAAGTAGCAGCGCGCCGAGGCAGGCGAACGCGGCGATCAGGCCTTCTCCGACCCAGACCAGAACGGCGCTGGTGAGCAGCAACGCGACGGCGCCTCCCGCCTGCGCCGTCAGCGTCCGGGCCGAAGCCATGGCCCAGGCGCGGGGCTGTGCCGGGGCCAGTAGGGGCATCCGCGCCACCCGCCAAAGTGCCTGCGCCCCCGCCAAAGCCGTGCCGGCCAGCGTGATGCCGAGACCTGCCGCCGCCCATGCCGGATCGAACGCCAACGTGCCTGCGACCGAAGCGCCGTAAAGACCCCGCAGCGTGCCGGCCACCCCGGGCAGGAGCGCGGCCGCGATGCCGTAGCCAAGCGCCAGCCCCGCGATGCCCGCGAGCAGCGCGAAGACCGCCAGTTCGGCTGTCAGCAGGACCATCAGCCGCCGCAGGCTGAGGCCGAGGGCGCGCAGTGTCCGGAAGCTCTGCCGCCGCTGTTCGAAGGCGAGGCCGATGGCCGATTGCACGATGAACAGGCCAACTGCGAAGGACAGGAGCCCGAAGGCGGTGAGGTTGAGGTGGAACGAGTCGGTCAGTTCTGAGAGGTCGGTGCTCTCGTCGGGCGTGCGGCGGTCGAGTTCGGCAATGTCGGACAGGGGGGGCAGGCCCAGCGGTTGCTCGGAAGCGACGAGGAGGTAGGAGAGGCGCTGCCGCTCCAGCAATCGCCGCGCGGTGGCGAGATCGGTGACCGCGGTGCCGGGGGCCACGTCCGGCGCGATGCGGGTGGGCGGCAGGTCGGCGTCCCCGATCTGCGCGGCGGTCTCGGGCGCTACGAGTAGCAGGCCCGGCGTGGAGAGGAAGTCGCCGATGATGTCGTTGTCCCCCGCAAGCGCGGTCAGCCCGGCTTGCGGCGGCGCGGTCAGCGGGTCGATCCCGAGAATGCGCAGGGGCGTGCCGCCCGCGCGGATGCGTCCCTCGATCACCGGGCTCACCTGCCACCCGGCGCGGCGCAGGGCGACGAACTGGTCGAGCGTCACGCCCTCCGGGGCGGTCAGCCTGTCGAGCACGTCCTGTCCGAGCGTCGCGGCGGCGCGGTCGTAGCTGCGACGGGCCTCGGCGTTGATCGCCTGCACCCCGGACCAGAGCGCGGTGGCCAGCGCGAGCCCGGTCAGCAGGGTCGCGAGCTGAAGCTTGTGGCGCCGCCAGTGGGACAGAAGCGCCATGAGCGCGGTGCGTGTCATGCCAGGCGCCCGCCGCTCAGGTGCAGCCGCCGCGACAGTCGCGCGGCGAGGACGTCTGAATGTGTGACCATCAGGAACGCGGCGCCGGTCTCGTCCACGAGTTCGAGCAGCAGGTCCCTGACCCGCGCGGCGGTGGTCTCGTCGAGGTTGCCGGTGGGCTCGTCGGCCAGCACGAGGTCGGGCCGGTTGGCGATGGCGCGGCCGATCGCGACGCGCTGCTGCTGTCCGCCCGAAAGCTGCTCGGGAAAGCGCTGGCCCAGCCCGTCGAGGCCGAGGCGCCGGGTCAGCCGTTCCTGCCAGTCCGGGTCGTGCCGTCCGGCAAGCCGGGCCTGGAACGCCAGATTCTGCGCAACGGTGAGCGAAGGAATCAGGTTCAGGCTCTGGAACACGACACCGATCCGGTCGCGGCGCAGTCGCGCGCGGCCCGCGTCGTCGAGGTCGTCGATGCGCGAACCGTCGAGGCTCAGCCGCCCGCCGTCCGGGGTGTCGAGGCATCCCAGCAGGTGCAGGAGCGTCGACTTGCCCGACCCGCTTTCGCCGGTGAGCGCCACGCTCTCGCCACGGGCGACCGACAGCGACACGCCATCGAGCACGGTGAGGGAGCCGTCGCCGGTCTGGTAGGTTTTTCGCAGGTCGTGGGCGTCGAGCATGGGCGGGTGTCTCCGTCGGGCCTCGCGCGATCGGGCGTCGGCCAGAGGTAGCGGGCAGGGGGCTTACGGCCAACCGTCGGCGCCGCGACGGGGTGCCGCGGACGAACCGCGCATATGAACCGAGGTTGCCGTCGCGGCGGGCCGTGATTCCTTGTGCCCGGGCGGGTCAAATCCGCTTGACGGCGGTTTCCGCCCCGCCTAGAACGCGCCCCACGCCCGAAGGTATGGGCGGACAGCATACGCGGTTGTAGCTCAGTTGGTTAGAGTACCGGCCTGTCACGCCGGGGGTCGCGGGTTCGAGCCCCGTCAACCGCGCCACCGCTGTCCGATCCTTCCCGCCGGCGCGATGCGCGGTTGTAGCTCAGATGGTTAGAGTACCGGCCTGTCACGCCGGGGGTCGCGGGTTCGAGCCCCGTCAACCGCGCCACTTTCATCCTTGCATGATCCGGTGTCCGAACGGCTGCATGGTCCGTGTCGCTCGACCGATTGCATGACGTCTCGGGTCAGCATGGTTCCCCATGCCGACGACCGATCACGCCGCCTGACGCGTTTGTGACCGATCGGCGGGAAACTGCCGAGGGGGTCAGTGCGCTCTGGTCGTGTGACCTACGCAGTTTGCACTAAGCCAGACACGAAAAAGGCGCCCGCGGGCGCCTCGTTCGATCGTGCCATCGTGGGGGGCTCAGCTGCCCCAAGTGCGGACCGGACCGCAATCCATGTGCACGAAGTTAGAGCTACTGTAGCGACCGACGCCGCCGCCGTTGCAGGAGAGGGCCGCCTTGGCCATCTGGTTGACCGAGCGGGACGAAAGCCGAAGGTCCGCCGCCTCGCCGACGAGGTGACGCGAGCGCTTCGCGACACCGGACGACCGGGCCCGGAGCATCGCGTTGGTCTCGGGGCTGCGGTAGCCCGAGATCAGCATGTACGGCTCGGAGCAGTCGAGAAGGTTGTGACACGCGGCCATGATGTCGATGGTGCGAAGGTCGATGTTCTTCACCTGGTCATTGCGCCAGTCGCGCATGAAGTAGGTGATTTCCTTTACGGCGTCAGAGATATACTCGCCTTCGACCCAATAGATCATGTCGATCTTCTCGCCGGTGCGGCCGGAATACATCTTGATGCGCCGGATGTCGCCGCCGCCGCGCAGGAGGCCTGCTGCGTTGGCGAATGTCGGAGCTGCGGTGATGGTCGTTGCGGCGAAAGCCGTCAACAGGCCGCGCCGCGTCATGCTGCCAGAAGCTGCGGTGGTCATGGTCGGTGCTGTCCCGTTCGGTTACTGCTTGTGCCGGCGTCGTTGCGTCGGCCCTGCCATCTTTCCCCAGATGCCTTAAGATTTATTGCACAGCAGTCGCTCCCGAGAAACCCGGGAACCGAAATGGTTCCGCCTTCCGCGAAATTTCGGCAGGTTTCTGCCGAACGTCGGCGAAGTGTCGCAAGGATGTCGCACTCCCCGGTGCGCGGACGCATCACGCCGGACCCGTTTCGCGTCCCCGACGCTTTGTGAATGGACACCCGCCGGAATTCCGACACTCTGCAACGTGCGGTTTTCCCTATGTATTCGCCCCCTGCCGGAACGGATTTCAGAATGACAAGAGCCTCGACCCTCAGAAATCGGACCGGAGCGCTCCTGGCGGGCGCTGCGCTTGCCCTGACACTCGGCTTCGCCGCACCCGCGACCGCGCAGGTCACGGCCTTCAAGCGTGCCGTCGCCGAGACGGTGGGAGAGGACGAGGCGGTCGCCGCCTTCTATCGCGATCGGGGATTCGAGCCGGTCTGGACCGGTCCCGAGGACATCCAGAGACTGCGGCGCGAGGCGCTTCTCGAGGCGGTGACGATGGCGTCGGCGCACGGCCTTCCGGCCGGCCGCTACGATGCCAACGCCCTCATGGCCGAGATGCGCGCCGCACGCACCGCCGAAGAGCGCGGCGCGCTCGATGTGCACCTGTCGCTGACCTTCGGGCGTTTCGCCCGGGATCTGAGCGCGGGCGCTCTCGATCCGCGCCGGGTGATCTCTGGCCTCAAGCGCGAGGTCTACATCCCCGATACCGCGGACCTGCTCGACAAGCTGGAATCGGACGACCCGCGAGCGGTCTTCCGCGGTCTCGCTCCGTCTAGCCCGGAGTACGGCCGCCTCATGCGCGAAAAGATGCGGCTGGAGCGTGTGGTCGCCCGCGGTGGCTGGGGCCGGCCGGTGTCGCCCGGACGGATCGACCCCGGCGAGTCGGGCTCCCGCGTCGTACCGCTGCGCGACCGGCTTATCGCGATGAACTATCTGCGGCCGACCGCTTCGGCGGTCTACGACTCGGCGTTGGAACAGGCCGTAAAGGCTTTTCAGGCGGACCATGGCCTGGCCGTTGACGGAATCGCAGGGGATTCGACCCTGCGCGAGCTCAACCATTCGCCGGAAACGCGGCTACAGCAGGTCCTGGTCGCGATGGAGCGTGAGCGCTGGCTGAACAGGCCAGGCGGCCTCGGCAAACGCCACATCAAGGTGAACCTCACCGAGTTCATGGCCCGCGTCTATGACGACGAGAAGGTGACCTTCGAGACCCGTGCGGTCATCGGCTCGAACGAGAGCGACCGCCAGACGCCCGAGTTCTCGGACGAGATGGACCACATGGTCATCAACCCGAGCTGGTACGTCCCCCGCTCAATCATCAAGAACGAGTACCTGCCGCAACTGCGCCGCAACCCCTACGCGGTCAGCCACCTGCAGATTCTCAACAGCCGGGGCCAGGTGGTCAGCCGCAACCAGAGCTTTGCGGGCTCCTTCCCCTATTCGATGCGCCAGCCTCCGGGGCCGAAGAACGCGTTGGGGCAGGTGAAGTTCATGTTCCCCAACAAATACAACATCTACCTGCACGATACGCCGGCGCAGCATCTCTTCAGCCGGACGGTCAGGGCCTACTCTCACGGGTGCGTGCGCCTCGATGACCCCTACGAATTCGCCTACACGTTGCTCGCCAAGCAAGAGGACGACCCCGAGGGTTTCTTCCATTCCAGGCTGCGGACCGGAGCCGAGGCGCGTGTGAACCTGGTGGAGCCGGTGCCGGTGCACCTGATCTACCGCACCGCCTTCACCCAGGCGAAGGGACACGTGCAGTACCGCCCCGATATCTACAATCGCGACCAGACGATCTGGCGGGCCCTGTCGGCGGCAGGGGTGGTTCTCGGGCGCGGGGAAAGCTAATCCTCCGTCAGACCTGACCCGGAGGACGCCATGAGCCACACCGTTGCAGAGATCGCCGCCGCCCTCGGGCTCGAGGCAGTGGGCGACACCTCCATCGTCGTCGAAGGCGTGGCCGAGCCGGCGGATTGCCCGCCGGACCGGCTCGCCATGGCGATGAAGCCGGAATACGCCGAGGGCATCGCCAAGGGATCGGCGCGCGCGGCGATGCTGTGGGGCGAGGCGGATTGGCAGGCGCTGGGCCTCGAGGCCGCGATCCTTGCGCCGCGCCCCCGGTATGCGCTCTCGGCACTGTCGGGGATGATGGACCCGGGCCAGGGCTATCCCGCCGGCATCCATCCGATGTCCGCAATCGATCCCACCGCAAAGCTCGGTCGCGACGTTACTGTCGGACCCTTCAGCGTGATCGGCGCGGACGTGATCATCGGCGATGGCGCGGTGATCGGCCCGCAGGTCCATGTCGGCTGGGGCACGCGCATCGGCGACGACGCGCTCTTGCACGCCGGCGCCAAGATCGGCGCCCGCTGCACCATCGGCGACCGCTTCATCGCGCATTTCAACGCGGTGGTCGGCAATGACGGATTCTCGTTCGTCACCCCCGAGGCGTCGGGCGTCGAAAAGGCACGTGAGACACTCGGCGACCAGGGGGAGGCCAAGGGCCAGCCCTGGGCCCGGATCGCGTCGCTCGGCGGCGTGACCATCGGCGACGACGTCGAAGTGGGCGCCGCCGCGGCCATCGACCGCGGCACCGTGCGCGACACCCGCATCGGCGACGGCACGAAGATCGACAACCAGGTGCAGGTCGGCCACAACACCGTGGTCGGCCGCCACACGCTGCTGTGCGGGCAGGTCGGGATCGCGGGCTCGGTGACCATCGGAGACTTCGTGGTGCTGGCGGGGCAGGTCGGCGTGTCGGACAACATCCGCATCGGCGACAATGTGATCTGCGGCGGCTCGACCATCGTGCTGTCGTCGATTCCGGCGGGCCGCGTCATGTTGGGCTACCCGGCGATGAAGATGGATCAGCACCTCGAGACCTACAAGGCGTTGCGCCGCCTGCCGCGCCTGTCACGTGAGGTCGCGGAGCTTCGGAAAGCGGTTTCCAAGGAAGACCCGAGCGACTAAAGCTCCCCTCCAGCGACGAGAAATGACCGGGAGGCACGCGCGATGGAGGTCAAGAACAAGGTTGTCGAGATCCTCGCCGAACAGGCCGTTCTCGAACCCTCGGACGTGAAGATGGAAATGAGCCTCGAGGATCTTGGCATCGACTCGCTCGGGCTGGTCGAGTCGATCTTCGCCATCGAGGAGGCATTCGACATCTCGGTGCCGTTCAACGCCAACGATCCCCAGGAAAGCGACTTCGACATCTCCTCGGTCGCGCGGATCGTGGAGGGGGTCGAAAAGCTCGTGGCCGAGCAGCACCCGTGAAGCGGGTCGTGATCACCGGCGCGGGCACGATCAACGCGCTCGGCCAGTCGGTGCCGGCCACGATGGAGGCCATGCGCGAGGGCCGCTGCGGGATCGGCCCGCTCGAGATGCGCGACAGCGACCGGCTGGCGATCAAGATTGGCGGGCAGGTGAAGGGGTTCGACCCCGAGAGCGTCTTCAATCGCCAGCAGATCGCTCTCTACGACCGCTACACCCAGTTCACCCTGATCGCCGCCGAAGAGGCCATCCGCCAGTCGGGCCTGACCTTCGACGGCGACCTCGCAGCGCGTTCGGGCGTGGTGCTCGGGACCTCCGGCGGCGGGCTCACGACTCAGGACGAGAACTACCGCGCGGTCTACGAAGAGGGTAAGAACCGTGTTCACCCCTTCGTCGTGCCGAAGCTGATGAACAACGCGGCCTGCAGCCACGTGTCCATGCAGTACAACATCAAGGGCCCGAGCTTTACCGTGGCCTCGGCCTGCGCCTCGTCCAATCACGCCATGGGGCAGGCGTTCTGGTTCGTCCGGTCGGGGATGGCACCGGTGATGGTGACAGGCGGCTCGGAATCGATGCTGTGCTTCGGCGGAATCAAGGCGTGGGAGGGCCTGCGCGTGATGTCACGCGATGCCTGCCGCCCGTTTTCGGCCACGCGCAACGGCATGGTGCAGGGCGAGGGGGCGGGCATCTTCGTGTTCGAGGAATACGAGCATGCCAAGGCCCGGGGTGCCGAGATCCTTGCCGAGGTGGCGGGCTTCGCGATGAGCTCGGATGCCGCCGATATCGTCATGCCCTCCAAGCAGGGCGCGGCCCGCGCGATGGCCGGAGCACTGTCGGATGCGGGCATTGCGCGAGAGGAGGTCGGCTACATCAACGCCCACGGCACCGGGACCGCGGCGAACGACAAGACCGAGTGCGCCGCGGTGGCGGACGTGTTCGGCACCCACGCGGACGACCTGATGATGTCATCGACCAAGTCCATGCACGGCCACTGCATCGGCGGCACCGGCGCCGTGGAACTGCTGGCTGTGCTGATGGCCCTGCGGGATGGGGTGATCGCCCCGACGATCGGCTACGAGGAGCCCGACCCCGAATGCGCCCTCGATGTCGTGCCGAACGAAGCGCGCGAGGCCCGGGTGGATGTCGCCTTGTCGAACGCCTTCGCCTTCGGGGGCCTGAACGCCGTGCTGGCACTGAAGCGGACCTGAGCGCGGAGTTTACGGCCGCGCACACGGCAGTGGCTACGGAGCGAGGGCTCTGCCCTCGCGCTCCCGAGGTATTTGACGCCCAAAGACGGCAGCGCGTCAGAAGCTGAAGCGACGACATTCGAATACTTTTACGGATCCGGACGTCGGCCGCATGAGTGCGGCGCGACGTCCGGCGCGATGCCCGGACTTACCCGGGCCCCGTCTTCGGGCGCGGTCATCGGCGCCTCCGCCTGTACCGCACCCTAATCGTCCCATGCGCACAGTTAAGAATTGGCTAACGCGGGTGTCTTTGGGATTGAAATACCTTCGGGGGGTCCGGGGGCAGACAGCCCCCCGTTGCCGTTCGATGAAACGTGCCCGGGAGCCCTCAGTAGCCCCGCCAGATCCATCCACCGCCGAAGATGCGCGTGCCTTCGGGGTCGTAGAACACGCAGGCCTGGCCGGGCGACACACCTTCCTCGGGGGTTACGAGCTCCACCTCCGCCTCCGTGGCCGATACGGGGCGGATGATCGCGTCGCGTGGCGGGCGCGTCGAGCGAACCTTCACCGCCACATGCCATTCGTCTTGCGATATGAGCGGCGAATCGCCCAGCCAGTTGATCTCGCGCACAGGAACGCGGCGGGTGGCCAGCATCTCTTTCGGTCCCACGATCACGCGGCGCCCCTCCACGTCGAGCTTCACCACGTAGAGCGGCTCCGACAGGCCGCCGATCCCGAGGCCGCGGCGCTGGCCGATGGTGTAGTGGATGACGCCCTCGTGGGTCCCGAGGACGCGGCCGTCGACGTGCACGATGTCGCCGGGATCGGCTGCACCCGGACGCAGCTTCTCGATGACGCTCGCGTAGTCGCCGTTGGGCACGAAGCATATATCCTGGCTGTCGGGCTTGTCGGCGACGGGAAGCCCGTAGCGCGCCGCGAGCGCACGGGTCTCGTCCTTGGATTTCAGGTGCCCGAGCGGGAAGCGCAGGTAGTCAAGCTGGTCCTGCGTGGTCGAGAACAGGAAGTACGACTGGTCTCGGGCGGGATCCGCGGCCTGGTGCAGCTCGGCCTTTGCGTCGCCCGGCTTGCGCTGGATGTAGTGGCCGGTCGCCATGCAATCGGCGTCGAGGTCTCGCGCGGTCTCGAGCAGGTCCTTGAACTTCACACGCTCGTTGCAGCGGATGCAGGGCACGGGCGTGGCGCCCGCGAGGTAGCTGTCGGCGAACTCGTCGATCACCGCGTCGCGGAAGATGTTCTCGTAATCGAGGACGTAGTGCGGGAAGCCCATGGCCTCGGCCACCCGCCGGGCGTCATGGATATCGAGCCCGGCGCAGCAGGCGCCCTTTTTCGCGAGCGCCGCGCCGTGGTCGTAAAGCTGCAGCGTGACGCCGACGACGTCGTAGCCCTCTTCGGCGAGCATCGCGGCCACGACGGAGCTGTCGACGCCGCCGGACATTGCGACGACGACGCGTGTGTCGGACGGGGCCTTGGGAAGGCCCAGCGAGTTCAGCTGTCCCTGATCGAGCGGCATGACGGTCTCCGATGGATGCGCGCGGAATATAGGAAAATGCGACGTACTCTCAAGGGGCCGTTTCATCGGGCGTTAAGTGCGCTGGCGCAGGGTCTTCCTGCGAAACGCCAGCGGGACGGACAGATGTATCTCAAGAAAGTCGACGGACCTCGCGCGGTCACGCTTCCGGACGGGACGAAGATGACCCGCGCGGACCTGCCAGCCGCCGACACCCGGCGCTGGGTGGCCTCACGGAAGGCGGCGGTGGTTCGGGCAGTGCAGCATGGGCTCCTGACCGAGGAACAGGCCCGCCTCCGGTATGCGCTCAGCGAGGAGGAGCTGGACGAATGGATGCGCGCCATGTCCGTGCACGGGGAGGGGGCATTGAAGGCCACGGCGATACAGAAATTTAGACAACCCTGAAGTGTTTACTTCGCATAACCGATCCGTCTAAGCTCAAGCCATTGGCCGGTAATCCGAAGTTAACGATTACGGCGCAAATGTGTGATGTGTGAGTAATAATTGGCGGAGACGGCCATGCGCGTGCTTTTGATCGAGGACGATCCCACAACTTCGAAGAGCATCGAGATGATGCTGACCCGATCCAACCTGAACGTCTATGCGACGGACATGGGTGAGGAGGGCGTCGATCTCGCGAAGCTCTACGACTATGATCTGATCCTGCTGGATATCACGCTGCCGGACATGACCGGGCACGATGTCCTGCGTCAGCTGCGGTCCGCGCGCATCTCTACACCGATCCTGATCCTGTCCGGCGCCCAGGACACCGAGAGCAAGCTGAAGAGCTTCGGCTTCGGGGCTGACGACTACCTCACCAAGCCGTTCCACGCCGACGAACTCGTCGCCCGTATCCACGCCATCATCCGCCGCTCGAAGGGCCACGCGCAGTCGGTGATCCGCACCGGAAAGATCGAGGTGAACCTCGACGCGAAGACGGTGGATGTGAACGGCCAGCCGGTGCACCTGACCGGCAAGGAATACCAGATGCTCGAACTTCTGAGCCTGCGGAAGGGCACGACGCTGACCAAGGAGATGTTCCTCAACCATCTCTACGGCGGCATGGACGAACCCGAGCTCAAGATCATAGACGTGTTCATCTGCAAGCTTCGCAAGAAGCTCTCGGAAGCCACGGGCGACCCGAGCTACATCGAAACGGTGTGGGGCCGCGGCTACGTTCTGCGCGATCCCGAAGAGCAAGCCGAAGCCAAGCCGGGGGCCATGGCGCTCGGCGCCTGAGCTCATCGGGCTTCTGCCGGTTGGCGCCACTCGCGGCCAAAGGGCCGCGGGTATGCGCTTGGCCTGCCGGCAGAGACACCGTTGCAGCAAGGCCGTCTGTCTTCACACCTGCCGCCCCCTTCGCGCCGCGGGGATGTGTCCGTTCTCTGTAACGCCCCTTGGACCCGGTCGACTCTGGCTGCGCGACAGGTCCGTGCTGACGCGCGTCTGGACACGGCCCACCGCTCGATCGGCCGTGCCGTCTGGACCTGCCCGCACGCGCCCCATATCAGTGGCGCGCACTAGATCGGAACCTGCGAAACGGGGGCGGAAGGGTCATGGCGGAGAGCGAAACCGAGGTCGATTCCCTCGACGAGGCGTCCGCACGGGTCGAGCTGAAGCGTCTGGCCGGGATACTCGATGCGGCGAACACCGCGTATCACACCGAAGACGCGCCCGAGATCACGGACGCGGAATACGACCGTCTCAAGCGACGCAACGCGGCGATCGAGGCGCGCTTTCCCAGGCTCGTGCGGGACGATTCCCCGTCGCAACAGGTCGGCGCAGCGCCGGCAGAGGGCTTCGAGAAGGTCACGCATGCGGTCCGGATGCTGTCGCTCGGCAATGCCTTCGATGCCGAGGAGGTCACCGAGTTCGACCGGCGAATCCGGCGCTACCTGAACCATGCCGACGATGCGAAGCTGCTGTATACCGCCGAACCCAAGATCGATGGGCTGTCGCTGACCCTGCGCTACGAGGGTGGTCGCCTCGTCACCGCGGCCACGCGTGGAGATGGCGCCGTGGGCGAGAACGTCACCGCGAATGCGCGCACCATCGACGACGTGCCGGAGCGGCTCGAGGGGGCGCCGGACGTGCTCGAGGTCCGGGGCGAGGTCTACATGAGCCACGCCGACTTCGCGGCCCTGAACGAGAGGCAGTCCGCGCGCGGCGGCAAGACCTTCGCGAATCCGCGAAACGCCGCCGCCGGAAGCCTGCGCCAGCTCGACGTGGAAATCACCCGCGCGCGTCCGCTGCGTTTCTTCGCTTATGCCTGGGGCGAAGTGTCGGCGCCGCTCGCGGACACCCAGATGAAGGCGATCGAACGCCTCGCCGCGCTCGGTTTCTCGACGAACCCGCTGACCCGGCTCTGCGACGGGCCCGACGAGATGCTCGCTCACTACGCGACGATCGAGGAACAGCGCGCCACGCTCGGCTATGACATCGATGGCGTCGTCTACAAGGTGAACGATCTCGCACTGCAGGCCCGGCTTGGCTTCCGCTCGACCACGCCCCGCTGGGCCATCGCGCACAAGTTTCCCGCCGAGCTTGCGTGGACGCACCTCGAGGCGATCGAGATACAGGTCGGGCGCACCGGCGCGCTTTCGCCCGTTGCGCGGCTCACGCCGGTCACGGTGGGCGGCGTCGTGGTGTCGAACGCGACGCTCCACAACGAGGACTACATCGCCGGCCGCGACGCCGCCGGTCAGCCGATCCGCGAAGGCCGCGACATTCGTGTCGGCGACTGGGTGCAGGTCTATCGCGCGGGCGATGTCATCCCCAAGATCGCCGACGTCGACCTCTCCAAGCGGCCCGACGACGCCGCCCCCTACAGTTTTCCCACCACGTGCCCCGAATGCGGGTCGGACGCCATCCGCGAAGAGGGAGATTCGGTGCGCCGCTGCACCGGCGGGCTCGTCTGCCCGGCGCAACAGGTCGAGAAGCTCAAGCACTTCGTGTCGCGCGCGGCGTTCGACATCGACGGGCTCGGCGCCAAGCAGGTCGAACAGTTCTACCGCGACGAATGGATCGCGGAGCCGGCCGACATCTTCCGCCTGGAGGCGCGCTACGGCTCCGGGCCGCGCCAGCTCAAGAACCGCGAGGGCTGGGGCGACCGGTCGGCGAAGAACCTCTTCGCGGCCATCGACGCGCGCCGCAAGATCCCCCTCGGGCGCCTGATCTTCGGCCTCGGCATCCGCCACGTGGGCGAAGTCAACGCCATGCTTCTCGCGCGGCACTACGGCACGTGGGAGGCCTTCGACGAAGCCATGCGCGCCGCCGAGCCGCTGGAAGGCGCGGCCTGGGACGACCTCATCGGTATCGACGGCGTGGGCGAGGTGCTGGCCCGAGCGTTGGTCTCCACGGTAAACCAGCCGGCCGAACGCGAGTCGATCGAACGCCTGCTGGCCGAAATCGAGGTCGAGGCGGCCGAGCGTCCGAAGACCGAAGGCAGCCCCGTCGCGGGCAAGACCGTTGTCTTCACCGGCACGCTCGAAAAGATGACCCGCGCCGAGGCCAAGGCGCGGGCCGAGGCGCTGGGCGCCAAGGTCTCGGGCTCGGTGTCGGCGCGCACCGACATCGTGGTTGCCGGGCCCGGCGCGGGCTCGAAGGAGAAGAAGGCGCGCGAACTTGGGGTCGAGGTGCTGGACGAGGACGCCTGGCTCGACTTGATCTCGGGCGCATGAGCGCGCGGCCCGAAGCCCTCTTTCCGCTCTTCGGCGATCTGACCGGGCTCGACGGGATCGGACCCAAAACGGCGCAGGCGCTCGGGCAGGCGGGAATCGAAGCGCCGCGTGACCTGCTGTTCACGTTGCCGCAATCGGGGATCGACCGGGCCCTCAGGCCCACGATCCGCGGCGCGGACCTGCCCGCGGTGCTGACCGTCGAGGTCGAGATCGGCCAGCACCGGCCGCCGCGCTCCAAGGGCGGGGCCTACCGAGTGCACGTGCGGGACGCTAAAACCGAGTTTCAGGTCGTTTTCTTCCGCGCGCGTGGCGACTACCTGACGCGCATCCTGCCCGAGGGCGCGCGCCGTATCCTCTCGGGCCGGGTCGAGTTCTTCGACGGCATGGCGCAGATGGTCCATCCCGACCATATCCTGCCGCCCGCCGAGGCCGAGGCGCTTCCCGCGTTCGAACCGGTCTACCCGCTGGCAGGCGGCGTCACCCAGAAGCTGATGGTTCGCGCGATCCGCTCGGCGCAGGGCCGCGCGCCCGACCTGGCCGAGTGGATCGACCCGGGCCTCGTGGCGCGCGAAGGGTGGCCGGGCTGGCGTGCGGCCCTGGCCGCCGTCCACGTACCGGAGCGTCCCGAGGACCTGTCACCCGACGCGCCTGCGCGACGGCGGCTGGCCTATGACGAACTGCTGGCGCACCAGCTGACCCTCGCACTGGCACGGCTCGCCCGTCGAAGGCGCCCGGGGATCGAAACGCGCGGCGACGGCCGCCTCCGCCGCGCAGTCCTTGCTGCCTTGCCATACGATCCCACGGGCGCCCAGTCCCGCGCGATCGAGGAGATCGCCGCCGACATGGCCGAGCCGCATCGCATGAACCGCCTGCTGCAGGGCGACGTGGGTGCAGGCAAGACCCTCGTGGCGTTCGCCGCGCTGCTCGTTGCGATCGAGGCGGGAGGGCAGGGGGTGCTGATGGCGCCGACCGAGATCCTCGCCCGGCAACACATGGAAAGCCTCGCGCCCATGGCAGAGGCGGCCGGTGTGCGCCTGGCCTTGCTGACCGGGCGCGACAAGGGGGCCGAGCGGAGGGCCAAACTGGCCGCGCTCGAGGCCGGCGAGATTGACTGCCTCGTGGGCACCCACGCGGTGTTCCAGAAGGATGTGGTGTTCCGCGATTTGCGCCTTGCGGTGGTGGACGAGCAGCACCGCTTCGGCGTGCGTCAGCGGCTCGAACTCGGGCGCAAGGGTGCTGCGGTGGATGTGCTGGTGATGACCGCGACGCCGATCCCGCGCAGCCTCGCGCTGGCGACCTACGGCGATATGGACGTCTCCGTTCTGGACGAGAAGCCGCCCGGGCGGCAGCCGGTGAAGACGGCGCTGGTGGCCACCGACCGCATGGACGAGGTGGTCGATCATCTGCGGCGCGCGGTCGCCGAGGGGCGGCAGGCCTACTGGGTCTGCCCGTTGGTCGAGGAGAGCGAGACCGTGGACCTGACCGCGGCGACCCAGCGCTTCGAGCGCCTGCGCGCCGCGCTGGGCGAGGGCGTCGTGGGGCTGGTCCATGGCCAGATGCCGCCCGCCGAGAAAGACGCGACGATGGCGCGCTTCGTGGCTGGCGAGATCGCGGTCCTGGTGGCAACGACCGTCATCGAGGTCGGCGTGAACGTGCCGCGCGCGTCGATCATGGTGATCGAAAGGGCCGAGTGGTTCGGTCTGGCGCAGCTGCACCAGCTTCGCGGACGAGTCGGACGCGGGGCGGCGGCCTCGACCTGCCTTCTGATGTACCAGTCCCCGCTGTCCGAGACCGCCGAGCAGCGGCTTCGAACCCTACGCGAGACCGAGGACGGGTTTCGTATTGCCGAGGTCGACCTGGAAATGCGCGGGGCCGGAGACTTGATCGGTACCGCGCAGTCCGGCCTCCCGCGCTTTCGCATTGCCGATCCCGAGCGGCAGGCCGGGCTGATGGCCGTCGCGCAAAGCGACGCGCGCCGTCTTCTGGCCGATGATCCGTCTCTCGAAGGCGAGCGGGGACGCGCCGCGCGGGCGCTGTTGTGGCTTATGCGGCAGGACGAGGCGATCCGCCTGATCGGTGTCGGCTGACCAGGGCAACCCCCTTTGTTCGCGAATGTTCTTAAAAAGTTCTTTACAGGTGGGGCGCTGCCATGAGAACAAAGGTGCAACGGATTGCTCAGGAGGGTCACATGCTCAACCGGATCAAGATCGCCTTTACCCGCGCCGAAGCGGAGATTCTCGAGGACGCGCTCGGGGCGATGGCGCTTGTCGTCCTGCTGGTGGCAGCCCTTCACCTCTGACCTGTTTCTGCCTGCGTTGCGCGTGCCCGCATGGTTCGTCGTCCTTGTCCCGTCGACGCGAACCGGAATAGCGGCGGTTGTCCCCCGCTGCTGTTCGTCGAATGCGGACCCGTCATGCCGACGCTTCACTCGCCGCCGCCTCCCGCAAGGGCGGCGGCTTTTTCTTTCTGCGCCTGATGCGGCCGGAACCGGCAACCAGTCACAGCCTGTAGGCCAGCCGCAAAGCTCCCCAGTGGCGGCCGTTCACTTCGATCGGGGCGGAGAGGTCCTTCATCATGGCGAACTGCCCGCCGCCCATGTCGCGCCGGTAGATCTGTAGCAGGAACGGGTCGCGGTTCCGGCCTGCCTTCAGGCCGACGCGGTCGTCGAAGATGCGCCGGTTGCGGGCATGCGAGGCGTTCCAGACCGGATCTGCGCCCTGCGGTTGCGAGAACTTTCGATTGTGGGTCGGCAGGTAGCCGTTGCGGTCCACCGCAGCGCAAAACACCACGCCCGGCATGTCGAGCACGGGCTCCTGAATCGGCGGCAGAAGGCGGTCGGTCAGCTCGGTGAAGGCAGTGACGACCTGCTGCGGGTCGGTCTCGGGCACCGGACAATAGCGGGCATCGAAGAGCTCGGCTTCGGAGATGCGTCCTGCGAGCACCGCCTCTTCGAACGCCGCGCCGATCCGGGCAGCGAGCTCCGCCACCAACGCGATCTTCTCGCCATCGGCGGCCGCCCCACCGAGGCGCACCGACTTCTGCAGGATACCCTCGGACACGTCCACCAGCCGTTCCCCGGCGCGGGTGGCGCCGGCGATCGCGCCAGCGGTTTCATCCTGTGCCGCAATCATGCCCTCTATGGCCGGTGCGAGACTGGCGACGGCGGTGTCCGTGCTACCCATCTCGGCGCCGATCTCGTCCATCGCGCGGTGCAGCGCACTGACGTTGTCGTCGATCCGCGAAAGCGCGCTGTCAGTCTCCTCGGACCGGCCGAGCAGATGCGTTGCGGCCTGCGATGTGGTGACGGCCCCTTCGCGCAGGCTGTGCATCCATTCCGACATCCGCGTGACGGTGCCCGACACGTCCGCGGCGGCGCGGGCGGTCTTCTGGCTGAGTTCGTTGATCGCCTCGGCCACGATGGCGAATCCTGTCCCGGCCTGACCGGCGCGGGCCGCTTCGATCTTGGCGTTCATGGCGAGGATGTTCACCTGGCTGGCGATGGAGGCGATCTGGTCATTCGAGCGACCCACGGCAAGCAGCATGTCGTCCACATCGTCAGAGCCGGCCCGGACGGATTGCACCCATTCCGCGAGCGTGCGCGACGAAGTGCCGGTGTCGCTGAGAATGGCGATGGACTGGCGCACATCCTGCTGCGCGGACCGCGCGGTGTCGCGGCCGCGCGCCGTGCGTTCGGACACGGTGCGGGTCGCCTCCTCGAGCCGGGTTAGGGCGACGCGTACCAGCCTCAGTTCTTCCAACTGCCCGGCGCGGCGGGCGTCGAGGTCGGACATCACGCCGTGGATCGAGACAAGCTCGTGCCCGAGCGTCACGGCGTCGTTCGTCAGCGTGCTCAGCAGCGCCTCGGCCTCCGCATCGCGGTCGCGCCGGATGCTCAGCCTGCGATCGTGTTCCATGTCCGACTGCCCATTGATTACGGGCAGAGGCATAGTCCGGAGAATCGGAAGAAACCCTTAAGCGCGTTCCCGCGCCGATGCCTCCTGGGCGGCATCGGATGCTGCGTCCAGTGCCAGCAGGATCGAGGCGTGGCGGTTCTTGTAATCGCGTGCGGGGCGCAGGACCTCCAGCCCGTCGAAGGGTGCGGGCGGCGTCGGCCCGTCGTTCTTGAGCATCTCGCGCAGCGCATCGCGGGCGTGCACGATCTCGTCCGGCGTGCGGCCGACGATGGCGCCGCCCACCACGGCTGCCGAGGCCTGGCCCAGTGCGCAGGCCTTCACGTCCTGGCCGTAATCGGAAACGCGGCCGTCCGCGAGAGTAAGGTCCACCGTCACGGTCGAGCCGCAGAGCGGCGAACGCTTCTTGACCGTGGCGTCCGGCGCTTCCAGGCGTTGCGTCCGCGGGATATCCGCGGCCAGCGCCAGGATCTTCTGGGAATAGAGCTTGATAAGGTCGCTTTCGCCGGACATGGCTTCCTCTCGTCGATCGTCTTTCCTAGATAGGCGTCCCGCCCGCGTGTGCAAAAGGAAAACCCGTCATGTCGTTCGATCCCGATACCTTGGTCTACAACGAACAGGGGCTGATCCCGGTCATCGCGCAGGATGCCGGCGATCATGCGGTGCTGATGATGGCGTGGATGAACGCCGAGGCGGTACGCAAGACACTTGAAACCGGCCGCGTAACCTATTGGTCTCGTTCGCGTCAGGCGTTCTGGGTGAAAGGTGAAAGCTCGGGCCACGTGCAGGAGCTCGTAGAGCTGCGGGTGGACTGCGACAGCGATTGCCTTCTGGTGCTGGTGCGTCAGACCGGGCCGGCGTGTCACACCAACCGGCGCTCCTGCTTCTACACGGCGGTGCGCGACGGCGAGCCGGTGGAGATCATGGCGCCGGACGAGTGAAGGTCCGCGCGCAACGATTTGACGTTGTTTACAAGTTCACCATAGCCCGGATGTCTTCGGGCGTGTGGCCGTCGTCCCGGTAGCGCGAGATCGCGCGGGCGTCGTCACGCTTGGCCAGCCGTTTGCCCGCCTCGTCCCTGATCAGTTCGTGATGGACATATCGGGGTGAGGGAAGGCTCAGAAGAACTTGAAGAAGAACGTGGATCTGCGTGGCGTCCGCCAGGTCGGCGCCGCGCATGACGTCGGTGATCCCCTGTGCCGCGTCATCCACGACCACGGAGAGGTGATAGGACGTGTCCATGTCGCGACGGGCAATGGCCACGTCGCCGACAGCGTCGACCAGGGCATCGCGGGACACCTCGATCCGCTCATCGGATTCGATGTAGGAAAGAGGCGCGTCTCCAATGCGGTGCAGTGCGCGGCGCATGTCGAGTCTGAGCGCCGTGCCGGTGGGGCGCGGTCCGGTCGGCGCCGTCCCGGGGCGGCATGTCCCCGGGTAGACCGGGCCGTCGGGGCCGTAGGTCACGGAGCCCTCCTGCGGGGCCGAGAGCGCCTCGAGGATGTCGCGGCGGCGGCAGTCGCAGGGATACAGCACGCCCATGTCCCAAAGCCGGTCCAGCGCTTCGGCATAGGCGGGCATTCGGTCTGACTGGCGCATTACCGGCTCTTCCCAGTCGAGGCCGAGCCAGCGCAGGTCCTCGTAGATCGCGGCCTCCCATTCGGGGCGGGCGCGGGAACGGTCGATGTCCTCGATGCGTAGAACGAACGAGCCGCCCGAGGCGCGGGCGGCATCATGATTCAGAATGGCCGAGTAGGCGTGGCCGAGGTGCAGCGGCCCGGTGGGCGACGGCGCGAAGCGCGTGCGCATGGGCTCACTCGTCGCGCAGCTGCCGCCGGGCGCGCCGGTCCTCGCGGGCCTGGTAGATCAAGATCCACGCCAACAGGATGAACATCGGGTGCGTGAACACGCCGCCCGGGATCAGGATCGCGGGCACCCAGATCAGGAACACGATGATCGACGTGAAGATCCGGCCGGCCAGCAGGATCGACAGCGGCGGCAGGAGGAGGGCAAGGACGTAGTTCATGCGATCACTCCGCCGCTTCGGTTTGCGCCGCACCGGCCGCCTGACCTTCGAGCCACCCGGTCCACGCCTCCTTGGCGCGGTCGGTATACGCCTTGTAGCGCTCGCGCCGGCCTTTCCGGCCGCCGCGCAGACCCTCGAGCGGCCGGAACAGGCCGAAGTTCACGTTCATCGGCTGGAACGTCTTGGCCTCGGCGCCGCCGGTGATGTGGTGCACCAGGGCCCCGTGCGCGCTGTCCTGCGGCGCGGGCTCGAGCGCAGTGCCAAGCGCCTCGGCCGCGGCCATCCGACCCGCCAGAAGCCCCATCGCGGCGCTTTCCACGTAGCCCTCGACGCCGGTGATCTGGCCCGCGAAGCGCACGTTCGGCTGCGCGCGCAGCCTCATGCCCGCGTCGAGCAGGGTGGGCGAGTTGAGGAACGTGTTGCGGTGAATGCCGCCGAGCCGCGCGAAGCGGGCGTTCTCGAGGCCGGGGATCATCCGGAAGACCTCTTTCTGCGCGCCGTACTTCATCTTGGTCTGGAACCCGACGATGTTGAACAGGGTCCCGAGTGCGTTGTCGCGGCGAAGCTGCACCACGGCGTAGGGCTTGTTTTCCGGATCGTTGGCGTTGGTCAGGCCCACGGGTTTCATGGGGCCGTGGCGCAGGGTCTCGCGGCCGCGCTCGGCCATGACCTCGATCGGCAGACAGCCGTCGAAGTAGCCCGCTGTCTCACCCTCGTGGAACTCTGTCTTGTCGGCGGCCAGCAGCGCGTCGATGAAGGCTTCGTAGGTCTCGCGGTCCATCGGGCAGTTGAGGTAGGCGCGGCGCTCGTCCTCGGTCTCGCCCTTGTCGTAGCGCGACTGCATCCACGCTACGTCCATGTCGATGGACTCGGCGTGGACGATGGGGGCGATGGCGTCGAAGAAGGCCAGCGCGTCCGAGCCGGTGGCCCGCGCGATGGACTGCCCCAGCGCGTCGGAGGTCAGCGGCCCGGTGGCGAAAATCCAGCGCCCCTGGTCGGGCAGCTCCGTCACTTCCTCGTAGGAGACGCGCACGTTCGGATGCGCGGACAGCGCGGCCGTGATGTCCTCGGCGAACAGCTCGCGGTCCACGGCAAGGGCGCCGCCCGCGGGCAGGCGGTGGCGGTAGGCGGCGTCCATGATGAGCCCGCCAGCGGCCTTCATCTCCCAGTGGAGCAAGCCCACGGCGTTCTGTTCGTGGTCGTCGGAGCGGAAGGAGTTGGAGCACACCATCTCGCCCAGGTTGCCCGTCTTGTGCGCGAACGTGCCGCGCTCGGGGCGCATCTCGTGCAGGACCACCGGCACGCCGAGATTGGCGGCCTGCCAAGCGGCCTCGGACCCGGCCATGCCGCCGCCTACGATATGAAGCTCTTCGATCATGGCGCCGAGATAGGCATGACGGAGGCGCTTGTCACGGGGGTGTGCGCGGCAAAGCGCACGCTGGTGACTTGTCCCCGCCTCGGCCTGCGGCCAGTCTGCGCGTCGGAGCGAGGCAAGGGAGGGACGCGGATGGCGCTGAAGGTGTCGGCCGAGGAGATGATGCCGTTTCTGGACGAGGTGTTTCCGCAGGTGCGGGGCATGTTCGCCATCGACCGGCTGGACGAGGACCTGCTGGTCATGCGGCTGTTGCAGAACGAGCGGCACCTGCGTCCGGGCGGCACGGTGTCGGGTCCGGCGATGTTCGGGCTGGCGGACGTGTCGGCCTACGTGGCGACGATGGCTCGGATCGGGCGGCAGGCGCTGGCGGTGACCACCAACTGCTCCATCGACTTCATGCGAAAGCCCGCGTCGGGCGCCGACGTGCTGGCCGAGACACGGGTGCTGAAGCTCGGGCGCACTCTGAGCGTCTGCGATTGCCTGTTGTTCTCGGAGGGCTCGGACGCGCCCGTGGCGCGCGCGTCGCTGACCTACTCGATCCCGCCTGCGCCCCCGGGCTGATCCGCGCGGGGCAGCGCGATGTCGGCGGCGACGGGGTAATGATCCGAAGGCCAGTCGCCCGCGAACCTTTCGCGAAGCACCCAGGGGCCACCCTCGAGGGCGATGCCGGGGCCGAGGGCCACGTGATCGATCGCGCCGAAGACATTGATCCCACGGTTGAAGTGGAAGGTCGCACCCGGCACGTCGGCGAAGGTCAGTCCGGCCTCGGCGAGGATGTCGACCGTCGGCGCCCCGAGTCGCGCGTTCAGGTCGCCGAGCAGAAGGACCGGCGTGCCGCGTGCCAGCAGCGGCGCCAGTCGCTCTGCCACCAGCTCGGCCGACCTGATCCGGTTCGACCCGCTGCCGGCGTCGAAGTGGACGTTCACCACGCGCAGGGATGTGCCGGCCTCGGTGCGGAACTCGGCCCAGGATGCGAAGGCCGGGTAGGAGCCGTCGAAGGTGCGCGAGTAGATGACATCGGGCGTCTCGGAGAAGAAGAACCAGCCCTGGTCCGTCAGGTCGAGCCTGTCACGGCGGTAGAAGATCGGCTGGGTCGACGGAAAGCTCCGCCAGTCGCCTACGGCAGCGGCGGCGTAGCCGGGATTGCGCTCCAGCAACCAGGCGCGGGCGAGGTTCACCTCGTCGCTGTTGCCGCCGCCGAAGCTTTCCATCTCCTGCGTGGCGACGATGTCGGCCTCGAGTGCCTTGAACGCCGCGTCGAGCGCCGCGCGCCGCTCGGTCCAGTCGCCCACGGACCACGGGCCCTCGGACCGGTTCAGCCAGATGTAATGCACGTTGTGGGTGGCGACCCGCAGCGCTGCGCCGGCGGCCGGCGGGGCCGTGCCGCGCGATTGCATGACGTAGGCGCCGCAGGCCAGCAGGAGCGGCAGCAGAACGAGCGCGGCGGCGAGGCGGAGGAGCATCTTCATGTCGCGCAGAGGTAGTGCTGCGCTTCGCTCTGTCCGTGCCTTGGCGGAGGTCGTTCGGGGACGGCCAAAAAAAAGGCCGAGCACAAAGCTCGGCCGAAGTCCAACAGGGAGGTATGAAGATGATGCGCCGGTGGGCGCCCCATCGTTCGATTGCTGAATTAGTCACCGGTTTTGAGTCGATCAAGCGAAAGCGCCGCGGTGCGTTCACATGGCCGATATGCGTGCTGTGCAAGCCACGCACGAATTTGCATGTGAGACACCTTGGCGAGGCGCCTCGAAGCGATGGTCGAGCGGGCGCGGACGGGGCGCCTACTCGGCGCCCATCGCCTTGCGGCTCACGCGGTGGGCGACGATCTCTTCCTGCACGAAGTCGCGGAACGCGGCGATGCGTTTCGATTGCCGCAGTTCCTCGGGGTAGGCGAGGAAGACCGGCACCTCGTTCGACTCGATCTCGGGCAGGACACGCACCACCGAGGGAAAATCCTCGATGATGTAGTCGGGCAGCACACCGATCCCGAGGTTCGAGATCACCGCCTGCAGGACGCCGAAGTAGTTGTTCACCGTCAGCGTGCCGTGAATGTCGTGGGTCAGCAACTGCTGGACCAGCTGCAAGCCCGCCGTCACCTGCGCCGACCGCGGATTCTGGCAGATCAGCCGGTGGCCGGCCAGTTCGTCCAGCGTGTGAGGTGTGCCGAACCGTTCGAGATAGTCGGGCGAGGCGTAGAGCCGCATCTTCACCGCCATCAGCCGTTTGCGGATCAGGTCGGCCTGGCTCGGCTCCTTCATGCGGATGGCGACGTCGGCCTCGCGCATCGGCAGGTCGAGCACCCGCTCCTCGAGCATCAGGTCGATGTTCAGTTCGGGGTACTTTTCGTACAGCTTGGACAGTCGCGGTGCGAGCCAGAGAGAGCCGAAGCCGGTCGTGGTGGTGACCCGCAGCTCGCCAAAGACCTCTTCCTCGCTGTCGTGGATGCGGGCGGTCGCCGCCTCGATCCGCTTTATCATCGACGAGGTGGCATCGAAGAGCAGTTCGCCCTGCTCGGTCAGGATCAGGCCGCGCGCGTGGCGGTGGAAGAGCGTGGTGTTCAGCGATTCTTCGAGCGCGCGAATCTGGCGCGACACTGCCGACTGCGACAGGTGCAGCGCGTCCCCCGCATGGGTGAGCGACCCGGCGTCCGCCACGGCGTGAAAGATTCTAAGCTTGTCCCAGTCCATCGGATCGATCTTCGTTGCTGCGGGGATTGAATACGGCAAATAATGAACTTTGGGGTAACATTCTATGCTGCGGCGCAGAAATATTGCGGAATTTTCTTGGGATCCCGTCCCCATCCGCCGTAGTTTCAACAGGATAGGTCATTGAGCGACGGGAGGCGCGCAATGAACGCAACCGATATATCCCTGAACGATCGTTTCGATGTGGACAAGGACCGCGTGCTTCTGAACGGCACACAGGCCCTAGTCCGCCTCATGCTGATGCAAAAAGCACGCGATGTGACGCGTGGGCTGGATACGGCGGGCTACGTGACCGGCTATCGCGGCTCGCCGCTGGGCGCGGTGGACTTGCAGATGGCCCGTGCCGAAAAGCACCTTTCGGCCGCCGGCATCCGCTTCGAGGCCGGTCTGAACGAAGACCTCGCGGCGACGGCCCTCTGGGGCAGCCAGCAGGCCGAGCTCCGCGGCGAGGGGCGGCACGACGGCGTCTTCGGCCTCTGGTACGGCAAGGGGCCGGGGGTAGACCGCTCGGGCGACGTGATGCGCCATGCCAACATGGCCGGAACCTCGAAACACGGCGGCGTGCTCATGGCCATGGGCGACGACCATACCGGTGAATCCTCGACCGTGTTGCACCAGTCCGAGTGGGCGCTGGTCGACGCCTACATGCCGGTGGTCAGCCCCGCGGGCGTGCAGGAGATCCTCGACTACGGCATCTACGGCTACGCGCTCTCGCGGTTCTCGGGGCTGTGGGTCGGGCTCAAGACCATGAAGGACACGGTGGAGGCGACAGCGGTGGTCGACGGTCGCCCGGAGCGTCTCCACCTCGTGGACCCGACCGATTTCGCCATGCCGGAGGGCGGGCTCAACATTCGCCTCGGCGACACGCCGCACCTGCAAGAGGCGCGGATGATCGACTACAAGCGTTTCGCGGCCGAGGCGTTCAGCCATGCCAACCGCATGGACCGAAGGGTGTGGGGCAAGCCGGGCGCCAAGATCGGTTTCGTCGCTGCGGGCAAGAACTGGCTCGACCTGACACACGCCATGTCCCTGCTGGGGATCGACGAGGCGGAGGCCGACCGGCTTGGCCTGACCACCTACAAGGTCGGCCAGACCTTCCCGCTGGACATGCAGGGCTTCCACGACTGGGCCGAGGGGCTCGAGCTCATCGTGATCGTCGAGGAAAAGCGCAAGCTGATCGAGGTGCAGGTCAAGGAGGCGATCTTCGACGATCGCCGCGGCCGCCGTGTCTACGGCTGGTACAAGGGCGGCGCCGGCGGGATGCACCGCGAGGAACTTTTCCCGACCCGCGGCGCGCTCGATCCCGTCTGGATCGCCGAAAAGCTGGGCGGCATCCTCGTGGAGGAAGGCCGCGGCACCGACGGCGTCCGCGCGGGGCTGGCGCGCCTGGAGGAGTCCCGCCGCGCCGACAACGTCGAGGAGATCGCGGCTCGGCTGCCCTATTACTGTGCCGGCTGTCCGCACAATACATCCACCAAGGTGCCCGAGGGGTCGCGCGGCTATGCGGGCATCGGCTGTCACTACATGGTGCAGTGGATGGACCGGAACACCACCGGCTTCACGCACATGGGCGGTGAGGGCGCGAACTGGATCGGGGAGGCACCCTTCTCGACCACGCCGCACGTGTTCCAGAACCTCGGCGACGGCACCTACAACCACTCGGGCGTGCAGGCGATCCGGGCGGCGCTGGCGTCGGGCACCAACATCACTTTCAAGATCCTCTATAACGACGCGGTCGCCATGACCGGCGGACAGAAGAACGAGGGCGGCCTGACCCCCGACCGCATCGCCCGCGAGCTGGACGCCATGGGCGTGCGCCGCATCGAGGTGGTCTTCGACGAGAAGGAAGAGCCCGAGAAGTCGGACTTCCCGTCTTCGGTCGGCTGGCACGAGCGGGCCGAACTGGACGAGGTTCAACGCGATCTGCGCGAGGTCGAGGGCGTCTCGGCGATCATCTACGTCCAGACCTGTGCCGCCGAAAAGCGCCGCCGCCGCAAGCGCGGCGAATTCCCGGACCCTGACACGCGCGTGTTCATCAACACCGATGTCTGCGAGGGCTGCGGCGATTGCGGCGTGCAGTCCAACTGCGTCGCCATCGCGCCGAAGGAGACCGAGTTCGGCCGCAAGCGCGAGATCGACCAGTCCGCCTGCAACAAGGACTTCTCTTGCCTCAACGGGTTCTGCCCGTCCTTCGTCACGCTTGAGGGGGCCAAGCCCCGCAAGGGCGCGACGACCGATCTCGACCTGCCGGACATTCCCGATCCCGACCTGCCCGCCATCGACGGCACCTGGAACGTGGTCATCACGGGCGTCGGCGGCACCGGCGTCGTGACGGTGGGCGCGGTGCTGGCGCAGGCCGCGCAGATTGCCGGCATGGGCGCGGGGATGATGGAGATGGCCGGTCTCGCGCAGAAGGGCGGCGCGGTGCACATCCACCTGCGGCTGGCCGAGGCGCCCGAGGACATCAGCGCCGTGCGCGTGGCGACCGGCGAGGCACACGCGCTGATAGGGGGGGACCTCGTCGTCAGCGCCGGCGCCAAGACGCTGGGCCTGACGGCGACCGGCCGGACAGGGGCGGTGGTCAACAGCCACGAGACCCCCACCGGCGACTTCACGCGCGAGCCGGAATTCACGCTGCCGGCCGACCGCCTGCGGCTGTCGCTGGAGCGGCGTCTGCGCGAGCGGCTGGACCTCTTCGACGCCTCCGACCTCGCGCGCGAGACCACGGGTGACTCGATCTTCTCGAACACCATGCTGCTGGGTGCGGCGTGGCAGCGCGGTCTGATCCCGCTGCCCAAGGACGCGATCCTGCAGGCGATCGAGCTGAACGGCGCAGCAGTCGAGGGCAACAAGCGCGCCTTCGAGATCGGTCGCTGGGCCGTCACCCATCCCAAGGATGCTGCCCGGATCGTGACCCCGAACGTGGTCGCCAAGCCCGCCACGCTGGCTGAGCGCATCGCCGTGCGCGAAGAGCATCTGACCGCCTACCAGAATCGGCGGCTGGCGCGGCGCTACCGGGCGCTGGTCGACAGTGCGCCCGAGGGACGGCTGCGCGAGGCGGTCGCGCTCGGCTACCACAAGGTTCTGTCCTACAAGGACGAATACGAGGTGGCGCGCCTGCATCTCGAGACCCGCAAGCGGGCCGAAGAGGCCTTCGACGGGAATTTCAGGATGAGCTTCCATCTTGCCCCGCCGGTGGTCGCGAAAGAGGGCGCCGACGGGCGCCCGCAGAAGCGGCGTTTCGGCGAGGGGATGCTCAAGGGCTTCCGTGTACTGGCACGGCTGAAGGGGCTGCGGGGGACGTTCCTCGACCCGTTCGGCCGGTCCGAGGAGCGCCGGATGGAGCGGGCGCTTATCCGCCAGTACGAGGCCGACATGGAAGAGTGGCTGCCGCGCGCGGACGAGGTGACGGGCGACACGCTGGTGGCGCTGGCCGAGCTGCCGCTGTCGATCCGGGGTTTCGGCCCGGTGAAGGCCGCGAACGCCGCCAAGGCCGAGAAGCGGCGAGAGGAACTGCTGGCCGTGCTGCGGTCGGGCGGGGATGCGCCGCGGCGCGACCTGCGCGCCGCTGGCTGAGGCGGACGACGGTCACAAATGCGAAACCCGGACGGCCCCGAGTGGACCCGAGAGGGATTTGATGTATTCCCATGCGTCACGCGGGGGCCGCTGCGCGCCCGCGTTTACAAAACGGTCACCTGCCTGTTGCAGTGAGGCGGGACCGACAAACGCCAGAAGGAGGCTCGGTTCCGATGCCCGACACGCGTCAGGTTGCCCGGGACATATCCTATTCGTACTCCGCGCAGACCAGGGGCGGTCGCGCCCTGATCCGTCTGATGGAGAACGCCACCGGCCGCGTGGGCCTCATCCGGCGTGCGCGCGGCTACGATGCCGAGGTCGCGCGGGGCCGTGATTTCTGGGAGGTCATGGTCGAACGCTACGGCCTCCGGCTCGAGGTCGTGGCCGGCGACATCACCGACATCCCCACGAGCGGCCCGCTGATCGTGGTGGCGAACCATCCCTACGGTATCCTCGACGGATTGATCCTCGGGCACCTCCTGTCGGTCACCCGCGGCGACTTCCGCATCCTGGCCCACCGCGTGTTCCGCAAGGCCGAGGACCTCGACAAGGTGATCCTGCCGGTCAACTTCGACGAGACGAAGGAGGCGGTGCAGCAGAACCTCGACACCCGCAAGGAAGCGCTGCGCTATCTCGGTGCGGGCGGGGCCATCGGAATCTTTCCCGGTGGCACCGTGTCGACGGCGGCCAAACCGTTCCGCAAGCCGATGGATCCGGGCTGGCGCAGCTTCACCGCGCGGATGATCGCCAAGTCCGGCGCGACCGTGGTGCCGATCTACTTCGACGGGCACAACTCGCGCCTGTTCCAGTTGGCGAGCCACCTGCACACGACGTTGCGCATGGGTCTGCTGATCCGCGAGTTCAATCGCCGCGTCGACAAACCGGTGCGGCTCGTCATCGGCCGCCCCATCCCGCCGGACGAGATCGGGAGCCGGGCGAAAGACGCGCGCGAGCTGATGGATTTCCTGCGCAAATCGACCTATGGACTGTCCCCGACGCCGTTGGCGTCGCTGGACACCGGCTTCGAGTTCGAGGTGAAGCACCGCGATCCCAGGCTGCGCGACGGCAAACACAAACGCACGGGCGGAATGGTCTACTGAGGCCGGTCGCACCGGCGCAGAGCAGGGGCAGGACATGGCGGTTGGCATCTTCGATTCGGGCCTCGGCGGCCTGACGGTTCTGGACGCCGTGGCACGTCGGCTGCCCGGGGTCGAGTTCACCTACCTTGGCGACAACGCGAACGCGCCCTACGGCGTGCGCGATGCGGATGCGATCTACGAGCTGACCGTCGCAGGCGTTCAGCGGCTCTTCGACGAGGGCTGCAAGCTGGTGATCCTCGCCTGCAACACGGCGAGCGCGGCCGCGCTGCGCCGGATGCAGGAGGGCTGGATCCCCACCGACAAGCGCGTGCTCGGCGTGTTCGTGCCGTTGATCGAGGCGCTGACCGAGCGGCGTTGGGGCGACAACTCGCCCCCGCGCGAGGTCGCGGTCAACTGCGTGGCGCTGTTCGCGACGCCCGCGACCGTGCGAAGCCGTGCCTTCCAGCGCGAGCTGTCCTTCCGCGCCGTCGGCGTGGACGTGGAGGCGCAGGCCTGCGGCGGTCTCGTCGACGCGATCGAGGAGGGCGACATGATCCTCGCCGAGGCGCTGGTGCGCAGCCATGTCGACGCGCTCAAGCGCAAGATGCCCGAGCCGCAGGCGGCAATGCTGGGCTGCACGCACTACCCGCTTCTGCAGGAGACATTCCAGGAGGCGCTGGGCCCGGACGTGCGCGTCTTCAGCCAGGCCGACGTGGTGGCCGAGAGCCTTGCCGACTACCTCGCGCGCCGTCCCGAGATGGCGGGCGAGGGCGGCAGCTCGAAATTCCTGACCACCGGCGACCCGCGCAAGGTCTCGGGGCAGGCGACGCAGTTCCTCCGACGCGAGATCCGCTTCGAGAAGGCCTGACGGCCCAGTCCATCCGCGGACCCAAGCGGCGCGCGGCGGGCATGGCCCCCGCGCGCCCGTCGCGCTATACACTGCCCGACCACCCGACCGGGAGACCGACATGACCCAAAGGATCGCCATCATCGGCGCCTCCGGCTACACCGGGGCCGAGCTGATCCGGCTCATCGCCACGCATCCGTCCTTCGAGATCAAGGCGCTCGCCGCCAATTCGAAGGCGGGGCAGACCATGGCCCAGGTCTTTCCGCACCTGCGACATCTGGACCTGCCGGCTCTGGTGACGTGGGAAGAGATCGATTTCGACGGCATCGACCTGTGCTTCTGCGCCCTGCCGCACAAGACCAGCCAGGAGGTGATCTCGAAGCTGCCGGGCCACCTCAAGATCGTGGACCTGTCGGCGGACTTCCGGCTGCGGGACCCGGCGGACTACGGCAAGTGGTACGGCAACCCCCACGCCGCCGAGGAGATGCAGAAAGAGGCCGTCTATGGTCTCACCGAGTTCTACCGCGACGACATCCGCGGCGCGCGCCTCGTGGCCGGCACGGGTTGCAACGCCGCTACGGGCCAGTTCGCGCTGCGGCCGCTGATCTCGGCCGGGGTCATCGGGCTCGACGACATCATCCTCGACCTCAAGTGCGGGGTCTCCGGCGCGGGCCGCTCGCTGAAGGAAAACCTTCTTCACGCCGAACTGTCGGAGGGCACCAACGCCTATGCCGTGGGCGGCACGCACCGGCACCTCGGAGAGTTCGACCAGGAGTTTTCGAAACTCGCGGGGCGGGAGGTGCGCGTGCAATTCACGCCGCACCTGCTGCCGATGAACCGTGGAATCCTCGCCACCGCCTATGTATCGGGCGAAGCCGACGCCGTGCATGACGCTCTGACCCGTGCCTATGCCGACGAGCCGTTCCTCGAAATGCTGCCCATGGGCGAGACGCCTTCGACCCACCACGTGCGCGGTTCGAACTTCTGCCATATCGGCGTGACCGGCGACCGAATCCCGGGCCGTGCCATCGTGGTCGCGGCGCTCGACAACCTGACCAAGGGGTCCTCCGGACAGGCGGTGCAGAACGCGAACCTGATGCTGGGCGTGGACGAGACGGCGGGCCTGATGCTCGCACCGTGCTTCCCCTGACGCGATTGCGACCTCCCGCCCGCTTTCGGGCGGGGGCGCCACCGGCTATATTGCCCGGGGAGACCGGGAGGTTCGCATGGCTCTGAGCACGCTCAAGAAGAAACGTCGCATTCAGGTCGTCGCGATGGCGGCGGTGGCGCTCGTGGTGTCGACGGCGCTGGTCGGCTACGCCATGCGCGACGGGATCAACTTCTTCCGCTCACCCTCGCAGGTGATGGCCGAGCCGCCGCAACCCACCGAAACGTTCCGCATCGGCGGACTGGTGGAGCAGGGCACGCTGATCCGCGGCGCGGGCGAGGAAATCTCGTTCAGCGTGACGGACGGCGGCGCCAGCGTGCCGGTGGTCTATACCGGCGTGCTGCCCGACCTTTTCGAGGAAAATCAGGGCATGGTCGGCACCGGCCGCTACGTGGACGGCCGCTTTGTCGCGACCGAGATCCTTGCCAAGCACGACGAGACCTACATGCCGAAGGAGGTCGTCGACGCGCTGAAGGAGCAGGGCGTTTATCAGGAAAGCGCGCCGGGCAGCTAAGTCCGGACGCGCATCGGTCCTAGCCCGCCTTGCTGGAGTTGTCCCGCTTGGCGTCCTCTTTCCGGACGGTCCGGCGGAAGGTGGCCACCCGGTAGAGATACCAGCCGACAAGCAACACGATCACGACGTTCGACACCGGCGCGAGCCAGCCCGAGACCGCCTCGTAGTTGCGGCCGAGGAACCATCCGGCGATGGTCAGGAACGCGGTCCAGATGACGGTGCCGGCGGTCGTGTAGACCATGAACTTGCCCAGTGGCATCCCCGACAGCCCGGCGGGCACCGAGATGAACGTCCGCACGCCCGGCACGAGGCGCCCGATGAACACCGCCTTGCCGCCGTGCTTGTCGAACCACGCGTCCGCGGCGTCGATCTCTCCCGGGGTGAGCGTCAGCCAGCGGCCGTACTTGCGCGCGAAGGTCTTGAGCCGTTCCAGCCCGATCCACGCGCCGAGGTAATACCAGAGCACCGCGCCTGCGAGCGACCCGATGCTGCCGGCCGCGATCATCAGGATCAGGCTCATCCCGTCGCGGTTCGCGATGAACCCGGCGAGCGGCATGACGATCTCCGAGGGGACCGGGGGAAAGACGTTCTCGAAAAACATCAGGAACGCGGCCGCGGCATAGCTGCCCTGTTCCATCAACGAAGTGATCCAGCCGGTCATTGCGCCCCTTGTCCGTCGGTTTCGCTGTCAACGCGCGAGGCGGCCAGATCGTTCGCCGAGAGCGCGCCACGCAAGGAGATTTCCTTGACTGCGTCTGGCGCGCGGACCAGTCCGCGTGCCTGCCGGTTGCGGCGGAACGCCTCCAGGCCGGCCCCGGCAGGCACGAACAACCAGTTGCCGCGCCGGGCATGGGCCCCGCCTTGCGTGAAGTTGCCCGAGTTGATCGGCGAGAGGTCGAGCCGGTCGCCCGCGCGGTCGAGCAGCGCCTCCGTATCGAACCAGATCACCGCCGTCTCGAGGTCGCGCTGCACGCTCGTCAAGAATGGCCCGCGCAGGTGACGCTCTGGCCAGAAGAAGACGCGGGCGTCCAGAAGCTCGGCCCAGCTTGCGGCGTCGTGGCCCTCGACCACGCGATTGGCGGCGGCGAGGCCGTGCAGGATGGGCTTTTGGTGGTTGAGACGCGCGGTGTGCCCGGAGGCGCCATATCGCAGGGCCGTCCGCTCGGGGCGCAGCACGATGTCGGCAGTTGCACGGCCCGAGAGCCGCGCCAGTTCCGCGGCGGGCAGAAGCCCGTGAGTCGCGATGCCCGGCAGGTTGGCCGCCGCGGTGACATGCGCCACCCGGCGGCCGAGATGGTCCAGAAGGGCGGAGCGATCGCGCCCCGCCAGCCGGTCGCTCATCCGCGCAGGATCGAGCGGCCCGCGTATTCGGCGCTTTCGCCCAGCATTTCCTCGATGCGGATCAGCTGGTTGTACTTCGCCAGCCGGTCCGAACGCGCCAGCGAGCCGGTCTTGATCTGCCCGCAATTGGTGGCGACGGCGAGATCGGCGATGGTGGCGTCCTCGGTCTCGCCCGAGCGGTGGGACATGACGTTGGTCATGCGCGCGCGGTGGGCCATGTCGACAGCCTTGAGCGTCTCGGTGAGCGACCCGATCTGGTTTACCTTGACCAGCATGGAGTTCGCGCAGCCCTTCTCGATGCCCATCGCGAGGCGGGTGGGGTTGGTCACGAACAGGTCGTCGCCCACCAGCTGGACCCGGTCGCCGAGACGGTCCGTCAGCATCTTCCAGCCGTCCCAGTCGTCCTCGCCGCAGCCGTCCTCGATCGAGATGATCGGGTAGTCGTCGCAGAGCTTGGCGAGGTAGTCGACGTTCTCTTCGGGAGTGAGCGACAGGCCTTCGCCCTTCATCTCGTACTTGCCGTCCCGGAAGTACTCGGTCGAGGCGGCGTCGAGCGCGAGGTAGATGTCCTCACCGGGCGTGTAGCCGGCCTTCTCGATGGACTTCAGGATGAAGTCGAGCGCGTCGCGCGTGCCCTTGAGCTCGGGCGCGAAGCCGCCCTCGTCGCCGAGGCCGGTGGACATGCCGGCGCTCGACAGCTCCTTCTTGAGCGTGTGAAACACCTCGGAGCCCATGCGGACGGCCTCCCGGATCGAGGTGGCCGCCACCGGCATGATCATGAATTCCTGGATGTCGATCGGGTTGTCGGCGTGTTCGCCGCCGTTGATGATGTTCATCATCGGAACCGGCAGGACCCGCGCCGAGGTGCCGCCCACGTAACGGTAGAGCGGCTGCGCGCAGAAATCCGCGGCGGCCTTGGCGACGGCCAGCGACACACCGAGGATCGCGTTGGCGCCCAGCCGGCCCTTGTTGTCGGTGCCGTCGAGGTCGATCATCGCGGTGTCGATGCCCACCTGGTCGGTGGCGTCCATGCCGGTGATCTCCTCGGCGATCTCGCCGTTCACCGCGGCCACTGCCTCGAGAACGCCCTTGCCCTTGTAGCGGTCCTTGTCGCCGTCGCGGCGTTCGACCGCCTCGTATGCGCCGGTGGAGGCGCCCGAGGGCACGGCGGCGCGGCCCATGGAGCCGTCCTCTAGCGTGACGTCGACCTCGACGGTGGGGTTGCCCCGGCTGTCGAGGATTTCGCGGGCGAAGATGTCGATGATCATGCTCATGGTCGGTCCGTCCGTGCGTGGATGTCGGTTGCGTCAGGGTCTAGCGGCGCGCGGTCGAGGTGTAAACGCGCGCGGGCTTCGGCGCGATGCCGGTGGCGCCGGCGCGGGCCAGCCGCCGCTCGCGCAGCAGGGTGTAGACCCCCGAGGCGATCACGAGCGCCGCGCCGATGAGCGTGGGGCCATCGGGACTCTCGCCGAAGAGCAGCGCACCGAGAACCAGCGCGAAGAGGATCCGGGTGTAGCGAAACGGGGTGACCACGGCGACGGCGCCGGTGCGCGAGGCGCTGGTGATCGCGTAGTAGGCCAGGCACCCGACCGCCGCCGCGCCGGTCAGCAGCACGAGGGTCAGCGGCGCGGGCACTACCGGAGCGCCGGTGAACGGCGTCAGGATCAGCCCCGTCGGGACCAGCATGAACATGCCCCAGACGGCAAGCTGGCTGTGGCTGACGGTGGACGGGACAGCCCGCGCGGCAAGGTCGCGTGCCGCGAGGCCGAAAACCGCGAGAACCGCCCAGAGCGCGTTCGGATCGAAACCGGAAGTACCGGGGCGGATGATGATGAGAACGCCGACAAGGCCCACGGCGATGGCGCTCCAGCGCCGCCACCCCACCGGTTCGGCGAAAAGCAGCGCGGCGCCGGCGGTGATGACCAGCGGCATGGCCTGCGCGATGGCCGACGCGGTGGCGAGCGGGATCGTGGTGATCGCGGTTACGAAGCCGATCGTGCCGATGATCTCGGCCACATTGCGCGCGACGATGGCGCGGTGCCGGAATGTGGGCGCCATCAGGCGTACGCCGCCGCGACGCGCCGCCAGCGCGAAGGCGCCGCCGCCGACGATGCCGATGAAGAGCAGGATCTGCCCCGTGGGCACGGTGGCCGAAGAGGCCTTGATGAAGGCGTCCTCGACGGCGAAGCCCGCCATCGCCAGAACCATCAGGATGATGCCGCGGAGATTGTCCATGTGTGGCGCCATAGGCGGAATAGCGGCGTCATGCCAGAGCCTTGCCGCGATGGCCCGCCGTTGCGCCGGAGGCGTCAGTCCTCGCCTCGGCGCTTCACCGGCACGCCATAGAGCTCCATCCGGTGCCCTTCCAGGCGATAGCCCAGCCGCTCGGCGATCTTTTCCTGAAGGGCCTCGATCTCGGGGTCGCAGAACTCGATCACCTTTCCGGTGTCGAGATCGATGAGGTGATCGTGATGGGCGCGGCGGGCGTCCTCGTAGCGGGCGCGGCCGTCGCCGAACTCGACGCGCTCGAGAATGCCGGTTTCCTCGAACAGCTTGACGGTGCGGTAGACCGTGGCGAGCGAGATGCGAGGGTCGCGCCGGGCGGCGCGGGCGTGCAGTTCCTCGACGTCGGGGTGGTCGCGGGCATCGTCCAGAACCTGCGCGATGGTCCGGCGCTGCCCGGTCATGCGCAGCCCCTTTTGGCTGCAACGATCTGCGATTCGGTCGGTCATGGGCCTCGGGCGGGCTCGGGTCGCTGGGGGCCCGGTTCTAGCGCCTCGCGCCCGCGGAGGCCACGGGCTTTCTCGCGCGCGCCGTGCCGCAGATAGAGCGCCAGCGCGCCGATCACAATCACGCCGCCGGCGAGCATGCGCGGGGTCGGGGCCTCTCCGATGCCGAGCCACACCCAGAGGGGACCGAGCACCGTCTCGAGCAACATGAACAGGCTGACCACCGCCGCCGGGGTATGGCGGGACGCATAGGACAACGAGAAGAACGACACCGGCAAGATGAAGAGACCGGTCACGAGGATCGCCCAGACCGCGCCGTCACCCATCTGCGCGGGGCCGGTCAACCCGATGCCGAGGAGACCGGCCGCCAGCCCGCCCACGCCCATGGCAAGTAGCAACGGCAGCTCGGGGTTGTGGCGCAGGGTGACAAAGTTCAGCGCCAGCGCCGCGGCGGTGCACAGGCCGCACAGCGCCCCCAGAAGGGACGACCCGTCGAGCCCCACGGGCGTGTCTCCGGTCACGGCCAGCGCGATGCCCGCCAGCACCGCGACGATGGTGACCCACGTGGCGCGGCTCGTGGCCTCGCCATACAGGACGCGGCTCAGGACCGCCGCCCAGACCGGCACGGTCGCGACGCCCATGAGCATGACCGCCACGGGCGCTAGTGCGATGCCGGTGGGGAAAAGCACGTTGTTCCCGAACTGGCAGATCATGACCGTGGCACCTGCGCCGGTCAGCAGGCTTGCGCGGTCGGCCGCGCGGCGGCGCGACGTCAGCGCCCAGGCGAACAGAAAGATCAGTGCCATGCTTGGCGCGCGCCAGGCCAACATCTGGGCCCCGCCCATGCCCGACAGGCGCATGAACAGCGCGTCGGGACTGAGAAGGAGCGCGGCCAGGCAGGCGATGACCGGCCCGGACAATCTGGGTGACGTCATGATCGGACCGGTCCAGTCGTCAGGTATAAAGCGGGTGGACACCCTGCTGGACATGAAGCGCGTTCACCGTCGGCTCGTCGAGGTCGAGCGCCTTGGCAAGCGCGTCGAGATACTGGGCCTCGGCATCGGTGTCGACGCGGATCGTCATCAGCGACGCCGAGTAGACGGGAACCCGCTGGGCGGGCGGCGTGTCCCGCGCGAGCCCCGCCACGTCCACCGGCGCTTCGAGCTGTTCGCGCACGAAGGCCACATCCGCGGGGTCGGCATCGTCGCCCACCAGCTCCATGATCTTCGCCTTCTCGTCCTTGTCGATCTCGCCATCCGCCTTGGCCGCCTGGATCATCGCACGCAGCATGAGGCCCGCGCCCTTCTCCATCTCGGGGGCGGTCTCCTGCGTGTTGAACTGGTCGAGAAGGGCACCGACGCCCTGGCCGCCGGCCGTTGCGGCGGCGCCCCCGGCCGCGGCCATCATCCCGGCCATGCCGCCGCCCGGTCCGGCCGCGGTGCCTGACGGCATCGAGGACAGCAGGCCGCGCTTCGACCCGGCCCCGGCCGGCGCCGCGCCGGCGCCGCCCATCAACGCGCCGAGGTCCAGCCCACTCGCCCGCATCCGGTCGAGCATCCCCTGCAAAGGCTGGGTCGCCTGGCTGGCGCCACCCTGCAGCGCGCTGCTCATCTGGCTGCCGGCCTTGGTCATCGGGTGGCTCCCCTTGACCTGTGCGCCGCCGCCGAAGAGGCCCTGCAACCCGCCGCCCTTCGACATCCGGTCCACCCCGCGCGCGGCCGCGTAGCCGATCGCCACCTTGGCCAGCGTCTTCATCATGCCCATCGCTCTTCTCCCCCGGTCAGGTTTCGGACAACGCGGTCAGAGTGGCACATCGGACCGGTCCTTGCAGCCCCGCGCGTGGCCTCTCAGAACAGGCGCATGGCCCGCAGCACGATGTAGACCACCGCGCCGAGGCCGATGCTGGCCAACGTGAGCACCGCGAAGGCCGGGGCCCAGTCGATGCCGGGCATTCCGGCGACGTTCACGCCGAACAGCCCGGTGACGAAGCTCATCGGCAGGAAGATCGCCGCGACGATCGACAGAGCGTAGGAATTCCGGGCGAGGCGGGTGTTCTGCTTCATGTCCACGTGGTCTGCCAGCGCGGCGAGCCGCTCGCGGATCGCGTTCATCTCCTCGACGGCGCGCTGGGCGCGGTCGGCAAGCTCCGACAGGTCCTCGCGCGCCTCGGCGTCGATCAGCGGCATCCGCGGATCGGTCAGCTGTTGCAGGGCCACCGCCTGCGGCGTGAGGAACCGGTGCAGGCGGATCGAGGCGGTGCGAAGCTCGGGCAGGTCGCGGCGTTCGGGCTGGCGGGCGTCGGCGAAGAGCAGATCCTCGAGATCGTCGACCTTGTCCTCGATCGCCACGCCGTGGTGCTCGATCCGGTCGGTGAAGTTCGCGGCGAGGCGTACGAGCAGCATCTGCGGCGAGCGTGGCGCGTCACCGCTGGCCACCTCGGCGCCGACCTCCTGTGCCGAGCGCACCATGCGGCGGCGAACCGACACCACGAGGCGCGGCCCGGCCCAGAGCCGCAAGGCCACCATGTCCTCGGGATCGTCGGCTTCGGGGTCCAGGTTCAGGCCACGCAAGATCACGATGACGCCGCCCTCGTGCCCCAGGCTGCGCGGCCGGGTCTCCGGCAGCGACAGGATCTCGGCGGCGCGCTCGGGCAGGTTGGCGAAAAGCCAGTCCTCGACGCCCGGATGGGTGAAGTCGCAGTGCACCCAGCGATAGCCGTCCTCCGGCAGCGGGTGATCGAGGTCCGAGACGGCCCGGGGCGTGCCCTCGGTGGGAATATCGTAGGCGAAAAGCGGGGTCATGCGGGCCTCGGACGTCGTGGGCCGCACTACATGGGGCATCCCGCGACGCCGGCCAGCCGGTGTGGGCTCAGGTCCCGCAGAAGGTGGCGGGCACGCGCTCTTCGGGAAGCGGCGCGCGGGCGAGATCCGCGGCCTCGGGCTGATCCTCGAACGGACGCGAAAGCACGTCGAGCAGCCGGTGGAAGGGCGCATCGTCGCCGTCGACCGCCGCGTCGATCATCTGCTCCACCCGGTGGTTGCGGGGGATGAAGGCCGGGTTGGAGCGGTTCATCAGCGCGTCCGGCTCGGCTTCGTCCTCGATGCGGGCGCGCCAGCGCGTCTCCCACTCGTCGAAATCCGCGCGGTTGGTGAATTCGTCGCGGGCGGTGCCGCGGGCGAGGCCACGGAAGGTGTTGGTGAAGTCGGCCTGATTTGCGGCCATGCGTGTCAGCAGGTCGGCGACTAGCGTGCGGTCCTCTGGGCGCGGGTCGGAGATGCCGATCTTGGCGGCAAAACGCCGCTCCCACGCGGCGCGGATGCGCTCGGGCATGGCGTGGACCTGCGCGGTGAAGGGCTCCACTGCCGCCTCGGGATCGGGCATCAGCGGCAGCAGCGCAGTCGCCAGTTGCGCCATGTTCCACACGATGATGTCGGCCTGGTTGGCGTAGCCGTAGCGTCCGTAACGGTCGATCGACGAGAACACCGTCTCGGGGTGGTAGGCGTCCATGAAGGCGCAGGGGCCGTAGTCGATGGTCTCGCCCGAGAGCGTGCAGTTGTCCGTATTCATCACGCCGTGGATGAAGCCGAGGCTCATCCAGTGAGCCACGAGTTCCGCCTGCGCGTCGATCACGCGCGCCAGAAGGTCGCCCGGGTCGGTGACCTCCGGGTAGTGCCGCGCCACGGTATAGTCATAGAGCCGCTCGAGCGCCGGTCCGTCGCGGCGGGCGGCGAAGACCTGGAAGGTGCCGACGCGGATGTGACTGCGCGCCACGCGGGTCAGCACGGCGCCGGGCAGGGGGGCTTCGCGGATCACCTCTTCGCCGGTGCGGACCGCGGCCAGCGCGCGGGTCGTCGGCACACCCATCGCGTGCATCGCCTCCGAAACCACGTATTCGCGCAGGACCGGCCCGAGCCAAGCCCGGCCGTCGCCCATCCGCGAATACGGCGTGGGACCGGAGCCCTTGAGCTGGATGTCGCGGCGCACGCCGTCGCGGCCCACGACCTCGCCCAGCAGGTGCGCGCGGCCATCGCCGAGTTGCGGGTTGAACTGGCCGAATTGATGGCCGGCATAGAGCTGTGCCAGCGGATCGGCCCCGCGCGGGACGGACGAGCCTGAAAAGACCCGTGCGGCCTCGGCGTCGTCGGCGGGCGCCTCGATCCCCAGCATATCCGCGAGATCACGGTTGAAGGCCACCAGCGATGGGCGCGCCACCGGGGTCGGCGCGAGCTTGGTGTAGAAGCCCTCGGGGAGGGCGGCGTAGCTGTTGTCGAACGGGATCGTGAGGGTCATGGCCTCGATATAGGCAGTGCCGCGACACGCTGCCACCATCGGTGGGCGGCCGTGTTTCCCGGGCTACGTTTCCCCTACGGCAACCAGAGACGGAGGCCCCTCATGACCGCGACCGACCGCCCGGGCATGGCGCTGCGCGACCGCCCGGAATTCAAGTCAAAGCCAAAGCCCCTGACATTCCGCGAGACCGCCACGTGCTGGAGGCCGTGGAAGCCATGAACGCCCGCAACTACGGCTCGGTGATCGTGGTGGACGACGACGAGAAGGTGATCGGCGTCGCGACCGAGCGCGACGTGATGCGCAAGATCGTTGGCGAGCGTCGAAACGCCGCCGATGTGACACTGGCCGAGATCATGACCCGCGATCCCCGCGTCGCGCGTGAGACCGACGACGTGGTCGACTGGTTGCGGATCATGTCGAACGAACGCTTTCGGCGCCTGCCGGTGGTGGACGCCGAGAACCGCGTCAAGATGGTGTTCACGCAAGGCGATTTCGTCAGCTACACGTGGCCGGACCTGATCTACCAGGCCGGCCAGATGGCACGGGCGAGCTTTGGCCGCAGCTATGCCGTCTGGATGATCGGCGGTGGCATCATGCTCTACTCGGTCATCATGGTGATCGTGGTCGCGTCGATGTCGTGACCGCAGGGCAGGCTTAGTTCAGCACCCGCGACATCAGGGCGTAGCTGTCGCGGACCTTGAAGCGGGCGCGCTCGTAGAACCCGATCGTGCGCTCCTCGGACCTGTCCACCTCGAGGTGCAGCGCCCTTACGCCCGCTTCCCGCAGCGCCTTGGCGATGCCGTCGAGCGCATCGCCCCCCATGCCGCGGCCCCGAACGGCGCGGCGGACGTAGATCTCGTCCACGATCGCATCGAGGCCGCCGAACTCGACCGACCATCCGAACGTCACCACGACGTAGCCCACGGGCGCCTTGCGCGGGCCGATCAGCCAGACCGCGCCGTGAGGCGAGCCCTCGAGCAGCGGCGCAAGCGCGGCCCGCTGGTGGTCTTCGTCTGTGCCAAATCCCTGCTCGGCGTGGAACGCGGCGACCAGCAGCAACAGTTTCTCGGCATCGTCGATGCCGGCAAGGTGCAGCGATTTCATCACAGGCTCCCCGGGGCGGGCCGGAGGGGGCGGACGGCGATGGTCATGGGCAATCTCCCTTCGGGCGGGCGCGGCGATCAGAGGCGCGCGAGGCGCTCGGTCAGCAGCGAGAAGAAACGGTCGGCGTCGAGGTCGCCCATGAAGGTGGCGTTGGGCGCGCGGCCCGACACCCCCCACCAGTCGGCGACGGTCATTCCCATGCACAGCTCCGACACCGTCTCGATCTCGACGTTGACGAAGCGGCCCGAGAAAATCTCCGGGTCGATCAGGTAGGCGGTCACGCAAGGGTCGTGCAGCGGCGCGCCGAGCGAGCCGTACTTCTCCTTGTCGAACCGCTCGAAGAAATCGGTCATCTCGGCGACTGCGACGCCCACCGGCGTGCCGAGCGCGCGGAACGCGTCGTTGCGCGTCTTGGTGACCAGCGCCTTGTGCGTCACGTCGAGCGGCATGACGGTAATCTTGGCACCACAGGCAAAGACGCGCGCGGCGGCGTGGGGATCGGCATAGATGTTGAACTCTGCCGTGGGAGTGATGTTGCCGACCTCGAAATAGGCGCCGCCCATCAGCACGATCTCCTTCAGGCGTCCGGCGATGTCGGGGGCTTTCTCCAGCGCCCGGGCCACGTTGGTGAGCGGCCCGAGCGGGCAGAGCGTCACCGTGCCCGCCGGTTCGCGGCGGACGATGTCGATGATGGCGTCCACGCCGTGCCCCTCGGCAATCGGCATGGTCGGATCGGGCAGGTCGGGACCGTCGAGGCCGGTCTTGCCGTGGACATGCTCGGCGGTCACCGGGGCGCGTTCCAGCGGCCGGTCGCAGCCGGCATGGACCGGCACGTCGGTGCGGCCCGCCAGTTCGCAGACGATGCGGGCGTTCCTGACGGTCAGTTCCAGCGGCACGTTTCCGGCGACGGCGGTGATCGCGGCGACCTCGATGTCCTCCGGGGACGCGAGCGCCAGCAGGATCGCCACGGCGTCGTCCTGTCCGGGATCGGTGTCGATGATGATCTTGCGCGGGGGCATGGCGGAACTCCGGACTGCGTGCTTCCGCGTCGCACGGGGCGCGCGTTCCTGCAAGAGACCACGGAGCGGCTCGGCGGGCCGACGCTGTGCCGCGCGGTCCACGGATCGCGGGTTTTCCGTCTCGCGCGTTGCCGGACCGGCGACGAGTGTTAGACTTTGCCGCGCGGCTCGTCTAACGATCCGGCGAGAGCGCCCGTTACCGCTAACGGGCGCAGGAACAGGGATCGGACCGGCCCGCCCGCAGAGGCGGCATCCGCAAAAGGCATTACGGAGACGTCCATGGTTTCGCGCGTCATTCCCGTCGAGAGCTTCGACCTCGTGATCTTCGGCGCCACCGGCGACCTGGCCCGGCGCAAGATCCTGCCCGGCCTCTTCCGCCGGTTCTGCGCGGGCCAGATGCCCGCCGAGGCGCAGATCGTCGGCGCCGCGCGCTCCGAGATGGACGACACCGGCTTCCGCGATCTCGTGCGCGAGGCGATCGAGGAATTCGGCGGCGGCACCCCGCGCGAGCCGGGGCAGGTGGATGCCTTTCTGGAACGCGTGGCCTACGAGGCCGTGGACGCCAAGGGCGACAGCGGCTGGGAAGCCCTGCGCGGGCGCCTGCGCGACGAGAACGTGCGCGCCTTCTACTTCTCGGTCGGGCCGGGCCTCTTTGGTGATCTCGCCGAGCGGCTGCGCAAGTTCGGGCTGGCCTCTCCCGAGAGCCGGATCGTGGTAGAGAAGCCCTTCGGCCACGACCTCGAGAGCGCACGCGCGCTCAACCGCGAACTGGCGCAGTATTTCGACGAGACGCAGATCTACCGGATCGACCACTACCTCGGGAAGGAGACGGTGCAGAACCTGATGGCCGTGCGCTTCGGCAACGTCCTGTTCGAGCCGCTCTGGAACGCGCAGTTCGTGGACCACATCCAGATCACCGTGGCCGAGACCGTTGGGGTCGGCGGGCGCGGCGGCTATTACGACGAATCTGGCGCCATGCGGGACATGGTGCAGAACCACCTGATGCAGCTTTTGTGCCTGATCGCCATGGAGCCGCCCGCGCGGTTCGAGCCCGACGCCGTGCGCGACGAAAAGCTCAAGGTGATCCGCGCGCTCGATCCGGTCGAACCGCACCATATCGTCCGCGGCCAGTACGACGCCGACGACAAGCAGCCGGGCTACCGCGCGCACGTGGAGAACCCGCGCTCGCGCACCGAGAGCTTCGTGGCGCTGCGAGCGGCGATCTCGAACTGGCGCTGGGCGGGCACGCCGTTCTACCTGCGCACCGGCAAGATGCTGCGGGGCCGGACCTCGGAGATCGTGGTCACGTTCAAGGATGCGCCCCACTCGATCTTCGGGGCCGAGGCCGGGCGGCACCGCAACGTGCTTGTGATCCGCCTTCAGCCGAACGAGGGGATGACGCTGGACGTCACCATCAAGGAACCGGGGCCGGGGGGCATGCGCCTTCTGGACGTGCCTCTGGACATGACGTTCGCCGATGCGCTGGGGCCCGACGGGGCCGAGATGCCGGACGCCTACGAGCGGCTCATCATGGACGTGATCCGGGGCAACCAGACGCTGTTCATGCGCGGCGACGAGGTAGAGGCGGCCTGGGCCTGGACCGATCCCATTATCGACGGCTGGGAACGGCGCGGAGAAGTGCCCAAGCCTTACGACCCGGGATCGTCCGGGCCGGAGGATGCGTTGATGCTGATGCACCGAGACGGGCGCCGCTGGCGCGACATCAAGGCCTGAGGGAAAGCATGTCCTACCATTTCAACGAGTATGCCGACCGCGAGATGCTGAGCATCGCGCTCGCCAACCGCATCGCGGGCGAGCTGCGCGGCGCGCTGGCGCGGGCCGAGCGGGTGACGATGGCGGTGCCGGGCGGCACGTCGCCGGGGCCGATCTTCGACGATCTCTGCGAGGTGGAACTCGACTGGGACCGGGTCGACGTGATGCTGACAGACGAGCGCTGGGTGCCCGAGGATCACGACCGCTCGAACACCCGGCTGCTGCGCGAGCGGCTGCTGGTGGGCAAGGCCGAGGCGGCCCGGCTGCTGCCGATGTTCCTGCCCTGCCAGGACCCCGAGGAACGCCTGGACGAACTGGCCGAGCACATTCGCCCGAACCTGCCGCTGTCCATCGTGCTTCTGGGCATGGGGTCCGACATGCACACGGCGTCGCTCTTTCCCGGCGCCGACAATCTCGAGGCTGCGCTGTCGCGGAATGCACCGATCCTGATGCCGATGCGCGCGCCGGGCGCCGATGAACCGCGGGTGACGCTGACCGCACCCGTGCTCGACGGGGCGCTGTCCAAGCATGTCCTGATATTCGGCGACGAGAAGCGCGCGGCGCTGGAGAGCGCCAAGGGCAAGAGCCGCGAGGAGGCGCCGGTGAACGCGATCCTCGATGGCGCCGAGGTGCACTGGGCCCCCTGACTTTCGCGGGCGCCCGGTTGGCGTCCGCCCGAGACATGGCGCGCAGTCCGCGCGCCGCAACCAAGACCGGCCCGCGGCGGGGGCACGACCAATCGACGGAGCAAGACCATGTGGGACGAGGTGAAACGCCTGGGTGCGAAGGCGCACGAGACGCGGATCGAAGCGCGGTTCGAGGAGAATTCCAATCGCGCGGCGGAGTTCGGGCTGCACGCGCTTGGGATGCTCTTCGATTACTCCAAGACCCATCTCGACGAGGCCTCGCGTGCCGCGCTCGTCGCGCTCGCGCAGACAGCGGGCGTCGAGGCCAAGCGGGACCGCATGTTCGCGGGTGAGCCGATCAACGACACCGAGGGCCGTGCCGTCCTCCACACCGCGCTGCGCAATCTCGACGGCGGGCCGGTGCTGGTGGACGGTGAGGACGTCATGCCCGGCGTGCGCGATACGCTCGACCGCATGGCCAAGCTTGCGGAGCACGTGCGCGGCTCTGACGTGACCGACGTGGTCAACATCGGTATCGGCGGGTCGGACCTCGGTCCGGCGATGGCCTACCTCGCGCTCAAGCCCTATGCCGACGGTCCGCGCTGCCACTTCGTGTCGAACGTGGACGGCGCCGACATCGCCGACACGCTGCGCACCCTCGATCCCGAGACCACGATGTTCATCGTCGCGTCCAAGACCTTCACCACCATCGAGACCATGACCAATGCGCGCACCGCGCGGGCCTGGCTGGACGACAGGGGGGTGAGCCACGAGGGCCGTTTCGTCGCGCTGTCGTCCAATGCCGAGAAGGCGGCCGAGTGGGGCATCCCGGCGGATCGGGTCTTCGGCTTCGGCGACTGGGTTGGCGGGCGATATTCCATGTGGGGGCCGATCGGCCTCGCGCTGATGATCGCCATCGGCGACAAGGCGTTCCGGGCCTTCCTGCGGGGCGGACAGGAGATGGACCGCCACTTCAAGTCCGCGCCGCTGCACCAGAACATGCCGGTGCTGCTGGCGCTCACGGGGATTTGGCACAACCAGGTCATGGGCCACGCGACCCGCGCGGTGCTGCCCTACGACAACCGGCTGGCACGGCTTCCGGCCTACCTCCAGCAGCTGGAGATGGAATCGAACGGCAAGGGCGTGACCATCGACGGTGACCCCCTGGCGGAGAATTCCGGCCCGGTCGTCTGGGGCGAGCCCGGCACCAACGGGCAGCACGCCTTCTACCAGCTGATCCACCAGGGCACGCGCGTTGTCCCGTGCGAATTCATGGTGGCCGCCGTGGGCCATGAGCCCGACCTGCGCCACCACCACGACCTGCTCGTCGCCAATTGCCTCGCCCAGTCCGAGGCGTTGATGCGCGGCCGTTCGCTGGACGAGGCGCGCGATATCTGCGCGGAAAAGGGGTTCGAGGGCGCCGAGCTGGAGCGGCAGGCGCGCCACCGGGTCTTTCCCGGCGACCGTCCGTCCACCGTTCTGGTCTACCCGCAGCTCACCCCCGAGGCGCTGGGCAAGATCGTGGCGCTCTACGAGCACCGGGTCTTCGTCGAGGGCGCGATTCTCGACATCAACTCGTTCGACCAGTGGGGCGTCGAACTGGGCAAGGAACTGGCGACTTCTCTCGGGCCCATCGTCACCGGCGAGGCTTCTTCCGAGGGCAAGGACGGGTCCACCAGGGCGCTCGTCGATTTCGTGCTGCGCCACCGCGAGTGAGGACCGCAACGCGCGGGGCGCAGTGGCGACCTTAGCACTTCGTCGCCTATCCCGAGACCGTTCATCACGGTGATACGGAGGCAACGGATGGCTGGACCGGACGTACGAGCGATCGCTAAGGAGATCGTGGCCCGAGAGGGCGGATACGTGGACGATCCCGACGATCCCGGCGGAGCGACGAATTTCGGGGTGACCATCGGCACGATGACGCGCCTCGGCATCGATCTCGACGGAGATGGCCGTGTCACGCGCACGGATGTGAAGCGCCTTACCCGGGATCAGGCTGTCGAGATCTTCCTCACCCATTACTTTGCCCGGCCGCGGATCGCGGCGTTGCCCGAGCCGCTTCAGGCGACGGTCTTCGACATGTACGTGAACGCGGGCACGAACGCGGTGAAAATCCTTCAGCGGCTGCTGCGGCGGATGGGATGGGAGGTCGCGGTGGATGGCCTGATCGGACCGCAGACCGTTGGTGCGGCCGACGCCGCGCAGCGCGCCGCGCCGGATCACCTCACCGACGCCTACGGCATCGCGCGGCGCAACTACTACTTCGCGCTGGCCGATCGCCGTGCCGCGTCGCGCAAGTACGCCCGCACCCGCGCCGGCGGCAAGGGCGGATGGATCCGACGGGCGGAAGAGTTCATCGCTCCCCGCTATCACCTGACGGACGCGCAGTTCCGCGCGCGGGTGGCGTCATGGGGCTGATCGAACGGGCGCTGGGCCTTGTCTTCGGGTCGGGGCGGAACGTGGTGGCCGAAACCGCCGAGGTCTTCCGCGTGAACGCCGAGGCGCAGGCGGGGCGCGAGGCCCAGGCGCAGGGCGCCGCGCTGGCGCAGATGGCGCAGGAATTCGCGCAAGGGCGCCGGTCGTGGTTCGACCGTTGCATCGACGGGCTGAACCGGCTGCCGCGTCCGGCGATGGCGCTCGGGACCCTCGCGCTTTTCGTCGCGGCGATGATCGATCCGACCTGGTTCGCGGCGCGCATGACCGGCATCGCGCTGGTGCCGGAACCGCTCTGGTGGCTGCTCGGCGCCGTCGTGAGCTTCTATTTCGGGGCGCGGCACCAAGCGAAAGGGCAGGATTTCCGGCGCGAGATCGCGGCGACCATGGCCGCGGCGCCCGAGGTCGCCGCCCGGCTGCGCGACATCGAGGCCCTGCGTGGCAAAGTGCCAGAGACTGCAGCCGAGGAGCCGGTTGCCCCGCCGCGCGAGATGGCGGTGTTCGGGTCCACGACGACCGAAGAAGAGAACGCCGCGCTGGTGGAGTGGCGGCGCAGCGGCTGACGGAGCGATACCTCTCCCGCCCGCCCGTGTCCGGGGCGGGCGGGGGCGGCCTGCGTCCTTCACGAACGCCCCCTCGGTCCGACCACCCGCGACATTGTGACGAGTCGGCGCTGGCAGGGCTTGGACGCGGGGCCCGCGCACTTCTATAGTCGCGGCATGATTACAGAGCTCGGCCACTTCGCCCTCATCCTCGCGTTCCTCGTCGCCATCGTGCAGGCGGTCGTGCCGCTCGTCGGCGCGCACAAACGCTGGCCCGGCTGGATGGCCGTCGCCGAGCCCGCCGCCACGGCGCAGTTCCTGCTGACCGCGACGGCCTTCGCCGCGCTCGTCCATGCCTTCGTGACGTCGGACTTCTCGCTGGCGGTGGTGGTCGCGAACTCGCACTCGGCCAAGCCGCTGCTCTACAAGATCACCGGCACATGGGGGAACCACGAGGGCTCGATGCTGCTGTGGGTTCTGATTCTCACTCTGTTCGGCGCGATGGCGGCGTGGTTCGGCACCAATCTTCCGCCGACGCTGCGGTCGCGGGTTCTCGCGGTGCAGTCGTCCATCGCGGTGGCGTTCTTCGCCTTCATATTGTTCACGTCGAACCCGTTCGCACGCCTCGCGACACCGCCCTTCGACGGGCAGGACCTGAACCCGCTGCTGCAGGACCCGGGCCTCGCCTTCCACCCGCCGTTTCTCTACCTCGGCTACGTCGGGCTCTCGATCTGCTTCTCGTTTGCCGTGGCCGCACTGATCGAGGGCCGCGTGGACGCCGCCTGGGGCCGCTGGGTGCGGCCGTGGACGCTGGCGTCCTGGGCGTTCCTGACCATCGGCATCGGCCTCGGCTCCTGGTGGGCCTACTACGAGCTCGGCTGGGGCGGCTTCTGGTTCTGGGACCCGGTGGAGAACGCGTCCTTCATGCCGTGGCTCTTCGCCGCCGCGCTTTTGCACTCGGCCATCGTGGTCGAGAAGCGCGAGGCGCTGAAGGCATGGACGATCCTGCTTGCCATCCTCGCCTTCGGCTTCTCGCTCATCGGGACGTTCATCGTCCGCTCTGGCCTGCTGACCAGCGTGCACGCCTTCGCCAACGACCCCGAACGCGGCGTGTTCATCCTGATGATCCTCGTGGTGTTCACCGGCGGGGCGCTGACGCTCTTTGCCGCGCGGGCCGGCGCGATGCAGGCGAAGGGCGTGTTCGGCGTGGTCAGCCGCGAATCCGCGCTCGTCGCCAACAATATCCTGCTGGCGGTGTCGTCCTTCGTGGTCTTCGTGGGCACCATGTGGCCGCTCGTGGCCGAGATGTTCTTCGACCGGAAGCTGTCGGTCGGTCCGCCGTTCTTCGACATGGCGTTCACGCCGTTCATGCTGATCCTCGGGCTGATCCTGCCGGTCGGGGCGATGATGTCGTGGAAGCGCGGACGGGCGGGCCGGGCGCTCAAGTCGCTGGTGCCGGCGCTGGTCCTGGCCTTCGCGCTCGCGGGTCTCGTCTGGGCGATGCAGACCGGGCGCAGCATGCTGGGCCCCGTGGGTGTCTTCCTCGGCGCCTGGCTGGTCGCAGGCGCCGTGACCGACTTGATCTCCCGCACGGGCAAGAGCCGGGACCTGAAGCGTCTCTTCCGCTTGCCGCGGGCCGAGTGGGGCAAGGCCGTCGCACATGCGGGGCTCGGCATCACCATGCTGGGCGTCGCGGGCCTGACCGCGTGGCAGCAGGAGGATATTCGTGTCGCCAATATCGGTGAGAGCTTCGAAGTCGGCGGCTTCGAACTGACACTCACCGATGTCGAGCGTCTGCGCGGTCCGAACTACATCTCGATAGTGGGCGAGGTGGTGGTCCGCCGGAACGGCGAGCAGATCGCCACGATGCATCCCGAGAAGCGCAACTACCCCGTCGCCGGGATGCCCACCACCGAGGCCGCCATCGACTACCGCTTCCTGCGCGACCTCTACGTGGTGATCGGGGACGCGCAGACGGACGGCGGCTGGGTCGTGCGGACCTACATCAAGCCGCTGGCCAACTGGATCTGGGCCGGCTGCATCATCATGGCCTTGGGCGGCGGGCTGTCGCTGTCGGACCGCCGCTTCCGGGTCGCCACGGGGGCAAGCCGCACGCCGGCCCAGCCGGTGCCCGCGGAATGAGCCGGGTGCGCCACGTCATGCGTGCGGCCATGATCGCGTTTGCGGTTCTGACCGCACCTGTACCGCTGCTCGCCGTGCAGCCGGACGAGATGCTCGACGATCCCGGCCTCGAGTCGCGAGCGCGGGAGATCTCGGAAGGCCTGCGGTGTCTCGTCTGTCAGAACGAGAGCATCGACGAGTCCAACGCGTCGCTGGCCCGCGATCTGAGGATCCTCGTGCGCGACCGTCTGACCGAGGGCGACAGCGACGAGGAAGTGGTCGACTTCATCGTCGACCGCTACGGCGAGTTCGTCCTCTTGCAGCCCACTACCGCTGGCTGGAACTGGCTGCTCTGGGCTGCGGGGCCGATCATGCTGCTCCTGGCGCTCGGGACCGGTGCCGTCTACCTGCGGGGGCGGGCCACGGCGCCCGAGCGCGACGAGGGACTGTCGCCCGAGGAACAGGCGCGCCTGCGGGAACTCCTGCGCGACTGACGTGGCATGTTGGCCGGGGCCATGACGCCGCGTTGAGCTTGGCGCGCCGCCGACGGCGGTGTTTGATGCCTCCCGACACGCGCCACATGCCGGGAGGGGGCCACGCCATGCAGTACGATACCATCGCCTACGAGGTCACCGACGGCGTCGCCGTGGTCCGCCTGAACCGGCCGGACGTGATGAACGCGCTCAACACCCGGATGCGGGCCGAGATCACCGACGCGGTGACCCGAGGCGCGCGCGAGGCGCGCGTGGTGGTGCTGACCGGCACGGGGCGGGCGTTCTGCTCGGGGCAGGACCTGGGCGACGGAGGCAACGCGGCCTCGCTCGACCTCGAGCGCACCCTGCGCGACGAATACGTGCCGATGCTCATGGCCATCGCCGACTGCCCGGTGCCGACCATCGCGGCGGTGAACGGTGCGGCGGCAGGGGCCGGGGCAAACCTCGCGCTGTGCGCCGACGTTGTGATCGCGACCGAGAGCGCGGCGTTCAGCCAGGCCTTCACCCGGATCGGCCTGATCCCCGATGCGGGCGGAACATGGCTGCTGCCGCGGCAGGTGGGGCTAGCCAAGGCCATGGGCGCGGCGCTTTTCGCCGACAAGATCACCGCGGCGCAGGCCGAGCGCTGGGGCATGATCTGGGAGGCGCTGCCGGACGCCGAGTTCGAAACCGGCTGGCAGGCCCGCGCTCAGCACCTCGCCACCGGCCCGACGGAGGCTTTCAAGCGGGTGAAGGAGGCCATGCGCACCTCTTTCGGCAACACCCTCGAAGAGCAATTGGCCGTCGAGGCCAGGCTGCAGGGCGAGTGCGGCCAGACCCGCGACTTCCGCGAGGGCGTGGTCGCCTTTCTCGAAAAACGTCCGCCGCGTTACGAGGGGCGCTGAGGGTCGGGACGGCTGCATAACGGCGCCTCGTCCTCGACGCGCGCGAGTGTGCAGTCATGCCGCATGCTCTCGGCTTCCTAGAGGCGCCGGCCCGGGACGAGAGGCGTCACCCCCGCCGGGCGCGCGCCGAACCATCCCCGGAATCTGGCGCCTTGGTCATGGCAGCGCGGAGATCGAAGCTCGGGCAGACATGACAGGGATCGAGCGAAGACCCCTAAGGGTGTTGGTGCCGGACTACGGTCCTGCACGCACGCGGCTTTCGCAGGAGCGACTGCTCGCGCTGCCTCGGCGCAGGTCATCGGGACAGACCGGCCCCTCCGCCAAGGTATCGAGCGATCATCCTGCGAGGAGAGGCTCCTCGATCTCGCCCCCGGTGTCGTCGGCCTCGTCCTCGGTCTCTTCCAGCGCCTGCCGGAACGGATCGAACAGGATCTCGTATTGCGAGCCTCCGTCACCCGCGCCACCGTCACTTCCGGCGTCCTCGCCCAGCACCGTGACCTCGACATTGTCGATCCAGATGTCCTCGTCATGCGCGCTGATGTCGGACACGAAGCGGAACTGGACCTTGGACGCGCCCTCCAGCACGCCACCCTCGTAGGCGATGTTGGAGAAGTCGCGGCCGATCTCCTGGCCGGTTTCCGAGCCCAGCAGCGCTGTGCCCTCGTCGTTCACCGCGAAGGTGTCGAGGGTCTGCCAGTCGTCGCTGCCGTCGACCTGAACCTCGACGCGCAGGCTGTCGGCGGCGTGACCGTCCTGCTCGAAGCGGTGGGCGGCGGGGGCCTTGGCGTCGAAGGCGAAGCGCACGTCGCCGTCGGTCTGCACCTCGTCGAAGCGCAGTTCGCCGTCGTCATTGCCGTCGGTGTTGAGCTTGCCCCATTGCACATCCCAGTCGGTATGGCCTTCGACTGCGTCGGACTGCTCGGCCCACCAGAGGTGATCGAAGTCCTCCGACTGCACGACGGTGTCCTCGGCAGGGGCGGAGGATTCCTCTGCGGGCGCCTCGGTCGCCGTCACCGACACGTCGTCGATGTAGATCCGTTCATCCCAGCTGCTGATATCCGAAACGAAGCGGAACTCGGCCTGCCCGGACGCGTCGTCCAGCACGCCGCCGGAATACTCGAGCTGGGAGGGGTGCGCGCCGAAGGTCTGACCGGTCTCGGAGCCCACGAAAAGCCCGCGGTCGTGGTCCACGGTGAAGGTGTCGAGCGTCTGCCACGAGCCGTCGTCCAGCCGCACTTCCAGCGTCAGGCTGTCGCCGTGCCAGCCGCCGGCCTCGAAGCGCGACGGATCGTTGGCGTGCGCCTCGAAGGTGATCCCCACCGGGCCGTCGGTCTCGACCGCGTCGAACTGCAGCACGCCGTCATTGCAGCCGCTGGTGACGAGCTTGCCCCAGTAGCTGTCCCAGCCGTCGTCGCGGACGATGTTCTCGCTGTGATCGGGGCTCCAGAGGCACGAGAAGTCCTCGGTGAAGGCGGTGACGGTGGTGCCCTCGTGGGGTGCGTCGCCGGTCTTGAGCACCAGACCCCGGCCGTCGTCCGAGTTGACCACCGCGGTCAGTGACGAAAGGTCGATGTCGTCCACCGACAGCGGCGCTTCGCCGTCGAGCCAGAAGGTGAACTTGCCGTCGTCCACGTCGCCCTCGGTGGAGGATGGGCTTGTCCCGAAGGAGACCAACACGTCGTAGCCGCCCTCGACCACCGCCCCGTTCGGCAGGCTGTTGAGCGCGCCCGCCTCGGCGGAAAAGCCGGTGACGTTGCCGGCAGTCAGCTGATCGACAGTGGGCGAGATCATCAGGTTCGGGATCACTGTGTCGTCGGTCAGATTGAAGAAGGCTCCGTCGATGTCGATCTTCTCGGGTTCGCTCGCGAGAAACTGGATGAAGAGGTTTCCGTCGTCTTCCTCGATGCGGACCGTCATCTGCGGGTTCTCACCGATGGTGACTTCGCGAACTGCGCCGGTGGTCATGGAGCGTCTCCGTCTGGGGCCGGGCGGCGAAAGAAGGCCGCGTCGTCCCGGAGATACCGCATATTTTCCCGATTTGCGGCCAAAGCGCCGGAAACACTACGTTTCCGCCTCAAGAGTGCCGCGTTCGCGTCTTTAGTGGTGAGATCTGGAAACGGTAGCAACGTTCCGGCTGGATCGTCTCCGGTGGCCAGAGGCCATGTTTTTTGTGGCGTAGGGCCAAAACGAAAAAGGCCCCGGCAATGCCGGGGCCAGAAACGGCGCTCTCTCGCGGATCAGCGGTTCTCGATATCCACGTAGTCGCGTTGCGTGGACCCGAGGTAGAGCTGGCGCGGACGGCCGATCTTGTTCTGCGGATCGCCCAGCATTTCCTTCCACTGCGAGATCCAGCCCACGGTGCGACCCACGGCGAAGATCGGCGTGAACATCGACATCGGGAACTGCATCGCCTCGAGGATGATGCCCGAGTAGAAGTCCACGTTCGGGAACAGCTTGCGGTCGACGAAATAGTCGTCGTCCAGCGCCTGCTTCTCGAGTTCCTTGGCGACCTGGAGCGTCGGGTTGTCCTCGATGCCGAGCAGGTCGAGCACCTCGTCCGCGGACTGCTTCATCACCTTCGCGCGCGGGTCGAAGTTCTTGTAGACCCGGTGCCCGAAGCCCATGAGGCGGAACGGGTCGTCCTTGTCCTTGGCGCGGGCCAGGAACTCGGGGATGCGGTCGGGTGTGCCGATCTCGCGGAGCATCTGCAGGCACGCCTGGTTGGCGCCGCCGTGGGCAGGGCCCCAAAGGCAGGCGATGCCTGCGGCAATGCAGGCGAACGGGTTTGCCCCCGAGGACGACGCCAGGCGCACCGTCGAGGTCGAGGCGTTCTGCTCGTGGTCCGCGTGCAGCGTGAAGATACGGTCCATCGCGCGGCTGAGGATCGGGTCGACCACGTATTCCTCGGCCGGCACGGCAAAACACATGTGCAGGAAGTTCGCCGCGTAGGGCAGGTCGTTGCGCGGATACACGAACGGCTGGCCGATCGAGTACTTGTAGGCCATCGCCGCGATCGTCGGCATCTTGGCGATCAGGCGATGCGAGGCCACCTCGCGCTCGTGCGCGTCGGTGATGTCGGTCGAGTCGTGGTAGAAGGCCGACATCGCGCCCACGACACCCACCATTGTCGCCATCGGATGCGCGTCCCGCCGGAAGCCCCGGAAGAAGTTGTGCATCTGCTCGTGGATCATCGTGTGGCGGGTGATCGTGTTCTCGAAGGTCTCGAGCTGGGCCGCCGACGGCAGTTCGCCGTAGAGCAGGAGGTAGCAGACCTCGAGGTAGTGCGACTTCGACGCCAGCTGGTCGATCGGGTAGCCGCGGTGCAGCAGCTCGCCCTTGTCACCGTCGATGAAGGTGATGGTCGAGTCGCACGACGCGGTCGACGTGTAGCCCGGGTCGTAGGTGAAGACGCCGGCCTGCGCGTAGAGCTTGCGGATGTCGATGACGTCCGGGCCGGCCGTGGGCGAATACATCGGGAGGTCGTAGGACTGCCCGTCGATACTCAGCGTCGCCGTTTTCGAGGAAGAGCTGTCAGCCATGGTCGTGGTCCCTTTCGTCTCTGAAAGGGCGCGAGGCAAGACCCCGGCGCCCATCCGTCAAAACCATCGAGCGATTAAGAGAGTATGACCGAAAGGCGGATCAACTCTCCCCGCTCGCTGCCCGCTCGAGCCGCGCGATCGTCTCGTCGCGGCCCAGGACGAGCATCATGTCGAAGACGCTCGGGCAGGTCGTCCGGCCGGCGAGGGCAGCCCGGAGGGGCCCTGCGAGCTTGCCGAACTTCAGTCCGTGCGCCTCGGCGACGGCGGTGGCGACCGCCTCCAGTGCGTCACGCGACCAGCTAGCATTATGCAGCTGCGGCGTCAATTCTGACAGTATACCTTGGGATACCGGATCGAGGGCCTTCTGCGCCTTCTCGTCCGGAACGGGGTAGGGCTCGGCCAGAACGAAGTGCGCCTTTTCAAGGAGTTCCGGCAGCGTCTTCGCGCGGCCCTTGAGGCAGTACATGGCGCGTGCAAGGCCGTCCCGCTGACGCTCGGTCAGCGGATTTTTTTCGGCGGCCTCCAAGAATGCGTCGATTTCATGCAGCAGCGCAGCATCCTCGGCGCGCGCGATCTGCTGGCCCGAGATGTTGTCGAGCTTCTTGAAGTCGAGCCGGGCCGGGCTGCGGCCGATGCCGTCGAGGTCGAACCAGGCTTTGGCGTCCTCGTCCGAGAAAACCTCGTCGTCGCCATGGCTCCAGCCAAGCCGCGCCAGGTAGTTGCGCATCCCTGCGGAGGGATAGCCCATGACCTGGTATTCCTCGAGTCCCACCGCGCCGTGACGCTTCGACAGCTTCTTGCCGTCGGGGCCGTGGATCAGCGGGATATGCGCGTAAACCGGAACCGGCCAGCCCATCGCCAGGTAGATCTGCATCTGCCGCGCGCCATTGTTGAGGTGGTCGTCGCCGCGGATCACATGGGTCACGCCCATGTCGTGGTCGTCGACCACCACGGCCAGCATGTAGACCGGGGTGCCGTCCGAGCGCAGCAGGATCATGTCGTCCAGCTGGTCGTTGCCGATTTTCACGTCGCCCTGCACGGCGTCCGGGATCACCGTCTCGCCCTCCTGCGGGGCCTTCAGCCGGATCACGTAGGGCGCGTCGGGATGCGTCGCCGGATCGGCGTCGCGCCAGGGCGACCGGAAGAGCGTGGAGCGGCCCTCGGCCCGCGCGGTCTCGCGGAACGCCTCGATTTCCTCCTGCGTGGAGAAACACTTGAAGGCGTGGCCCGCGGCCAGCATCTCGCGCGCGACCTCGGCGTGGCGGTCGGCGCGGGCGGCCTGGCTGACAACCTCGCCGTCATGGTCGAGGCCGAGCCACGACAGTCCCTTGAGGATCGCGTCCGTCGCCGCCTGGGTGGAACGCGCCCGGTCCGTGTCCTCGATCCGCAGCAGGAACTTGCCGCCGCGGCCGCGCGCGTAGAGCCAGTTGAACAGCGCCGTCCGCGCGCCGCCGATGTGCAGGTAGCCCGTGGGCGAGGGGGCGAAACGGGTGACGACGTCCTGGGACATGAAGCCGGTGTTAACCTTTTTCTAACCGCGGTCGGAGAGGAATGGCGCACCCTTAGCGACGCGGGCAGGGAAGGACAAGCATGGGCGGCGCGTGGCGGCTCTTCGCTCTCTCGCGGCAGGAGGGACACCTGTTTCCGTGGGTTCCGGTCTGCCTCGCGACAGGGATCGGGTTGTATTTCGGTCTGCGGGTCGAGCCGCCGGTCTGGGCACTGGCAGCGCTTGGCCTCGCGGGCGCTGTCGGCCTCGTCCTTGCGCGTTTCGCGCACGGCTGGCTGCGGATCGGGCTGACAGCGCTGGCGCTGGTGACGGCGGGCACTGCACTCGCGGGCGCGCGGGCGCATCTCGTGGCGGGGCCGGTGCTCGATTTCCGGCATTACGGCCCGGTGGAGGGCCGGGTGGTGGGCATCGATCGCTCGGCCTCCGACGCGGTCCGGTTGACGCTCGACCGGGTGCGGCTCGACAGGGTGGCCCCGTCTGAGACGCCGCGCCGGGTGCGGGTGTCCCTTCACGGCGCGCAGCGCTGGCTTGATCCCGCGCCCGGACAGACGGTCATCCTGACGGGCCACCTCTCGGGGCCCGCGGGTCCGGCCGAGCCGGGGGGCTTCGATTTCCAGCGTCATGCGTGGTTTCTCGGGCTGGGCGCGGTGGGTTACACGCGCACGCCGGCCTTGCTGCTCGAGCTGCCGGACGGCGCGCTTGTCGTCTTCGCGGCGCGGCGCGCGCTGGCGGCGCGGGTGCAGGACCTTCTGCCGGGGCAGACGGGCGCGGTGGCGGCGGCGATCCTGACCGGCGACCGGAGCGCGGTCGCGCGCGGCACGCAAGAGGATCTCCGGGCGGCCAACCTCGCGCACCTCCTTGCGATCTCCGGATTGCACATGGGCCTGCTGGCGGGCGTCGTGTTCGGCGGTCTGCGCTTCGCGCTGGCGCTCTGGCCCGCCGCCGCATTGCGGGCCCCGGCAAAGAAGATCGCGGCCGCAATAGCACTCGTGGCCGCCGCGGGCTACCTCGTCCTCTCGGGCGGCAACGTCGCGACCGAGCGCGCGTTCGTCATGGTCGCCGTGGCGCTCGGCGCGGTTCTTTGCGACCGTCGGGCGCTGTCGCTGCGGGGCGTCGCGCTGGCGGCGCTGGTCGTCCTCGTTCTGCGGCCGGAGGCGTTGCTTGGCCCCGGTTTCCAGATGTCCTTCGCCGCAACCACGGCCCTCGTCGCGGCCTTCGGAGTCCTGCGCGACGCAGGTCTGCAGGCGCGCTGGCCCGCCTGGACGCGGGGGCCGGTGTCGCTGGTCGTATCCTCGGCCGTCGCCGGTGCGGCCACGGCGCCGGTGGCGATGGCGCACTTCAACATGGTGTCGCATTACGGGCTGGTCGCGAACCTACTGGCGGTGCCCCTCATGGGCACGGTGGTGATGCCGGCGGGCGTGGCGGGTCTGGCGCTGATGCCTCTCGGTCTCGGCTGGATCGGGTTCGGGGTCATGGGCGCGGGTCTCGAGGCGATCCTGCGCATCGCCGAGGAAGTCGCGGGCCTGCCGGGTGCCGTGGGGCACGTGCCTGCACCCCCGGCCACGGTGCTGCCGCTGATGGCGGCGGGCGGGCTCGTTTGCCTGCTCTGGCGGGGGGCGGGACGGCTCGCGGGTCTGGTCCCTGTGGGCGTGGCAGTCGCGCTTTGGGCCGGGGCCGAGCGACCGATGGTTCTGATCTCGGACACGGGTCGTCTCGTCGGCGTCCTGTCGGACGCGGGACGGGCGCTCAGCCGCGAGTGGGGCGAAGGCTTCGTTGCCGGCATCTGGCTCGAGAATGACGGTGCGCCGGTGCCGCAGGAGAGGGCGGCGGCACGCTGGAACCCGTCCGGGATGCCGGTTCAGACGGACGGCGGACGGATTTTCCACGTTCGGGGCAAGCGCGAGACCGCAGCCTTCGGGGGATGTGACCAAGGGGACATCGTGGTCACCGATGCCCGCCGCGCCGATTGGTCCTGCGCGGTGATCTGCGGCGCCTCGCTTCGCCGGAGCGGGGCGGTGGCGTTATTTCGCGAGGGATCGGGACTGCGCCGTGTCGGCGTGCGCGATCGCACTGGCGACCGCCTGTGGAGCGCGTGGCCGCAAAACACGGCGTATGGCGCCGAACGGAGCAGGTTCGATGCGGATACCGAACTCTGTGCCGTGCTGGAGGAGGCACGGCTGTCGCCAGGTATGATCCGTCAAGCGACAGGTCGGTAAGCGTGCAGCTCGGAGTCACCGGTGCTGGGCCGCCGCGCGGTGACCGACGCGGCATACCCTCTGTTGGATCGTGCGAGCACCGCGACGGCGCCGACCAGTGAAGGAGGGGCATGCGTCGCGATCGGTCCAACGCGCGAGCCGCGCCTTGCACAGTTGTCCGGCGCGCGGGGGGGGGAGCTCTCAAGAACGCGGCGAAGACCGACCCGGCAGCGCAGTCACCCGACGTCGCCGCGCCGGTTCGCCCGCCAGCCACTCAGTACGTGCGGATCAGGCCGACCAGTCGTCCCTGCACCTTCACCGAGCCCTTGGGAAGAACCCGCGGCTCGTAGGCGGGGTTCGCGGCTTCGAGCACGATGGCGTCGCCGCGCTGGCGGAACCGCTTGAGCGTAGCCTCGTAGCCGTCGACCTGAGCGACAACGATGTCGCCGTCGCCGGCATCGCCGGTCTCGCGGATCACCACGACGTCACCGTCGTTGATGCCTGCATCGATCATCGAGTCACCTTGCACCTCGAGCGCGTAGTGACGCCCGCGGCCCGACAGCATCTGCCCCGGCACCGCGATGCCCGGCGGATTGTCGTCGATCGCCTCGATCGGACGGCCCGCGGCGATGCGGCCGAGGACCGGGAGTTCGCTGGCATGAAGGGCCTCGACCGGTTGGGCGTTCGCCGGGCGCGCGTCCGGGCGGCCGCCGTCAACGACACGGGGAGAGAAGCCAGCAGGTTCGCCCCCAAGGCTTTCGGGCAGCTTGACGATCTCGATGGCGCGGGCGCGGTGGGCGAGGCGCCGGATGAAGCCCCGCTCCTCGAGCGCGGTGATGAGACGGTGGATGCCGGATTTCGACCGCAGGTCCAGCGCCTCCTTCATTTCGTCGAACGAGGGCGGCACGCCGTCGCGCGAGACGCGCCTGTTGATGAAGTCGAGAAGATCGAGTTGCTTCTTGGTCAGCATGTCCGCCGCCCCGTCCTGGGTCTGTCACTCCGTGTTCTATTCATGTTCACTATTTGTGTCAAGGCGTTCTGCTATTCTTCCGGATTGCGGCGCCCTGTCCTCTGGCGTTCGGCCGCGTGACGCGACATGAGTTTCGCATCCCGGCGCAGGACGCCGCAAGGAACGGAGGCCAGAGATGGAATTGTCCACACCCACCGAGTTCACCCCGTGGCTGTCGCTGGGCGGCGGCATCCTGATCGGGCTGAGCGCCGTTATCGTGATGGCGCTTTTCGGCCGCATCGCTGGCATCTCGGGCATCACCACCGGCGTCATGGGCGCGGTTGTGCCCATGCAGAGCTCGGCCTCGGACCGCGACTGGCGTATCGCCTTCGTGGTGGGCCTTGTGACCGCGCCGATCCTCTACGCCATTGTGACGGGCGGCTGGCCCGAGCAGACGGTGCCGTCTGCGCCGCTCGGCATGATCGCGGCCGGCCTGATCGTCGGCGTGGGTACCGCGCTCGGCTCGGGGTGCACGTCCGGCCACGGTGTCTGCGGCCTCGCACGTCTTTCGCCGCGCTCTCTCGCGGCCGTGGTCACATTCATGGCGACGGCGGCCATCACCGTCTTCGTCCTGCGTCACGTGATCTGAGGAGGGAAGGGCCATGAAATTGATCGCAGGCTTCGCCGCCGGGCTCGTCTTCGGCCTCGGGCTGGTGATATCCGGCATGTCGAACCCGGCCAAGGTTCTGAATTTCCTCGACGTGTTCGGCACGTGGGACCCGAGCCTCGCCTTCGTCATGGGGGGCGCCACGGTGACCACCTATATCGGCTACCGGCTGGTGTGGAAGCGCCCCGCGCCGGTGCTGACCGAGGGCTTCCAGATACCGACGAACCGAACCATCGACGCCAAGCTCCTGACCGGGGCCGCGCTGTTCGGACTCGGTTGGGGGATCGGCGGCTTCTGCCCCGGACCGGCGTGGACCGCGCTGCCGATGATGGCACCGGGCACGCTGCTCTTCATTCCGGCGATGCTCGTGGGGCTCTGGCTTGGCGGGTGGCTGAGCGCGGGCGGATTGCGCGGCTCGGCGCGGCCCGCCTGATCCACCTGGTCCCGGCTGCGCCCAGAGGCGTCGCGCAAGCCGCTATCCGCGACGTCTTTTTCGTGACCCGAAGGGCGCGCGTCTCGAAGGCTGCGCCGGGGCCCTGATCTGGGCGCGATACGGGCCGCGTTCGCGGCGACCTGTCCCGGAGTCGAAGCGCATCGGCCAACTGCGCCGGTGATCAGCAAGCAGTTCCGCCCCGTACGGTCCGGGGCGCCTACGACACGAAGTTCCCGTGCTGGACGCCCTGACCGCAGTGGTCTCGGAATGCCGCTCTGGATGTGGGGTCAGCTTTTTTCGCATCGGGGGTGTCGCTCGTGGTCCTCCACCTCGCGCGGGCCCGCGCAACCGTTTCCCGGCAATCTGCGTTGATCCTTTGACTTCAGGAGGACCGTCATGGCTTCGCGTGCCGTCTGGAAAGGGCAAATCCGCCTTTCGCTCGTCTCAATTCCGGTCGAAATCCATTCCGCGACCCGCAGCGGGGCGCGGGTGCGGTTCCGGCAGATTCACGGCCCCTCGGGCAAGAGGGTGCGCTACGAAAAGACCGTGCCCGGCGTCGGCCCGGTCAAGGCGGACGACATTCTCAAGGGCTACGAGCTGGGCGACGACGAATACCTGCTGCTGGAGCCTGACGAGATCGACGCGATCAAGCTCGAGACGAAGAAGACGTTGGAGTTGGTGCAGTTCGTCGGCACGGACGAAATCCCGCCGCTTTACTACGACAAGCCGTACTATGTGGTACCGACCGACGATTTGGCCGAGGACGCCTACCGCGTCGTGCGCGATGCGCTGCGGCAGACGAAGAAGGTCGGGCTCGGCCAACTGACCATGCGGGGCAAAGAATACCTCTGCGCGCTTCGGCCCTGTGGGGACGGCATCCTGCTGGAGACGCTGCATTACGCGGACGAGATCCGAGAGGCCGATCCGCTGTTCTCTGACATCGAGGATGACGCCGCAGACGACGAGCTTCTCGACGTTGCGACAGAGCTGATCGAGCGCAAGAGCGATACGTTCGACCCGGAGGCCTTCGAGGATCGCTACGATCAGGCGCTGCGCGAATTGATCGACACCAAGCGCAAGGACCGCAAGTCGCCCCGCGCCAGGACCGGCGGTGACGACAGCGGCGGCGCGAAAGGCGACGACAACGTGGTCGACCTGATGTCGGCGCTGAAGAAAAGCCTCGACTCCGACGGCAAGTCAGGGCGCAAGCGGAGTTCCTCGGGCTCCAAGTCCTCCGGGTCGTCGTCGTCTCGGTCGAAGTCGTCGGGTTCAAAATCGTCCGGGTCCAAGTCGTCCTCGAAGGCGAAATCCTCGGGCTCGAAGTCAAGCTCCTCGTCCTCGGGTGGAACCAAGAAATCCGCGTAATGGACCGGCTCTACCGCTATATCGAGAAGCGCGACTTCGACCGGACGCCCGAGCCGCGGGACGGGGGCGCCGCCCACCTCGCGCCGCGTTACTCGATCCAGAAGCACGACGCCACGGCCACGCATTTCGATCTGCGTCTCGAATGGGACGGCGTGTTGCTGAGCTGGGCAGTCACCAAGGGGCCGTCCTTCCAAACCTCGGAAAAGAGACTGGCGGTGCGCACCGAGGACCACCCGCTGTCCTACGTCGATTTCGAGGGGACCATTCCCAAGGGCAACTACGGCGCAGGCACCGTGATGTTGTGGGACATCGGTCACTGGGAACCGCTGATCCCGGTCGAGAAGGCGCTGAAGAAGGGGCATCTCGAGATGCGCCTTCACGGGGCGCGCCTGTCCGGCGACTGGCACCTCGTGCGGATGAAAACGAAAGAGAAGCGCGAAAACTGGCTGCTCATCAAGAGCGACGATGATGCCGCGGGCGCGCGCGAGCCGGTGCGGCGCTACCGGCGTAGCGTTGCGACGCAACGCACCATGCGCGAGATCGCCTCGGACGCCCAGGCGGTCGACGCGCACGAGGGCGCCCGTCCGAAATCGTCGAAGCCGCAGCTCGCCACTCTGGTTGACGAAAGTCCGGACGGCGACGGCTGGTGGCACGAGCTGAAATTCGATGGCTACCGCGCGCTGGTGGCGCTGGGGCAGGGCGGCCCGCGCATCTTCACCCGAAACGGCAAGGACTGGACCGACCGGTTCGAGAGCCTGCTTCCCGCTTTCGCCGAGATCGACTGCGGCTCCGCGCTGCTGGACGGAGAGATCGTGGCGGGGGCAGGCCTCGACGGCTTTTCCTCCCTGCAGAAGGCGCTTTCGGCAGGCGGGCCGTTCCGGTTCTACGGTTTCGACGTGCTCTCGCGCGATGGTACCGACCTGACCGGCAAGCCGCTGCATGAACGCCGCGACGCTCTCGAGGAGATGTTCGCCCCGGTGCCGCTGCTCGGGCCGGTTCAGCTATCCCCCGTGATCGAGGAGGACGCGGACGAGGTCCTTGAACGGGTCTGCGCGGCCGGGGGCGAGGGTCTCGTCGCCAAACGCACCGATGCTCCCTATCGCGGCACCCGCACGAAAGCCTGGCGCAAGATCAAGTGCACCCGCCGCGACGAGTTCGTCGTGCTGGGCTGGCAGGAGAGCGACAAGAAGGGCCGTCCCTTCGCGTCCCTCGCCCTTGGCGCGCGCGACGGCGAAGGCTGGTGCTACGTGGGCAAGGTCGGCACCGGCTTCGACGGCGACCAGATGGACGACTATGCCAGCGCGATGCGCCCCCTCGCGCGCAAGACCCCGCCGGCCGAGGTGCCGCGCAGCGAGGCCCGGGGCGTGCACTGGGTCACCCCGCGCATCGTGGTGGAGGTGAGCTATTCCGAGCGCACCGACGACGGCCATCTGCGCCACGCCGTTCACGAGGGCCGGCGCGAGGACAAGCCGGCGGGCAGTGTCCGGCTGGAGGAGGATCGAATGAGCGATGGCGACAAGCGTATCGACGTGGCGGGGATCTCGGTCTCGTCGCCCGACCGCGAGGTCTTTCCCGGCGCGGGCTGCACCAAGCTCGACGTCGCGCGCTACTACGAGGACATGGCCGACCGGATTCTCGAAACGGCGGCCGACCGTCCGCTGTCGCTGGTGCGGCTGCCGGAAGGTCTGGAGGGTGAGCGGTTCTTTCAGAAGCATGCGGGCAAGGGCTTCCCCTACGCGATCGAGCGGATGGAGATCGAGGAATCCGACGGCGACCGCGCCGACTACATGTACGTGATGGATGCTGCCGGTCTCGTCGGCGCGGCGCAGATGGGGGCATTGGAGCTGCACATCTGGGGCAGCCGCCGAGACCGGCTGGAGCGGCCCGATCGCATGGTCTTCGATCTCGACCCCGACGAGGGGTTGGGCTTCGACGAGGTGCGCGACGCGGCGGCGGAGATGCGCGAGGTTCTGGACGACCTCGGCCTGCCGTCGTGGCCGCTTCTGACCGGGGGCAAGGGCGTACATGTCGTCGTGCCGCTCAGGCGCAGCGCCGGGTGGGATACGGTCAAGCTGTTCTCGCGGCTCGTGGCGACCCTGATGGCGACCCGCGCTCCGGACCGCTACGTGGCGCAGATGTCCAAGGCAAAGCGCAAGGGCCGCATCTTCATCGACTGGTTGCGCAACGAACGCGGCGCGACCGCCATCGCGCCGTTCTCTCTGCGCGCGCGGCCCGGTGCGCCGGTCGCGGTGCCGGTGTCGTGGAAGGAGCTGGCGCGCCTCGATAGCGCGCAGGCCTTCGACATTTCCTCCGCGCGCGAACGGGACTGGAGCGTGGCAGACATCCCGGCCGCCGTGGGCATCTCGGAGGACCGGGTGGAGCGGCTCGAACAGGCGCTCGAAAAGGCCCGGGACGACTGACGGACCGCACCGTCCGTCGCGTCGGACGCCGCCTCACGTTCCGGCGACCGGGCCGCTCGCGCTTTGACAGCTTCGGGCGGCGGTGCCATGATCGTGCGACCCAGCAAATCGATGATCGGCCCGTTCAGGCGACGCGGCCCCAAGGGAGGGATCGATATGTGCCAGGTCTTCGCAGGACAGGACCCCGACCGCTACAGCTCGACCACGCGGCGGCTGCGCCTCAACGGCCTCAGCACCAGCATCCGGCTCGAGAACGCCTTCTGGGCCACGCTTGACGAGATTGCTGCGGGTGAGGGCGTGTCGACGCCGGCCTTCCTGTCCACGCTGCACGACGAGGTGCTTACCCTCAAGGGTGAGCCCGAGAACTTCTCGTCCCTGCTGCGCACCACCTGCCTGATCTATCTCGGCCAGCGCGCGCCCGAGCCGCTGATGGCGGCCGAGTGATCTACGACCTTTGGCGATGACGGTGTAGTATCGCGCTACTACCCGCGACCGCCCCGTCCCGGCGTATCCTGTGAGCGACACAACTCACAGGAGGGCGCATGGCCAAGGCCATCCACAGCATGATCCGGGTCCTGGACGAGGACCGCTCGGTCGAGTTCTACCGCAAGGCCTTCGGGCTCGAAATCGCGGACCGGCTCGACTTCGAGAACTTCACGCTCGTCTACATGTCGAACGCGGAGTCCGACTTCGAAGTTGAGTTCACGGTCAACAAGGGCCGGACCGAGCCCTACGACCTGGGCGACGGCTACGGCCACCTTGCCGTTTCGGTCGAGGACCTCGACGCCGAACATGCCCGGTTCGAGGCCGAGGGCCTGTCCCCCCGCAAGCTCGTGGAATTCGCGCCCGACGGGAAGCTCGTGGGCCGCTTCTTCTTCGTGGCCGACCCTGACGGCTACGAGATCGAGGTGCTCGAGAGGAGCGGGCGCTTCAAGTGACACGACTTTGACGACGGCCCGTCCGGAGCCGCGATCCGGGCGCACAAAATAGGGAGGAGGACCCCATGACGGAGACCATGTCTCTGAAGGCGCTGACCCGGCGCCAGCTTCTGACGCGCGGTGCCGCGGCGGGGGCGAGCTTCGTGATCGGCACGGGCTTCGTGGCCGGCCGGGACGCGGCCTGGGCGACCGAGATGGACGCGCTCAAGCCCGAAACGATGGCGACGCTGATCCAGATGGCGCGCGACATCTACCCCCACGACAAGGTCGGCGACCAGTATTACGCGGCCGCCGTCAAAGGCTACGACGTCCCGCAGGAGGTCGACTTCGTGCAGGCGGGGATCGACATGCTGAACGACACCGCGTCGCAGAAAGGCTTCGGCACGTATCTCGACGCCGGCTGGGAAGACGACCGCGTCGCCATCCTGCGCGAGATCGAGGGGACGGACTTCTTCCAGCGCATCCGCGGTGGCCTCGTGACCGGCCTCTACAACCAGAAAGAGGTGTGGCCGATCTTCGGCTACGAGGGCGAGTCGTACTCGAAGGGCGGTTATCTCTACCGCGGCTTCGACGACATCTCGTGGATCTGAGGCAGGGGAGGACCGAACAATGGCTGCACCTTTCGACATGAACGACGACAGCGTCGTCGTCATCATCGGCACCGGCGCCGGCGGCGGCGTCCTGGCCAACGAGCTTGCCCAGAAAGGCATCTCGGTGGTCGCGCTGGAGGCAGGCGGGCGCTACCTGCCCGAGGACTACATCAACGACGAGTGGGACAGCTTCGGCCAGTTGGCCTGGACCGACACCCGCACCACCTCCGGCGAATGGCGGGTGAGCGAGGACTTCCCGAACCTGCCCGCGTGGATCGTGAAGGCGGTGGGCGGCACGTCCACCCACTGGGCCGGCGCATCGCTGCGCTTTCAGGACCATGAGTGGAAGGCCCGCACGACCTATGGCGAGGTCGAGGGCGCGAACCTGCTCGACTGGCCGATAGACGGCACCGAGATGGCGCCCTTCTACGACCGCGCCGAGAAGAAGCTGGGCGTGACCCGCACCAACGACATTCCCGGACTGCCTGGAAGCAACAACTACAAGGTGTTCGAAGCCGGCGCGAAGAAGATCGGCTACAAGGAGGTCCATACCGGCCGCATGGCGATCAACTCGGTCGAGCGGGACGGACGGATGGCCTGCCAGCAGACCGGCTTCTGTTTCCAGGGCTGCAAGTGGGGGGCCAAGTGGTCGGCGGCCTACACCGACATCCCCGCCGGCGAGGCCACGGGCAATCTCGAGGTTCGCACCAAGGCCCATGCCGCGCGCATCCTGCACGACGACGCGGGCCGGGTGACCGGTGTGGAGTATTTCGACGAGAACGGCGACCTGCAGATGCAGAAGGCCCGCGTGGTCTGCGTGGCCGGCAACTCGTTCGAAAGCCCGCGGCTCCTGCTGAACTCCAGCTCGTCCATGTTCCCCGACGGTCTCGCGAACTCCTCGGGGCAGGTGGGCCGCAACTACATGCGTCACACCACCGGGTCGGTCTACGGCATCTTCGAACAGCCGGTGCACATGTATCGCGGCACCACCATGGCCGGGATCATCCAGGACGAAGCCAAGCACGATCCGTCGCGCGGTTTCGTCGGCGGCTACGAGCTCGAGACCCTGTCGCTGGGCCTGCCGTTCATGGCGGCGTTCCTCGATCCGGGCTCGTGGGGGCGGTCGTTCACCACGGCGCTCGATTCCTACGAGAACATGGCCGGCATGTGGATCGTGGGCGAGGACATGCCGCAGGAGGCCAACCGCGTCACCCTGTCGGATGCCGAGGACGGCTTCGGCCTGAAGGTCGCCAACGTGAACTTCACCGACCACCCCAACGACACCGCCATGCGCAATCACGCCTACCAGCAGGGCATGGCGATCTACGACGCGATGGGCGCCACGCGGACGATGCCGACGCCGCCCTATCCTTCGACCCACAACCTCGGCACCAACCGCATGTCCGAGCGGCCCGAGGACGGAGTTGTGAACGCCAATGGCCGCGCCCACGACGTGCCGAACCTATACGTCTCGGACGGCTCGCAGTTCACGACGGGCGCCGCCGAGAACCCGACCCTGACGATCGTCGCGCTGGCGATCCGGCAGGCCGAGCACATCGCCGGGGAGCTCAACCGCGGCAACCTGTGACGCGGTCGCAGCAGCCCCGTACACCACGCCCCGCCGGGACACCGGCGGGGTTTTCTGCATCCCGCGTGCCGGTTCTGAGTGAAGCGATTTGCCGTCGAAAATCGCCCCGATCGGCCGAGCCGGGCGCCGGCCGACCGGTACGAACTGACAGGTTTGAAGAATTTTCGGGCGCCACTCTGCGCGAAGAGATTGCCCCAGTCCGTTGAAACCGTGATCGAAGTCACGCGTCCGACCTTACCCAGCGTCAAAAAGGCAAGATTGCGGAGCTTCTTTGACCCTTGAACTGACTTTGGCTCCGTGGCCTCAATAATTCGTTAACTTTTCATTTATTGTTTCGCGGAGATTTTTATGGCCAGCGTCATTTCCGTCACGCCCACGTCTGCCGTCGAGAATACCGGGTTCGGCGGGCTCCTTCGTTTCGATGTGTCCCTCTCCGAGGCCGGAACGGATGCCATCACCGTAGATTACAGGCTCTTGGCCGGAACGGCGGACGCGCAGCGCGATATCGCTGATGCCAAGGGCACGGTGACCTTTGCCCCCGGCGTCCTGTCCCAGACCATCGAGGTGCGCGCGACACGCGACGGCATCGAAGAGCCGGACGAGTCGGTGGTCATGGAGTTCTACGACCCGGTGGGCGCGACTCTTTCCGGCAATTCCGAGACCCTGAAGGTCACGAACTTCATTCTGGACGACGACGGCACCGGCAACGACCGGGCGCTCTTCGTGTCGTCGCCGGTCATCGTCGAGGGGGATGGCGGCACACGGCAGGCCGTGTTCGACGTGACCATTTCCGAGCCCTACGGCGCGACCAAGCTGTTCGACTGGCGTACCGAGAATGCCAGCGCGACGGCCGGATCGGATTACACCGCCAATTCCGGCCAGGTGCGGTTCGCCGCGGGCGAGACCACGCGCCAAATCCGGATCGACGTCAGCGGAGATACCGCCGTCGAGACCAGCGAGCAGTTTCGCCTCGTGGTCGAAACCGACGGCACCATCGCGGACGGCGGCATCGGGGCGACCGGCATTGCAACCATCCTCGACGACGACACCGGCGCGCCGACGATCACGCTCGAGGGACAATCCGTCGGCGAGAATATCGGGTTCGGCGGCGAGCTTGTGTTCACCGTGCGCCTGTCCGAGCCATCGAACGACGCGGTGACGGTGGACTACCGGACCGTGCCCGGCACCGCGGAAAAGGCATCCGCGTGCAGCGCGACGGCGCCGACGAAGCGGACGAGGCGCTGCAGTTCGAGCTGTTCGATGCGACGGGCGGCGTACTGGCCGGGGGTGGCCATTCGCTGCGGACCACCGCCTTCGTCCTCGACGATGACGGCGCGGGCAACAATCTCGGGCTCTCGGTGTCCTCCCATACCGTCCTGGAGGGCGACAGCGGCACCTCCACCGTGCTGTTCGAGATCTCGATCTCGCGTCCGCAGACCACCCCGATCAGCTTCGATTACGAGACGCAGAACGCAGGCGCCAGGGCGGGCCAGGACTACACCGCCACGTCGGGCACGGTCACGTTCGCGCCGGGTCAGACCACGGCGGTCGTGCCGGTGCGGGTGTCCGGCGACACCGCGTCCGAGATGTCCGAGGCCTTCAACCTGGTGGTCACGCCCACATCCGCTCTGGCGGACGGCGGGCTCGGCGCCGTCGGCACCGCCCTGATCCTCGATGACGACACCGGTGGCGCACAACCCACGCTGACGGTCGAGCCGACCAAGATCGGCGAGAACATCGGCTTCGGCGGGAACCTCAGCTTTACTGCGCGCCTGTCCCAGACCTCGACCGAAGCGGTCACGGTCGATTACCGGACCCTCCCGGCCACCGCGACGAGCGAGGTCGATTACACCCGCACACTCGGCACCCTGACCTTCGCCCCAGGTGAAACGGTCAAGGAAATCGTATTCCGCGCGGCGCGGGACGGCGCGGACGAGGACGACGAAGCCTTCTTCCTCGAGTTCTTCGATGTCGAGAACGCGACGTTCGAGGGCGGCAAGCCCGTACTGCGCGAGACCGGCATCATCCTGGACGATGACGGTGTCGGCCTCGACCGGGCGCTGTTCGTGACCGAGCCGGTGGTGATCGAGGGCGACAGCGGCGCACAGATCGCGCGTTTCGAGGTGACGCTGTCGCGACCCTCGACCGCCACGCTGAACTTCGACTACGCCACCCGCAACGAAAGCGCGGTGGCTGGGCAGGACTACGCCGCCCGGTCGGGAACGCTGACCTTCGAACCGGGCTAGACACAGGCGGTGGTAGACGTGCCGGTGAACGGCGATACCGCGTCGGAGGTCACCAAGTTCTTCTCGCTCGTGGTCACGCCGACCTCGGCGCTGGGCGATGGCGGTCGGGGATCGGTTGCCCGCGCGACGATCGTCGACAACGACGGCAAGGACGGTCTGCCGACCCTGTCGCTGCGTGGAAGCGATGCCCAGGAGAATTACGGCTTCGGGGGCATGCTCGACTGGGTGGTGACGCTGTCCGAGCCGGCCGACGACGAAGTCACGGTGTCCTACCGCACGATCGGCCGCTCGGCCACGGTCGACACCGACTTCCCCTCGACCGTGGGCGAGCTGACCTTCGCGCCGGGCGAAACCTCCAAGACCATCAGTATCCGCGCAAACCGGGATGGGGACGACGAGGCCGACGAGTCCGTGGCGCTCGAGCTCTACGAGCCTTCGGGCGCCGTGCTGGCCGGCGGAGCGCCCACCTTGCAGAAGGCGGTCTTCATTCTCGACGACGACGGGGTCGGTCTGAACCGCGCGATCGTCGTCTCGAACGTCGACGTCGAGGAGCCGACCTCGGGCAGCACCGGCGCAGTCTTCGAGATCAGGTTGTCGCGCCCCTTCGAGACGGCGACCACGATCAACTACGAAACCGTGGCCGGGACCGCGACGGCGGGTAGCGATTTCACCGCGACGTCGGGTTCGATCACCTTCCGTCCCGGGCAGACCGAAGCGGCTGTCGTGGTGCCGGTCCTTGGCTGGTGTCGCCAACGAGGAGGTCGAAGCTTTCTCGCTGTCCCTGTCGGGCCTTCCGTCCACTCTCGCGAGTTCGGGGGCTGGAGTCCGGGGCGAGGCGACGATCTACGACGCCGAGCTGCAGTTGCCGCCTACCGGCGAACTGCGGATCGTCGGGACCGAGCGCGACGGCCAGACGCTGACGCTCGACACCAGCGACCTGAGCGACCCGAACGGACTCGGGCCCTTCTCCTACCAGTGGATGCGGGACGGGACGGATATCGCGGGCGCGACCGGCAGCAGCTACACGCTCGGCCAGTCGGATATCGGACGGCGCGTCTCGGCCGAGGTTAGCTTCATCGACGGTCTCGGCGGAGCCGAAGCGGTGACGGCAGAGACCGGCACCATCGATGTCGCACCACCTACATCGGGCAATGACTCCATCGTCGGCGGTGCGCTGGACGACCGGATCGAAGGCGGCGAGGGCAATGACACCTTGCAGGGTCTGGGTGGGGACGACGGCGTTCTCGGCGAGGGCGGCAACGACGTCCTGCTCGGCGGTGGCGGCGACGACAACATCGCCGGTTCCTCGGGCAACGATTCCATTTCCGGCGGGACTGGCAACGACTTCATCGGCGGCGGCGAGGGCAACGACACCCTGAACGGCGACGACGGCAACGACACGCTCGGCGGTGGCTTCGGCGACGATGAGATTGACGGCGGCACCGGTGACGACGTGGCCGCCGGCGGTCCCGGTGACGACCTGCTGTGCGGCGGCGCGGGCGACGACACCATGGGCGCGTCTTTCGGCTCGGACACCGTGGACGGCCAGGCCGGCAACGACAGCCTCGGCGGCGGGACCGGAACCGACCGCATCTCGGGCGGCGGTGGGTCGGATTCGATCGGCGGCGGCGAGGGCGATGACACCGTTCTCGGTCAGAACGGCAGCGACTTCCTTGCCGGCGGCGGCCGCAACGACGTGGTGCGCGGTGGTGCCGGAAACGACACCATCAATGGCGGCGACGGCAACGACACGCTCGAGGGCGGGGCGGGCGCCGACGTCTTCGTGTGGACCGACGCCGAGGCCGGGGCGGTCGACCTCGTGCTCGACTTCGAGGACGGGGTCGACACCTTCCGCCTCTCGGGCGTCCAGAACGCGCCGGGCACGGGCCTGCAGGGTAGGGTCGATGCGCTCTCGATCACCGATACCGATCTGGGAGGCGTGGCAGGGGTGGAGATGAGCTATCTCGACCAGACCATCCAGGTGCGCGGCGTCTCCGCAGCGGACCTCGGCGTGGAGGACTTCGTGTTCCTCTGACGCCCCCCGATACCCCGGCCGCGGTGCCAGCCGGGGTGTCTTGGTCGGGAGGTAGTGCCGTCGCTTGCGCCGGTAGTGAGGCTGGGCCGGTCGGCGCCGGGCTGCGTAGGGCCTGCTGGCGTCATCGAGCGTGCAGCTTCACGGCTCCGGGCCGGTGCGGATTGCATGCTCGCGTGCAATATGCCGCATCCTGAAAAAGGCCTGCCCCCGGGGGAGGGGGCAGGCCAAGGGGTCCGGGAGGCGACGGCACGGTGGTGTGAGGCCGCGCCGTCTTTTTTCCCGGATCAGAGGAAGTCGAAGTCGTCGACCGTGAGGTCCGCCGCCGTCACTCCGACCACCTCGATCGTCTGACCCTGGTAGGTCAGTTCGACCGCCTGCTGGCCTCCGATGCTGACATCCGTGATGTCCAGCGCCTCGACCTTGCCCGCGAGACCGGAGCCCGCCGGGTTATCGACGCCCACGAGGAAGATCGTGTCGATCCCGTCCTGGAAGTCGGTGATCCGGTCGACCTCGCCGGCGACGCCCTCGTTCCAGAGGAACACGTCGGCATCGGCGCCACCGGTCAGCAGGTCTTCGCCGGAGCCGCCGTTCAGCGTGTCCTCCCCGGCGCCGCCGCGCAGCACGTCGTTGCGGCCACCGCCCGCGACGAAGTCGTCACCCGCGCCGCCGGAGACCGTGTCGTCCCCGATGCCACCACCGAGGGAGTCGTTGCCCTCGCCGCCGCTCAGCAGGTCCCGCCCGCTGCCGCCGCCGAGGCTGTCGGCACCGTCGCCGCCGCGGACCACGTCATCTCCGAACGAGCCGCCGGCGGTATCGTCGCCGGTGCCGCCTTCGATGATGTCGTCGCCGTCGCCGCCGGCCAGAACGTCGTCGCCGGATCCCCCGTCGATGGTATCGTCATCGTCGCCGCCGCCGATCGTGTCTGCGCCACCCTGGCCGTCGAGCCTGTCGTTGCCGGTGCCGCCGCCGATGTCGTCGTCGCCGCTGCCGCCCATGACGACATCGTCGCCATCTGCCGCCGCGATGTTGTCGTTGCCGGCCTCGCCGTCGATGGTGTCGTTCCCGGTCCCGCCAAGGATGCCGTCATCGCTTTCCAGGCCGCGGATGCTGTCGTCGCCGCCGAAGCCCTCGATGCGATCCTCCTGCGGCGTGCCGATCAGGATATCGCCGCCGGCCGTGCCCGAGATGATTTTTTCTCGTGCGGTGCTGTCGTCGTCCCCATCGTCGGAGCGATCGTCGCCACCGCCGGTGCCATCGTCACCGCCGCCTGTGCCGTCATCACCACCACCGGTGCCGTCATCACCGCCGCCGGTACCGTCACCGCCACCGCCGGTGCCGTCATCGCCACCTCCGGTGCCGTCATCGCCGCCGCCGGTGCCGTCATCGCCACCGCCAGTGCCGTCGTCCCCGCCGCCGGAGCCGTCATCGTCACCGCCGGAGAGGTCATCGCCACCACCGGTACCGTCGTCACCACCGCCAGTGCCGTCATCACCGCCGCCGGCGCCATCGTCGCCACCACCGGTGCCGTCGTCACCGCCGCCGGTGCCATCGTCGCCACCACCGGTGCCATCGTCACCACCGCCGGTGCCGTCGTCACCATTGTCGGGCCCGGTTCCGGCCAGCAGGTCGCCGGCCGTCACGGTCCCATCGGTGAATTCGAAGAACTCCACGCCCGCGATGGTGTCGCTCCCGGTGGAGGTGTTCAGCACAAGCTCGCTCGTGTCGCCGGAGACGCCCGCGTCGGCGAAGGCCACACCGGTCACCACGGTGTCGTCGCCATCGCCGCCGTCGATGCTGTCGTTGCCCGTGCCACCCGAGATGGTGTCGTTGCCGAGGCCGCCATCGATCTCGTCGTCACCGGCGTCGCCGGAAAGAACGTCGGCCGCGCCGCCGCCCGAGATCGTGTCGTCTCGGGACCCGCCCGCGATCGTGTCCGCATCGCCTTCGCCGGTCATGATGTTGTCGAAGGCATCCCCGACGAAGTCGTCCGAGTTCGGTGTGCCCAGGTAGGGATTCTCGAAGAACTGGAACCCGGCGTCGGCGTCGAGGCTGAGGTTCGCGCTGACCAAGGACAGGAGATCGTCGCCCGGGCCGTCGGGAAAGTGGAAGTAGATCTGCCCGTCTTCGCCCGAGTCCGTCTGGAAGGCGACCACGCGGCTCGAACCGCCGGTCAGGCCGCCGAGACCGATGCCGAGAAGCCCGAACTCGAACGTGCCGCTGCCGATATAGGTGATCGGCTCGCCGTCGAGCGTGGCGACACCGTTATCATCCTGCGACAGCGTGCCGTCGTTGTCGGCGAGTGTCGCGGTCGTCTCGTCGCCGATAGAGGTCAACAGGACTGTTTCGCCCTCCTGCAGCAGATCGAGCGCGAGCAGCGAGCCGTTATACGGTGTGACACTGATGGTCTGGGTCGGCATGGGGAGATCTCCTCAATTCGTTTGTGCACCTCGGATGCGCACCGCCGCAAAATGTCCCGTGAGCGACCGGCATAGCTGCATATGTGCCGGTATCCTCAAATGTATCGCGCACGAGACTGTCGTTCGCCCGGAAACGATTTCCCCGAGCGTCGCCACGTCATACGGTGTTTGTTTGCACCCAATTCGGTTCGAGGCGACCGAAGCGCCCCCACGCGCAATTCGATTCGGCCACCTACTCTGGATAGGTTAGCACCAGATTTTGTTTCTCCGACTCAATTCGTGACTCTTCGCTGAAGTATTTAATTGTATAACAAACAATACCCTGTTTCGGACCCAGATGTGGACATCGGTCGCGCGCGGCTTGCTGGATATGGGTATCGCTTTCGGGATTGTCCTGACGGTACGCTGCACGCGACTTTCTCGGCCGGGGGGTAATGGTCAGATGCGCGTGGGCCGCGTGCTGCTGCTGGGACGCCCGACTGCCCTTGCGTCTTCGCGACAACCGCGCAAGGTTCCATATCGGCGACGCTTAGGGTATGGTGCTACTAGATGAGGTGGGCGCGAATGGCTCTGTATCACCTTGTAACCCGTGGTCGGCGCAGGCCCTCGGTCCCAATGCCATCCACCCGAGGGCGGCGCGCCGAGATATTTGACCGAACAAACCGACATGGACGGAGCCCGCGCGCGGCAAGGCGGACGTACCGATTTATTGTTCACCAAGGCATGTTTTATTTGCGCGCAAGCATTCCGGATGTGAAGGGCCTGAGTTTCCGCGGCACATTCGGATCTCGGGTGTTGCGTATTCTGGGAACGCGTTTGTTTGGTCTTGTTGGTAAGAGTTATAAGCTGGCGTGAGCGCAATCTTCCAGACGCGATTAAGCAACCGGTGCTATCGTGCCCTGTTTTGATCTTGAGTCCGAATGCATGCGAATAAGCCACGCCTTGAGCGTGTCCCGTTACTTGGTACATCGAGATGGCGTCGCTTACCCGTGAAGAGCCCTCCAGCGCGGATCATATCCCACGATGATCCGAGGTTTCTGGTGCTCAGCTCTCCTCCGAGAACCCTTTCGTAATCTTAGGGCGAAACAATGACCGCCATGGACACCTTTCGGATGTATTCTGAGGGCTATTCACCGTCTTCCGCGTCAGCGGGAACGGAAATTTCTGGACATATATTCCGGGATCCGCATCGAAACTGCGCGCCGCGAGCGTGAAATGTGTATGTAATGCCGGGTTTTGAACATGAGACTGAATTACTTCGGACCGACGCAGGAGATCTTCGGAGAGGCCTTCGTCACGGACGGCTCTTTCTCGCCTGACGTGACCGATGAGACCTCGACACGCATCGACCTTCTCAACCCGGACACAGAGGACGAAACGGTTCTTCTCGGGTCAGGCTTCGCGACCGACTCGAGCGGCGAGCCAACGGACGGCACGATCTCCGACATCCTTTTCTTCTCGGACGGCACGCAGACCGCCACGCTCACCGACATCTCCTGGCCGCTGACCGACTTCGTCGCGGCGCTCGACGCGATTATCGAGGGTGACGAAGCAGGCCCGCTGGCGGTGCTCTTCTCGCAGGGCGACGAGGTGCGGGTCGATGCTTCGACCGCGGTGACCGGCCTCGACATGCGCGAGATCGCCGACGTGCTGGAACTGGTGACGGACCCCGTCGTGGTGACCGGCTCGGAGTTCTCCGAGCGGGTGACCGGCGGCGCGGGCGACGACGACATCGCGCCGGGCGCCAACGACGGCGCGGACGAGCTGCGCGGCAGCGAGGGCTCGGACATCTACGACTTCGCAGGCGCCACCTCGCAGTCCTTCTACGATCTTGTCTACTTCGAGGTGGACGGCCCGGTCTCGGTGAACGTGGACACCTCGCGCGGCACCGGCAGCATCGAGAAGGACAGCGGCACCGACACGCTGGTGAACTTTGTCGAGGCGACCGGTGCGGCCGACGGCGGCCTCGCGATCTTCGGCAGCGACGGCGATGACACCTTCGACACCGTCCATTCGGCGGGCGAGTGGCTGGTGCTTGGATCGAGCTTCGGCAACGACACCTACAACATCACGCTCGCGGGCGACAACGCACGGCTGTTCTTCACCCGTGAAGGCTCGGGCGAGGAGGCCGGCCCGATCAACGTGAACATCGCGACCGGCGTCGCGCAGGACGGCTTCGGCTTCACCGATCGGATCAACGTCTCCGGCGCCGAGACCGGCCGGATCGAGATCGCGGCCACGGCCGGGGCGGACACGCTCGTCGGTAGCGCCTTCCGCGAAAGCTTCATCCCGCTCGGCGGCGACGACACCGTGTCCGGCGGTGCCGGGTTCGACCGTGTGCGCTACGACCGCTCGGGCATAGGCGCGATGGAGATCGACCTTGGCGCCGGGACCGCGTCGGGCACCCACGACGGGGTGGCCTTCACCGACACCCTGAGCAGCATCGAGTACGTCCGCGGCAGCCGCGAAGGCGACGTGATTTACGGCGGCGCCGAGTCCGAACTGCTGCAGGGCCGGGATGGTGACGATACGCTGGCAGGCGGCTTCGGCGACGATACCCTCGACGGTGGCTCGGGCACCGACACTGCGATCTTCGGCTTCGCCAGCACCGAAGTGGTCGCGACAGAGACCGAGGACGGGATCCTCGTCGCCTCCTCGCGTGGCGACGACCTGTTCATCGACATCGAGACCTTCGCGTTCACCGATGCGAGCTTCTCGGGCGAGGCACTGATCGCGGCGCAGGGCGGCGGCGACACCGGCGGAACCCCGGGCGAGCTGGTGACCGGCACGGCTGGTGACGACGTTCTGACCGGCACCGAGAACGACGACCGGGTCGAGGGCGGTGCCGGCAACGACGACATCGACGCGGGCGCGGGCGCCGACGGCGTCCTAGGCCAGTCCGGCAACGACACGCTGCTGGGCGGAGGCGGCAACGACAACATCGCGGCCGCGGACGGGAACGATGTGGTCGATGGCGGGACCGGCGACGACTTCATCGGCGGCGGTCTCGGCAATGACAGCCTCCTTGGCGGACCGGGCGACGACACGCTCGGCGGCGGGCAGGGTGACGACACCGTTCTCGGCAACGGCGGCGACGACGTGATCGCCGGCGGTCCCGGCGACGACGCCATCACCGGCGGTGCCGGCGCCGATACCATCGGCGGGTCCTTCGGCTTCGACACCGTGTCGGGCGGGGCCGGGAACGACAGCCTCGGCGGCGGTTTCGGACAGGACGAGCTTTCTGGCGACGACGGCAACGACGCCATCGGCGGCGGAGAGGGCGACGACACCGTGAACGGCGGCACCGGCAACGATTTCCTGGCCGGCGGCGGTCGCGACGACGTGGTCACCGGGGGCGCCGGCGCCGACGCCATCAATGGCGGTGACGGCAACGATGTGCTGCTCGGCGGCACGGGTGCGGACGTCTTCGTGTGGAACGCGGGCGAGGCCGGGGCCGTGGATGTGGTCGGCGACTTCGAGGACGGGCTGGATTCACTCCTGCTCGTCGGCGTGGAGAACGCGCCCGGTACCGGCCTCGGGGGCAAGCTAGCGGCGCTGGAGATCGCGGACACCACCTTCGACGGCGAGGCGTCGGCGGCGCTCAGCTACGACGGCCAGACCATCGTCCTCGTGGGTGTTACCGCAGCGGACGTGTCGCTGGACGATATCAACTTCCTCTGAGCGCACACCGCTCCGGAGCCTTTCTGGCCGTCCCGGTATTCGGGGCGGCCTTTTCTATCTTGCTTGAGAGTCCTGTCTGTCGTGCGGCGACGGTCTCGCCAAGAACGCCAGCACAGACGCGGCATCGTCCCTAAATCACGCCTAGGCGCCGCCACGATCCGCTGCCCGGTCCATGTCGCCCCGCTGGCGTTGGATCGGACACACTGAAAGGCGGGGCTTAGGCCGTGACCCAACATGATGATGGTCATTAAATGGTGCCCGGGGGCGGAATCGAACCACCGACACGAGGATTTTCAATCCACTGCTCTACCCCTGAGCTACCCGGGCACCGGGGAAGGGCGCGGCCCTTCGGGTGGCGCAGGGGATAGCCCCTCCGGCGGGCGGTGTCCAGAGGTCCGGGGGCAGAAAAAACACCGGCGACGCGGGGTCTTTCCGACGGCCCCGTGGCGGGATAGATCGGGGCGCATGGCTTACTCGGCGACCGCGCTCCGCGACCTCTTCGACCATGACTTCGACACCGTCATCGATGTCCGCTCGCCGGCGGAGTTCGAGGAGGATCACGTCCCGGGCGCGATCTCGCTGCCGGTGCTCGACAACGAGGAGCGCGCGCGGGTCGGCACAATCTACAAGCAGGAATCGCCGTTCCTCGCGCGGAAGATCGGTGCGGCGCTGGTCTTCCGCAACGCGGCCTCGCATATCGAGACGTCGCTGGCGCTCAAGGAAGGCGGCTGGCGACCGTTGGTCTATTGCTGGCGGGGCGGTCAGCGCTCCGGGGCGTTCCGCTGGATGCTGGGAGAGATCGGCTGGCGCGCCGAGTCGATCGAAGGCGGTTACCGCACCTATCGCCGGCTGGTGACAGAGGCACTCTACGACACGCCGCTGGACCTGACGCTCGTGCAGCTGGGTGGCTATACCGGCACGGCAAAGACCGACCTTCTGCATCTGCTCGAGGCGCGCGGCGTTCAGGTCCTCGACCTCGAGGGGCTGGCGCGGCACCGCGGGTCTCTGCTGGGCGAGATGCCCGGCGGGCAGCCGGCTCAGAAGGGGTTCGAGACGGAACTGGCTCAGAAGCTCTATCGGTTCGATCCGGCGCGGCCGGTGCTGGTGGAGGCCGAATCCTCAAAGATCGGCAGGCTGAACCTGCCGCCGCAGCTCTGGGACGCGATGAAGCGCGCGCGCTGGATCGAGGTCTCGGCGCCCCTTGAGGCGCGGGCGCGCTACCTTGCCGAGGCTTATGCCGACATTCTCGCGGACCCCGAACGGCTGAAGGCTCAGCTCACGCCGCTGCGGCGCTTCCGGGGACACGACACCGTGGATCGCTGGTTCGACCTGATCGACCAGGGCGAGAAGCGCGCGCTTTGCGCGGCGCTGGCGGCCGAGCATTACGACCCCGCCTACGAGACCTCGATGCGCGCCGTCGCCCCGGACGTCGCGGCACGGGTCGAGGCCGACGCGTTGGACCCGAAGGCGCTCGACGCCACGGCGGCACGGATCGAGGCCGCGCTTCAGTCCGTCACGTCGATCTGACCGGGTAGCGACGCCGTCAGCCAGCCGATCTGCGCGGCCTCGGGATAGCCGGCGTCGTGCAGCTCCTGCAGTAGGCGCGAAGCGTCCTCCGGTGCCACCGCCGCGACGAGACCACCGGCGGTCTGCGGGTCGAAGAGCAGCGCCACGTCCGGCGTTTCGGGCAGATCGGGCGCCACCATCCGGTTCTGCGGATAGAGGGTCGAGCGGACGCCGCGCGCGGCGAGGCTGCGCGCGCCGGGCAGATGAGGAATCGCGTGAAGCCAGAGCTCGACGCCTGTGCCGGATGCCTCGGCGATATTGGTGAGGTGCCCGGCCAGGCCGAAGCCGGTGACGTCGGTCATGGCATGCGCCGCGCCGAGGATCCGCGCGGCCGCACCCTCCGACCGGGTCATGAGGGTCAGCGCCGCGGCCACGTCGCCGCCCCGGGCATCCAGGGCCATCTCGGCGGCCAGCACGGTTCCCGAGCCGACGGGCTTGGTCAGGATCAGCGCGTCTCCGGGCTTGCCCCCGGCATGGGTGATCGGGTCGCGCTCGCACAGGCCGGTGAGCGAGAAGCCGATGGTCAGCTCGTCCCCGACCGAACTGTGGCCGCCGACGATCTCGGCGCCCTCGGCGCGCAGCACCGCTTCGGCCGCCTCCAGAATTTCGCTGAGCGTCCGCGCGGCGAGCGTGTCGGCGAGCCGTGGCAGGACGAGGTTCACCGTCGCGGCCTGCGGCGCCGCGCCCATCGACCAGATGTCGCCAAGCGCGTGAACCGCCGCGATCCTGGTCATGGTGACCGGGTCGTCCACAAGTGCGCGCAGGTGATCGCTCGACAGAACCTGACGCGCGCCGCCGGTCTTCAGGATGGCGGCGTCATCGCCGGGTACGGGTACCACGTCGTCGCGCTCGTGCGGGCCCAGCCGGGACAGGGCCCGTTGCAGCGTCGCGCGGCCGACCTTGGCGCCGCAGCCGCCGCAGAGCGGTTTCGGACCCATCGCCGCGCGCATGTCCTGGGCGCGCGGCCAGGGCAGGGGGGTGGGCGGCATTGCCGGCAGCTTCGACAGCTTTTCCATGAAGCGCCGGTCGATGCGGTCCTTCCAGCGCCAGACCCACGGCCCCGACACTCGTAGCGGCCCGCGGGTGCCGATGGCGTCCTTTCGGCCGAGCGAGACGAGCTTGAGGTAATCGCCCTGCGGCCGGAACCGGCGGAAGCCGCCGTGGCCGACCGCCGTGCGCAGGTTGTTCAGCAGGACCGGCGCGGCGCGTACCGCGTAGACCCCGGCCTTGGGGCGCGGCGCGTGGCGGTAATGCGCGCAGTCACCGGCGGCAAAGACCTGCCGGAAACTCGATTCGAGCCGGGCGTTCACCGCGACGAACCCGTCCACGAGGTCGAGCCCCGAGCGTTCGAGCCAAGGCTGCGGCCGCGCCCCGGCCGCCCCGGTGACAAAGCGCGTGGGGATGCGCCGGCCCGTCGACAGGACCAGCCCGTGCGCGTCCACGCGGGCGATCTCGGCGCCCTCGGTCAGGATGATCCCGGCGGAAAGCACTTCGGACAACAGCTTCTGCCGCACCGCGTTCGGCACGTCCGACAGTGCCTCGCGCGCCTCCACCAGATGCACCCGGCGGCCAGTCCCGCGGAGCCGATGCGCCATGGCCAGGGCCAGCTCGGTTCCGGCGATGCCTGCGCCGATCACCGCGGCATCGCCGGTCCGGTCGTCCGCCACGAATGCCTGCCAGCGCGCCGCAAAAGGCCCCAACGGCTTGGCGGGAACGCCGTGCGCGGCAAAGCCCATGAGGTCGGGCACCTCCGACGTGACCCCGATATCGAGGGAGGTCACGTCGAACCCCACGGCCGGGCGGCCCGAGACGCGGATTTCCTGCCGCGGGAGGTCCAGCCCCTCGGCCGCGCCCTGCACAAGCCGCGCGCCGGCGAAGCGCGCGAGCCGCACGAGGTCGATATCGAGGTCCGTTCGGTCATAATGGCCCGCGACGTGCCCCGGCAGCATGCCCGAATAGGCGGTTGTCGGGCCCGGATCGATCACCGTGAGCCGCACGCCCGGCAACGGCTTCATCCCCCACGCCTTGAGGATCAGTGCGTGGGTGTGCCCACCGCCGACGAGGACGAGGTCTCGGGTAAGGGGAAGCGGGGCTGGGGCGTGCATCATCTGTCTCCTGGCTCCGGAAAAGGGCTTAGCACGGACCGCGCCGGTCACAAGGGCGGGGGGGATGGCCGAGCATCCCGAACGCTTACAAAACATGCAGCCACGGCGATGCACGCGACGTCAGCATAGGTGTACCATCGGAGAAAGCGCGCCTTTTCAGGGACCCGGGCGTTGCAGTTCGCGCGGTCCCGGTGCTTTGTTGTCTGACGCAGCGGGAAACGGGGGCCCATGGCACAGGACGATCCGACCTATTTCAACGAGATGCTGACCGGCAGCGATGTTCGGGCAGCCTACGAGAATCTCGGCCGGTGGCAGGCAGAGATGCCGGCCGACCTGCGCTCGCTCAAGCAAAGCGAGGCCGAACAGCTTTTCCGCCGGGTGGGTATTACCTTCGCGGTCTATGGCGAGGGCGGCGACCCCGAGCGACTGATCCCGTTCGACATGTTCCCGCGGGTGTTCACCTCCGAGGAATGGCGCAAGCTGGACCGAGGCATCCGCCAGCGGGCCGCGGCGCTGAACGCGTTCCTCGCGGACGTCTACGACCGGCGCGAGATCATCCGCGCGGGCGTGATCCCGGAACATCTCGTGACCCACAACGAGGCCTTCGAGAAGGCCGTGGTGGGGATGCGCCCGCCCAAGAATGTCTGGTCGCATATCGTCGGCATCGACCTCGTGCGGACGGGCCGCGACCAGTTCTACGTTCTCGAGGACAACTGCCGCACGCCGTCGGGCGTCAGCTACATGCTGCAGAACCGCGAGATCATGATGCGGATGTTCCCGCAGCTTTTCGTCGAGAACCGCATCGCGCCGGTGGATGGCTACGCGGGGCTCCTGCGCAAGACGCTCGCCTCGGTCGCACCACCCAAGTGCGAGGGCGATCCGAACGTGGTCATCCTCACGCCCGGTCAGTTCAATTCGGCCTATTACGAGCACTCCTTCCTCGCCGATCTGATGGGCGTGGAGCTGGTGGAAGGGCAGGACCTCTTCGTCGAGGGCGATTTCGTCTGGATGAAGACCACCGAGGGCCCGCAGAAGGTGGACGTGATCTATCGCCGGATCGACGATGCGTTCCTCGACCCGCTGTGCTTCCGGCCCGATTCCATGCTGGGCGTGCCGGGCCTGATGAACGTCTATCGCTCGGGCGGCGTCTCGATCTGCTCCGCGCCCGGCGCGGGCGTGGCCGACGACAAGGCGATCTACACCTTCGTGCCCGAGATGGTGCGCTTCTACCTTGGCGAGGCGCCGATCCTCGAGAACGTGCCGACGTGGCAATGCGCCAAGCGTGACGACTGCAAGTACGTGCTCGAGAACCTCTCGGAACTGGTGGTCAAGGAAGTGCACGGCTCGGGCGGCTACGGGATGCTCGTGGGCCCCAAGGCGGACAAGGCGACGATCGAGCTTTTCCGCGCCAAGATCGAAGCCAGGCCCGAGAACTACATCGCCCAGCCGACACTGGCCCTGTCGACGGTTCCGACCTTCGTGGAGGAGGGCGTGGCCCCGCGCCACGTGGACCTCCGGCCCTATTGCCTCGTCGGCGAGAAGATCGAGCTGGTGCCCGGCGGGCTGACGCGGGTGGCACTGAAGGAGGGCTCGCTCGTGGTCAATTCCTCGCAGGGCGGGGGCGTGAAAGACACCTGGGTCCTGGCGGAGTGACAGAACCATGCTGAGCCGCACCGCATCGCACCTTTACTGGATGGCCCGCTACATCGAGCGCGCCGAGACCACCGCGCGCCTGCTCCAGGTGGGCGCCCGCAACGCGCTGCTGCCGGATATCGGCGGCGGCTACCGCAACGACTGGGACGCGATCCTGCGCGCCTCGGGCTCGCTCGAGACCTTCCGCGAGAAGTACAGCGAGCCGAAGCAGCGCAACATCGAGACGTTCCTGTTCTTCGACACCGACAACCCGGCCTCGGTCTATTCCTGCATCGCCAGCGCGCGCGAAAACGCCCGTGTGGTGCGGACCGCGCTGACCTCGCAGACCTGGGACGCGCTCAACACCGCCTACCAGGAGCTGCGCGAGATGCGCCGGACCGAGCGTTCGAAGATGTCCCTCACCGATCTGGCCGAGTGGACGACGAATGTCTGCGCGCTCGTGCGCGGCGCCATCGACAACACCCAGCTGCGCAATGACGGCTACCACTTCATGGGCGTCGGCTTCTCGATCGAGCGGGCGGACAACACCGCCCGGCTCCTCGACGTGAAGTATTACGTGCTGCTGCCGTCGCTGAGCTACGTGGGCTCGGGGCTCGACCAGACCCAGTGGGTCACGCTTTTGCGGTCGATGTCGGCGCACCGGGCCTACAACTGGACCTATCGTGGCGAGATCACCGCAGGGCGCATCGCGCACTTCCTGATCCTCAACCGTCAGTTCCCGCGCTCGCTTCTGACGGCGGTGCAGGGCACATGCGATCACCTCGACCACCTCGCACGGGGATACAAACGGCCGAGCCAGGCCCAGTCCACCGCGCGGGCGCTCCTGGCTGAACTCGCCGAGGCGCAGGTCGAGGATATCTTCGACGAAGGCCTGCACGAGTTCCTGACGCGGTTCATGGGCCTCAACGCCGGCATCGCGCACGTGGTGCAGGACACCTACCTGACGGGAGAACCCGCATGAAACTGGCCGTTCGCCACGTCACCCGCTACGGCTTCGACACGCCGGTGCGCCGCCTGGTGCAGTCGCTGCGCCTCTGGCCCAGCCAGTTCGAGGGACAGACCGTGCTGGACTGGACCGTCGATACCGGCTCGGCGATCGACGGCGCAGGCTTCCGGGACGGCGCAGGCGACTGGACCCAGACCGCCAGCCTGCGCGGTCCGGTGGAGGTGCAGGAAATCACCGTCACCGGCACGGTCGAGACCAGCGATCTGGCCGGCGTGCTGCGCGGACATCGCGAACGGGTGCCGCCATCGGCCTACCTGACCGCGACACGCAGCACCGCCGGCACCGCGGAACTGCGCGCGCTGGCCGCCGATGCGCTGGAGGGGATGGACGGGGCGACCGTGCTCGATCGGGCCCATGCCCTGTGCCGCGCGGTCAACGAGGCGATCGAGTTCGTCCCGAACGAGACGGAGCCCCATACCACCGCGGCCGAGGCGCTCGCGGGCGGGCAGGGCGTCTGTCAGGACCACACTCACGTTCTGATCGCACTGGCGCACGCGGTGGACATCCCGGCGCGCTACGTCACCGGCTACCTGATGTCGACCGAGGACAGCGTCGGCGCCGAGGCGAGCCATGCCTGGGCCGAGCTCTGGGTCGACGGTCTGGGCTGGGTGGGCTTCGACGCGGCCAACGCCTGCTGTCCGAACGATGCCTACATCCGGCTCGGTTCGGGCTTCGACGCGGGCGATGCGGCACCGATCCGGGGTGTGGTCGACGGCGCCGCCACCGAGACGCTCGACGTCTCGGTGGGCGTGGTCGATGGCGCGCGCCAGTCGCAGTCGCAATCGGGCGGGGGTCAGGAGCAGTCGCAATCCTCCGACGGCGCTTCCCAGTCGCAGCGCCAGCAGCAATGAGCCTCCCGGCGCCCACGCGATAACCCGTCGGTCACGCTTTCGGAGCCGGCATGGCCCTGCGACGTGCGGCGGCATTGCGTGATCCGCGCCGGCAAGCTAGCTCTCGCGGGTCGGGGCAGGGGCCGCCGGCGGGCGCCGGTGCGGCGCGACTCACGGGGACGGCGATGACCTATTGCGTGGGCCTGCTGCTGAAGGCGGGCATGGTGCTTCTGTCGGACACCCGCACCAATGCGGGGCTCGACAACATCGCAACCTATCGAAAGATGTTCACCTTCGTCACGCCGGGTGAACGGGCCATCGTCATCATGACCGCGGGCAGCCTGTCGGTGACGCAGACCGCGCTCGCGCGTCTGACCGAGGCGGCCGAGGACCCGGACGCGGACGAGACCCGTTCGATCCTGCGCGCGCCGTCGATGCTGGCCGTGGCCGAGATGGTGGGCGCGACGCTTGCGGATGTGACCGCCGAGATCTCCGAGAAGATGGAGCGGATGCACCAGTCAGCCTCCGCCTCGCTCATCGTCGCCGGCCAGCGCAAGGGCCGGCCGATGCGGATGTTCCTCGTCTATCCCGAGGGCAACTTCATCGAGGCGACCGAGGACACGCCTTACCTTCAGATCGGCGAACACAAGTACGGTAAGCCGATCCTGGATCGCGTCATCACGCCCGAGACCACGCTTGCGGATGCCGAGAAGGCTGTCCTTCTGTCCATGGACTCCACGCTGCGCTCGAACCTTTCGGTCGGAATGCCTCTCGACCTCGCGGTTATCGAGGAGGGCGGGCTCGAGATCGCGCGCCGACGCCGGATCGAGGCGTCGGACCCGCACTTTGCCCGCATGAGCCACGCATGGTCGGATGCCCTGCGCGACGCGTTCCAGAAGATCGAGGGCGTCTGACCGGCCGTCGCGACGCGCCTCGATGTTACGGGCCGACCGTCACGCCTTGGGATAGAGCACGACACGCGCGCCCATCGGCACCTTGTCGTAGAGGTTGATCATGTGCTCGTTAATGAGCCCCGCGCATCCGTTCGACACGGCGCGGCCGATGGTGTTCGGATCGTTGGTTCCGTGGATGCGCAGGAACGTGTCGCCGCGCTCTTCCGTGAACAGGTAGAGCGCCCGCGCCCCCAGCGGGTTGTTCGGCCCGCCCGGCATCCCGTCCTCGTACTGCTTGTACTTCTCCGGCTCGCGCTCGATCATGTCGGGAGTGGGCGTCCAGGACGGCCATTCCTTCTTGGCGCCGACATAATATTCCCCGGCTTCGTAGAGATTGTCGCGACCGATCCGGATCGGGTAGACCCAGGCGTAGGCATCCTCGAGCGTCCAGTAGAGACGGAACGGTCCGGGAAAGACGTGAACCTCGCCCGGCGGAAACGGCTCGACCAGCTGCACGATGTGCGGCGCCATCATCGGCTGACCGGTCCCGTCGAGCATGCCCGCCGCCGCCTCGGTCGTGTCCGTGGCGTTCTGAGCCCGTGCCGCCAGCGGAAGACCCGCCAATGCCGCGCCGCCCGCGATCAGTTCTCTGCGTCTCATGCGTCCCTCGATATCCGTTCCGGTCGCGTCAGAAACCCGTGCCGGTTCCGAGTGTTCCCCGATCACGACGATGTGGGCGCGCACCGGCCACCGCGCAAGACCGGAAGAGACGCGCATATGCTGGTTTGAAGATGGGAGGGTGTCTGGAGGCGAGTACCGGAATCGAACCGGTGTACACGGATTTGCAATCCTCCGGACGCCTCTGACAACACTGCACAAAGCTGTAAACGACCCCCTGTTGAGGGGTGTCAGAAATCAAACGGTTACGCGCTTACTGTAAACCGAAAGGGCGGGTCTAGCCTCGGCCGCTTCATGAAGCCCGAGCACAAGCGCATGTCGCGAATGCTCGGCAGCTTCGTCGCCGCGGTTCGCTTAACCGAGACCGAACGCGCCGCGCTTGCATTCTCTGCCTTGAATTCGCTCAAGCCCGACGACGCCGAATTGACCGCGGCAGTGTCCATCGGTTCGGCTGGCCCGCCACTGCCTTCCTTTCTCGGCGGCATGGAGGAAGCCAGACTCTGGGCTTCCTATGCCAGCCGCTGCGAGCTCAAGGCATACGCGCTCGCATCTTTCGAGGCCATGAGCGCGGAGAATCAGGCGGCGTTCTTCCGGCACATCAGCGAAATGGAGACGGCGGCATGAAAATGCTTGTGCACCGGACTGCCGGCGGCGCCGCGCTGCCCTTCGTCCTTAATGATCTCAAGACACACCTGAGGGTGCTCGATGACGCGGAAGACGACGCGATTCGGAACATGGGGGAGACAGCCGCGGCAGAGATCGAGCAATTCGCACAGATCGCGCTTTTGACCCAGACAATCAGGGTGACGGTTTTCGATCCGGAAAGGTCGAGCTGGCTCAACCTACCGATTGGCCCCGTCAGTTTCGATGCGGTTCCGACCGTGACCGTCGATGGCGAGCTGTTCACTGCATTTGAATTGGTTGGGGGCAATCGGCCCTGCATCCGTTGGCTAGCGGGCTATCACGATCTGAGCCCAGGCCGATTGACAATCGAGTATCAGGCCGGGTTCGGGAACGCGGCTGCGGACGTCCCGTCAGACCTCGCACAAGCGCTCATGGATCAGGCCGCGCTGCACTATGATGGCCGGTCCCCGATGGACGCAAAGAGCCTCACCACGTCGCCGCACATGGCGCGCGTGAGCGCCAGATATCGTGGGGTGCAGTTGTGACGGATTGCATGGTCGCGCCGCACTCGATCGAAGAAGCGTTCGCCTTGGCCGAACCTGTGTTTCTGCCAGAGGCAATTCTCAGAACCTTTCCTTTGCAAAAGCAAACCGAAATTCGAAGGGCGGATCGCAAGGCAGCGCAGCAATTCTGCGAAGCGCGCATTCTCGTCCTCGCGAGACGGAGCTTCCCGAGAGCCAAGATCGCTACGCATAAGAGCGATGAAACGCTTCCACGACGCTGCGATGACGAGCTCCTCGCACACATGGATTTTCTCTCTCGCCACGGTTCGACCGAGTGGGATCAACGCTTTGCGGCCGGCATGGCTCAAAGAGCGAAGCAGCGAGGCTGGCGCCCTACCAAGCGTCAGCGAGACGTCATGCTTCGCCTGGTGGCCGAAATGTTCGACGGCCCAGAGCTTCAACTGATCGAGGAATGAGCAAACGGCGACCCTGCGCGCCACTCGATGCGCAGGGCCGAAGTGGTGGTTCGGGTCAGCAACGGTGGCACCACAAGGAAAAGCCTACCACGGGCGGGATCACAGGCGAAGGGCAGTCCGAAAGGTTGAGGCCCGATCCCCGGCACCGCGCTCACGGTGTCGCAAGCAGCAACCGACCGACCGGCAGGAGCGCATGACCGGACGGGCCCAAAGCGATGGACCGGCTCCGTTGAGCAGGACTTCACGCGGAGGGCGTAGGGACTGCCACAGCCGCGCGCTGTGGGCAGTCGACCTATGCCCTTCGCTCCGAACCTCACCATTGAGCAGGTGGGAACTGAGTAACGGTTGAATATAGAGACAGGCGCGAGAAGATGAGCGAGAAGGCGAAAGCGAGGCAGTGGCGAAAGGCAGATGGATCGAAGCTCGACCCCATCGCCGAAGCAGCCATTCTGCCGGCAAACGATCCGCGTCAGCGCAACCTTTTCTCAGATGGTCCCAATGCCGCAATTCCTGGGCATGCGGGAAACCGTGTGTGTGAGTTTTCTCTTTTCGCGCCCGAGTTGGATGAGCGCCTGACGGCCCCGGCCGATCGAGCTATGCATTTCCTGCATGGACTTGCTATTCCCGAAGGTCCGAATGCGGGCAAGCCGGTTCAACTCGCGCCGTTTCAAAGCCATTTCATCGAGGGCGCGCTTGCCTCAGACACGGCAGCCGCCGTTCTCAGCATTGGCCGCGGCAACGGCAAATCTGCGATCACGGCAGGCCTCGCGCTCGGCGGCCTGCTCGGTGTGTGGGATCGCCAGCCTCGGCGGGAAATTATCGCGGCCGCTCGGACGCGCGATCAGGGCCGCATCATTTGGGACTTCGTGGCCGGGTTTGCGGCCAGCCTGCCGTCCGAGCTGCGGCGTCGCCTGATCTACCGCCGGGCTCCGCGTCTTGAGATCGAGTATGAAGGCGACTGCGGCGGGCATGTCCTGCGCGTGATCGCTGCCGACGGAAAGTCCGCCCTCGGCGGTGCGCCGACAATGGCGATCCTTGATGAGCGTGGGCACTGGGCGCTCGACCGCGGCGATGAACTCGAACATGCCCTGCTGTCCGGGCTCGGCAAGCGCGGCGGACGTTCGTTCCTGATCAGCACATCAGCCAGCGACGACACCCACCCATTTTCTCGGTGGATCGACGATCCTGTGCCTGGGTCATACGTTCAAGAGCATCGGCCTGCGCCAGGCCGGCCCGCCGATGACCCCGAAAGCCTGCTGATCGCCAACCCCGGTGCACCGCACGGCATCGGCGGTTCTCTGGAATGGCTGGAAGCCCAAGCCAAGCGGGCGATTGCGCGCGGCGGGTCCAGCCTCACATCTTTCCGCCTCTACAATTGGAATGAGCGCGTGTCCGGCGAGTCCCGCGATCTGCTGATCACGCTCGATGAGTGGCTGGCCTGCGAAACGGATGCCTTGCCGCCCCGCGAGGGCGGGGTTGTGATCGGCATCGACCTCGGCGGCTCGGCCTCGATGACGGCGGCAGCGTTCTACTGGCCCCAGACCGGGCGGCTCGAATGCCTCGGCACTTTCCCGTCCATGCCCGGCCTTTTGGACAGGGGGCAGTCGGACGGCGTGGCCGGGCGATACGTCGAAATGCAGGAGCGTGGTGAGCTGACCGTGCTCGGTGACAAGACGGTGCCGGTTGCGCCTTGGCTGGCCGAGGTGATGCGCAACGTCGAAGGCGAGCACGTCACTGCGATCACGATGGACCGCTACAAACAGGCCGAGCTGTCCGAGGCACTGACCCGGGCAGGTGTCCGCGCCCCATGCGTCTGGCGCGGGCAGGGATTCCGGGACGGTGGCGAAGACTGCGAGCGGTTCCGCCGCGCCGCCTTTGACGGCTTGGTTAAGGCCCGGCCGTCACTGTTGTTGCGCTCGGCCTTCGCGGACGCGGTGTGCCTGCGCGACCCGGCCAACAATCTCAAGCTCGCGAAAGCTCGTGCCACTGGCCGGATCGACGCGGCAGCGGCTTCCGTTCTGGCCGTCGCGCAAGGCGCGCGGATCGCAGCTCAACCCCAGACGAAAGCGAGGATGGCATGGTTCTGAACTCTGGAAGCCTAGACCGGCGCATTCAAATCCGCCGCTACGTCCAGACCGACACCGATGGCCTTGGCGGTGCCATTGGCGATTGGACGGATTACGGCTCCGCGATCTTCGCTCGGCGGCGGGACGTATCCGATGCCGAGCGCGTTAGCGCGGGCGCTTGGGACAACAAGCTGGTCAGCCGTTTCATCATCCGCGCGACGGCTTTCGGGCGCAGCATCGCTCGAACCGATCGCTTGGTCCATGAGGGCGTCAGCTATGAGATCGATGGCATTAAAGAGGTTCCGGGTGAACGGGGCTTTCTTGAGGTCACCGCTCAGAGTGGTGGCGTGGCATGAGCATCCGCAAGGAACATCAGCGCCACTCTAGGCATGTCACGCGCACCAAACGCTGGAAGGCGCTTCGCGCGGAGATCCTTGAACGCGACCACTACCGCTGCCGCTCCTGCGGCTGCGGGGGCCGGCTCGAGGTCGACCATATCAAGCCGGTCAGGACGCACCCCGAGCTGTCGTATGAGACCGGCAACCTCCAGGCGCTTTGCCCCGGCTGCCACACCCGAAAAACGAGGATCGAGTGCGGGCACCCCCCGCCCCGAGAGGACCGCCGAGATTGGCGGCAAGCCGTCGAGTCGCTTTCGCGACCCGGCAAAACCCCTTTTGAGCAGAAAGGATAACCGATGCTCGAGTCTGTGAATATCGCCAGGCGGCAAAGCGAAATCCGCCAGAACCTTTCCGAGCTGGCCGGTAAGGAAACACCATCCGAGGACGAAATCCGCCAGATGGACACGATGGATTGTGAATATCGATCCAACGAAACGCGGTATCGCGCTGCCCTGATCGCGGAAGATGCCGAACGCCGGGACGCAGGCAGCGAACTGGAAACCCGGACGGCTCAGGAATGGGCCGACCTCATGGCCGGTTTCGAGATGCGTCAGGTCGCGCTGGCTCTCGATGAGGGGCGCCAGCTCGACGGTCAGACGGCCGAGATCGTGTCCGAGCTGCGCAGCGCGGGCGGCTTCCGGGGCATTCCCGTGCCGTGGCAGGCTCTGGAAGTCCGGGCCGGTGAAACCGTCGCCAGCGGCACCCCGAACCCGGTCCAGACACGTCCGATCATCGAGCGCCTGTTCCCGGACAGCGTTGCGGCACGCATGGGGGCGCAGATGATCAGCATCGACGCGGGCGCAGTGGAATGGCCGGTGACCACCTCGGCCGTCACAGCGGGCTGGGCGGATGGCGAGACGGCCAACGTGGCCGGGCCGTCGACCTATGCCACGACTGATCGGGCCATGTCGCCAGACCACAACCTCGGCATTCAGATGCGCATCACGCGCAAGACGCTCAAACAGTCTGGCGCGGCGCTGGAACAGGCGGTGCGCCGAGACATGAGCGGGGCCATGGGCGCGGCGATGGATCAGGCGGCGTTCCTGGGAACCGGGGCCAACGGCCAGCCGCTCGGCGTCATCGCGGGCGCGGCCACCTACGGCATCACCTCCACGGCCGTGACCGCGCTGGCGAGTTGGGGTGCGTTCCGCTCGGCTGTCACCCGGTTCATGACTTCCAACGCCGCCGCGTCCCCGGACGCAGTGCGGGCGCTGATCCGTCCGGAGCTGTGGGACTTCCTGGATAGCGCGCTGATAGACGGCACGGCGGTGTCCGAGTGGGACCGCCTGGTGAAGAACCTGCCCTCGGCAAACATCGCCATGACGAACAATGCGCTTGCTGCGCCGGCCGGCAATCCGCTTGCCACCTCGGCGTTGCTGACCACCGCGGCAGGCGGCGTGGCCCCGATCTTTATCGGCGCATGGGGAGCGGTGGACATGATCCGCGACCCCTACAGCGATGCGCAGTCCGGCGGGCTTCGGATCACGGCGCTGGCGACGATGGACGTGACCGTGGCGCGCCCGGCCCAGCTCGAACTGCTGACCGACCTCGAACTGGACGCGGGGGCGTAATGCTCTGGGGCGCTCATGTCGGCAGCCTTGAGCTGCGCACCGAGGGCGGGGAAACCCGCCTTCGGGCAACCTTCCCCTATGGCCGGGAAACCGTGCTTGCCGAGCGCGTGGGCATGGGCCGTGAGCGTCGTGAGATGATCGCAGCCCGTGCCTTCGCAGATCGGATCGAGCGCGGCGAGGACGTGCACTTTCTGTCCGGCCATGACTTCAACAAGCCACTGGCCTCGCGTTCGGCCGGCACCCTGACCCTTACCGAAACCGACGATGCCCTAACCGTGGAAGCGACAATCAGCGCCGATATGGGCCAGGTAAGCTATGTCCGGGACTTCCTCTCGGCCCATTCGGCCGGGCTGGTGCGGGGCCTGTCTCCCGACTTCCGCGTCCGGCCGGGCGGCGAGACGGTCGAGGAACGTGGCACCGCGATCCTGCGGACCATCAAGGCGGCAGACCTGATCGAGATAAGCGCCGTCACGAAACCCGCCTATCCGCAAGCCCAGATCGAGGCTCGAAACTGGCAACCCATTGGTGAGGTGGCGAAGCGCCTGACGTACCGCCCCGCCGCGATCCGGTGGAGGTGACCATGCTCGGATGGCTCATGAACAAGCTGCGCCCGATCGAGGCAAGGTCCAGCGGGTCCGGCTATACCGCCCAGGTCATGGTGGCGCGGGACAGCTTCATCAGCGGGCGGCGCGGCGTGGCCGAGCTTACGGCGACGGTGCAGAGCTGTGTCAGCCTTTGGGAAGGCGGGTTCGCTATGGCGGACGTGTCCGGCACCGAACTGCTAACCCGCCAGATGATGGCGATGATTGCCCGTTCGGCCGCGCTCAACGGCGAGGCGGTCTACCTGATCACTGAGCTGGGGCTTGTCCCGGCGACGGATTGGGACGTGACCACCCGCGATGGCAAGCCGCGCGCCTACCGCCTGTCCATCCCAGAGGCGGGCGGCGGACGAACGGTCACCGCGCTTGCGGCAGAGGTTCTGCACCTTCGAATCGGCTCTGACAACCTGACCCCGTGGATCGGAACGGCCCCGCTGCGCCGGTCCAGCCTCACCGGGGCCATGCTCCACGCGGTGGAATCGGCCCTCGGCGAGACCTTTGAGAATGCCCCGCTCGGCTCTCAGATCGTGCCCCTGCCGGACACTGGGGCTGAGGACATGGCCTCGATGCGCGGTGCGTTCCGAGGGCGGCGCGGCTCCACGCTGGTGATCGAGGGTGTCGCGCAGGCGACTGCGGCGGGCATGAACCCCCAGATCGGACAGAAGCCCGACCAGCTCTCGCCAGACCTGTCCAAAAGCATGACGGCCGAGACGCTGGCAGCGGCCCGCGAAGGCATCCTAATGGCCTATGGCGTCCTACCGTCATTGGTGAACCGCGCCACCACCGGCCCGGCGGTCAGGGAAGCGCAACGACAGCTCGCAATCTGGGCGCTACAACCCATCGCTGCGCTGCTGGCCGATGAGGCATCAACCAAGCTCGGTGGGTTGGTGGAAATTGACACCATCCGCCCACTGCAAGCCTTCGATGCAGGCGGACGCGCCCGCGCTTTGTCCACGATCATCAAGACGATGGCCGAGGCGAAAGAGGCGGGCATTCCGCGGGGCGATGTGTCCGGGGCCATGCGCATGGTCGATTGGAAGGAATAGGCGGGACGCGCCTCGGCATGAGCCCGAAGAGTCACCGACAACTGGTGACTTCAGTCAAAAAATTGAAGCGCGCCGCCTATGCCCCTCAGGTATAAGCGGCGGTCATGAATATGTACAAGCCTAAGGAAAGTTAGAGGCGCATATCACTGCGGCCACGCATTCAAGCCAAAGGGAGGACCATGCAGCCACGATCGTGATTGCCGGGGCTATTATTTCAATGAGAAAAAATAACGCAATTTGCCAATATAGGAGGATTGTAATGCGCCTAGTGTCCTTTTCGACCGCCGCGTTGCGAAAAGCGCTCTGTTTCTTCCGCAACTCTTGTGCCTCTTCACGCTTTTCTGGAGGTGCCTTTTGGTCTTTGAGAATAATTTCTAAAGGAGGCGTTCGTTCGCGGTATTTAGCGCCATGTAGTTCACTTCTCTTTTTTTTGCGTTCATCAGCCTTCTCCTGTAGCTCATCTATATGGTGTCGGAAATTGAGCTCATAAGCGCGGAAGAAAAATATAACAGAGTAAAAAATCTGAACAAACAGTGCCAGTCTCTGTAAGTCTTGAAGCGAGAACCTTACAGGGAGGCCTAAAAGGCCGATACTGGAGAATTCTGCTACACAGCCATGAACGATTATTAGCGTTATCGACGAAATAAAAGCTGCTCGAGCCGATTTTCTAAGAGAGGTGTGGTCTAAAAATAAGTTCATCTATCTTTGCGTCTCGCACCATTACTAGCACCGTTGGCAGGGATAAACTCTAGGCGACACATCGACAAGACTGTCGCGGAGCTCTTCTGCATGGTCGCTGTTCTGAGTGCTGCAGCTGTTGATGATGCATCCTCGCAGTAAGTGACTATGCTTCGAGAAATTTTTGCGTGGTGGTTGCCACGCCGTCATCTGCGTGGTGTCTCTCACGCCAAGAGGGGTGCGCATGATCAAGTTTGAATCTTTCACTGCCAGAGAGGCAGCACGCATAACTGCCATGGACCTGGTCACGCAGCGCGACCATAGACGGCGGTTCCCAGAGTTTCTTCCTCCTATGGGACCAAAACCAAGTTACGAGATCGACGTGTTGCTCCAAATGAGCTTCGTTAAGGAGGTTGCTGGGCTGAATATCGGTCCGAAAAGAGCTTGGCATGACAGCGAAATCGTTTCTCAAGCCGCTCTTTATTTCGCTCTCCATTGCAATGGCTGCATAAAAGGTGACTTGACCGCTTCCTGCACCATCCCCGAGCCTTCGCAAGAAGACATTAACCTCTATACCGTTCGGCAGGTTTACCAAGAGCGAGCGAATGATCTCGGTTGGTATGGAAATATTATTTTTAAACGATCTGCGTTCTTCTGGGGTGATGGTTCTAGCTGGTTTGGCGGTTCGCTCGATGAATGGCGGGATAGCGTCGAACAAAATGATCCTCGGATCGGTCAGCCCGTGGTTTCGTTGGATTTGCCGTTCTTCGCAAAGAAAGTGGTAGATAAATTACCGAGAGCGGCTGTCCGCATTCTTGATGTAGGGGCAAACTAATGGAGCGTCGCTCTGCAGAGTTTCGCAAGTCCGATCTGTCGCCGGTGTTTGAGGCCGCCAAGGCTGCGGGCTATGAACATGTGTCGATCGTCGTGGAGACCGCCGAGGGCAAGCGGTTCGAAATCACGGCCGGGACCGGTGGCGATGCTGCCAAGCCACACATGACCCCGCTTGAAAAGTGGAGGACCAACCGTGCGGCAAGGTGATCTGCCTAAAGGTGTCCATCGCATTCGGCGAAAGCTGGCGAACGGCAAGAGCCGCTTTCACTTTTACGCGTGGCGTGGTGGCCCCAAGTTCTGGGAAGACGATGGGGTGGATGGCTCCTGCTCCCCGGCGTCGCGATGCGCCATAGTGCAGGTGTCATGATCTGCATGTGAGAGGAGCCACCCATGAGAGTTTC
>NZ_FOAI01000027.1:5000-6591 GCF_900109705.1 Roseivivax marinus | reverse complement strand
TGGTTGCGGGAGTAGGATTTGAACCTACGACCTTCAGGTTATGAGCCTGACGAGCTACCGGACTGCTCCATCCCGCGCCAATTGGGCGTGTTTTTGCCCTGGGCTCCGCGCCTTGGTGTGGTTGGTGCGGAGGGTATTGTGTCATCGTGTTCGAGAGATACGGGGACGTGTCTTGCTAGGTTTGGCGGCGACCTACTCTCCCACGTCTTGAGACGCAGTACCATTGGCGCGACGGCACTTAACGGCCGGGTTCGGAATGGAGCCGGGTGTTTTGCTCGTGCTATGACCACCAAACCGAGAAAGACACGGCGCGCACCCGCGCGGCGTGTCTTTCTCGGTTTGGTGAGTGGCCGGAAGCGCTGTTGCGAAGCAAGAGCGCGTGGCCACACCATCGACATGCCTGGTGCGGATACGTTTTGTTTATCAACATCGTTGTCCAAGCCTCGTATCACGAGGGGTATGCTTTTCGACCAGGGCAGATTGCCTGCCTTTTTCTGGATCGAACCAAGCCTGTCGGGCCATTAGTACTGGTCAGCTGAGCGTGTTGCCACGCTTACACCTCCAGCCTATCGACGTGGTCGTCTACCACGGCCCTCAGGGAGACCTTGTTTTGAGGGGGGCTTCCCGCTTAGATGCCTTCAGCGGTTATCCTGTCCGATCATAGCTACCCTGCACTGCTGCTGGCGCAACAACAGGTCCACCAGTGGATCGTTCAACCCGGTCCTCTCGTACTAGGGTCAACTCCTCTCAAGTCTCCTACACCCACGGCAGATAGGGACCGAACTGTCTCACGACGTTCTAAACCCAGCTCACGTACCTCTTTAAACGGCGAACAGCCGTACCCTTGGGACCTGCTCCAGCCCCAGGATGAGATGAGCCGACATCGAGGTGCCAAACACTGCCGTCGATATGGACTCTTGGGCAGTATCAGCCTGTTATCCCCGGCGTACCTTTTATCCGTTGAGCGATGGCCCTCCCACTTGGGACCACCGGATCACTATGGCCGTCTTTCGACTCTGCTCGACTTGTCAGTCTCGCAGTCAGGCTGGCTTCTGCCATTGCACTCAACGAGCGATTTCCGACCGCTCTGAGCCAACCTTCGCGCGCCTCCGTTACGATTTAGGAGGCGACCGCCCCAGTCAAACTACCCGCCACAGAGGGTCCCGGACCCGGATAACGGGCCGCGGTTAGACACCAAGCGAGGCAAGGGTGGTATCTCAAGGGTGGCTCCACAGAGACTGGCGTCCCTGCTTCGAAGCCTACCACCTATCCTGCACATGCCTGGCCTGGTGCCAGTCTGAAGCTGTAGTAAAGGTGCACGGGGTCTTTCCGTCTAACCGCGGGGAGCCGGCATCTTGACCGGCAATTCAATTTCGCTGAGTCGACGTTGGAGACAGCGGGGAAGTCGTTACGCCATTCGTGCAGGTCGGAACTTACCCGACAAGGAATTTCGCTACCTTAGGACCGTTATAGTTACGGCCGCCGTTTACCTGGGCTTCAATTCGGAGCTTGCACCCCTCCTTTTAACCTTCAGGCACCGGGCAGGCGTCAGACCCTATACGTCGCCTTACGGCTTCGCAGAGCCCTGTGT
>NZ_FOAI01000012.1 GCF_900109705.1 Roseivivax marinus | reverse complement strand
GACCTGCGTCCCAAGGGCGTGAAGGGCAACGCGACCGAGGCCGCCCTGGGCCGCGCGCACATCACCTGCAACAAGAACGGCGTGCCGTTCGACCCCGAGAAGCCCACGGTGACCTCCGGCATCCGTCTCGGCACGCCGGCCGGCACCACCCGCGGCTTCGGCGAGGCCGAGTTCCGGCAGGTCGCCGACTGGATCGTCGAGATCGTGGACGCGCTGGCGGCCAACCCCGACGACACCGCGGAGGTCGAGGCCAAGGTCCGCGCCGAGGTCGCGGAGATGCTCGCCCGCTTCCCGATCTATCCGGACATGTAAGCTCCGGTCCGCGCCGGCCTCCATCGCGCGGGGCCGGCGCCCTCCAGTGCGGTGTTACGCCAGCCCGCGCCAGCGCAGCACGGCGATGAACAGCACGGCCACGACCAGCAGGTTGAAGCCGATCACCGCCGCCAGCCCCAGCGCCGCGCCGATCCGCCGGTCGCGCACGTCGATCCCCGCCAGGTGCTGCTCCACCCGCTCGCAGGCGGCCGTGATCTCTCCGCCCTCGGAGGCGTGACGCAGGCGCGGATGCCCCGAAAGCTGGACCGCCTCGCCAATACGGCAGAGGTCGGCGCGGATCGCGCGCGGCAGGCGACGCCCGGCCCGCGCCGCGCGGCGGCCGAGCGAGCCGTGCTTGAGGCCAAGCCGGTCCCTCAGGAGGCTTTCGATGCGCCCGGTGCGCGCGGTGAGGTCGTCGTGGGTGATCATGGTCCGGAATTTACCGTGTTCGCGGGCAACGGAACATCCCCGACGTGGCCTCCGCCGCGAGGGTGATGCACGCGGCCCACTGGCGCCCGGCCGCGCGCCGGTCTATCGCTGGGCACATGGAACTCGCGACAATTTCCCAGAACTCCGACGGCGACGCGCCACATCTTGTCATCGTGCACGGGCTGTTCGGCTCGGCCCGGAACTGGGGTGTGATCGCCAAGCGCCTCTCCGATCGTGGGCCGGTGACGGCCGTGGACATGCGAAACCACGGCCAGAGCCCGTGGAGCGACAGCCATTCCTACGCCGACCTCGCGGGCGACCTTGCCGACACGATACAAGCGATCGGCGGACCGGTGGACGTGGTCGGTCATTCGATGGGCGGCAAGGCGGCCATGGCGCTGGCGCTCACCCGGCCCGAGCTGGTGCGCCGTCTCGTGGTCGCGGACATCGCGCCGGTGACCTACAGCCACTCGCAGATGCAATACGTCGAGGCGATGCGTGCCGTGGACCTCTCGCGCGTTGAAAAGCGCGCCGACGCTGCCGCCCAGTTGGCCGACACCGTTCCGGAAAAGACGTTGCAAAGTTTCTTCACCCAGTCGCTCGACGTCGCGAACAGGGCCTGGGTGCTGAACCTCGACGTGCTCGCGGCCGAGATGGACAAGATCGTCGGCTGGCCCGACGACATCGAGGGCACCTTCGAGAACCCGGTGCTGTTCCTCGCCGGTGGCGACAGCGACTATGTCTCGCGCGACAACCGCGACCGCATCCGCGGCTACTTTCCCAAGGCGCGCTTTGCCGCCCTGCCGGGCACCGGGCACTGGCTGCACGCCGAGAAGCCCCGCGAGTTCGAGGCTTCGGTGCGCGCCTTCCTGGACGCCTGAGCGACCAGCTGCTCCGGATGCAGCGCGGCCTCAGAGGCCGCGGCAGCTTCGCTCGGCCCGCGACACGAACGCCTTGTAGTTGCGCCACATTTCTTCGTGCTTCGGACGGTCCGATTGCCGGATCTCCTGAGCGTGGTGCGGATCCTTGAAGAACTTGATCGCTAGCCGCTGCTCGGCGCCGCTGAGCGAGCGGTCGGCCGTGGCCTGGATGCACCCGCAAAGCCTGTCGTTGCGCGCCTTGCGATCGCTGCGCAGGCACGCGGTCTTCATCGGGCCGCTGGCAAAGCTCGGGCCCGCGAAGGTGGCTCCGCGCGACACGCTTTCGCGCTGACCGCAGGCGGCGAGCGTCAGCCCGCACACCACTACCATGATGATCGATTTCATGCGCCTCTGTCCCCGTCTGGGCCGGGCCGGGCGTCTTGAGATGCGCCCGATGCATCCGGCCGAACTGCCGATGACGCAAACAATCGCGCATAATCCGGGATTTGGCAATTCACGAAAGCGGCCCGAGGGCCGCCTTCACTTTCTTCGGGCCGCTTATCAGTCGCGAACCTCGATGTCCTTGCAGCCGCGCACGTCGTCCGCGTCGGCGGGCTCGGAGGACACGTCGGCCACGTCCGCGCCGTCGGGTCCGTCCCGCATGACCTTGGCCATGTCCTCGAGGTCGAGCGCCTCGCCCGCCAGCACCGCCTCGACGCTGCCGTCGGCGGCGTTGCGGACCCAGCCGCGCACGTGGCGCTTGGCGCCTTCGGTCTGGAGGTAATCGCGGTAGCCCACGCCCTGGACCTTGCCGGTTGCGGTCATCCGCATTGCCACTTCTGCCATGATGCACTGTCTCCTGTCGTCGGATGTCTGTCCGGCCCGCGCGGCGGCGGACCGTGGGTGTGCCCGACCAACGCAGGCGGCGGGGCGCGGTTTCCCCGCGACGTGCGCGACGCGTCGGACCCCCCGCGTCACAAGGGGCGACTGCGCCCCCGCGCCACCTTGACCGGGTCGCGCGCCCGCGTCATATCGCGGGAATGATCCCACGCGAGCGCATCCGTAATTTCTCCATCGTCGCCCACATCGACCACGGGAAATCCACTCTGGCCGACCGGCTGATCCAGCTCACCGGCACCGTCGCCGAACGCGACATGCAGGACCAGCTCCTCGACTCGATGGATATCGAGCGCGAGCGCGGCATCACGATCAAGGCCAACACCGTCCGGATCGAGTATCCCGCGGAGGACGGTCACACCTACGTGCTGAACCTGATCGACACGCCCGGTCACGTGGACTTCGCCTACGAGGTCGCCCGGTCCATGCAGGCGGTCGAGGGCTCGCTGCTGGTGGTGGACGCCACCCAGGGGGTCGAGGCGCAGACGCTGGCCAACGTGTACACCGCCATCGACGCCGACCACGAGATCGTGCCGGTGCTGAACAAGGTGGACCTGCCGGCCGCCGACACAGACCGGGTGCGCGCGCAGATCGAGGACGTGATCGGCATCGACGCCTCCGAGGCCTGCCTGATCTCGGCCAAGACCGGCGTCGGCATCCCCGACGTGCTCGAGGCCATCGTGACGAAGCTGCCCGCCCCAGACGCGGGCGACGCGGAGAAGCCTCTCAAGGCGATGCTGGTCGACTCCAAGTACGACCAGTATCTCGGCGTGATCTGTATCGTCCGGATCATCGACGGCACCCTCAAGAAGGGCGACCGCATCCGGATGATGAAGACGGGGGGCACCTACGACGTGGACGACGTGGGCGTCTACCGCCCGCGCATGACCGCCGTGGAGGAACTCGGCCCCGGCGAGATCGGCTATCTCAACGCCTCGATCAAGCAGGTCCGCGACACCCGCGTGGGCGACACCATCACGCTGGAAAAGCGCCCCTGCGAGACGCCCCTGCCCGGCTTCAAACCGTCGGTGCCGGTGGTGTTCTGCGGACTCTTCCCGGTGGACGCGAACGACTTCGAGGACATGCGCGACGCCATAGAAAAGCTCGCGCTAAACGACGCCTCCTTCACCTACGAGATGGAGACCTCGGCGGCGCTCGGCTTCGGCTTCCGCTGCGGCTTCCTCGGGCTTCTGCACCTCGAGGTGATCCGCGACCGGCTGGAGCGGGAATACGGCATCGAGCTGATCACCACGGCGCCGTCGGTGATCTACCACCTCTACACCAAGGACGGCGAGCGGCGCGACCTGCACAACCCCGCCGACATGCCCGACCCCTCGACCGTCGCGCATGTGGAAGAGCCGCGCATCAAGGCGACCATCATGGTCCCCGACGAGTATCTCGGCGACGTGCTCAAGCTCTGCCAGGAGCGGCGCGGCATCCAGCTCGACCTGACCTACGTGGCGGGCCGCGCGATGGCGGTCTACGACCTGCCGCTCAACGAGGTGGTCTTCGACTTCTACGACCGGCTGAAATCGGTCACCAAGGGCTATGCCAGCTTCGATTACGAGATGATCGGCTACCGCGAGGACAACCTCGTGAAGATGCAGATCCTCGTGAACGACGAGCCCGTGGACGCGCTCGCCATGATGGTCCACCGCGACCGCGCCGAGCAGCGCGGCCGCGCCATGTGCGAGAAGCTCAAGGACCTGATCCCGCGCCACATGTTCAAGATCCCGATCCAGGCGGCGATCGGCGCCAAGGTCATCGCCCGCGAGACGCTTTCGGCGATGCGCAAGGACGTGACCGCCAAGTGCTACGGCGGCGACGCGACGCGCAAGAAGAAGCTGCTTGAGAAGCAGAAGGCCGGCAAGAAGAAGATGCGCCAGTTCGGCAAGGTCGAGATCCCGCAGGAGGCGTTCATCTCGGCTCTGAAGATGGATAGCTGAGGCGCGCCCCCGGCTTTGCCGGGGTCAAAACGTGTTCGCCCCGGGCCATGCCCGCGAAACTCGTGTTGCAACCTGTCCATAAATTTCCTTAAGCGGAACCCCCCGCTTCGCCCGCTTGTTCTCCCGCGACACCGCAGACAGGAGCACCCCATGGCGAAATCGCGTGACGAGGTCTGGGACGAGTGGCAGGAGCTCGTGAACATGTCCCCCAAGGAGCTGGAGGACTGGCTCGAGACGGAGGAGTCGAAAGAGGTCGGCGACAGCGAGGACGGGGAGTCCACCGGCCATGCCTCGGGGCGGAAGATCGTGAAGATCCAGCGCACCAACAAGGGCGACCTCTCGGACGACCAGTGGGCGCACATGGGCAAGGTCGTCGCCTACATCAAGCGTCACACGGCGCAGGGCGGCCCGGACGACGACCCCGAGAGCTCCGACTGGCGCTACTCCCTGATGAACTGGGGCCACGACCCCTGCAAGTAGGCGCGGGCCTCAGCCCCTCAGGCGGTCCAGCAGCCCGTCGGCCGCGCGCTCGATCAGGTCCAGCGCGCCGTCGAAGTCCCGCGTGTGGTAGGGGTCGGGCACGTGGTCGGCCTCGCCCGCGGGCAGGTAGTCGGTGAACATCTCCAGCCGGGCACGGGCCTCCGCGGGCGCAATGGCCTCAAGGTCCGCCCGGTTCTGCGCGTCCATCGCCAGGATCAGGTCGAAGCGGTCGAAATCCGCTCGCTCCGCCTGCCGCGCGCGCAAGGGGGCGAGGTCGTAGCCCCGCGCCGCGCCGGCCTTCTGCATCGGTCCGTAGGGCGGCTCGCCCACATGCCAGTCGCCGGTGCCCGCGCTGTCGAGGTGCAGGTCCATCCCCCACGCCTCGGCCTTGGCGCGGACGACCGCCTCGGCGGACGGGGACCGGCAGATGTTGCCGAGGCAGACGAAGAGGATGCGCTGGGTCATGCCCGTCTGATACCCAAGGGGCGACCGGCGCGAAAGGGGGCAGCCATGGCCGACACCATCGTCATTCTCACCGGGGCGGGCATCTCGGCCGAAAGCGGGCTGGGGACGTTCCGCGACACGGACGGGCTCTGGAGCAAGGTCCGGATCGAGGACGTGGCCACGCCCGAGGCCTTCGCCCGCGATCCCGCCCGCGTGCAGGAGTTCTACAACATGCGCCGCGCGCAGGCCGCGGGCGCCGCGCCCAACCCGGCCCACCACGCGCTGGCGCGACTTCAGCGCGATCATCCCGGCCGCGTGGTGATCGTGACCCAGAACGTGGACGGGCTGCACGAGGCCGCCGGGGCCACCGTCCTGCACATGCACGGCGCCCTCGACCGCGCGCTCTGCGCCGCCTGCGATCACCGCTGGCCGGCGCCTGCCGAGATGCGCCCCGAAGAGCCCTGCCCCGCCTGTGGTGCGCCAGCCGGACGCCCGGACGTGGTCTGGTTCGGCGAGATGCCGCACCACATGGAGGAGATCGCGGAGCTGCTGGCGGCGGCGGACCTCTTCGTCGCGATCGGCACCTCGGGGCAGGTCTACCCCGCCGCGGGTTTCGTTCAGGAGGCCCGGCTCGCCGGCGTCGAGACGCTGGAGCTGAACCTCGCGGAATCGGACGTCTCCGCCGCCTTCGACCGCCACGAGATCGGCCCGGCGAGCGAGATCGTCCCCGACTGGGTCGACCGGGTGCTGTCCGGAGGCCGGGCGCGGGGCTGATCCCGGCCCGGCCCCCTGTCCCGTCAGTTCGTCGGGGCGGTGTCCATGCCCTGCATGGCGCCGTGTTCGCCGTCCTGCGCCGGCTGGCGGTCGCGGTCCACGACGATGTCGACCTGCACGTCGCCTGCGCGCTCGAAGGTCAGGGTGACCGGGATCGTGTCGCCGTTCTCCCACCCTTCGGTGAGGCCCATGAACATGACGTGATCGCCCCCGCGTTGCAGCGCATGGGAGCTGTCGGCGGGAATCTCCAGGCCGCCCTCCACCGGCCGCATGAGCATCATGCCGGTGTCGTCCTGCGCGTGGGTGTGCAGCTCGACCACGGCGGCGGCCTCGGAGGCCACGCCGATCAGCCGGTCGGCCTCGGCGCCGTCGTTCTCGATCACCATGAAGGCCGCACCCGACTTTGCGACCGGGGTGGCGCTGCGCGCGTAGGCGTCGTGAATGGTGATGTCAGCCGCGGCCATGGCGGCGGTGCCGGCCACGAGCGTGGCGGCAAGGGAAAGAGTGCGGATCATGTCTGTCGTCTCCGGGTAGGTGTCTGTGGTCCATGGGGATCAGACAAGGCCCGGAGGCGCCCTTGCCGTAGCCTGCGGTGCAGGCATCGCGCGGCCGGCGACGCGGGCCCCGGCGAATCGGCACGGGACCACACGTCGAACCGGTGCGCCCAGTGCCACCGGAAGACCGGCATCGGTGAAGATCGCCGCGCCGGCGTCGGGGCACAGCGCGCTCTGGCGCACCGGCGTGCCGTCCGCACCGAGGGTCACGACCTCGGCCGTCGCGCCCCGGCAAAGCACGACGGTAGAGACCGGGTGCAGACCGCGCGCGATCGCCGCCTCCACGCCCGCGAGGGCGAAGAGCGTCAGCAGAAGCACGCGAAGAACGGGAGCGACGGTCATACGTCCCTCATGCCGCGCGGCGGTGCGCCGGGCAACCGCCCGCGGCGTCGCAGGCCAGAGCACGCGTCGCGCCGCCGGGACCACGCGAAATGCCCCGGCCGCAGGTGCGACCGGGGCATCCCGTACGTCATGGTCAGACGATCAGGCTTCGGCAGCGGCCGAGGCTTGCGCCTTGGCGATTTCCTGCTTCACCTTCAGTGCCTTCGCCGAAAGCTCGACGTCCTTCGCCTTGGCGAGGAACTTGTCGAGACCACCGCGATGGTCGACCGAGCGCAGCGCCGAGGCCGAGATCCGCAGCTTGATGCCGCGGCCCAGCGATTCGGACTGGAGCGTCACGTCGTTGAGGTTCGGCAGGAAGCGCCGCTTGGTCTTGTTGTTGGCGTGGCTGACGTTGTTGCCAACCATCGGCCCTTTTCCGGTCAGTTCGCAGACACGCGACATGGGTTCGTCCTCGTCTTGTCGCGAGGGACGCGCCCCCGCCAATATCAAAAGGCGCGTGCGATCCGCCCGCGCCCGGAATCTGGTCGGGCTTCGTTATGCGAGCGACGTCTCCGCGTCAAGCCCCGTCTCCCCGGCCTCGGGCCCGAGGCCCAGCACATCGGTCAGCACCTCCGCGGCGGCAAGGGCCGGCGTCGTGGTTCCGGCCTCGACCTGCCGGGCCAGCGCCTCCATCGCCCCCTTCACCGGCTCGCGCGAGAGCCGGGCGAGAAGCCCCGCCCGCACCTCCGCCTCGAACCAGTAGCGCGCCTGCTCGGCGCGGCGCGCGTCCCAGTGACCGGTCTCGCGGCGCCAGTCCGCCAGCGCGCGCATCTCATCCCAGGCACGTTCGAGCCCGTTCTCCTCCATCGCCGAGACGGTAAGCGCCTTCGGAAAGCCCTCCGGGTCCTGCGGCCGTTTCCGCAGAAGCCGCAGGGCGCCGGCGTAATCCGAACAGGTCCGCGTGGCGGTGGCGGCAAGGTCGCCGTCCGCCTTGTTGACGATCAGGAGGTCGGCCATCTCCATGATGCCGCGCTTGACCCCCTGAAGCTCGTCCCCGCCCCCGGGCGCCAGCAGCAGCACGAACAGATCGGTCATCTCGGCGACCACGGTCTCGGACTGGCCCACGCCGACGGTCTCCACCAGAACCGCGTCGAAGCCCGCCGCCTCGAGCAGCGCGATCGCCTCGCGGGTGCGCCGCGCCACGCCGCCCAGGTGAGATTGCGAGGGCGACGGACGGATGAAGGCGTTGGGAGCACGCGACAGCCGCTCCATCCGCGTCTTGTCGCCCAGGATCGACCCGCCCGAGCGCGCCGAGGACGGGTCGACGGCCAGGACGCCCACCCGGAGGTCGGCGCCGGTGAGCATCATCCCGAAGCTCTCGATGAAGGTGGACTTGCCCACGCCGGGCGTGCCCGACAAGCCAATCCGCATGGCCTGCCGCCCGTGGTCGGCGTCGTTCAAGCGCCCGATCAGGTCAACCGCCGCCCTGCGGTGATCGGCGCGGCCGCTCTCCACCAGCGTGATGGCGCGTGCCAGCGCGCGGCGGTCGCCGGCGAGGACGCCCTCGGCAAGCCTTTCGATGTCCATGCGCTCTCCCTCCGGTCGCCCCGCCGTTCTGCCCCCCGTCGCGCCCGCTTGTCCAGTCCGCGCCGTCCGGCCTTCTTCCCGGTCGAAACATCCCGGGTTCCGGGGCGACGCCCCGGCCCGCCTGTTCCGCCCGTCACCGCCCCCGGGGCTTGGCGCGCAGCGTCGGGTCGGCCCTGGTCGGGTCCTCGGGCCAGGGATGTTTCGGATAGCTGGCGCGCATGTCCTTGCGCACGTCGGCATAGGAGCCCGCCCAGAATCCGGGCAGGTCCATCGTGGTCTGGACCGGCCGGTTCGCAGGCGATAGCAGGGTCACCTTGAGCGGCTGGTTTCCGACCGTGGGGTGCGTGGTCTGCCCGAACATCTCCTGCAGGCGCAAGGATATCTCGGGGTGGTCGCCGGAGTAATCGATGGGGATCGACCGGCCGAGCGGCGTCTCGAAGGCCCCGGGCACGCGACGGTCGAGTTCCTGCATCTGAGCGAAGTCCAGCCGCGCGCGCAGAGCCGGCACCGGGTCGAAGCGCTTCCAGTCCTCGATGCTGCGCACGCCGGACAGGAACGGCAGCAACCACTCCTCCATCGTGTCGAGAAGCGCGTCCTCCTCCATCGAGGGCAGGTCGGCACCCGCCTCGCGCGCCAGCGCCACCCGCGCAGCCAGCCGGCGCGCGGCCGGGGTCAGCGAGAGGCCGAACTCGCGCACCCCGTCGAGCATGGCGCGGGCCACCACGTCCCCGGGCACGTCGCGCCAGACCCTGTCATCGAGGACCAGCCGGCCGAAGCATTCCCGCTGCCGCGCCACCACCCGCCGCTCGCGGCGCGACCAGTGGCAGACGTCCTCCCAGGCAATCCGGTCGGCGTAGAGCGCGCGAAGCTCGGCCTCTTCCAGTCGCGCGGCCTGCCGGATGCGCGCCTCGCGCGGGTTGCCATCGAGATCGATCGCCACGATCAGCCGCGACCCGCCCAGCGGGTCGGCGGCGTCGAAGATCGCGCCCTTGCCGCCAGACAGCACGTAGCGCGGCGCATCGCCGTTTCGCCGCAGGCCGATCCGGTCGGGATAGGCCAGCGCCGCCATTGCCGCAGGCGAAAGATCCGACCCATCCGCGGTCACCGCGCGGGCGAGGCGCTTCTGCTCTTCCCGGATGCGCGCGACGCCGGCGCGGCGCACCTCGTGCGGGCGCGACGCCGCCGCCTGTTTGGGATTGCGCAGCGCCTCGAGCCGCAGGCGCAGGTCGGCCGGCGCCCCCTTGAGCGGATCACGGTCCGCGAGCAGCGCGGCCAACGGTGCGGCGTCCCGTCCGGCCACCTGCAGCATGTGTGCGAGCCGCGGATGGAGCGGCAGCCCGGCCAGCTTGCGTCCGTGTTCCGTCACCAGCCCGCGGGCGTCCAGCGCACCCAGCATCCGCAGGAGCGCCTGCGCCTCGGCATAGGCGCCGGGGTTGGGCTGCGTGGGGAACGGCAGATCCTCGGGCGCCGCGCCCCAGAGTGCCAGGTCGAGGGCGAGGCCCGCGAGGTCCGCCGCCTCGATCTCGGCCGGGGGATGGGCAAAAAGCGCGCCCTCCTCTCCCCTCGTCCAGAGCCGGTAGGCCACGCCCTCGGCCACCCGCCCCGCGCGACCGGCGCGCTGCGTTGCCTCGGCGCGGGTCACGCGCTCCGTCACCAGCCGCGACATGCCCGAGCCCGGGTCGAAGCGCGCGCGCCGGGCCTTGCCTCCGTCGACGACCACGCGGATGTCCTCGATGGTCAGCGAGGTCTCGGCGATGGCCGTGGCGAGCACCACCTTGCGCCCCGAAGTCTCGGGGCGGATCGCGGCGCGCTGGTCGGCGAAGTCCATCGCCCCGAACAGCGGGCGGACCACGTGATCGCCCGGCAACGCACCGGACAGCCGCTGCGCCACGCGGCGGATCTCGCCCTCGCCCGGCAGGAACACGAGGATGCCGCCCCCGGTCTCGCGGGCGGCCTGTATCACGAGGTCGGCGGCAGCGTCCTCGAACCGGCGGCCCTTGGGCACGGGTGTGTCGAGCCAGCGGGTCTCGACCGGGAAGGCGCGGCCCGCCGAGGTGACGACGGGGGCATCCATCAGTTCGGCCAGACCGCCCGCGTCGAGCGTGGCGGACATGGCCAGCAACACGAGGTCCTCGCGTAGCGCGCCCGCCACTTCGAGGCAGAGCGCAAGCCCGAGATCGGCGTTCAGGGAGCGTTCGTGGATCTCGTCGAAGATCACCGCGCCGACGCCGTCGAGGCCGGGATCGGATTGCAGGCGCCGGGTGAGGATGCCCTCGGTGACCACCTCGATGCGGGTGTCCGGCCCGACCTTCGACTCGCCCCGGATGCGGTAGCCGACGGTTTCTCCCACGCGCTCGCCCAGCGTCTCGGCCATGCGCTCGGCCGCCGCGCGCGCGGCGAGGCGGCGCGGCTCCAGCATGACGATGGTGCCGGGGGTGACGCCGGCCTCCAGCATCGCCAGCGGCACGCGGGTGGTCTTGCCGGCGCCGGGCGGCGCCTCGAGCACCGCACGGCCGCGGTCCTTCAGCGCCGCGATCAACTCGGGCAGCGCGTCCTCGATCGGCAACCGGGTCATGCGGACTCCGCGCGGAGGCCCGGCGCACCGGGGCGGCGCGGCACCCGCGCTGCCGGCTTGGCGGTGCGTCGCTGGCTCACGCCCCGAGGCACCACCGCATCACGGCCTTCTGGGCGTGCAGCCGGTTCTCGGCCTCGTCCCAGATGACAGAGTGTGGGCCGTCCATGACCTCGGACGTGACCTCTTCCTCGCGGTGCGCGGGAAGGCAGTGCATGAAGAGCGCGTCGGGCTTGGCTTTCTCCATCAGGTTCGCGTTGATCTGGTAGGGCCGGAGCATGTTGTGCCGCCGCTCGCGGGCGGACTGGGCATCGTGCATCGACACCCAGGTGTCGGTAATCACGAGGTCCGCGTCCTCGACCGCCTTCATCGGGTCGCGCTCGATGGTGACCTGAACGCCCTTGTTGCGGGCAAGGCCCACGAATTCCATCTCGGGGTCGAGCTGCACCGGGCCGGTGAAGGTGAAGTCGAAGCCCATCTGCGCGGCGGCGTGCAGCCACGAGGCGCAGACGTTGTTGCCGTCGCCGGACCAGACCACCTTGCGACCGCGAATGTCGCCGCGGTGCTCCTGGTAGGTCAGGAGGTCGGCCATGATCTGGCAGGGATGCGAGCGGTCGGTGAGACCGTTGATGACCGGCACGCTGGCGTATTCGGCCATTTCCTGCAGCACGCTCTCGTCGAAGGTCCGGATCATGATCATGTCGACGTAGCGGCTGAGCACGCGCGCCGTGTCGGCGATGGTCTCGCCGTGACCGAGCTGCATGTCCGTGCCCGACAGAACCATCGTCTCGCCGCCCATCTGGCGCACGCCCACGTCGAAGGAGACGCGCGTGCGGGTCGAGGGCTTCTCGAAGATCAGCGCGACCATGTGGTTCTTCAGCGGCTGCTCGGCGTCCGGCGTCGCCTTGGGCGCACCGTTGCGGGCCTCCTTCATGCGCGCGGCATTCTTCAGGATCGCGTCGAGGTCGGCGGGGTCGGTGGTGTGGATGTCGAGGAAATGGTTCATCTGTCGGTCTGCCTGTGCGGCGGCGGACCGGGGCGCTGCCCCGGACCCCGGAGTATTTGCTACGAGAAGAAGATCAGGTTCCGGCCGGGCGCGCCGCTCGGGCGGCGGTACGGGCGGAACGAGGCGCGGCGAAGTGTGTCATACATCTGATCCGGTGAGGCCGGCGGGTCGGCCGGGGGCGCTGCCCCCGGGCCCCCGGGATATTGCAGCCAGGACGAAGGCGCGGGGTCGCGCCGCCTATTTCGAGAGCGCAACGTGGGTGGCGGCGCGGTCGAGGCGGCGGACGGCCTCGGTGATCTCCTCGTCGGAGAGGATGAGCGGGGGCAGCAGGCGCACCACGTTGTCGGCCGCCGGGACGGTGATGACCTCGTGGTCGTAGCCCGCCTGCACGACGTCGGTGTTCGCCGCGCGGCACTTGAGGCCGAGCATCAGGCCCTGTCCGCGGACCTCCTCGAAGACGCCGGCATGGGTGGCGACCAGCCCCTCGAGCTTCTGGCGCAGGAGACCGGCCTTGCGCCGCACCTCGGGCAGGAAGTCGTCGGCCAGCATCTGGTCCATCACGGCCGAGCCCACCGCGCAGGCGAGCGGGTTGCCGCCGTAGGTCGAGCCGTGGGTGCCCGCGGTCATGCCGGCGGCGGCGCGCTCGGTGGCGAGCACGGCGCCGAGGGGGAAACCGCCGCCGATGCCCTTGGCGACCATCATGATGTCCGGCGTCACCCCCGCCCATTCGTGCGCGAAGAGCTTGCCGGTGCGGCCCATGCCGGATTGCACCTCGTCGAGGATCAGCAGGATGCCGTGCTCGTCGCAGAGCTTGCGGAGGCCCTGGAGGCACTGGTCGGGCAGCGGGCGGATGCCGCCTTCGCCCTGCACCGGCTCGATCAGGATCGCGGCGGTCTGCTCGCCGATGGCGGCCTTGAGCCCGTCATGGTCGGCCCAGTCCACGTGCACGAAGCCCGGCAGGATCGGCGCGAAGCCCTTGACCATCTTCTCGGACCCCGCGGCGGCGATGCCCGCGGAGGAGCGGCCGTGGAACGAGCCCGAGAAGGTGACGATCTCGGTGCGCTCGGGCGCGCCCTTCTCGTACCAGTACTTGCGCGCCATCTTGACCGCGAGTTCGCAGCTTTCGGTGCCGGAATTGGTGAAGAATACCGTGTCGGCGAAGGTGGCGCCGACGAGTTGATCGGCGAGGCGCTGCTGCTCGGGGATCCGGTAGAGGTTCGAGACGTGCCAGAGCTTGCCGGCCTGCGCCTCGAGCGCCGCGATCAGCGCGGGATGGGCGTGGCCGAGCGCGTTCACCGCGATGCCCGCGCCGAGGTCGAGGAAGCGTCGGCCGTCGGCCTCGATCAGCCAGGCGCCCTCGCCTCTCTCGAAGGAGAGCGGCGCGCGGTTGTAGGTCGGCAGGATCGAGGGGATCATGGGTCGCATCCTCTGGAATGAGAGAGCCCGATTGGTGCCAAGGCCCCACGGGCAAGTCAAGTTTGCGGGAGATGTGCCGGCGGGCACGGAACGACGGGGCGCGTAGGTCCCTGGCGGGGCGGCGCGGGCGGAGGCGATCAGAGGCCTCGTCGGATGATCCATGTGCCGGTCATGGGCGACGCAGTGGGGGTGTGCCGGACGGAATGCAAGAAAAATCGCTCCGGCGAGGCGCACGAATGCGGAAATCGGCACTTTTCATTCACGAAACAGGCGTTATTGTCCGGCCCATGATGACGACCGGCCATATCGCGACGCTCGCACGCCCCCTCGGGGCGGCACTTCCGCTCGGCCTGCTTCTGCTTACCCGCCTCTGAGCGCGGCCTTTCGGCGCGACCGCTCAGAGGAGACAGGGACGACGCGCCGAACGCCGACACATCATTCAGAAGCCACGTCACAGAGCACCAGACCCATGACAGATGCCCCCAAGGACCGCGTCCTGATTTTCGATACCACGCTGCGCGACGGCGAGCAGTCGCCCGGCGCGACGATGACCCATGCCGAGAAGCTCGAGATCGCGGAGCTTCTCGACGACATGGGGGTGGATATCATCGAGGCGGGTTTCCCGGTCGCCTCGGAAGGCGACTTCCGCGCCGTGAAGGAGATCGCGGAACGCTCCAAGCAATCGGTGATCTGCGGCCTCGCCCGCGCCAACCCGACCGATATCGACCGCTGCTGGGAGGCCGTGCGTCATTCGGAGCGGCCGCGCATCCACACCTTCATCGGCACCTCGCCGCTGCACCGCGCCATCCCGAACCTCGACAAGGAGCAGATGGCCGAGCGGATCGAGCAGACCGTGACCCACGCGCGCAATCTCTGCGACAACGTGCAATGGTCGCCGATGGACGCGACGCGGACCGAGTGGGACTACCTCTGCCGGGTGGTCGAGATCGCGATCAAGGCGGGTGCGACCACGATCAACATTCCCGACACGGTGGGCTACACCGCGCCGGTCGAAAGCGCGGACCTGATCCGGCGGCTGATCGCGACGGTGCCCGGCGCGGACGAGGTGATCTTCGCAACCCATTGCCACAACGACCTCGGGATGGCGACGGCCAACAGCCTCGCGGCCGTCGAGGGAGGCGCGCGGCAGATCGAGTGCACGATCAACGGGCTCGGCGAGCGGGCAGGCAACACCGCGCTGGAAGAGGTGGTGATGGCGCTGCGCACGCGTGGCGACATCATGCCCTACGACACAGGCGTCGACACCCGGAAGATTATGCACATCTCGCGCCGCGTCGCGACGGTGTCGGGCTTCCCCGTGCAGTTCAACAAGGCGATCGTCGGCAAGAACGCCTTCGCGCACGAGAGCGGCATCCACCAGGACGGGATGCTCAAGAACGCCGAGACGTTCGAGATCATGCGCCCCGAGGACGTAGGCCTCTCGGCGACCAGCCTCGTCATGGGCAAGCATTCGGGCCGTGCGGCCCTGCGTTCCAAGCTGTCGGAGCTGGGCGTCGAGGTGGGGGACAACCAGCTCAAGGACCTGTTCGTGCGGTTCAAGGACCTCGCCGACCGCAAGAAGGAGGTCTACGACGAGGATATCCTCGCGCTGGTCACGGCCACCACCACCGACGGCATGGCCGACCGGCTGGAGCTCGTGAACCTCGCCGTGCAGTGCGGCACCGGTGGCCCGGCCCGCGCCGAGCTGGAAATGGAGATCGACGGCACCGAGGTCTCGGCCACGTGCGAGGGTGACGGCCCCGTGGACGCGACCTTCAAGGCCGTGCGCGAGTGCTATCCCAACGGCGCCGAGCTGCAGCTCTACCAGGTGAACGCGGTGACCGAGGGCACCGACGCGCAGGCCACGGTCAGCGTCCGGCTGGAAGAGGACGGCATGATCGCCACCGGACAGTCGGCGGACACCGACACGGTCGTCGCGTCGGCGCGGGCCTACATCAACGCGCTGAACCGTCTGCTGGTGCGCCGCGACAAGGCCGGCCCCGGCTCGGACGCGCGCGAGATCAGCTACAAGGACGTCAGCTGACCGACGCGGCCGGGGCGGTCAGTCCGCCCCGGCAAGCGCCGCTTCGGTCCGCTTCGCGTCAACCATTTGTTCATCAGCTGCCCGGCATTATCCGCGAGAGAGCGCGCGCACGGGACGTTGGTTTGGACTACTTCATCTATATCAGCCGGTCATTGGTCCCGACCGGCAGTTCGGCTGCCGCCGCGATCTTCCTCACCGCCCGGCGCAACAACGCCCAGGCGGGGATCACCGGCTACCTGCATCACGAGGACGGGCATTTCGTGCAGGTCTGCGAGGGGCACCGCACGTCGCTGGTGTTGCTCTACCATCACCTGCTGACCGATCCCCGGCACACCGGGCTCCGGATGCTGGCGCGCGGCTCGGCACCCGGGCGGCGCCTGTCCGCATGGGACATGGCCGCGTCCGAGAAAGAGGCCTTGCGGTTCGCGGACTGGAGTGGCGGCGCGCCCCTGTCAAAGCTCGTTCACCGGCTGTCCGAGGAAGAACTGTTCGACTTCGCGCGGGCGGGGCTCGCAGCGGTGCGGGCCGGCACGCCGCCGGCGCCGGGGGCGGTCACAGCATTGACGGCAGCACCTGGTCCGGGGGACGGTGGCCATCGGCGAAGGTCTTGACGTTGATGATGACCTTCTCGCCCATCTCGAGCCGCCCTTCGCGAGTGGCCGAGCCCATGTGCGGCAGCAGCACGACGTTGGGCAGGCTGCGCAGTTCGGGGTTGGTGTCGGTGCCGCGCTCGTAGACGTCGAGGCCGGCGCCCGCCAGCTCGCCGGCGCGCAGGCGCCGCACGAGGGCGTTCTCGTCGATGACCTCGCCGCGCGAGGTGTTCACGATCACCGCCGACGGCTTCATCAGCGCAAGGCGCCGCGCGTTCATCAGGTGGAAGGTCGCGGGCGTGTGCGGGCAGTTGATCGACACCACGTCCATCCGCGCGAGCATCTGGTCGAGGCTTTCCCAGTAGGTCGCCTCGAGGGCGGTCTCGGTCTCTTGGCGCAGGCGCCGGCGATTGTGGTAGTGAACCTGCATCCCGAAGGCCCGCGCCCGGCGCGCGACGGCCTGCCCGATCCGGCCCATGCCGAGGATGCCCAGCCGCTTGCCGCCGATCCGATGGCCGAGATACGCGGTCGGCGCCCAGCCGTTCCAGGCACCCTCCTGCATCGTCGCGAGGCCTTCGGGGATTCGCCGCGTCACGCCGAGCATCAGCGCCATAACCATGTCGGCGGTATCCTCGGTCACCACGCCCGGCGTGTTCGACACGAGGATCCCGCGTGTCCTCGCGGTGTCCACGTCGATGTGGTCGATGCCCGCGCCGTAGTTCGCGATCAGTTTCAGCCGGTCGCCGGCCTGTCCGATAAGCCCGGCGTCGATCGTGTCGGTGAGCGTCGGCACGAGCACGTCCGCGCTCTGCATCGCGTCCAGCAGCTCGCCCCGCGTCATCGGCGTATCGTCGTCGCGCAACTTCACGTCGAACAGCTCGGACAGCCGTGTTTCCACGTCGTCCGGCAGGCGTCGCGTGACGACAACACTCAGCCGTTTTGATGGCATGCTCGAGGCCCCCGTCTTCCAAGCAACATTCTTTCGGGGCAGAGTGTCGCAAGACGGGACGGGGCACAAGAACCCCGGCCGGAGAAAACCGAGCAGGACAATTGTCATGAAGAACCTCGTCACGGGCGGCGTGCTGGCGCTGGCCCTCGCGGTGGGCGCTGTGGCTCCGAGCGGCGCCGCGACCACCGACCGCGGACCGGTCACCAACCTGCCGCTGCCGCGCTACGTCTCGATGAAGGCCTCCGAGGGCAACGTGCGGCGCGGGCCGTCGCTGACCCACCGGATCGACTGGGTCTACATGCGCCGCGACATGCCGCTGGAGATCACCGCCGAATACGGCCATTGGCGCCGCGTGCGCGACAAGGACGGCGCCGGCGGCTGGGTGCACTACTCGTTGCTGTCCGGCGTGCGCACCGTGGTCGTCCAGCAGGACATGCTGCCGCTCTACGCGCGGCCCGCCGAAGGGTCGCAGATGACCGCCAAGCTCGCGCTCGGGGTGATCGCCCGGCTGGGGTCGTGCCTGGCGCAGTGGTGCGAACTGGAGGCCGGCGGCCAGAGCGGCTGGGGCCGCAAGGCCGCGCTCTGGGGCGTGGCACCGGACGAATTGCGCGAGTGAGCGCCGTCATAGGCGGAAACTGCGCTTCACTTTCGACACAGGACGGGGGCTACGCACGGCCCCCTTCGGTCACGCCGCCTCGTGCAGGAGGATCGCGGCCTCCGATGACGTGAGGTTTCGCCGCGCGGTCGCACCGTAGGCGTGCGGCGCATGGTCGATCCCGGGCATCAGTGCGCGCAGCCGGGCGAGGTCGCCCGGCGCCAGCGTCTCGAGCGCCGACTGCCCGGGATGGAAGCTTTCTGTCTCGACGTTGTTGGCGAAGACGATCTCGTGCCGCGGCAACAGGAGGTGGATGTAACTCACCTCCTTGACCGTGACGTCGGTGACAACCGTGTCGCCGTTCACGAGGTCACGCGCAGAAACCAGCACCTCGGGCGTGTTGAACAGCGCCCGCGCGACGTGCCCGCGCACCACGATCCGGTGGTCGGGCGACACCAGCACCTCGTCGTCGGGCCGCTCGACCCCGAGCGCGCCCGCGCGGATGCGGATCGGCCGAAGACGCGGCATGGCGAAGAGACGGGCACCGGACATGCGGCGGCACCCGATCCAGCGGATTTCCTGCGCGCCGCTGTCCTTGGTCTGCACCATCGCGCCCTCGCGCAGATCCTCGACGCGCGCGCTCGTGCCGTCGGCCATGGCAATGCGCGTACCCGGTGTGAAGCAGATCACGCCCCCTGCCCCCGGTGTGGCCGGATCGGCGGCGGCCGGTGCCGTGGGCTCGAGCGTGTGGTGCACGACCCACAGGTCGGTGTTCCGCGGCGGCATCTCGCCCAGGAACATCAGCAGCGGCGGCAGGCTGCCCGAGAGGGCGATCAGCGTGATGGTGTAGCTCCGCACCCCGTTGGTCACCACGAAGCTGCGATCCTCGAAGAGCCCCGGCCCGCCGATGCCTTGGTGCCCGCCGGTTTCGTCGAGCGCGCGGCCCGCGATGCCCTGCACCATGCGCGCCGCGCGGCGGCGCATGTCCGTCTCTCCGTCGGGCCAGCCTGCGGTCGGCGCCGGCCCGGAGCCGTCCACGCGGATCGCCTCCCCGCGCCAGGACCATGCCGATCCCACCGCCAGAGAGCCGACCGGGGCCGCCTCCAATCCGTCCACACCGGTTTGCGCCCAGGAGATGACGAACGTGCCCTGAAAGCCCGTTGTCATGCTCGAACCCTGCCATTTAACTTATTGTTAACTATGGTCAGGAGTAACGGTCGATCCGAACTTTTTCAAAGCGTGTCAGGGGCCTGCGCGCCGATGTTCGATCTTTGCACGAGCATGGTTGCGCAACTGCAACATTCAATTCCCGCGATACGAGAATTAGAACTCCCAGCTTACACGCGCGGCGCCCACGAGCTGCGGTTCGCCCTGTCCCTTGAACTCCCGACCGAGGCGAGCGAGCCCGTAATACAGGCTCCGGCCCTGGCCCTGCCAGTGCAGTCCGGCGCGCAGGCGAGACCGGGTCGCTCGAAGGTCGGGGCCCCTGTCGTCGGGCAGGTAGACGCTGTCCGCGACCTGCGCGATGTCGGCGCCGAAGACAACGCTGAACCCCGGTTCGGCTGCGCCGATGACCTCGTAGCGCTGGCCGGTCACCGGTTCGCGCACCATCAGCGCGTCGGCCCCGAACCCGCCCAGCGTGAGGTCCAGTCCCGCCCGCGCCAGCGTCTCGTCGCCCCAACGCAGTTCGGCGAAGGGCCGCAGCCGGCCCGCAGCGCCGAGGGCGCGCGTGCTGCCGATCTCGGCCACCAGCGTCGGATGCACGCCGTTTCCGATCTGAGCGTCGAGGATCTCGGACGATGGCGGACGGATGCCCATGAGGTCATGCACCGCGGTCTGGACCTGGTCGATGCCGGTCCGCGGGCCGGTGAAGACAAGATCGCCGCCCAGCGCCACCTCGGCGCCGCGACGTTGAAAGTGGGTGTGCAGCCCCGCCGACAGGACGCCGGCATAAAGGCGGTCGTCTGGGTCGAGGCGGTGCAGGCTCGCCGGGGCAATGGCGCGGCCGTGGGTCCTGAGCTCCAGCAGGTCGCCGGCGCGGCCGGGCAAAGCGCCATCGAAGCCGTAGCCCCAGACCCGGCTCGCGGTGATGCCGCCAGTCTGCCAGCGATCCTCGGACTGGGCGAGCGAGTCGTTGACGAAAAGCCGTCCGTAGCCAAGCCGAATCCGGTCCTGCGCCTGCGCCGCGCCCGTCGAGAGGAGGGCCACGGCGGCAAGGGCAAGCGCGCTGCGCGCAAGGGCACGGGACCGGGTCGACATCGGGGCGGCTCCACATTCATCGGAATTTTTCGTTATTCTAAATAAGGGGATGGCAGGCGTCCCGGAAGCATGAAACCGGAGCGCGATGCGCCTCGAATGCGGAATGTGGCATCACTGCCCCGATTCACCGGCACTCCGCCGGTCCGGGTGGAGGCCCCTCTGTGTAGACGCGCACACATAAAATGAACCGTTCAGTCTTGTCCGCGACCGGACCTCGCGTCAAATGGGGAGGCAACCAAGGACGGAGTTCCCCGCACATGTTCCGCACGTTGCTCATCGCCGCGCTGACGCTTGCCGGCACGATCGTGGCCGCCCAGGAATCCGAGGATTCCGCGCAGGCGTCCAGCCCGCCCCGCCCTGCCAAGCTGATGACGCTCGACGACGGCGGCGACCGCATCTCGCGGCGCTTCTACGGCCGGGTCGAAGCGCGCGAGACCGTGGACCTCGCCTTTCAGGTCGGCGGGCAGATCATCGAGTTCCCGGCCACCGAGGGCAGCGCGATCCCCGAGGGCGACCTCGTGGCGCGGCTCGACCTCGATCCGTTCCGCCGCCAGCTCGACGAGGCGCAGACCAACCTCGCCAAGGCCGAGCGCGACCTGACGCGCCTCGAGGCACTGTCGGGCAACGCGGCCTCGGAAGTGCAGATCGAGGATGCGCGCACACAGGTGCGGCTGTCGGAGATCGCCGTCGAGAACGCCCGCGACCAGCTCGAGGACGCGACATTGAACGCGCCGTTCGACGCGCTGGTGGCACGGCGCGAGGTCGCGAACTTCTCGACCGTCTCGGCCGGTCAGCCGGTGGTGCGCCTGCACGACATGTCGGAAAAGCGCGTGGCGATCGACGTCCCCGAGGTGCTGTTCCGCCGCGCCGCCGGCGGAAAGGACGTCGAGATCACCGCCTCGTTTCCCGAGTCCTCCAAGGACTACGCACTCGAGCCGCGGGAATTCGAGGCCGAGACCGCCGACGTCGGCCAGACGTTCCACCTGACGCTCGCCTTCACAGAGGACCCCGGCGAATGGGTCCTTCCCGGCGCCTCGGCGACAGTGACCGTGGTCTCGGCGCTCGGCGCCTCCACCGGCGTGCTCCTGCCCGAGACGGCGTTGGTCTTCGAGCCCGACCGCTCGGCCTCGGTCATGGTGTTCGAGCCCTCGGGCGACGACCCCGACGTCGGCACTGTGCACCGCACCCCGGTCGAGATCGAGGCGCGCGCCGACGGCCGCGTGGCGCTGCTCGAAGGCCCCGAGGTCGGCACCGAGATCGTCATGACCGGCGCCTCGCAGCTGAGCGACGGCCAGACCGTCCGCCGCTTCACCACCGTGGGGGAGTGACGCCATGAAGGTCGCCCGCGGCGCCATCGACAAGGCGCTTCTCACCTGGATCCTGATGATCGGCTGCCTTCTGGGCGGCCTCTGGGGCTTCGCGAATATCGGCCGCCTCGAGGATCCGGCGTTCACCATCAAGAACGCGATCGTCTTTACCCAGTACCCCGGCGCCTCGGCCGAAGAGGTCGCGCGCGAGGTATCCGAGCCGCTGGAATCCGCGATCCAGCAGATGTCCGAGGTCAAGACCATCACCTCGTCCAACAAGCCCGGTGTCAGCCGGATCGAGGTGGAGATCGAGTCGATCTATGATGGCACCGAGCTGCCGCAGATATGGGACAAGCTGCGCAACAGGGTGAACGACGCGCAGGGCGACCTTCCGGACGGCGCGGGACCGTCGCTGGTCAACGACAATTTCGGCGACGTCTACGGCCTGTTCTACGCGATCTCGACGCCCGGCTTCACCGACGCCGAGACCCACGACATCGCCACGTTCATCCGCCGCGAGTTGCTTGCGGTTGAGGGCGTGGCCGACGTGGCAGTACAGGGCCTGCCCGAAGAGGCGATCTTCGTCGAACCCGACACCGCGATCACCGCCAACCTGGGCGTGTCGCCCGCGGCGCTGATCGGGGCCATCGCCGACAGCAACACGGTCACGCCCGCGGGCTCGGTTGACCAGAACGGCCAGTCGATCCGCATCGAGCCGCCCGAGGGATCGGACTCGGTCGAGGAGATCCAGAACCTGACCATCGGCGTCGGCGGCGAGGTGATCGACCTGACGGACATTGCCCGGGTCCACCGCGGCCGGGTCGAGGACCCCTCCGAGATCATCCGCTTCGACGGCCGCGAGGCGTTCACGCTGGGCGTCTCGGGCAAGGCGGACCTCAACATCGTCGATGTCGGCAAACGGGTGGACGCCCGGCTCGACCAGATCACCTCGGACATTCCCTACGGCGTCATCTTCGAGCCGATCTACCAGCAGCACGTGGTGGTCGAGGAAGCCTCGAACGACTTCCTTGTCAGCCTCGCCATGTCGGTCGCGATCGTTGTGATCGTACTGGCGCTGTTCATGGGCTGGCGCGCGGCGGTCGTGGTCGGCGTGACGCTCCTGCTGACGGTGGTGGGCACAGTCTTCTTCATGGCCGTTTTCGGGATCGAGATGCAGCGGATCTCGCTCGGGGCGCTGATCATCGCGATGGGGATGCTGGTCGACAACGCCATCGTGGTGGCCGAGGGGATGCAGGGCGACATGGCCGCGGGCAAGGCCTCGCGCGAGGCCGCCGAGGACGTGGCCGACAAAACGCAGATCCCGCTTCTGGGCGCGACGGTCATCGGCATCATGGCCTTTGCGGGCATTGGCCTGTCGCCGGACGCGACGGGCGAGTTCCTGTTCTCGCTCTTTGCCGTCATCGGCATCTCGCTCCTGCTATCCTGGGTGCTGGCGATCACGGCAACGCCGCTCCTGGGGCACTACCTGTTCAAGCAGGGCGGCGCGGCCGAGGGCGGCGCCTATAACGGTCCGATCTTCCGAGCCTACGCGTCGGTGCTGCGACTGGCGCTCAAGCTGCGCTGGCTGGTGGTCGTGCTGCTTCTGGCGATCACCGTGGTCTGCTACTGGGGCTTCGGGCAAGTGAAGCAGCAGTTCTTCCCCGACTCGAACACGCCGCTGTTCTACGTGCATTACAAGCTTCCGCAGGGTGCCGACATCCGGCGCACCTCAGACGACATGCGCGTGCTCGAGGACTGGCTTGCAGAGCGTGACGAGGTCGTGTCGGTGGCGACCTTCGTGGGCGGCGGAGCCTCGCGCTTCATGCTGACCTATGCCCCCGAGGAAAGCCTGCCGACCTACGGCCACCTCATCATCCGCACCTCCACGCTCGAGCAGATTCCGCCGCTGCGCAGCGATCTGGAGGACTTCGGCAAGCGCGCCCTGCCGCAGGGTGAATTCCGGACCGAGCGGCTGGCCTTCGGGCCCGGCGGCGGTGCGCCCATCGCGGCGCGGTTCTCGGGCAGCGATCCTGACGTGCTGCGGCGGCTGGCCGACGAGGCGTCGGCCCGCATGACCGAGGCGTCGGACCGGCTCGTCGACCTGCGCACAGACTGGCGTGAGCGCGAGCTGGTGCTGACGCCGAATTATGCGTCCGAACGCGCGCAGACCGCCGGCATCGCGCGCGAGGACGTGGCGACCGCCCTGCAGGCGGCGACGGACGGCACCCGCGCCGGCGTCTACCGCGAGGACGACCGGCTGATTCCCATCGTGGTGCGGGACCCCGACGCGGCCGAAGGCGGCGGATCGCACCTCATCGATCGGCCCGTCTGGTCGGAGCCGGCGAACATGGCGATCCCACTGGAACAGCTCGTCGACGGTTTCGACACGCTGGTTCAGGACACGCTCTACCAGCGCCGCGACCGCCTGCCGACGATCACCGTCGAGGCCGGCGTGCCGGCGGGCGTCAATGCGGCCGCGGTGTTCTCGGAGGTGCGGGGCACCATCGAGGCGATGGAACTGCCAGAGGGCTACACGCTGGAATGGGGCGGCGAATACGAAAGCTCCACCGAGGCGCAGGAGAGCCTCGGCAAGCAGCTGCCGCTGTCGCTTCTGGTGATGGTGCTGATCTCGATCTTCCTCTTCGGCACCCTGCGTCAGCCGCTCATCATCTGGCTTCTGGTGCCGATGTCGGTGAACGGCGTGGCGCTGGGGCTGCTGGGCACCGGGTTGCCGTTCTCGTTCACGGCACTGCTCGGCCTGCTCTCGCTGTCGGGGATGCTGATCAAGAACGGCATCGTTCTGGTCGAGGAGATCGACCTGACCCGGGCCGAGGGCGTGCCCTTCCGCCGCGCGGTGGTCGAGGCCTCGACGTCGCGTCTGCGGCCGGTTGTGCTCGCGGCGGGGACGACGATCCTCGGCATGACGCCGCTTCTGGGCGATGCGTTCTTCGCCTCGATGGCGGTAACCATCATGGGCGGTCTGGGCTTCGCATCGATCCTGACCCTGATCGCGGCCCCGGTCCTTTACGTGATCTTCTTCCCCCGCGCGTGGAAAGAGAACCGCGTAGAGGGCAAGGGCGCGGCCTCCGAAGGCGACGGGGGATCGGCGGTTCCCGCCTGAGCTTCCACCGCGCTTCCTGCAAGCAAAGGCCCGCGCCTCTCCCGGTGCGGGCCTTTTCGTTTGTCGCTTCGCGCTGTCGCGAGGCAGCTCGACGACACGCGGCCCTTCAGGCGTGCGCCGAGGCATGCCGCGTGAGGATCAGTCGCCGCGCCAGCGCCGCCACGAACAGCGCGGTGAGGATCAGCACCACCGTCGGCGCGGGCGCGCTGTCGAGCCAGAAGCTCGCGTATGTGCCCGCCACCAGAGAGGCCGCGCAGGCCGCGACCGCGACCGCCAGCATGGCGCCGAAGCGGCGCACGGTCAGAAAGGCGATGGCCCCCGGCGCGATCAGCAGCGCCACGGCCAGGATCAGCCCCGTCGCAGAGAGCGTCGCCACCACCGTCAGCGACAGGATCGCCAACAGCGTGTAATGCAGAACCCGCACCGGCAGGCCCGAGGCCTGGGCCTGCGCCGGGTCGAAGGCATGCAGCAGGAAGTCCCGCCACTTGAGCAGCAGCACCGCCGACACCGCGACCGAGATCGCCCCCGCGGTCCAGAGGTCCTGCCCCTCCACGCCCAGCATGTTGCCAAAGAGGATGTGGTCGAGGTGCTGATTGGTGTTCACCTGCGTGTAAAGCACGATCCCCAGCCCGAACATCCCCGAGAAGACGACGCCCATGACCGTGTCGCGCTTGACCCGGCTGTTCTCGGCCAGAAAACCGGTCAGCAGCGCGCACCCCATGCCGGCCGCGAAGGCACCGACGATCAGCGGAATGCCGGTGATCCAGGCCAGCACCACGCCGGGCAGGATCGCATGGCTCACCGCGTCGCCCATCAATGCCCAGCCCTTGAGGACCAGAAAACAGGACAGCAGCGCCGTCGGCACCGCGACGATCAGCCCGATCAGGAACGCGTTCTGCATGAACGGGAACTGGAACGGCATCAGGAGGTCGGCGCTCATGCCCGCACCTCCGTACCGCCATCCCGTGCCGGATCGGCGTCGAGCGTCGCGGACGCCCGGGCCCGCGCCGCGCGCATCCCGTGCTTCGGCGCAAAGACAAAGGCCGCGAGGAACACGACGGTCTGCAAACAGACGATGATCCCCCCGGTGGCGCCGTCGAGGAAATACGACAGGTACGCGCCCGCGAAACTCGTCACCGATCCAATCGCCACGGACACCGTCAAGAGCCGCGGAAACCGGTCGCAGAGCAGGTAGGCGGTGGCCCCCGGCGTCACGACAAGCGCGATCACCAGGAACGCGCCCACGGTCTGCATCGCCGCCACCACGGCCAGCGACAGGAGCGTGAAGAACATCAGCCGCAGGCGCCCGGGTCGCAGGCCGATGCTGCGCGCGTGGGTCTCGTCGAAGAAAACGGCCAGCAGGTCCTTCCATTTCAGCAGCAGCACCGCCAGCGACACGGTTCCGATCAGCACGAGCTGCAGGGTGTCGCCCGGCGTGATGGCGAGGATATTGCCCATGGTGATGGTCTGCACGCTCACCGCCATCGGGTTCAGCGACACCATGAACAGCCCGAGGCCGAAGAAGGCCGTGAAGATCAGCCCGATGATCACGTCGATCTTCAGCCCCGAGCGCTCCGAGAGAAGCAGCATCGCCCCTGCGGCCAGCCCGCCCGCGATGAACGCCCCCAGCGCGAACGGCAGACCGAGCATGTAGGCCCCGGCGACCCCCGGCACCACCGAGTGCGAAAGCGCGTCGCCGATCAGGCTCCAGCCCTTGAGCATGAGATAGGCCGACAGGAACGCGCAGAGCGCCCCCACCAGCGCGGAGACCCACATGGCGTTGAACATGTAGGAATAGGCGAAGGGTTCGAGCAGGACGCTCATGTCCCCTCCCCCGCCGTGGTGCGCGCGCGGTCGCCGTAATGGACCAGCGGTCGTTCGTCGTCGGTGAAGATCGACACCTGCCGGTCGTCGTCCGTGTGGTCCTCGTGCAGGTCCTTCCCGCCGAGCGTGAACTGCCGCAGCACCCCGCCGAACGCGGCTTCGAGGTTGCGGCGGGTGAAGACCTCCTCGGTCGGGCCGTAGGCCAGCACGGTGCCCTTCACCAGAACGGTGCGGTCGCAGAACTCCGGCACCGAGCCGAGATTGTGGGTCGAGACCAGCATGACCCGCCCCTCGTCCCGCAGCTCGCGCAGGAGCGCGACGATCTGCTCCTCGGTGGTGACGTCGACCCCGGTGAAGGGCTCATCGAGCAGAATGACCCGGCCGTCCTGTGCCAACGCGCGGGCGAGAAAGACGCGCTTGCGCTGACCGCCCGACAATTCGCCGATCTGGCGGTGACGGAAGGCGGTCATGTTGACCCGCTCGAGCGCGGCGTCCACCGCCTCGCGGTCGGCGCGGGACGGGCGGCGCAGGAACCCCATGTGCCCGTAGCGGCCCATCATCACCACGTCCTCGACCAGCACAGGGAAGGCCCAGTCGACCTCTTCGGACTGCGGAACGTAGGAGACGAGGTTGCTTTTCAGCGCCTCGGCCACGGTCCGGCCAAGGAGAGTGATGTCTCCGCGTGCCAGAGGCACGAAGCCCATGATCGCCTTGAAAAGCGTGGACTTGCCCGCCCCGTTCACCCCGACCAGTGCGGCGATGGAGCCTTCCGGCACCTCGAAGCTGGCATCGCGCAGGGCGGTATGGCCGTTGCGGTAGGTGACGGACAGGTGGCTGGCGGAGATGCCGCTCATGATCCGTCCCCGGGGACGAGGCCGTCGGCCACGGTGGTCGCGGTCACGCGCAGGAGGTCGAGATAGGTCGGCACCGGGCCGCCCTCTTCGGACAGCGAGTCGACGTAGAGCACGCCGCCATAGGCTGCACCGGTCTCGCGGGCGACCTGCTCGGCGGGGGCGGTGTTCACCGTGCTTTCGCAGAAGACCGCCGGCACGTCGTTCTCGCGCACCCCGTCGATCACCGCGCGGACTTGTCGGGGCGTGCCCACCTGATCCGCGTTCATCGGCCAGAGATACAGCTCTTGCAGGCCGAAATCGCGGGCGAAGTACGAGAATGCGCCCTCGCAGGTCACCAGCCAGCGCTGCTCTTCGGGGATGGAGGCGATCCGGTCGCGCACCGGCTCTAGCGTCGCGCGGATCTCTTCCTTGTAGGCGGCGGCGTTGGACGCGTAGGCCTCGGCATCGTCGGGGTCGGCCTCGGACAGTGCGGCGGCGATGTTGTCCACGTAGACCATCGCGCTTTCCAGACCCATCCACGCATGGGGATTCGACTGCCCCTCGTAGGCGCCTTCGGCGATCGGGATCGGCTCGATCCCCTCCGAGATCGTGGCCGATGGCACGTCCCCGAGATTGGAGAGGAACTGCTCGAACCACAGCTCGAGGTTCAGCCCGTTCCACAGGATCAGGTCGGCGTCCTGCGCGGCGACGATGTCGCGCGGCGTGGGCTCGTAGCCGTGTATCTCGGCGCCGGGCTTGGTCACCGACACGACTTCGGCGTGATCTCCGGCAACGTTACGCACCATGTCCGCGATGACGGTGAAGGTGGTCACGACCTTGAGCGGATCGTCCTGCGCCTGCGCGCCTCCCGCGGCCAGCGTGAGGGCGGTGACGAGGGATAGCCGTCCGAGCATCGTGGGGTCTCCTGACTTTTCTTGCGAACAATTCGCAACAAAGGAGAACTGAGAACGATTTGCAAGACGGTCAAGCGGCCTGCGGCGATTATTCCCGGTCAGGCCCCGTCGTCTGGTCGCCGCGCACACGAAAACGGCCCGGCGCAGGCGCCGGGCCGTTCCATCAAGGCGTCTCGGAAGTTCCGGATCAGCCGATGAGGTCGTTCAGCGTGCCCGAGGGACGCATGACCTTGGCGGTCTTGTCGACATCGGGGTGGTAGTAGCCACCGAGGTCCACCGCCTGGCCCTGCGCCTCGGCCAGTTCCTTGGTGATCTGGTCGGCATTGGACTTCATCGCCTCGGCGATGGGCTTGAAGTGCGCCGCAATGTCGGCGTCCTTGTCCTGCGCGGCCAGCGCCTCGGCCCAGTAGAGCGCGAACCAGAAATGGCTGTCGCGGTTGTCGGGCTCGCCGACCTTGCGCGAAGGCGACCGGTCGTGGTCGAGCACGCCCTGCGTCGCGGCCTCGACACCCTCACCGAGGATGCGCGCCTTCTCGTTGTTGCGCTGGTCGGCCAGGAACTTGAGGCTTTCCGCCAGCGCGCAGAACTCGCCCAGCGAGTCCCAGCGCAGGTGGTTCTGCTCCTGCAGCTGCTGCACGTGCTTGGGCGCCGAGCCGCCCGCGCCGGTCTCGAAGAGGCCGCCGCCGTTCATCAGCTTCACGATCGACAGCATCTTGGCCGAGGTTCCCAGCTCGAGGATCGGGAACAGGTCGGTCAGGTAGTCGCGCAGCACGTTGCCGGTGATCGCGATAGAGTTCTCGCCCTTCCGGATCGTCTCCAGCGTCTGGCGGGTCGCCTCGCGCGGGGCCATGATCTTGAAGTTATCGGCGACGCCCTGCTCTTCGAGGATGGGCTTCACGTACTTGATGAGCTCGGCGTCGTGCGCGCGGCTCTCGTCCAGCCAGAAGATCGCCTCGCAGCCCTCGGCCTTCTGACGCTCGATCGCCAGCTTCACCCAGTCCTCGATCGGCGCTTTGCGCGCGCTGGCCGACCGCCAGATATCGCCCGCCTTGACGCTGTGCAAGTGCACCACGTTGCCCGATCCGTCCACCATGCGGACGGTGCCGTCCGCGGGGATCTCGAACGTGGTCGGGTGCGAGCCGTATTCCTCGGCCTTCTGCGCCATCAGGCCGATGTTCTGCACGGTGCCCGAGGTCGTCGGGTCGAGCGCGCCGGTCTCTTTGAAGTACTTGATCGTCTCGTCATAGACGGGCGCGTAGGAGTTGTCCGGGATCGCGCAGACCACGTCATGCTGGCCGTCGTCGGGGCCCCAGCCCTTGCCGCCGGCGCGGATCACGGCCGGCATAGAGGCGTCGATGATGACGTCCGAAGGCACGTGCAGGTTGGTGATGCCCTTGCCCGAGTCCACCATGTACATTGGCGGACGCTCTTCCTTCATCACCCGATCGATCTCGGCGCGGATCTCGTCGGCCTTGCCGGTGTCGTCGAGGCGCGCCATCAGGTCCTTGATACCCGAGTTCGGGTTCACGCCCGCGGCCTTCAGCTCTTCGCCGTACTTGTCGAAGACCGGCTTGAGGAACATCTTCACCGCGTGACCGAAGATGATCGGGTCCGAGACCTTCATCATCGTCGCCTTCATGTGCAGCGAGAACAGGATTCCCTCTTCCTTGGTCTTCTCGATCTCGCGGGCGAGGAAATCGTCGAGGGCCTCCGCGGACATGTAGGTCGCGTCGACCACGGCCCCTGCCGGGAACGACAGCCCGTCCTTGAGGACGGTGACGGTACCGTCGGCGGCCTCGTGTTCGATCTTCATGGTGGTCTCGTCGCCGAGGGTCGTGGACACCTCGTTCGAGAAGAAGTCACCGCCGTCCATCGCCGCCACGCGGGTCTTGGACGAGGACGACCAGTCGCCCATCGAGTGCGGGTTGTTCATGGCGTATTTCTTGACCGCGGCGGCGGCGCGGCGGTCCGAGTTGCCCTCGCGCAGGACCGGGTTCACGGCCGAGCCCTTGATCCCGTCATAGCGCGCGCGGACCTGCTTTTCCTCGTCGGTCTGCGGCTCGTCGGGATAGTCGGGGATATCGTAGCCCTGGCTTTGCAGCTCCTTCACCGCGGCGACCAGCTGCGGCACCGAGGCCGAGATGTTCGGCAGCTTGATGACGTTGGCCTCGGGCTCCTTGACGATGCGGCCGAGGTCCTTGAGGTCGTCGGACTGCTTCTGCGCGTCGGTGAGCTTCTCGGGGAAGGTCGCGAGGATGCGGCCCGCCAGCGAGATATCCTTCAGGCCGACGTTCACGCCTGCGGCCGAGGCGAACGAGCGGATGATCGGAAGCAGCGAGAAGGACGCGAGCTCGGGGGCCTCGTCCACCTTGGTGTAGATGATGTCGGGAAGGTTGGGATCGGACATGTTCTCAAGCCTCTGAAATTGTCTACCGTTGTATACCGTTTCGTTCCGACCGGGTCCACCGGCCCTCGTCTACTGCGCGGCGCGGATCGCGGGGTAGGCCTCGCGAAAGCGCCCATGGGCCTCGGCGTAGACGTCGCGCAGCTCGCTTACCGGCTCAACGGCCGCGCCAAGCTCGGGTTTCGAGAGAATGTCATCGGGGTTCGCACCGGTGTCCGCGATCAGGCCGAGCCGGGCCACGCCCAGCGCCGCGCCGAACTCGCCCCCCTCGGGCAGGTGCAGCGGCACGCCGGTGATCGTGGCGATCAGGCGCAGCCAGTAGGCCGAGCGCGTGCCGCCGCCGATGGCGATCAAGCGCTCGAGCTCGGCACCGGTCTCGCGCAGCGCGAAGAAGCTGTCGGCAAGGCCGAAGGCCACGCCCTCGAGCACCGCGCGGGTCATGTCGTCGCGCGTGGTGTCCTGCCCGAGCCCGGTGAAGCTGCCGCGGATGGCGGCGTCGTTGTGCGGCGTCCGCTCGCCCGACAGGTACGGCAGGAAGCGCACGCGCCCCGGTCCCGCGGGCGTGTCGCCGAGGGGCGCGGTCAGCTCCGCCGGGCTGGCGCCGGTGATCCGGGCCAGCCAGTTGAGACTGTCGGTGGCCGAGAGCATCACGCCCATCTGGTACCACCGCCCCGGCACCGCGTGGCAGAAGGTGTGCACCGCCGTCTCCGGCGCGGGCACGTAGCCGTCGCGGGCCGCCAGAAGCACGCCCGAGGTCCCGAGCGAGACGAACCCGTCGCCCTCGGCGCGCGCGCCGATCCCGCAGGCCGCGGCGGCGTTGTCGCCGGCCCCGCCCGCCACGGTGACCGGCTGCGACAGGCCCCACCGGCCACGCAGGTCGTCGCGCAGCCGGCCCGCGGCCGCGCAGCCCTCGACCAGGCGGGGCATCTGGTCGCGGCGCATGTGGCCGACCTCCAGCAACCGGTCGGACCAGTCCCGCGCGCCTGTGTCGAGCCACGCGGTGCCGGCGGCGTCCGACATGTCGCAGACATGTTCTCCGGTCAGGTAGAGGTTCAGGTAGGCCGCGGGCAGCAGCACCTTGGCCGTGCGGGCGAAGAGGTCAGGCTCGTGTGCCTCGACCCAGGCGAGCTTGGGCGCGGTGAAACCGGGAAAGACGATATTGCCCGACAACGCGCGGACGTCCCGGGCGGTGTCGAGGCGCGCGGCCTCCTCGTGGCTGCGGGTGTCGTTCCAGAGGATGCAGGGCCGCAGCACCTGGTCGTCCGCGTCCAGCAGCGTGGCGCCGTGCATGTGCCCGGCGACCCCGATGCCGCGCAGCTCGGCAAACTCGGGATGCCCGGCGGAGAGGTCCGCCACCGCGCCCTCCAGCGCCTCGATCCAGGCGGCCGGGTCCTGCTCGGCCCAGCCGGCGTGGGGATGCGATACGGAATAGGACCGCTCGGCCGAGCCCACGGGACGGCCCTCGCCGTCCACCAGCAGCGCCCGCAGGCCCGACGTGCCCAGATCGATGCCAAGATAGCTCATGCGGTGGCCTCCCTCTCGTTCCCGGGCACCCATAGCGTTCCGCGCGCGTCTCGGAAAGGCCGGTGCGGACCTCAGGCGGTGCGGGCGATCCAGTCGGCGATCATCAGGTCCATATGCGCGCCGCCGCCGTTCTTGAAGACAGTGACCGCGTCGTCCGTGGGACGGCCCGGGACACCGCCGGCGATCAGGTCGTAGAAATCCGCGCGCACCGCCTCCGGGCCGATGACACCCGCCTCGATGGGGATGGTCAGCTCCCCGATATGGCCGAGCGTGGTCTCGCGGCTGTCGACGAAAAGCACGCCGCCCAAGATCAGCGCGTCGTCGGCCTCGCGCATGTCGGCCTTGAAGGCGCCGATCAGATCAACATGGGTGCCGGGCGCGATCCACGCGCCGCGCAGAACCGGGGTGCGGGCCATGGTGGCGCTGGACACGATGTCGGCCTGCCCCGCCGCCTGTTCGAGATCGGCGACCGCAGCGACCGGCACGAGGCCCCCGGCCGCCCGCGCCAGAGCCTCGGCCCGCTCGGGACGCCGGGCCCAGACCGAGATCCGCTCGAGCGACGGAAAGGCGGCGGAATAGGCACCGACGAGGCTCTGCGCCACGGTTCCCGCGCCCACGATCAGCAGGTGCCGCGGGTCCGGCCGCGCCAGAAGCCGGGCCCCCAGAACCGAGTCGGCGGCGGTCTTGATCTCGGTGACGAGCCGGCTTTCCACGATCGCGGTCAGCTGCCCCTGCTCCGGCGCGAAGACGAACATCGCGCCCTGCACGCTCGGCAGTCCGGCGGCGGGATTGTCGCCGAACACCGTCACCGACTTCACGCCGTATCCCAGCCCCTCGATCCGGGCCGCGCGGGTCAGGAGCGTGCCCTCGGGCGGCCCGAGGAACAGGTCGCCGATCTCGGCCTTGGGGCGGCGGTGGCCGTCCTCCAGCGCGGCGAGCGCACCGGGCCAGTCCAGCGCGGACCGTGCGCCGTCGTAGGTAATGATGCGAGCGTCCATGCGCGGGCCTCCGTGGGGTGAGCCCGCTCAGGGGACACGGGCACGCCGTTCGGTGCAAGGGGCGATGGGGACATGCCGCGCGACACGAAACGCGCGCTGGCGCCCTCGCGACAACGGGTCACGTTCGCCGCACCGAAGCCCCGTCACGGGGCTTCTTCTCGTCCCAAATACTCTCGCCGAAGGCGGCCCGACGCGGATCGCGCGCGGGATAGACCGGTCGATGCGGCGGCGGACATCAGACGCCGCCGCCTGCATGTCCCTCAGACCAGGTTGCGCGGGATGCGTTCGTCCCAGCTCTGGTCGCGGACCAGGTCCTCGCCGTCCCAGGCCTGCATCCGCGCCTCGATGCGGAAATGCGTGGCGTCCGAGGTCAGCTGGGTCTCGGTCAGGGTGCGGACGCGCCATTCGCCGCGCGCCATGACATGTTCCCACGCCACGCGGCCGGTGACCGAGGTCGGGTCGTTCGGCAGGACCGAGTACACCTCCTCGCAGTCGGCGGAGTGGTAGAAGTCCTGCCCCACGATTGTCACCGCGCCCTCGTGGTCGGTCACGCGCACGGTGATACGGTCGGTGTCGCGGTCCTCGGTCACGGTCCAGGTGGATTGCGGCGGCACGTCCACGTCCAGCGGCAGAGGCTCGGCGGCGCGGGGCGTGCCGAGATCGGGGCCCGCGGGCACCTCTCCGGTCAGAAGCGGCAGGTGCAGGAGCGTGCGGTCGGTGTCCACGGAGAGCGTCGCCGTCTCGGGTGCGGGCCACGCGATGGGGAAGTAGGCGGACGAGATCGACAGCCGCATCCGGTGCCCGGCGCGGAAGGTCTGCGCCACGTGCTTCAGCGGCACGCGCACTTCGTAGGTCTTGCCCGGGACCAGTGGTTCGGGGAACTCGTGCCCGTTGCGGTGGGTGAGGTTCAGAAGCCCGTAGCAGACCCGCGTCGCGGCGCCGTCTGGGGCCACGTCCGACACCCGGACCGCCACCTGCGCGACCGGACGGTCGGCGGTGAAGCTGAGCGACAGCGTGCCGTCGCCCACGAGATGCATGGGCGCCTCGAGCGGCTCGGTCGTGTAGGTCAGGCTGCCGGCGTCGTCGCGGCGCTGGTCGCCGGGCTGGTCGCCGGGATGCGCGTATGAGCACCACTTGCCGCCATGCGTGCCGACCCAGAGCGGCGAGGCGATGTCCTGCACGTCGCGCGGCGCGCCATCGACGCCCAGCGTGCCATCCGACCCCAGCGGGAACGCCACCGAGGCGACCTCGGGGGCCGGCCAGGATGGGAGCGCGATCCACTGCCCCTCGCGGTAGTCGTAGTGCGAGCGCGGCTCGGCATGATCCTGCAGGTAGAGGGTCAGCGCGGGCTCGGCGTCAATCCCGGTGTCGCGGTCCTTGAGCCAGCGATCCCACCACCGGACCTCCTCGGTCAGCCAGTCGATGGCGGGTCCGGGTTCGCCCAGGTGCGGATACTTGTGCGACCAAGGCCCGACGATGCCCTTGGCGGGGCTCTTCAGCTTCTCGACCAGCCGGAAGACCGACCGGCAATAGCCGTCGGCCCAGCCCGAAACGGCATAGACCGGCACCTCGATGTCGTCCCAGTCCTCGCAGACCGAGCCGTGCTTCCAGAAATCGTCGCGGGTCTGGTGTTCGAGCCAGGTCTTGAGCCAGAGGCCCGAACCGTCGAGTCGCTCTTCCCAGAGCCGGCGCCAGTCGTCGCCCACATGGGCGGGGTCCGGCGGCAGGGTGTTGATCCCGAACATGACCGACGCCCATGAGAGCTGATCCACCAGAAGCGTGCCGCCCATGTAGTGGATGTCGTCGGCATAGCGATCGTCGGTCGAGCAGATGGTGACCACCGCCTTCAGCGCGGGCGGGCGCAGCGCGGCGATCTGGAGGCCGTTGAAGCCGCCCCACGAGATTCCGACGATCCCCACGCCGCCGTCGCACCATGCCTGGTCGGCGATCCACGCGATGGCGTCGCAGCCGTCCTGAAGCTCGATCTCGGTGTACTCGTCCTCCATGACGCCCTCGGACTCGCCGGTGCCGCGGATGTCGAGACGGACATAGGCGTAGCCCCGCGCCGCGATCCACGGCGCCCGGGCATGGTCACGTTCGAGCGTCTTGTCGTTCTTTCGGTAGGGAATGTACTCGAGAACCGCCGGCACGGGCGCGTCCTCGGCCCCCTCGGGCATCCAGATCCGCGCGGCGAGGTGCGTGCCGTCGGGCATCGGGATTCGCACGTGTTCGAGTTCCCGAACGTCGCGGGGAAGGTCCTGGTCGATCTTCATGGAGGGGCTCGATTCTCGGATAGGGAAGGCAGGGAGACGGCAACAGGCTATGCCGCGCGGGCGCTCGGCTGTCCAGCGCGGCGCACCGGTACGTGACGCGGTGTCGGGCGGGCGTGATCGCGCCGCCCCACGCGCCTCATTCGACGATGTCCGTGAACTCGAAGTTCAACCGCTTCATCACCTGTTCGTAGTTCCACAACAGCTTGGACTGCTTTCCCGCCCCCATCCAGACGGAGGCCACGGCAAAAGAGTAGGCGTCCTGTTCGGGCAGCTCCGAAAGCTGCATGCCCTTCTTCACGTAGGACACGATCCGCGTGCCCTCGACCTGCTCGGCCGCGACCTCGATCTCGGCGCGGGACGGCGCACGGGCCACGGTCGCGTCGCGGAAGAACACCCGGTAGAAGAACTCGGCCGCCACGTTCTCGGGGCCCTCGCCGCTCGGCATATCGGGCTTGCGACCGAGGCCGAGATCCACCGTCACCTGCTGGTGGCTCACGCCGTCGACCATCTCGAACAGGTCGCAGTGTGACTGCGCGATGCGGGTGTTGATCTCCAGCAGCCAGATCTTGTCCTGCACCTCGTCCCAGTAATACTCGATGTTGAAGCCCGCGTTGTCGTAGCCGATGTGACTCATGATCGTGCGCGTGATCTCCCACATCTTGTCCTGCACCTTCTTCGGAAGCTGCGAGGGGTAGAGGTAGTAGAAGAAGCTCAGCACCTGCGGGTAACGGATCGAGTCGACGGTCCCGTAGGGCACCACGTTCCCGTCGTGGACGTAGCCCTCGACCGTGCACTGACGGCCGCCGATGACCTGCTCGGCCATGCAGTAGTGGCCCTCCACGCGCGCGATGTCGTCGGGCAGGTTGGCCTGGCTCAGGACGTGATCGAAGGGCTCGCCGATCGTGCGGATCTCGGCGCGGAGCTTCTCGGTCGCGTAGTCGAAGTCCTCGGGGCTGTCGATGCGGAAGCCGAGGCGCGAGCCCGACGACTTGATCGGCTTCACGAAGAAAGGAAACCGCAGGTCGGCTTCGCCGATTTTCGACAGCGCCTCGTCATCGAACGGGTCGAAGGCGGTGAACTTCGGGATGTGGTCGGGGATCACCTCCTTCATCACGGCGCGCGACCAGAACTTGTGCTCGCACTTCAGCAGGCTCTCAAGCGAGGCCTGCTTGGTGCCGTATTTCTCGCACAGGATCGGCAGCATGGTCGAGACCGGGAAGTCGATGTAGCCGACGATGGCGTCGATCGATCCGTCGAAGGCGTCGAGGGTGGCCTCGGCCTCCTTCAGCATCTCGGGGATGTCGAAATCCTGCGTCTCGGAGACCTGCGCGGGCGTCAGCAACGGGTGAAACGCCACGTCCTCGACGCCGCGCAGACGCTTGAGACGCTCGGCGTTCAGGTCGTTCATGCCGATGACGAATACGTTCTTGGTCATGGGGGTCTGTCCTCCCGGAGCATACGGGACGCGCGCGCCCGCCGGTTGCCTCCGGCGGTGCGCCACGCGTCGTGTCTTGGTTCAGGTCTGGGCGAGTTCCGCCTGGGTCGGGAAGGACCGCCCCTTGAGGCGCTCGGTCGTGCCCTCGATGTCGTCCACGAGCAGCAGCAGGAAGTCGCCCTCGCGGGCCTCTTCCATCGCCCGCTCCACGGCCTCGGCCTCGCCCATGATGACCTCGACGCGGCCCGCCGCGCCCGATTGCTTGGCGCCCTCCGAGATCAGCTTAGCGACCTCGCCCTCGGACCGGCCGCGGGCGTCGGTCTCGTAGACGAAGACCGAGTCGCACATCTTGGCCAACTGTGCGCCCAGCGCCTGCAGATCCTCGTCGCGCCGGTTGCCGGGCGCCGTGGAGACCGCGATCTTGCGCTGCGTGCCGAGACCGTTGACCAGCGGTTCCAGCGCCTCGAGCGCGGGCACGTTGTGGCCGTAGTCGATCAGGCACTTCACGCCGTGCGCCTCGAAGTAGTTGGTGCGGCCGGGCATCTGCGCGGGGGTCGGGTGGAACGTCAGAAGGCCTGCGCGGATGTCGTCAATCTCGATCCCGTGGGCCAGCGCCGCGGCCGCGGCCGCCATGGCGTTCTGGACGTTGAAGGGCGCGTGCCCCTCGAACGCGATCGGCACGTCGTTGACCTCGACGATCTCGACCGTGACCTTGCCGCGCAGCAGGACGATCTTGCCGTTCTTCACGGTCATTACCATGCCGAGATTGCCCAGATGCTCGGTCAGGGCGGGGTTCTCGGGGTCCATCGTGAAGTAGATGATCTGCCCGCGCGCCCAGTAGGTGCCGTGCTCCATCACGAGGGGGTCGTCCGCGTTCAGAACGCAGTAGCCGCCTTCCTCCTTGCGCTTCACGGCGTCGACGACGACCGTCTTGCAGCGCGCCAGTTCCTCGAGCGTGTGGATGTCCCGTTCGCCCAGGTGATCCGAGGCGATATTCATCAGGATGCCCACGTCGGCCTCGTCGAAGCCGAGGCCCCGGCGCATGATGCCGCCGCGCGCGACCTCGAGGACCGCATGCTCGACCGTAGGCTCGCGCAGAACGGCCTGGGCCGCGGCGGGACCGGAATAGTCGCCGCGCAGGATCACGTTGTTGTCGATCTCGACGGTGCCGGTGCAGCCCATGCCCACCGACCAGCCGGCCTGGCGCAGGATGTGACTGGTGAGGCGGGTCGTCGTTGTCTTGCCGTTCGTGCCCGTGATCGCGGTAATCGGGATCCGGCCGTCGTCGGACTGGTCGGGGAACAGCATGTCGACGATGTGCTCGCCCACCGGACGCGGATGACCGTGGGTCGGGGCCATGTGCATCCGAAAGCCGGGGCCGGCGTTGACCTCGACCACACCGGCCGATTGCTGGTCGAGCGGCACGGACACGGTTTCGCACAGCAGGTCGATGCCGATCACGTCGAGGCCCACGAGACGGCCGATCCGCTCCATCGCGAACTTGACCTCGGGGTGCACCTCGTCGGTGAGGTCGGTCGCGGTGCCGCCGGTCGAGATGTTGGCGGTGGACTTGAGGAACGCAAGCTCCCCCTTGGGCAGCACGGTGTCGAGCGAGAAACCCGCCTGCTCCAGCATCCGGTGGGTCTGTTCGTCCACCTTGATCTGGGTGAGCAGGTTCTCGTGCCCCACGCCGCGGCGCGGGTCCTCGTTCTCGCGGTCGATGAGCCACTGGATCGTGTGTTCGCCGTCGCCCTCCACGTGGGCAGGTCGGCGACGCGCGGCGGCGACGAGCTTGCCGCCGATGACCAGCATCCGGTGATCCTCGCCGCGGATGTAGCTTTCCACGATGACGCCGGCATATTCGTCGCGGGCCCGCGCCACGGCGGCGTCGTAGCCCGAGCGCAGATCCTCGTCCGAGCCGATGTCGGTGGTCACGCCGCGCCCGTGGTTGCCCGAAAGCGGCTTGGTCACGACCGGCCAGCCGATCCACGCGGCGGCCTCCTGCGCCTCTTCGAAGGAATAGCACGTCTGGCCGCGGGGCACGGGCACGCCGGCGTCGCCGAGGATCTGCTTCGTCCAGTCCTTGTCGTCGGCGATCGAGTGGCCGATGATTCCCGACGCATCCGTGACGGTCGCCTGGAAGCGGCGCTGCTTGATGCCGTGTCCGAGCTGCGTGTAGCTCGTGCCCTCGGTCAGGTTGTAGGCGGGGATGTTACGCGCCTTGGCCGCGTTCACGATCGAGCCGGTCGAGGGGCCGAGCGCGTTGGCGTCACGGACCTCTTTCAGGTGGTCGATATGCGGCTGAAGGTCGACTTCGTCGCCATCGTAGAGCTTCTGCACGATGTCGACCGCGGCCTCGCCGGCGGCGATGCCGGTGGCCTCGTCGCGGTAGCGGTAGACGACGTTGTAGACGGCGGGTTCGTAGCTATCGACGGTCTTGCCGTAGCCAACCGAGAAACCCACGAGATTTTGCAGCTCGATCGCGACATGTTCGACCATGTGGCCGGCCCATGTGCCGTTTCGCACCCGCTGCAGAAAACCGCCCGGCTCGCCAACGGAGCAGCGGTGGTCGTGAATGGATGGGATCAGCGCCTCGAGACGCTCGGCGATGCCCGGAACCTTGTCGGACGGGCGCTCTTCGAGTTCCTCGACATCGAGGCGCATGTAGATGGCTTGATAGCGGCTGTAATAGTTGGGGCCGCGCAGTGCACGGTGTTCAAGTATACGCAATCCTACGCTCCAGGCTTTCTGCCTCGAGCTCCTCCGGCCCGAGGACCCGCTGGTCCGTCAGGCTGTATCCGTACCCGTCGACCAGCGCATGCATTCTAACGCCGGAAACCGCGACCGGTTCCCCATCAGCCAACTCGAACACATTCGAACGTTCGATTCCAGAGCTGTCCACGAGGATCACGTGCCCGTCGCCGAAAACACGGATGGTATCGCCGTCGAATTGAACAGCTGCATCCTCGCCAAGGCCCACGCCGAGATATTCGGGATTGGTCGCGCCCACCTCCATCAGTCGCGAGAAGCGCCCGCGCTCGAGGAAATGCGTATCGATGATGACGCCGTCGACAAGGCCGAAGCCTGCCGCCATCTTGACCGCGCCCTTGCGGAGGGCGTCGTCGGCAGCACCGCCGTAGACCATGGTGGCCGACTGGCAGGCCGCACCGGCGCTGGTGCCGGCGATGACCATGCCGGCCTCGTGTCGTTCGCGGATGGCGTCGAGCGCATCCGACCCGCCGAAGATGTTGGTCAGCCGCATCTGGTCGCCGCCAGAGATGAACAGAACGTCGGACCGGCGGATCATGTCGGTGAACCGGCCCTCGGCCGAGTCGGCGCGTTCACGCACCCGGACATCGAGCACCTCGGAGGCGCCGAGGCTGCGGAACGCGTCGTCGTAGCCCTTGAACACGTCGTCGGGGATCGCGCTGGCGGTCGTGATGACGCCGACGACCGGATCGGGCTTTCCGCTCAGCTTCATAACGCGGCGCAGCACGTTCGATGCGGAAGTCTTGTTCTCTGCCCCGCCAATGGCGACCAGCGCGCCCTTGGTGGGCGTCTCTCGGGGAATGGCTACGCTCATGTTCATCACTTTGTCTCCGCCACGCGACATGCGTCCAGATATTGTGGCGAGTTTACCAGCATTCAGTTAAGGGGACAGCACCGTGCACCGTTATTTGATGTTTGGCGACCCTACTGCCACATTTTTTGGCGCACCGACCGGCGCCGCCGCGCCGAATAGCACATCTGAAGAGGCTTCGACATCGCATGAGCACCGGATTTTCGCTGGCCATCCACGGCGGCGCGGGCGTTCTGCCCACCGCCGACATGACCCAGGAGCGCGCCGCCCGCACCCATGCCGCGCTCGACCGCATCCTTGCGGTGGGCGAGGCGATCCTGTTGCGCGGCGGATCGGCGCTCGACGCGGTTGACGCCACGGTCTGCGCGCTGGAGGACGAGCCGCTGTTCAACGCCGGACGCGGCGCGGTCTTCACCCGGGCGGGCACCCACGAGATGGACGCGTGCATCATGGACGGCAGGACCCGCGCGGCGGGGGCCGTCGCCGGGATCATGGGCCCGCGCAACCCGGTGCGCACGGCGCGCGCGGTCATGGAGGCCACGCCTCACGTCCTGATGATCGGCGACGGCGCGCTCGAGGTCGCGCGGGCCGCCGACCTGCCCTTCGAGGACGCCGACTACTTCTTCACGCAGGAGCGCCGCGACGCCCTCGACAGCACTTTGGCGATGGAGGCGGCCGGGACGCTCGACGACGATCCTTCCCGCCGACACGGCACCGTAGGGGCGGTGGCGCGCGACCGCGACGGCAATGTCGCCGCCGCGACCTCGACCGGAGGCATGACAGCCAAGCGGGCGGGCCGTGTGGGCGACAGCCCGGTGATCGGCGCCGGCACCTTTGCCTCGAACGCCACCTGCGCGGTGTCGGCCACGGGCGACGGCGAAGCGTTCCTGCGCCTCTCGGTCGCCCACGAAATCGACGCCCGGATGCGGCTCGCCGGCGCCGATCTCGACACCGCGGCGCGCGGCGTGGTGATCGACGATCTGACGGCCATCGGCGGCTCGGGCGGGCTGATCGCCGTCGGTGCGGACGGCGCAATCTCCCTGCCCTTCAATTGCGAGGGCATGTATCGCGGCTGGAGCCGCGAAGGCGACGATCGGGGTACGGCGATCTACTGAGGGACGCCGCCCCACCCGATTCCGCGAGACCCGCGGGATCGGCATCGGCGCGATCGCGCCGGTCACGGCGGCCGTCGCGCATCACACGATTTCCGACGCGGGTCAGCGTCGGATACCGAGAAGCCGCGCCCCGAATGCTGTCAGAGTATGCAGAAAGCGACCTGCGAATGTCGTTTTCCGGCGATTTTACGCCTCGTCGGGGTAGACCGGCCCGATTTGCGCACTTACTGAATGCGACCGCGTTCCGGCCGAGACCGGCGGAATGCCGCCGATGATTGCGCCGCGCACGACCGCGGCGCGGCGGCCGGACCTGCGATCACCCCGCCCGGGGTCGGGCCTTCCCGAGGTCACCCCCGGAGCCGATGGAACAACATAGAGGAAGTCATGAGACACCTCACGCTGACGACCGCGACCACCGCCCTCACCCTTCTTGCCGCTCCTGCCTTCGCGCAGGAGTCCGGCGAATGCGGCGAGGTCTCGATCTCCGAGATGAACTGGTCCTCCGCCGCCGTCGTGACCAACGTCGCGAACTTCATCATGGAGCAGGGCTACGGCTGCGACGTCTCGATCGTACCCTCCGACACGGTTCCGGCAGTCACCTCGCTGGCCGAGAACGGTGAGCCCGACATCGTCACCGAACTGTGGACCAACTCCACCGGCGAGGTCTACGAGCGCCTCAAGGAAGAGGGCCGCGTCGAGGAGCTGGGTGCCGTGCTCGATCCCGGCGGCGTCGAAGGCTGGTGGATCCCCGCCTACCTCGCCGAGGAGCACCCCGAGCTGACATCGATCGAAGGCATCCTCGAGAACCCCGAGCTGGTAGGAAGCCGCTTTCACAACTGCCCCGAAGGCTGGGGTTGCCGCGTGATGAACGACAATCTCCTCCCGGCCTTCGGCGTCGAAGAAGCGGGCATCGAGATCTTCAACCACGGCTCGGGCGAGACCCTGGCGACCTCGATGGCTTCGGCCTACGAGAGCGAGGAGCCGTGGTTCGGCTACTACTGGGCGCCGACCGCCCCGCTTGGCCGCTACGACATGGTGTCGGTCGACATGGGCGAGTTCGACGAGGAAGCGCACGCCGCCGCTCAGAACGCCGATTCCGATAACGTCGGGCAGACCAGCTTCCCGGCCGCCCCGGTGAGCACCGCGGTGACCACCAACTTCGCGGAAGAGCACCCGGACCTGACCGACTTCCTGTCGAACATGACGTTCGAGGTCGACACGATGAACCAGATCGTGGCGTGGATGGAAGAGAACTCGGCCTCGGGTGAAGAGGGCGCGGTCTACTTCCTGACCAACTACCAGGACACCTGGTCGAACTGGATCAACGACACGGCGCGCGAAAACCTCGCGTCGGTCCTGAACCAGTAACATGATACCGCGCCGGTGCGGGGCCCTGCCTTTCGCACCGGCGCATGTCCGTCCGAGCAGGCGAAAAGTGACTGGCCACATGGCCCGCGCGCAACAGGTGAGGGTCATCCGCTTCGAAATGAACCCATCGCCAGGATACTTCCCATGACACGATTTACCCCAAAGACGGCGGCGCTCTGCGCCGTGACGCTCGTCGTTGCCGCTCCCCTGCCCGCACTGGCCCAGGACGACGCGGCCGGCAGCTGCGGCGAGGTCTCGATCACCGAGATGAACTGGGCCTCGGCCTCCGTCGTGACCAGCGTCGCCAGCTTCCTGATGCAGCAGGGCTATGGCTGCGACGTGACCGTGGTGCCGTCCTCGATCACGCCGGCGCTGGCCTCGGTCGCCGAGAACGGCGAACCGGACGTGCTGACCGAGCTGTGGGTGAACTCCGCTCCGGTCTACGACCGTCTCGTCGAGGAAGGCGCGCTGGAGCCGCTGACCGAGGTGCTGCCCGACGGCAGCGTGCAGGGCTGGTACGTGCCCGACTACCTGATCGAGGAGCACCCCGAGCTCGCGACGCTCGAGGGCGTGCTGGAGAATCCCGACCTGCTCGACAACCGCTTCCACAACTGCCCCGAAGGCTGGGACTGCCGGACGGTCAACGACAACATCCTCGAGGCCGCGGGCTTCGAAGAGGCCGGTTTCGAGATCTTCAACCATGGTTCGGGTGAGACCATGGCGTCGTCCATCGGCGCGGCCTACACGTCCGAAGAGCCATGGATCGGCTACTACTGGTCGCCGACCGCGATCCTCGGGCGTTACCCGATGACCCGCATCGACATGGGCGGATTCGACGCCGAGGCCCACGCCTGCAACGAACAGGCCGATTGCGAGAATCCGCAGGTCTCGGCCTACCCCAACGCCGACGTCTACACCGTGGTCACCGACAGCTTCGCCGAACGTGAACCCGAAGTGACCGAGATGCTGCGCAACATGCAGTTCACCAACGACCAGATGAACGGCGTGCTGGCCTGGATGGAAGAGAACACCGCCTCCGCCGAGGAAGGCGCCGTCCATTTCCTGACCGAGAACACAGACCTCTGGTCCGACTGGCTGAACGAAAGCGCCCGCGAAAACCTCGCCGGCGTGCTGAACCGCTAAGTCATTGGCGCGGCGGGGCGACTTTTTCTCGCCTCGCCGTTCCAGACGCGGCTATGATTGACCGGTCAATCAAAACGCTCCGACAAAAGGGCGGGCCATACCGAAAACCGACAGGGATAAGAACACGATGAAACGCACACTTTCCATCGCCGCGCTGGGTCTGTCCACGCTGGCGGCCGCCCCGGCCTTCGCTCAGGACGACACGAGCTGCGGCGAGGTCTCGATCACCGAGATGAACTGGGCTTCGGGCTCGGTCGTCACCGGCGTCGCGACCTTTCTTATGCAGCAGGGCTATGGCTGCGACGTCACCGTCGTGCCGTCGTCCACCAACCCCGCGATCACCTCGGTCGCGGAAAGCGGTGAGCCGGACATCCTGACCGAACTGTGGGTGAACGCCGCGCCGGTCTACGACCGCCTCGAAGCCGAGGGCAAGGTCGAGGCGCTGACGGAGGTGCTGTCCGACGGCGGCGTCGAGGGTTGGTGGATCCCTGACTACCTGCTTGAAGCGCATCCCGAACTCGCCACGATCGAGGGCGTGCTGGAGAATCCCGAGCTGGTCGGCAACCGTTTCCACAATTGCCCCGACGGCTGGGCGTGCAAGACGGTGAACAACAACAACATCCGCGCGGCGGGTCTCGAAGAGGCCGGCATCGAGGTCTTCAACCACGGCTCGGGCGAGACCATGGCGACGTCGATCGCGTCCGCCTACGAGAACGAGGAACCCTGGTTCGGCTATTACTGGGCCCCGACCTCGGTCCTCGGCCGCTACCCCATGACCCGCGTGGACGTGGGCGGCTACGACGAGGAGGCGCACGACTGCAACTCGACCGAGGACTGCGCCGACCCGCAATTGTCGGCCTACCCCAACGGCAAGGTTCTGACGGTCGTGACCGAGAGCTTCGCAGAGGACGAGCCCGAAGTCGTCGACATGCTGCGCAATCTTCAGTTCACCAATGACCAGATGAACTCGATCCTCGCGTGGCAGCAGGAAAACTCCGCCACCGCCGAGGAAGCGGCGGTGCATTTCCTGCAGAACTACAAGGACACGTGGTCGAGCTGGCTGAACGACAGCGCGCGCGAGCGCCTGTCCTCGATGTTGTGATATAACGAATATGGGCGCGCGACCCCGCGAGGCGTCGCGCGCCGCACTCAAGACGCCCCCGAGAGGCGTCGGACCACGAACACGGGAAGAGGTTTCGCATGGCCACCTACGACTGGATATTCGACACGCTGGGCCTTCGGGGCTGGTGCGACGGCAGCGGCGGCGAGGACGGGGGCGGTTCGGCCCCGATGTCGATGGCCGACCTGATGAACCAGGCCGGGAACGCGCCCGAGCGGACGATCTGGGACACGCCGTTCCCGTCGATGGACGCGCTCAATGATGCCTGCGCGTCGTTTCCGCAGTCGCGCGAGCTGACCCGCGGGCTGGAGCGGGGCTTCCTCGACATCAAGGATGCGCTGTCCTACGTGCTCGATCCGCTGACCCAGCCGCTGAGCTGGGCGCTGTCGAATGCGCTGTCGCTGTTCCAGTCGGTGCCGTGGTGGATCATGATCCCGCTTCTGGCGCTGATCGTGCTGGTCATCAGCCGCTCGTGGAAGCTCATGGCCTTCGTCGCCGGCTCCTTCGCGCTGCTCGCGTTCATCGACTACTACGACTACGCCATGCAGACTCTGGCGATCATCTTCGTCTGCGCCTTCATATGCGTCCTTCTGGGCGTGCCGATCGGCATCGCCATGTCGCGGTCGGACAAGTTGCAGGCCGGCATGATCCCGGTGCTCGACATGCTCCAGACCCTGCCGCCCTTCGTCTACCTGATCCCGCTGATCTTCCTGTTCTCGGTGACCGAACCCAAGCTCTACGGCATCGCCATCATCCTCTACGCGATCGTGCCGGTGATCCGCCTGACGAACCTCGGCATCCGGCTGGTGGACAAGGAGGTGATCGAGGCCGCCGACGCCTTCGGCATGACCAAGCGCCAGAAGCTCTACGGCGTGCAGATCCCGCTGGCGCTGCCGAACATCATGGCCGGTGTGAACCAGACGATCATGATGTCGCTCGCCATGGTGGTGATCGCGTCGCTCGTCTCGGCCCCGGGCCTCGGCGTGCTGGTGCTGCGCGGCATCCGCAACCTCGAACTGGGCGTGGGCCTGATCTCGGGTCTCGGCATCGTGCTGCTCGCGGTCATCCTCGACCGCTCCACCAAGGCGGCGCTCGCGCGCGTCAACGCCGCGCAGAAGCATTGAGGAGGGCGCGACATGGCTGACCCCAAGATTTCCATCCGCAATCTCTACAAGATCTTCGGCGAGGACCCGAAGGGCGCCCTCACCCATGCCAAGGCCGGAATGCACAAGGCCGAATTGCTGGACCAGCACCGCCACGTGCTGGGCCTGCGCGACATCAATGTCGACATGGCCCCGGGCGAGATCACCGTCATCATGGGCCTTTCGGGCTCGGGCAAGTCGACGCTGATCCGGCACCTCAACCGGCTGATCGATCCCACCGACGGCGAGGTCTGGGTCGATGGCGACAACATCATGACCTACTCGGAGGCGGAGCTTCGCAAGGTGCGCCGCAAGAAGATGTCCATGGTGTTCCAGAAGTTCGCCCTCCTGCCCCACCGCACGGTGCTCGAGAACGCGGCCACGCCGATGATCGTCGACGGCGAGAAGCGGTCCGCGTGGGAGAAGGAAGCCACCAAGTGGCTCGACCGCGTCGGCCTCGAGGGACAGGGCCCGCAATATCCCCACCAGCTGTCGGGCGGGATGCAGCAGCGCGTGGGCATCGCCCGGGCGCTGACCTCGAACTCGGACATCATGCTGATGGACGAGGCGTTCTCGGCGCTCGACCCGCTGATCCGCACCGACATGCAGGACCTGCTGCTGGAGCTTCAGCGAGAGTTGCAGAAGACGGTGGTGTTCATCACCCACGACCTCGACGAGGCGCTCAAGCTCGCCGACCACCTGGTGATCCTGAAGGACGGCGAAGTGGTCCAGCAGGGCGAGCCGCAACACATCCTGGTGAACCCGAACGATCCCTACATCGTGGACTTCATCTCGGACATCAATCGCGCCCGCGTGTTGCGCGCGCGCACCGTGATGACCGAGACCGCCGACGCCCCCGCCGACGCGGCCGGGTCGGTGGACGAGAACGCCACGTTGGAGGATGTCATCGCCCAGGCCGGCGGCGACACGGACAAGACCTACCGTGTCACCCGCGACGGTCAGACCGTCGGCACCCTGCCGATGACCGACGTGGTCCGCGCACTGGTGCCGACCGCGGCCTCCGAGGACGGGATGCGCAAGGCGTCGTGAGCGGCACCCGTCGCGCATGACGCGCGCACGGCATATCGCCAGACACACAGAGGCCCGCGCCGCACCCCGGCACGGGCCTCGTCATTTTTCGGCACGCCCTTCCCGCTCACGTCGACGCCACGCGCCGCGTGTCGGGTCTCTTGCCTCGTGCTCACGCGGCAAAGTGGGATCCTGCGACCGCCCACGCAGGGTCGGATCGCGCCGGCGGAAGCGAGGGCCTTTCCGCCTTCTCCATCGCAGCACCTCGCGCCTCCGCGCGCCTTTTCGTCACGTTCCTCCAAGCCGTGCCCGGCCTTCCTGAGAGAGGGTCCGAACACGCGCCGGCCTCGGGGGCCACCGCTGAAGGGTTCCGTGAAAAAGGCAAGACCCGCAGCCGCGCCCCGGCGCGGCTCAGCGCTTCTTCATCGCGTCCATCAGCGCCGCGCCCAGCGCGCCGGGTTGGTCGCTCTCGCTCTTCGGGGCGGCCTTGCCCCCCTTGCCGCCTTGCGGGCCGCCCTTGCCGCGCTGGCCTTTGCCAGAAGACTGACCCTTGGGACCGCCCTGCCCCCGGCCCGGACGATCGTCGCCCCGCGCCGCGCGGTCCTCGCGCGCAGAGGCGCCGCCGTCCTTTTTCATGCTCAGCCCGATGCGCTTTCGGGGCACGTCCACCTCGGTCACGCGGACCTGCACCACGTCGCCGGCCTTCACCACCTCGTGCGGGTCCTTCACGAAGCGGTCGGCGAGCTGACTTACGTGAACCAGCCCGTCCTGATGCACACCGATGTCCACGAAGGCGCCAAACGCGGCGACGTTGGTCACCGTGCCTTCGAGGCGCATCCCCGGCTTGAGGTCGGTGATCTCGTCCACGCCCTCGGCAAAGGTCGCCGTCTTGAAGGTCGGACGCGGGTCGCGGCCGGGCTTTTCCAGTTCCGACAGGATGTCGCGCACCGTGGGCAGGCCGAAACGATCGTCCACGAACTGTTCCGCGCGCACACCGCGCAGGGCCGCCGGATCGGCTTGCAGCGCGCGCAGATCGCGGCCGCAGGCGGCGACGATCCGGCGCGCCACGTCGTAGGCCTCTGGGTGGACGGCGGACGCATCCAGAGGCTCCTTTCCGCCCGTGATCCGCAGAAAGCCGGCGCTCTGCTCAAAGGCCCGCGGCCCGAGGCGCGCGACCTTCAGCAATTCCTTGCGCGACGCGAAGGCGCCCGCGGTGTCGCGGTGCCCCACGATGGATTCGGCCAGCGCCGGGGTCAGCCCCGAGACGTGCGCCAGCAACGGCGCCGAGGCGGTGTTGAGGTCCACGCCCACGGCGTTCACCGCGTCCTCGACCACGGCCTCCAGCGACTTTGCCAGCCGCCGCTGGTCGACATCGTGCTGGTACTGACCGACGCCGATGCTCTTGGGCTCGATCTTTACCAACTCGGCGAGCGGATCCTGCAACCGCCGTGCGATGGACACCGCGCCCCGCAGCGACACGTCGAGATCCGGAAATTCCTTCGCCGCCAGTTCCGAGGCCGAGTAGACCGAGGCACCGGCCTCGCTCACCACCACCTTCGTGGGCGCCTTCACGCCCTTCGGCAGCATCGCCAGCGTGTCGGCCACCATCTTCTCGGTCTCGCGCGAGGCGGTGCCGTTGCCGATGGCGATCAGCTCGATCCCGTGCCGCGAGATCATGTCGAGAATCGCCGCCTGCGCCCCGCGCAGATCCTTCTTGGGCTGGAACGGGTAGAGCGTGTGGGTCGCCACCAGCTTGCCCGTCGCGTCGATGACCGCCGCCTTCACGCCGGTCCGGATGCCCGGATCGAGGCCCAGCGTCGGGCGCGCGCCCGCTGGCGCGGCCAGCAACAGGTCCCTGAGGTTCCGGGCGAAGACCGCGATGGCCTCCTCGTGGGCGCGGGCGCGCAACTCGGCCATGAGGTCGGTTGTCATCGTGCCCGACAGCTTGACCCGCCAGGCGAAGCCCGCGACGCCGCGCAGCCACGCGTCGCCCGGGCCGCTGCCGGACGGCTTCAGCCGCGCGGCCACCATCGCCTCGCAGCGCGGCTGGCCCTCTTCGGGGTCGGGGCCGATGTCGAAGTGGACGACGCCCTCCTTCCACGCACGCATCAACGCGAGCGCGCGGTGCGACGGCATGGTGGCGAACTTCTCGGAATGATCGAAGTAGTCCGAGAACTTGGCGCCCTTCTCCTCCTGTCCCGGCACGACCTTGGCGGTCACCACGGCCTCTTTCTGGAGAAACCCGCGCAGCTCGCCCACGAGGTCGGCGGTCTCCGACAGTTCCTCGACAACGATGTCCCGAGCCCCGGCAAGCGCGTCCTTCACCGTCGGCACCGCCTCGGTCACGTAGGCCGTCGCCAGCGTCTCCGGGTCGGCCGTGCGGTCGGCGAGGATCGCGTCGCGCAGGGGCTCCAGGCCGTTCTCGCGCGCGATCATCGCCTTGGTGCGGCGCTTGGGCTTGTAGGGCAGGTAGATGTCCTCGAGCTGCGCCTTGGTCTCGGCCCCGGCGATGGCGCGCGACAGCGCGTCGGTCAGCTTGTCCTGCTCGGAGATCGACTTGAGGATGGCGTCGCGCCGGTCGTCCAGCTCGCGCAGGTAGCCCAGCCGGTCGGCGAGCGTGCGCAGCTGTCCGTCGTCGAGCCCGCCTGTCGCCTCCTTGCGGTAACGCGCCACGAAGGGAACGGTCGCGCCGTCATCCAGCAGCCCGACCGCCGCGGCCACCTGCGCCGGGCGCGCGTCGATTTCCTCGGCAATGACCTGGGTGATGCGTGTGGCGCGGTCCATGAGCGATCCTTTCCGTATCGGGTCCACCCTCGATACGCGCGCACGGGCGCGAGCGAAAGCGCCGGACAGCCCGCCAGGCATGGCGGTGCGCCACGGACCTTTTCCGAGCGTTCAACGACAGGCGGCGAAGATGCGGTCGCGCAGCCAGGTGTGCATGGCCGAGGCGTTGTTGCGCGCGGTCCAGACCACGGAGATGTCGAAGGCGCCGGGGAACGGGCAGTCGCGGATCGCGAGCCCCTCCGAGATCGACTGGCCGAGCCGGCTCGGCACCGTCGCCACGAGGTCCGAGCCGAGGATCACCGCCGCGATTCCCGCGGGGCTCGGGACCGTGATCGCCGGGCGCAACACGTGGCCCGAGGCCTCGAGTTCATGAAGATAGGCGGACTTCCAGCTGGCGCCGTAGTTGATGAGGATGTGGTTGAGGGACAGGTAGGTCTCGGCGTCCAGCCTGCGCCCCGCGTGCGGATGCGACGGGTCCATCAGGCAGGCATACTTCTCTTCGTAGAGACGCCTGGAATGAAAGCCGGATTCGGGTCGGCCGAACGGTCCGATCAGCACGTCGGCCTCGCGCCGCAGAAGCCGCAGGTGCCCGTCGCCCAGCGCATTGACGACCCGGATCGACAGGCGCGGCGCCTCCTCGCGCAGGGCCGAGACGATCCGCGGAATCACCAGGATGCGTTCATAGAAGTTGCAGGCCAGCGTCACCGTGGCCTCGGTCCGCGCGGGATCGAACGTGTCGGGCTCGGCCATGTCGTCGAGCAGGTCGAGGATGGTGCCGGCCTGCTCCAGCAGCCGTTCGCACCTTTCGGTCGGAACCTGCCGTCCGGCCTCGCGCACGAAGAGCGGATCGCCGAAACAGGCGCGCAGCTTGGCGATCGTGTAGCTCACCGCCGACTGGTTCACGTCGAGCCGCTCGGACGCGGCGGTGAACGAGCCCAGCTCGTGCACGAGGCGCAGGGTCTCGAGCGCGGCCATGTCTACGGACTTCAGGTCTGGGCCGAGGGGCGGCATGGCGCATCCATCAAATCTGTTGATGGAAGATAATAAAACCATCGCATGGCTTCGGGAAGGACCCGCGCTGTATCACATCGGCCGAGGAGACATTCAGGGGGGGAGGACACCATGGCGCTCGCGCCGATGGACGAAAGCATCACGCTCGATCAGCTGACGACGGATCCGTATCCGATCTATCGCCGCCTGCGCGCCGAGAGCCCGGTCACCCGCGTCGCCGCGGCGCGCCGGACCTTCCTGACCAAGGCGCACCTGACCAAGGCAGTGAAGGACGATCCGGTCCTGTTCAGCAGCGACGATCCGAACACGCCGATGAAGCCCGCCTTCCGCGCTCACACCCTGATGCGCAAGGACGGCGCCGAGCACATGGCCGAGCGCAAGGCGATCATGCCGGCGCTGTCGCCCAAGCGAATCCAGTCCGACTGGGGTCCGCTCTACGAGCGTCTCGCCGACGAATACATCTCGCGGCTGCCGCGCGGCGAGACCGTGGACCTCTTCCAGGAGCTCTGCGGCCCGCTAGCCGCTCGCATCCTCGCGCATATCCTCGGCATCCCCGAGGCAACGGACGAGCAGATGCAGCGCTGGTCGCAGCGGCTGATCGACGGCGCGGGCAACTTCGGCTGGAAGCCCGAACCCTTCGCGGCGTCGGAAGAGGCCAATGACGAGATGGACGCTCTGTTCGACAGCCTTCAGGACAAGCGCCGGGCGGAGGCCGACGGCAGCGCCTTCTCGGTGATGCTGAATGCCGAGAACCCGATCCCGATGAGCCAGGTCTACGCCAACATCAAGATCGCCATTGGCGGCGGCATCAACGAGCCGCGAGACGCGCTCGCCACCGCGCTCTTCGGACTTCTGGACAATCCCGACCAGCTCGCCGAGGTCCGCGCTCAGGACGCGTGGGGCAAGGCTTTCGAGGAGGCGATCCGCTGGGTCGCGCCAATCCAGGCGAGCTCTCGGCTGGTGACCGAGGACACCGAGCTTGGCGGCTGCGATATCCCCAAGGGCGACACGGTCATGACGATCCAGGCCTCGGCCTGCCGGGACGAGGACCTGTTCGAGAACGGGGAAGAGTTCTTTGTCTTCCGCGACAAGAACCCCCACCAGGCGTTCGGCAACGGTCCGCATCACTGCGCCGGCGCGCATGTGGCACGGCGAACGGTGGGCAAGATCATCCTGCCGATGCTGTTCGACCGCTTCCCCGACATGCGCATGACCGACCGTGACGCTGTGGTCTGGCGGGGCTTCGGCTTCCGCGGACCGATCAACATGCCGGTCGTGCTGAACTGAGCGGTTCGCGACGCGACCCGGACGGAGAGGAGGAGAACCATGGTCAAGGTGACCTACGTCGCCCACGATGGCGAGAGCACGACGATCGACGCCGAGGAGGGCGCGAGCGTCATGAAGACGGCGGTGTCGAACGATGTCGACGGGATCGTCGGCGAGTGCGGCGGCTCGATGATGTGCGCGACCTGCCACTGCTACGTGGACGAAGCGTGGGCCGACAAGGTCGGCACGCGCTCGGACGACGAGGACGACATGCTCGAGGGGGCCACCTCCGAGGTGACGGAGCGCTCGCGCCTGTCGTGCCAGATCAAGCTGACGCCCGAGCTCGACGGCCTCGTGGTACATCTGCCCGAGGACCAGATCTGATGGCTGGCCCCGTCGTCATAGCAGGAGCCGGGCAAGGCGGGCTGCAGGCGGCGATCAGCCTGCGGCAGGCGGGCTTCGACGGACCGGTGACGCTGATCGGCTCCGAGCCGGGCCTGCCCTACCAGCGCCCGCCTCTGTCCAAGGCCTATCTCAAGGACGGCGACGCCGACGCGCTCGCGCTGCGCCCGCAGAGTTTCTTCGAGACGAAGGACGTGACCTACCTGCCCGAGACCACCGTGACGCGCATCGACCGAGACGCGGGCCGGGTCGAGGTGACCGGGCCGGCGGGCGACAGCGCCCTGCCCTACGAGAACCTGGTCCTCGCCACCGGCACCCGAAACATGCGTCCGCCGATCGAGGGGCTGGAGCACGCCTGCGACCTACGCACCCTCGCCGACGCGCGGACCCTGCGCGGACGTCTCGACGCGCCGCGCCGCATCGCGGTGATCGGCGGCGGGTTCATCGGACTCGAATTTGCGGCCGTCGCCGTCAAGCAGGGGCACGAGGTGGCGGTCATCGAAGCCGCGCCACGCCTGATGGCGCGCGCCGTCTCGCCGCTCATGTCCAACCGCTTCGCCACGCTGCACCGCGACTGGGGCGCGGAGCTGTTCCTCGGACAGCCCGCCGTGTCCGTGGACGAGGCCGGTGTGACACTGGCCGACGGCACCCGCGTGCCGGCCGATTTCGTTCTGCTGGCGGCGGGCGTGCAGCCCAATGTCGAGCTGGCAGAGGACGCGGGCCTCGAGACCGCCAACGGCATCCGGGTGGATACGCGCCTGCGGACCAGCGATCCGGCGATCGCGGCCCTCGGCGACTGCGCCAGCTTTCCCGATCCGCGCACCGGACGCCACGTTCGTCTGGAAAGCGTGCAGGCCGCCACCGACCATGCCCGCCTGATCGCCGCGCGCATCGCCGGTGACGACCCCGACGGCCCGGACTACGCCGCCGTGCCGTGGTTCTGGTCCGATCAGGGCGACCGCAAATTGCAGATCGCGGGCTTCGCGGGCGGCCCCGACACCACGGACGAGGCCGTGACCGAAAACGTGGTCGCGCGCTTCGACGCACACGGGCTGGCGGCGGTCGAGACGATCAATGCCGCACGTGTGCACATGAAGGTCCGCCGGATGCTCGCATCCGGCGATCCGATCGAGCTGTCGCTGCTGGAGGAGCTGGCGGCGGCCTGATCGGCCCGCACCCATTCGACGACCGATCCATGCTAGGACAAAGGCTCAAGGGAGGAGCATCATGAACATCGTAACTTTCGCCTTCGGGGCGGCGGCGGGTGCCGTCGCAATTGCCGGCACCGCCGGCGCGCAGGAACTCAAGTACGCCAACTGGGCACCGCCGATGCACACCATCAACGTGGCCCAGATCGAGCCGCTGGCCGAGGCGCTCAACGAGGGCACGGACGGCGAGGCCACCGTGCGCGGTTTCCACGGCGGTGAGCTGGGCGCAGGCCCTGCTGACCAGTTCGTGCGCGTGCTCCAGGGCACCGCGGACATGGGGTGGGGTCTTCAGGGCTACACGTCCTCGCAGTTTCCCAAGAGCCTGATCGCCGAACTGCCCGGCGCGCTTTCACTCGACCGTCCGGGCTACGCCGCGCTCTGGCGCGCCTTCGAGCAGGGCGAGATCGCCGGCGAGTATCCCCGCACCGAGGTCATCGCACTCTGGGGCTCGGAGCCCAACATCCTGATGATGCGCGATCAGGACGTCCGCACGCCCGCGGACCTCGAGGGCCTCAAGATCCGCGTCGCGGGCTCGATCTCGGCCAGCGCGATGGAGGCGCTCGGCGCGACGCCCGTGCAGATCCCGATGACGCAGGTCTACAACGGCCTTCAGACCGGCCTGATCGACGGTCTCGTGTCCGGCGCCTCCGTCCTGTCGGACTTCAAGCTGAACGAGGTGGTGGGCAGCGTCACGACCGGTCCGAACTTTGGCCGCCTGACCTTCTACACGGTCATGAACCAGGGTGCCTACGAAGGCCTCTCGGACGAGGCGAAGGCCGCGCTCGACGAGATCAAGGGCGAGCCGATCTCGAAGATGACCGAGGAGGCGTGGATCGCCACCGCCGACTCCGCACTGGAGGCCGCACGCGAGTCCGATGACACCAACGTCATCGAGCTTGGCGAGGAAGAGGCGCAGGCGTTCAACGATGCGCTGGCCGACGTGACCGACGCCTACGTGGCCGAGGTCGGCGGCGAAGCCACGCTCTCGGCGATCCAGGCCGAGTGATGCTGCGCACCCTCGAAACAGTGACGGACAGGCTTATCGGCCTGTCCGCCTTCGTCGGCACCGTCGGCCTGTTGTTCGTCACCGCGGTGATCGTGGTCGACGTGGTGGGTCGCAACTTCGGCGCGCCGCTCTACGGCTCGCAGGACCTCATCACCATGACCATGGTGCTGATCGTCTTCGGGGGCATGGCGCTGTGCGACCGCACCGGCGGGCACATCGTCGTCGACATCTTCGAGAGCGCTTTCCCCCCGGCCCTGAACCGGGCCATCGACATCTTCTCGGGACTGCTCGGCGCGGTGATCTTCCTCGCCATCGCGTGGACGGTGTTCCAGTCCGCGCTGCTGAGCCAGATGCTGAACCTTTCGACCAATCTGCTGCGCCTGCCGACCGCGTGGTTCCAGTTCGCGCTCTGCGCGCTGTCGCTGGTGGGCGCGCTGACCATGCTTCTGCGCGCCGCGACGCTGATCGCCGGCGGACACGCCACCCGGAGAGACCCGCAATGAGCCCCGAACTCGTCGGTACCGTCGGCCTCGCCCTGCTGCTCGGGCTCCTGCTGATGCGGGTGCCCGTAGCCTTCGCGATGTTCGCGGTGGGCTTCTGCGGCATCTGGCTGCTAAACGGGCTTCAGGCGGCCACCGGCCTGCTGTCGTCGGAAACCTTCGCGCTGGCGTCGAATTCCGAGTTGATCGTCGTCCCGCTCTTCATCCTCATGGGCAACGTCGCCAGCGTCACCGGCATGAGCCGCAAGCTCTACGACGCGGCCTACGCCACCATCGGACAGGTGCGGGGCGGCCTCGCGTCGGCCACGGTGATCGGCTGCGGTGGCTTCGCGGCGCTCTCGGGCTCGTCCGTCGCCTCGGCGCTGACCATGGGCCGCACGGCACTGTCCGAGATGGACCGCTTCGCCTACTCCCCGCGACTGTCGACCGGCGTGGTCGCCGCGGGCGGCACGCTGGGCATCCTGATCCCGCCGTCGACCGGCTTCGTGATCTACGCGATCCTGACCGAGCAGAGCATCGGGCGGCTGTTCATGGCCGGTATCCTGCCCGGCATCCTGTTGCTGACCGCGTTCCTGCTGACCGTGTCGATCCTCTGCGCGATCTGGCCCTCGATGGGTCCCAAGGGCCCGTCCACGACGACGTCCGAGAAGGGCCGCGCCTTCCTCGGTGCGGTGCCGATCCTCGCGGTCGTGTTCATCACCATCGGTGGCATCTACTCGGGCCTCTTCTCGCCCACCGAGGCGGCGGGTGTCGGCGCGGCGCTGGTCATCGTGATCGGTGCCGTCAGCGGCAACCTCGGCCCACGCGCCTTCTGGGAGGCCGCCCGCAGCAGCATCGTCACCACCGCGTCGGTCATGCTGATCCTGATCGCGGCGCATCTCATCAACCCGTTCGTGGCGCTGAGCCACCTGCCCGCCGAGGTCAGCCGCGTGCTTGTCACCCTCGACCTCGGGCTCTACGGCACCCTTCTTCTGATCCTCGCGATCTACCTCGTGCTCGGCTGTTTCCTCGAGGGACTGGCGATGCTGGTGCTGACGCTGCCAATCTTCATGCCGGTGGTCACCGACCTCGGCATCGATCCGATCTGGTTCGGCGTGCTGGTCGTGCTGACGCTCGAGATGGGGCTGATCTCACCGCCCGTCGGCATCAACGTCTTCATCGTGAAGTCGGTGGCGCGTGACGTGCCTCTCATCGACATCTTCCGGGGTGTGATGCCGTTCTGGTTCGCCATGCTGCTGACGCTGATCATCCTCGTCGCGGTGCCGCAACTGTCGCTCTGGCTTCCGGGCATGATGTGACCTCGGTCGGGCGCCGACAGGTGCCCGTCCGACCGTCCCGATGCGGGACCGGAAGGCTCCGGTCCGCATCGCGCACGTACCGTGCAACCTGTTTCAGGCCCGGCATACTGCTCAAAGGCGTTGGTTCTTCGCGGCCTGCGTTCGCTCTGGCGGCCGGGTATTCGAATGGCCGCCGGCTCAGCATCCATCGAATCTATGGACGCCCGGCTCGAAGCACTTCGACCGCCGCGGCATTTTTCAACCACTTCCCGCCGACGGCGCGCTGTCGAGGACTGTAAGGGACGCCACTCTTCCTGCGCATTGGGTAGGAAAGCTTTGGTCCCCCGGGCGGGCCATCACGCGGAGCTAGCGGCACCCGTTGGCGCCACCGGCCATGGAGTTGGATTGTTGCCTAGGCCAGCTTGAAATAACCCGACCCTTCAAATCGGTGAGGCGGACAATCGCGCGACCCTGCTAGTTAAATCTGAAACCACTTGTCGGGATTGGTTTCGAGCACATCCTCGACCCACGTCAGGGAGGAACCGCTGAGGTTGAAGGGGATCCCCGCATCACGGGCCGCGCGCGCGAGCCCCCTGTCTCCGTCATGCGCCATCAGCGCCGAGATCCCCATGGGCGCTATTCCGACCGGTGCGGAGACATCCTGGCCAAGAACCCGCGTGGCGATGCTGCGACCCGAGACACTTGCGAGCATGCGCGGCACCAGACGCAATTCCGCATAGGCCCTGGCGGTGTCCTCCTTCGATGCGCTGCGCTCGGCCGCACCCTGGATGTATCCGAACAGCGGTCGCGCAAAACGGCGTCGCGCGGCGGGTTCGAAATCGTCGAGGCAAAGAAAGCGCGACGCCGGGCGCCGCGGTTTGATCCGGCACATCATGCAAGGTCTCGTGCCCGCAGGGCCCCCGTGTCGCCGGAGGAGAGATGGCGACACGGGGGCCCCAGCGTTTCTCAGGGCTGGCGGGCCGCCCGACGTTTCGCGACCTGCTGGCGGAGGATCGGCATCAGCACGACGACGAGGGTCAGGCCGATGATGATGAGACTCGTCGTGCTGCTCCAGAGCACCGACCAATCCCCCCGGCCGATCCGCAGCGCGAGGCGCAGGTTCTCCTCGGCGAACTTGCCAAGGATCAGGCCGAGCACCACCGGCGGCAGTGGGAACTTCAGCTTTTCCATGAAGTAGCCGATCACCCCGAAACCGAGCGTCAGGTAGACGTCGAACATGCGTCCGTTGATCGAGTAGACCCCGATGAACACGAGCGCGATGATGATCGCCCCGAGGATCGGACGCGGCAGCCGCAGGACCTGCGCAAAGCTGTTCGTGGCGATTGAACCGCCAAGGAAGATCAGCAGGATCGCGGCGAACAGGAACTGCCACATGAAGCCGAAGACGATCTCGGGGTTCGAGCGGAAGAGCATCGGACCGGGCTGCAGGCCGTGGATCAGCAGGCCGCCCAGCATGACCGCAGCAACGGCGGTCCCCGGGATGCCGAGGGTCAGCGCCGGGATCATGGCCGAGGCAGTGTCGGCGTTGTTCGCGGTCTCGGCGGCGGCAACGCCCTCGGGCTCGCCATGGCCCCATTCGTCCGGGTTGGACGACGCGCGCCGCGCCTCGTTCCAGCTCAGGAATGCCGCCATCGAGCCACCCGCACCGGGCAGGATGCCCACGAAGATGCCGATGATCGCCGAACGCAGCCACGTTTTCCAATAGCCCAGCATCCCCGGAATGGCGCTCCAGATGCTGCCGGTGGACAGCCGCGTGGCGTTCGAGGCGTCGATGTCCTTGGGCTCTTCCAGCAGACCCACGGCCGGCGGAAGCGCATAAAGGCCGACCAGAAGGACGATGATGTTAATCCCGTCGAGAAGCTCGAGCCGGCCAAAGGTGAAGCGGTCGTATCCCGAGATCGTGTCCGCACCGATGAGGGAGACGAAGACGCCGAAGGCCGCGCTCATCAGGCCTTTCACGATGTCCCCGCTCAGCAGGAACACGATCGAGGACATGCCGAACACCGCGACCCAGAAGATCTCGGCCGGGCCGAAGAGCAGCGTCACCTTGGCAAGCGGCGGGGCGAGCAGCATCAGCACGATGGCCGACGCTATGCCGCCCAGCGCCGAGGACACCACCGCGACCTGGAGCGCGTAGCCCCCCCGGCCCTTCTGGGCCATCGGGTAGCCGTCGAAACTGGTGGCGACGGCGGCGGGTGTGCCCGGGATCCGCAAGAGAACCGCGGGAATGGAGCCGCCATACATGGCGCCGTTGTAGATGCCCGCCATCATGCCGAGCGCCACGAGCGGCGACATCCCGAAGGTGAAGGGGATCAGCACCGAGATTGCCATCGTGGCGCTGAGACCCGGCAGAGCGCCGACGCAGATGCCCGAAAGCACGCCGACGACCACCGCGAGAAGATTGGCCCAGCCGAGAACCTCGGGAAGGGCGTCGAGAAGTGCTCCGTACATGTTGGCCTCCTCAGCCTCAGCGCGCGAAGAATTCGGCCGGCAGGTCCTGCCCCATCAGCACGTGGAAGATCAGGGCAATGCCGCCCACGAAGATCGCCGTGGCCAGCGCGAGCGGCACCGGCTTGCGAAATCCAAAGGCCCAGCTGACCGCCGGGATCATGATTGCCGTCGACGTGTAGAAGCCGATCAGCGCCACCGCGGCGACGTAGAGGCCAATGGCCGCGCAGACGCCGAAGAAGCGATTGCGCGAGTCGAAGACGTCGGGCCGCGCGGTTTCGGGATCGGCGTCCCGCATCAGGGCCCGGACGATCATCACGAGCGACAGGACGATCAGGGCGCCGAGCATGGCGAAGGGCAGAAGAGCGGTCATCGCCGGCATCGTGCCGGCCCTAAGCATCAGCAGGACGGATGCAAGGATGACCACCACACCCGCGATGAGATCGGGGTGCGGACGTGTCAGGTGATGTTTCATGGCTGGCCTCGTGACTATGGTCAGGGACCGGACCCGCGTGCGGCGGATGGTCCGCCGACCGGCCCGGTCCCCGTCATGTCGCTGGTGCCCGGTCGCATGGCGAGGCGGTCGGGACCGCCTCGCGCGCCGGGATCACTTCCAGGGAGTGTTTTCCCAGATGCGGGTCGCGAGATCGAGCTGCTCTTGGGTCAGCTCCTCGAACTCCTCGCCCAGAGTCAGGCGCACCGGGTTGCCGGTGGAGATCATCGCCTCCTGGAACTCCGGATCGTCGAAGGCCTGCTGGAAGGCGTCCAACAGCTTCTGCTCGACCTCTTCGGGCAAGCCATCCGGGGCGACGAAGCCGCGCAGACCGCCATTGGTGATCTCGTAGCCCTGTTCGGCCAGCGTCGGCACGTCGGGCGCGAGGTCCGAGCGCTCTTCCGAGGCGATCCCGACAACGTTCAGGTCGTCGAGGAAATTGACGGCCTCGGACAGGTTGATGATGCCCATGCCGACATGGCCGCCCATCAGCGCGGTGCGCGCCGGCGCGGAGCCCGAGAACGGCACCACTGTCATTTCGGTGTCGGTCGCTTCCTGCACCTTCACCAGGAACAGGTGGTCGTCGCCGCCGAGGCTCGACATCGCGACGGTCATCGCGCCGGGCTCTTCCGAGGCGGCTTCGACCAGCTTCTCCATAGTGTCGATGTCGCTCGAGCCAGGGGTGACGATCACGTTCGGGTCGTTCACCACGTTGGCGAGGTAGGTGAAGCTGTCGGCGTCGTAGTCGGCCTCGCGGTCGAGGGTGCGGGCCATCATGCCCGGCAGGTTGAACGTGCCGAGCGTGTAGCCGTCGGGCTCGGCGGTCGCGACCTCGGTTACGCCGATCTGGCCGCTGGCGCCGGGCATGTTCTTGACCACGACGGTCGCGTTGTTGCCGAGATATTCCTCGAGAAACGGTGCGACGGTGCGCGCCATCACGTCCGTGCCGCCCCCGGCGGAATAGCCGACGATGACCTCGATTTCTTCGGACGGGTAATCCTGCGCGGCCACGGCACCGGCCATGGCAGTGGTCGCGACGAGCGCCGCAGTGAACACTGTGCGTTTCATAAGGTTCCTCCCTTAGTTTCCTCGCAGCCACCCTATTCGTATAGGTTATCTAATTTACAGCGAATAAAAGTGATCCACAGATTAAGAATAGCTTACCGAATAGAGTGTCACAGATGATCACAATCGGCGCGCCGCAATGACCGACGCAAGGACGAGAGCTGGAATAGTCATCCAGAACAGCACCTTGGAGGACACGACCGTCCCGCCCACACCGATCAGGAACGCCCCGAGCGCAGGCATGCCACGGAATATCATCGTGTAGAGCGACAGGACCCGCCCGCGCTCGGTGTCGGCTATCTCGGTCTGAAGCATGACCTGTGTGGAGACACCATTGGCGAGGATGGCACCAGACAGGAATGTCAGGGTCGCGAGCGCCGCCGCCGCACCTGAGGACACCAGAAAGAGTGCCAGTGCGACGGTAGAGACCGCACCAGTCACCAGTATGAGCGGCACCACCCCGACGGCGGCCGTCAGCATGGAGACCGCGAGCGCGCCGACCATCGCTCCGAGCGCTTGCGCCGAAGTCATCCAACCGAAGACCTGCCCGGCTTCCAGTGCCGGACCCGCTACCGTCTCAGCGAAGGAGGGCAACAGCTCGAAAACCGGTCGAAAGCAAAGTGCCAGCAGCGCGAAGTAGATCAGGACGGCGCGGTGGCGGGCGCCGAGATGCGAGAGCGTGTCGACCCAGCCTGCCGCCACAGAGGTCGAGGGTCCGGCCTCCGGGCGGGACACCAGCGTCAGGCGCGACAGGATCGCGGCGAACCCGAGATAGCTCACCACGTTCAGCACGAAGATCGCCCCGGACGTGTCGAACGAGATCGCCGCGCCCCCGAGAGCGGGCCCGATCATGCGGGCCAGATTGAAAACGATGGAATTGATTGCAACGGCGCCCGGGACCAGCGACCGCTCGACGAGATTGCCCACCAGCACCATGCGCGTGGGATGGTCGAAGCCGTTGACGATGCCGGTCGCCAGCGACATCGCCTGCAACGCGGGCGTTGTGATCTGCCCCGCCCAGAGAAGCCCCAGCAGAATGAGGGGCGGCCCCACGGACAGAAGCTGGAGACGCCGCGCCAAGGCGAGCCGGTCGGCCCGGTCGGCCAGCGATCCCGCAAACGGCGCGACGAGAACCGAGGGCAGCAGGTCCGCCGCCGCCATCAAGCCGATGATGGCGGTGGACTCGGTCGCCTCCCACGCGAGCCAGAACAGCACCACGCGCTGCGCCCAGGTGCCGACGATGGAAACCGCGTTGCCGGTCAGATACAGCGCGAAGGACGGGTTCCGCAGTGCGGCGACGAGATGGTCGACCTTCAACCCCTTAAATCTTGGCAACCAGCCGCCGCAAGCGCCTTGTCGACCCAGGACCGGTCGTTGGTGCCCTCGGCAATGGCCTTCATCTGCTTTTCTTCGGCGGCCTGCTTGGCCATCGTCGCCTCGTATACGGTTTCGAGGTCGTCATACGGCACGGCCAGCACGCCGTCCGCGTCGCCGATCACCAGATCGCCGGGCGCGATGGTCATTCCGTCGAGCGAGATGGTCACGTTGATCTCGCCGGGACCGTCCTTGTAGGGGCCGCGATGGGTCACGCCGGCCGCGAAAGTTGGCAGGTTTGTCTCGACGAAGGCGTCCACGTCGCGGATCGCGCCGTTCAGGACAAAGCCCGCCACGCCGCGCTTGACCGCGTAGGCCAGCATCAGCTCGCCCATCAGCGCATTGGTCAGGTCGCCGCCGGCATCCACGACGATCACGTCGCCGGGTTCGGCCATGTCGATCGCCTTGTGCAGCATCAGGTTGTCGCCGGGGCGCGAACGCACGGTGATCGCCGCCCCCGCCATGCTGCCCTTGGCGTGCATGGGGCGCAGGGTCGGCCCGGCTGCGAAGACCCGGGACATGCTGTCGCTGACATTCGCGACGGGCAGCTCCGCGAACTTGGCGATGGTCTCGGCATCGACCTTGCGGTCGCGCGGGCGGATCTGATTTCCGATTGTCACGTCTTGGTCCTCTCAGTTGTGCGACGGGGCCGGCTCGGCCAGCACGTCCGCGTTCACCATCCGGGCCGGTGCAAGACCTGCGCCGTCCGCGATGGCGATGATGCTTTCGACCGCCATCAGGCCGACCCGGCGCCCGGCCTCGGCGGTGACGCCGGCGACGTGCGGGGTCACGATGGCGTTCGGACAGTCGAAAAGCGGAAGGTGTTCCTTGGGCGGTTCGGTCTCGAACGTGTCGAGCGCGGCGCCCGCGAGATGGCCTCTGTCCAGCGCGTCTTTCAGCGCGGCCTCGTCGATGAGGCCCCCGCGTGCAGTATTCACCAGGTAGCTGCCCTTCGGCATGAGGCCGATGGTGCGCGCGTTGAGCAGATGCCGCGTCTCGGAGGTAAGCGGGCAGTGCAGCGACACCACGTCAGAACCGCCGAGGCAGTCCTCGAGCGAGTCGAACCGGGTGACGCCGAGATCGACGAAGGCATCGGCCGGCGCGTAGGGATCGTAGATGCCGACGCTCATGCCGATCGCCTGGCAGAGCTTGACGGTCTCGGTTCCGATCGCGCCGCTGCCCACGAGCCCGACGCGCATACCGCGAAGCTCGCGCCCCACATGGGTCGGCTTGTCCCAGTGGCCGTCGCGTAGGCGCTTGTCCATCGGGACCACGCGCTTGACCGCGGCCATGATCATGGCGACCGCGTGCTCCGCGACCGAGACCGCGTTGCCGCCTGCCGCGCGGGTCACGAGGATCCTGCGTTCGGTCGCGGCGGCGACGTCTATGTTGTCGACGCCCGCGCCGTGCTTGGCGATGACGCGCAGGCCGGGGCCGGCATCCATCGCCGCGCCCTCGAAGCGTCCCATGCGCGAGACGACGCCGAACGGCGCATGTTCGGCGAGATGGGCGCGAAGCGTATCTGTCGACGGATAGGCGGGGGTATGCACGACGGCAAAGCCGTGCTCGGCTGCCAGCGCGACCGCATCGGAATCCAGATACGGCCCGGTGACCAGGATTGTCTTTTGGGATGTCACGTCAGGGTCCTCGTGTCGTGCGGCGGGGGCCGCTCTCCTCCACGGCAGAGGTTACAGATAGACAAAGTTCACAACAGCGAATAATTCTATCCGTTAAATGAAGCAGGGCTGAAACTAATGGATACGCGTCAACTCAAGACCCTCGTCGCCATCGCCGAACACGGCACGTTCTCGCGCGCGGCCGAACGCGTCCTGCTCACGCCGTCGGCGGTCAGCCAGCAAATCCACGCGCTCGAACAGGAGGTCGGCGTCCCGCTCTTCAACCGGGAAAAACGGCCGCCGACGCTGAACCTGCAAGGGCTGCAATTGCTCGAGACGGCCAAGCAGATCCTCGGGCTGGTGGACGAGGTGAAAGGTGCCATCGAGGGTAAGCGGACCACCGGCACGCTGAATATCGGCGCGGTGCGGACCAGCGCCATCGGCCTCCTGCCCCGTGCGATCGTCGGCCTGCGCGAGGAATATCCCGAGGTTCGCTTCAAGTTGCACGTCGGACTGTCGAGCACCCTGATCAGCGACGTTCTCGCGGGGCGGCTCGATCTGGCCATCGTCGCCGAGCATGTCGGCGTACCGCAGACCCTGACCTGGGCCCCGTTCCTGCGCGAGCCGCTCGTCGTCGCGGCGCCTTCCCATGCGCGGGGAATGACGGCTCGCGAGATGCTGACCGACCTGCCCTACCTGCGGTTCCGCAGCAACGTGCCTCTGGCCAACCTCATCGACACCGAGCTTGCCCGCCTGAACATCGTCACGGAAGACATCGCCGAGATCGATACCGTCGCGGCGCTGGTCGAATGCGTGGTGGCCGGCCTCGGAGCAAGCATCGTGCCGGACATCGCCGTGCCGAAGGATGGCCCGGAGATCGTGACGCAGCCGTTTGGCACGCCGCAGATTTTCCGCCAGATCGGCATCGTGCAGCGCGCCAGTTCGGCCAAGTCCGAGCTGATGCGCGATCTGCACAACCTGCTGGCCGTGAAGGCCGGCCCGTTCGGCGTCCCCCTCGCCTGAGGCGCACCGCTTTCGCCGTACTCGAGAATCCTATGAGGCCAGAGCCGCCCAGCGTGATAGTTTCAGTTTATCTAATTTTTTTCGAGAGAATTATGAACTTCAAATCAGCATAGCTGTAATATTTGCTGCCCGGAGAGGAGAGGCACGGTGAATCCCCGACGGGATCGCTCACCGCTGCCAGACAAGTCGCATCCGCGCCTCGGCCCGGTTGCGACACGGGAGGACAAACGTGACACACGCACTCCGCCACGCGAAACGCGGGCTGCGCGCAGGGCTGCTCCGGTGACCCCGGCAGCCGCGCAGGTCCATGCCCCGATCCGCGAGGATTGGCTGCGGCGCACGCCCGAAGAGGCGCTCGATCCCGGAATCCCCATTCTGGACGCTCACCATCACCTCTGGGATCGACCGGAGTCGCGTTACCGCACCGGGGAATTTCTGGCCGATGTTGCGTCGGGTCACGACGTGCGCGCCAGCATCTACGTGCAGTGCCGCACCGGCTACCGCGAGACCGGGCCGGTCTCCATGCGTCCACTTGGCGAGGTCGAGACCATTAGAGCCTGGAGCGCGGACGCGCCGCGCCATCCGTCCGCGATCGTCGCTTTCGCCGATCTGCAGCTCGGCCACGATGTCCGCCCGGTGGTCGAGGCGCTCTGCGCGGCCGCGCCGGGCCGGCTTCGCGGCATCCGGAACACGACCGCCTATCACCCGGATCCGGCGGTGCGCTCCAACCCGCGTCCTGCGCCGGAAGGCCTCTTGCGCTCGGACGCGTTCCGGGCCGGGGCCGCCGAAGTGGCGCGCGCGGGTCTCGTTCTGGATGTCTGGGCCTATCATACCCAGCTCGGTGAGGTCGCCGAGCTGGCCGAGGATCTGCCCGAGCTTGCGATCGTCGTCGATCATTGCGGCGGACCGCTCGGCCTCGGCCCATTCGCCGCTCACACCGAGGCGCAGTTCGATGACTGGCGGCAGGGCATCGCCCGGCTGGGCCGCCTGCCCAACGTGAAGATCAAGATCGGCGGGTTCGGTCTGCGCGTCTTCGGGCACGCTTATCACCTGCGCGATGCTCCGCCCCATTCGGAGACGCTTGCACAGGACTGGCGACCCTGGGTCGACACGTGCCTCGCGCACTTCGGTCCCGACCGCGCGATGTTCGAGAGCAACTTCCCCGTGGACAAGGGGATGTTCTCGTACGTGGCGCTCTGGAACGCCTTCAAACGGCTCTCCGCGCCACTCGGGCCAGACGAGCGCGATGCGCTCTTCTGGCGGACGGCCGCGCGGACCTACGCCGTCGATTTCCCGGCACACACCATTGAGGAGGATGACGTATGCCAAGACACACGCTGATGACGGGGGCCGTCGCCGCGCTGATGACCACGGCGGCCGCGGCCGAGATGCCCGACGGACCGATCGAGGTCATCGTGGGGTATTCCGCCGGCGGCGGCACCGACGTGATGGCCCGCACCGTCGCCAACCATCTCGAGGAGGAACTCGGCGACGGGCTTTCGGTCGTGGTCAAGAACATGCCCGGCGCCGGAGGCCAGATCGGCTTTACCGAAGTGGCTCAGGCACAGGCCGACGGCAGTACGTTGGGCACGTTCAACCTGCCCGCGGCGCTCGCGCTGACGCTCGACCGCGACGCCAGCTACGACGCCGACAGCTACACCTACCTTGCCAATTTCGTGCAGGATCCGAACACCATCGTGGTTCCGCGCGACGCCGGATACGAGAGCCTGGACGACCTGCTGGACGCGGCCCGCGAGGCCCCCGGCGCGCTTCCGATGGCGCTGTCGTCCCTCGGAGGCAACGACCACTTCAGCGCCATCCTCATGCAGGAGGCGGCCGACGTCGAGTTCACGATGGTTCCCTTCAAGGGCGCCTCGATGGCGCGCAGCGCGCTGATGGGCGGGCACGTCGCAGTCGGGACGATGACCCTTGGGCAGACCGTCGGGTTCGAGGAGAACCTCAAAGTGCTTGCCGTGCTCGACGACGAACGCTCCGAGGTCGCCCCGGACGTGCCCACCGCGCAGGAGCTTGGTTACGACGTGCAGATGGGGTCGTTCCGCGGCCTCGTGGCTCCGGCGGACCTTCCCGAGGACGTGCGCACCTCGCTGGGCGACGCGCTCACCGCGCTGAGCGAGGACAAGGCTCTTCTGACCGAACTGCGCGAGCAGGGCAGCCCCGTGAACATCGTTCTGGGCGACGACTACCGCGCGCTGGCCGAAGAACAGGCCGAGATCGCCGCCCGCATCTGGGAAGAAACTCCATGGAAATGAGCCACAGCACCTCGGTCCGTCCGACCGGGGCGGCTTGCCAATTCGCCCAGCACCTTCAGACAGAGCCAAGCAAGACAGGACACTTCATGACCAGACTTTCCGCCATTCTCACCGCCAGCACGATCCTCGCCACAGCCGGTGCCGCCCAGGCGGCCGACTGGACCGGCTATACGTATTCCTCGGTCTCCACCACCGCCGCCGTACAAGGCATGGAGCGGATCACCGAAGAGGTCGCCGAGACCACCGACGGCGAACTCGACATCACGCTGCACCTCGGCAAGACGCTGCAGATCGCCTCGTCGGACATCACGCAGGCCGTGGGCGACGGTATCGTGGACTTCGCAGCCGACTACTTCTTCTCGGGCAGCGTGCCGATCGCGCGGGTGCTGAACCTGCCGATGCTGATCAACAGCGAAGAGGAATGGGCCACCGCCTACGACGCCATGGAGCCCTACCTGCGCGAAGGCTTCGAAGAGCAGGGCGTCGTCTACCTCGGCGGTTATCGCTACCCCCAGCAGACGATCTTCACCACGTTCGAGATCGACGATCTGTCCGATCTCGAAGGCCACAAGATCCGCGTGACTTCGCCCGAGCAGGGCCAGTTCATCGAATCCTTTGGCGGTGGTGCGATCACGCTTTCGGGCAGCGAAGTGCCCACCTCGCTCGAGCGCGGCGTGATCGAGGGCGTGCTGACCGCAAGCGCCGGCGGCGCGAAGAACTGGGGTGAGTTCCTGCCCTACAACTACCGGTTCGCGGTGAACTACGGCAACTCGGTCATCATCGCCAACGCCGATGCGTTCGAGGCGCTGCCGGAAGAGCAGCAGGAGGCGCTCCGCAACATCGTTTCCGAGGAAGGCCCGGCCATCACCGAGGCGTTCATGGAAGACGAGCAGGTCCAGATGGACAAGCAGCAATCGGCCGGAATGACCATCGTCGAGGAAGCCGAAGGCGACAGCGACGCGGCGCTCGAGCAGATGCAGGGCTACTGGACCGAATGGGCCGAAGACAAGGGCCCGCAATATGTCGATGCCCTGCAGGCCGTTCGCGACGCGCTCGGCAAGTAAACCCATGGCACACGACACCGGATCCGGGGCCGCCAGCGGCGGCCCCCTCTTCACCTGGCTCGCCCGCACCGTGGCGGTGATCGGCGGCGCGACTCTCGCCGGCCTCGTTCTGCTGGTCTGCGCCGAGGTCTTCATGCGCGCGGTGCTCAACGACTCTCTCGACGTGGTCGAAGAGCTCGCGGGATACGGCGTCGTGCTGCTGACCTTCTTCGGCGCGTCGCTCGCCCTGCGCCGCGACGCGCTCTTCCGCGTGGAGTTCCTGGCCAACACTCTGCCCCGAAAGGTCCTTCGCACGCTCACTGCATTATTCGTCTGCGCGTCCATCGTCGCGTGCGCGATCCTGGCATGGAAGTGCTTCGGCACGGTGCAAAGCTCGTTTTCCCGCGGAAAGTTCGCGCCGACAGTGCTGGAAACCCCGCTCTGGATTCCGCAGCTGATCCTTCCGATCGGCTTCGCGCTTCTGGTGGTCTTCCTCGTCGAGAAACTCCTGATCCTGGCCCGCGGGCCGAAAGAGACGTCCTGATGGAAAGCCTTCTCGCCTTCGGCCTGCTGATCGGCCTCATCCTCGGCGGCCTCTGGATCCAGTTCGCCGTGGCGATCTCGGGTCTCGTCTACATCTACCTGCTGAACGGCTTCGGCGGCTTCCGGGCACTCGGTCTCGTCAGCTGGGGCTCGGCCAACAGCTTCACCCTCGCCGCGATCCCGCTCTTCGTGCTGATGGCCGAGATCCTGCTCGGCTCCGGCCTGAGCGGACGGCTCTACAACGGAGTGGCGCCCTTCGTCCGGCGCCTGCCCGGCGGCCTGCTGCACACCAATATCGCCGGCAGCGGCATCTTCGCCGCGATCTCGGGCGGCAGCGCACCGACCGCCGCCGCCATGTCCACGGTCGCCGTGCCGGAACTCGCGAAGCGCGGCTACGACCGCAGCCTCGTCGCCGGATCGCTGGCCGCGGGGGGCACGCTCGGGATCCTGATCCCGCCGTCGATCACCATGATCATCTACGCCACCTTCACCGAGACCTCGATCGCGCGTCTCTTTGCGGCGGGCCTCTTCCCCGGCATCATGCTCGCGCTGATCTACAGCGGGTACATCATCGTCCGGGCTCTGATGAACCCGGCGATGACGCCCACGGTGACCGAGCGGGCCACCTGGGGCGATCTCGGACGGGCCCTTCTGGACATCGTGCCGTTCCTGCTGCTGGTGATCGTCGTGCTTGGCAGCATCTACGGCGGCCTCGCCACGCCGACCGAGGCGGGCGCCGTGGGCGTCGTGGGCGCGACCCTGATCGCCGCGCTCTACGGCAAGCTGACGCTGTCGCTCCTGACCGACTCGTTGTCGCGGTGCCTGTCGATGAGCGGCAACATCCTGTTCGTGGTGTTCGCCTCGCTGATCTTCGCCTACGCCACGGCGCTTTCGGGCGCGGGCGAGGCCCTCGTCGGCGTGCTGGAAGACGCGAACCTGTCGCGCACCACGTTCCTGCTGGCGATCATGGTGGTCTTCGCGATCCTCGGGTGCTTCATGGAAGGTCTGGGCATGATCGCGATCATCGTGCCGATCCTGCTGCCCGCGCTCATCGCGCTCGAGGTCGATCCGGTCTGGTTCGGCGTCTTCGTGGTCATCCTCGTGGAACTGGGTCAGATCACCCCGCCGCTGGGCGTGATCCTTTTCGTGGTCGCCAGCGCCACCAGCGATCTGAAGGTCGAGACGGTCATAAAGGGAGTGTTGCCCTTCTTCCTGCTGATCCTGGGCTTCATCCTGATCCTGATAGCGTTTCCGCAGATCGCGCTATGGTTCCCCTCCTTCCTGTTCGACGGGTGACGAGATGACCTACCCATTTCCCGAACCGCTCGTGCTCGAGGCCGAGGTGTTCGCCGAGCTTCCGGCTTCGCTGCGCCGCAATCGTCCCTCGCGATGGGCGAACGCGAACCGCGGCGGCGAACCGGTGGACAGCTTCCTCGAAGGACCGTCCTTCGATCGAGAGGGCAATCTCTGGTTCGTGGACATCCCCCACGGCCGGATCCTGCGCGCCGATCCGGCCGGCGCGATCACCGAGGTCGCTGAGTACGACGGCCAGCCCAACGGCCTGAAGTTTCACCGGGACGGCACAATCTACATCGCCGACTACCAGAACGGCATCATGCGGCTGGACCCCACCAAGGGAGAGGTCGAACCCGCGCTGACGCAGGTGGACTCGGAGGGTTTCAAGGGCTGCAACGACCTCCACTTCGGGCAGGACGGAGCGATCTACTTCACCGACCAGGGGCAGACGGGCCTGCACGACCCCAGCGGCCGCGTCTATCGCTGGGACCCGGTGAGCGACGATCTGCACTGCCTGATCGATACGGCGCCAAGCCCGAATGGCCTCGTCCTCGACCTGGCCGAGAAAGTGCTCTTCCTCGCCGTCACGCGCGCCAACGCGGTGTGGCGCCTGCCTCTGACAACGGGTGGTCGCGTGAAGAAGGCCGGCCTTTTCCTGCAATTCAGCGGTGGCCGCGCGGGTCCGGACGGCCTTGCCCTGACCGCGGCCGGAGGCGTGGTCGTGTGCCAGACGGGCATGGGCCTTGTCTGGGTCCACGACGCCCTCGGACGGCCCGCCGCAGTGATCCGGTCCCCGCTTGGACTGGGAACCACCAACTGCGCGTTCGGAGGTCCCGGCGGCCGGACGCTCTACATCACCGAGTCAGACAGCGGCACCATCCTCAAGGCGCGCTTCAGCCCCCGGCATGACATTGCCGGAGCGCCGATTTACGGCCTCACGAACGCCGAGACAGCTTGACCGTCAGTTCATAGCCGCCGTTCATCCGTCGTCTCCTTGGACCACCGGACCGTCCCGGTTGTGGTCGCTCCGCAATCGTGAAGCACTTCGCGTTGAGGCGGGCGAGGTCGGCTCTGCCCGCCATTCAGATCGGAGAGTGACGGGAACACGGCGCACAGTCGCACCGCCTCAACCTCAGATAAGCGCGAGCGCGTAGATCAGAAGCGAGACGGTGGCACCCACGACCAAAACGTAGGCCGCATTCCAGCGCCATGCCACGCGGGCCGGAGTGACCCCACCGTAGGACGCGACAAGAAGCACGGAGGCGGTGAATGGCGACGTCACACCACTCAGAGCCCACCCGGCTGTGATTGCGAACACCATGGTAACCGGGGCGATATTCAGCATCTCCGGCGTGGGGAGAAGTGGACCGATCAGGGAGACTGCGAGGATGGGATTCATCCCGATCTGTCCCGTGATCGGAATGAGCCAGAACACTCCGACGAGCAGCAGCCCGGGCGGGATCGCACTCAGGTCCACCCCGGCACCCTCGACCAACGGGGTTGCAAGGGACGATCCCAAGGTCCCGATGAAGCCCGCCATGGCAAGCAGGACGAGTTCACCATTCAGCCCCGGGATCTCGCGCAGAACAAAGTCCGATGCCTTGTCGCGCACCGTCTCGGCCCTGTGCTCGGGGGACGCCTGAAGAGCAACCCAGCCCACGGCGATGAGCGGCACCAAGGCCATGACAGCACCGAATACGCGGACGCCGACGGCGAAGTGGATGACGCCCGCCGACACGAGGACGAGGGCAAGCAGGGTCATCAGCGGCCGCAGATGGTGCATCCACGCACCGCCCGAGACGTCTTGCGCTGCCGGTTGCTGCCCGGAAGGTCGTGGCTTGAAGATCGTGTCGAGAGCCCAGCCCGAGAAGATGAGCAGTGAAACGCCCATCAGAGCGAGGGGAAGCGTGGCGACCCAGCTCGATCCGGGGACAACAGAGAGCGTGATGGCCAGTGAGAAGCTGAGCGGAGACCACATCAAGGTAGAGGCAAACCCGCGCTGAATTGCGACGAGCATGCGCCGGACACGGTGCTTGCGGACGTAGTCGCTCGGGGCCTCGCGTGCGCTTTCGGTGGCGAGACTGCCGAGAAGCGAAATCGACCCATAGAGGAGGATCAGCCCGAAGAGATGGCCTCCGATGGTCAGCGCGATGTATCGCCTTCCCGGTGCCTGGTTGGCCAGAAAGCGCCCGCATTCGATGATGGAAGGAGAACTTGCCGCCGCCGTCCGGATCGCGGTCAGAGCGCAGAAGAGTGCAGCGATGAAGCTCGCCCTCGCGAGCGCATCGAGGATCTCCATGTCCCACTCGGGCAGAAAGGCGACAGCCAGGACGCTGAGCAGAAGCCCGATGAGCAGGAAGGCCTTGCGCGAGTTTCCCACCTGCGGTGCGAAAGCCGCAAGTCCGGACAGCGCGAGACCACCGGCGATGTAGGCGAGGGCCGGCAGCCCCGTGAACTCGTAGAGTATGGTGACGAGCAGGGTGGCGATCATGAACAGACCACCTGTCTGGTTGCGTCTTTCCGGTGATCCGAAGACCAAGATGTTGCCCCCGCTGGAGTTTTCCCGCGCGTGCAGTCTCTTGCGCCGAACGGGGAGTGTCCAGCGCACCCGGCTTGCGCCGAGGCCGGAGCCTGCATGGCGATCTAGCGGAACTGCGCCCGATGGAAGCTCGTCAAACGCTTTTCCCCACCGACAGGCGCCCGATCAGTGATCCGATCGCGCTCTACTCTGCCCCAGGACGAACAGAAGGGTCTATGGGGATGGTCGAGCTGGACCAGATCAGCACCACCACGCGGTGGCCGATGATGGGACGCGCCTGGCGGTCGGCCGTGGAGGCCTTGTTTTCCTGACTGTGCGGGAAAAGATGGCTGGGGTGGTAGGATGCCATGCTAAGTAATTGATATTAGACAATAATATGCCGAACAAAAGTATATGGTGTCAATGCCCCCACTGCCAAAATCTCAGATGTGCGCCAGGCGTGGCTAACGTTGCTGGTGCGGCGGGTTTTTAGGAAATCGAGGGCTCTCGCGCTTGGTTCGGCCGCCATCAAGCGGCACGGGGCCCGTGAGCGAGCAGATTCAGAACAACTTTTTTCTTCGTCGATTACATAAATGGCCAAACTTTCCTTCGAACGAAGGAGGAACTATGGCATGCAAAAGGTAGACAGACGGTCTGAACATCTCGGCTGGATAGAAACGGCGCTACGTGCCGGGAACCCTGATCTGCCCAACTTGGCACTCTTCGGGCTGGCGCATTACGGCCCGTCCCACTGCCTCGCCTTCGTCGTCGTTTCCGGTGTCGCGCGCGATCAAGTTCGGCGCCGTCAGCTCCGCACCGAGGCCAACGATCTGCTGCGACGTCTCGGCTACGCGGTGGAAATCGAACCTGGGCGCGATGTCTACGACCTCGTGCCAATCCGACCCGCCTCCTCCCACGAGCGGCTGCGGATGCTCCGGGATCTCCTCGCGGCCTGTGACCCCGGCAGCTGATCGGCAGGGCCGAACCCCTTCCTTGACGGCCGCGGCGGCGACATCGCCGTCCCAACCGATGCGGCCTTTGGGCGGATCGCCCCGGACTTCAATCATCATAGAGGTTCGCAATGAACTCGATCGTCTTCACTCATTTCGCCGTGCCGAGCGCCAGCGCGGGCGCGCTCGACGTGGCGCTGCACCGCCTCGGCGCGTGGCTCGACACCGAACGCGAGACTCTGGGTCGCGTGCTCACCCAGGCCGGGCGGAGAGGTGCCTGCCGCATCCTCGACATGATGGACCAACTACATCTGGACGGGGACGCTATGCCCCATGAACTGAGAGAAGTGCTGGAGGAAGCCAGGGACACTCTCGCGGCACTGCTCGAGACGCTGCGCGAGATTCCAACCTGCTGCCGGCTGGAGACGGCCTGGGGTCTGCCTGGGCCGGATACGTTCGATCGGCATGTGCGCTGGTCCGGCGCCCGACTCGAGGATATTGTCGCGACGCTGAACCGCGCCCTCGCGGCCTGACGCAGTCAGGGGCCCGGGGCGGAGCCCCGGGCCCTTTGTCGTATCGAATAACACGGGTTATCGGATACGAATTGGGGACGTGAGAAGAGCGGGGTAGAGACATCATGGTGATGCTGCGAGAGCGTATGCAAGAGCGTTACGCAAACTGGCAGGCGGACCTCTCGGAAGAGCAAATGGGCGCCGACGGACAGGTCATGCCGGGCTGGCGGACCTTCTTCGCCGAGTGCCCTGCCCCCAATTGGGCTGCAATCCCGGAAGCTCTCGTGATCGAAGATGACGCGCAGGCCTGGCCCGGACGTCGAAACGAGCGGCTCCCGCAAGCGCCTGCCACCGCAACGAAATGCGGGCCTACCTCGATGTCCTCGGCACCCGCCTTGGTGTCTCCGGCTTGACCGTTCACGAGGCCTTCGGACGGGCCATCGCCTCCGCCGCCGATCTCGACGGCCTGCCGCGGGAGATCCGCCGGCTGCGCTTCGCCGGACCCGAACTGATCGATCCCGAGACCCGGTCGGAAATCGACGGCGACGCGCGCATGGTGCTCGACCGGCTGGCGACGGCAGACCAGATCGCGCGGCTCTGGCACGACGCCGGCAAGGCGCCGCTGCGCGCCGACGAGGCCGAGGACATCGCGAACGATCTGTCCGCACTCGCCCGCGCCATCGAGGCGTTCCGCGCCGGGGCTGCGGACAGCCCGCTTCGTCCCTTCCTTCCGGAAGATCCCGTGCACGCGCAGGCAGCTCCCATCAGGGCCGCCCTGGACTACGTCGCTGCCAACCCCGCCTGCGATGCAGACCTGGCTTCCGCGCTTCTCGACCCGGAGATGCGCCAGTCCGCCCACGAGGTGTGTAATGCACGGGAGCGTGCCAAGGCAGCCAGGGACGTCCTGAAGGAGCTCCTTTCCGATCCCGACGCGTCAGATCTCGACGAGGTCATCGAGGCCGCCGCGGATATCGCCAGGACTTACAACGGTGTCGTCGACCCGGCGGCTCTCTCCGAGAATATCGAGACGCTCGAAACGCGGCGCACAGCTCTCGCCCGCCAGCGAGACCTGGCAATTGCACTACCCGCGCGCTGGGCTGAAACCGCGGAGCAGAACGGCACGACACTGGCGGACCTGCGCCTCGACATCGAGATGCTCCTGCGCACCCCGGATGCGATCCTCGACAGGCGGCAGCCCGACAGCAGCCGCGCGATCCCGGGGCTGGCCCGCGAGGCGGCGGCGACGCAACGCCAACTGGCCACAGAGCTCACGGAAATCCGCAAGACCCTGCCACGGGCGAGTGAGCACGACGCCGAAACTCTGAATGCGGCGGCGGACAGGATCGAGAGCGCGGGGCTCTTTCGAGCCCTTTCCGGCGCTTTTAAGAGCGCGTGGTCCCTCTATCGCGACGATCTCGGTGGCGATGCCAAGGCGACGCGCCCTGCCGCGGCCGCCGCACTGCGCACCTACGCCAGTTGGTCGAAAAAGCGATATGTCTTCGCCTACGATACACGTTTCTCGACACCCCTCGGGTCTGTCTTCAAGGGTGTGAAAAGCGATCCCCAACTGCTCGACGCACTCGCGGAGTTCCACGAGGCGACCGACCGGATCACGCAGGGCGACGAGCGCCTTCGCTATGCGCTCGAAGCCGGGCCACTCGAGCCGCTCCGCGACTTCGCGACGGATACCGAAACACCGCCGCTGACGCTGTCCGGGGTTGTCCGGGCCCTCGAAGAGGCGGAGACCGCCATAACAGCCGCGCGACAGGATCGGGACGCCGCCATCGCCGCCTGTCTGTCTTTCAGGAACCGCGAGGAGATCGACCGGGACATGATCGAGCGTGCAACGACCGCCGACGCGGATCTCAACGATGCGATCGTGTAGGAAGAGCAGTCGCGCGCTGCCGATCTACTGTCCCCCTCGGCGACCGGGGACATCAAGATCGCGATCCAGATGGCGGACCATATCGCCGAGCTTCCCGATCCGCAGGCTGGCATCGACCTTCTGCGGCGCGGACATGCCCAGTCGATCGTGGAGGAAGCAGATCGCATCTTCAGTGCGCTTGGAAAGATCGGCGTCGAGGCGGCGGAGGTTGCTGCCGAGATCGCCCTGGCCGGGACCGACCCCGATGATGCGACAAGCGCCCTGCATCACATCGCCGGCCGGATCGAGGACGTGCGGGACGCCGCCACCCGGCCCGACGGTCTCGTCGACCGGGCCCGCCTGTTGCGCGCCATCGCCGCCCTCGAGGCCCGCGGCCTCGGCGAGCTGACCGCCTGGGTCCAGACCGGGGACGGCCGGGAGCACCGCGCGGCGCTTCCGGACATCGTTTCGGCGATCTATGACCGCTCTCTCACCGACCACATCCAGGACCGGTTCGGGCGCACGCTCGACGCCTATGACGGCAGCGATCTCGACCGGTTGCGCAGCGACATCGCCAAGGCCGACCTGGAGCTCACCGATCTCGCCCGGGCGGCCATCCGCGAGGAGCTGATCGAGAACAGCAATCCCCCGCAAGGCAACGGCACCGGCAAGGTCGGCACCTACACCAACATGAGCCTGATCCACCACGAGACGAACAAGGTGCGCAACCGCATCGGCGTGCGCGACCTGACGAGCCGTGCGGGGTCCGCCCTGATCAACCTCAAGCCGTGCTGGATGATGTCTCCGCTCGCAGTGGCGCAGTATCTGCACGGTCGGTTCGCCTTCGACCTGCTGGTCATCGACGAGGCCTCGCAGATGACGCCCGAAAATGCGCTGGGCGCGATCATGCGCGCCAAGCAGGTGGTGGTTGTCGGGGACACCAAGCAGCTTCCGCCCACCAACTTCTTCTCCAAGGTGCTCGACGATCACGACGACGATGAGGACTCCCGCACCGATGCCGAGTCCATCCTCGACATGGCGAACACCACCTTCACCCCGGTGCGCCAGCTGCGCTGGCACTACCGCTCGCGCCACCCTGCCCTGATCGCGGTCTCCAACAAGATGGTCTACGAGAACCAGCTGACGATCTTCCCGGCCGCGCGCGATGGCGATCCGGATCTCGGCGTCGAGCTCTTCGAGGTCGAGGGCGAATACCGCAAGGGCCGCAACATCCCCGAGGCGCACGCCATCGTCGCCGGCGCCATCCAGCACATGCGCGACCATCCCGAGCGCTCGCTGGGTCTCGCAACGATGAACAAGGACCAGACCGAGCTGATCCTGGCCGAGTTCGAGCGCGAACGCGCCCGGCATCCGCATGTCGAGGCTTATATCGAGCGCTGGACCGAGAAGGACGACGGGCTCGAGGAATTCTTCGTCAAGAACCTCGAGACGATCCAGGGCGACGAGCGCGACGTGATCATGATCTCGACGCTCTACGGCCCGGACGCCGAGAGCGGCAAGGTCTACCAGCGCTTCGGACCGGTGAACAGCGTCCATGGCCATCGCCGCCTCAACGTGCTCTTCTCCCGCGCCAAGGAGAAGATCGTGACCTACAGCTCGATGAAGCCCACTGACATCCAGGCCGAGAACAAGGCCTACGGCGTTGCCATGCTCCGCTCCTGGCTCGAGTTTTCCCGCACGGGCCGGATCACCGAGATCCAGACCGAACGGCCGGAGACCGACAGTCCGTTCGAGGACTTCGTCATCGCCCAGATCGAGGCTGCGGGCTACGAGGCTGTGCCGCAAGTCGGCGAGGCCGGCTACCGCATCGACATCGGTGTCCGGCATCCCAGCTGGCCCTACGGATTCATTCTCGGAGTCGAATGCGACGGCGCGCCCTACCACTCGTCGCGCTCGAGCCGCGACCGCGACCGACTGCGCCAGCAGGTTCTCGAGGGCCTCGGCTGGCGCTTCCACCGGATCTGGTCGACCGACTGGTTCCGCAATTCGCGCAGTCAGATCGAAAGGCTGCGCCAGGCGCTCGACGCCGCGCTGGTTCGCGCCAAGGAAGACGAGGCCCGACGGCAGGAGGAGCGCGCCCGCGCCGCGGAACGCGCGCGGCAGGCCACCGAGGAGGCCATCGAGCGCGCGGCAGCCGCCGAGGCCGAGGCTGTGGCAATGACCAACGAGGCCAGCCCGCTCGTGCAGATGATCAAGGCCAAAACCAGCGACCATGGCGAAGCCCGGGGCGAGACCCAGGGCCTGCTCTTCGAGGAGGAAGATCCCCAGGAGCACCGGTTCGAAACCGACGCGGATAGCAACGCATCGGAACGACCGTCTTCCCACGAGATCGGCGGCAAAAAGCCGTCGCTGTCGGACCTCGCATCGGCCCGGATCGAGGAGTGGGACGAGGATCGGGCTTACGACGCCTTCAATCGGACCACGACCACCCGCAAGCGCGGCTTCTACTGGCTGGGCTTCCTCGAGGGGGTCGCCGCCTCGAACGCCATCGAGGACGGAGAGGCCGAGGCACTCGTCAACGAGGCCCGCGAAATGGACGCCTTCTTCGGCGCCGACGCAGAGGTCTCGATCTCGGACGGACTTGGCTACGCGCTCGAGCTCTCGGGCGGGGATGTCATGGCCGCGATCGAATTCCACGCCGAAGCGGTCAGGGACGATCTCGACGATCCGGACCTCGCCTCGGACAAGGATGCCGTGAACACCTTCCTCGGTTTCTGCGCCGGCATCGTCTGTGACGGCCGGATCACCTCCGAGGAGGCGCGAAAAATCCACGCCCGTTTCCACGCCGATTCCCGTCTCGCGGAGGCGCCGATGTTCGCGCAGCTGCGCTGGGCGGTCGACGGCGCGCTGGCCGACGCCGTGCTCGACGACGACGAGGCCGAGGAGATCCGCGAATGGCTCGCCGCGCTGGTGACGGACGGCCATGCCGATACCGGGGTCGCCAATATCGGCGGCGTCGTGGCGCCGACCGACCCGATCACCGACCCCGCAGAGGTCGACCTCGAGGGCAAGACCTTCGTGCTGACCGGGAAAATGAGCATGGGGCCGCGCTCCCTCATCGGGCAGGAGCTTGCCCGCCGCGGCGCGGCGCTCAAGGGCAGCGTGACCGACAAGACGGACTTCGTGGTGGTCTCGAACACCGCGTCGCTGCACTGGACCGCGACACATTACGGCACGAAGATCGAGGCCGCCCGCAAGAAGATCGACGACGGGCACCCGATGCGGTTCGTCGCCGAACACGCCCTGGCGCAGGCTCTTTCCCGGGGCCACGACTGATCCGATTTCTCCGGCCGGCTGAAAGACGCATGGCGATAATATCACCGCCATTCCCGCCGGCCGCAGAATAAATCCCCGCGGGAAGCGCGTCACATTTGTCGCGCTTCCCGCCCACACCGAATTGACGTATCGGGCCGACTGTTGTCTCGATACATTCTCAATACTACGATTTTCGAGTTTTCGTGGGAGGTTACATGACAGATTTTCCGGATTTTATCGTCAGCGGAGACGAGGCGAGATTGTTTCCGATCCTTGCAGAAACCAGCAAGGAAAAGCGTGTGGCCTCGATTTTCCTGGCCGTGATGACCCAGATCCCCGCCATGGCCGAGGAAATTCTCGGGAGAGTCGGAGTGCGGGTCGGAAAACGCACCCGCGTCCGGGCCTTCACCGAGGTGGTGCTAAAGGAAAAAGTCGTCGACGGCTGCCGCCCCGACGGGCTGCTGATCGTCGATACCGGCCGCACGCAATGGTCGGCCCTGATCGAGGCCAAGATCGGCCGCAACGAGCTCACCGCCGAGCAGGTCTCCAAATACGCCGAACTGGCAAAGGCCAACGGCATCGATGCGGTCATCACGATCTCGAACCAGTTCGTTTCGCGCGCCGATCATTCCCCGGTGTCGATCTCGAAAACCCTGCTGCGGAAGGTCGGCCACTTCCACTGGTCGTGGTCCTATCTCGCGACCGCCTGCGAGATCCTCGAATATCAGAAGACCGTCACGGACACCGAGCAGGTCTACCTGCTTCGGCAACTCAACCACTTCCTTGCGCATCCGGCCACCGGCGTCGAGCGCTTCACACAGATGACCCCCAGCTGGAAGGATGTCACGCAAGCGGTGCTGAACGACGGCGCACTGAAGAAGACCGCGCCCGAGGTCGAGGCCGTGGCCGCGAGCTGGGTCCAGGAAGAGCGCGATCTCTGCCTGCACATGTCGAGCCATGTGGGCCAGGCGGTCTCGACCCGGGTCGAACGGAAATTCACCGACGATCCCGCGGCGCGGCTGAAGAACCTGATCGAGACCCTCGTGTCGCGCCAGACCCTGTCCTCGGTGATCCGCGTGCCGAACTGTGCCTCCGAGATGGATGTCTGCGTCGACCTCGCCCGGCGGACGGTCGCCGTGTCGATGGCACTCAAGGCGCCCGGCGACAAGAAGTCCACAAAGGCCCGGATCAACTGGCTGCTGCGGATGCTGCCCGATGACGACGACCGGCTCCTCGTCCGCGCGCACTGGCCAGGACGAGGGGCTCCGACAACAAAGGATCTCAAGACGCTGCGCGACGATCCGACCGCCATCCAGAACGACAACCCGGAGACCACCCCGCATTCCTTCGAGGTGCTGCTCGTCGAGAACCTCGGCAAGCGATTTTCCGGGCGGCGGACTTTCATCGAGGACATCGAGCGCATCGTTCCGAGCTTCTACGACCTCGTCGGTGTCAACCTGAAGGCCTGGCAGGCCCCACCTCCCAAGCCGGTCAAGGCCCGGAGTGAGCCCGATCCCGGCGAACTGACACAAGCAGATCTCGAGAGCACCGGCGCGCTTCCCGGAGACGAGTGATCCGGAGCGGGCCGAGCCGGCGACCGGCCACCCGGCCCGCGACGTCGCTCTCATTGCCGGAGCAGCGCAACCATCAGCGTCGCCGACGGTTGTGTAGCCAGGCTAACGAGTCCTTAAACGGAGGCAGGCGCAGCCCGCCGCGCTTTGTCTTCTTACGCCACGTCGCTAATTCCCGAACCAACGAAGAAGCGAAATTTCTACTGTCCAGGATTTTCGCGAGTATCGTTGCATTCTCCTGTCAGCTGAAATCGAAACGCTTTCTCACCCATTCCCGAAATGCAATACGGCTACATATTCTTATGAACGGACACGCCAAATCTATCGCACACATGCTTTTTTCGCTTTATTCCCCGTATTGCTTCGCTAATATCCCAAGTTAAATATCTCGAAATCCCTTGGAGCCAATTCTTGCCACTCGACCCGATTTCCACCGTTCATCCGGTGACCGGTGCAATACGGCCAGTGACGCCGTCGCTCCTGGCCGAAACTTATCTCTGCCCCCGCCCCGCCCCATTCGAGGACTCCGCCGCAATTCTTGAGGCGAAGACCGCACCTTGGGCCAACAGCCTTGAGGTTGCGCCTGAGTCCACCGTCGCTGCCGCCTCGAAGGCACTTCGCGAACTCATCCACGCCGCTCCGGCACTCGATCCCACATCCGTCGAGGTGGGGCGGCTCCCCGAGGGCCGAGCACGCTTCCACCTGACCGCACTTTGTGACATCTGGCGCGATCTCGGAAACTTGCCTGCGGATCTTGCACCGCTCGCCCATGCCTTGGCAGGCGGGGCCGGCCATGCGCTCGACCCACTCCCCCTCTTGCGCAGCGGAAGCCGGATAGGGGCCACCTCAGCCGATCTCGCGCTTGCGGACATGCTCGAGCGCCATCATGGCGGCACTTGGCAGGAAGATGCCTTCCCCGGGCTCCGGCCGGCTGGAAGCGGGACCCTGCGCGCCTTTCAAGCCGGTGATACCAGCGAGGGCACTACGCTCTCGATCACCTCACTGCGAGACCCGCTGGACGAACTGCGCTTCGCAGCCGCACGCGCGCAGCGGCTTCTCGACGAGGCGGCAGTCGAGAGCGCCGACGAAATCGGCCTGCTGCTACCGGACGATCCGGCCTGGCTCATCGACGCCGAAGCCGTCTTCGCCGCTGTAGGACTGCGTCTCGGTGGTCTACCTGGAGCACCCGCCCGCAACCGCGCAGCAGAGGCCGTCCACCTGATCCTCGCCGTGCTGAATAAGCCCGCCCCTGGCATGGCGGCAGTCGCTCTCGAGGCACTCGGTGTCGGCACACGGGACAGCGCGCTTAGGAGCCTGTTGAACAGACACCCAATCACCGGAGGCGATCTGGGCCAGACACTTCGAGCCATCGCAAACCATTTGCCCGCTGACATTGCGGCCGCCCTACGCGGCCTCCCATGCGGCGCCGAAGCTGCGCCCGTCGACTGGCACGGACTGATCGCCATCACTCGCCCCGCCCCCACATCTGAAGCGCCGGTTACGGCTTCGCGAGGAGCCATCGCCGTCTTCACTGAAGGGCGGAACCCGTGGTGCGAAGTGCGCCGTCTCCTTGCCCTCGGTTTCGCGGGGGATCACTATCCCAGCGTCACCGGCTCCGGTCCGTTTTGGCTGGAACACGAGATCGACCTTATTGAGCGGACCTGCGGCATCGCCCTGCCCGGTCGTCGTGCGTCACTCGAACTTGCCAGCGCTCGGCTGGACCGGCAGCTGGCGGCGGTCTCCGACGCCATCGAGATCACCGTGCCGATCCGCGACCGCGCCGGCGACCGCCTTGCACCCGCAGCTGCGCTCGACATGTTGGCGCACCGCGTCGGATTGACGGCGGAGACATTGATCCAACCGCTCTCCGACGATGCCGCCTACTGGCCCTGCGACAGCCATCTCGCCGCGCCCTCGCCCGGACGCAGTGCGCCGGAAACCCGAATTCTCGACCTCGGTCGCGATCTGACCGGTCTGCGTCTGAAGAATGGAGCACCGTGCCCGCAATCGCCCTCCCGTCTCGAGAAGCTCTTGGTATCTCCGCTCGCGTGGCTGCTTAGCGAACTCGGGATTGAGGACAGGAGCTGGGGACCGGACGAACTTGGTGCCATGGTGCGTGGATCACTCATGCACAAGGTGCTCGAAGCTCTCTTCCCGCCAGGACCACCACCCGATCCCGCGACCGTTGGGGCTGCTGTCCCCGCCGCAATCGACGCCGCAATCGAAGCGGAGACCGACCTGCGTTTCCTTGCGGCCTCCGCCTGGGCGGTCGAGCGCCGACATCTCACCTCTGACTTGACGCGGATCGCGACCCGCTGGGCCGAGATGCTCCGCGAGGCGGACGCAACAATTCACACGACCGAGGAATACCTGACTGGAGAGGCCTTCGGGATGGGCCTGAACGGCAAGGCCGACACGGTGTTGAAGCTGCCTCACGGAAGGCTACTCGTCATCGACTACAAGAGCGGGACATCCAAGAAACGCGTCAAGCGGATGCAGGGTGGCTGGGATGTGCAGGCCCAACTCTATGGCGACATGATCGCCGGCACCGAACTGGCCGAGGGCGGCACGGCAATCTCCGTCGGCTACCTCAACCTCACGGACATGGTGGCTGTCACCCGCGGCACCCTTGTCGGAGAGCCCTTCGGTCCCGTCGACACAGACACCCATGCCGAAGCAAATGCGAAGCTGTCAACGACGGTCGCGGAGCTGCGCGAGGGACGGGTAGTGCTCAACACCACGAAGGACGCCGCGGAGTTCGACAAGCTGGGGATTGACGCCTACGCGCTCGACAATCCCCTCGTGGCCGCGTTTCTGTGGGAGGACGAAGAATGACCTTCCAGATTGTTGGCGCAGGAGCCGGCTCGGGCAAAACTTGGCACATCCAAGAGACACTCAGGGCATGGGTGACGAAGGGCGAAATCCGTCCCGAACGGATTCTCGCCGTGACCTTCACAGAGGCCGCGGCTTCGGAGCTCAAGGGGCGCATCAGGGGCGCTCTTCTCTCAGTCGGCCGCATTGAGGACGCCGCGACTATCGAGCGCGCCTACATTTCAACCATCCATGCCCTGGGGCGTCGCATCCTGACGGAGCACGCCTTCGACGCCGGTCTCTCCCCATCGCTGCGTCTGATTGAGGATGCCGAAGCCGAACTGCTCCTGCGGCGCGCAATAGCCGAAACTGAGGCTCTCGAGGGCTTCACGGAGAATCTCGAAGCGCACGGCTACGCCTGGAACTTCTCGGGCGGCAGCGCCACCGATGCATTCCGCCGTGACCTGCGCGCGGCCATCGGGCGCCTGAACGAACTGGGCGAGCGAGGCGACGACCCTGACCTCCCTGGCCGCGCCGCCGCTGCGCTGGAGGCAGACTGGCCCGAGACGGAAGAGGACGGTGCACGGTTGGAGATGACGTTGCGCGCCGCGATCGAGGCCATGCTGGAGACGTTCCCGGATGGGATCGTCGAGTGGTCAACGAGCGCCGCCGCTACGAAGGACTTCACGTCGAACATCCGCGATCTGCGAAAAGGGCTGTCAGACTCGGCCTACACGGACTGGGAATGGTGGCAAAGGCTTCAGAGCCTACGCGTGACGAACCGCCGACAGTCCACCCCTGAAGGCTACGATGAACTCGCCGAGGTGGTGATGGAGGCGGCGCGTGCCCTGCCCCGCCACCCCGGTCCGAAACGTGAGGCTTCCGGACGGCTGGAGAGAATGCTGGCCGGCGCACAGGACGTGCGGCGGCTCTATTCAAAGGCAAAAGCCCGACTTGGCGTTGTGGACTTCGGCGACATGATCGCCCGTGCCGAGACCCTGCTGCGCGAGCGCCCCGAAGCAGTCTCGGCAATGATGGACGGAATCGACTGCGTGATCGTGGACGAATTCCAGGACACGAACCCTGTGCAATTCGCCCTGCTCGCGCATCTCATCGAGGCAGCCCCGCGCGTGGTGCTGGTCGGAGACGGAAAACAGGCGATTATGGGATTTCAGGGCGCCGATGCGCGTCTCGCCGCGGCTCTCGCGCGCCAGCACCCTGACGCAGCCTATACAATGGACACCAATCGCCGTTCCGTGCCCGGCATCATGAACCTTGTGAACGATCTTGGCGCGGGGCTCTTCAAGGACTACGCACCCTTGAAACCGCATCGAGGCAACGCCAACGGCACGCCGATCGAAGTGCTGCGAATGTCCAACAAGGCCTCGACGAAAAAGGGAGAGCCGCTGGCAAAAGGCTGCCATCACATCGCGGAGCGGATTCGCAATCTTCTGTCGGAGAAACGCGATATCGCGGATCGTCGAACCGGGGCTGCTCGCCCCCTGCGCCCCTCAGACGTTGCCATCCTGTGCCGCACCCATGGCAAGGCGAGGGGGCACGCCGATTGCCTTGCGCACCTCGGTATCCCCGTCGACCTCGATGAAGATGGCTGGTTCTCTTCCGCGGCCGTTACCGTCGCCCGCTCAGCTCTCGCTGTAATCGCCGATCCCGCGGACAGCTTCGCCGCCTTGCTCTATCTCACCCATGGTCCTGCTGCCCTCCCGCTGGAAAACGCACTGACAGCCGTGCTCGACGAGGAGCTGACAGAACACGCGAACCTCGAGCCACTGATGGCCCTCCACAAGCAAGCCCCAGGCTGGACGGTCGGTCGAGTGCTCGCAGTTTTGCGGACCGAAGGCGGTTTGGACGACTGGGCAGCAGGACTGGATGACCCTTCTCGCGCGCACGCCGACCTCGCCCGGCTCGACGCGGAGGCTGCATCCTTCGAGGAAGCCGATCCAGTCACCCGTGCCGCCTCCGGCGTCTTCGGCTGGGACATTCGGTCCTTCCTCGCTTGGCTCGCTATCCGCACCGAAGCGGGTGACAATGCCCGGCCCGACGCAGGCGCCGCTGCCGCACGCGGCGTGAAGGTCTCTACATGGCATGCAGCAAAGGGTCTCGAATGGCCGGTGGTCTGCGTGACCGGACTGGACTGGACGATTGAGGAGCGCCCCAACACCCTTCGGATCGAATTCGACGACTGGGACGAGCCCGGGATGCTTCTGGACCGTGCAACGATCCATTACCATCCCGTTGTCGCCAGCAAGGAAGTCGCGGCATACTTTGCCGCGGCCCGCCGCGAGCCCGCCGCAGTAACAGAGCGCTGTCTTTCATATGTTGCCTTCACCCGCGCCCGCGATCTGCTGGTTCTCGAATGGCCTGACTTTTGCAAGCCAGATGCGGACACCGTGTCACGCCTCTTGATGGAGGAGGGCAATTTGACCCTCGACGGGGGCGCTATCAGCATAGGCAAGACCGTGCATCCAGCGCGGATCACCTCCCACGGAGAGATCTTCCCCGAGGGTTTCACCACCTCACCCAAAACCGCAGCCGCCGAACCTCTCAGGCGCCCCGGACGACGCGAGGTTCCGGGCCCCCGCGGCGAGCCGATCTTCCTGCGTCCATCCGACGGCGGCGAGGAAGCTGCGCTCTGGTCGGTTGAGACCCACCCCCTCGGCACCGCTCTATCGGGGGATGCGTATGGCGATGCCGGCGAGCGGGGCACCGCTCTCCACCTCGCCATGCGTGTCCTGCTAACGCGTCCGCACCGCACGCTCGACCTCGGCCCCGCTACAGGGCTCGGCGAAGATACCTTGGTGTCGCTCCTTGAACAGGCCAACGCGCTGGGCGACCGCTTGTCAGAGCGTGGCCTTACAGACCTGTATTCCGAGCTGCCCTTTGAAGCCGTGCTCCCGAACGGCACCTGCGTCAGGGGCACAACGGACCTTCTGGCGTGCAGCAGGGACGGCACCCGGGCCGCGATAATCGACTTCAAGTCACCTGCGCCCAAAAGCCCGCTCGAGGCCGCGCGCCCCTACCTCGCCCAGCTCGGCACTTACATCCGCGCCGCGACAGTCGTCTGGCCGAATCTGCGCATCGAACGCGCGGGCATCCATTTTCTCGGCTCAGGCACGCTTATCTGGGGGACGCCCGGCTGATGTCGTAACCGGCCGCTAATCCGCGGACGACGCAAGTCTTCAGGTTCGGGTTGGCCTCCAGCTGGCACAACAAGCATTATGAATTCCAGATGGAACGCTGGTTGTATCAAGTAAGGTTGATGGCTCCGCAACATGAGCGGTCGAAGAACGACGAACCGGCTGCTTTCTCTTGAGAAAAACCGTAGCGATTGAAAAGGCATCCGTTACTCAGGATCATGCCCTTTGCTTCGCGAAGATCGGTGCCCGATGATCAAGCTACCTGACTGGCTTTCCCCGAAATCCCGGAAATTGACGCCGGGCAACCAGGATTTGCGAACTGATACGGGCAAGCCGGGTGTTACCGGAAAGCACGGGTTTCTTGCCGCTACGAACATCCGTGGCGCGGTCATCGAGCTTGTCCGCCCGCACCTGCGAACGCCCGGATGCACGATTGTGACCGGCTACCAAGACTTCTTTTCATCCCTCGCGATCGTCATGCGCGAGGTTCCGGAGATCTCATACGACGACGAAGTCGCTTTGAGGATTGCCTTCGGCGTGAACACCGGCAACGCGGCTCATCTTCCGGGCCGCGGTCGTTCGATCTCCGAGGAAGCCAAGATGCATTTTCTTGGTCGCCACGGCCTCTCGATCGAGGACGCGGCCGATCTGAGCGCGGTGCTGGCCATCGAAGCGATCCGCACGGGGCGCATCGACTTGCGAATTTTTGATCCGGCAAGAGCCGGCGCGGCACTCGGAATATCCGGCGACCGGCGCCTTCACGCCAAGATTGTCGCCAGCCCCCTCGGGGCGCTCGCCGGGAGCGCAAACTTTTCCCGGGCCGGACTGTATCAGAACATCGAATACGTCGACATGGCCAGCGCAAATGTCGACGATCCCACCACCGCCGCAGTGGCGAAAGACAGACAGGCAGCGGCGGAAGAGATCTGGAATGCCAGCACGGACTGGAACACCGAAGCCCTGGAGATCCTCGAGGCGCTTCTACGCCCGGTCACGACGGCCGACGCCGTGGCGCGCACCATCCACGAGCAGAAGAGCTTCGCGCCCTGGTGCGTTGACCGGCAGAGTGACGCCGCCGGGCGGCTGCCGCTGCCCCACCAGGCAGAGCTCATATACGAGGCCTCGTCGATCACCTACGAGCATGGCTTCGCCTTCGTCGAGGCCCCCACGGGCTCCGGCAAGACCGATATCGGGAAGCATCTCGGGCATACCCTCGGAACGAGTTTCGAGCGCATCTTTGGACAGGATCACACGGGCCACCTTCCCCGAGGGGGCGCACTCGCGATCGTGCCGCCGCGGGTCTACCCGGGCTGGGCCGCGCGCAAGCCCCGCGTTCTGGACGTTGTCCGCAACAGCCGGCTCATCTCGCGGCGCGATATGGAAATCCCGGCTCCAGAGGATGACCTGCTACGGGAACCCTCCGCATATGACGGTGCCCCCGCTGAAAATACTCGGGGCGAAGCCGATCTCACGCAATATGGCACGCTGATCATAGACGAGAGCCACACGGTCTCCCCGGGCTTCGACGAGACATCCCGGAAGGCAGAGGCAATCGAGTTCGCACCTCCCTCCTGGAATGTCTGCCTGTCCGCCACGCTACTCGGGAATCGCGATGTCGACTGGCTCGCGCATCTCCACGAGAAGCGTGCCTCGATTTTCATGTCCCCCGGCTATCTCGCCGAGATGAATTCCCTGTTCAGGCGCGAAGCGAGCATCGACGAGATGATGAGCGGAGCCACCGACGCCGAGGCGCTCTCGGAAACGGCACGCGCCGCCCTTTCGGACATGCTGGCGCCGTTCATGGCGGTGCGGCAACGGGCCTGCATCGGCGAGAGCGCCTTGCGCGGCCGCGCCGGCGCGGCGAGTTACCCGCCATTCAAAATCCACCCGCGCCCGAGCTCTCTGTCGCTCTCCGAACGGCAGAGGCGCGTCATGGACGAGATCACCCGGCTCGCGACGGATCTCGCGCCGGGCCGGCGACTGACATCCGTCACCACCAGCCGCTTCGGAAACCGCGCAGAGCGGCGCCACAACCAGAACAGCCTCTATGCACGCAATCTTCTCAACGTTCTGCGCGCGAACTCCGCGCAGGCTCTCTGGGAAATGGAGCACGGGGCCATCGGCAAGGCTCTGCGCCGCTTCGAGGTCGACGAGCGCAAGAAGGCCGCCGCCCGCGCCGCGGCCAATGCGGCACAGCTCGATCTCTTCGGGGACCTTCCGGACACATCCAGGACGGACGCCCAGACACCAAGCTGCGACCAGCTGATCACCCTGCTCTCCCGGCCGGACATCCAGCGTTTCGACGAGCGACGCTATTCCGAGGCGCTGCGCATCCAGGCGCGCCACAGGCGCGTCGTTTTCGTCGCGGAACGGATCGACACGCTTGAGATCTTCGCTGCCGAACTCGCGGCACGGCGCGAGCCTGGCGACGAGCATGTCCAGTATGTCGCGACGAGCGACGCGGTCCCCGCTGGTGAAAGCCGGCGCCGTGCGCGCGAGGATATCGTCGGCGGAGAAACGCCCGGCTTCGCGGCCATCCGGCAGGGTCACCTGATCGAGGAATTCTTCCGCCCCGGCGGGAAGCGCAACGATGAACGCAGCGCCTCAGTGTTTCTCACCTACCAGATGGCCGAGGGCATCAACCTCCAGAGCGCCGATGCGCTCGTGCTGCTCGGCGTGACCTCGAACCTCAAGGATCTGCTCCAGGGGATGGGACGGATCGACCGGATCGACTCCCTACATGCCCGCACGCATTACTACCTCCTCGATGTGCCTGTTGCGGCGATCGCCTCCGACGAGAAGGTGAGCCGGCGCCTCGCGAATTACCGGGCGCTTTCGGGACGGGAGCGTATCGAGCGCGCCGAAGACGCCGGGGGCGACACACAGGTCATTCTGGACAGCGTTGCGGCCTACCTTCGGGAGCCGCGCACCCTGCGGTCGCGGAATTATCATGACCTTCTTTCCAGCACGCGGGCGCTACTTGCGCCAGAGCGTTACGACCGCATCGCCCGCACCGAGATCGACGGGCTCTGGGGCGCCGAGATCGCCGTTCTCGAGGGCTCCCAAGCCTACACGCTCCTGCACCTGCGGGGCGAGAGCGCGCGCCGCGAACAATTCGCGCCGCCCCGTCTCCTCCTCGTCGAGGAAGACGGAACCCTCATCCGCAACCAGGTGACCTGCGCGCAACGCCTGAAGGCCGCCTACGAAGAAATGAAGGCGCGGGGCATCGCCTCCGCGCCACCGGACCGGGCAAGGCTTTACCAGGCGCTCGAGGAGCTCGGCGCCCGGGTGAGCACGATCCGGGAATGGCAACTCGCCCCCGAGCGCACCGACTCGCTGCTGCAATCTCTGGCTGTCTTTCTTTCAGGCGATGGCGGACTCGCTTTTACAGCAGGCGTCGATCTCGAAGAGCAGCTATACGGCGAGCTCTCTCTGCGCGGCGTGGAATACCTCAGCGAAACCTGGGCTCGTCTGCTCGACCCGTATTGGGTCAGGGCCAAGCAACAGGTGCGTGAGAACTTCGCGCAGAAGGCCGCGCAGAGTTACATCTCGATCGCCGATATGACCGACGCGCTTCAGTTGGACCCCGAAAATTGCGGCCGCATCCGCGCGATCATGATGGATGCCATCACCGAGGCGCGCCGGATCGAAGAACCGTCACCTGATGCGATCTCAAGGCGCATATCGGTTGCTTTTGTGTCGCTCCGACCAAGAGTTCATTAGAACCATTCACAAGGCCCCCATAATATGAACGCTCGCCGACGGTATCGGCATGCCAGTAACCCGGACGAGCATGGGGTTGCCCCTTCTGTTATAGGCTTCGATGAAGTGCGGAACACCGGCGGCGAACTCCTCGAAGGTTTCATACTCCATCAGGTAGGCGTCTCATCGGTTTCAGGTGGATCAATACATGTGGTGCTGCGCGCTGCCATCGCTGGTTCTACGGAGAATATAGGTGCGGAGATAAGAGGGAAAAAACGTGCGACGCGGTGAGCAGCGGGCGACTTGGGTGGTAAGGGCCATCACAGTGCAGGCATGCATGCGGCGATTTCCCACCTCCCGTCGCGCTCACCGCGACAGATTCCTATTGATTCCTTAATTCTCTTGATTCAGGTCGCTACTTTTACATTAAAATCAGTGACTTGCGAGCGCTTTGGACGCAGAAACCCGGCACATGGACGCAATAACCCGGCACATAGACGCAGAACCCCGGGGAAGCGACGCAGAAACCCGGTCAAACGTCGCAGTTTCCCGGCACGCGCGGCGCGGCTTCGACACCGCGGGTGAGCTGGCCCCGGACACAGAGCACGCACGGAAGACTTTTCCGAAGAAAATTTCTTCCGAACCCGGCGAAGAGACCAAGATTCCAATCATGCTCTTCGCTACGATCCATTCCAAGCTGAAAGATCGACAGATCGCCCCCTCTTCGCTGCCGGAGCGGGACCCATTGCCATACCTGACAGCGTTTTCGATTCTCTGCCGCATCGAGGGTGTGCCACTATTGGTCTTACCGTTCGAAGGCACGGACTTCTCCAGTCGTTTCCCGAAGTCCAGAATGCCCGAGAACTCCGCCAAGCATTTCCGCGGCGACCTCGCTTTTTACCAAAGCTGGCGCCGCCTCATCCTTGATGCTCAGGTGATCGCGGAGCCCGGTCTTGTGGACTGCGAACCTTGGGATACGATCATTCGAGTTGCCCGCATCTGTCGCGGTGCCGATTTCTCCAGCCGACTCTATCATGTGAGCTCCCGCGTTCCGACCGATACTTTACCTATTGCGCTTGATAGGCAGTGCGCAATTGAACTTGACGCAGACCTCTCCGGGCAAGACAGAGCCAGCTTCCGACAAGGCCTCGGCGCCCTGGATGCGCTGCACGATGAGAGCCTTGCAAAGCGGACCGGACTTCTTCCGGAGCACAAGGTCGGATCGCTACCCAAGCCAAGCGATCATCGCACGAGATATCCCCTCGCGCCACGGCTCGCACGGGTTTGGGAGGAGATGCCCGCAGCGGTCAAACCGGCGCTCGTTTTCGCATGGCGCATGGCCATTCTGGGAAGGGTTTTCAGCCTCGAAGACGATCCCAGTTTTTTCGAGCTCATGTCCGAGGATCGGGCGCGCGCGCTGATGGCGCTTCGCACCGAAGCGTTTGGCATCAAAAGGCCCTCGCAGAATACATACTCCATCTACCTCCAGAGGCTGGGGCAGTTCTGTATTTCGCTCGGAGGCGGAGGTCTGCCCGGGGATGTTTGCCCGGTGGAGCAGCAGTGGATCGCGCTCCGCGCGCTCGCGAAGAAGCACGGGACATTCAGTCCGGGCCGGGTGGCGAATATTGCCGCGATCTCCACCCCAGCGAAACTGGAAGGCCTGACGCCTCGCGATCTGACGCCGGACTGGTTCTCGACCAGAATCGCCGGCCTGCCGGCAGAGAAGCGCAGGGCCTTCCAGTCCGGGTGCTACGTGATCGATGAACTCTCCGCAGCCTTCGGCCGATCCGTCGACGTGCTGCCGGTCCATGGGACCGGTGTCCGCAGGCAACGCCGGCAGGACTGACATCCTCGGTAGAGCCCCGGGCGGTCCAACGAATGCAGGCCGACCTTGGGGGGCGACCGCTCTGGATGCACGCCGCCGGCTCGGCGCATTTTTCCCGATCACCGGGCGGACCCATCTCCTGGCAAAGGAGATGCAGATGCCGAAACGAAAGACGAACCGCGAGAACTTCCAGCTGCGCCGCCCGGGGTTCTTTACCGCGGCCGAGCTCGGAACCTGGCTCGCAGTGAGCCGCAACTCGGTGGTCGATATTGCGGAGAGGTTCGGCCTGCGCGCCATCGATCGACGCTTCCCCGAAGCCGAGGTCTATAGCAAGATCCTCGGGATCGACCCTCGCGACGAGCAGGACAGGGCTCGCCTCCGGCGCCCGCTGGAGGGCGTCGGATGGCTGTCGCGCAGGACAGCGGTGCCAGCCAGCACCATTCGGGCCAAGGTTCGAGATGGCACGTTCGGCTATCCGCTCGGGGTCCAGCTCTCGGAGCCGTCCCACAACGGCGTGGAGCCGCGATCGCGCCGCTGGATACCTTGCATCATAGATGCGCTTGCCGAGGGCATGGAGCCGCCCGCATTCGAACAGGTCACAAGTGAAACCACGGAGGCGCCGGCGGGGATGTGCGAAGACTCCGACGGTTCCGCGGTTCCGAATAACGTTTTCGCACGGATCGCGTGCAGCAACAATCAGGTCGCACCGCAATGACCGGAATAACGACAGGTCGTTCGCTTTCGGCACCGGAAAACGAACGACCTTTCATTATCGGCTGCACAGAAACGGCCAATCTTCGCAATAACGCTAAATAATCAAGAGGAGATCGCCCATGTCGGTCCCAAGTATCCTGGACGTCATCGAGGCCTGTCGCGGCAGCGACAAGAAGACCGTTCGCCAGTATGGGAGACACCTCGAGCACATCTGCGACATGGTCGCGCGGCAGAGACGTCACGATCTCCGCCAAGACGATGCGTGCCTTGAGACCTACAGGTATTGGGTGCCAAAGTTCGACCCGCGATCCGCGCCGACGCTCGAGCGGATCGCGCGGGAGGGGTGGGCCCTAAAGACATACAAGCAATACGCTGAAGACGGTCGACGCGGTATTGAACATGTCACTGGAGCCTTGCGAGCCCGCCAGGAACGCCGTGCACGGCAGGACGGGTGGCACGCCCTTCTGTCCGATGCGCAGAAACTGGCGGATGCCGGTCTGGTGCGTTCGTCAAGCATGAAGCTTCTTCGCCGGCTTGCCGACATCTGTCGCGAGCGGGAGCTCGACCTCCCCGACATCTCACGCGACACCCTGATCGGCTGGCACGGACAAATCCCGCGCCAGCACTGGACCCAGGTCGTCAACGGGGCAGAGGCGCTCGACCGGCTATTATCGATGGACACCCTCGTGCACCACCTTCCGGTGCAGCCCCTTGCCCTCGCATCGCTGGAGTTGCGGGGGGTGAACGACGTGCCCGAAGCCCTGGTCGCGGAGGTCACCGAATGGGTGCGCGTCGCCACGACGTCGATTCCGCCCGACGTCAACACGCCAGACGGTCAGGCGGTCTTGGCGAAACGGCACTCCAAGGGAGCGATTGGGGTGTTCGCCGCGGCAATGAGTGCCTATCTCTCGACGCTCGGGCAGCGGAAGGTCATCACGAGCCTGAATACCATCCGCGGCCTGTTCTCCGACGACGACATCGAACATGTTCTGGTGGACTGGATTGCGGCGCACAAGGCTGGGAAGCCATCCGCGCTGTCGCCCCGAACCATCTATCGCTACGCCGACTGCCTGAAGCTGATGCTCGGGCGGAATGGTCTCCCCGCGCCATCGACAAAGATCGCCACCAGCTGCACCACCTATCCGATCCTCATCGAAGGCCGGAAGGCGAACGAATTCATGGCGGCCGAGACCGAGGCCTGGTGCCGCGAGCTGATCGGTGATCCTAAGAAAATAGCGATCTTTGAGACTCAGCACGTTTCATACATGCGCATTGCCAAGGAAGCGCTGGCGGCAGCTGAGGTCGCGGGATTCGATCTCGTCGAGTTGGCCGATGCCGACAGCATGAAAGCGCTCCCGAGGAAAAAAAGGTCAGCCGCGAAGGCGCTCTTGCGGAACGCCCGCGTGTTTGGTGTCTGCGCGGCCTACGCCGCGATTGCGCTCGAAGGCGCACCTTTCCGGAAAAAGAATATTCTCGGGCTGACACGAAACGGGGCGCGGCAGACCTTCTTCGACAATCGTAAACGGCAAGAGGGGTTCACGATCATGATCCCCAACGAGGACTTGAAAAACGGCGAGGCTCTGACCCGGCGCAACCAATCCATACCGCCTATCCAGATCTGCGGCGATGCAGCCGGCCTTTACGGAGAGGAAGTTCTCACTTTCTACCTCGAAAAGATCCGACCGCTGTTCCCGAGATCGGCCAAGTCCACATATCTCTTTCCTTCGCTGGAGGCGGCAGGTCTCAAGATGGTCGACAAGACATTCGACAATTGGCTCCTGACGGCGTCGGAGGCGATCGGGTTGCCGCTGACGTCCCACAATTTCAGGCACGGCTATTGTTCGATCGAGATTAAGGAAGATCCGAACTGCATCGAGGATCTGTCTGTCGTGCTCGGTGATCGCCCGGGCACAATCGCGAAATACTATGCCTTCGTCGACAAGATCGCCGTCCTTCGGCGTCATCAGGAACGGCGCTCGAACCGGCGGGCCGGCTACCGCGTCCAGAACGCTTATACCAAAGGGATTGCGGCATGAATCGGGCGAAACTTCTGGCCAAACCTCATTGGCGGCATTTCGAGCATGTGACGGGGCTTGCGGCGCTCCCGCTCGTAGCCCTCGCATGCATGGATTCGTTTCTCGAGCACGTTGCAGCCCATGGGCTTGCCGATCCGCAATCCGACGACGTGGTTGCGTGGGCGTCTGCGGAAGATGAGCCGGCGGCTGCGGTGGAGCACCTGACTGACGCCTTCCGGGTCTGCGTGCCGGCCTTTGCAGGAGCGGCCGAAAGTGCTGCAAGGACATTTCGCCTCAAGAAGAAAGCGGCGACCTCGCAGGTGCTGAAAAGGGCGCCGGCAGCGCCGACGACGATCCAACAGGATCATCATGCCACGGAAGACTGGGACCCGCTCGCCCGCCCCCCCGAAACGCTATTCGGGGCGGCGAAAGGTATCGATTTATCCCGATGAATTGCCGGTGGCGTGGCAGGAGGGGCTTGTGCGAGCCTCTCGCGGGCTGCCTGGAGGCGGTATCGTGATTACGCCGAAGATCTTGAAGCGCACACGGGAAAAGCTCTGTCAGCTGGCATGGTCATGCAGAGAAGCGGGTCTGCCGATCACTCTCTCGGAGCATAGCGTTGATCGATTCCAGGCAGCTGTCAGCGAGCGCAGCCGGCTCGGGAAGAATGGTCTGCGATGGGCCACGGTCCGGGCTACGATTGAGGAACTACATCGGTTCGCACGGTTTCTCGAGCTCGACCAATCCTTGGTCCAATTCCTCGCGGGCCGTCGTGCAATCCTCGAAAGCCGGGAGCGCTGCCAGAAGGCGCTCAAGCATTTCGAACTTGCGCGGACCGGAAATACCACCAACCGGGTTTTGGACATGGCCGATGGGCTTCTCGATGGCCTGGTCGCGGTGGATTGCCCATTGAAACGACATCGCATAAGGAATGCGGCCTGCATACTCGGCGTCTATCCGATCGCCCCCCTTCGCAACGCCTCTGCCTACCTTGTTCTGGGAAAGAATCTGTTCTGGGTTCACGATGAGTGGGTGATCGATATGAAGATACAGAAGACCCAGTCGCGCAATCCCCATCATCTTGTGCTGCCCCTTGCATTCGACCATGGAAAGTTCATTGATGCAATTCTGGTGGGGGACGGGCCTGAAACTATGCTTGCCGAACGACGCGCTCAAGCCATGTCCGTCAGGAGACCTCTCTTTGTGCTACCGAATGGAGCACCTGTAGCCGAAAGTTATATCCCCCGCATTTTCAAAACTTTGACTGAAAATAGCTTCACCACGACCCGGACCATGCTGCACACGAACGAGGCAATCGAGCATGGTAGTGAGGGCACGCAATACTCTATGATCTCGTGTCATCAGAGGGGGCGAGAGATAGAGAAGAAGTATCAATTGGACACTCTTGCGAGAACGGCAGTCATGCGCAGGCAGTCAGCAGGGCGATCGAGACGAGCTCGATATCTTGCTCATGAATATGGAAGCGATGTCTCCGGCACCCAGATCGCGAAATGATGGGTCTCTCAGATGTTGCCAATGAGAACGCCCAAGTGGTGCTTCTCGATCTCGACCCCCAGGGCTCGATCGCGGGATGGGCCGCGCGCCGGGAGATCGACGATCCGATCGTTCTCTCCGCCATGCCCGGCAACCTCGAGACCTACCTCGATCATGCCCGGGAGGATCGTGCCGACTACGTGGTGATCGACACCCCTCCCCATGCCGGAGCCACCATCGACGCGGCGATCCGCGCGGCCGACCTGGTCGTGATCCCTATTCGCCCGGGCCCCTTCGACATAGATGCCGCGGCCGGCACGATCGAGATCATGCGAGAGACCCGCACCCCGGGTCTCTTCGTGCTGAGCCAGGTTTCCGCATCAGGGTCGGAGGGAGACGATACCGAGGCTGTGCTTGCCGAGCTTCATCCTGGCGTGCCGGTGGCGAAGGCGCGCCTGGGGCACCGCAAGGCTTTCATGCAGGCGCTGATCTCCGGCCAGGCAATAACCGAGTTCGAGCGGCCGAGCTCGAAGGCCGTCGGCGAGATCAGGGAGTTGTTCCAGCAGGTGAAGGCTGCGCTCCGCTAAGATGGTCGATCTGAAGTCTCCCGAGAACATCCAGACTGCCCTCACACTCGTCGTGCCCGGGCTGATCATCCTGTTCATGCGGGGGCAGTTTCTGACCGGGCGCACTGGGAGACACGCGGATGCGATGCTCTCCTACTTCACGGTCTCGGCGATCTACCTGACGGTGACTTTGCCTGTCTTCGGATGGGCCGCGCAGCGCAACGACATCGCAGCCCGCTTTGCGTGGGCCCTACTGGTCTTTGCAGGCCCCGCTGTGTTCGGCGTCGGTCTCGGCGTAAACGCTCGGAAGAACTATGGTCGCCGCCTTCTGCGGTGGATCGGCCTCAATCCGGTGCATCCGGTGCCAGCGGCATGGGACTGGAAGTTCGGAGACACCGCCGGCAGCTACGTGATCGTGACGCTGACCGATGGTAAGACCATCTGCGGCTACTGCGGTGAGGCTTCGTTCGCATCGTCGGACCCGGCTGAGCGAGACGTCTACATCGAGAAGGTCTACGACCTTGCCGAGGACGGAACCTGGCAGGACCCGGGTCCTCGCAGCATGCTGGTCAAGGCGGCCGAGATCCGGTTCGTCGAATTCATCCCTCCCAACACTGAACCAGAAGGAGACTCTCATGGAGAAGAAGCCAACGCCGCCACCGTCCCCACGCACGAATCCATCCTCCGTGCCGATCAATCGGGGGCATCAGCCGGCTAAACCGCACAACGGTTATCAGCCGACCACCAGCGGTCCGCCCGCGGGAAAACCGCCGAGCGGTGGCAGCGTCGTCAAGAAGTGAGGGTTGGCAGCTGCCAACTACGACAGATCGTCAATCAGCGTGATGCTGAGATCACTCAGGATCATGCCGAGGCTGGGCACCCGCTCCAGACCGATCGCCGGATCGGCTTCGAGGCATCTTTTGATACTCCGGTCATAGACCGCGATGCATCGGCCGCGCGTCAGGCGAGAGGGATACATGATGCCGTCCAGGTCCGGGAAATCGGCGTGCAGAACTTCCGAGAACGCCTGACCTGCCTCATGCGCCCTCGCTCCGACGGCGTCGGTGTTCAGTCCAAGACGAAACGCTCCTGAGCCAGTCAGATCGAGGATCTTGAGGGTTTCCTGGCATCGGATTTCCGTGATGGCCCAGGACGTGATTTCCGAGAGGTTCAGTTTCCGATCGGTCGGCGGCAAAGCCTCGAACCGATCCCGGATCACCGTCTCGGAAATCGATGCGTCGATTTCCTGGCCGATGTAGATCACCTTGAAGGCATCCGTCGGGGACGACCAGCGCGATGAGCCGAAGCCAGCGCCGAGCTGCGTAGTCTTGTGGCGCGCCGGCATAACCCGGACCCAACGCTCAGGACGAACAGACCTCGTAAGGTCCGAGATGACGGCCGGATCGAGATGCACTCAGCCAATGCTCCGCACGGCAGCCGCGCAGACAGCCTCTTCTTCTCCAGCAGACAGAGCGCGGAGCGGCGGCTCGGCGTCGAAATCTACATGCGGCGTCATCAACCAGCTCCATGCGAGGCTCGCAGAACCGTGGGCGATCTCGAGCACGCGTCCGATGCCTGGAAGCGGGCGGCTCTCGACGAACTGCGCCATGGGGATCACGTGCGCGGACTTCCCCTTCGGTAGAGCGACGATCTCGCCCCTGGTTCTCCAGTTGTCGAGGGTCGAGCGTCGAATGCCGAGCGCGTCGGCAGCTTTTTTTGGCCCGAACACCTCGCCAGCCCACTGCTCGATCGGCATCTGCACGGCCTGCTCCCGCAGCCGCTTCAGACCCTCTTCCGAGCTGATCGGTGTGGGTAATCCCTGCCCGGCCAGGATTGACGTCCCGTCCGAGAGCGCGCCGCTTCGCTTCTGCATTGCCCGTGCGCCTGGCACGTTGCGTGGACCGCGGCTTCGCTTGACCCGGACATCGATTCCCTGAGCTTTCAGAACAGCACGAGCGGTTTCGGCCATAGCGTCAGCGACGCTCGCCAGGGTATCCCGGTCGACCCTGACATCCTTTGATATCAGCGCCTGGGTCAGGGCGTCCCGGTCGACGGTGAACGTATCTCTTTTGCCGGCAGTCATGGATGCCTCCTGAGCTGACTGTAGATGTAGTCCAAAGCGTCCATTTTGTCCATAGTCACGACCATAGATCGCCGACAGTTGCGATGTTCGCGAGTCAGAGCAACGACTCATGACGATATTGATACCACTAACTCAACGGCGTATAAGTTTTGACTGATCCGCCTGGGAGCGAGCTGAATTAGAGCACGATCGTAGCCCGCGGGCTGCGCATAGATGGAATTGGAGTCGATCCGAACGGCTTGCGACCTCTGGTCCTTCGTCGGATCGCCCAGACCTCTTTGGAGAGGATGGACCATGACGAACTCGTCGTTGAAGGATGTCGCTGGACGACTGGGGCCAGTCCAGGACGTGTCCCAAAACCAGTCCGGCTCAAAAGAGCACCTGGTCCTGCGCGCAGCGGGCCAGGAGACACCGGTGACTGCCTCCAAGGCTGCGCTGGCGCTGGTAGAGTGCGGGATCTCGCTCCTCAAGGCCAAGCGTGCCATCGAGGCCGTGTTCGATGAGGGCGAAGCCACGCTAATCCTTCCCAAGGTCGGATCGAAGCACGAGCTGGCGAGCGCGCTCCGCGATGCCGGCATCGATGCCTTCATGATGACCCCGCCAAAGTCCTATTCGGTGAAGAACCTCCGGCGTCGGCTGAAACTCACCCAGGAAGAGTTCGCGGTCATCTACGGTGTCGATCTGCGCACGCTTCAGAACTACGAGAGCGGCACTCGGAAGCCGGACCGCACCGCGATCGGATACTTCAAGCTGATCGAGAAGGCGCCCGAGGCGGTGAAGCAGCTGCGCCTCTCTGCCTGATAGTCCGAAATCCATCTCAGAAAGAGGCGACGTTGATGGAAATCCGCATCCACCCGACAACCGGCAAAGCGCTGACCCGGCAGGTTCGGTCGGAGATCGTCAGCTTCGGTTCGCTGAGCGAAAGCGTGGACGTTCCCGGATGGTGTCCTGATGACAACAGTGACTCGATCCATTCCGCAGCCGATCTGTCGGCGAGGGAGGAAGTCCGCAGGAGGCTGCGCAACGTTGGCAGCTGCCAACCCTCACGCCCCTTGATGAGGTGATTGTTCGATGAGCCGCGACAGCAAGTTCCTTTCAAGAGTGCTCAGGCATGAGCCCGAGCTGATTGAGATCCGGCTCGATCCGCAGGGTTGGGTCTTGATCGACGAGCTCTTGCGCAAGGTGAAGAAGGTCGGGCGCAGCCTGACCCGAGAACAGCTTCGCGAGATCGTGGAAACCAACGACAAGAGACGTTTCACCTTGAGCTCTGACGGTCGGCGTATTCGGGCAGCTCAGGGGCACTCTGTCGACGTCGATCTCGGGCTCTCGCCACAAGTCCCACCCGAAGTGCTGTATCACGGGACCGCGGCACAAAATCTCGACGCGATCTTTCAGAGTGGTCTCGATCCTGGCCGCCGGCGACAGGTTCACCTGTCGCCTGATCCGGAGACCGCTACGCGCGTCGGTCGGCGACATGGCAAACCGACAGTCCTGCGAGTGGACGCGGGCAAGATGCATGCGGACGGCCACATCTTCACCTGCTCGGATAACGGAGTGTGGCTTACTGATAGCGTTCCCGCCGGCTATCTCGGTTTTGGCGTCGTGAAGTGAGTTCGGTTGGCAGCTGCCAACCCGGATGCACTCATCCCGATACGACCTCAGCAGGATCAACATGGAGACAATTCCAGAGGGCCCTGCGCCGTTGGCTATGCGCGACCCAGCAATCGAAGGACCATTTCTCCGGTTCGCCAGACAGGATCGCCATCAATGGCCGGGGGCATCGTGCATCAGCACTGGCGATGATCTGTCGAAAGAGACCGCGATCCGTCCAGCTGAGATGGCCGCTCACAGCTCGTGGATGGGTGTGCCAGTCGACGAGATAGGTGATACGTCGCCCCGTCCGCTCATACAGCTGAGCGATCTCTTACGTGGCTCTTGTGGTCGTTTACCCTACCCAAGCATCGGGTTGCAGGGAGTCGGTCATCAGGAGTAATCCTCTGCGCAGTTCGTCGCGCGAGATGGAGCCGCCAAGGCAGACGCGGACATGCTCGTCGGGCCTCCCCAGGACAGTGAACGCATCGGAGGGCATGATGCCGATGTGCCGCCCGGTCAGTCGGCCCATGAGGTCCGCGCGTCCCGCCCCCTCGGGCAGCCGTAGCCAGACGTTGAAGGCATTCGGCGCCGATCGGTATTCCAGCCCGGCCAGCAGTTCGGATGCGATCGCTTGTCGTGCCGCGCTTTCGGCACGGATGTAGCCGATGATTTCATCAGCAGTGCCGTCCTCGATCCAGCAGGTTGCCAGTGCGGAGGAGATCGGTGAGGCCATGACGGCCGTGCTTCGCATGGCGTGCCCCAGGCTGAGAGCGCGCCGGCTGGAGGGTGCGGCGCTGTAGGCGAGCCGCAATCCGCCTCCAAGGCACTTCGACAACCCCCCGATATACCATGTGAGGTCCGGAGCATAAGTGGCGAGGGCCGCAGGCGCATCGGAGGGAACGAACCCATAGGCATCATCCTCGATCACGTGGAGCCCGTGCTCATTCACCACCTCCGCGACCTGCCTTCTGCGCTGCGCCGGAACGGTCAGGGTGGTCGGGTTGTGCAGGGTCGGTGTGAGGTAAAGAGCCTTGGGCCCATGCTTTTGGATTGCGCGGTCGAGCGCGCCCGGGTCGATCCCCTCTTCGTCCATGGGCAGGCCCTGGAGGTTCAGGCGCAGCCGCGCCGCGATGGCGCGGAAGCCGGGATAGGAGACGGCCTCGCACAGGATCGTGTCTCCGGGATCGGCCAGAATGGTCAGGATCGCAAGGATGGTCGCATGAGCCCCGGGCGTGATCACCACGCACTCAGCGCTCGGGCTCAGTCCCCGCTTGCCGAGCCAGGCCATGGCTGTGCTTTTGTCTCGATCGCTTCCCGTGGAAGACTGGTATCGAAGCAAAGGCATCATGTTGTCGCCAACATACTCGAGGCCTTCCCGCATGCGGCGCAGTAACCGCTCGTCGCGCGGCTCCGGCGGCATGTTCATCGTGAGGTCCTCGTCCCGAGTTCGTTCCGGATCAGGCCCCGAGGCGCGGGTTTGCTGCGCCGTTACGAACGTTCCCCTCCCGACGTGGCTTTCCACCAGCCCCCGCTTCCGGGCCTCCGAATAGCCACGGGAGACGGTCGTAAAGTCCAGACCCAAGAGATCCGCGAGCCTCCTCTGTGGCGGCAGACGATCTCCCGCACGTAGCACACCCCTCTCCAGATCCCGCACGATGGCGTCAGCGATCGCGACATAGCGTGGGCTTCCGTTTAGCGAGATTTCGGGACACCAGTCGTTCATAGCCACCACTCCATGCCTCTCCCGACACATAAGGTCATCCCTCAGGATATTGAAGGTATGATTGTATGCATTGTCACACCGGGAACACCGCATACATGCGCATAATGTCGCAGATACAAGTTGCAACATATGCCTTCAAAAACCGATCAATGATCCCTATATTCGCGCTGTCATAATCCGAGTCGAGAGGGATGAAATGACCACGTCCGAAACCCGCGAGACGAAGCCGGCCATCCTGCGTGGCCTGCGCCATCGCTGCCCCGCTTGTGGCGAAGGTCAGCTTTTTGCGCGTTATCTCAAGGTGAAAGACACCTGCTCCGAATGCGGTGAGGAGTTGCATCATCATCGCGCGGACGACGGTCCGGCCTACCTGACCATCCTGATCGTCGGGCACGTGATGGGTTTCGCCCTCCATGGCCTCTTCGGCTACATGCGGGATGATCCGCTGATGCTGGCGCTCGTGCTCTGCACGATCGCGACGGTGCTCGCTCTGTTGATGCTGCCCAGGATGAAAGGGCTGATGGTCGGCTACCAGTGGGCGAAAGAAATGCATGGCTTCAGCAAGTCGCGCGCGAGACAGCCAGAGGCCTCGAAGGTATAGAGCCCTTTTCTCACGGCCAGCATAGCCCCCATGAAGGTGTGCGGCGCACCTGCCGGCCAACAGCAGCGCAGAATAATCCCCGTATCAGGTTCACGACCGGGTGCGGACGGCGATGAGAAAGTCGATCACGGGATCGGCTTCCAGATATCGCTGGAGGTGTTTCCGTCCGAGGCCCTTCTAACTCAGCTGAGATTCGGAACCGCCTCGTCCTGCCGTGCGTCTTGGCTGGCCATGTGCAGAGAGCGGGCGATCCTTTCGGCCCGCTCGATGACATGGGCCGCCCCCTCCGCCGTGCAGATCTCGTTCGCCGTCTCGCGAAACAGATCGAGCCAGCGCGCGAAGTGCTCCCAGGTCACCGGCAACCCCGCATGCTTCGGGACTGGTGCCCCGCGGTAGCGCCCGGTCATCAGAGCGACCGACGACCAGAAGTCGACCATCTTCTCGAGATGCGGTTCCCAGTCGCTGATCCGGTCTGCGAAGATCGGGCCGAGCACCGGGTCGAGACGGATCTTTCCATAGAAGCCGTGCACCAAGTCCGTGAGCACCGCGTTACTGAGACCGGTGCGCTCCATCATTTCCAGGGTCATGGCGGGCCGAGCGGAGCGGATCGGCGGGAGGGAGGTGTGCGTCTGGGGCATGGCTGAACTGGCCTGAGTGATTATTGCGGGAGCAGCATCGAACCTATAATAGGTATTGTAAATGCGCTATTCATAGCGAGGCCACCACATGCGCCTGACCAGTTTCACGGATTTCGGACTACGCGCACTCATGCGCATGGCCAGCGCCCCGGATCGTGCGTTTTCCACGGCTGAGATCGCCGACGAGTTCGGGATCTCGCGCAACCACCTCAACAAGGTCATCCAGCGTCTCGCGCGGCACGGCTTCGTTGCCACGCGCCGGGGCGCGGGCGGCGGCGCCATGCTCGCCCGCCCGGCCGCCGAGATCGGGCTGGGAGACCTCGTTCGGCTCCTTGAACAGGACCAGGCCCTGGTTGAGTGCTTTGCACCGGACGGGGCCTGCTGCGTCACTCCGGTCTGCCGGCTTAAAGGCAAGCTTTTCGCTGCTGAGGCGGCCTTCCTGGCCGAGCTCGACCGCTCGACACTCGCCGATGTCGCCTTGCCGACACCCGCGCCAGCTGCGGCGTGAAAGGAGAGACTGATGAGCAAAGTGACCTTCAGCACCGACGGCTTCGTGGTCGACGCGGAGATCGTTGGCGCCGCTTTCGACATTCCACCCGCGGATGTTCCGGCAATGCTGCGCAACGGCGAGATCACCAGCCGCTGCGAGACCGGCGTCGATGAGGACGCCGGTCGCTGGCGGCTGACCTTCTATTCCGGTGGTCGGGCACTGCGCCTGGTCGTCGACAAGGCGGGGGCAATCCTGTCCCGCTCCACCTTTCCCGCTCATGCGCCGACCACGGGTCCGATCGACCTCGCGAGCCTGAGCGCCAACGATTGACCACCAATCCCTGGAAAGAAAGGGGATCTCCGATGACACCTGCCCTCAATCGCAATGCCGGACTCGGCATGGCCGCGGCGCTCACCGGCGCGCTGGCACCTGTCGCGGCCTCTGCCCACGTGAAGTGGTTTGCACCCTACATCGTCGATGCCGCGCCAGCGCCGATCACGCGAACCCTGACCGATCCGTGGTTCTGGACGGGGATCGTTCTGGTGCTGGCCTTCTTCATCGCCACGCGCCTCGTCGAACGCACCACCGCTGGCGTGGCAACGCTCGATGCGATGGATCGCGCGACCAACCCGCTCTGGCTCCGGCTCGACGACTTCGTCCGCATCGTGGTCGCCGGCTTCTTCGTCGCGATCTTCTCGGTGGGCGGTGTTTACCTGACGCCGGACCTCAAGACGCCGGCCGAGTGGGTCAGCTGGGTTCAGCTCCTGATCGCGGCTGGGATCGTCTCGCGCAAGACCATGCCGCTTTCCGCGGCGGGGATCATCTTTCTCTGGGTCCTGGCACTGCGGGACTACGACCCGTTCCACCTGCTCGACTACCTGGCGCTCGGCGTCGCAGTGGCCGCCTACCTGGTGCTCGAGTCCTCGAACCGTGAGGATTGGCGCAAGCACCGCTTCGAGATGCTCCGCTGGGGCGTTGCCATCGCGCTGATGTGGTCGAGCCTCGAGAAGTTCGCCTATCCGGAGTGGTTCTACCCGCTCGTCGCCGAGAAACCCTTCCTGACCTTCGGTATCCCGCGGGACATGTTCATCCCGATGGCCGGTGTCGCTGAGTTCACCATGGGCTTCGGGCTCCTGGCCACACCGCTCGTGCGGCGGCTTTCCGCGATCGCGCTGCTCGTCATCTTCATCACCGCGGTCTATCCGTTTGGCCGGGTCGACCTGATCGGGCACGCGCTCATCATGGCGATCATCATCGTCATCGCGGTCGATCACACCCGGGAGCTGCACTTCTGGTCCTGGATCAGGCGCGCACTGATCGGGGTGCCGATCGGCCTGACCGGGGCGCTCCTGATCTTTGTCACCGCCTACTGGGGATTGCATGCCGCCTTCTACGGCACCGACACCCAGACCATGGCCGAGATCCGCGCCGAGCAAGGCGACATGGCCACCCACTCCTACTCGGCCGAGCACCCGCACGGACCGCAGATCATGGCCACGATGCGGGATGGCGAAGAGGTCCCGCAGGCCGCGCCCGCCAACCTTGGCGATACATCGATTGCGGACGCCTACGCGCAATCGATGATGGGGATGCACGACGAGATGATGGCGGGCCTCGAGCACGAAGACCCCGATGTCGCCTTCGTGCTTGGAATGATCCCGCACCACCAGGGTGCCATCGACATGGCCCGCATCCAGCTCGCCGCAGGCACCGACCCGGAGAACATGGAGCTCGCCCGCCACATCATCGCCGAACAGCAGCAGGAAATCGACGCGATGCGGGCCTGGCTACAGGAACGCGGGATCGAGATGCCCGATAGCTGACCGGGGCCGAGCGCGTTCGATCAAGCCGTGCTCACTTCTTCCGGGAGAAGCGGGCACGGCCGGTCGTCACTCGGGATTTCTCGTGTCGTCCCGCTGGTATAGCCTTCACAGCGAACACGAGACATAATGACACATGAACTCGACTGAACATCTCGCCGCCATCGTCGAGAATTCCGACGATGCCATCGTCGCGAAGAATCTCGACAGCATCATTCTGAGCTGGAACCAGGGCGCAGAGCGCCTCTTCGGATATTCCGCCGAGGAGGCGATTGGGCAGTCGATCACCATGCTCATTCCCGAGAACCGGCAGCACGAGGAAGTCGATTTCATCGCCAGGCTGACCCGCGGCGAGCGTATCCAGCAGTTCGAAACCATTCGGCGACGCAAGGATGGCACGTTGGTGCCCATCTCGCTGACGGTTTCGCCGGTGCGCGACACCTCCGGAAGGATCATCGGCGCCTCCAAGATTGCACGGGATATGACCGCCCACCATGCGGCTGCCGAGCAGCAACGCATGCTTGTCTCCGAGATGCGGCACCGCGTGGGGAACTGTTTTGCCGTGGCAGCCGGCCTTCTGGCGATGACAGCACGTGAGGTGGACACTGCCAACGAGCTGGCAAAGCTGATGCGGGAACGCCTTCTGGCGCTTTCGACCGCTCACAAGATGGCTGTCGCCGACCCGCAGGCCCAGTCCATCGAGAGCGCATCGCTGCGCGATCTTGTCCTGGCCATCCTTGAGCCCTTCGCGAAGGACAAGTTCGAAGAGCTACGGATTGAGGATATCGCCGTCTGCCCCTCCGCCATCACGCCTCTGGCGCTGATTTTCTACGAGCTCTGCACCAACGCCATGAAATACGGTGCTCTGCGGCAAAGCGACGGCGCCGTCGCCGTGGAGGCTCGAGCCGAAGGAGGCCGATTTACCATTACGTGGAAGGAGCGCTGCGAGCTCGAGCCAGCATCCGAAGGGCTGGCAGGCTTCGGCACGAAGATGTGCGACGATGTCGTCAGGACCTCGCTCGGCGGCACCATCTCTCGAAAGTTCGGCGCAACCGGCATGGCCGTCACCATCGACCTCGAACTGGCTCAGATCGAGGCCTGAGACGAGATCATAGCGATAGACTGCGACCCATCGGCGGTGCGTAGAAAAGGGAGGGACCATGCCTACTACACACGAGGGCCGCTGCCTGTGTGGCAAGGTCAGCTACGACACTGGTGACGATCCGCTTTGGATTACAATCTGCTATTGCCGTTTCTGCCAGCGGGCCACGGGGTCAGATCGGATGATCGAGCCGATCTTCGAGCGCTCGCTATTCGTATTCACGGGTGCCAGTCCCTCTGTCTATACGCTCCCCTCTGAGGGAAGCGGCAAGGATATCAACGTTCATTTCTGCCCTGACTGCGGCACCAAGCTGGCCTTGACCTTCGAGCGATGGCCCGACCGGATCGGCATTTATGCGGGAACGCTTGATAAACCCTCGGCAGTATCGGCTACACCAGACAATTCGAAACATATCTTTGTCTCCGAGGCCCAGCCGGGAACGATCTTACCAGCGGGATTCAAGACCTTCGACCGCCATGCGACCGAGAATGACGGCAGTCCGCTTGAGCCGATCATGCATGCTTCGCACCACATGGTGGGTGACTGACGCAATAAGAGCCGGGCAAACGCCAGGCATCCGCGCTCAGAGAGCGCAACAGGAATCTAATGTAGGTGGAGCGTGACGACTTCTATGCGGCCGCAACTGAGCGCAGCGCCGCATCTAACTGCGAGAAATTTAGCGGTTTTGACAGAACACATTCTGGCTCAGCCCGTCGGATAAGCTCAAGCTTATTCGGGCAGGTGGTGGCCGTGACGAAGATGACCCGAATGTCCGGGCACCGGCGCCTTAGCATCTCGACAACCTGGACGCCCGTCGACCTGTCCGCGAGGTCCATGTCGGTGATCAGGATCTCCGGGCAAACGCCGGCAAACCGCTCTTTTGCCTGGGGAGCCGAGGCGGCAACGCCCAAGACGCGACAGCCGAGTGCTTCGCACATTTCTATCAGGTCGAGGGCGAGGATCGCCTCGTCCTCGACGATCACCACGTTCGACATGATCTGCTCACAGGTTTTCTTGCCCAAAATCCCAAATGAACCCACTCGGGTGGCCTTTCGTTCCCTACGGACGCGCGCTCAGCAGATATTGATGACTGCCAATCTGCGTTTTGTCCCGAGCACCTCACTGAGCGCCCCAGGTGTCGGAGAGGCGGTAGCCTTCGGGCCAGGGGTCGGAGGGATCAAGCATGTGCTGATGAATTCCAGTGATCCATCCGCGCCCGGATATCTCCGGGCGAATGGCAGAAACATCGCCTATCTTGGTTTCGCCCAGGATCTTTCCCGAGAAAGTCGATCCGATCACCGAGCGCGCGGTCAGGCGATCGCCAATCTTCATTCTGCCGCGGGCGTGAAGCATCGCCATACGTGCCGAAAGCGCCGTTCCGGTCGGAGAGCGGTCGACCTTGCCCGGTTGGATCGCCACGGCGGAGCCGGTCTCGAGACCATTCTCCCCGTCGATGAGTGGACCTGCGAACAGGCAGAAAGAGATGTGGCGCCAGTCGGGGTTTTCGGGATGCTCAAAGCCGATTTGCGCGTTCGCGGCGTTTGTGATGCGGACACCCAGCGTTGCGATGTCGTGTGCCTCGTCTTCCTTTAGCGAGAATCCCAGGGCTTCCGCGTCGACGATCACGAAGCTGTCCCCCCCGTAGGCCGTATCGACGGCGAGCGTGCCCAGTCCCTCCACGTCGAGCGGGGTGCCGTGACGGGCCGCGAAGGACGGCACGTTCTCTACGAAGATCCGCTCCGCTTTGCCGTTCCGGCACTCCGCCCGAACCCGCACCAGCCCGCCCGGCGCCTCGAGAACGAGACGCGTTTCCGGCTCCTGCATGGGCACCAGGCCTCCGTCGAGAAGCACCGTCGCCACGCAGATCGAGTTCGAACCGGACATCGGCGGCGTGTCCTCGGGCTCCATGATGATCCATGCAGCCTGAGCTTCGGGATGCTTCGGTGGCACCAGCAAGTTGACATGTCGAAAAACACCGCCGCGGGGCTCGTTCAAGACGAAATTGCGAAGCGTCTGGTCTCGGGCGATCCACCGGCTCTGTTCCCAGATCGTGTTGCCCGGCGGCGGCAGCACGCCGCCGACGATCACGTCGCCGACTTCCCCTTCGGCATGGGCAGAAATCACGTGGATCGTTTTAGTGGAGCGCATATCAGAGCACCTTGCAGAGCCGCAGCGCGTCGTGAATCGCCGCTTGAGTGTTTTGGGCCGCGACTGCGTCCCCGATGCAGAACCGTCGGACAAAAATGCCCTTTCCAATGAAAGTCATGCTCACGAACCAAGCTCCTGTCGAGCGACTGAGAGAATTGACTGGGACAACTCACGTAGCTGGTCGGCGGCCAGCCGGTTGATCTGCCAGAACAGGTGGCGCTCCAGCATTTTTCCTGGAAGGAGTTCGACGAGATCTCCACGCTCGAGATGGGGCCGCGCGAGCTGGGCCGGATTGAGGGCCCACCCCATGCCGGCCAGGCTGCCTTCAAGGAAGCTCTGCGTCGAGGGGAGCCAATGCGTGGGGAATGACATGTCATGCCCGAAAACCTCGCACGCCCAGACCTTCTGGAGCCGGTCCTTCTGGTTGAAGGTGAGAGCCGGTGCGCGCTGGAACGCCTCCTCCGTGAGGCCATCTGGGAAGTAGCGTGCAACGAAGTCGGGGCTTGCCGTCGCCTGGTAACGGAGCGCGCCGAGTGGCGTGACACGGCATCCCTGGACAGTGCGTTCCAGCGAGGTGACGGCAGCGAGCACTCGACCGCGGCGAAGCCAGTCAGCGGTATGGTCCTCGTCGTCGATGGCAACGTTCACGAGGTAGTCGGAAGCCTTGGTGAAGGAGGCGATGGCCTCGAGAAACCAGGTCCCGAGGCTGTCAGCGTTCGTGGCTATGTTGAGAGTCACCTGTTGTCCGGCACCTTCAGGTCCGGCGAGTTCAGGCAACTGCGCCATGAGGTCCTTCTCGAGCATCCCTACCCGGTCCATGTGCCGGCATAGGGAAAGGCCCTTGTCGGTGGCGGTGCAAGGTATCCCACGCTCGATAAGCACCGCGCCGAGACGCTCCTCGAGATGCTTGACGCGCTGCGAAACGGCTGAGGGGGTCACGTTGAGAGACGCAGCGGCCCTTTCGAAGCTGCCGGTCCTGACGACCGCGGCAACGGCCCGGAGCGCTGCGTAGTCCACCGCCATTTAGCTTACCTTCATCCGCATCAGAGTCTTTAATTTGTCTAATCGTCTGCAACTGCATAGTCCAAGGCCATTCTTTCGGAGTGGAGGCCAGCACATGGATCTCGCAGTCTTCTTTACCGGTATGATGATGAGCCTCAGCCTCATCGTGGCGATCGGCGCCCAGAACGCCTTTGTGCTGCGGCAGGGGCTGCGGGGCGAGCATGTCCTGGCTGTCTGTCTCGCTTGCGCGATCTCGGATGCGATCTTGATCACCGTGGGGGTGACCAGCTTCCGAACCGTCTCCGAATGGTTGCCCTGGCTCGAGCCGGTCATGCGCTACGGCGGCGCCGCCTTCCTGATCTGGTATGGCGTGAAGAGCCTCGTGTCCGCGCTGCGGTCGGACGAGGCGCTGGCCGCGGATTCCTCGCTGGCGAAAACCGACCTCTTCCGCACGCTGGTGGCGTGTCTCGCCCTCACCTGGCTCAATCCGCATGTCTATCTCGACACGGTGGTCCTTCTGGGAACCATCTCCACGCAGTTCACCGACAATCAGGGGTCCTTCGCCGTCGGCGCGATCCTCGGGTCGTTCGTCTTCTTCTTCGCCCTCGGCTACGGTGCCATCAAGCTGCGCCCAGTGTTCGAGCGGCCGACGGCATGGCGCATCCTCGAAACCCTCATCGCACTGGTGATGTGGATCATCGCCTTCAAGCTGCTGGCCGGAACCTGAGAGGACCCGCGATGGACAACATCAACCACCTGCTCGTCGTCTTCACCGACTATGTGATCGCGGCCGGCAGCCCGGGCCCGAGCACCCTCCGGATCATGGGCGTGGCGATGAACCACGGCCGTCGGGCTGGGCTTGCGCTGGCCACAGGCGTCATTTCTGGGTCGCTGTTCTGGGGACTCTCCGCGGCCACCGGTGTGTCCGCCTTGCTCGCGCGCTATGCCGAGGCTCTGATCGTCCTGTAGATCTCCGGCGGCCTTTACCTGCTCTACCTCGCGGCGCGCGCGGCCCGAAGCGCGATGAGGTCCGACACCGCGATCTCATCCGGAGCATCCCAGACCGAGACTGCTCCGTCCTCTGTGGCCCTCTATTGTCATGGATTGATCATGCATCTGGCCAATCCGAAGGCCGTGCTGGCCTGGATCGCCCTCGTTACGCTCGGCCTCGGCGCCGAGGCCTCGTGGCATGACGTGGCCACCATTCTGGTAGGCCGCGCGATCCTGAGCGTGACGATTTTTGGTGGCTACGCGCTCGCGTTCTCGACGGCGCCGATGATCCGTCTCTACCGTCGCGCCCGGCGCGGGATCGAAGGCGTCTTGGCCGCCTTCTTTGGATTCGCCGGCCTTCGCCTTCTTTTGTCACGCGTCTGAAGGAGATGCTCGCGTGACCCTGTTCACTGGCCTGTCGGCCTTCCCCCTTACGCCCACCGACGATGACAGGGAGTTGAATCCCGAGCTCCTGCAACACTTCCTCGAGCGGATCGTGGCGGCTGGGGTGGATTCCATCGGACTGCTCGGCAGCACCGGCGGATACGCCTACCTGACACCAGAGGAGCGCAAGCGCACCCTGCGAACGGCCGCGGAGTGCGTGGCGGGGCGGACGCCGCTCATCGTCGGCGTCGGCGCCCTCACGACCGATGTCGCCGTGGATCTCGCGCGAGATGCACGGAAAGCCGGCGCGGAGGGCCTGCTTCTCGCGCCCGTGTCCTACCAGCCGCTGACCGACGAGGAGGTGTTCCGCCATTTCGAGGCCGTCGCCGCGGCCGGCGAGCTTCCCCTGTGCATCTACGACAACCCGGGCACCACGAAATTCACCTTTAGTCCGGAGCTGATCTCGCGGTTGGCAGAGCTTCCGAACGTGACCGCGGTGAAGATGCCTCTACCCGCCGACGGCGACTACGCGGGCGAGGTGCAGCGCCTGCGGGCCGTGACACCGGAGGATTTTGCCATCGGCTACAGCGGTGACTGGGGCGCGAAGGACGCGCTGCTCGCTGGTGGCGCCTGCTGGTATAGCGTGGTGGCCGGTCTCCTGCCGGAACCCGCACTCGCGCTGACCCGTGCGGCCCAGGCGGGGAATGCGGCCGAAGCCGAGCGCATCGACCACGCCTTCGCTCCCCTCTGGGCGCTGTTCCGGGAGTTCGGGAGTTTCCGGGTGATGTTTGCTATCGCGGACAGCCTCGGCTTCGGGGGCATCACACCACCACGCCCGATCCTACCACTCGATCAAGCGTGTCGCGGAAGGGTCGAGGTGGCACTGCGTCCGTTCCTCTAAATGACTTGAGGGCCGGGCTGGTTTACTGAGCCGGCGCAGACTGCTTGGAAAGCATGTTGGCACCGACTCCTCATCCGAGACGTCGGCGCGTCGTCTTCCTCCTATTGACCGTGCGCCGCCCGAGACTCCGCCCATATCCATTCGGCAATATCGCCGGCGGGCCAGGCCCGTGCCAAGGAGGCGCTCTGCCCGGACCACGCTTGAATGTCCGCGAGGTCGTTCTCCTATATCCCCCGCGCGCGCATGGGGGCCGTGGCCGAGCGTTGGAGCGGATAGGGCAGAGGCGCAGGCGCTTCGGGACGCTCTGTGCCGACGAGGCGCATAGTTCTGTAATCTCTACTTCCAACTCGTCGCGAGACATCTCATCTACTGGCTTCCGCACGCCAGCAGCCTTCCGATCACTCCGACATGCCAGAGTATTCTGGAAATCGCTTAGCTCGCTCCACGAGCCGCTCAACCGCCTCCGGATCGTGCGGACGATCCCGCCCGCTGGTGCGGACGATATACCTGACATACCACAATCCCAGAACGGCGCCGGCCACCGAACCAGCGGACAGGGTCATCTCGAAAACTGTCATTTTGACCTCAGGCGCCAGATTTGTGCTACCTTACCCCCATGACCCAGTTTCTCGAACAGATCCGTGCCGCACGTCCTGAGATCGCAGCGCGTGAGAAGGCGAATGCTGAGAAGGGGCGTCAGGCGATGGAGCTTCGTCGCCTCCGGGACGCCGCTGCCCTGACCCAGGATGAGCTCGCAGCGGCCGCCGGCATCGAAGGTGCCGAGGTTCGCCGGCTCGAGTCCCTGGTGGGCCCCCTTCCCTCCCAGGCTGAGGTCGACCGCTATCGAGCGGCCTGCGGCAGACCCTGATCTGGAACGGCAAGCATGAGTTCGGTTGACCAGCAGGCCGTCGAGCTACTCCGTCAGCGACGGCTGGGTGATCTCCTGGCTCAGCGGCAAGAGGGAGAGTTCATCTCGCTCGAAGAAGGTGAGCGTCGAACCCAGGAAATGATCGCTCGAAAGAGGGCTGATCGTGGTATCGGCCGGTCGTGACGGGGTGGCGAGAGCCCCATCATGCAAACACACATACCGAGAAGCCGCTTAGAACCTCGGGATCGACCCGACATTCGGGGAGGTATCAGTTGCTCTTGGGCGCGGGTGTTGGGCGTTCATGGCATGCTTCGCGAGAGAGGCGCTGTGCTGGCGATAGTCGTCCGCGGAATTTCTCAACGCGGGCCAGGGCACCCTGTTTATCAGCCAAATGCGGCTGATCAGATCGAGGCTCTTTCTGTCTGTCTTTCTGGGACATCTGACCACCCACCCTTTCGGTCCTGATCTTGGCAAGCTTCCATAAAGCTTGCCAGATCTGATGGCTGCCATCATTTCGCAGCCAGGATGCAAGGCCATGGCACAGCTCACTGTTCGAAATGTCGAGGATACGATCGCGGCCGCCCTGAAAAGCGGACGCTCAGGTCAGGTCCTGTTCTCCGAGGGCCTTCTCGATTCTTCGGGCGATGCTGGGCATGCTGTCTGACCCGCTCGCCGAGCACTCCTTCATCAGGTCATCCCAGCCGTCCGGGGGATTTCCGTCATCGAGCATACCCTTGAAGACGGCATAGGCATCCGTCTTCGAGCCATAGGTCCGCAAGGTCTTGCTGTCGTTGACCCACGCAAAGATGATGATCTTGCGCGCACTCGAGTAGCGATAGAACAGTCGAAACCGGCCGCCACCGAACTTCGCCCTGAACCAGTGCTTGCGACCCTTCCCCAGGGTATTGCCCTGCCGATACTTGGATGCCCCCGGGTCCCCGGGAACATCTTCAAACATCAACTTGGCTATAGAGGCCAAGAGCTTCGCGTTCGCGTCGATGTGGAGTTGGCCTTTCGCCTTCGCCTTCAGTGTTGCTTCGATGAGCTTGAGGATCTGCTCGTTGAGGGCCGGGTGCGTCATCACCCGCCAGCCATTGATCTCCACCGTCACGTTCAGATGACCACGTCGTCCTCGATGGGCTCGTCGAGATCGACAGCGATGCCCGCGGTGAGCGCCTTCATGGTCTGCATCATCTCGACGGGGAAGTCGCTGGACGAAGCAATGCTTCCCTCGAGGGTATCAAGAAACGCTGCAACCGCCGGATCTTCGGGTTCCTCATCGGATGTGCCCACTTCGACGACGATCCTCCCGTCCACCATGGAGAACCTGACGAGATCGCCTTCAGCAACGCCAAGCGCGGTGCGAACGGTTTTCGGAAGCGTCACCTGCCCTTTTGAGGTGATCTTGGCTGTGTCGAGGGTGCCTGATGGCCCACGCCCCTTCACGCCCGGAACGGGCCGAAAATCAGCGGGCAGACTGGTCATAAAGCCCATGGTCATGTCGTTTCGGCGCGTCATCTGTAACACCTCCTTGGAGTCGAGACCTAAAGTAAGGATTATTCCTTACCATAGCAAGGCCAACGTGGCGGTCCCCTCGCTGCTCGGCGTAGGCATTACCATGTTGCTCGGGCTCGCCCTCATTCAGTCGCCGTCAGGTCAATCAGCGGAGAGCAGCACTTCTTGAACTTCCTCCCGCTGGCACAGATGCACCGGTCGTTCCGTCCACGCGATGACGCCAGTCCAATCAAGACATGCGCGCTTGCCATCATTACCCGGTCTTGGATGTGCTGGAGCTCCTGAGGGTTCATGCTGATCGTGCGGCCGACGCTATTCGCTTCGAAGAAAGCTGCCCTCTCAGCGTATGTATCCAAAAGCACGCGGACGTTTTGAGACGCCGAGAGGGCGCGCCGCTGATTGTCGATCCTGCGCTCGCCGACGAAGTCATACGTCCTGCTCGGATCAGGCAGGAAGAGCGTCATCTCCTCATCATCTGCTCGGGGCGTGATATCATGAAGCCGGCTGCCATCATCCCAGACCGCATGATGCTCCGCCTCGATGAACACGTCAGGCCAGATCCAAAGTGCCCATCCGTAGAGAATTCGACCACCATGAGAAGAGGCCTGCTGCTCGACATTGAAGAAGCACTCCTGGGGCTTTGCCTCTGGCGTTGGAGTGATGGGTAAGAGGCACGGCTCGTGATCGGGGCTCAACTCCCTGCAAATCTCCCGAACCGCAGGATCGTCCAATAATGGTCGCCTTGGGAACTTTCGGCTGAAGATATCGGGATGGATGGCTGCCATAAAAATCTCCGTATCTGATGTCGCGAGGTCTCATCGACCGCGCCGGAACTGTTCGTTTCACCCGCATATAGGAAAGGGGCGTTCTGGTTTGTCTGGCTGTCTTTCTTAGAATGCGCCGGTCCATATCGCTTAATTCTGAACAAAGCTTGCCAGATTCTCTGATTGCCATCATAGTGCCATCATTTCGCAGTCAGGATGCAACGCCATGGCACAGCTTACTGTTCGGAATGTCGATGATGCGATCGCGGCCGCCCTGAAGGAGCGGGCGATGAAATCTGGTCGTTCTGCCGAGGCAGAACACCGCAAGATCCTCGAGGAGGCACTGCGCCCTGGGCAGAACCCTGACTTCTTCTCGGAGGCCCGCACGCGTCGCGTGAAGCTTCAGCCTGGTGGGTCCTCTACGACGGAGCTCCTCCGCGAAGACCGGAATCGAGATCAGGCACGATGACCGGCAAAAAGGGCTTCGTCATCGACGCGTCTGTCGCGATCAAGTGGATCATCGAAGAGGAGGACAGCGACAAAGCGGACCTTCTTCGGGGTGCTGACATGGTCGCACCGGCCCTCCTCCGGATCGAAGCTGGTAGCGTGCTCCGCGCCATTGCCGGCAGGAAAGCCGTCTCCGACAGGCATGCCCTCGAGCTCTTCCTCTTCCTCCAGACGGCCCCGGTCACAATTGTCGACCCAGATGAGGTCCTCGAGCGCCGGGCAATGGAGCTCGCCCTCGAACTCCAGCAGTCAGTATACGACTGCGTCTATCTCGCCTTGGCGGAGCGGATGGATCGTCACCTGATCACGGCCGATCGTCAGCTTCTTCGAGGCCTCGCCGATACCGAATATGCCGCCAGGACAATCGACTTGGCGGCGCTCGACCTCGCCCCAGCAGCATGAGCTGTTTTTGAGACCAGCCGCGCCGCGGGCAATATTCATTCCAAAGCGAGCCAGTCGAGGTGGACGACAGCGGCACCGTCCATATCGGCATCAAGGGGCTGATGGAGCCACCCACGGACCGCTCAAAGGCGATCTGCGAGAATGACATGCAGGATCTGGTCGCCAAGGCCTGCCAGGCCATGGACCGCCGCACGGTCGCCGATGACGTCGCCCCCGAGGTCGCGACACAGATGGTCCTCACCGACATCATCGAGAGGAGCTACGAGGACCTCTCCGAAGACGAGACAGAAGCGATCCGCCAAGATCTGGCGGCTCGCATGAATATCGCCACCCTCGCTCGACAGGAAGCCGCAAAGGGCGACGATCCCCTCGCAGCCGGGAACGACGGATCTGACGATGAGGACGAGGAGCTTGAGAGCGCCTCGGATGGCATGAACCTGATCAACATGGTGAAGAAGTTCATCAACGTCCGGGAGCTCGACATCGACCTGATCGATGGGATCAACCCGTTCCGGGAGGGCTTCGACGTCGCCTCGAAAGCGCTCGACACGCCCCTCCTCAAGCAGATCCAAAGCGCCATGGTCGCGCAGCGCATCCAGATGACCGAAGACGAGGCTCGGACACTCTGGCCGCGCATCAAACGCTTCCGTGAGGCAGAAGCGCGCGAGCCGAACCCTCATGCCGCCGATCCGCTGGAAAAGCGCATGGCGGAGGCCCTTGCCTTCATCCGGACCAAGAAAGCCGAGCGGATGCGCTCCGCCGCCGCGGAGTGAATGCATGCCCCGCCCGACACTCGATGACATCTTCGACGAACCCGACGAATTCGGCCTCCTCGATGTCCGGCTGAAGCCACGGGGTAGCCGGCCGCCGGAGCTCGAGCGTGACGCCAGCCTCGTGCGGGAGGTGAATGACTTCTACGATCGGCACGGGAGACTGCCGAACGAAGACGCATCGGATCACGACGAGATGCGTCTCGGAACCATCTGGAGTGGCCTCTCCGGGCGTGCCGACCCCGACATCTTCGCGGACGTCGATCGGAACGGACTGCTGGCTATCAAGTCTGTCGAGGCCGTGCCTCCCGCGCGGGATTGGCGTGACGATCCCCTCGAGGACGAGATCCCGGACAGCCTCGACGACATCTTCGACGAGGACGACGATGACGTCTCCGACGCCTTCACCGAGATCCGGCACGTCACACCCGTCGCAGAGCGCCATCTCCCGGATCACCGAGCTGAGTTCTTCCCCTGCCCCGACTTCGAAACGTTCCAGCCGGCTTTTGAAGAGCTCCAGGCCGACCTCGAGGCCGGTGGCCGAGAGGCGACCGCCGTCACCTCGCGCGAGGTGATCGACGTCCAGGAAGGCAGCTACTTCATCCGCAACGGCCTTCTCGCCTACATCGCCGAGAAGGCAGAGATGACCGCCCGCGGCGGCAAGCGGGACCACCGGCTCAGGGTCATCTTCTCGAACGGAACCGAGAGCGATCCGCTTATCTCGTCTTTCCGGAAGGCTCTCGCCGCCGATCCCACGGCGCGCGTCATCCACCGACCCGGCCTCGGTCCCCTCGACCCTGACTGGGAGGCCGATCAGCTCGATCTCACAGGGACGATCTACGTTGCCCGTAGCCGCTCCGACCAGCCGGCGATCGCGGAGGTCCGCGACATCCTCCTCAAGATTGGGGTCACCACCCAGGACGTTCAGCGCCGCGTCGCCGACGCACGGAATGACCCAACCTTCCTTCTCGCCCCGGTCGACATCGTGGCGACCTACGAGCTGCGCAATCTCTCCAGGCGCAAGGTCGAAGACCTCCTGCATCGCTTCTTCGACGCGGCGCGGCCGCGCGATCTCTGGATCACCGATCGCTTCGGCAAGCGCATCTACCCTCGTGAGTGGTTCTACGTGCTTCCCGAACACGTCAGCCAGGCTGTTGCCGCGATCCGTAATGGAACGCTCCACGAGCTGCGCTACGACCCAGCCACCCAGAAGGTCGTCCGGCGAGCCTGATCTGACTCGCGCCGGTTGGCCTTCGGTCAGAGACCGGCGAGGATACTCTCGATGATCACTGAATCACGACCGGCGATGAGCCAGTCCCGGGGCGATGCCCCATCGAGATCCTCTCGGGGTATCCTGAAGAACCGATCCATCGACAAGGCGGAGAGCGGGCGCCCGGACGCCAGGAGAACGCAGCCCAGATGCGGGACCTCCCCCGTCTCGGTGAACTGGAACGCCGGGACCAGCCAGTCCCGCCCGCCCGGGCGATGGACCGCCATCAGCGAGCCGGCCACGATCCGTTGCCGCAATTGGGTAACGCTCACGCCCACGCGACGCGCGGCCACGGCCGGCGGCAGGGCTTCGGCCACCAGACGAGCGTGCGCCATCCTGCCGGCGTGAACGGGCACGGACTGGTAGAACTCCTCGTCCGACATGGTCTCGGCCGAATTGATCCCGAGGCGACTGAAGGCCTCGCACTCCGTAGAGCTCAGTGGCATGGCTGCTCTCCTTGCTTCTCCGAGGCCACTCTGGTTCGGCTCCGCAGTCAAGCGCCGCCCCGCCGAAACGGCCGGCCAATCCGGGCGGCGGCCAGGCGGAGACCTCGACTGATTCGGGTCATCTAAGCCCCGAAACTCGTCCCAAAGGGGTTCGGCCGCCCCCCGGACACGTCTCTTGCGCGCCCTGCTCCGCCTCCCTTTTGGACCCGGAAGAACGTGTCCTATCTCCGACTGAGAAGGCTTCCTGGCCTGCTTCCGCAGGTCGTCCCCGCCCGTCGCAGAACAGAGGAATCCATGGGTCTGAAATTTCAGAAAGGGTGTTCTCCCCAATGCACCCCACAAGATGCTGATTTCTTCCGACCCATGAATCAAGATATTGATACAGTTACCTTTTTTGGCGACACCTTAGAACTTCAAGACATTAACCTGCATCACCAAGCTCACGGATGAGTAAATCGAGCAATTCAATACCCTATTATCCACGAGAAAAAGCAGGGCTTTCGGAAATGCTCAGCCTGCTTGCCTCGCGAAGGTTCCAAGTGCGAAATAACGTAGTCGCTTCCGGTTTGGAGAAATCAGCCAATCTTCTGGGTTACCCCGAAGCGAGGCCACTCCATGATCACCGAACTGAAGTCCGTCCGCGATGTCTGGAAGAAGATGCCGACCGAACGTCACGCGCGGCTCTTCCTCGAGAACGCCATCTGGGGCGATGATCGGTTCTGTCCGCATTGTGGCAGCTTGAGTTCGCGCCCGCTGCGCGGTGCATCCGTGCGCCCCGGCCTGTATCAGTGCATCGAGAGGGAATGCCGCAGCCAGTTCACCGTCACCACGAGGACGCCGCTCCACGCGACGAAGCTGGATCTTCGGACCTGGATCGCCGCAATCTTCCTCGTGCTGACCTCCTCCAAGGGCATTTCTTCGGTCGTGATGTCGCGCATTTTGGGCGTGAACCAGAAGACAGCGTGGAAGCTTGGCCATGCAATCCGCGAGATGATGGATGATCGGCAGGGCATTGCCGGTCGACTGTCGGGTGTGGTCGAGGTCGACGAGGCCTTCGTCGGCGGCAAGCCGAAGTTCCGCCATGGCGTCAAGAACAAGCGGGGGCGAGGAACAGGCAAGCCAATCGCGCTCGTTGCTGCGGCGCGAAACGGTCAGGCTCGAGCCGTGCTCATCCCGAATGCTCGAGGGCGCACGATGAAGCCGATCATCGGGGGCTGGATCGATCCGACCTCGGCGCTCATCACCGACAAGAACCCAAGTTACGGAAAGATCGGGGCATCTTTTGCCAGGCACCATACGATCCAGCACAACAAGCGCCAGTATGCGAACACGAAGACCGGGGCGCACATCAACACCGTCGAGGCCGTGAACGCGGTCGTCCAGCGCGCTTTGATCGGCGTTTATCACCGTCTCGGACGGAAGCACCTACAGCGATACCAGGACGAGATCATCTGGCGGTGGAACCACAGGACCCCGGAGAGCAAAGTGCGGAAGCGGAAGTCTTCATCGGGCATCTCAACAGCCGAGACCACGACCGTATGGAGGCCGATCCCGGTTGTGGACCAGATGCGAGGCCTGCTCTGCGGAGCCGTCGGCCGCCAGATGAGACGCACACTGTCGTGGGGTCTTTGGTGGCCATGACCCCGTCACTGCGAAGGTCCGCAGAGAGCCCGAAATCGCCGTTTCATTGTCAGCGCGAGGACGTAGAAGACATCAATCATGACGACGCAGCCCGCGCCAGCGGCGCATCCTTGATCGGCCAGTGCAGCAGCACTGCAAGCAACGCAATGCCGATCGAGATCTGCCAGGCGAGATCGTAGGAGCCGCTAACGCGATAGGCGTAGCCCGCTCCCCAGGCCCCGAAGAACGCCCCGACCTGGTGCGACATGAAGACGATGCCGAACAGCGTGGAGACGTATCGGACGCCAAATATCTGTCCGACCAAGGCGCTCGTCAGGGGCACTGTGCCGAGCCACAGAAAGCCCAAGGCACACGCGAAGAGGGTCGCTGACAGCGGCGAAATCGGGAAGGCGAGAAACACAGCCATGACCGCCGCGCGAGCGAGGTAGATCCCCGCCAGAACATGCTTCTTGCGCCAGCGGTCCGCCGACATGCCGAAGACATAAGACCCGAGTATGTTGAACAGGCCGACCAGAGCGAGCGCCCTGGCCCCGATCGCGGGATCGAGCCCTTTGTCCTCGATGAACGCCGGCAGGTGGGTGCTGACAAAGGCGACGTGGAAGCCGCACACGAAGAAGCCCGCGTTCAGCAACCAGAAGCCGGTATGGCCCGCGGCTTCCCGCAGGGCCTCCTGAATAGTCTGTGAGGGAAGCCCGGCAGCCTCGGTCTGCGTCGAGCGTCCCGAGACGCCGACCGCAAGCAGGACCATCGTCGCGGCGAGAGCGGCGAAGATCAGAAACGTTTCCCGCCAGCCGAAGCCGCCGATCAGCCACTGCGCGACCGGCACGAGAAGGAACTGACCTACAGAGCCGCCCGCGGTCACGATCCCTGCCGCCAGCCCGCGCTTCTCCGACGGGACGGCGCGGACCGCCGCGCCGATGGCCACGACGAAAGTGACCCCCGTCATCGCAAAGCCCACCAAGAAGCCGAGCGTGAGGTTGAGCCCAAACGCCCCCGAAACCCCGGCGGCAAGGGCGAGACCAAGCGCATAGAGCGCGGCTCCTGCTGCCGCCACGCGGCCCGCTCCATGCCTGTCAGCCAGGGTGCCGACAAACGGCTGGGCCAGCCCGAAGATCAGATTCTGCACGGCGATGGCCAGCCCGAACGCCTCGCGCCCGACACCGATCTCCAGTTCGATCGGGCTCAGGAACAGGCCGAAGGATTGCCGGATGCCCATGGCGATCGTGACCAGCATCGCCGCGCAGATGAGCACGGTCCAAGGATTGCGGGGCGGTATGGCAGCTTGGGACATCGACTTCCTGTTCTCGGGGAATCGCCTGGATGGAGGCTTGCCAAATTAGATAACAAGTATAATCTATATTGACCAGACCCACTGCGCGAAGCGGACGCTTCCGATACCGAGGGAACGACATGACAGAAGATGAACGCGCACCTTGTCTGTGGTTGGACGACCTAAGTGTCGGCCAGGAATTCCTGAGTGACACGCATGCGCTGGATGCCGGTCAGATCATGGATTTTGCCAAGAAGTTCGACCCGCAGCCGTTCCATCTGGACCCCGAAGCGGCGAAAGAGACCTTCTTTCGAAGTCTTGCCGCCAGCGGCTGGCACACGATGGCGATCACCATGCGGCTGGTGGTCGAAAGTGTGCCCTTTGCACGGGGCATTATCGGCGCGGGTGGAGACATCTCCTGGCCGCGCGCTACGAGGCCGGACGATGTCCTGCGCGTGCGAAGCCGCATCGAGGAGATCAAGCCGTCCCGCTCACGTCCGGATCGGGGCATGGTGCTGGTCCATTGCGTGACGATGAACCAGCGGGACGAGGTAGTGCAGGAGTTGAGGACCAAGCTCCTGGCGTTCAGGAAGGGATAGCTATGGGACGGTCTTCGGCGGAGCAGGCGCGACAGAACCGCACCAGGATTGTGGAAGTCGCAAGTCGCCTCTTCCGCGAGCGTGGCATCGACGCGGTTTCGGTGTCTGATATCATGGCAGCCGCCGGCATGACGGTCGGTGGGTTCTACAAGCATTTCGCTTCGAAGGAGGCGTTGGCGGTTGAAGCAGCCGCCTTCGCCTTTGAGGACTCGGTGAAGCTATGGAGCAAGGTTCTGGGCAAGGCGAACGGGACCAGCAGTGAGCTGCGAGGACGGCTGGTCGAACAATATCTGCGCCCCAATCCGCAACGCCACTGCCCGATCATTTCTTTTGCTCCCTACGCGGCTGGCAAGGAAGGGAATTCATCGACACGCAGAGCGTATGAAACGGGGACGGGCGCCCTGCTGGCGACCTTTGCCGCAAATGAAGCGCGCGATTTGCCTACCCCAGAGAAAGACGAACCGGATCAGGAGATACTGCTTCTGTTCGCCGCGATGATCGGCGCGCGGGTGCTCGGAGAAGCCGCAGGAGAAGCCGACTGGGTCGATGCCGTAAAGAAAGCAGTGATCGAGCGTGCGGGAAACGAGTGAAAGGGCAATCAGCCCCTGCAAGGGCCGGACGCAATCGATAGAACGTCAAAATGAACGGCAGCTTCATCCGCAAAGCGGCCGAGCCCGAGCCCAACGCGCTTATGCTTCTTTACGTGGATAGTAGGGATTCAATATGGATGCGCCAGACCTCATCCCGAACTTTGTTGAGACGAGACTCACTCACTTGCGTCCAGTGATTTCGCGCTCCCGGCGCGCACGCTCTTCTGAATGGCCGTTCAAGGCCGGCACTAAGCCAAGGCGAAACATTCCATGTTTGCTGTGGCTCGGGTTGTAAATGAAAGCAATGTTACGCTCGGAACAGACCGACTGCTCAGACCGAAACGGCCCAGACCGGACATTCAGTCGGAATGCCCTCGCTGCACCGCGGCTTTCCTGAAGGAGACACCTCCCCAAAGCCCCCGTTTGACTGTTGCGCTCTTACCTCCCGCTGATATTGTTCACCCAAGAGCGAGGAGGTCACATGAAAGTAACAAGTTTTGGATTGTTTTGGCGAGAAAGCGAAATCGATTGGAATCCGGGCCAAGGATACAAAGATAGCTTTCGCCCCCTCGGTAGAAAAGGTGCCAATCGTGGAAATATTCAGATTACCGATTTTCGATTTCAACAGGGCATCTACATCCTTTACGATGAATATGGCCCCTCTTACGTCGGCCTAACAAGATCTCAGGGATTGGGGAAACGTCTCAAAGACCACCTGGATGATAAGTTAGCGGGGAAGTGGGACCGCTTCTCTTGGTTTGGCTTTCGTCCGATAGGTGAACCAAGCCAGAAAAACGGCATTCTGGAATTGAATCAGCCACCTGAAGACTTGACTGATAATACCAGCACCACAATCGGTGACCTCGAGGCCCTACTCATTCGTTCAATTGGCCCCAGAAGGAATGCTGCATATCCATCGTTCCGAGACGCTGATGAGTGGACCCAGATAGCGTATGAAGAGCAGGAAACCTATCTCAAACGTTTGGTCAGCTGACGGCAAGGTCCGGCCGTTCAGCGATGTCGCGACGCTACGACTCGGCTTCACCGGAGCCGCCATTCGAACCTGCGTGCAGCGTATCCTTGCGAGATAAGGTCAGTAGCACGGACTTTCCGAGCCTGAGCTGCGTCTGCGTGGTGTGGAATTCTCGCAGTGGCGTCACGGCTATCCTCGTGCCCTCAGGCAGCCTCGTAGCTCGAGAAGATTTCCGTGCTGCCGCCTTTCCGGATGAGGAAGACATAATAGGCTTCGCGCTCATCCGCGGGGCCCATGCCCGGCGATCCATAGGGCATGCCGGGCACGGCGAGACCGACAGCATCGGGGCGCTCGGAGAGGAGCCGTCGGATGTCGGCCGTCGGCACATGCCCCTCGATCATGTAACCCTCGACCTCGCCGGTGTGGCAGGAGGCCATATCCTGGTGAATGCCGTTCTCGAGCTTGTGCTGGATCAGGAGTGTGCCGAAGCTGCGCTCGCTGGTGACTGTGAAGCCGTCCTCCTTCAGGATTTCGATCCAGGCGGTGCAGCACCCGCAGTTCGGATCTTGCAGGACGTGGATCGCGGGAGAGCTTTGGGACAGACCGGCGGTCGGCACTGTCGCGGCGAAGCACGCGGCGGAAGCCATCATGGCGCGGCGGGTGA
>NZ_FOAI01000001.1 GCF_900109705.1 Roseivivax marinus | reverse complement strand
GATATAAGGTTTCGTGCCAAGCTGGTCTCCATCGCAGATGCCAGCTTGAATCATGCCCTACGCCCGAGGGGAATCCCTTTTGTCAACACGACCTAGCAAAAACAATGCGCCGTAGGCGGCGGGACCGAGTGCGAGGATCGAAAAGGGAGGTAGCGTCAAAACCGCTGCAGCACCCGCCATGAAAGCCCCGACGCCATGTGGCAGAACCGAATGACGGATGATGTGTTTTGAACCAACCCGCATGAGACGTTTGATCAAGTGGCCTCGTTCTGTCCCCGGAGGTGGCGACGGGGCCAGAACAGAAGCACCACCACGCCGAAGAAGATTGCGGTATCGGCGAGGTTGAAGGCGGGCCAGTGCGACTCACCGATGTAGAAGTCGAGAAAGTCTGTCACGCCGCCGAACCGCACCCTATCCGCCACGTTGCCAATCGCGCCGCCGAGGATGAGCCCGTATCCCACGGCATCACTTGACCGTTCAGTCCGGAATGCGAGGACCGCAAGCCACGCGGCGATGACCAAGGCGAGCGCCACCAGTATGAAGGGGGACACGTCGCTGAGCATGCCGAAGCTGACACCGGAGTTGCGATGAAGGACGAGGTTGAAGCCGGGGAAGACGCCGAGACCGCCGGCAAGGGCTTCGGCATTGGCGCTGGCCAGCGCCTTCGTTGCCTGATCGGTTACGAATGCCGCAACAGCGATGCAGCCTGCAACAGCTGAGGCAAAGGTGGGACGCTTCATTGCTCTCATCCCAGCCAGACGTCGAGGAACAGCATCAGGACCAGACCAACGGCCAAGCCAAGCGTCGCACGGTTCTGATGCCCGCTGCGATGCGTTTCGGGAATGATCTCGTGGCTGATGACGTAGAGCATCGCGCCCGCGGCGAAGGCGAGACCCCAAGGCAGGAGCGGTTGTGACAACGTGATGATTCCGGCGCCGAGAAGCCCGCCGATCGGCTCGACGAGACCAGTCAGGGCGGCGATGCCCCATGCACGGAACTTCGGGTAGCCCTCGCCGAGGAGCGACACGGCAACCGCCAGCCCCTCGGGTGCATTCTGCAGCCCGATACCGATAGCGAGCGGCAGGCCGCCGGAAAGCCCGTCCGCACCGAAACCCACGCCGACGGCAAGGCCTTCAGGGAAATTGTGGATCGTGATCGCGATGATGAAGAGCCAGACGCGCCTGAGCGACGCGGCTTCTGGTCCCTCTCTTCCCGTCCTGAAGTGCTCGTGCGGCAAGCGCTCGTTCATCAGCGCAACCGCCCCCATGCCGAGCAGGATCGAGATGCAGACGATTAGCGCCGGCATGGCACCATTCTCGAACATCGGCTCGGCCGCATCGAGCGCAGGAATGATCAGTGAGAAGAACGACGCCGCCAGCATCACACCAGCTGCGAAGCCGAGCGCCATGTCCCGCGTGGCACGCGACGGGACCCTGCCAAAGAGCACAGGGACCGCCCCGACCGCGGTCATCAGACCGGCGGCGAGGCTGCCAAGGAAGCCGAGCGCGATCGGAGACAACTCGATCATGGGCGCTCCTGATAAAACACTGAAATCGAATGAGATGGCGAGGCGCGCATCCCGCGGCCCCGAAATCCCTGCACGACGGACCAGCTCGCGAAGCAATGTTCGGCTGTGACCTGTTGCGATGTCACACCCATGTGACCGAGCAAGACATTCGGTGATGTCTTGTCTATTCTTGCCAACGGCTTCCCAGGAAGCTCTGAAAAACCAAAGACTTCCGGGAGTGACCCATCGCAATGCTCACAAGACGCCATTTTATCACCACGACCGCCGCGATGTTCTCCGCACCAATCGCCGGACCCACTTTTGCTAACTCGTGGCCGACGGAGGCGCAGAAGGCCGCCTGGGACGCGCAGGTGACGCCTGCGAACTACGACCCGGCCACGACGAATCCTTGGGGTCTGCACCCGCGACTGCTGCCGCAGCGAGTCGAGGCGCGGCCCGGTCTCGTGCCCGGCGACATCCATGTCGATGCCACCGCACGCTATCTCTACCATATCGAGCCCGGCGGTACGGCAATGCGGTACGGCGTGGCAATCGGTGAGGGTGGGCTCTACGAGCCGGGCACCTACACGATCCGCCGGAAGGTGAGGTGGCCGCACTGGACGCCCACGCAGAACATGATCCGCCGAGAGCCGGAAGCCTACGCGCAATATGAGGACGGGATGGAGCCTGGCCCCGAGAACGCGCTCGGGTCGCGGGCGCTCTATCTCTATGTCGGTGATCGCGACACCTACCTCCGGATCCATGGCACACCCTATCCACGCTCTATTGGCTCCCGCTCGAGCTCGGGATGTGTGCGCATGGTCATGCCCCATATCAACGACCTCTATGAGCAGGTCGAAACCGGCGTGACAGCCGTCCTCTATCCGGCTGAAAACGACGGTCCCGTGACGGCGCATAGTTGATCGCCTTGCGAGCCCACGCGAACGGCGGTTGGGATAGTCTCCCACGTCCCTCCCGGCCCACGGGGGCTGAAGGCACCGCCGGTCATTCAGGGTCGCCCGCCGTGAGGGTACTAAACACATCCTGTCAGCTCGCAGCCTGCGCCCCACGCTCTGTGCAGATCGGGCGCCCTTCCGGAGTGCGGAGTGGCAGCATTGTTGTCTCAACCGGCCCGACATGGCGGTACCAGTAGCAGCCGTCTTGTGGCCGCAGTTCTACGGTTTGCACATTTTGATATGGGGCGGCCATGGCGCTCAAATGAGCCATCATCTCATCCGAGATCCCCGGCTCCGGTTGAGGAGTCTGGCCAACAGGAATGGTGCAGGCTCCGAGCGTAAGCAGGCCCGCGAACAGAAGGGTTGCCTTGCCGGTGGTGTGCGCTTGCGGCATTAATCAGTTTCCTTTGTAGCTTGCGAAGACCTTGGTCGAACCGGCATCGCTTATAAGAAAGATATCGTAGGCTTCCCGTCTCTGGCCGAAATCCATGCCGGGGGAATCGAGAGGCATCTTCGGTACGGCCAGGTCGACGCCTTCCGGACGTTCCTCCGGAAGGCGGCGAATGTCGCTCGCCGGCACGTGTCCCTCGATCACGTAGCTATCCACGAGCGCCGTGTGGCAGGATACCATCCGCTGCGACACGGCATTGTCGAACTTGAAGCGAATGAGCCCGCCACCGAACATGTCCTGTCCGGTCGGCGCGAAGCCGTTCTCTTTCAGATGCTCCATCCATGCGAGGCAGCATCCACAGCCGTTGGTCTTGCGCACGTCAATCGAGGTCGCTTCTGCCAAAACCTCGGCGGCAGGAAAAAGGGCGATGGCAGTCGTCACCGCGGTGCTCAGCTTTCCCATCGGTCAGAGCCTTTCGCTGGTGTTGGATGCAAGATCGCTAGCGAGCGCGTCCTCTAAGCGCGCACGCGCTTCAGCCAGCCGGTCCAGGCCTGCGTTGCCCTGAGCTTCGCCCTCGACCGCTTCCGACAGCCGCTCGTCAGAAAGTGGATCGGTCGGACGGCCTTCCACGCGCACCTCGTAATGTAAATTCGGTCCTGTCGCCGTTCCGGTCGCCCCCACCCGTCCGATAGTGTCGCCGGCCGTGACGCGCTGACCTTCTGCGAGGCCATCGGGCACAGCGCTCAGATGTGCATAGCGAGTCATGGTCTCCGTGCCGTGAGCGATTTCGACAACGCGCCCGTAGCCGCCCCGACGTCCGATGAAGGCTATGCGCCCCGGCGCCGTCGCGCGCACCGACGTTCCGCGCGGTGCCGCGAAATCGACGCCGGTATGCATGCGCTCATTGCCGTAGATGGGGTGCTTTCGCCGACCAAAGACGGAGCTAAGCCGAGCCCCCTTAACTGGCTCAGCGAAGACGCGAATCACTTCGCCGTTGAGGTACATCGTGGCGCGACCCGTGCCGTCCTCGGGCCAAACAACCTCGTAGAGTGCGTCCCCCAGATCGAGCGAAGCGAAGGCGATCTTGGGTTGTCCTATGGTATCGCCTTCGACACGCGCCTCGCGCCACAGAAGGCGAAGGGTCTCGCCCCCGCCGAGGTCACGGCGGAAATCCACCGTACCCCCCAACATCTGCGCCAGATCGACCGCGAAACGCGAGGGTATCCCGGAGTCTTCCAGCGCGGCGAAGATCGAACTCTCTATCCTGGTCGTTCCGGCCAACACCACGATCTCGGGCTCGGGGGACACGACGCGGGTCGAGAGCGTATCGCCGAACGTCGCTTCGACCCGCACGCCCTCGTCCACATCGAGCGCCACGCGGCGTGGACTGCCATTGGCGGACATCTCCACTGTCAGAACGTGGCCAGGACGCAGGCGACGCAGATCGTATTCTGCGGAGATCGCCAGCGACGTCTCCGCACGGTCCGGCCCGGTGAGGCCGGCTTCGGCGAGTAGGCCGTCGAGCGTATCCCCAGAGGCGATTTCACGAGCCCATACGGCGAGGGGCGGCTTGATCACAGGCAAGGGAGCATTCGCCGCCGCTGCGGTCGGGAGAGCCGGAGCTGAAGCACTGGTAGGCGAAGCTGAAACCGCGGACACAGCGTGGGGCACCACCAGGTTCGCCTCCACAGGCGATGTGAAAGGCTCGGGGCGCCAGCGGCCAGCCTCGGTCAAACCCGATGGTACCGGCTCGTTCGCCGCCACACTGGACAAGGCAATTGCCGTTACCGAGACGCCGCCCGCCATCGCCAATGCGGCCGCCCAATATCCCAACCTCATGTTGCCCCCTCTGCGTCTTTTTCATTCATTGCACGACGGATTTTCGGAACCGCGAATTCTCTCGGTTCGTGGTAGTCGATAGTGGTCACGAAGCGTCCCTCGGCGTCGAACAGGAAGACGCTCGCCGTGTGGTTCATGGTGTAGTCGCCGCTGTCAGTCGGGACCTTTTCGTAGGTCGCGCGGAAACCCTCGACCGCCAGAGCAATCTGCTCCTCCGGACCGGTCCAGCCACGGATCGCCGGGTGGAAATAGCCGACGTACTCCGCCATCGCATCGACATTGTCCCGCTCCGGATCGACGGTGATGAAGACAACGTTCAGTTGTTCAGCATCCCTTCCCAAGGCGTCCAGCCAACCGGAAATGTCTGCAAGCGTCGTCGGGCACACATCCGGACAGTAAGTAAAGCCGAAGAAGACCATTGAGGGCGACCCGACCAGCGTATCCGGTCCAACCGGACGTCCTTCGTGATCGGTGAGGTCGAACTCCATCGCGGTGAGCGGCAACGGCCGTCCGTCGTCCGGTACAGGCGCTCCGGGGCCGTCGACCTGCCACCAGCCGACGAATAGAGCGAGCCCGAGCACACCGAGCGCCGCGGCACCGTAGCCGAGAACTGATCTGCTCTGCATCAATCCTCCGGCCCGCGCGCTGCGATCCCGAGGATCGGCACCTCGACCGTCGTCTCTCCGCCATCGGAGAATGTCAGCGTCAACGGAAAGGTCTCGCCCTCTTCCATCGGGCGCTGAAGCTGCATCAGCATGGCATGCAGGCCGCCGGGCTCGAACGCGACGGTCTCGCCAGGTGCAATGACAATCTGGCCCGCCGGAGACATCGAGCTCACACCCTGCTCGTCCGTCGCGGTCCGGTGAACTTCGGGCAGCATGGCGAGGTCTGTCCGGAGCCCGGTCAACGTGACCGGCTCGTCACCCGCATTGTGGACTTCCATATAAGCTGCGCCGGGGCGGGAGGTGCCGATCGAGGCCCGCGCCCAGGCGTTCTCGACGACGACATCGGCGGAGCCGGCCATTGCCGACGTCGCAAGCATGAACGGCAGCATCAGGACTGAGCACGCGGCGTGGATGGTGTATTTCATTGCAGCTCCTTCTCGATTCTCGATTGCGCGCCCGTCGGATCAGCTTCCGGCGGCCGCGACTTCCGACGCGACCAGCGCCCGGAGTTGCGCCTCTCCGAATGGATCAAGCGGCTTGCCGTTGACGAAGAAGGTCGGCGTCCCGCTCACGCCGACGGTCTCGACGTCTGCTCGGTCCTGGTTGAGTATGCCGATGACGTCAGGAGCCATCATCTGCGTCTCTGCGGCTTCAGCATCTAGACCCGCCGTGGCGGCGACCTCGAGGATCAGCCCCGGTTCCGGCGCGCCATGCGACGCCCAGCGGGGTTGCTCGCGCAGGATGGCCTCCAAAACGGGCTCATAGACATCCTGCATCCGGGCGGCTTCCAGGACGCGAATGGCCTCTTCGGAGGCTTCCCCGTGGAACGGGGTGTAGCGGATCGCGAGACGGACGGCATCGCCATGCTCAGCCATGATGTCCTTCACCACGGGATAGAAGGCACGGCAGGCCTCGCAGGCCGGATCGAAGAACTCGACGATGGTGACCGGCGCCTGTTCCGGTCCCAGGATCGGCGAATAGGGGCGCAATAGGGCCTCCGCCTGTTCCGCCGGAACCGACGCGGTCTGCGCTACTGGCGCGGGACGAGTGGCGAACCAGGCAGCGAGCGCGAAGCCGGCGAGGGCAAGCACTAGGACTGACAGGACGAGTGTTTTTCGGTTCATGAATGTGATTCCTTCAAGGAAAGCGTCGACAGCCCGACGACCAGCACGAAGGCGATGAGCGACAGAAACGGGATCGGGATGCCGAGAACCAACTGGTTGACGTCGGTACACGAAGGACCGATCGCTGTGCAGGGCTGGATCGGTTCGGGAACGAGACCGACGTAGAGACCCGAGTGCCAGAGCGCGATCGCTGCTCCGCCAAGGCCGAGAGCCACGCCGTAACGCCCGACGCGGCGGTCCTGCCACCACAGCCCGAGACCCAGAACGACGGCCAGCGGGAACATGAACGCGCGCTGGTACCAACACAGAAGGCACGGCATCTGACCCAGCACCTCGCCGATGAACAGGACGGCGAGCGATGCAGCCAGCGCCACGATCCATGCAGCGGTGAGTGCTGTATCGGCGGAAACTCTCGGTTTCATCTGGTGATCCGTTTCCGCAGATCGGCGAGGATCTCCTCGGCTGGCGTCCCATAGCTCCAGGTCGTGACGAGGCCCGCATCTGGACCGAACAGAAACAGGTGTGACGTGTGGCTCATCGTGTAACCGCCCGGCGCGGAGGCCTCCTCGATTTTCTCGTAGAAGATGGGGAAGTTCTCGGCCGTTCGTTCGATCTGGTCGGACGTTCCGGTCAGGCCGAGAATGCCAGCATTAAAAACCGGCACATAGTCGGCAAGGTTCTCCGGCGTATCGCGCTCGGGGTCGATCGAGATGAAGAGCGGCTGAACCTGCTCCGCGTTCTCCCCCAGACCGTCCATGACCGCGGCAACCTCGGAAAGGGTGGTCGGGCAGATATCCGGGCAATTGGCGAAACCGAAGAAGATCAGCATCCACTCGCCCGCAAAATCCTCCTGGGTGCGGACCATCCCCCTGTGGTCGGTCAGCTCGAAATCCGCTCGGAAAACGGGTTCCGTCTCGGTGCGCGCACGATCGGCACGATAATCCGCCCAGAGAAGAAGCCAGACCAATGCCAAGGCTGCAACGCCCACCGACGCCCAAAGCACTTTTCGAAGGAGTGTCAGCGTCACGTAAACCGCCTGCCTGCCGTTTTTGATAACGGCGCGGATACATCCTCTAGCCACTGGAGGTTCAACTACTTTCGTCGCGGCTGCCGCACTTTGTCACATGCATGTGAAAGCCATGTCGTCGTTGCCAAAGCGGCCCATCAAATCTACCACGACTGTACGTTTTATGGAGGCGTAGATGCTCACGATCGGCAGCTTGGCGAAGAAGACCGGCACCAAGGTGCAGACCATCCGCTACTACGAGCAGATCGAACTCATGCCCGAGCCGGGCCGGACCGAAGGCGGGCAGCGGCGCTATGGCGATGCCGAGCTCGACCGGCTGTCCTTCATCCGCCATTCGCGCCAGCTTGGCTTTTCGCTCGATGCCATTCGGGAACTGCTGGACCTCGGCGACCATCCCAACCGGCCCTGCCATGAGGCCGATGCGATCGCGCGGCGGCAATTGAAGCAGGTGGAGCGGCGGATCGCTCGGCTCGAGGCGCTGCGCACGGAGCTGAATCGGATGGTGCACGAATGCAGCGGCGGGCGGACGGCCGATTGCCGCGTGCTCGAGGTTCTGCGGGATCACTCCGCATGCCTGACCGACCACGACGAGATCGGGGCGTGAGGCATGGGCGCGGCGATCGTCTATCCTCTGGCCGCGTTGGCCGAGATCGCCGGTTGCTTCGCCATCTGGGCATGGTGGCGCCTCGGGACCTCGCCGCTCTGGTTGGCCCCGGGTCTTATTGCGCTTGCGCTCTTCGGGTGGTTACTCGCCCAAGTCGAGGCCACCGCGGCGGGGCGCGCTTTTGCGGCCTACGGGGGCGTCTATATCGCGGCTTCGGTTCTCTGGATGTGGCTGATCGAAGGACAGCGGCCAGACAGGTGGGATGTGATCGGCACCGCAATCTGCCTTGTCGGGGCAGCGATCATCCTGGCGGCGCCGCGCCAGGTCTAGGAGCTTCTCCTGAAGCTAAACCCGTCGTAGCCCTTCAAAGCCCGTTCGACTGAGGTGCAGGAAAGGCGGTAACTGAATGTTCGAAATCTCCGGTGTGGGAGTCATCGCAGCCTTTTTGGGCGGGACGGTCTCGTTTCTGTCACCCTGCGTTCTGCCACTGGCTCCAGGATATATATCCTATATCGCGGGGCAACCTGCTCCGGCATCGGGAACGGCGACAGCCATCGGCGACCGGGTGCGCAGTGTGATCCTGAGCCTCTGGTTCGTGCTCGGGTTCTCCACGGTCTTCGTGGCGCTCGGGGCCGGGGCAAGCCTTTTGGGCGGAATGCTGCTGCGCTGGAAATACGAACTGGGTCTTGCGGGGGGCGCTCTAATCGTACTTTTCGGGCTGGTGATGATGGGGGCGATCCGGGTCCCCGCGATGATGCGCGACACAAGGCCCGATGTCGCAACGAAAGGCGGCAACGCGGTGGGGGCGTATCTTCTGGGCCTCGCCTTTGCCTTTGGTTGGACGCCCTGCATCGGGCCAGTGCTCGGCTCGATCCTCGCGGTGAGCGCGACATCGGACGCGGATGGCGTGGCGCTTCTAGCCATCTATTCCGTGGGTCTGGGCGTGCCGTTCCTGCTGATCGCGCTCTTTACCAATGAAATCGCGGGCAAACTCAAACGGATCGGCGCGACAGGCCGGTGGCTCTATCGCATCGCGGGCGGGCTGATGGTGCTGATGGGGATCGGAGTGATGACCGGTCAGATCAACCGTCTGGCCTTTTGGTTGCTCGAAACCTTCCCGGTCCTTGGCAGCATCGGATAGCCGAAGGCCCAAGGTCTCGGTCGAAAGTAGTTAAAGGCATTGAAGCTACAGCCACTATAGCAACTAAATTGCTCCTCGACCGATTCGAGGAGCTTTCCGTGCCGCACGATCATAGCCATGCTCATATCGACCCAAAATCCGGCGATCGCCGCGTGTCTGTCGCGATCTGGGCCAACGGACTTCTGACCGTCGCGCAGATCGTCGGCGGGATCCTTTCGGGCAGCCTGGCGCTGATCGCTGACGCGCTACACAATTTCTCGGACATGGCGTCGCTTGTGATCGCCTTCGCCGCGCGCAAAATCGCGCGGCGACCGGCGGATGAGCGCATGACCTTTGGCTACGGCCGGATCGAGATCGTCGCCGCGCTGATCAACTACACCACGCTTATTCTGATAGGTTTCTACCTGATCTACGAGGGCGGCATGCGGATGATCGACCCACCAGAGGTTCAAGGCTGGACGGTCGTGATCCTGGGCGGTGTCGCACTGGTCGTGGACACCCTTACCGCGCTGCTGACCTATTCCATGCAAAAGGGCAGCGTGAACATTCGCGCCTTGTTCCTGCACAACCTCTCCGATGCGCTCGCGTCGGTCGCTGTGATCGTCGGCGGATCGCTCATCATTCTCTATGACCTGCGTTGGGTCGACCCGGCGATCACGATCGGGATCGCTCTCTACATTCTATATCTAGCCTTCACCGAGATAGGCGGCCCGATCCGAACGCTGATGCTGGGCAGCCCGCCTGACCTCGATTGCGAGAGTGTCATAGACACAATGCGCGGCACAGAGGGGGTGGCCGACGTCCACCACGTCCATCTGTGGCAGATGCAAGAGCACCAAGTCGCACTCGATTGCCATGTCGTCCTGACGGGGAAAGGCTGGGAGAACATCGAGTCAACCAAGAAGCGCATCAAGGACACGCTACAGGATCGCTTCGGCATTGCTCATTCGAGTCTCGAGTTCGAGCATGAGGATTGTGCCCATGAGGATGCCGATCTCTTTGGGCACGGCACGGCTAACGAACATGTCGGGCATTCGCACTGACGTTGATTGCCGTCACATGGTCCATTGCAAGACCCGACCGTCGCGTCTGGCCGCCGCAGACCTTTGGGCCGACGGTATGGGTCGTAGGCGGCGAGATAGACGCTGTCATAGGCAGTATAGGCCCGACCGGCAAGATCGGTGTCGACCTGCGCGAGCAGCCAGCCGAACGCAGCAAGGCTTGCAAGTCCCGGTAATAGCCAGAGGTTTGAGGCACCACGCCCAGATGGCGAAGCAACCGGCAATCTTGGCGAGTGCAGCGATGGGATAGATAAGACCGCCGCTCCAGATAAAGCTCGGAAATCGTTCGAGTTTAGTGAAATTGCTATTTGCCCTTGAACCTACAGCGGCTGTAGGTCGTATATCGAGTTCCGATCGAGGACTCACCACGGAGAGCCATCATGGCAGACGTAAGCGCAGGCCACCGCGAGTGGCGCGTGACGGGCATGGATTGCGGATCATGCGCCGCCAAGGTACGCGGCGCGGTCGAGCGCCTGCCTGGCGTCGAGGATGTCGATGTGGCTCTCATGGCCGAGCGGCTGCGACTGACGCTCGATGAGACGCAGACACCGCCCGAGAGCATCGAGGAGGCCGTGCGCGGCGTCGGCTTCGGCATCGCGCCCAAAGGCGCGCGACCGGTAAAGCCCAAGGGCGGTTTCGTCCTGCCGGATGGCGCGTTTCCAGATGCTGCGGAGAGCTCGGAGACAGACAGCGAGACGGGGGACATGGACGAGCCGGCCGACGACGCGCCGAGTTCTTGGATGAAATCCTCCAAGGGTCGTCTGGTGCTCGGCACCGGCGCATTGCTCGCGGCGGCTTGGGCGTCCCGTCTCGTCCTCCCGGCAGAGATCGCCCACTGGGCGTTCGTCCTGGCAACGCTGGTCGGGATATTGCCCGTGGCGCAGCGCGCCTTCGCCATGACGCGGGCCGGCATGCCCTTCACCATCGAGATGCTGATGACCATCGCCGCTGGCGGAGCGCTGATAATCGGTGAGCCGGAAGAGGCCGCGCTGGTCGTCTTCCTCTTCGCCGTGGGAGAGCTTCTCGAAGGTGTGTCGGCGGGCAAGGCGCGCGACAGCATCCGGGCGCTCTCGAAGCTCGTGCCCAAGACGGCGCGGCTCGAAGTGGGCAGCAAAACGCGTGAAGTCGCGGCAGAGGAACTCCAGGTTGGCCAGATCGTGCAGGTCCGCCCCGGCGACCGCGTGCCCTGCGACGGCGAGGTGATGAGTGGCACGTCCGGTGTCGACGAGAGCCCTGTAACGGGCGAGAGTGTCCCGATCCTCAAGGAGCCGGGCGCGGAGGTCTTCGCGGGGTCGATCAATGCCGAAGCGCTCCTGCGCGTGCGGGTCACGAAGACGGCCGAGGACAACACCATCGCCCGCATTGTCCGTCTCGTGGAAGAGGCCGAGAGCGCCCGCGCGCCGACGGAGCGCTTCATCGACCGGTTCAGCCGCATCTACATGCCCGCCGTCGTGGGGGCCGCGCTCCTGGTGGCAGTCGTCCCGCCTCTGGCCTTCGGCCTCGCATGGGGCGAATGGGTCTACCGCGCGCTGGCGCTGCTGCTGATCGGCTGTCCCTGTGCGCTGGTCATCTCGGTGCCCGCATCCATCACCTCGGCGCTTTCCACCGGTGCGCGCAACGGCCTGCTGATGAAGGGCGGGGCGGTGATCGAGGCGACCGCCCGCACCACCCGTGTCGCCTTCGACAAGACCGGAACGCTCACGCACGGCAAGCCTCGCGTGACGGATGTCGCAGTGCTGAGCGGACGCGAAGAAGACCTCTTGGCGCTCGCCGCCGGCGTCGAGAGCGGCGCGAGCCACCCGCTCGGCCAGGCGATCTGCGCCGAGGCCGAGCGGCGAGGCGTCGACGCGGCGGCGGCGACCGGCGGCCGCGCGCTCCCCGGCAAAGGTGCGGAGGCGTCCATCGAGGGCGCGACCGTCTGCGTGGGCTCGCCGCGGCTGGCGGACGAGCGCGGTGCGCTCAAGGACGACCTCCGGACTCGCGTGTCGGCGCTGGAAGCCGACGGCAAGACGGTGGTCATCGTGCTCTGCGATGACGTGCCCATGGGCCTCATCGCGCTGCGGGACGAGCCGCGCGCCGATGCGGCGGACGCAGTCACGCAGCTGCGTAAGCTTGGCATCACTTCAGTCATGCTGACTGGGGACAACCCACGCACGGCCCAGGCCATCGCCGAAGGGCTCGGGATCGAGCATCGCTCGGAGCTCATGCCGGAAGACAAGGTGACGGCGATCCGCGACCTGACGGCGGATGCCCGCGTGATGATGATCGGCGACGGGATCAACGATGCGCCCGCGCTCGCCGCCGCGCATGTCGGCGTTGCCATGGGCTCGGGCACCGATGTCGCGCTGGAGACGGCGGACGCGGCGATCCTGCGCAACCGGGTGACGGACGTGCCTGCCAAGATCCGCCTCGCGCGCGCGACCATGAGCAATATCCACCAGAACATCGCGATTGCGCTCGGGCTCAAGGCAGTCTTCCTCGTAACTACCGTGCTCGGGATCACCGGCCTCTGGATCGCGATCCTCGCCGATACCGGCGCCACGGTGCTGGTCACGATGAACGCTCTCCGGCTGTTGTTCTTCCGGCCGAGCGGCGCGCCTGAATCCAAGGAACGCGTCAGTCCTACCACTGAGGAGCCACGCTCCGATCACTCAGCCGCGACGACCTGACAAGGAGACACGGATGATCCTCACCCGCCGCGCCATGATAGCCTCCGCCGCGAGCTTTGCCGCGACAGCGCCGACCGCCGGTCTGACCCAGGTGCCTCTCTCGATCCACGTCCTGAAAGATCCGAACTGTGGGTGCTGCACCGCCTGGATCGAGATCCTGAAGGAGGACGGCTTTTCCGTCACCACGGAGCGCAGCTTCGGCACCCTCCTGATCCGGCACAAGCTCGAGAACGGCATCCCCCAGAACATGACCTCCTGTCATACCGGCGAGGTCGAGGGCTACATGATCGAGGGACACGTGCCGGCGAGCGACATTCGAAGACTGCTTTCCGAGCGCCCCGATGCCGTCGGTCTCGCCGTGCCCGGCATGCCTTACGGATCACCGGGCATGGGACCGGAAGACCAACGAGAAGCCTACGATGTGTTCCTGATCCGCAAGAATGGAAGCACGGAAATCTTTTCAAGCTACGAGGCTGCCTGAGGGCACGAGGATCGCCGTCAAGCCGCTGCGCATTTCCACACCGCGCAGTTGCATCGAAGGCCCGGAAAGTCCGACATCGGCGGCGCTGCGGCGAGGCGCAGCGAATGGTGGGTTTCGGTTTCTGGATCTGGTGCAGCCTTGAACGACCGCTTACGTGATGTGCGCTGTGGCGCAGAACCCCGCTTGCTGCGGCTGCGAGCAACTCCATCGTCATGCTGCAACTGCATCGGTTGGTCGCCAAATGACCAAAAAGTCCGCATTGTGAGCCTTCGCCTGTCCCACGTCCAAGGTGCGGTCTGGGTCGGAAATGCTCGACGGTTGGGTCGGGATTGCTTGCCACGGCACGCTGTCACAACCCAGAAAACCGCAGCTTGGAGTCGCTTTCGCTCGACGTTCGACAGAGTACCACGGCGCGGACCATCCCGGTCTCGCTCGCGTAAGCGAGAATGTCAGTCAGGCTATCCTGCAGGCTGCGACCATCTTGAAGTGTGCATCGAGGTCTGGGACAGCGATTGTGCCTCCTGAATGGACAAGAGCGGACCAGACGGCCTGGATCTGTTTGCGCCGAAGCTCCGGCTACTCGATTTTTATCCAACGGCGCTTCGACGGCGGGAAGCTCGGCTTCCGCCTGCCATTCAGTGGCAGGTCACGCCCGAGCCGCGCCGCGGGAGGCCAATCTATGTTCAAGCAGTGCAGCTAGGGCTCACGACCGCCTCAAAGGCCGGCATACGCAGATTACAGCGCAGCCACGACCACGCTGCGCAGGACCCGAATATGTGCTAGGTCGGACAGCGGTGGTCGAATGAAGGCTCCAACCAATCTACTTGCGGATCCAGCTCTTAATCGTTTTACCTACGCGTCAAGGGTGACCGCTAATCGCCTATGAGCTACTCCTACTGGCTGGCGGTGGATCGAGACATGACGGGGGGACGATGCAGTATCTCAGTGAGATCATTTGCGGCGTAATAGGCGCGATTTCAGGCTCATTACTTACAATTACCTACACCAAAATATCTGCCTCCCGAGGTGGGAGGAACATAAATCAGAGCAGATCGACAGTTAAGGGGGACCAAATCGCCGGAAACAAAACCACGACTAGTAGAAAATGACGCCACCGAACGCCCCGATGAATACCGACCAGTCCAAATCTGACGTTGAAGGCGATCAAATAGCTGGAAACAAGATCGAGTACGGTCCAGTTACTATCAACAATCATCCAATGCCGGATACGTTTAGCGCGAATGCGCTTGAGACGCTCGCTGCGAAACTTACAGAAGAAAAGCTCAGCGAGAATGTAACGGATAGCATAATTGACAGCCTCAATTATTATAAGAGGCGCCGCACGTCTACAGATGGCATCGTCGGGTTGGAAGCGAAGTTGGATAAGGGCGGCCGGGACGAAGACTATGATGAGGCTCTTGAACAGAAAGTTCTTTTTGAGCGCCTCCTCGAAGAATGGTCATATTACGTGAGCGCGCAGGAGATATTTGCTCATTTGCTTTCGCGAATTAACAGAAAATTTAGGAGCCAAGTATTCCCTCATGTCAGCGTCCTGCCGAAACATATAATTGACGACATGGTGGATAAGAATATTCTTGAACCCGCCATCATGGAATGCAGTGCGGTCCAAGAGTTTCACGTGAACTACGACGTAGCGCTAGGTATGTATTACTGGCTTGCCGATCAGTGCTTCGTGCGGTGGCATCAATGACCCAACTTTCCTATCAAGCGGCTTTTGATCCATATCATGCGGTGTTTCGCGCGCTTCGCCTTAGAGGTACTTGCTGGGCCGAAAGCGCAGTACACTTTGACAAACTCCGAATACTAGATTTTTATCTAACCTTTCCATTTTTTTTAAAAGATATGAGACTCAAGCGTACGGACTCTTGGATCCGTCGAGTTTCAAAACAGTATGACGGCCAGAAACCGTTCGCAAAGCTACCTGACGGGACAACGCTAGTCAGACGGATGGAGCCATACCAGCTCGCTGCGGTTCAGGCGCTCACCCGTCATGGATATGCCAGAAAAGACCAATGGGATCAGAGATATGTCCAGGCGTCATCGCAAACATTGCCTGAGGAACTGAGCGCTCGGGTTAAGGGCCTAAATAACGAAAATCAGGATTTGATGAGTGCCCTGAGAGAATTATCGGCGAACTACGAATTGCTCGGCCCCGATGGTTTGAAAGATCGCAGCGAGCTTCTGGAGTATCGATATGACGCTGTATAAGCCAACGCTTGTCCTGAAGAGGCTACGTGTCGAAAAGTCCTCACATCCGGCCTATGATGAGAAATTCTCCGACGGAGTGAACATCATTCGAGGAGCTAACTCTTCTGGAAAATCGACCATAATGAACATGATCTATTATGCTCTCGGTGGCGATTTATCCAAATGGAGTAAAGAAGCGCTGCTTTGCGACCAAGTTCTCGCAGAAGTGGAAATAAACGGGCACGTTGGCACTCTACGTAGGGAGATTAGTGAGCAGCAAGGAAGACCAATGGAGATCATTGGTGCCGATATGGACTCCGCGCTAAACTCACCGATTGGAAATTGGAGCCGGTATCCGTACTCCAGGTCATCAAAAGAGAGCTTTTCGCAGGTCCTATTTCGCCTGATGGAGATTCCCGAAGCCGCCGGCGAAGCGACAGGTAATCTAACCATGCATCAAATCCTTCGTCTAACTTACTCGGACCAACTAAGCCCGGCGGAAAGTTTGTTCAGATATGATGGACGCTGGGATAGCCCGGTAATTCGCGACGCGGTAGGGCGCCTTATGTGTGGTGCGCATGAGACCAAAATTTTTGAGAACCAGTTACGCCTACGAGAACTAAAGAAGCAGTACGATACACTTGATGGACGTTACGCGGCTTTTTTGTCGGCTTACGGAGTCGAAGGGGAGCCATTGACCATGGAATGGGTGCAGCTTCAAAAGGAAAATTATTCACGAGACTTAGACAAGTTATCAAGCAAAATAATGTCAGTTGAGAAGCAACAACTGACGGCAGACGAGGACGAAATATCTCTATCCGAGCAGAACGAGCTATACGCTGAGCTCCAGACCCAACTGAATATTCTTAACGAGGCCCAGGACGAGCGAGATCGCCTATCCATCACGGCACTGGACTTGCGTCGGTATATTGAAAGCCAGCGCGAAAAACTGCGGTCAATTCAAGATGCTCAAGTCGTGTCAGAGTCTTTTGGAGCTATTCATTTTGACGCCTGCCCGGTGTGTCTTGAGCCGATCGTCGATACGCCGGAGCATGCTTGCCATCTTTGCAAAACTCCAGTTGACCCAAATCAGCGCCGGGGGCAGTTTTTCAACATGGTAAATGAGATATCAATTCAAATAAAACAGGCAGAACAGGTCCTGAAAAGGAAAGATGAGGAACTCGACCAAGCCACAGCAGCTGTTGAGACTGCTCGTAAAAATTGGAATGACGCGTCGCGACGCTTCGCAATGGTCAAGTCGCGCCCCACATCGGCCACGCAAGCCGAACTTCGCGAGCTTTATCGAGAAAAAGGATACATCGAACGGCAGCTCGAAGATCAAGAACGAATGGAAAGTATCGTATCCAGAATTTCATCGGCTTCTTCCGAGAAGGAAAGGGTATCAATTGAAATAGAAAAGCTTGAGAACGAAAATACGGCACTTGCGAAAGCGCAGGAAGATACGCTTAAGAGTGCCTACACCTCCATCTCCGATAACATTAAAACATTCTTGAAGGCCGACCTACCACGTCAAGATTCATTCAAGGACCCAGAAACAGTAGACTTCGACTTTGGCTCGAACAGAATAAGCGTTGACGGAAATGTTTACTTTTCTGCTAGTTCTCGAGTTATTCTAAAAAGTAGTTTCTTCTTGGGGTTCCTTATGGCAGCGGCAGAGAATAGTTACTTTCGCCACCCTCGCTTCTGCTTAATAGACACCATAGAGGACAAAGGGATGGAGGAAGTTCGCAGTAAAAACTTCCAAAGAACAATTGTTGAGATTGCACGGCAACATCCCGTTAAGCACCAGATCATCTTTGCCACGTCCATGATCGATGAGAGTCTGGACACCGAAGACTATACGGTCGGGAAGTTCTCCACTTTGGACAGCCACACGCTTGAGTTGGGCTGAAACGCACCGCTTTCAGATTGAGCGGCCATGGGCACGCAGACAAAGCAAGTGCGGCTTACAACGTCGGTGCGCGAAGCCGCAGAGCTTAGGCTCAAGACCCATTGATCAGGACGGCGCTGCGTGATTCAGCCTTCGTCAGAAGGAGGCTGACGATGAGCGATCTTTACTGGTTGAGCGATGCACAGATGGAGCGGTTGCGGCCCGACTTTCCGAAGTCGCATGGTCCACACCGCTGATCAGGGCCTTCCTAAGGCGGCGGCTTTGCCGCATACTCGGACGAAAGATGATCATCTGCGATTACCATATGACAAACGATGCGATAGCAGCCGAATTCGCTCAGCTGAACATGCGCCTCGATCGAATCGAAACGCATATGGTCACAAAATCGAGCGTCTACGCGGCAGTCCGTCGGGGTGTCGCCACTGCCGCCGTCACGATCATCGTATCCGTTGCATTCCTGTACACGGTCGGAGGCTTAGGCTGAAGTTGAGCGGGGCTTCTTCCGGGGGCCGATATTTCTTCCGCCCGGAGATCGCATGCCGAGCTCTCAAAGCACGGGGGCTCAGGAACGCTAGGAAATGGCCGAATGCCGACGCCTCGTTGCCTCCGCAGCGTTCTGACCAATCGCCAGGTTCACCAAGCTTTAATTCGGCTCGTATGTCAGACCAATGCGCCCGATACGTGTTATATTACGTGGCGAGGAGGGCCATGGCTTCACCGGGCTGCGCTAGTTGTATTCCTATTTGGGGGCCTTAGTCTCCCAGGCGGCTTTCCTCATCTATGAACTTGTTTCGAGGCACTTCCAGGTCGCTTCCATAAATACCTCTAAAGCGGGCACGGAGGTGCTGCCCGAAGCCATTCTGAGCTTGCAAGGCGACCTCATTGGCCAAAATCGATACCGCTTCTGCCTCAAGGCTTCTCCTGTTCCTCTCTGCCCGCTTTTCCAATTGGGCGAGCAATTCGTCCGGAATATCGCAAAGCGTCAATACTGGCATTCGGCACTCCTCTCGCATCGCATCGCAGACCTCAGACCTCAGACCTCAGACCTCAGACCTCAGACCTCAGACCTCAGACCTCAGACCTCAGACCTCAGACCTCAGACCTCAGACCGAGCGAGCATTGAGGCAAGGTGCAAGTCCGTCCTTATGCCTCACTAGAGAAGTCGGTCGATCAGGATGAGGCCGAAGGCGACGCATAGCCCCAGTGGGATGCAGATTGCCATGGCGATGACCGTCGATCGATACGGTCGTGCTTGCAGCCGCGCTGTCTCCTCCACCAGTTCGCGCGTCGTCCGCTGGAAGAGACGGTGTAGCTTTCTTTGCTCTTCGGTGTCCATGATCTGGCCTCCTGTTCAAAGGCTACTTCAGACAGTGTATTGGATCAGAACATGCCCGCGGGTCGGGGGATACTCATGCATTTCCCAGCCGCTTGTTACGTTCCATCGTGCGCGCGACCCGGGAAGCCGTGCTGGTCTGGCTGCTCCGCTGGGATGCAGCGGCACTCGTGCCGCTGCTTCCTCCCCCAGGCCCCTCCGGCTGCGGTTTGGGCCGCGGCGCTTGCGCCGCGCCGCGGGCGAGGCCCGTGGCCAATGAACCAGCCGCGGCCGCCGCCAGACCCGCATTGATGTCGCCCGACAGCGTACGAACGATCGCCGGGATGAACAGCACCATGACGAGCGACAGAAGCATTACAGCGAGGAAAGGTATGGCCGCGCCAATGTGTGTGATCGAGGTGGCGTCTCCAAGCCTGGTCTGCATCACCGATACGAGACCGAATACCAGCGAGAAGATCGAAGCGATGACGAGTGGGTAGAGCGACCAGCTCAACAACGCAGAGAGCCACCGTTTGAAGTAGTCATGGGTTACCTGGAAGAGAGAGCAGGCGATCATGACCGGTGCGAGCCCAATTAAGAGCGCCATGACCATCTTGGCCAAGACCAGGACTACTGCGGCGATGCCGCCAAGCACAGCCAAGAAGCCGGTCATCAACACGTCCATCAGCGCGCCAGTCATCCAGTTCAGGTTCTGACCTATGGCATTCGCGTAGTTTGAAAGCTCCGCGATCATGTCGTCGAACTGAGCGGCGTAGCCCCCAGTGGCCGACTGCCCCGTGATCGAGGCCACGATGCTGCCGGCGATCGCTTCGATGCTTTCGGTAATCGCCGTAGAGACTTCGCTGAAGCGTACCCAGTCCATAGCAAACATGCCGATGAGCGTGATCTTGAACAGCAGCTTCAACACTTCGGCGGAGTCCATCGGCCGTATCTGAAGGGCCATGTTGATAAACAGCAGCACGATCGCCAAGGTGCTTGCGATCATGATGGTGCTTCCAACCGCTCCGGCGACAGCGGCAAATTGCGAAGCTGCAACAGTGGCAAGCGCTTGGTCTGCAGCTTCGGTGATGAAGGTTACAACGCCCATCACGCACCTCCTTCGCAGAGTTTCCGCACCTCGGTGGTCAGCCCGTTGATCTTAGGAAAGAAGTTCTTGGCCGCCCATGCCTGTAGCTCGGGCCTATCCGCCTCAAAAACGCCGATCTCGGCCGCTGCCGCGTCGATGCTCGTCCAGTCAGGATGCAGGAGGTCGCAGGTGCAGGTATCTGCCTCGACAACCTTTTGATGGCGCGTAAGGCCGTAGAGCCGGTCTGCCGCCACTGAGCGCCAAGCATCCTTGAAAGTGGTGAAGGTATAGCGCTCAGGCCGCGGTAGGATGGAGCAGCCGAATGCATCGACCTTTGGAGACTCGACACTGTTGCTGAAGCCGGTCTGTGCGTGCAGCGGCCCTACGCTCGCTGCGGCGACTAAGACCATCAGGCTCAATTTCTTCATGGGAACCTCGCTGGACAAAACGGGCTGCGCGCTTGCTTTGTTGGGAGCGCGCGCAGTCGAGCTGCGTCAGATCACCAGGTGAACTGGCAACTCTTCAGGTGATGATCGAGCCGCGCCTGACACCATCCGGCGTAGGCCTCACGGTCGCCAAGCTCGTAAAAGACGAACTCAAGACCATGGCGGAACTCGGGACTGGCTGACGTCGAAATGCGCCAGATTTGCTGGCCAAGCTGGTAGCGGTAAAGTGGTGACCAGCCGGTGCGACGCCCAATGAGCACCCCCAGGCGCTCAAGCGCATAGGTCTCCGGTGTATTCGGCCCCCAAGCGTAGGACCACGGCAAAGGAGGTTGCGGCGCCTCAATGGGTATGTCCACGATCACTCTCCTTCAGGCTCTGTTCAGCCGCTTCTCGGCGGCTTTCGCTGCTTCCAAGCTTTTCGCGAAGTCCTTCGAGGCCTGTGCGTAGCTCATCTCGTCGGTCAGCCAGCCAGCCAACGCTCCGCTCAAGGCGATCTGAGAGTCCAAGAGCGCGTTCACGCACGCGACCAAGCCATCCAGTCGCGGCTCGATCTTGCCGCTCAAGTGTGTCTCGCAGTCGCGCAACGCCTTCGCGGAGTCCTGCGAGGCTTTCGTCAGCTGCTCGACGTAGCCAAGCAGCTCGTTCTCCATGGCCGTCATCGCCATCGATCATTCCTCCTCGATGTGGATGCAGGGTTGACTTGCCCCCGCGATGGTGCAGGTCCTCAGCTGCGCCCGACGGTTCGGCAGCAGCAGGAACGTCCCGTTCGGACGGCTGACCTCCTCGATCCCATGGCGAGAGAAGAGGAAGCTCTTCCGGCTCCACTCCGTGCTCGCGACGCCCATCCCGAAGGCCGTCACCGCCATCAGGAAGATCGCCGTCGCCGTCAGTATCGAGCGCCGCCGGGACGGCATCGCGCGCATCGCTTCCCGCGTGAGCCGGCGCCTCAGCATCGTCTCGAATGACTTGATATCGCTCTCGATTGTAGACCGCGCGTCGCTCGCAATGCTGTTGATATCGCTCCTCAAGCTCTCCAACTGTGAGTGCATCAAGTCGGCGTGGCTCTTCCTGATCTCGTCCAGTTCCGCCGTCAGTTGCTCGCTCAACCGATGGCTCCGCGCGCCACTCTTCATGGAAAATCTCCCCCCGTAGCCGCCAGCGTTCGTCGGTCTCCGGGTCCTTGACGGTGATGTATTGCTTGCCTGCACGCGGCACCTCGAAGCCGACCTCCTGCAGGCGATCCAAAAGCCCGGGGCGATCCTCGATCAGACCCATAGAAATCTGATCGAGGATCCAGCCGTGCAGTTCGTCGCGCCCCGCGACCCGGTCTGGCGCTTCCGTAACGTGCTGCACTTCCTGCTGACGTGACCGTTCAAGCGGATCGGCCCAGCCATGCTGCTTGTTGGCCAAGTCCCGCAGGCTGTCGAAGGCGCGTTCATAGCCCGGCGGCGCGATGTTCAGGCTGCGTCCGGATTCCAGCTCCATGCGCGGCGTGCAGAAGTGAAGCTCGACGCGCTCCTCGTGCGTGTGCCGAACCCACAGGCAGGCATACTGGTCATGGTCGAGCCCGGCGAATGCCAGCTCTTCGAACCGATCCATGATCTCCCGCTGTTCCTCATCTGAGGGCGCATCCTGGCTGGCAAAGCTGATGACCCCGGCGCGATAGCTCAACTTGTGCGGGCAAGCGTCGATCAGGTCGATCATTTGATCCGCGTTACCGCGCAGCACATCCGGCAGCGGATTGCGTACCACGGTCTCCGGCTTGCCTTCGGCGTCCCGGATAAGGTCGCGGTTCTCATCGTAGGCGAGCACGGTCCGCGCGGTCAGATACTCGATGGGGCCAGAGCCCCCGCCGCGACCGTTGGGGAAGAACTGGATCAGCACGACCGGTCCTCCCGCTCGACGGCAAGGAGATCATCGAGCTGGCGCTCGATGATCACGAGCCGGGCCGCGACATCGACCGCTTCGATCTCGCTCATCCGTCCGGAGCGCGCGGCGGTGTTCAACCAACGGGCAACCTGGTTCAGGTTGCCGCCGATGCGCGACACCGCGCGGAGCAGCGCCGGATCGGCCTTGGGCACCGGCCGCGGCCGCCGCGCCTGCGCGCCGGTCATGGCGTCGCGCAGGAGGGTCGCCACCGGCCGCCCCGCAGCGTCCGCCTTGGCCCGCAGTGCCGCCTTCTCAGCCGCGGTGCACCGAAACACGAAGGTTTCGGAGCGCGGCTCCTTGGCGCGGGCTTTGCTCGCGCCGGTGGGGTTCGAAGGGGAGGCGTGCCTCCCCTCGCAAGGCCCCGTGGCAGGAGCGTCAGCGTATGACATGGGTCGCCTTGCTCCCTGCTCAGACTGCATAGCGATGCTCCGTTTCGTGAGACGTCGCGCGGATTAAGTCTCGCAGAGTATGCAGCTGCTCCTGCCACTCAGGACTTCCCATCGGGGCTGGTGTGCGGGCCGGGAGCCAAAAGCCCAGATGATGCCCATGCGGTGAAAGGGGCAGGCTGCGTTCAAGCGAGGTCATCCCCTCCCCGGACAACCGATCATCCCAATCCCGGACAAAGCAGATGCCCCTCGGCACAAAGATCAGTTGCCGGCCACCCGAACGCGATCCGACGGATTGCCCGTCATTGGGCGAATCCGGCTTGGGCGAGCTCGCCCGTTCTTTCCTAAGTTCTTGTTCTCTGTTCGGGGGACATTCCTGTCCTCCTTCGCTGGACAACTCTGTCCCGCTTCGCGGACAAGGTTGTCCCCCTTTGGCTCTCGAAAAGGGGACAACCTTGTCCCCCTCCCCGCGTCGGTTTTCCTCCGCTCCACGACGTTCAGCGGCCCTTTTCAAAGCAGCTTCGGTCGGTCGATAGCGCGACGAATTCCCCTTGTTGGTCCCACGCTCTACGGTGATGTACCCCGCAGCCTCGACCTTATTCAGCGCCCGCTTGATCGACTTGGCGTGCTTCCCGATGGCGCCGCCTATGGTCTCAAATGAGGGGTAGCTCTCTCCCGTCTCGTGGTCAGCATGCGCGAGGGCCAGGTACAGCGCTATTCGGAGGGCGTTGTCGTCCAGCTCGTGGTCGGTGACCAGTTCGAGCAGGTACTGGAGCTTGATCTCACAGAAGCGCGGAAGCTCAGCCATGGCGCCCTCCCGCGATTGCGATCATCGGAAGGACTTGATAGTTGAGATGTGCAGACTTTTTGATTTGGCCGTTGACGCGGGTGCCAGCCCAGTCAGCGGCCTTTTTCTTTGCATTGCCATCAAGCCGGTTCGTCAGAGGCCGAAAAAGTCCAATGAACTCAAGGGCCAGATTTTCTTGGTTCGTCAGCGTAAGTCGCTGTTTTTTCAATCTGCGTGCAGTCCTGCACGGCTCACCACTGATCCTCCGATCTGGACTTGTGTGGACGCAGTGTCATTCACCGGAATGGCACCGGCGATTCGTGCATCTCCTTCAAGGTCCTCGCGATCCACGCGCGCCTCGCTGCCGCCTCTCCTTAACAGCCTCGCCGCCGCGTCCCGTCTGGCCTACGCCTCTACGTCGATATACTCCGAAGCGAGAAACGCTCGTCGACGCGCCGGACCGTCAGGGCTTCGCGACCACATGCATGGTCGCGAGAGACCCCGGTTCACGCCAGCTGTCGCCACGCCCCTCGGAGGACCCCGATGACCCTGCCCCGCAAGGACCTGTTTCACCTGCCCGAAGGCGTGATCTATCTCGACGGCAACTCTCTCGGGCCGCTGCCCCGCGCCGCCGTGACGCGCACGGCCGCCGCGCTTGCGGACGAATGGGGCGAGATGCTGATCCGCGGCTGGAACGACGCCGACTGGATCGGCCTGCCCGCCCGCGTGGGCGACCGGATCGGCGCGCTCGTGGGCGCCCCCGCCGGGTCGGTCGTGATGGGCGACACGCTGTCGATCAAGGTCTACCAGGCGCTCGCCGCCGCGCTCGAGATGCGGCCCGACCGGCGTGTGGTGATCTCGGACAGCGGCAACTTCCCCACCGATCTCTACATGGCGCAGGGGCTTCTCGACACGCTCGGACGCGGCCACGAGCTGCGCGTGGTCGCCCCCGAGGACGTCGCGGGCGCGCTGGACGACACCGTCGCCGCGGTGATGCTGACCGAGGTCGACTACCGCACCGGCCGCCGTCACGACATGGGCGCAATCACCCGCGCCGCGCACGACGCCGGCGCGGTGATGATCTGGGACCTCGCGCATTCCGCCGGGGCGCTGCCCGTGGATTTGGCGGGCTGCGGCTGCGAGTTCGCGGTGGGCTGCACCTACAAGTATCTGAACGGCGGCCCCGGCGCGCCGGCCTTCATCTACGTGCGGCCCGACCTCGCCGGCACCGTCAGACCCGCGTTGCAGGGCTGGATGGGCCACGGCGCGCCCTTTGCCTTCGACCTCGACTACCGCCCTGCACCGGGCATCGAACGGATGCGCGTGGGCACCCCGCCGGTCCTGCAGCTGAGCACACTCGAGGCCGCGCTGACGGCATGGGACGGCGTGACGATGGAGGAGGTCCGCGCCGCGTCGGTCGCGCTCATGGAGACCTTCATCGAAGCCGTCGAGCGCCGCTGCACGGGACTTGAACTCGCCAGCCCCCGCGACCCGTCCGCGCGCGGCTCTCAGGTCTCGTTCCGGTTCGCCGAGGGATACGCCGCCATGCGCGCGCTCATAGACCGCGGCGTGATCGGAGACTTCCGCGCGCCGGACATCATGCGATTCGGCTTCACACCGCTATACCTCGACGAGGCGGACGTTCTGGCCGCCGTGGACGTGATCGCCGAGGTGCTGGAGACCGAGGCCTGGCGCGACGCGGCATACCGGACCCAGGCGCGGGTGACCTGAGCGACGGCACGGGGCGGGGCACGCCGGAGCGAGGGCGCTGCCCTCGCGCTACCGGGATACTTTCGCCAGGAAGCAGGGCCCCGCGCGCCCGAGGATTACCCCCGAGACAGAAGGGCGCACACACCGCGCCGCGGCGGGCGTTCGAGGGTCTCGCCCCTCGCCCGAGAAAGATCGCCTGCCGTGCGCGGACAGGACAGCGCGGACGGGCGGGCCGCCGGCGAGAACTTCCCGCTTCGCGCCCCGCGCCGGCTCAGCCCGCGTCGAGGACGGCGGTGGCCTCAATCTCGAGCTGGGCCTCGTCCTCGATGAGATCCGCGACCACGACCATGGTCATCGCCGGGAAGTGGTAGCCCATGATCTCGCGGTAGGCGGCGCCGATCTCCTTCTGGCGCGCGAGGTATTCGCGCTTGTCGGTGACGTACCAGGTCAGCCGCGTGATGTCGGTGACCTCGCCCCCGGCGGCGCGCACGACTTCGGCGATATTGGTCAGCGCCTGTTTCATCTGGCCGATGAAATCGTGGGTCTCGAACACCTGGTCCGCGGTCCAGCCGATCTGGCCGCCGACGAAGAGGACCCGGCCCTCGGCCACGGTGCCGTTGGCGTAGCCCTTGGCGGGTTTCCATCCTTCGGGATGAATGGTCATCGTGGTCACGGGGTCTGTCCTCCTTGGTGTCTTTCCAGCGCGGCGCGCCGGTCGTCGGGCCAGCGCAGGGCCGTCATGCGGTCGAGGTCCACCAGCACCAGCGTCGGGCGCGCGGTCAGCCGTGCCTCGTCATCGCAGGATGCGCGCACGGTCATCGCAAGGCTCGCACCGCCGACCCTGTCGACCTGCAGCGTCCAGTCCAGCACGTCGCCGAGGCGCGAGGCGGCGTGGAAATCCGTTTCGATCCGGCCGAGCGGCACGCCCACGCGCTGATGCACGTGCATCTCCGAGAAGCTCCAGCCGATAGCCTCGGCGAAGAACGTCTCGATCGTCGCGTTCAGCATCTCGAAGTAGCGGGGGTAGAACACGATTCCCGCCGGGTCACAGTGCTGGAACAGCACCGGGATGCGATGGGTGAACGCGCTCATGCGCGGCCCCGGCCGGCGATCGCCAGAACTGCCGTCATCGTCCCCTCCGTCATCGATCGGTCCTGACCCCGGGCACCCGGGACTGAGTACTTGTTCATATCCTCGGAGGCACCGGCAAAAACTTCAAGCCTAAAGTTTTATGCTTGAAATGAATCGGGGCCTCTGTGACATTCGACAACAACGTTGCAGGGAAGGAGTGCGCGATGAAGACCGTCTGTCTCGGGGGCGGCCCGGCCGGCCTCTACTTCGCCATCAGCCTCAAGCTGCGCCGCCCGGACTGGGAGGTCGTGGTCATCGAGCGCAACCGCGCCGACGACACCTTCGGCTGGGGCGTGGTGCTGTCGGACGAGACGCTCGACAATCTGGAGGCCAACGACGCCGCGAGCGCCCGTCTGATCCGCGATCACTTCGCCTACTGGGACGACATCAAGGTCGTGAAGGACGACGCCGAGATCACCTCGACCGGCCACGGCTTCTGCGGGCTCGGCCGCAAGACGATGCTTCTGCTTCTCCAGGAGCGGGCACTGGAACTGGGCGTGGAGCTGCACTTCGAGACCGAGGTGGACGACATCGAGGCGCTGCGCCGCGACTGCGACCTGCTGGTCGCCGCCGACGGCATCAACTCGAAGACCCGCACGCGCTACGAGGACGCCTTCAAGCCCGAGATCGACACCCGCGCGTGCAAGTTCGTCTGGCTCGGCACCCACGCCAAGTTCGACGACGCCTTCACCTTCATCTTCAAACAGACCGAAGCAGGCTGGATCTGGGCGCACGCCTACCAGTTCGATGCCGACACCGCGACGTTCATTGTCGAATGCGCCGAGGACACCTGGCGCGGGCTCGGCTTCGACACCATGGGCCAGGAGGATATGATCGCCCGCTGCGAGGAGATCTTCGCGGATCATCTCGACGGCAACGCGCTCATTTCGAACATGAAGCACCTGCGCGGATCGGCGTGGCTCAACTTCAACCGGGTGCTCTGCGAGAAATGGCACCACGAGAACGTCGTGCTGCTGGGCGACGCGTCGGCCACGGCGCATTTTTCCATCGGCTCGGGCACCAAGCTGGCGCTGGAATCCGCGATCGCGCTGGCGGATCTGGTGACGAAGGAGTCTTCGCTCGAGAAGGCCTTCGAGAAATACCAGGACGAGCGCCGCCTCGACGTGCTGCGGCTGCAATCGGCGGCGCGCAACTCGACCGAATGGTTCGAGGACGTCGAGCGCTACCTCCATCTCGACCCGGTGCAGTTCAACTACTCGCTGCTCACCCGTTCGCAGCGGATCAGCCACGAGAACCTGCGCCTGCGGGACGCCAGATGGCTGCAATCGGCCGAGGAATGGTTCCAGGCGCAGGCCGGGGCCAACGGCGTGCACCGCGCGCCGATGTTCGCGCCGTTTCAGCTGCGCGACATGCGCCTGAAGAACCGCGTCGTGGTCTCGCCCATGGCGCAGTACAAGGCCGTGGATGGCAAGCCGACAGATTGGCACTTCGTCCATTACGCCGAACGCGCCAAGGGCGGCGCCGGCCTCGTCTACATCGAGATGACCTGCGTCTCGCCCGAGGGCCGGATCACGCCGGGTTGCCCGGGCCTTTACGCGCCGGAGCACGAGGCCGAATGGACGCGGCTGTGCGATTTCGTGCACGCCGAGACCGACGCGAAGCTTTGCATGCAGATCGGCCATTCCGGCCGCAAGGGCTCGACCCAGCTGGGCTGGGAGACGATGGACGCGCCTTTGAAAGACGGCAACTGGCAGACGCTGTCGGCCTCCCCGATCCCGTGGGACGACGGCCACGAGCCGCCGAAGGAGATGGACCGCGCCGACATGGACGCGGTGAAGGACCAGTTCGTGAAGGCCGCCGAGATGGCGGCGCGCGCCGGTTTCGACATGATCGAGCTGCACGCGGCTCACGGCTACCTGCTGTCGTCGTTCATCTCGCCGATCTCGAACGTGCGCGAGGACGTGTACGGCGGCAGCCTGGAGAACCGGATGCGGTATCCGCTCGAGGTGTTCCGCGCCATGCGCGCGGCCTGGCCCGAGGAGAAGCCGATGTCGGTGCGGATCTCGGCGACCGACTGGGTCGGGGACCGCGGCGTCGAGGGCGAGGAAGCCGTCGAGATCGCGCAGATGTTCCGCGAGGCGGGCGTCGACATCGTCGACGTCTCGGCCGGTCAGACCAGCGTCGAGGCCAAGCCGGTCTACGGCCGCATGTTCCAGACCCCCTTCTCGGACCGCATCCGCAACGAGCGCGGCATCCCGACGATGGCGGTGGGCAACATCTACGAGCCCGACCACGTGAACTCGATCCTGATGGCGGGCCGCGCCGACCTCGTCTGCCTCGCGCGTCCGCACCTGGCCGATCCCTACTGGACGCTGCATGCGGCCGCCGCGCTTCAGGACGAGGACAGCGCGTGGCCCCTGCCCTACCTGCCCGGTCGTGACCAGATGCGCCGGCTCGCCGAGCGCGGCGAAGGCGTGGGACTTCGGGCATGACGGACCTGAGTGGAAAGACCGCCCTCGTCACCGGCGGCGGCGCCGGGCTTGGCGCGAACCTCGCGCTCGGGCTGGCCGAAGCGGGCGCGACCGTCTGGGTCGCCGGCCGCCGCGCCGAGCCTCTGGACGCGCTCGCCAAGACACACGAACGCATCCACGCGGTCGAGGCCGACGTCACCGACGAGACCGCGGTGCAGGCGATGTTCGACTTCACCGGCGCCTGCGACATCGTCATCGCCAATGCCGGCGCCTCGGCCAGTGCGCCCTTCACCAAAACCGACCTCGCCACCTGGCGCCAGTTGGTGGACGTCAACATGACCGGCGCGTTCCTGACGCTGCGCGAAGGCGCGCTGCGCCTGAAGGGCGCCGAGTGGGGCCGGCTGATCGCCGTGGCCTCGACCGCGGGCCTCAAGGGCTACGGCTACGTCTCGGCCTATGCTGCCGCCAAGCACGGCGTCGTGGGGATGGTGAAGTCCGCCGCGCTCGAGATGGCGCGCACGGGCATCACGGTGAACGCGCTCTGCCCCGGCTTCCTCGACACCGAGATGACCGACCGCTCCGTCACCAACATCGCGGAAAAGACCGGCATGACGCCCGAGGAGGCCCGCGCGAGCCTCGAGAAGATGTCCCCCCAGCGCCGCCTGATCCGTCCCGAAGAGGTCACCGCCGCGGCCCTCTGGCTTTGCGGACCGGGCTCGGAGGGGATCACGGGACAGGCCGTGGCCATCGCCGGCGGGGAGGTCTGAGGGGACCTCTGTTTGAGACGGTCGGACCGGGGCTCTGCCCCGGACCCCGGAGTATTTCTCGACGAGAAGAAAGGGGGGGGCGGCGGCCCGGTGGGACGTTTGGGCCCACGCTCTGCCCCGACCCCGGCACCAGTCGTGCCTGGCATCAGGCGGCCGGACGACGTCGGGCGAGCCAGACGGTGGCCCCGCCGCTCTCCGGATCCTCGGGCACGTGGCGGAGGACGTCGAAGCCCGCCGCGGCGAGAACGGCCCGGTACTCGTCGGGGTCGAGGCTCGCGTGATAGAGCGGCTCTCCGTTCATGGTGCCGATCGCCTCGCCCGCCTCGGGGCCGGAGGTGAAGAGGAGCGGCGCGCCGGGCTTCGCAAGCGGCGCGAAGCCGGCGATCGCCGCGCGCTGGTCATCGGGGGACAGGTGGAACAGGCTGTGCCAGGCGAGGAGGCCGTCGTAGGGTCCGAGGGGCGGGAGCGCGCGCATGTCGGCCACGTGCCAGTCGTGCGCGGGCAGCGCCGCGCGGGCGGCGGCGATCATCGCGGACGCGGCATCGATCCCGGTGATGCGGCAGCCGCCGTCCGCAAGACAGGCGTCGAGCGGGCGGCCAGTGCCGCACCCGAGGTCCAGCACCGACGGCACCGGTCCCGGCATGGCGGCGCGGAACGCGTCGAGCCACGGGCGCTCGAACAGGGTCTGGGCCCGGCGTGCGTCCCAGCCGGACGCCACCGCCTCGTAGATCGCGGTCACGCGGGCGGCGGCGGGGTGGTCCGTCATGGGGCGCGACCGGTGCGGCGCGCCCTCAGGACGCGCGCCGCACCTTGGAGAAGCCCGCCATCGCCGCGTAGCCGCCGACGATGGCCTTGCGCTCCTCAAAGCTCAGCACTGCGTCGAGATCGGTGAAGCCGGCAGGCGCGCGCTTTTCCACCTCGTCGATCACCCGCTCCGGCCCGCCAAGGCGATTGGTGCGAACGACCTCGGCGGTCTTGGGCAGACGCTCCTTCTCGTAGGCCCAGAGGGCCGCGCGGGGATGCTCGGCCCGGGCCAGCGCGTCGGCGAGGCAGCGCGCGTCGAGGATCGCCTGGCTCGCGCCGTTCGAGCCGACCGGGTACATCGGGTGCGCCGCATCGCCCAAAAGCGTGACGTGTCCGAACGTCCAGCGCGGCAGCGGATCGCGGTCGGCCATCGGGTATTCGAAGATCGCCGGAGTGGCCTTCACCAGCCCACCGATGTCCATGCCCGGCACCGAGAAGCGCAGCGCGTGGGGCAGCACCTGCGCCAGCGGCGCCTGCCGCGACCAGTTGTCCGGCGGCGGGGTCGAGACCGACGGGTCCTTGATCCGCACGTTCACCACCCAGTTCATCAGCTGGGTTTCGCCGGTGGCGGGCGCAATCGGGTAGAGCACGATCTTGCCGCCGAGACCGCCGCCGATCGCCATGCTCTCGCCGTCGCCCCAGACCGGCCACTCGGCCGCCCCGCGCCACATCACCACGCCCTGCCACGAGGGCGCGCCCTCGTTCGGGTAGAACACGCGCCGGCCGGCCGAATGGATGCCATCGGCGCAGATCAGCGCCTCGGCGCGCACCGTGGCGCCGGCGCCGCCTTCGACGGAGTCGGTGAAGTGCGCGGTGACACCGCCATCGTCCTGCACGAAACCGGCGAGACGGCGCCCCGTCCGGATCGCGTCCGGGCCGAGGCGCTCGATCACCGCGTCGTGGATGACCTTCTGCAACCGGCCTCGATGGATGGAGAATTGCGGCACCTCGTGGCCCGCGTGCATGCCGCGCAGCTCGGACCAGACCTCCTGACCCTGCTTGGTGAGATAGGACAATTGGCGCGTCCGCACGCCCACCGCGTCCAGCGCGGGCAACAGGCCCAGCCCGGCGAGCTCGCCGATGGCGTGGGGCAGGACGTTGATCCCCACCCCCACCTCGCGGACCTCGCGCGCGGCCTCGTAGATCGTGCAGGGAATCCCGCGGGCGTGCAGCATGAGTGCCGTCGTCAGCCCGCCGATGCCCGCGCCTGCGATGAGAACGGTCATGGGATCACTCCTCCGGCGGCAGGAAATCGACTTCGTGCTGGGCCGAGACCGCGACCACGTCGGCGGGGTTGGCGTCGGGGCCGAGATTGTGCAGCGCCCAGAACAGTTCGAACAGCTTGCGGGTGGGGGAGACCCAGAACAGGCACTTGATGGACTGCTCGGTCTTGTTGAAAATCCCGTGCGGCAGGCCCATCGGCATGCGGATCAGGTCGCCGGGCTCGGCCTGGTGCCAGGTGCCGTCGAAGACCACGTCGAAGCGGCCCTCGAGGACGTAGATGAACTCGTCCTGCGTCGGGTGGATATGGGGCGGCACGAAGGTGCCCACCGGCAGCGTGGCATGCCACGCCATCGAGTTCTCGGACTTCTGCTTGGGCACGTAGGTCTGGCCCAGGATGTTCCAGCTGATCTCGTCGATGCCGGTGTTGGACTTGGTGACGCCGGGAAGCATGGTCATGGGTTCGTCTCCTGAAAGCTCAGACGTGGAGGAAGCGGTCCTTCACCTCGGGGGTGGCAAGGATCTCGGGGGTGGTGCCGGTCCAGACCACGCGGCCCTTCTCGATCACCACATGTCGGTCGGCAAAGCGGGTGAGCGCGTCGACGTTCTTGTCGATGACGAGAATCGCCTCGCCCTCGGCCTTGAGCCGCGCGAGGCAGGCCCAGATGTCGGCGCGGATGAGCGGCGCAAGCCCCTCGGTCGCCTCGTCGAGCACCACGAGGCGCGGGTTCGTCATCAGCGCGCGGCCGATCGCCAGCATCTGCTGCTCTCCGCCCGAGAGCTGGTTGCCCATGTTGCGGCGCCGCTCCTGCAGGCGGGGGAAGAGCTCGTAGATGCGCGCGAGGTCCCATTTGCCGGGGCGCGCGGTGGCGCGCAGGTTCTCCTCGACGCTGAGGGTCGGGAAGATCTGGCGGCCCTCGGGCACGAGGCCGAGGCCGGCGAGCGCCACCTTGTGGGGATCGGCGCCGGTGAGGTCGGTGCCGTCGACGCTGACCCGGCCGCTGCGCGGCTTGAGCATCCCGAAGATCGCGTTAACCGTGGTGGTCTTGCCCATGCCGTTGCGGCCGAGCAAAGTGACCACTTCGCCGTCGCGGACCTCGAGGTCGATACCGAAGAGGATGCGGCTGTCGCCGTAGGCGGCTTCGAGGGCTTCGACCTTCAGCATGGTGCGCCCCTTCCGGCTCGGCGCGGGGCGGGTGCTGCGGACTGGCGGGTCATGCGGCGTTCTCCTCTTCCTCGCCCAGGTAGGCGGTGCGGACGGCCGGATCCGAGCGGACCTCGTCGGGGGTGCCGGTGGCGATGATGCGGCCGTAAACCAGAACCGACACGCGGTCGGCGAGGCGGAAGACCGCGTCCATGTCGTGCTCGATCAGCATCATGGTGAAGCGGCCCTTCATGGCCCGCAGCGCCGCGACGAAGGCGTCCGCGTCCTCGCCCCCCACGCCGGCAAGCGGTTCGTCCAGGAGAAGGATGCGCGGCTCGGTGGCCAGGGCGCAGGCCAGTTCGAGCCGGCGGTGCTCGCCATGGCTGAGGGCGCTGGCGCGCGCCTCGGCGCGGTGGTCGAGACCGGCCTCCTTCAGCGCGGCCATGGCGGCATCGTTCAGCGCGGCCTCGGAGGCGACGCGCGCCCAGAAGCGGAAGGACGAGCCGTGCCGCGCCTGCACCGCCAGTGCCACGTTTTCGAGCACGGTGAAGCCGGGCAGCGTCTGGGTGATCTGGAAGCTCCGGGCGAGGCCGAGGTGCACCCGTTCGGGCATGGTCGTTCCGGTGATGTCGCGGCCGTCCATGGCGATCCGGCCCGCGTCCGAGCGCAGTTGCCCCGAGAGTTGCGAGATCAGCGTCGTCTTGCCTGCGCCGTTCGGGCCGATGATGGCGTGCAACTCTCCCGACGGCACGGTGAGCGACACGTCGTCGGTCACTTTGAGCGCGCCGAAGCTTTTCGACAGGTGGGAAATCTCGAGCGTGCTCATGACCGTCCCTTTCCGATCTTCTCGACGAGGCCGGTGATCCCGCGCGGGCTGAAGAGGACCATCAGCACGAGGAAGAGACCGAACCAGAGCCGCCAGTGCTCGGTCATCATGCCCAGCACTTCCTCGAGCAGCAGCGCGGCGACCGCGCCTCCGATGGCGCCCGCGAGCGTGCCGATTCCGCCGAGGACCACCATGACGATCAGTTCGCCCGAGCGGTGCCAGGACATGAAGGCGGGCGAGACGAACTCGGCCTGGTTGGCCAGCAGCACACCCGCAAGCGAGGTCATGCAGCCCGAGATCACGAAGGCGGTGAGCTGGTAGCGGAACGGCGCGTAGCCGATCGCCTCCATCCGGGTGGGGTTCTCGCGGATGCCTGTCAGCACCCGGCCGAAGCGCGAGCCCACGATGCGGTGGCAGATCGCGAAGAGCCCGATCAGCACCGCCAGCGTGGCGTAGAACAGCACGAAGTCGTTCTCGAGGACCTGCGTTCCGAAAAGCGTCGAGCGTTGCGAGAGGCCATAGCCGTCATCGCCGCCATAGGCCGAGAGCGAGATGAAGAAAAAGAACGCCATCTGCCCGAAGGCGAGCGTGATCATGATGAAGTAGACGCCCCGGGTGCGCAGCGAGATCGCGCCGGTGACCAGCGCGAAGACCGCCGAGATCACGACGGCGCCGAGCATCTGGAGCACGATGTCGTTGATCCCGTAGCTGGACAGGATGGCCACCGCGTAGGTGCCGAAGCCGAGATAGGCGGCGTGACCGAAGGACACCATGGCGCCGTAACCGAGGATCAGGTCGAGGGCGAGCGCTGCGATGGCGTAGGCCAGGATGCGCGTTCCGATCAGCACGAGAAACGGGTCATCCGCGAGCATCACCACGGGCGGGAACAGCGCGAAGAGAACGAACAGGATCGCGGCGGCCTTCACCCTCCCCGCGAGGGCGGGCGCGCGGCCGGCGGGGGCGGAGGCGGTCATGTCGGTCATCAGCCGCGCCCTCCGAACAGGCCCGCCGGCTTGGCGCAGAGGATCGCCGCCATCAGGATGTAGACGAGCATCGGCGCGAGCATCCGGCCCGCCTGACCCGCTGCCGACGGATCGAGGACCGAGCGCAGCAGGATCGGCCCGAAGACGCCGCCAAGCGTGTCGACGATGGCCACGAGCAGCGCGCCGAGAAAGGCACCCTTGATCGAGCCGATGCCGCCGATCACCACCACCACGAAGGTCAGGATCAGGACGCTCTCGCCCATGCCGGTGTCCACCGACAGGATCGGCGCCACCAGCGCGCCGGCGAGGCAGGCCAGCACCGCTCCGAGGGTAAAGACGATGGCGAAGAGCTTGCCGATGTCCACACCCAGCGCCGAGACCATCGCCCGGTTCGTGGCGCCCGCGCGCAGCAGCATCCCGATGCGGGTGTGGTTGATGACGAGGTAGAGCGCCCCGGCCACCGCGAGACCCGCGACGATGATCGCGATGCGGTAGACAGGATATTGCAGCGGCCCCATCAGCGGGACTGAGCCGGACAGGATCTCGGGCGTCGGCACCGACAGCGGCGAGACGCCCCAGACGATCTTGACCGTCTCGTTGGCGATCATCACCAGCCCGAAGGTCGCCAGCACCTGGTCCAGATGAGAGCGGGTGTAGAGCCGTCGGATCACCACGAGTTCGAGAATGAGCCCGACGGCGACGGCCGCCGGCAGCATCAGCAGGAGCCCCCACCAGAAGCTGCCGGTCAGGCTTGCGAAGGTTGCGACGAAATACGCCCCCACCATGTAGAGCACGCCGTGGGCGAGATTGACCACGTCCATGATCCCGAAGACCAGCGTCAGTCCGGCGGCGATCAGGAACAGCAGGACGCCGAGCTGAACGCCGTTCAGAAGCTGGAGTACGAATAGGTTTGTCATGGCCGTGGCCTTTCCCGGTCAGACGATGATCAGGACGCGCCCATCTCGCACTGGTCGGCGTAGGTATCGACGTAGTCGTCGAAGATGACCTCCCGCGCCGAGGTGGCAAAACGGCCGTCTTCGCGCTTCACGGCTTCGGTCAGGTAGAAGTCCTGGATCGGAAAGTTGTTGTTGCCGAACGAGAAATCGCCGCGCGGGCTGTCGAAGTCGGCCTCCTTGAGGGCCGCGCGCAGGGCGTCGCGATCAGTGAGGTCGCCGCCGACCTTGCGGACCGCCGAGTCGATCAGCTGCGCCGCGTCATAGGCCTGCATGGCATAGGTCGCGGGCACGGCGTCGTATTCCTCGATATAGGCTTCCACGAAGGCCGTGTTGGCCTCGTTCTCGAGATCCGGCGCCCAGTTCGCACCGCCCAGAAGGCCGACGGCCGCGTCCTGCGTGGCGGGCAGCGTGGTCTCGTCCACGGTGAAGGCCGACAGGAACGGCACCGAGGACAGGCCCGCCTGATCGTATTGCTTCACGAGGTTCACGCCCATGCCGCCGGGCATGAAGGTGAAGAGAGCGTCGGGCTGGAATGCCGCGACCTGCGCCAGCTCGGACGAGAAGTCGAGTTGCCCGAGCTCGGTGAACACCTCGCCGGCGACGCCGCCGGTATAGGAGTGCTTGAAGCCCGCGAGGCTGTCCTTGCCGGCCTGGTAGTTCGGCGCCATCAGGAACACGTTCTGGTAGCCCTGCTGTTCGGCGTAGGCGCCCATGACCTCGTGGTTCTGGTCGTTCTGGTAGGACGTCACGAAGAAGTTCGGGTGGCAGTCCGCGCCCGCGAAGTTCGACGTGCCGGCGTTGGTCGAGATGAGGATCGTGCCGGTCTCGACCACGGGCTGGTGAATCGCCACGAGGATGTTCGAGAAGATCGGACCGACGACGAAGTCGACCTCTTCGCGCTGCACCAGCTCGCGGGCGTCATCGGCGGCCTTGTCGGGGCGCTGCTCGTCGTCGATGACGACGATCTCGGTCTCCATGCCGCCGATCTCGCCGATCTGCTCGGCCGCCAGCATGAAGCCGTTGCGAGCCTGCTCGCCCAGCGCGGCGGCGGGGCCGGACAGGGTGTAGATCAGGCCGATCTTGAGAACGTCGTCCTCGGCGCCCGCGGGCACGTCGTCCTGCGCGGTCGCCGCGGTGGCAAGGCCCAGCGACAGCATGGTCGAGGCCATGAGCAGTGTCTTGGTGGTCATCTTCAGTCTCCCTGGTGTCGGTTCGTTGATCGGGCCGCGCCTCTTTGGTGGGCGTCGTGCCGGAATTTGGTCATCAGGGCCGCATCGGTTTTCCGCTGCAACCCCATTTTCTCGGTTTCAGGCGTCCTCCACCGGATCGAGCGCCGCGCGCATCAACGGAGAGGACGCGTCGCCCAGCCCGTCGATCACGTTGAAGTGGTGGCGGTCAGGTTCGGCCACCTCCAGGGTCACGGCGCCAAGGCCGTGCCAGATGTTGGCGAGAAGCGCGTTCTGGCGCAGGAACTCCTGCCGCTCGCCGCCACCGACCCAAGCGGTCAGACGCACTCCGGGGAGTGGCCGCTTGAGCGCGGGGGAATTCGCCTCGGCACTGTCGAGATCGAGCTTGAGCTGCGCGTTGCGCGACGTGTTCATCAACGGGCGCAGGTCGTGCAGCCCGGAAATCGACACCACGTGGCGCAGACGCGCCTGCGTGGAGGCGGACAGCGGCGAGTCGTGGCACATCATCGCCGACACGAGGTGCCCGCCTGCCGAGTGACCCGACAGAACGAGCGGCCCCGCGACCTCGCCTGCCATGTGATCGACGGCCGCGCCGATCTGGCGGGTGATCTCGGCGATGCTCACGTCCGGACACAGGTCGTAGGACGGCATCGCGCAGGCCCAGCCGCGCGCCAGCGGACCGGCAGCGAGGTGCGACCAGTAGGACTTGTCGAGGGCCATCCAGTAGCCGCCGTGCACGAAGACGAAGAGTCCGCGGGGGGTCCCTTCGGGCAGAAACAGGTCGTAGCGGTGCCGCGCGCCCTCACCGTAAGCGATGTCGAGACGGGCGTTGGCGGCCTCGCGGAACCGGGCGGCGGGCTCTACCCACGGGCCGGGATACTCGGTCCCGCCGGGGATGTTGCGCCCGTTCTCATAGGCGTCGTCCCAGTCCTCGATCCGGTGCACGATCACGCGAAACCTCCTGTATTTCGGGGCCGAACCACCCCTCGGGTGGCCGGCGACAAGAGGATGCTGCTACGGGCCGCAGAGTATTTCAAGCTCAAACCTTTTTTGCTTGAAATAAAAATTGGTGGTGCCTAGCCTCCGAGCATTCGCCGCTAACGGGAGAGGTCATCGGTGGCCAACCAGGGACCAGACGCGCCGCGTCAGGCAGAACACTCGGCCGAAACCGGCGCCGCGTCCAAGGCGCGTCTCCGGCTTTGGCTGAGGATGCTCAAGAGCACGCGACAGGTCGAGGCGGCGCTGCGCGACCGCCTCCGCACCGAGTTCGACACCACCCTGCCCCGCTTCGACGTGATGGCCGCGCTCGACCGCTTCGAGAACGGTCTGAAGATGAGCGCGTTGTCCGGCGTGCTGCGGGTCTCGAACGGGAACGTGACAGGCATCGTGGACCGGCTGGCCGAGGACGGTCTCGTCGTCCGGGTGCAGGTGCCCGGCGACCGCCGCGCGTCGCTCGTGCGGCTCACCCGCAAGGGACAGGAAGAGTTCGCCCGGCAGGCCGCGGCCCACGAGGCCTGGCTTTCGGAGCTGCTGTCGGACTTCACCACCGAGGAGGCGCTGACGCTGGCGGACCGCTTCGACGCGCTGGCGCACCGAGAGGAGGACGAATGACCGACACGCCCACACATTTCCGCTGCGAGATCGCGGACGGTATCGCGACGCTCCGGCTGGACCGGCCCGACCGCAAGAACCCGCTGACCTTCGACAGCTATGCCGAGCTGCGCGACTGGTTCCGCGCCCTGCCCTACCGCGACGATGTGAAGGCGGTCGTGTTCGGCTCGAACGGCGGCAACTTCTGCTCGGGCGGGGACGTCCATGACATCATCGGTCCGCTGACCAAGATGTCGATGAAAGATCTTCTGGCCTTCACCCGGATGACCGGGGATCTCGTGAAGGCGATGATCAACTGCCACACGCCGGTGATCGCGGCAGCCGACGGCGTCTGCGTGGGCGCGGGCGCGATCATCGCCATGGCCTCGGACCTGCGGGTCGCGACGCCGGAAACCAAGACCGCGTTCCTGTTTACCAAAGTCGGCCTCGCGGGATGCGACATGGGCGCCTGCGCCATGCTGCCCCGGATCATCGGACAGGGCCGCGCGTCGGAACTCCTCTATACCGGCCGTTCCATGAGCGCCGAAGAGGGCGAGACCTGGGGTTTCTGGAATCGCGTCGTCGCGCGCGACGATCTCGAGGCCACCGCGCAGGACATGGCAGCCCGCATCGCCGCCGGCCCGAACTTCGGGCACATGATGACGAAGACCATGTTGAACCAGGAATGGTCCATGTCGCTGGAGCAGGCGATCGAGGCCGAGGCGCAGGCGCAGGCGATCTGCATGCAGACCGAGGATTTCACCCGCGCCTACAACGCCTTCGTCGCGAAGGAAAAGCCGGTGTTCGAGGGGGATTGATGGCCGACCGTTCCTATCTCGACTGGCCGTTTCTAGATGAAAGCCACCGCGACCACGCCACGCGCCTGGCGGACTGGGCCGCCGTGCTCGGCCCCATCGACCACCACGACACCGACGCCACCTGCCGCGACCTCGTCGCGCGCCTCGGGGCGGACGGTTGGCTCGAACCCTCCGCCGTCGACCCCGCGAATCCGAAGCCGCTCGATGTCCGGACGTTGTGCCTCAGCCGCGAGACGCTGGCGCAGACCGACGGGCTGGCGGACTTCGCCTTCGCCATGCAGGGCCTCGGGACCGGGGCGATCTCGCTGTTCGGCTCACCCGAACAGCAGGCCGAGTGGCTGCCGCTGACCCGGTCGGGCAAGGCCATTTCCGCCTTCGCGCTGACCGAGCCGCAATCGGGCTCGGACGTGGCGAACTCGACCATGACCGCACACGACGACGGCGACGCCTGGGTTCTCGACGGCGAGAAGACCTGGATCTCGAACGGCGGGATCGCCGACGTTTACACGCTTTTCGCGCGCACCGGCGAAGGCCCCGGCGCAAAGGGCCTCTCGGCCTTCGTGGTGCCCGCGGACACCCCCGGCCTGAGCATCGCCGAACGCCTCGACACCATCGCGCCGCATCCGCTGGCGACGCTGCGCTTCGACGGCGCGCGGCTGCCCAGGTCGGCGCTGGTTGGCCAGCCGGGACAGGGCTTCAAGATCGCCATGTCCGTCCTGGACGTGTTCCGCACCACCGTCGCCGCGGCCGGCCTCGGCTTCGCGCGGCGCGCACTCGACGAGGCGCTGACCCGCGTCACCGCCCGCGAGGTGCAGGGCAAACCCCTCTCCGAGCTGCAGATGGTGCAGGCACACGTGGCCGACATGGCGCTGCGGGTCGATGCCGCCGCCCTGCTCGTCTACCGCGCGGCCTGGACCAAGGACATGGGCGCGCCCCGCGTCAGCCGCGAGGCAGCGATGGCCAAGCTCTTCGCCACCGACGAGGCGCAGAAGGTCATCGATGCCGCCGTTCAACTGCACGGCGGAGACGGCGTGAAGTCCGGAGAGACCGTGGAACGGCTCTACCGCGAGATCCGGGCTCTGCGGATCTACGAGGGCGCCTCGGACGTGCAGAAGGTAATCATCGCGCGCGCGACGCTCGATGCCGCGACGCGGGACGGCTGAGGCCGGCCTGCGCCCGAACGACAGAGGCGGGACAACCCGCCCGTCACATCGGCCTCCTCCGGGCCGGCAACAGGGAGTAGACTGATGAAAGACCAGTCTCTGGACCACGTTCTCGGGCCGACGGCCCATACCGATACCTTCACCCGCGACAACCTGCCCCCGCTGAGCCAGTGGCCCGACCTGCTGCTCGATGGCTTCGACTACCCCGAGCGCCTCAACGCGGGCGTCGAGCTGACCGACCGCATTGTCGAGATGGGCATGGGCGACCGCACCGCGCTGATCGGCAACGGGCGCCGGCGCACCTACAAGGAGCTGTCGGACTGGACCAACCGGCTGGCCCACGCGATGGTCGAGGACCTTGGCATCAAGCCGGGCAACCGCGTGCTGATCCGATCGGCCAACAACCCCGCGATGGTGGCGTGCTGGCTGGCGGCGATGAAGGCGGGCGCGGTGGTCGTGAACACCATGCCGCTTCTGCGCGCGGGAGAGCTGTCGAAAACCGTCGACAAGGCCGAAATCGAGTTCGCGCTCTGCGACACGCGGCTGATGGACGAGATGGTCAAGTGCGCCAAGACCTCGGAATACCTGAAGAAAGTGGTGGGCTTCGACGGCACCTCGAACCACGACGCCGAGCTTGACCGCCTCGCGCTGGAAAAGCCGGTGCAGTTCGACGCCGTGGACACCGGACGCGACGACGTGGCGCTTCTGGGCTTCACCAGCGGCACGACCGGCGCTCCCAAGGCGACCATGCACTTCCACCGCGACATCCTCATCATCGCGGACGGCTACGCGAAGGAGGTGCTGAACGTGACGCCCGAGGACGTGTTCGTGGGATCGCCGCCGCTGGCCTTTACCTTCGGGCTCGGCGGACTCGCCGTGTTCCCGCTGCGCTTCGGCGCGGCCGCGACACTGCTAGAGAACGCCTCGCCGCCCAACATGATCGAGATCATCGAGAAGTATCGGGCGACCGTGTCCTTCACCGCGCCCACCGCCTACCGCGTGATGCTCCGCGCTATGGACGAGGGCGCGGACCTGTCGTCGCTCCGCGCCGCCGTCTCGGCGGGCGAGACGCTGCCGGCGCCCGTCTACGACGAGTGGATGGAGAAGACCGGCAAGCCGATGCTCGACGGCATCGGCGCGACCGAGATGCTGCACATCTTCATCACCAACCGCTTCGACGACCACCGGCCGGCCTGCACCGGAAAACCCGTCGGCGGCTACGAGGCCATGGTGATCGGCGAGGACGGGCTCGAACTGCCGCGCGGCGAGGTCGGGCGACTGGCGGTGCGCGGCCCTACGGGCTGCCGCTACCTCGCCGACGACCGGCAGCAGGGCTACGTCATGGACGGCTGGAACGTCACGGGCGACGCCTTCACGATGGACGAGGACGGCTACCTGCACTTTGCCGCGCGAAACGACGACATGATCATCTCGTCGGGCTACAACATCGCCGGCCCCGAGGTGGAGGCGGCGCTGCTGTCCCACGCCGCGGTGGCGGAATGCGCGGTGGTGGGCAAGCCCGACGCCGAACGCGGCTCGATCGTCGAGGCGTTCGTGGTGCTTGCCGACGGCCACGAGGGCGGCCCCGACACCGTCAAGGCGATCCAGGAGCACGTGAAGGCGACCATCGCGCCCTACAAGTATCCCCGCTCGGTTCAGTTCGTGGACGAGCTGCCCAAGACCGAGAGCGGCAAGATCCAGCGCTTCCGTCTGAAGGACGACTGATCCGGCCCGTGCGCCCCGTCAGCCGGGCTTCCGGCGCGGGGCGCTCAGCTTCATGCCCGGCGCGGTCAGTCGCTCGGAGCTGCCGGTCCAGGCATAGGCCAAAAGGCAGGGGTCGAGCTCTCCGGTGGTGATGCGGTGCTCGTCGCCCGAGCGGTTCAGGATCAGCGACCCCGGCGCGTAGACCGCCGCGTTGTTCTCGGACCACGCTCCCGCGACCGAGATATAGCTTTCCTCGATTTCGCGATGGCTGTGCTGCGGGTAGGTGGTGTTCGGCGCGAACAAGACGAAGCCCAGGATCAGCTTGTCGGACCGCACCGGGCCGCGCGGTCCCAGAACCTCGCAATAGGCATACTTGCGGGCGAGCGCGGGCGGCACTTTTTCGTAGCCGTATTCCCAGACCAGCCGGCCCCGCACCTGTCGCAGCGCGCGGGCCATGCCCTGCATCGCGCCGCGCTCGCCAAGGTCGAGCGCCCGGTTGAAATGCGCGGTCACGGGTTTCTCGGCCGGCGCACGCTCCACGAAGCCCGCGTTCTTCGCGATGCTCGCAGACAGCCGGTCGCGCACCTTCTTGCGATGGGCGCGGATCGCCTTGCTGCCCCCGGCCGAGCCGTGGCGGTAGAGCGCCTCGAACTCGCGCAACAGGTAGAGCCAGTCGGGGCGGTCCTGCAGCTGCGCGTCGATCTCGAACGCGATGGCGTCGTCGGTGGTCTCGGTCGTCACGGGGCGGCCCTCCGGCTTGGGCGGTTTGCGCCAGAGAACGCGGCGCACGGATCGGCGGCAAGCGGCAATTTCACGCGGAGGACGGGATCGTGACCCCTCCGGCGTTGCCGCGCCGCGGCGTGGGCTCCACTATGCTGGCGGGAGGGACGCCCGATGGACATCCACGCGGTCCGCGACGCGGAGATACGACGCTTCGTGCGCGAGACCTACGGGCTGCTCGGCACGCTGGGCCTGCATCGGCGCGCGGTGGGGCTCGACCTGTTGCGCGCACCCGCGAACGTGGCGCTGGCCCCGCCCTATCTCCTGCTGCGTCTGCTCGTGCTGATCCTGCGCCGGGTCGGCCTGCGAGGCCTGGCCGCACGGCTGGGCCGCGTACAGCTGTTCCTGCCGACCCGCGTGAGCGGCGAGGTCGCGGCGCGCGTCCACGCCCTGCTGGACCGCCTGGACGCCGCCGGTGCCGGCGTCGCAGCCCCGCCCGAAGTCCGGCACCGCGCCGTGCAGGACTACGTCGCGATCCGCGCGGCGGTGGCCGAGATCACCACCTCGCTGACCGTGTTGTTCGTCGGCTTCGTCGTGTTTCACGCCGCCACCCCGGGAATCGCGTCCTTGGCGCCCTCGGTCGCCGACCGGCTGGCCCAGATCGAAGCCGCGCGCGGTTTCTGGGCAGGGGAACGGCTCGGGCAGGCCTATTACGGTCTGTTCCCCGCCAGCGCGAGCGCCGGAGAGATCATGACCGTGGCCTTCGCGCTGGCATTGATCGCATCGGTGGTGACGACCTTCGCGGGGGTGCTGGCGGACCCGGTGCAAAAGGCCATGGGCGCCCACCGCAGGCGCCTGCATCGCCTGATCGCACGGCTCGATGCCAGCGGCGATGCCGAGAGCCTCGCGCCGGAGCACCTGCTGGCACGCACCGGAGACCTGACCGACGCGCTGTTCGCGATCATCCGGGCGCTGCGCGGATAGGGATGCCGATGGGCGGTCTCCGGATTTGCCGCGACGATATCTTCGGAAGTCCGGTGGCGTAGGCGCCCCGTGGGAAGGTCAGCCCGACCCGACCTGACCGTCGGTATAGCGCTTGTAGTTGTCGAGAATCGCCTGCCAGCCGTCCCGCTGCATCTCGGGGGGCGCGGTGCCGTCGGGATCGAAGGTGGTGCTCACGCGGGTGCCAGCCTCGGCGGCCTCGAACGTGGTGTGCGACAATCGCCCGTCGTCAAGGCGCAGGGCAAGCGCGTTCGGCGCGTCCACCTCCTCGTAGGTTCCTCCGAACTCGAACCCCATCGAGCCGTCCCGCGCCTCCATCCGCGCGGACTGTCGCCCGCCCTCGCGCAGATCGACCGAGGCCGACGGGCAATGCCAGTCCGGCGAGGCGAAATTCCACTGCGTGATCGCGTCGGGGTCGGTGAACGCTGCCCACGCCGCCTCGGGCGGGGCACTCACAAGCGTCTGGACGGTAATGGGATCGCTCTGGGACATGTCGGAGGCGCCTTTGGCCGGATCGGGCGTCGGATCGCGCCCCGGGGCCGATAATGGCAGCCTATGCGAGCCACGGCTACGACGATGAGGCGCCTCTTGCGGACCGAGCCACGAGCCGAGCGATGGGCGTCCGGCAAGCGCCGCGGGAAGGGCCAGAGCATCGACGCGCGCAGGCATCCACCAATAGCCCCGCCTACCAGTGCGCCGAGCGGCAGCCCGAGCACAGCACTGTACCCGTCCCCGCCGCCAGTCAGCCGGACGAAGAAGGCGCCGACACCTTCGGATACGGGGCAAATCGCAGACGCTTTGTCCTCGGGGCCCGTCCGAAGCGACATGAAAACAATGCCGCGCCGAGCATCGGGTCAGCCTCGCGCAGGACGTGGGCGCGGCCGGGAGCGCCACCTCCGCCGGACGGACGAAGGGCCGGGTCGCGCCCGGCCCGGCCCTTCTGTTCATAGCGTGCGGGGAAGCAAGCTGGCGACAGGCGCACCTTTTGCGACACCCTCTACCGGCGAGGCGCGTCGATCAGGCGCCGCCCTTCTCCATCGCGTCGATCCGCGCCTTCAGGGCCTCGTTCTCCTCGCGGGCCTTCTGGGCCATCGCTCGTACCGCGTCGAATTCCTCGCGGGTGACGAAGTCGCGGTCGGCCAGCCAGCGGTCGATCATGCCCTTCATCGCGGTCTCTGCCTCGGAGCGCGCGCCTTGCGCCACGCCCATCGCGTTGGTCATGAGCTGGCTCAGGTCGTCGAACACCTTGTTCCGGGTCTGCATCGGCTGTCTCCGCTGTGTCGCTGCATCGTGATCTCTGGTGCCTATATGGCCCCGGACGGCCGCCGTCTCAAGGTTGACACCCCCCGCGCCCTCGGCAAAGGAATGCGCCGTGATGTATGCCGCGATCCCCTTCCCGCCGATCTCTCCGGAACTCGTCTCGATCACCATCGGCGGGTTTGAACTGGCCCTGCGCTGGTACGCGCTGGCCTACATAGCGGGCATCCTGATCGGATGGTTCCTCGCGGTGCAGGCGGTCAAGCGCGACCGGCTCTGGCCGGGCAACGTCGCGCCGATGGCCCCGGGCCGGGTCGAGGACCTGATGACCTGGGTCGTGCTTGGCGTCATCATCGGCGGGCGGCTGGGCTTCGTGCTGTTCTACCAACCGGGCCATTACCTCGCCAATCCGTGGGAAATCCCGATGATCTGGCAGGGTGGCATGGCCTTCCACGGCGGGCTGATCGGGGTGACGACTGCGTTCCTGCTGTGGTGCCGCGCCACCGGCGCCCCAATGCTCCAGACCGCCGACATGATGGCGCTGGCGACACCCCCGGGCCTCATGCTCGGCCGCATCGCGAATTTCGTGAACGCCGAGCTCTGGGGGCGTCCGACCGACGTGCCGTGGGGCGTGATCTTCCCCGGCTCGCGGGCGCAGGACTGCGGCCAGCCGGCGGGCGAGCTGTGCGCCCGGCACCCGTCGCAGCTCTACGAGGCCGCGCTCGAGGGGCTGATCCTCGGGCTCGTGCTGATCGCGCTGGCCTTCTTCACCCGTGCGCTCAAGCGGCCGGGCCTTGTCACCGGCGTGTTCGCCGCGGGCTACGGCGTCAGCCGGTTCCTCGTCGAGTTCGTCCGCCAGCCCGACGCGCAGTTCCAGTCGCCGGGCAACCCGCTGGGCCTTGCGTTGCACGTGGGCGGCTGGGGCCTGACCATGGGGCAGCTCTTGTCGCTGCCGCTGATCGTGCTGGGCGCAGTGTTGATCCTGCGCGCACGGCGCCACGACCCGTCGCCGGACGCCCGTCCAGCATGACCCCCCTCGCCCGCGTCCTGACCGAGCGCGTGGCCGTCGAGGGGCCCATGACGCTCGCCGATTACATGGCGGCGTGCCTGCTCCATACAGAGCACGGCTATTACGCCACCCGCGACCCGCTCGGCACGACCGGCGACTTTGTCACCGCCCCCGAGGTCAGCCAGATGTTCGGAGAGCTGTTGGGCCTTGCGCTGGCGCAGGCCTGGGCCGACCAGGGCGCACCGGCACGGATCGCGCTGGCGGAGCTCGGCCCCGGCCGCGGGACGCTCATGGCCGACATCCTGCGCGCCACCGCACGGGTGCCGGGCTTCCACGCGGCCGCGTCGGTGCACCTCGTCGAGGCATCGCGGCCCCTGCGGGCGCGACAGGCCGACACACTCTCGGCCCATGCGCCCGCCTGGCATCACGACGTGCACACCCTGCCCGGGGACGTACCGCTGTTCGTCGTGGCGAACGAGTTCTTCGATGCCCTGCCCATCCGCCAGTTCCAGCGCGTCGGCGACGCCTGGGCCGAGCGCATGGTCGGTCCGGATCCCGAGGGCGGGCTGACGCTCGGCCTCGGCGCCGCCGCGCCGCGGGACGAACTGGCGCACCGGCTGTCAGATACCGCCGAAGGCGACGTGGTCGAAACCTGCGCGCCGGCGACGGCGGCGGTGTCCGTCCTCGGCGACCGCATCGCGGCCCAGGGCGGCGCGGCACTGCTGATCGATTACGGCGACTGGCGCAGTCTCGGCGACACGTTCCAGGCGGTCGCGGGACACGAGACCGTGAACCCCTTCGCGGCGCCGGGCGAGGCCGACCTTACCGCCCACGTGGACTTCGAGGCGCTGGCCGAGGCCGCCCGTCCCGCCGTGCCGAGCCGTTTGACGACACAGGGCGTGTTCCTAGAACGTCTGGGCATCACCGCCCGCGCGCAGGCGCTTGCGCGCGGACTGAGCGGCGAGGCGCTCCGCCAGCACGTCGCCGCCCATCGCCGGTTGACCCACCCCGACGAAATGGGAACGGTGTTCAAGGTCCTCGGCCTGCGGCCCGAGGGCGCCGCCGCAATTCCCGGGCTGAGCGAATGACGCTGGAACTGATTACCGCCAAGACCCTCGCCCCCGTGCGGCACGGGTTCTTCACCCGCCGCGGCGGCGCGTCCTCCGGAGTGTTCGCGGGCTTGAACTGCGGCACCGGATCGACCGACCAGCGCGAAATGGTGCAGATCAACCGGACCCGCGCGGCCGACGCCATGGGGGTCGAACCCGACAATCTCGTGACCGTGCATCAGGTCCATTCTGCCGAGGTCGTGCACGTCACGACGCCGCTCAACGGCAGCCGCCCGCGCGCCGACGCGCTGGTGACGGCGACGCCGGGACTGGCGATCGCGGTGCTGACGGCGGATTGCCAGCCGGTCCTGTTCGCCGACGCCGAGGCCGGCGTGATCGGCGCCGCACATGCCGGCTGGCGCGGCGCGCTCGATGGCGTGCTCGAAGCCACGGTGGATGCGATGATCCGGCTCGGCGCCAGCCGCGAGGGCATCCGTGCCGTGGTCGGCCCCTCGATCAGTCAGCGCGCGTACGAGGTCGGCCCGGACTTCTTCGAATCCTTCATGGACGAGGATCCGGCCAATGCCCGCTTCTTCGCCGGCGGCGATGGCGACCGGCTGCACTTCGACCTGCCGGGCTTTGGCGTTCACCGGTTGCGCGAGGCCGGGATCGAGGCCGAGTGGACGCGCCATTGCACCTACCACGACGCCGGGCGGTTCTTCTCCTACCGCCGCGCGACGCATGCCCGCGAGGCGGATTACGGTCGACTGATCTCGGCGATCCGGCTCTGAGCGCAGATCGCGGCGACGTGTCGTTGCGCCGCCATCGACATTCCCTTCAGCTTCCCCGGATTGGTCACGCCCGCGCCGCAATGGCGCGGCACCGTTAACCAAACAAGGACCCGTCGAGTAGGAGAGCCGCCATGAAGTCCCGATTCATCCAGTCCGTGATCCGGACAGCCGGTACCACCGAAACCCCGGCTCTGCCCTTCGCACGCGGCCATCGCAAGCCGCTGTCGGAACGGCGTGTCGAAGTGCCCGCGGCAGTCATCCGCCGCACGGCCTGAACGATCGGCGGCGTCGAATCGACGTCGTTTTCGAAAATGTGGCGCCACCGGCGCCTTCGGGGCGACAATCCCGACAGATAGCCCCGAATTGGTCGGCTTCGCGCCGTCAATTCGGGGCTTTTTTTGACACTCGGGACAGATTACGGCCTTTTGTCATCATACAGAGCCGCAATCGTCCGTCTGTCGTTGTTGGTGGGGGCCAACACGGATGCGACCCAAGCAATTGGGACTCATCACATGACTCGCCCCGCGCCGTACCAAACGGACTATCGCGACGCCCTCTCTCTGACGGTCCCCCGGGACCGGTTTGCTCGTTCGGACGGGCGGCCTCGTCGCGCACCCTCTCTCATGCGCCGATACGAGGCCGCCGCGCTCCTTCCCGACCTCACCATCCGCCACACCAGCGTCACCGCCCCGGCCCTGCCGGTGTTCGAGGAGGCGACCGCCGCCTTCGCACGCGGCACGCTGGTGCAGACGGTCGGTGGTCCGGTCGCGGTCGAGGACCTGTTGCCCGGCGACTACCTCGAAACCACGCGCGGCCCGGAGCCGGTGGTCTGGATCGGCTCCACCAGCTTCATCCCGAACGTCCAGAGCACGGACAGCGGTCTGCTCGCTCTGACGCGGATTGTGGCGGAGGCGATGGGACCGGCCAAGCCCGGCAACGACCTCGTTCTCGGACCCGGCGCGCGGATGGTCGAAGACTGCGCCCGCCTCAAGACGCTGATCGGACAGTCGCGCGTGCTGGTTCCGGTGACCGATCAACGCGACGGCGACCGCATCCTCGAGATCCGTCCGGCGGGGTCCGTTGACCTCTATCACCTCGCGCTGCGCCACCACGGCACCATCCGCGTCGGCGGGCTCGAGCTCGAAAGCTATCATCCCGGCACCACGATCAAGCGCCGCCTGGACGAAGAGACCATGCCGCTCTTCCGCAAGCTTTTCCCGCATCTCGAAGGGTTCGACGGGTTCGGCGAGCTCAACCTGCCGCGCACGACGCGGGAAGTGCTCGACAGCCTCGGGTCGCGCTGACCGCGCGTCCCGCGGACCGCCCGACGCGCGCGGATTGTGCGGCGGCCGTCAGGCCGACCGCGACAGACGCTCTTCCAGGATCTCGAACGGCACGCCGGGATCGTCCTTGGCACCACGGATCACCAGCGAGGTCTTCACGCTGCCGACGTTGGGCGCGGTCAGCAATTGCGAGGTCAGGAAGGACTGGAAGGTCGACAGGTCCGGCGAGACGCATTTCAGGATGAAGTCGACCTCGCCGTTCAGCATGTGGCATTCGCGCACGAGGGGCCATTCCCGGCAGCGCGCCTCGAACGCCGACAGGTCGGCCTCGGCCTGGCTCTGAAGTCCGACCATCGCGAAGACTTGCACCTCGAAGCCCAGCTCGCGCGGGTCGACCTCGGCATGGTAGCCGCGGATGAAGCCCTGCTCCTCGAGGGCGCGCACCCGCCGCAGGCACGGCGGAGCGGAAATGCCCACGCGCTTGGCCAGCTCGACATTGGTCATGCGCCCGTCCTGCTGAAGCTCGGCGAGGATCTTGCGGTCGATCGCATCGAGCCTGTGGCCTGCCATCGTCGTCTCCTTGTGGAATTGAGCGGATACTTACCCCCTAGCCTCGCCCGACGCAATAAAGTTTCAATCTGTCACAAGAATGTTGCGTCTGGGTGATGCTTTTCGGGGCTGTAGCGCGTTGTGCACGGTCCGCGCGCCAATGCAAGACCTGACGCCCTGCACCGGAGCGATGCCCGCCCTGCACCCCGCGCACGGGCCTTTCGCATCGGCGCCGCCTCGCCTATATGCCGACGACACGCCAGACCGAGAGACACGTCACGAAGGGGGCCGGCCTCATGTCCGACACGCGCCGCACCAAGGTTCTGATCATCGGCTCGGGGCCCGCGGGCTACACCGCGGGCGTCTATGCCAGCCGCGCCATGCTCGAGCCCATCCTCGTCCAGGGCATCGAGCCCGGCGGGCAGCTGACCACCACCACCGAGGTCGAGAACTGGCCCGGCGACACGGAGGTGCAAGGTCCCGACCTGATGGTCCGCATGGAGGCCCACGCCAAGGCGATGGGCACCGAGATCATCGGCGACATCATCACCTCGCTCGATCTGGACACCCGGCCCTACAAGGCGCACGGCGACAGCGGCACGGTCTACGAGGCCGACGCGATCATCCTCGCGACCGGTGCCCGCGCCAAGTGGCTGGGCCTGCCGTCCGAGGAGAAATTCAAGGGCTTCGGCGTCTCGGCCTGCGCCACCTGCGACGGCTTCTTCTACCGCAACCAGGAGATCGTCGTGGTCGGCGGCGGCAACACCGCCGTGGAAGAGGCGCTGTTCCTGACCAACTTTGCCTCCAAGGTCACGCTGATCCACCGCCGCGACGAACTGCGCGCCGAGAAAATCCTGCAGGATCGCCTCTTCAAGAACCCCAAGATCGAGATGCTGTGGGACCACGGCCTCGAAGAGGTGACCGGCACCGAGAACCCGCTCGGCGTCGAGGGTGTGCGCGTCAGGAACGTCAAGACCGGCGAGGTCACCGAGATCCCCGCCAAGGGCGTCTTCATCGCCATCGGCCACGCGCCCGCGAACGAGCTGGTGAAGGACAAGCTCGAGACGCATATGGGCGGTTACGTGGTGACCAAGCCCGACTCGACCGAGACGTCGATCCCCGGCGTCTTCGCCGCGGGCGATCTGACCGACCACAAGTACCGCCAGGCGGTGACCTCGGCCGGCATGGGCTGCATGGCCGCGCTGGAGGCCGAGCGTTGGCTGGCCGAACAGGACCTCGACGAGGGCAAGGACGAAACCGAACCGCTCGGCTACGGCGCCCCGGTGGAGCCGGCGGCGGAGTAACCGCGCCGGACACATACGACCAGATCAGCAAGAGGGGCGCGTCGCGGGACGCGCCCTTTTCGCTGCGGGGACGCGCCTCAGCCTCGCCCGTTCTCCAGAAGCTCGATCTCGACGAAGGCGCAGGGAAAGTCGTTGCCGTTGATCACGTCGTGTTCCACGCCACGCTGGCGGAAATAGGGGGCGTCGGCGCGCGTCTCGACCCGCACCGGCGCATCGCCGCCCGAGTCCACTTCGAGGATGCCGTCGAATTTCGGCACGACCACGTAATCGCAGTCGTGCCGGTGCCAGCCGGTGTTGTCGCCGCGCGCCGCAAACTGCCATTCGGTCACGCGGACACGCTCGTTCTCGATCAGGACCGTTCCGGTCGCCGTTCCGCCACCTGCCTTGCACATGCTGTCCCTCCTTCTGCTCTCACCCGTCCCGGGCCCGGACATGGCATGCCGCGACGCTACCCCAAGGGCAAGCACAGGGCGGCGCTGGCCTTCAGAGACAGACCGCACGTGCCTAGGATCAGTGCTTCACGACGGTCCCGTCGTCCTCGTAGAGCGGATAGCTGCCCTCTTCGTCATGATCCTCCGGCCCGACGAGCGAGGGCGTGAAGACGCAAAGCACGGTCATGCCCTCCTCGCTCGACAGGATGTGCTTCTGATGCTTGTCGAGCGCGTAGAGCACGCCTGGTTCGAGGTCCCACGACCCGCCTTCGGTCAGATCCTCGATCTTGCCGCGGCCCTCGGTGCAGATCACCGTTTCCTTGTGGTTCTTGTACCACATGTGCAGCGACTGGCCGGGCTTGATGTATGTTTCGTGGACGGAATGGCCCATGCCGTCCTTGCGCAGCGTGTAGCGCTTGGACACGAACTTGTCCTCGTCCACGGCGGTTTTCTCGGCGTCGGCCTTCTGGCGAACGATCATTGCGGCTCTCCTGATTGGTGGTGCTGAGTGAGGGGCCACTGGAAAGAGGTGTCAGACCGCGGTTTCGGCCGGATCCGGGACCGTCGGGAAACGTGCGGGATGTGCGTTCAGGTATGCCGCCGCGGCGCGCAGCACGCGCCGGTCGTCGTACTTGCCGCCCGCCAGCTGGAGGCCCACCGGCAGTCCTTCGGCGGTGAAGCCGCAGGGGATCGACGCGGCCGGCTGCTGGCTGAGATTGAACGGGTAAGTAAACGGCGACCACTCGGTCCAGTCTGTCATCCCCGAGCCGGGCGGCACGTCGTGCTCCGCGAGGAACGGCTGGATCGGAAGAGTCGGGCACAGCAGCAGGTGGTATTCCTGATTGAAGCGCTCGAGCCTCTGGGTCAGTTCCGCGCGATGCGCCTCGGCCCGGAAGAGGTCGACGGCCGTCCAGCTTTCGGCGGCGATGGCATTGTCCACGAGGCCCGGATCGAGCTTTTCGCGATCGCTTTCCGACAGGGAAAGGTAGAGATCGCGCGAGGCGGTCCACCAGATCCGCTTGTAGGTGTCGATCGGGCAGTCGAACTCCGGCGGCTCCGCCTCGACCACCTCGGCACCGAGGTCCTCGAACGCCTTGGCGGCCTCGGCCACGCGGCGCGCGATCTGCGGGTCCACCTCGACACCGCCCAGTGTCGGCGAGAACGCGATGCGCAGGTCCGAGATGCCGTCCATGACGCCGTCGCCCCAGTCGTCGGGCATACCGCGCACGGCGTACGGGTCGCGGTGATCGTAGCGGCCGATGTGGTTAAGCATTAGCACCGCGTCCTCGACCGTGCGGGTGATCGGGCCGATATGCGACAGTGTCGGAACCTTGGCGGGGGGCCATTGCGGCGTCCAGCCGAAGGTCGGCTTGAACCCGAAGGTGCCGGTGAATGCGGCCGGGATCCGGATCGACCCACCCGAATCGCCGCCCTGGTGCAGCGCGCCCATGTTCAGCGCCGCGGCAGCAGCAGCCCCTCCCGACGACCCGCCCGGTGTCAGCGACGTGTCCCACGGGTTCCGGGTGGCCCCGAACACGCGGTTGTCGGTCACGCCCTTCCAGCCGAACTCCGGCGTGTTGGTCTTGCCGAGGATCACCGCGCCGGCCTCGCGCATCCGCGCGGCGGGCGGAGCGTCCGTCTCGCAGGGCTCGTCCGACGACAGGAGCGAACCGTCACGTGCCGGCATCCCGGCGACTTCGGTCAGGTCCTTCATCGAGACCGGAACACCGTCGAGCGGCGACAGCGGTTCGCCCCGGCCCCAGCGCTGCGCGGAAGCGCGGGCCGCCTTCTCGGCGCCCTCGCGGTCGACGTGAACGTAGGCGTTCACCGCCGGGTTGAAGCGCTCGATCCGGTCGAGCGCCGCGCGCGTCGCCTCCAGCGGGGATGCCTCCTTTGCCCGGAAGAGACGCGACAACTCCGCCGCAGTCATGGTGCCAAGATCGGTGCTGTCGCTCATGCGTGCTCTCCCTCGCGGTGTTGTGTCGGTGACAACCCGCGCATCCTTGTGCTGTTCCTGACGAAAACCATCGTTCGCGACAGGCCTCGCGGGGACGGACGCATGTTCGCCGTGGCAGGCCTTCGGGGTATTTTTGCCTCTTTTTGCTCGGGGCTGCCGGCTGCCCTTGCACTGGCGACGGCTTCGGGTCTACGTCCGCGCGACTTTCATGGGGCCCGCTCCCCGCGCCGACGATCTTCCGACGCCGCCGCGCCCGTGCGTGTCCCCGCCGCCGCACCGACCTCGAACCGCCAACGGACCGTGCCATGACCATGCAATTGCCGAACCTCGCCCCGATCCCGGAACTCTACGTGTCCTACGAGAGCGCGCAGAAGATGAAGGTGGAGGCCGGCAACCTGGTCAGCCACGACCTCAGCCCGCGCCAGATCTGTGACCTCGAGCTTCTGATGAACGGCGGCTTCAACCCGCTGAAGGGCTTCCTGACGGAAGAGGACTACAACAGCGTGGTCGAGACCATGCGCCTCGCCGACGGCTCGCTCTGGCCGATGCCGATCACGCTGGACGTGACCGAGGCATTCGCCGAGAAGATCGAGGAAGGTCAGGACATCGCCCTGCGGGACCAGGAGGGCGTCATCCTCGCGACCATGACCGTCACCGACAAGTGGGTGCCGAACAAGGCGCGCGAGGCCGAGAAGGTCTTTGGCGCGGACGACAGCGCACACCCGGCGGTCAACTACCTGCACAACACCGCGGGCAACGTATATCTCGGCGGCCCCGTGACCGGCATCCAGCAGCCGGTGCACTACGATTTCCGCGCCAGCCGCGACACGCCGAACGAACTGCGCGCGCGCTTCCGCAAGCTGGGCTGGCGCAAGGTCGTCGCGTTCCAGACGCGCAACCCGCTGCACCGCGCCCACCAGGAGCTGACCTTCCGCGCGGCGCGCGAGAGCCAGGCAAACCTGCTGATCCACCCCGTCGTGGGCATGACCAAGCCGGGCGATGTCGATCACTTCACGCGGGTCCGCTGCTACGAGGCGGTTCTGGACAAGTACCCGGCCTCGACCACCACGATGAGCCTGCTGAACCTTGCGATGCGCATGGCCGGCCCGCGCGAGGCGGTCTGGCACGGCCTGATCCGCCGCAACCACGGCTGCACCCACTTCATCGTCGGCCGTGACCACGCCGGCCCCGGCAAGAACAGCCAGGGCGAGGACTTCTACGGCCCCTACGACGCGCAGGACCTGTTCAACGAATACAAGGACGAGATCGGCATCGAGATGGTGCCGTTCAAGCACATGGTCTACGTGCAGGAGCGCGCACAGTACGAGGCGTCGGACGAGATCGCCGACAAGGATGACGTGACCATCCTCAACATCTCGGGCACCGAGCTGCGCCGCCGCCTGCAGGAAGGTCTCGAGATCCCCGACTGGTTCTCGTTCCCCGAGGTGGTTCAGGAGCTGCGCCGCACCAAGCCGCCGCGCTCGAAGCAGGGCTTCACCGTGTTCTTCACCGGATTCTCGGGGTCGGGCAAGTCGACCATCGCCAACGCGCTCATGGTCAAGCTGATGGAGATGGGCGGTCGCCCGGTGACGCTCCTCGACGGTGACATCGTGCGGAAGAACCTGTCCTCCGAGCTCGGCTTCTCGAAGGAGCACCGCGACCTCAACATCCGCCGCATCGGTTATGTCGCAAGCGAGATCACCAAGAACGGCGGCATCGCGCTCTGCGCCCCGATCGCGCCGTACGCGGCCACCCGGCGCGCCGTTCGCGAGGAAATCGAAAGCTACGGCGCCTTTGTCGAGGTTCACGTGGCGACCTCGCTCGAGGAATGCGAGCGGCGGGACCGCAAGGGTCTCTACAAGCTGGCACGCGAGGGCAAGATCAAGGAGTTCACCGGCATCTCCGATCCCTACGACACGCCCGAGAACCCGGAACTGCGCGTCGACACCGAAGGCCAGGACGTGGACAACTGCGCCCACCAGGTGGTGCTGAAGCTCGAGCAGATGGGCCTGATCGCGGGCTGACCCCGCGAAAGGCACGTCAGAACAGACAGAGGCCCCGGTCCGCCACTCGGACCGGGGCCTTTTTCTATGCGAAAACCCCCGATGTCGTGGCAGGTGATGTCGGCCAAGCGCGTGAGCGATGCGGCCCCGCGCAGCGCCCCAGTGCGCCCCTGTCGACGGACCGCCCGGAACGAAAAAGACCGGCCCGCACCCAAGTGCGGCCGGTCTTTCCATTTCTCAAACAACGGGCATCGACTGCGGCGCGCCCGTCGCCGACGTCAGTGCACCGTCACGGGCGTCATGTCGTTCTGGCGCGCGATCACGAAGGCGAGGTTCCGCTCGCGCACCAGGGCGAGGCGTTCGCCGTCGGCGGCGTGCACGGCATAGATGGTGTCGAGGCCCTCGGCCTGCTCGCGCACATCCTCGGGCAGTTCGTCCACCGCCACCGGACGAACGTAGACCGTGCGGCCTGTGTCGAGCATCTTGAGATCAACCTGAGTGTCCATGGAACTCACCCCTTTCTGATGTCGATCGTCTGCACCACCGTTTCCGGGCGGGACAGGCGCAAATCCACGTGCAGCAGTCCGTTCTCTATGACTGCTTCCTCGACCTCGACGCCGTCTGCGAGCACGAAGCTCCGCTGAAACTGGCGCGCGGCGATTCCGCGGTGCAGGAACACCCGCTCGGTGCCGTCGTCGGTCTGGCGGCCCCGGATGACAAGCTGCCGGTCCTCGATCGTGATCGAGAGGTCGTCCTCGGCAAAGCCCGCCACCGCGAGCGTGATCCGGTAAGACGTCTGGGACGTCTGTTCTATGTTGTAGGGCGGATAGCCTTCGTTTCCAGACTTGGCGGTCCGTTCCAGAAGGCGCTCGAGCTGTTCGAACCCGAGCATGTGGGGATGAGACCCCAAGGTGAGTTTGGTCATCGACACGTCCTCTAGGCAAGCGACCGTCAATCGGACCCCGGTACGGCGGCCCTGGGAGAAATATGGGGTGACGTCCGCTTCCGTGCAAGTCGCGCACGGCCCAAAGCGGGAACGCGCGCCTTCCCGCGTGCGGGCGGTTCGTGTATGCTGATGCCCTCTGACTGCAAGGGATCCACCCGCGATGAACGCCCCGACCGACCTGTCCATGAAAAGCGACGACGTGCTGCGCGTGGAGCTGGAATGGTTCAAACGCGAGCACCGCGAGCTCGACGATTCGATCCGCGCCCTGCAGGAGCGCAGCAGTTCCGACGCGCTGATGCTGCAGCGTCTGAAGCGCAAGAAGCTGGCGCTCAAGGACCGGATCTCGTGGATCGAGGACCGGCTCTTCCCCGACATCATTGCGTAAGCCGCGCGGCGGGGTATAACCCCGCCCAATCAACGGCAAGGAGCGCAGCATGAGCGCAGAGCGCGCGCCCCGTGCGGGCATCGTCATGGGCAGCCAGTCGGACTGGTCCACCATGAAGGAGGCCGCCGACATCCTCGACACGCTGGGCATCGACCACGAGGTCAAGATCGTGTCGGCACACCGCACCCCGGACCGGCTGTGGAGCTACGGACGCGAGGCGGTCGGGCGCGGATTGCAGGTCATCATCGCCGGCGCCGGTGGCGCCGCGCACCTGCCGGGCATGATGGCGTCCAAGACCCGCGTGCCGGTGATCGGCGTGCCGGTGCAGACGAAGGCGCTTTCGGGCGTCGACAGCCTTTATTCAATCGTCCAGATGCCCCGCGGATTCCCGGTGGCCACCATGGCGATCGGCGGCGCGGGCGCGGCGAACGCAGGCCTCATGGCCGCGCAAATCCTGGCCCTGAACGACCCGAAGCTGGCCGAGCGGCTCGACACCTGGCGGTCCGAGCTGTCGGCGTCCATCCCCGACGAACCGGTCCGCGACTGACCCTGTCCGGCGTCGGTCCGGCCCGGCGCCCACCATCACGCACGAGGCCCCCATGACGTCCCCCCTTCCTTCCGGCAGCACCATCGGCATCCTCGGCGGCGGTCAGCTCGGCCGGATGCTGTCGGTCGCCGCCGCTCGCCTCGGCCTCAGGGCCCATGTCTTCGACCCCGGCGCCGACGCCCCGGCGGGCCACGTGGCACACAAGGTCACGACGGCGGGCTACGACGACCTCGCCGCCCTCGACGCCTTCGCCGAAAGCGTGGACGTGGTCACTTACGAGTTCGAGAACATCCCCACGGAGGCGCTCGACCGGATCGAGAGCATCCGCCCCATCCGGCCGGGCCGCGAGGCGCTCCGGGTGAGCCAGGACCGCGCCACCGAGAAGGCGTTCCTCGAAGAGCTTGGCCTGAAAGTCGCGCCATGGGCCGAGGTGCACGATCCCGACAGCCTCGCCGCGGCACTGGAAAGCGTCGGCACCCCCGCGATCCTCAAGACCCGTCGCTTCGGCTACGACGGCAAGGGACAGGCGCGGCTTTCGACCCCTGACGCGGCAGGCTCCGCCTGGGAGGCCGTCAGCGGCGCGCCCTCGGTGCTGGAAGGCTTCGTAGATTTCCGCTGCGAGATCTCCGTCATCGCAGCGCGCGGGCTCGATGGCGCCGTGTCTTGCTTCGATCCGGGCGAGAACGTGCACGAGGGCGGCATCCTGCGGACTACGACCGTTCCCGCCTCGGTGCCCGGCTCCGTCGCGACCGACGCCGTGCTGCTGGCCGCGCGCATCCTCAACGCGCTCGACTACGTCGGTGTCATGGGGGTGGAGCTGTTCGTGACCGATGCCGGCCTCGTGGTGAACGAGATCGCGCCACGCGTCCACAACTCCGGCCACTGGACCCAGAACGGCTGCACCGTCGACCAGTTCGAACAGCATATCCGCGCGGTGGCCGGCTGGCCCCTGGGCGACGGGCAGCGCCATGCCGACGTGGTCATGGAGAACCTGATCGGCGACGACATCGACGCGGTGCCGCGGATCGCCGGAGAGAGCGACGCGGCGCTCCATCTCTACGGCAAGGGCGACGCCCGGCCCGGCCGCAAGATGGGCCACGTCAACCGCGTACGCCGCTGAGCCGCCAGACGGGGCGGTCGTGTCCCCGGCCAAAGCTTTGCGCGTGCGTTGCGGGCCTGTCTCGCGCGTTTCGGAAACCGGACCATCGCGGCCGCCGCTCCGCTAGGCAACTTCGGCGCGCGCTGTCGGCCCGTCCGCCCCAGTGTCGAGCACGCCGATCCACGCGCAGCCTTCCGCGAAGCCGATCGCAGGACCGTCTTCGCATTGAACGGGTGTTGCAACCGGCCTCAGCCCACGATCCGACGCGCCGCCTCTCCGCGCATGTAAGTGACCGCGCCGCCCGCGAACGTCGCCGCGACGCGATCCTCGGCGTCGAGCACCACGAGATCCGCGCGCAGGCCGTCGGCGATGCGCCCCCGGTCGGCGAGGTCCATGACACGCGCCGGTCCTTCCGACACCAGCCGCCACGCGGTGGCCAGGTCGATCACGCCGGTCTCGGCGAGCCGCAGGGCGGCGGCGCGCGGGGCGGGATAATGGTAGTCCGATGCCAGCGCGTCGCAGAGCCCCTCGGCCACCAGCTCCGCCGCCGACACGTTGCCCTTGTGGCTCGCCCCTCGCACAACATTCGGCGCACCGAGGATGACCGGCTCGCCCGCCGCCCGCGCGGCCTCCGCCGCCGCGCGGGTTTCAGGAAACTCGGCGATCCGTGCGCCGCGGTCGCGCCAAGTGTTGCGCTCGTCGGCATCCGCGTCGTCATGGCTGCCGATGGCCACGCCCTGCCCGGACAAACGATGTGCCAGCGCCGCGGCCGCCTCGGGCACCTCGCCGCTTCGGTCGTGCAGCGCCGTCATCAGGGCAAAGTGCGCCTCGGGCGAGCGCCCGCTCTTGAGCGCCTGTCCCGTCATCTGCTTGGGCCGTCGGCCCTCGGCCAGTCTTTCGTGCTGGAGGTGATCGTTGAAAACAAGATAGCCGATCCGTTGCTCTGCCACGAGCGCGGCGACCCTGTCGTAGTCGCCCAGCATGTGGGTCTCGAGCCGCAGCTGCATCCGCAGGTCGGTGTCGAAGCTGTCCCGCAGCGACGCCCACGCCTCGATCAGCGCGGTGGCGAAGTCCGGGCCGCGCAGACCGCCCTCCCAGCTCCAGAATTGTGCGAGATAGCCGGTGGTGATCCCGTTCGCCGCCAGCTCCGCCTCGGTCGCGACGAGGCCCGCCCGGGTCTCGCGCAGCGCACCGCGCCGGGGGGCGACGTGCCGCTCGAAGCCGTCGCCGTGCAGGTCCACGATCCCCGGCAACAGGCGGAAGCCCGAAAGGTCCACCGCCCGAGCACCGGTCCCGTCGCGCAGCAGTCCGTCGGTCACGGACACCGGGCCGTCGTCCCAACCGTCGGGGCGCAGCACCTCGGCGCCGGTGAAGGTCAGCGCCACGCTCATGGGCGCCTCGGCGCCAGCACGGCCAGCGCGACGCCCCCCAGCACGATGAGCGCGGCAAGCGCGGCCTCTGCCGTCAGCGCCTCTCCCAGCACCAGCCAGCCACCGGCGATGGCGATGGCCGGCACGCTCAACTGGGCGACCGCGGCGGTGCTGGCCTGAAGCCGGGGCAGGACCGTGTACCACAGGGCGTATCCCAGCCCGGATGTCACCGCTCCCGACAGCACCGCAAGGACCAGCCCGAACGCCGAGATGGCCCCGACACCGCCTTCGAGGATCAGCCCGATCGCCAGCCCGATCGGCGCGGCCAGGACGAAATTCGCGGCCGAGCCCATGAGCGGGTCCGGCGCCCCGCGCCCAACCAGCGAGTAGACGCCCCAGCCCGCCCCGGCGGCGACCATGGCCAGTCCGTGCAGCGTCGAGGTCTGCGGACCCTCGCCCGGCCAGAGCAGCCAGACCAGACCCGCCGCGGCAACGGCAGCTCCGATCCATTTCTGCGCGGGTGGACGCTCTCCTCCGCGCAGCGCGCCGGCGAACATGGTCACCTGAACCGTGCCGAAGAGGATCAGCGCCCCGAGCCCCGCATCGAGCGCGCGGTAGGCCGCCGAGAAGCCGTAGATGTAGACGACAAGCGCAGCCACGGCGACCGCCCGGCCAGGTCCGCCCAGCCGGAGCCGCCCGTCGCGCAGGAGGCACAGCGCGCCGAGGGTGACCGCGCCGGCGATCAGGCGCACCGTGCCGAAGGTCCCGGCCTCGATTTCTCCGGACGCCAGCGCGAGGCGGTTCAGGACAGAATTCGCGGCGAAGGCGACCATCGTCAGCGCGGTCAGGAGAAACAGGCGCATCAGGTCCGCCCCTCCGTCGCCGCCCCGAGAATGCCCGCCAGCGTGTCTGCCGCCCCGCGCCCCTCGTCCGCGCCACGTGCCGCGAGCGTCGCGCGCAGGCGGGCGGGCAGCTGCACCGGCAGCAGGCGGTGCGTGTCCTCGGGCGCGGGCGGAATGTCTCCCTCGTGGCTCTCGGCGATCCGCCGCAACGCATCGGCCAGGCTGCGCCCCCGCGCCCGTGCCCGCAGATGCGCGACGCCACAGTCCGTCACCGGCACGCGCAGGGTGCGCCTCGGGTCGCGTCGGCTCATTCTGTGGCTCCGAACGCCTTGGGATAGACCAGCCGGTCTTTCGGCATGTCCTCGCCCGGCCGCGCGATCAGCGTATGATCCAGCGGGAACGGCGAGGCCAGCTTCTGCGCGCGTTCCAGTGAAAAGCCGGCGCGCTGGTAGAAGCCCGGCTCACCCAGCACCACGACCGTCTGGCCTGCCTGCCGCGCCCATTCCGAGATCATCCCGCAAAGGCGCCGCCCGATCCCCTGACCCTGCTGATCCGGCGCCACGGCCACCGGCGCGAGGCAGAGCCAGCCCTTGGGCGCGACCATGTCCGACAGCGCGACGTAGCCGACCGGCCCGTCTTCGCCCGGCACGACGGCCTCACCGGCGATGACGCCCTGCTTGCGCAGCTTGCGTACCAGCGTCGCCTCGTCGGGCTGGCCGAACGCCGCGCGCAAAAGCGCCTCCACGGCATCTTCCTCGCCCGCGTGCATCTCGCGCATGAACTGGTTTCGGAACATCGGATGTCCTCCCCGCGACGGTGTCACCCGTCGCTATCACGCCGGCAGCGCGGGCGGGAGGGGGCCCGCGCCGCCCGGTGGATTCGCCTTTACTGAACTTCGGCCCCGGAGACCGAAGCGCGCAGAGGCTCAGGCCATGTCCGGCTGACCGTTCGAGGCCGAAAGCCCCCCGTCCACCGGCAGGTTCACCCCGTTGACGAAGCGCGCGTCGTAGCTTGCGAGGAACACGATCACGTCGCCCACCTCGGCCGGGTCCGCCGGGCGACCCAGCGGGATGCGGCCCTTGAACGTCTCGAAGGTATCGTCGTTGTCCTTGATCCCCGAGGCCATGTCGGTGTCGGTCATCGACGGGCAGACCGCGTTGCAGCGCACGCCGGTGCGCTTGGCATCGAGCGCCATGGCACGGGTCAGGTTGGTCACGCCGCCCTTGGCCGCGTTGTAGGCCGCCATCGCCCAGTCGCCGCCGGTGCCCGAAACGGACGAGGTGTTGACCACCGAGCCGCCCCGTTTCGACAGGTCGTCCATCACCGCGCGGGACATCAGGAACACGCCGGTCAGGTCGATGCGGATGACCTTTTCCCAGTCCTCGACCGAGACTTCCTCGACCCGGCCCTGCGCCACGACGCCGGCATTGTTCACCAGCACGTCGACGGGGCCGAACGTGTCGTGCGCCTCTTCGACCACCCGGGCGCAGTCGTCCTCGCTGCCCACGTCTGCCGAAACGCAGAGCGTTCGCTCGAGCCCTTCGGCCGCGCTTTCGAGCTTGTCCTTCGTGCGGCCCACGAGGACCACGTTCGCACCCTCGTCGTGGAAGCGGCGGACGGTCGCGGCGCCGATGCCGGACCCAGCGCCGGTGACGATGACGGTCTTGTCGGTGAAACGCTGCATGGTGGTCTCCTTGGTCTGGTATGACGCCTCCCCGCGGGGCCAACAGCGCGCGGGGCGACTACGTTCCCGCCGCGGCCTCGATGGCTATCTGACCGCCCTCAGGCCGCGGAATGGCAACGTCTTCTGCTTGGCGGAAACATCCCGGCGGTGCGGGACCGGGGAAAAGAAAAGGGAGCGCCGAGGCACTCCCTTTCCGGTTGCATAGAGATGTGTTCGGCCTCAGCCGGCGCCGGCCACGCGGCTCGGCGTCTGGCCGGTCTGGGCATCGGCAGGCAGACGGCCGACGAACGCGATGACGGCGGCAGTCAGAAGGAACATGCCTGCAACGCTCGCGAACATGAGCAGGTAGATGATCGTGGGTGTCATGGCTCTCGTTTCCTTGTCTGCCCGATTAACGAGGACAATCCGGCAGGGTTCCGCCGAAGGGAAGCGGAACGTGGCGGCGCAGGCCTCAAGAGGCGCCATATGTGTCGGGTCGGACACTGGCCGCGGGACACGTTTCGAGCCGATTCTTACGTTGGGTCAGGCAACGCAACCCACGAGGGACGCAAGAAAATCCCTTGACGCGGGGGCAACACCGCGCCCGGCGTTCGGCCGGCCGACATCTTCGTCAAGCCTAATGTGACTTTTGGTCCGATTCCCGGCGCACTGCGCCGCATTCAGGCCCGCCTGCCGGGAATCCCGGTCCCTCGCAGACCCCGATGGCACGAAAAAGGGCCCGGCGTTGCCGCCGGGCCCCTGTCTCGTCCGGTCGGACGGGACGGCTGATTACATCATGCCGCCCATGCCGCCCATGTCGGGCATGCCGCCACCGGCACCGGCGCCGCCGTCCTTCTGCGGCTTGTCGGCGACCATCGCTTCGGTGGTGATGAGCAGGCCTGCGATCGACGCGGCGTCCTCAAGCGCGGTGCGTACGACCTTCGCGGGGTCGATCACGCCGAACTTGAACATGTCGCCGTACTCGTCGGTCTGCGCGTTATAGCCGAACTTGAGGTCCTGGCTCTCGCGGATCTTGCCCGCGACGACCGAGCCGTCCACGCCCGCGTTCTCGGCGATCTGGCGCAGCGGCGCCTCGAGCGCCTTGCGGACGATCGCGATACCGGCGTTCTGGTCGGAGTTCGCACCCTCGACACCCTCGAGCGCTTTGGCACCCTGGATGAGGGAGACGCCACCGCCGACGACGATGCCTTCCTGCACGGCCGCGCGGGTCGCGTTCAGGGCGTCATCGACGCGGTCCTTGCGCTCTTTCACCTCGATCTCGGTCGCACCGCCGACGCGGATGACGGCCACGCCGCCCGCCAGCTTGGCAACACGCTCCTGCAGCTTCTCACGGTCGTAGTCCGAGGTGGTCTCCTCGATCTGGCCGCGGATCTGGCTGACGCGCGCTTCGATCTCGCCCGAGTCGCCGTTGCCGTCAACGATGGTGGTCTCGTCCTTCGAGATCGCCACGCGCTTGGCCGAGCCGAGCATGTCCATGGTGACGTTCTCGAGCTTCATGCCGAGATCTTCCGAGATCACCTGGCCGCCGGTCAGGATCGCGATGTCCTGCAGCATGGCCTTGCGGCGGTCGCCGAAGCCCGGTGCCTTCACGGCTGCGATCTTGAGGCCGCCGCGCAGCTTGTTCACGACGAGAGTTGCGAGAGCTTCGCCTTCGACATCTTCAGCGATGATGAGAAGCGGCTTCTGCGACTGGATGACCTGCTCGAGGAGCGGGACCATCGGCTGCAGCGACGAGAGCTTCTTCTCGTGCAGCAGGATGAGGCAGTCGTCGAGCTCCGCGATCATCTTCTCGGAGTTGGTGACGAAGTAGGGGCTCAGGTAGCCGCGGTCGAACTGCATGCCCTCGACGACTTCGACGTCGGTCTCGGTGCCCTTGTTCTCCTCGACGGTGATGACACCCTCGTTGCCGACGCGCTGCATGGCGTCCGCGATCATCTTGCCGATCGATGCTTCGCCGTTGGCCGAGATGGTGCCGACTTGGCTGACTTCGTCGGAGTTCTCGACCTTGCGGGCTGCGCCCTTGATCTGGTCCACGACCTTCGCGGTGGCGAGATCGATGCCGCGCTTGAGGTCCATCGGGTTCATGCCCGCGGACACGGCCTTCACGCCTTCCTTGACGATCGACTGCGCGAGAACGGTCGCGGTGGTCGTGCCGTCACCGGCTTCGTCGTTGGTGCGGCTGGCCACTTCCTTGACCATCTGCGCGCCCATGTTCTCGAACTTGTCCTCAAGCTCGATCTCTTTGGCGACCGACACACCGTCTTTGGTGATGCGGGGCGCGCCGAACGACTTGTCGAGGACCACGTTGCGGCCCTTGGGACCGAGCGTGACCTTCACCGCGTCGGCGAGGATGTTGACGCCGCGAAGCATCTTGTTGCGGGCGTCGGTATCGAATTTCACGTCCTTGGCAGACATTTCGTTTCGCTCCTAAAATACGGGAAAATTCTGGCGATCGTCGGGAGTGCGATCAGGCCGCGGCGGCCTGCGATGCGTCCTCGATGATGCCGAGGATGTCCGATTCCTTCATGATCAGAAGGTCTTCGCCGTCGATCGAAACTTCGGTGCCCGACCACTTGCCGAACAGCACCTTGTCGCCGGCCTTCACGGCCATGTCGATCAGTTCGCCCGAGTCCTTGCGCGCGCCGTCGCCACACGCAACGATCACACCCTCAGCCGGCTTTTCTTTCGCGCTGTCGGGGATGATCAGACCGCCCTTGGTCTTGTCGTCGCTCTCGACACGACGAACCAGCACGCGGTCATGAAGCGGTTTGAATGCCATCTTCGAGTCTCCTTGGCTCAAAGTTTATATCCAGCCCCCCTCGGTCAGGCGGGCCTTTAGCACTCACCCTAGTCGAGTGCTAACGCGCCGGAGATAGGAAAGCCTCACGGCTCTGTCAACTCGCTCGCGCTGCAGAAATGTCGGTATTCGAGGCGATCGTCGAAAGGGGATCGCCGCCGCGGACGGCGGTCGCCCGCCGGGGGCGCCGGCAAGTGCTTGCCTAGCCGTTGTCTTCCCAGCTGCCGGCCCAGTGAACGAGCCCCGCACGCCCGGCCTCGGTCAAACCATAGACCCCGCGCGCGGTGCGCTCGAACCAGCCGTAGTGATTGTCCGCAAGGATGCGCTGCGCCGCCGAGACGCCGGTGGCGGAGCGAATCGAGCCGACTTTGTCGGGCCCGGTGTCGGAGAGATGAGCCGCGCAGGCCAGCGCGTCCTGGCGGTAGCCCGTGACCAGCCCGTGCCGCGTCGCGCCGCCGTCGTTGGGGTCGCCGCGCAGCCGGGCGAAGTCCGAAAGCAGCTTCTCCGCCCCCTTGCGGTTGCGGCGCGGGACATAGGGACCGGGGTCGCAGCGCACCTCGACCCGGCCATCCGGCCGCACCGTGATGAAGCCGAGGCCCAGCCGCCGGCACATTCGGGTGTTGTCCGTCAGGATGCGCCGCGCCTGCCGGCCCTTCGGCGCGGGAACGGCGATGTAAACGTGATCGGTCAGCGAGAGCCGCGCCAGCGCCTGGTGATAGAGCTTGAGCGACAGGGTGCGCTTGAGCTCGACCACCACCGGGGGGGCATCGTCCCGCACCGCCACGAGGTCCGCCGGACCGACCTCGCCCTTCACGGCGTAGCCCAGTGCCTCGAGATGCGCCTTCAGCGGCGCGTAGAGATCACGTTCCCGTTCCACGCCGGCCAAGCTGACCCGCCCGCTTGCCGGTGGCAAGGCGCTCCCCTAGCCTGCGGCGCAGACAAAATCCCGGAGCCCCCCATGCGCCTCGTGCTTGCCGCCCTCGCGGCCTTCTCCCTCTGGACCGCGACGGCCGCGGCGGCGTGCGAGGGGCGCGACATGCGGCCCGACTTTTCGGACGCCGAGCGTGCCCTGCTGGACGAGGCCACGGCCTCCACCCCCTTCGGAGAGGGCAACCACTGGATCGCCGAGCGAGACGGCGAGGTCATCCACCTCGTCGGCACCATCCACATCTCGGACCCGCGGCTCGCCGCGCCGGCCGAGGGGCTGCGCGAGACGATCGATGGCTCCGGGCTACTGCTTCTGGAGATGACCCCGGGCGGCATGGAGGATCTCGAGCGCCGGATGCGCGAGGATCCGGGAATGCTGGTCCTCAAGGACACCGCCCTGCCCGAGCTGATGGAGGAGGCCGAATGGCAGCGCCTCGCCGAGGCGGCGAAGGCGCGGGGCATTCCACCGGTCATGGCCGCCAAGTTCCAGCCCTGGTATCTGTCGATGGTCCTTGCCTTGCCCGGCTGCGCGACCGAAAGCCCGTCGGTCCTCGACGGACTCGACGCACGGCTTCAGAGGATCGCCAAGGATACCGGCACACAGATGCAGGCGCTTGAGGACGTGGACACGGTGTTCCGGCTATTTCAGGACGCGCCCATGGAGGACCAGCTCGAGATGCTGCGCGCCGCCATCGTGCCCGGCGATGACGGCAGCGACATGATGGCCACCCTGATCGCCACCTATTTCGAAGAGCGCACGGCCGCGAGCTGGGAGCTGTCGCGCCTGATGTCGCGCCGGTCCTCCCCGCTTCCTCCCGAAGAGGTGGACGAGAGCTTCGACCAGATGGAAGCGACCCTTCTGACCGCCCGCAACGAGGCCTGGCTGCCCGTCATCCTCGACGCCGTCGAGGAGACCGCACAGCCGGTGGTCGTCGCCGCCGGAGCGGCGCACCTGCAGGGCGAAACCGGCCTGGCCGCGCTGCTGGAGGCGGAAGGCTTCACACTGACACGGGCGCCCTTCGCGACGCCCGAATGACGCCCGCCAGACGGATGCACGAACTGCGAGGGCCGGCCCGTCCCGGCGGGTCAGCCCGGAACCGCCTCCCCTCCCGATGACAGCTCCTCCGGGCGACGGATCCGCCGCCCGCGGCGCACGGGATCAGGCTGCGAGACCGCGCCCCCGCAAGAGCGCCTCGACGCCCGGCATCCGGCCGCGGAAATCGACGTAGAGCGTGTCCGGCTCGGCCGATCCGCCGCGCGAGAGTATCCGCTCCTCAAGCGCCTGGGCGGTGTCGCCGTCGAACGCATCGCCCTTCTCCTCGAAGGCGGCGAAGGCATCGGCGTCCATGACCTCGGACCACATGTAGCTGTAGTAACCGCTGGAATATCCGTCGCCCGCGAAGACGTGGGCGAAGTGCGGGGTGGCGTGGCGCATGACGATGGCCTCGGGCATCCCGAGCTCTTCCAGCACCTCGGCCTGTCGGTCCATCGGGTCGGCGGGCGCCGGTCCGGCGTGGAACTCGAGGTCCACCAGCGCCGAGGCAAGGTATTCCACCGTCTCGAAGCCCTGGTTGGCCAGCGCCGCGCCCTTCATCCGGTCGAGCATGTCCTGCGGCATCGGCTCGCCCGTCTCGACATGGGTGGCGAAGCGGCGCAGGACCTCGGGCTCGTCAAGCCAGTGCTCGAACAGCTGCGAGGGCAGCTCGACGAAGTCGCGGGCCACGCTCGTGCCCGAGATCGAACCGAACTCCACGTCCGACAGCATGTGATGCAGCGCGTGGCCGAACTCGTGAAAGAGCGTGCGCGCGTCGTCGTAGGACAGAAGCGCCGGCTCGCCCGCCGCCGGCTTCGCGAAGTTGCAGACGTTCACCGGAACGGCCGTGCGCGCCTCGGGCCTCTTCGATTGGCTGCGAAGCGCCGAGCACCACGCGCCCGACCTCTTGGACGCCCGCGCAAAGTAGTCGCCCACGAAAACCGCCGCGTGCGCGCCGTCGCGGGTCACCTCCCAGGCGCGGACGTCGGCGTGGTAAAGCGGCACGTCCACCTCGCGGAACTCCAGACCGAACAGGCGGTTGGCACAGTCCATCGCCGCCTCGATCATCCGCTCCAGCTGCAGGTACGGCTTGAGCGCCGTGTCGTCGATGTCGAACTCGGCGCGGCGGCGGCGCTCGGCGTAGTGGCGCCAGTCCCATGGCGCGAGCGTGCCGTTCACCCCGTCATCGGCCATCAATGCCTGGAGCTTTTCCTGATCCTCGAGCGCACGGGCGCGGGCCGGCTGCCAGACCGAGGTCAGCAACTCGCGCACCGCCTCGGGCGACTTGGCCATCTCCGGTTCCAGCTTGTAGGCCGCGAACGTGTCGTAGCCGAGCAGCTTGGCGCGCTCCTCGCGCAGCTTCAGCACCTCGGCGGCGATGGCGCGATTGTCGGTCTCGCCGCCCATCGCGCCACGCGAGGTCCATGCCCGCCACGCGGTCTCGCGCAGGTCGCGGCGGGTCGAGAACTGGAGGAACGGCACGATCAGCGAGCGCGAAAGCGTGATGACCGGTCCGTCGGCACCACGCTCCGCGCCGGCGGCGCGCGCCGAGGCGCACACGGTCTCGGGCAGACCTTCGAGGTCGCCCTCGCTCAGCTCCATCTGCCAGCCGCTCTCGTCTGCCAGAAGGTTCTGCGTGAACTGCGTACCCAGCACGGACAGACGCGACTTGATCTCGGTCATCCGGTCGGCTTGCGCGCCGGTCAGCGCGGCACCCGCCCGCACGAAGCTGCGGTGGGTGAGCTCCAGAAGCCGCGCTTCTTCCGCCGCGAGGTCCAGCGCCCCACGGTCTTGCCACAGCGCCTCGATCCTCTCGAACAGATCGCGGTTGCCGGTGATCGCCGCGCCGTGGGCGGCGAGCTTGGGCGCGAAGTCGCGCTGCAGGGCCTGACGGGCCGGGTTCGAATCCGCCCCGGCCAACGAGAAGAACACCGTCAGCACCCGGTCGAGCGCCCGCCCCGCCCCTTCGAGCGCGACGATGGTGTTCTCGAACGTGGCCGGCTCGGGATTCTCCGCGATCGCCGCCACCTCGGCGAGATGCTCGATCCGGGCGGTCTCGAACGCCGAGCCGAAATCGTCGTCCGAGATGCGGTCGAAGCGCGGCAGGCCGAAGGGCGTGTCCCACTCGGCGAGAAGCGGATTGGTCATGACGGTCTCCTTTCGGGCGGTCGGGCCGGGGCCCGGACTGGATATGGTGTGGCTGGAGCGGCGCGTCCACGCCCCGCCCCGTCGCGGCAATCAGGCCGTTCCACAGACCGGACAGTCGGCACGGCGCTTGAGCGCGATCTTCCGGGTCTCGGACCAGAGCCCGTCGTAGATCAGCATCTCGCCCCGCAGCGGCTGTCCGGCGCCGGTGACGAGCTTGATCGCCTCGACGGCCATCATCGAGCCCACCACCCCCGGCAGCGGCCCGATCACGCCGGCCTCGGCGCAGGACGGCGCAAGGCCGGGCGCCGGACGTTCGGGAAAAACGCACTGGTAACACGGCGCGCCGCGCGCGGGGTCGAAGACCGAGATCTGTCCCTCCCACTGGCTGAGAGCCCCGGAGATCAGCGGCAGCCCGCGCGCGACAGCGGCACGGTTGGCAAGGTAGCGGGTGTCGAAATTGTCCGAGCCGTCGAGGATCACGTCGTAGTCGGCGAACAGCTCCTCGGCGATCCCGGGCTCGAGCCGGCGATGATAGGGCTTCACCGCCACGAACGGGTTCTGTGCCTTCAGCGCGGCCTCGGCGGAAAAGACCTTGGGCTTTCCGATGTCGGCATCGTCGTGGATCACCTGCCGCTGGAGGTTGGCATTTTCCACCACGTCGTCGTCGATGACGCCCACCGTGCCCACCCCGGCCGCCGCAAGGTATTGCAGCGCCGGCGCGCCGAGGCCGCCCGCCCCGATCACCAGGACACGCGCGGAGTTGAGCGCCTTCTGCCCCGGACCTCCGACCTCTCGCAGAACGATATGCCGCGCGTAGCGCTCCAGCTCCGTCGCACCGAAGGTTCCGGCCTGCCGGGGCGGCGCCTCGGCGGCCTCCTCACGGGCAACCTCGGCCTCGTTCTCCTCGGCGCGGGCGCGCACCCGTTTCAGCACCGCGCGGTAGGCGACGATCAGCGCAACGAGCCCCGCCGCCACCAGCCACTGTCCTGCGCTGCCTCCCGTGGCCTCGCGCGCCGGGTGCCCGGCGGGCAGCACGACCTGAAGCGCGAGCACCGCGAGGAACAGCAGCCCCAGCATGTAGAGCCGCGCCGATCGCGGGGTGCCCATGTAGTGCCCGATCCCCCAAAGCATCGCGGCGATGAACAGGACCAGAAGCATCAGCGGCGGCCCGTGGAGCCGAAGCCGCCGGACCCCCGGCGGGTGTCATCGAGATGCGTCGCTTCCTCGAACACCGCGCGCACCACCGGCGCCAGCACCAGCTGCGCGATGCGGTCGCCGTGCGAGATATGAAAGGTCTCGTCCCCGAGGTTCATCACGATCACCCCGAGCGGCCCGCGATAGTCGCTGTCGATGGTGCCCGGCGAATTCGGCAGCGTGATGCCGTGATCGCGCGCAAGGCCCGATCGCGGGCGGATCTGCGCCTCGTAGCCGGTGGGCACGGCGATCCGCAGGCCCGTGGGGATCACCGCACGGCCGCCCGGCGCGATGTCCTGCCCCGTGCGGCCGGGAAAGTTCGCGCGCAGATCCGCGCCCGCCGCGCCGTCGCTGGCATAGCTCGGAAGACCCACGGTCCGGTCTGCCCCCTCATCCCAGAGGAAGCCCACGCGCACCTGCTCCATGCCGTCGCTCATGTGCCCTCTCCCAGCGTTTCGGCCACGCGCTCGGCCAGCTTGCGGGCCACCATGTCCTTGCCGACGCGGGGCCATGTCTCGGCGCCGTCGGCCGAGATCAGCGTCACCGCGTTCTCGGGCCCGCCCATGATGCCGGTCGCGGGCGACACGTCGTTTGCGAGGATCCAGTCGCAGCCCTTGCGGGCCCGTTTCTCGGTGGCGTGGCGGATCACGTCGTCCGTTTCGGCGGCGAACCCCACGACCAGCCGGGGCCGTCCCTCGGCCAGTTGCGAGACCTCGGCGAGGATGTCGGGGTTCTCGGCGAAGTGCAGCGTCGGCGGACCGTCGGCGCCCTTCTTGATCTTCGATCCGCTCTCCGCCGCCATGCGCCAGTCGGCCACGGCCGCGGCGCAGATCGCGGCGTCGGCGGGCAGCGCGGCGCGCACGGCGGCGTGCATCTCGCGCGCGGTCTCGACCCGGATCACCTCGACGCCCGCGGGCGGAGGCACGGTGGCGGGCCCGGTGACGAAGACGACCTCTGCGCCGAGCCCGGCAAGCGCCGTGGCGATGGCGGTTCCCTGTGCCCCCGACGAGCGGTTGGCGATGTAGCGCACCGGGTCGATGGGCTCGTGCGTGGGTCCGGAGGTCACGACGATCCGGCGCCCCCGGAGAGGCCCGTCGGCGAGCGCGTCTTCGGCGGCGGCGACGATCTCGGCCGGCTCGGCCATTCGGCCGGGGCCATGCTCTCCGCAGGCCATGTCGCCGGAATTCGGGCCCACGGTCAGGACGCCGTCACCCGCCAGCGTCGCGGCGTTGCGCTGCGTTGCGGGGTGCTCCCACATCCGGACGTTCATGGCTGGCGCAATCATCACCCGTGTGTCGGTGGCCATCAGGAGCGTCGAGGCGAGATCGTCGGCGTGACCCTGCGCCATCTTCGCCATCAGGTCCGCCGTCGCAGGCGCGACGATCACCAGATCGGCCACGCGGCTCAGCTGGATGTGCCCGATCTGCGCCTCGTTGGTCAGGTCGAAAAGGTCGCGGTGGACCTGCTCTCCGGCCAGGGCGGCGACGGACAGCGGCGTCACGAATTCCTCGGCGGCGCGGGTGAGGACCGGGGTGACCGACGCCCCGGCGCTGCGGAAACGGCGGATCAGGTCGAGCGACTTGTAGGCCGCGATGCCGCCGCCGACGATCAGGAGGATGCGCTTGCCAGCAAGCATGGGGATGAAACTCCGGCCGGTGGGACGAGGCGGAACGTAAGCCCCGCACCGGCGAAGGACAAGCGAGGGCCAGCGCCCTCAGCCGTCGCGAAACTGCGCACAGGGATCGCCTCGGTCCACGTCCGGGCCGATCTCGGTGAAGTCGAAGCCGCCTTCGGGCGCACCGTGGGCGGCTTCGCCCTGCCCGAACGCGGCGACCGCGACCTCGGGCGCCACCCTCGCGACGTAGGACGGCGCGCCCCAGTCTAGCCGCGCGTGACCGTTGCCGGTGATGACCGCGACCGGCCCGCCGGTCGCGTCGAGCGCCTCGAGCGCGGCACGGGCTATATAGGCGTCCCGCAGGCGCTGGATATCGATCATCACCGGCAGCATCTCGTCGGGAAGCGCGTCGCAGTGGGCCTCGGCCTGCAACGCCTCACGGGCCTCGCGCTGATCGTCGGGCAGCGGATCGGTCAGGCCATATTCGGCCGCCTGCGCGCCGAACATTTCGGCGATGGAGCGATCCATGATCTGCCGGGCTTCCTCACGCGGCAGGGCCGCGCCGTAGAAGGCCGCCTCTGGGGCCGCCGCAAAGATGGGGTAATACAGGGAAAAGTCGGGCCAGCCGCTCTCGGCCCAGCCAAGCGCCGCTTCCAAACCAGCCTCGTCACCGATCAATTCCGGCGTAACGGCCGCCGCCTGCGCGGGCGTCATCATCTCGAAGACGAGCGCGGCGGGCGCGATCTCGTCAACCAGCTCGGCCTGGCGGGCGTGATGTGCGGGATTGTCGTGCTGTTCGCCGAGAAAGACGATGTCGGCGTCATCGAACTCCGCCGCCCCGGCCATGCCGGCCGAGGCGGCGAGAACAAGGGCAAGGGCCCGGATCACGCGAGGAAGGCGTGGACTTCGCGCGATTGCGTCTCGAGAGAGCGGCGCATCTTGAGGAAAGCCGCAGCCTCGAGCTGGCGCACACGTTCCTTCGAGAGCCCCAGTTCGTTGCCGAGGCTTTCGAGCGTGCGGGCATCGTCGCGCAGCTTGCGCTCGCGCACGATGAAGCGCTCGCGGTCGTTCAGCGCCGACATCGCCGCCAGCAGCCACTCGCGCAGCTGTTCGGTGTCGTGGGTGTTCTCGACCAGCTCGGACGCCTGCGCGCTGTCGTCCTCCAGCGCGTCGATCCACTCGCGGCCCTCGTCCTCGACCGACTGCGTCGCGTTGAGCGAATAGTCGGAGCCCGACAGGCGGCCTTCCATCATCTCGACGTCGTGCAGCGGCACGCCGATCTCGGTCGAGATGAGCTGGCGCAGCTGGTGGCGGTCGAGGCTCTCGCCGCTCGCGGCGGCCTCGCGCTCGAGCCGGGCCTGAACGCGGCGCATGTTGAAGAACAGGGATTTCTGCGACGAGGTCGAGCCGGTGCGGACCATCGACCAGTTCCGCATCACGTAATCCTGGATCGAGGCCTTGATCCACCACACCGCGTATGTCGAGAAGCGCACGCCGCGGTCCGGATCGAACTTGTCGGCCGCCTTCATCAGACCGAGGCCGGCTTCCTGGATCAGGTCGTTCATCGGCGCGCCGTAGCGCTTGAACTTCGATGCCATGGAGATCGCGAGCCGCATATAGGCGGTGATCAGCCGATGCAGGCTTTTCTCGCAGCGCTCGTCCCGCCAAGCATAAGCAAGTTTCAACTCGGTTTCGGCATCGAGCAACTCGGCCTTCATGGCGCGACGGGACAGCGTCTGATCGTTGAAGGTTTCCAGTGCCATGGTGACTCCCGTGTTCCGGTGGGTGGCCGCCATGATCGCGACCCTCACTTGCCCTTACGGAGGCGGAACGCAGCCGGATCAGCCTTGGTTGCAAAAAAATGTCGGAACCCCTCGACATCGCGCAAATATCGCTTAGGGCGCATCCACCATTCGCACAGGTTGAATGCAGCAGGCCCGCAACGCTGCGCGCAAGATGGGCGACACCGGGACAATGCGTTCTGTGCCGTGCTCAGTGTTAACCAAGTTGAAACGTCGTTGCGGCGACCCTCGAGGCGCAAGCGGGCCCGGGGCGGCGCATGGTGGCACATTCCTACACGGTGGCGTTCGAGGGCGTGGAAGCGCGGCTCGTCGAGGTGCAGTGCGCGGTCACCCCGGGCCTGCCCGGCTTTTCGATCGTGGGCCTGCCCGACAAGGCGGTGAGCGAGGCGCGCGACCGCGTACGGGCGGCGCTGTCTGCGCTGTCGATCGCCCTGCCCTCGCGCAAGATTACCGTGAACCTCTCGCCCGCGGATCTGCCCAAGGAGGGCTCGCATTTCGACCTGCCTATCGCGCTCGGGCTGCTCGCCGCGCTCGACGTGGTGCCCCGCGACGCCGCCGCGGCGACCGTGTCGCTTGGCGAGTTGTCACTCGACGGAGCGCTAATGCCGGTGATCGGGGCTCTGCCGGCGGCCATGACAGCCGCCGAGGACGGGCGCGGCCTGCTTTGCCCGCACGCCTCGGGTCCCGAGGCCGCGTGGGTCGACGCCTGCCCGGTGATCGCGCCGCGCACGCTGCTGGAGGTCGTGAAACATTTCACCGGGCAGTCGGTCCTGCCGCCCTGCACCGCCGGAGAGATCGCCCGGCCCTCCGGCGCGCGCGACCTGCGCGACGTGAAGGGACAGGAACGCGCCAAGCGCGCGCTCGAGATCGCCGCCGCCGGCCGGCACCACCTGATACTCGTGGGGGCACCTGGTTCGGGCAAGTCGATGCTGGCTGCGCGAATGCCCGGGATCCTGCCGCCGCTGACGCCCGCAGAAGCGCTGGAAACCTCGATGATCCATTCGCTCGCGGGGCTGCTGGACGAGGGCGGGATCTCCATGGCGCGTCCCTTCCGCGAGCCGCACCACACCGCCAGCCAGGCCGCGATCATCGGCGGCGGGCGCGGCGCGAAACCGGGCGAGATCAGCCTCGCGCACAATGGCGTGCTGTTCATGGACGAATTTCCCGAGTTCCCCCGCACCGTGCTGGAGACCCTGCGCCAGCCGATCGAGACCGGCGAGGTCATGGTCGCGCGGGCCAACGCGCATGTCCGCTATCCCTGCCGGTTCTCGTTGGTCGCGGCGGCGAACCCGTGTCGCTGCGGGCACCTTGCGGACGCCGAGCGGGCCTGCTCGCGGGCGCCGGCCTGCGGCGAGGATTACATGGGCCGGATCTCGGGGCCGCTGATGGACCGCTTCGACCTGCGTGTGGAGGTGCCGCCGGTGGCCTATACAGACCTCGCGCTGCCGGGCTCGGGCGATGCCTCCGACGTCGTGGCAGCACGTGTTGCGGCCGCCCGGGAGGTGCAGACGAAACGCTACGAGGACCGGGGCGCGGGTCGAACGAACGCCGATGCCGAGGGCGCGCGTCTGGAAGAGGTGGCGGCACCGGATGCAGACGGCACGGCCCTTCTGTCGCGCGCCGCCGAGCGCTTCGGCCTCTCGGCGCGGGGCTATCACCGGATTCTGCGTGTGGCTCGCACCATCGCCGATCTCGACGGCAGCGACGCGGTCCGCCGCCCGCATGTGGCGGAGGCGGTGAGCTACCGGATCGTCGCGTCCTCGAACGCGGACTGAACGAAGCGCCCGGTGCTCTCGAGGCTGGCGCGTGCCTCGGGGATCCAGCCATCGAGAATCTGCCAGACATGCGGCACATCGGGCAGCGCCTCTTCGGTCACCGTCGCGCCGTACTGGCGCAGACGCGCGGCCATGCGGACAGAGTCGTCGCGCAGGATCTCCGACTCGCCGTATTGCAGCAGCACCGGGGGGCAGTCGGGAAACACCCCATAAAGCGGCGATGCGCGCCAGTCGGTGGGGCTGCGTCCGTTGAGGTAGAGATCCACGACTTCGGCCATGCGGTCTGCCGGCAGCATGGCGTCGAGATCGGCATTCTCGGTCAGGCTGTCGCCGGTCATGGCAAGGTCGGTCCACGGGGAAAAGGCGAAGGCAGCCAACGGCGGCGTGCCGCGCCGGCAGAGGCGCGACAGGAGGGCGAGGGCAAGACCGCCACCGGCGCTGTCGCCGCCGATGACGATGTCGCGTGGACGGTAGCCGAGCCGGCGCAGCTTCTTCCAAGCGCGGACGGCATCCTCGAAGGCAGCGGGAAAGGGGTGCTCGGGTGCGAGGCGGTAGCGCGGCGCGCAGATCTCCACACCCGAAAGGGTCGAAAGCTGCGCCAGAGGCCCGACGTATCCGTCCGGCGAGCCTGCAACGTAGGCACCGCCGTGAAAATAGAGGATCGCCGCGTTCTCGCGCGTGAGGCTCGCGCTGATCCAGGTGAGCCCGTCGGGCCGCGAGAACCGCCGCAGGAACGGCGGACGCCGCAGCAGCGGACGCAGCATGTCGACGTCGCTGGAGAAGTCGCCGGGGTTTTCAACGCGGGCCAGCCAGGGTTTGACCGTCCAGCGCATGTGCAGACCCAACAACTTCGATTGCCAGCTCATCCCTGTCGCGCCTCGATGGCCTCCCAGATCCGCCCTGCTACGTTAATTCCGTCGAAGCGTTCGAGTTCCTGAATTCCGGTGGGCGAGGTCACGTTGATCTCGGTCAGCCAGTCGCCGATCACGTCGATGCCGACGAAGATCTGACCCTTCTCGCGCAGGATCGGGCCGATGGCGGCGCAGATCTCGTGGTCCCGTTCGGTCATCTCGACCTTCTCGGGGCGCCCGCCCACATGCATGTTCGAGCGCACCTCGCCTTCGGCCGGGACGCGGTTGATGGCGCCCACCGCCTCGCCGTCGACGAGGATGATCCGCTTGTCGCCCTTCGTTACCGCCGGCAGGAACTTCTGCACGATCAGCGGCTCGCGCGAAAAGCCGGTGAACATCTGGTGCAGCGACGAGAGGTTCCGGTCATCGGCGCCCAGCTTGAAGATACCGGCCCCGCCGTTGCCGTAGAGCGGCTTGAGGATGACGTCCCCGTGGCGGGCGCGGAACGCCTTCAGCGTCTCGAGATCGCGCGCGATGGCAGTCGGCGGCGTCAATTCGGGGAAGTTCAGCACCAGCAGCTTTTCGGGCGAATTGCGCACCCAGAACGGGTCGTTGACCACCTGCGTGCCGGGCCCGAGCCGTTCCAGCAGGTGCGTCGTGGTGATGTAGTGCATGTCGAAGGGCGGATCCTGCCGCAGCCACACGACGTCGAACTCGTCGAGGTCCACATGCCGCATCTCGCCGAGGCTGGCGTGGTCGCCCTTCACACGCTGGACGCGCAGGTCCTGACCGCGGGCGGTGATGCGCCCCTCCTCGTAGGCGAGGTGATCGGGCGTGTAATAGAACAGCTCGTGCCCCCTTGCCTGTGCCTCCTCGGCAAGGCGGAAGGTGCTGTCGGCGTCGATGTTGACGGGCCCGATCGGGTCCATCTGGAAGGCGATTTTCATGTCTGTCCTCGCGGCGTCGGTCGGGCCCATAGATGGGGCAGCGGACCCGTGAGGGCAATGGCCGTGCCGCGCGCAGGTCCTGCGCTCAGGCGTTGCCGAAGGCGTTCTCGATCACGCGCACCGCGCCGTACTGGTCCACCAGAGCGACGTCGAAGCGGATCTCCGTCAGGCTTCCGTGCGGTTCGGTGGCACAGAATTCCTGGGCAGTGGTGCAGAGCCGGTCCATCTGGCGCCGTCCGAGCCGTTCCGCCGCACGGGAGAACGAGCGCCCGCGCTTGACCTCGACGAAGATGAGGCCGTCACCGTCGCGCGCGATGAGGTCGACCTCTCCTGCCCGGCCGCGCCAGCGCATGCAGGCAACGCCGTAGCCACGACGCCGGTAGTCGTCGGCAACGGCCATCTCGGCCGCCTGCCCCGCCCTGTGGGCCACCGCGCCGCGGTGCATCCGGTCAGTCGTCGTCATCGCCGCCCCCTTCGCGTTCGAGCGCCATGGCACGCTGGTAGACCGGCCGTCGCGACACGCCGAAACGCGACGACACCGAGTCGGCCGCGTCCCGCACCGACATGTTCCGCAGTGCCTCGGTCAGCGCCCGGTCTATCTCCTCTTCGCTAACCTTCGGTGAATCGCCGCGCCCGATCAGCAGCACCACCTCGCCCTTGGCCGCGGCCTCGTCGTAATGGGCGGCCAGCGCCCCGAGACTGTCCCTCCGGACCTCCTCGAACCGCTTGGTCAGCTCTCGCGCGACCACCGCCGGGCGCGTCTCGCCCATGATCCGCGCCGCTGCGGCCAGCGTCGCGCCCAGCCTGCGCGGAGATTCGTAGAGGATCAGCGTCGCGGGCACAGGTGCGATCTCGGCCAGCGTCTTGTCGCGCGCGCCCTTGGCCTGCGGCAGGAAGCCCGCGAAGAGGAACCGGTCGCTCGGCAGGCCCGACAGCGTCAGTCCGGCGATGGCAGCGGCCGGGCCGGGCGCGGTGGTCACCGGGTGCCCGGCCTCGGTCGCCGCGCGCACGAGGTCAAAGCCCGGGTCCGACACCAGCGGCGTGCCGGCCTCGGAACAGTAGACCACCGACCGTCCCTGCTCGAGTGCGGCCATCAGCTTGGGCCGGGCCTTGGCGCCGTTGTGGTCGTGGTAGGCGATGCAGGGCCGGCCGTTCAGCGCGACCCCGTGGATCTCGAGCAACCGGCGCAGCGAGCGCGTGTCCTCCGCGGCCAGCACGTCGGCCCCGGCCAGAAGGTCGAGCGCGCGCAGGGTGATGTCCCGGGCGTTCCCGATCGGCGTCGCCACGAGGTAAAGCCCCGGGGCCACCTCGCGAACGCTCCGTTTACTGTCTGCGCCGGGTCCGCATTCACTGTTGGACCGGTCCATGCGCTGCTCTACACTTTCGCGACAAATCGGCGCGGTGTCGGCGGCCCGCGCCCCACAATCCGACAGATCGAGGGAGTTTCCATCCATGTTTGCCCGTTTTGCACCCGCCCGCAAGGCGATCGGCCGCGCGGCGGCGGGTCTGGCCCTGTTGGGCCTCGCCGCCTGTGACGCGCCGCTGATGTCCGGCGGCCCCGGCATGACGCCGGGCCAGCCGGTCCAGGTCGCGCTGCTGCTTCCGCAGTCGGATTCCGGCGCCGCGCCCGTCGCGCGCGGCCTCGAGAACGCCGCGCGTCTCGCGCTTGCCGATCTCCAGGGCGCCGAGATCGATCTGCGGGTCTACGACACCGCCGGCCAGACCGGCACCGCCGCCGCCGTGGCGCAGCGCGCCGTCGACGAGGGTGCGGGTATCATCCTCGGGCCGCTCTACGGCGAGGCCGCCAACGCCGCCGCCGTCGCCGTGGCCGACGAGGGCGTCAACGTCCTGAGCTTCTCGAACAACACGCAGGTGGCCGGCGGCAATCTTTATGTGCTGGGCTCGACCTTCGAGAACAGCGCGAACCGGCTGGTATCCTACGCCTCGAACGAGGGCACCGACGACCTCGCCGTGCTCTACACCAACAACGTCGCCGGCCAGATCGGCCGAAACGCGATCCAGTCCGCCGCCGCGCGGAACGGTGCGCGCGTGGTGGCCGCCGAGGGCTACGACCTCAACTCCGAAAGCCTGAGCGGCGCAATCGGACGTGTGCAGCCGCTGGTCGCCAATGGGCAGGCCGACGGTCTTTTCCTGACCGACACCTGGGAAGGCGGCCTGTCGGTGGTCCTTCAGCTCGGCCCCGAGCAGGGCCTCTCGCCCGATGCGGTGCAGTACATGGGCCTCACCCGTTGGGACACCCGGCCGGACGGCTTCAACCTGCCCGGCGTCGAAGGCGCCTACTTCACCATGCCGGACCGCAGCGCCCGCCAGCGGTTCGAGAGCCGCTACCAGGCGGCATACGGGTCGGCCCCGCCGGCGCTTGCCGAACTCGGCTTCGACGGCATCGCGGCGATCGGAGCGCTGGCCGCGCAGGGCCGCTCGGACGCCCTCAGCGCCCGCGGGCTGACGCAGGGCTCTGGCTTCCAGGGCGCGACCGGGGTATTCCGCCTGAGACCCGATGGCACGAACCAGCGCGGCCTCGCCGTGGCGACCGTGCGGAACCAGCAGGTGGTGATCCTTGACCCAGCCCCAGGCGGCTTCCGCGGCGCCGGCTTCTGATCCGGCCCCCGACACGACACCCGACCGGGCCCAGGGCGGCCCGGCCGATCCCTCTGCGCCTGCGCTGATTGCGCCGGCCGCGGAGATCTTCGACCCCGAGACGGTGACCGCCGAGCTGGACGCCGCGATCGGCGAGGCCACGGACGAACCCAGCGTTCGTCGCGCGACGGTGCAGGTCCTCTCTGCCAGGCGGAAAGCAGGCCGCGAGGTCATCGCCGCCGCCGCCCGGGCCAACCCGATGGCCGCCCCCGAGATCACCCACGCCTACAGCTACCTCACCGACGGGCTGGTGCGTGCCGCGCTCGACGTCGCGACCGGGCGCCTGCACCGGAATCCCACGCCGACCGAATCCGAACGGCTCGCGGTGCTCGCCGTGGGCGGCTACGGCCGGGGCGAAATGGCGCCGCACTCGGACGTCGACCTGCTGTTCCTCACGCCCTACAAGATCACCGCCTGGGCCGAGAGCACGATCGAGTCGCTGCTCTACATCCTGTGGGACCTGAAGCTGAAGGTCGGCCATGCCTCGCGCACGGTGAAGGACTGCCTGCGGCTGGGGGGCGAGGATTTCACCATCCGCACATCGATGCTCGAGATGCGCTACCTCGCCGGGCACGCGCCGCTCGCGGACGAGCTGCACGAACGTCTCTGGGACGATCTCTTCGCCGGGACCGAGCGCGAGTTCATCGAGGCCAAGCTCGAGGAGCGGGCCGAACGGCACCGCAAGCAGGGCGGCCAACGCTACCTCGTGGAGCCCAACGTGAAGGAGGGCAAGGGCGGGCTGCGTGACCTGCAATCGCTGTTCTGGATCACCAAATACGTCTACCGCACCGAGGACACCGCCGAGCTGGTGCAGCTGGGCGTCTTCCGGCGCGAGGAGCACGAGACCTTCCGCCGGGCCGAAGCCTTCCTGTGGGCCGTGCGCTGCCAGCTGCACCTGATCGCGGGCCGCGCGATGGAGCAGCTGACCTTCGACATGCAGGTCGAGGTCGCCGCCGCCATGGGCTTCGAGGACCGGGCAGGCCGCCGCGGCGTCGAGATCTTCATGCAGGCCTATTTCCGTCACGCCACCGCGGTGGGTGACCTCACACGCATCGTGCTGACCTCGCTGGAGGCGCAGCAGCGCAAGGAGCCGCCGCTGCTCAAGCGGATGTTCTCGCGCGCGCCGCGCGTCGGCGCCGGCTACACCACCGAAACCGGCCGCCTGATCTTCGAGAACGCGACGGAATTCCTGTCGGACAAGCTGAACTTGCTGCGGATTTTCCGGGAGTCCGAGCATACCGGCGTGCAGATCCACCCCGAGGCGCTGCGGCTCATCAAGGCGAACCTGCACCTGATCGACGAGGACATGCGCCGCAACCCCGAGGCGCAGGCGATCTTCCTAGACCTGCTTCTCGGCGACGGCAGCCCGAGCCGTGCGCTGCGGCGGATGAACGAGCTTGGGATGCTCGGCACCTTCATCCCCGAGTTCGAGCCCATCGTCGCGATGATGCAGTTCAACATGTATCACAGCTACACGGTGGACGAGCACACCATCCAGTGCATCTGGCACCTCTCCGAGATCGAAGAGCACCACCTGGTCGAGGACCTGCCCGTCGCGACCTCGATCCTCGAGGAGGGCGTGAACCGCCGTATCCTCTACGTCGCGCTGCTCCTTCACGACATCGGCAAGGGCCGGGACGAGGATCACTCGGTGGTCGGCGCCAAGATCGCCCGCAAGGTCGCCCCCCGCCTCGGCCTCGACGAGGACGAGTGCGAAACCATCGAGTGGCTGGTGCGCCACCACCTGCTGATGTCCGACATGGCCCAGAAGCGCGACATTGCAGACCCGCGCACCGTGCGCGACTTCGCCAAGGCGGTGAAAAGTCGAGAGCGGCTGGACCTGCTGCTTCTGCTGACGGTCTGCGACATCCGCGGTGTCGGGCCGAACACCTGGAACAACTGGAAAGCCGCTCTGCTGCGCGCGCTTTACCGCCAGACCCGGCGGGCGCTCGAGTCGGGCATGGAAGATCTCAACCGCGCCAACCGCGGGGCCGAGGCCAAGCGGCTTCTGGCGGAGCAGCTCTCGGACTGGGACGACGACGCGCTCGCGGCCGAGATCGACCGTCACTACGACCCCTACTGGCAGGGACTGCACGTCACCGCCCACGTGGTGCTGGCGAACCTTCTGCGGGACATCTCGAACGACGAGATCCGCATCGACATCCACCCGGACGAGGATCGCGACGCCACCCGGGTCGCCTTCGCGCTGGTGGACCACCCCGGCATCTTCTCGCGGCTGGCCGGAGCGTTGGCACTGGCCGGCGCGGACGTGGTCGATGCGCGCACCTACACGACCAAGGACGGCTACGCGACGGCGGCCTTCTGGATCCAGGACGGCGACGGCAACCCCTACGAGGCCGAGCGCCTGCCCCGCCTGCGCGACACCATCCGAAAAACCCTGCTGGGCGAGGTCGTGGCCCGCGAGGCGATCAAGTCGAAGGACAAGATCAACAAGCGCGAACGCGCCTTCCGCGTCCCCACCTCGATCACCTTCGACAATGACGGGTCGGAAATCTACACGATCATCGAGGTCGACACCCGCGACCGGCCAGGCCTGCTTTACGACCTGACGCGGACCTTGGCGGCACAGAACATCTACATCGCCAGCGCCGTCATCGCGACCTACGGCGAGCAGGTGGTCGACAGCTTCTACGTCAAGGACATGTTCGGGCTGAAGCTGCACTCCAAGCCGCGCCAGAAGGCGCTCGAACGCAAGCTGCGCGACGCGATCGCCGCCGGGGTGGAGCGCGCCTACAGCTGACGAACGCGTGCCCGCTCCTACGGTGCGGGTTGTGCGCGTCAGTTTCTGCGAATGGAGAAGGCCGTCGCCCTCAGCCGCGGGTCGCGCCGAGTTCCATCGTGATCTCACGCAGGCGCGCCACCAGGTCGCGCCCGCCCAGGCCCATGCCGCGGATCTCGTCGGGGCCGATGGGAGCGCCGATCACCGGCGCCTGCGGCCGGTTGCAGGCCGCCACCACCTCGTGGATCAGCAGGCCCTGCCGAAGCGTCGCCGACAGCCTGTTCGCCACCTGGTAGGCGCGGCTGTTCTGACCGGGGAAATGCACCGGCAGCACGGTGGCCCCGGAGCGCTGGATCAGGTTGGCGGTGAACGGGTTCCAGGCAGCCTCCACCGCCGGGCCGAACCACCGCTCGGACGCGGCGACCACGCCCGAGGGGAACAGCGCCACGAGCCCCCCGTCCTGCAGATGCCCCATCGCGCGGCGGCGCATCTCGAGCCCTTGCTCCTTGGCGTCGATCTCGTGCTGGAACGGCACGGGGATCATGAAGCGCTCGACCTCGCGCACGCCGGTCAGGAGCGAGCGGGTGAGGATCTTGTAGTCGCGCCTGACCCGGCCGATCAGCTCCGCCAGCACCATGCCGTCCACCAGACCGTGCGGGTGGTTGGCAACCAGCACCACCGGCCCCTCACGCGGGATGCGCGCGATCTGATCCTCGGGCGTCTCGAGCGCGATTCCCATGATCGACAGCGCCTGCGCCCAGAACGCCTGCCCCTCGGCTGGGCCGATCCGCTCGAAGCGGCGGACCATGTGCAGAAGCGGCAGCTTGCCGGTCGCCCACTCCATCGCGCGGATCGTGCCGCGCTTCCACGGGTTCTCGAACGTACCGGCGTAGCTCAGCTTGCGCTTGTCGTATGGCGCCTGCGGCGGAGCCGGGACCGGGGCCAGACGGTGCGGCACATCGCGGCGGGTATGGGACTCCACGCCCGTGCGTCGCGCGGGCGCGGTCGGGTCCGGCGTCAGCATGACTCACCGAAGCGATTCGCGATCAGCGCCTCGATCGCATCGGCCAGCGCCTCGGCATCGGCGCCGGACGTTTCGATCTCGATCGTTGAGCCCTTTGCCGCAGCAAGCATGAGAAGCCCCATGATGCTGTCACCCGAGGCGCTCTGGCCATCGCGGCTGACCTCGGCAGAGGCGTCGAACCCCTCCACCACTTCAACGAGCTTGGCCGACGCGCGGGCGTGCAGGCCTTTTTCGTTCACGATCTTCAGCTCTTTGCGGACGGTGGTGGTCATCTCACTCCCCGGACGCGCCGCGGCCCTGCCCTTTCAGGCCGAGCGCGTCTCTGCATCCGTGCCGTATTCCGGCTTGATGTTCTGGCTGTCAATGTATTTTCGCCCTGCTTCCAAGGCGATGCGGACCGCGTCGCCCACCGATTTCTGCCGCGACTTCGCTAGCTTGATGAGCATGGGGAGGTTGGCGCCATAAAGGATCCGGCGGTTGTCGGGCTGGCAGGCGCGCAGGCTGAGATTCGAGGGCGAGCCGCCGAACATGTCCACGACGATCACCACGCCGTCGCCCTGGTCTACGGCGTCGGCTGCGGTGCAGATCTCGGACTGCTTGTCGCTGCGGTCGTGCTCCGCCTCGATCGAGATCGCCCGCATGCCGTCCTGCACACCGACGACATGCTCCACCGCGGAAAGATATTCCCGCGCAAGTCCACCATGGGCCACGATCACGATGCCGATCACGCGTTCGTCTCTCCGCACTTCGGGTCTTCGGACCGGTTGGCGCGCGGGCCGAGCCCCTGCCGATCCAGCTCGCGATGTCTAAGTGACACGCTCCAGCCACGATCTGCAAGAGCGCGGGCCACCCGTTCCGTCGCGGTCACGGAGCGGTGACGTCCCCCGGTGCAGCCGAACGCGATGGTGACGTGCGCCTTGCCCTCGGCGCGATGCTGCGGGAGCAGGAAGTCCAGCATGTCCAGCACCCGGTCCTCGAACCCGGAATAGCGCGGATCGGCGGTGACGTGCTCCACGACCGCGGTATCGAGCCCCGTGAACGGACGCAGTTCCGGATCCCAGTGCGGATTGCGCAGGAACCGGCAGTCGAGGACCATGTCCGCGCCCTGAGGCAGGCCCCGCTTGTAGGAAAACGACACCACCGACACCGACAGGTGCCGCGCCTCGCCCGTGCCGTAGCGGTCGGCGAGGACGGCCCGCAGATCGTGCGGCGTCAGTTCCGTGGTGTCGATCAGCGTGTCGGCGCGGGCGCGCACCGGTTCCAGCAACGCACGCTCGCGCTCGATCCCCTCGGAGGGCGCGGCGTCGGGCGTCAGCGGGTGCCGGCGGCGGGTCTCGGAGTAGCGCCGGACGAGCACGTTGATCGCGCAGTCGAGGTAGAGCAGCTCCAGCTGGGCGCCGTCGGCCTCTGCGCCCTGCCCGTGCAGCGCCAGCAGCGCGTCCACCGAGAAATCGCGGTTCCGGACGTCCAGACCCAGCGCCATCGGGCGGTCCAGCCGGGGACCGTCCAGAAGCCGCGGGATCAGGCTCAGCGGCATATTGTCGATTGCTTCGAAGCCCAGGTCCTCGAGCGCGTTGATCGCCGTCGTGCGTCCCGCGCCGGACGGGCCGGTCACGAGGACCACGCGCGCTTCCGATGGGGTCATGTTGCGCCTACTCCTTTCGCCCGCCCTTCAGATATTGGACCAGCGCCGCAGCGAAGTGGGGATGCTCGACCTTGTGAAGGAGCGCGACCTCGCGTGACAAGAGCGAAACCGTGCGACGGGGCGGCAGGCGATCGCTTTCCGTGCGCGTGAGGTCCACCACGACACACACCGCCGCGTGGGGCACAGTGTCGGCACCGAGAAGGCCGACCCCCCGCGCCTCGATCATGCCTTGTATCGGGTCGGGGGCGGACGCGACGAGCTCACCGTCTTGATCGCGCAGAATCACGCGATCGTCCGAGACGAGGACCGCACCGCGCGCCATCATCTCGAGCGCGAGCACGGACTTGCCGCTGCCAGAAGGCCCTTGGATCAGCGCCGCGTGCCCGTCGACCGCGACCGCGGTGGCGTGGAGGACGAGCGGCTCGCCGGTCAGAGCGGCAGGCCCACGACGAAGCGTGCGCCCAGCGGCTCGGAGGTCACGTCGGCCTCGGTCGGCCGGATGTTCTCGGCCCAGATCACACCGCCATGCGCCTCGACGATCTGCTTGGAGATCGCGAGGCCGAGGCCGGAATTGTTGCCGAAGTCCGTTTCAGGGCGCTGCGAGTAGAAGCGCTTGAAGATCTTGGTCAGTGCCTGGTCCGGGATGCCGGGGCCGGTGTCCTCTACCACGACGAGCACGCGGTTCTCGCGGCGCCGCGCCCAGACCCGGATCGCGTCGCCGTCCTCGCAGAACGAGATGGCGTTGGTGATGAGGTTCACGAAGACCTGAGCGAGGCGCGCCTCCAGCCCGTGAATGCGGATCGGGCGAGGCGGCAGATCGGTGATGAACTCGATGCCCTTCTTCTTGGCGTCCTGGCCGAGGAACTGGGCGATGTTGTCGATCATCTCGAGCAGGTTGAACTCCTGCTCCTCCTCCTTGACCAACTCGCTGTCGAGACGCGAGGCGTTCGAGATATCGGAGACCAGCCGGTCGAGCCGGCGGACGTCGTGCTCGATCACGTCGAGGAGCTTCTGTCGGTGCTCCTCCTTCTTGACCATGCGCAACGAGCCCACGGCCGAGCGCAGCGAGGCGAGCGGGTTCTTGATTTCGTGCGCGACGTCGGCGGCGAACTGCTCGTTGCCGTCGATACGGTCGTAAAGCGCGCCGACCATGCCGCGCAGCGCGCCGGACAGGCGCCCGATCTCGTCGGGGCGCGCGGTCAGGTCGGGGATGCGGATGCGGCCGGACGCGCCCTTCGCGCGGTTGCGCTCGCGCCCGATCTCGGCGGCCTCGGCCAGATCCGAGATCGGGTGCGCGATGGTCGAGGCCAGCACCAGACTCAGCCCGATCGACACCAACGTGGCGATCATGAACATCTGCAGCACACGCTCGCGCTCCATCCGCACGGCGGCGTCGATCTCGGCGGCGGGCGTGACCACGCCGATATAGCCGATGATGCGCTCGCCCTGCTCGATCGGCGTGAGCGCGGTGAACTCGGTTTCGCCGCTGTCGGCGGTGGACTGGAGCACCTGGGTATCACGCGGAGGATCGGCTTCGATCAACCGGCGCAGGCGATCCTCCAGCGTGATCGGCTCGTCGCCCGAGAGGATCGTGAAGAGCCCCGAGGTCACCTGCCACAATGCCGCGAGGAAGTCCGAAATGACCGTGGGTTGCTCCGCCTGAGCGTCAGTTGCCGCGGGCAGCGCGCCGATGGCCTCGCCCACGAGAACCGTGCGCGCGTCGAAAACCAGCAGGCGCGTGCCGTCGCGCAGTTCGAGCCCGTCCAGGGTATCGCGCACGTCGATGCCGTCGCCGGTGGCGAGGTTCACGGGGGCCGCGCTCGGCACCTGCGCCTCGAACACGTCCGAGATCAGCTCGGCCTCGGCCTGAGCGGCATTGGCGCGCTGGATCGCGAGCGTGTCACGCGACGCGTTGAGGAACAGGATCCCGGCCACCATCACGTTCAGCGCGATGAGGTTGAACGTGATGATCTTGCGCGTGAGCGGCGAGCGGTTCAGCGAGAAGAAACCGCGGCGGGCACGGCTTTCCCGCAGCTCCCGCTCCACGGTGCTGTCGGGGGCGACCCAGTCGTCGCCGAGCACCACGTCGTCGTCGCGGCGCTCGTCGCGCGTGTCGTCCGGCGAGTCGATCCGCTCGGCCAGGGCCATGCTCACTCTTCGTTGTAGCGGTAGCCGATCCCGTAGAGCGTCTCGATCGCCGAGAACTCGGTATCGACCGAACGCATCTTCTTGCGGAGACGCTTGATATGGCTGTCGATGGTGCGGTCGTCGACGTAGACCTGATCGTCGTAGGCCACGTCCATGAGCTGATCGCGGGACTTCACGAAGCCCGGCCGCTGGGCGAGCGCCTGAAGCAGCAGGAACTCGGTCACGGTAAGCGACACGTCCTGCCCCTTCCATGTCACCGAGTGGCGCAGCGGATCCATAGTGAGCGACCCGCGGACCATCAGCTTGGTCTCTTCGGTCTCGCCCACGGCGCCGGTGGCCACGGCTTCCTGACGGCGCAGGAGCGCGCGGATACGTTCCACCAGAAGGCGTTGGCTGAACGGCTTCTTGACGTAGTCGTCCGCGCCCATGCGCAGGCCGAGCACCTCGTCGATCTCGTCGTCTTTCGAGGTCAGGAAGATCACCGGCATCTTGGATTTCTGGCGCACGCGCTGCAGCAGATCCATGCCGTCCATCCGGGGCATCTTGATGTCGAAGACGGCCATGTCCGGCATCTTCTTGTTGAAGGCATCGAGCGCGGACTGACCGTCATTATAGGTCTCCACCTCGAAGCCTTCCGCCTCGAGCGTGAGCGACACCGACGTCAGAATGTTCCTGTCATCGTCCACAAGGGCGATTTTGGACATTGGGGCTTTCCTCGTACTGCTCATGACATGTTTTTTCCCAGTATGAGACCCTTCGCCCCGTCCGGCAATTGCCATGTGCGAATCACCGTCACGCCGCGGCCATAATGCAACCCCATTGCCGTGACTAAGCGGTTAAGCGCCATCCGGTCGCCATCCTCTCACCCCCTGCGCGAAAGATGATTGCGCTAAACCGGGCTTGGTTGCGCTAACCGGCTTGAACCGGCCTGTTCACCGCCGAAATCGTCATGCTAGAGCCGGCACACGCCGGCATACCGGCGCGGTATAGCGCAGAGTTCGTGCATCGGCGCGACACGAGGAGAAGAACCATGACATCTGGACGGGTGAACCCGCAGTTCCGGCTCGAAGATCAGGGGATCGAGGGCCTCGGATCCGTCTATTACAATCTCATGGAGCCGGCGTTGATCGACGAGGCGCTCAAGCGCGGCGAAGGCGCACTGGGCCGCGGCGGCGCATTCCTCGTCTCCACGGGGGCCTTCACCGGCCGGTCGCCGAAGGACAAGCACGTCGTGCGCACGCCCTCGGTCGAGGACGAGATCTGGTGGGAGAACAACGCGCCGATGTCGCCCGAGGGCTTCGACGCGCTCTATGCCGACATGCTCGAGCACATGAAGGGCCGCGACTACTTCGTCGAGGACCTGACCGGCGGCGCCGACCCGGCCCACGCCATCAAGGTCCGCGTCGTCACCGAGCTGGCCTGGCACGGCCTCTTCATCCGTCACATGCTGCGTCGCCCGGACCGCGAGGACCTCGACCGCTTCCTCGCCGACTTCACGATCATCAACTGCCCGAGCTTCAAGGCCGACCCCAAGAAGCACGACTGCCGCTCGGAGACGGTGATCGCACTGAACTTCGACCGGAAGCTCATCCTGATCGGCAACACCGAGTACGCGGGCGAGAACAAGAAGTCCGTCTTCACCCTGCTCAACTACCTGCTGCCGCAGAAGGGCGTGATGCCGATGCATTGCTCGGCCAACCACGCGCGCGGCAACCCGGTGGATTCCGCGATCTTCTTCGGCCTGTCCGGCACCGGCAAGACGACCCTCTCGGCCGACCCCGACCGCGTGCTGATCGGCGACGACGAACACGGCTGGTCCGACCGCGGCATCTTCAACTTCGAAGGCGGCTGCTACGCCAAGACGATCAACCTCAGCCGCGAGGCCGAGCCCGAGATCTACGACACCACCTCGAAGTTCGGCACCGTCATCGAGAACATGGTCTACGACGAGGAGACCTTCGCTCTCGACTTCGACGACGACAGCCTGACCGCGAACATGCGTTGCGCCTACCCGCTGGACTACATCTCGAACGCCTCCAAGACGGCGCTCGGCGGGCACCCCAAGAACATCATCATGCTGACCTGCGACGCCTTCGGCGTGCTGCCGCCCATCGCGCGGCTGACCCCGGCGCAGGCGATGTACCACTTCCTGTCGGGCTTCACCGCCAAGGTCGCCGGCACCGAGCGTGGCGTGACCGAACCGCAGCCGACCTTCTCGACCTGCTTCGGCGCGCCGTTCATGCCGCGCCGTCCCGAAGTCTACGGCAACCTGCTGCGCGACAAGATCGCCAAGCACGGCGCGACCTGCTGGCTGGTGAACACCGGCTGGACCGGCGGTGCCTACGGCCAGGGCTCGCGGATGCCCATCCGCGCCACGCGCGCGCTGCTGACCGCGGCGCTCGACGGCAGCCTCGCCAACGCGCCGTTCCGCAAGGACCCCAACTTCGGCTTCGAGGTGCCGGTCAAGGTCGAGGGCGTGGCCGAGCTGCTGCTCGACCCGCGCCGGACCTGGGATGACAAGTCCGCCTACGACGCGCAGGCCGGGAAGCTGGTGCAGATGTTCGCCGACAACTTCGCCCAGTACGCCCCCTACATCGACGACGACGTGAAGGCTGCGGCCATCGGCTGAGGCCTGTGCCCGAACGCATGCCAAAGGCGCGTCCGGCGGGGCGCGCCTTTTTCATCGCCGGACCGGCGGCGGGTCGCCCACACCGCCCCCCGGCGCGGTTGACAATGGTCCCCTCTCGGCGCCCTCTGGCGCCATGATCCGCGCCCTCATCCCCCTCGCCCTGATCGCTGCCCTGCCCGCCGTGGCGCAGGAGGACACCGCGCCCCTGCGTTTCGACGAAGAGCGTTTCCGCGCCGTTCAGGGCGTGTTCTGCGAAGTCCCCTCGGAAGGCGAGCTCGAGGCGCCCGGCACCGTCGCCGGACGGATCGAGCTCTTCTCGGTCGTGCCCGAGTTCCAGTGGCGCACCCACGTGGTTCCGGCGGTCGACGGCATCAGCTTCGGGATCAAGACGCAGGCGGTGCGGGGGCTGATCCTCGACGGTGTGACAATCACCCTGACCCACCCGCCCTTCCGCGAGTCGGGCGCCACGCGGCAGAGCTACGTCACCATGATCGGCGGCGCCTCCGAATCGATCAACGCCTATACCTTCGACACCGAGGAAGAGCGCGTCACCGGAACGTGGACCTTCACCGCCGAGCAGAACGGGGACGAGATCTACTCGGCCCGGTTCGAGGTCGTGCCGCCCGCACAGGCACCCGAGATCGCCGGCGCATGCGGATCGGTGCCGATGTCCTGAGCCACGCGGGCCCGGGCGAAGGTCTCAGGCGAGGAAGGCGCGGCGCAAAAGGTTCAGACCGGCGATCAGCAGCACGGCGAGGGTGGCGCGGCGGAACGCGCGCTGGTCGATGCGGTCCTGCGCCCGGCCGCCCAGCCACATGCCGATCACCGCCGCGGGCAAGAGCGCCAGCGACAGCCACACCGTCGTGCCGTTCAGGACCCCCGATCCGACGTGCGCCGCCGTCAGCATCACCGCCCCGAGGCCATAGATGACCCCCTGCACGCGCATCTGCTCGGCCTTCTCGGTGCCCAGCATCGTCAGGTAGGCCACGGTCGGAGGCCCCCAGACGCCGGAGAACCCGCCGATGAAGCCCGCGAAGGCCGCGATCACCACCTCGGCCACCCGGCCGTGCCCCGGCAGGCGGCCGTTCCAGCCCAGAAGCTGCGCCGCGGCGAACAGGACGATCGGCCCGCCGATGAGCGCGAAGAGCACCCGGGTCGGCATCACCGCCACCAGCTGCGCCGACAGCAGCAGCATCACCGCACCGACGATCAGGAAGACCCGGAAGTGCACCACCGAGTGCCACGCCGCCCGCGGCCCCTGTCGCAGCGCCTGCATTCCGTTCGACACGAGCGTCGGCAGGATCAGCCCCGCCAGCGCGAGGTCCGGCGTCAGCACCGAGCTCATGCCCGAGATCATGATCATCGGCATGGCGAAGCCCACCATGCCCTTCACGATCCCCGACAGCAGGGCTATGGCGAGACAGAGCGCCAGGGCGTCCGGTGCGACGAGGGTGAAAAGCGTATCCATGGCGGGGTCTTACCAACCCAGCTTCGCACCCGCCGCAAAAATCGGTGACGTAACATTAGAACACGGTGACGCAGGTCCGGGTATTTTTGTTGCGCTGCACCTGCGAACAATCTATCTCCACCCGGAACCCCGATGGAAGGACGCGCATCATGGCCCATGACGGACAGGACCCCACCCTCTCGGGCGACGTGCGGCTCGCCGATCTTCTGGCGACCGGCCGCGCGGCGATCCCGCCCGCCGAAGCCCTCCTCGACGCTGCCAAGGCGCATCTGCGCGACGTGGTCGTGTCGGATGGCCGTGTCTCGGGCGCCGCGGTCGAGGCACATCAGGACGCGGTCCACGGCCTCGCCTGGCTGGCCACCTATGTCGAGGCCCTGCGCCAGATGCAGTCCTGGGCCGAGAAGCTGGACGCCGAAGGCGCGCTTTCCGAGGTCGAGGCCCTGATCCACCAGATCGCCTTCGGCGAGTACGTCGCGCAGATCGCCGGTGGCATCTCGATGAACCAGGGCGAAACCGTGCGCCTGCACGACCTCGGCCTCACCGACGCGGAATGCGCGACCTTCTGGACCGACGCGACCACGCGGCTTGCCCGGTCCGGCAACACCCAAGCCGCCCGGCTGCGGCTGGTCGAGCTGATGCAGGAGCGTGCCGCCGAGATCACGGTCGGCCGCAGCGGCCTCGACGAAGAGCTCGAGATGATCCGCGAGCAGTTCCGCCGCTACACCGTCGACCGGGTCGAGCCGCACGCGCATGACTGGCACCTCAAGGACGAGCTGATCCCGATGGAGGTGATCGAGGAACTGTCCGAGATGGGCGTCTTCGGCCTGACCATCCCCGAGGAATACGGCGGGCTCGGCCTGTCGAAGGCGTCCATGTGCGTCGTTTCCGAGGAACTGTCGCGCGGCTATATCGGCGTGGGTTCCCTCGGCACCCGGTCCGAGATCGCGGCCGAGTTGATCATCGCGGGCGGCACCGACGCCCAGAAGGAAAAGTGGCTGCCACGCCTTGCCAGCGGCGAGACGCTGCCCACTGCCGTCTTCACCGAGCCCAATACCGGCTCGGATCTCGGGTCGTTGCGCACCCGCGCGAAGAAGGACGAGAACGGCGACTGGCGCGTGACCGGCAACAAGACCTGGATCACCCACGCCGCGCGCACCCACGTGATGACGCTGCTGGCCCGGACCGATCCGGACACGACCGACTACAAGGGCCTGTCGATGTTCCTCGCCGAGAAGGAGCCCGGCACGGACGAGGCCCCCTTCCCCACCGAGGGCATGACCGGCGGCGAGATCGAGGTGCTCGGCTACCGCGGCATGAAGGAATACGAGCTGGGCTTCGACGACTTCAAGGTGAAGGGCGAGAACCTGCTGGGCGGCGAAGAGGGCAAGGGCTTCAAGCAGCTCATGGAGACCTTCGAGAGCGCCCGCATCCAGACCGCCGCGCGCGCCGTGGGCGTGGCGCAGTCCGCGCTCGACCTCGGGATGCGTTACGCGCAGGATCGCAAGCAGTTCGGCAAGCCGCTGATCGCCTTCCCGCGCGTGGCCTCCAAACTCGCGATGATGGCGGTCGAGATCATGGTGGCGCGGCAGCTCACCTACTTCTCGGCGCTCGAGAAGGACAACGGCCACCGCTGCGACCTCGAAGCCGGCATGGCCAAGCTGCTCGGCGCCCGGGTGGCGTGGGCGGCGGCGGACAACGCGTTGCAGATCCACGGCGGCAACGGCTTCGCGCTGGAATACGCGATCAGCCGCGTGCTGTGCGACGCGCGCATCCTCAACATCTTCGAGGGCGCGGGCGAGATCCAGGCGCAGGTCATCGCGCGGCGCCTGCTGGCCTGAGGCGGCGGCGGCACCGACCTTACGACGAGAAACGGCCCGGCGGGGGATCGCCGGGCCGTTTTCGTGTCTGCGGGATGCGGGCGGACGCCAGTCCGGCGCGCCGCCTCAGGTCTTCTTGCCGCGGCGGGGCGGTTGCGAGCCGTCGCGGGCGCCGGGGCTCCGCGCCGGGCCTGCGCCCTGCGCACGCTTCGGCGGGGTGAACCGCTTCGAGGTGTCCGACGCATCGCGACGTTTGCCCTGGCCTTTCGCTCCCCCGGCGCCACCGCGCGGGCCGGTGCCGGGCTTGGCCCAGCGCGGACGCTCATCGCCGCCTGTCTCGGGGCCCTTGCGGGCCGGTCCGCCCTTGCCGCCGCGCGGGGCGTCACCGAAATCCGGTTTGCCGAACTTGCCCTTGCCGCCGGGCTTCGGTCCCGCCTTGCGGTCGGCGAAGTCGCGCCTGCCGCCTTTCGGACCCGGCTTCGGCGCGTCGGCGCGGTCGTCCCGACGCGGCTTGTCGGACCAGTCGCGCCGCTTGGCGCCCGGGCCACCTTCCGGACGATCCTTGCGCGGGGGACGGGCATCGCGGTCGCGGTCGACCCGCTTGCCGCCCGCCGGACCGGAACGCTCGGCGCGGTCGTCGCCGCGCGGGCGCGCATCGCGGTCGGGACGCGGCCCGCGCGCCTCGGTATCGCGACGCTCGGTGCGCTGCGGGCGTTCGTCCGGCTTGGGCGCACGCCCCGCCAGCTCGGAGCCCGGCGCATCGGCGTCGACCGGCTTCGAGCGCGGCTTGGCCTCGCTTCGCGGCGCCTTGCGATCGTCACGTTTTCCGCCCGGCGCGTCCTTGCGCGGCCGCCGGTCCGGCCCGCCCGGACGCGGCCCGGAGGACGCAAATTCCGGCGTGCCCTCGACCGCGCGGACGCTCACGCCCTCTTCCAGAACACCGCCCTCGCCGAGCGAAGACAGGAAGCCCGCCACCACCGGCTCGGACAGTTCCACGAAGGTTTCGCTCTCCTGCACGCGGATCGCGCCGATGGCCGCCTTGTCGAGACCGCCCGCGCGACACAGCAGCGGAAGCAGCCAGCGCGGCTCGGCGCGGTCGCCGCGCCCGACCGACAGAGCGATCCAGGCGCTGGGGCCGAACGGCGCGCGCTCCTTCTCGGGGGCGCGGGTGTCGGGATCTGACAGCTCTTCAGGGGCCGAATGCTTCTGGCGGTAAAGCCGCAGGTACGCCGCGGCGATCTGCTCGGGCGTGCGTTCGGCCAGAAGGCGCGCGGCGAAGGCCGCGTCGGATTCGCCGACCTCCTCGGACCACGCGGGATCGGCCAGCAGCCGCTCCTCGTCGCGCCGCAGGATTTCCTCGGCGCTGGGGGCCGTCATCCACTCGGCGGTGATGCGCGCGCTTTGCAGCAGTCGCTCGGCGCGCTTGCGCACCTTGGGCGGCACGACCAGCGCCGAGATACCCTTGCGCCCGGCCCGGCCGGTGCGGCCCGAGCGGTGCAGAAGACCCTCGGAGTTCGACGGCAGCTCGGCGTGGATCACCAGTTCGAGGTTCGGCAGGTCGATACCGCGCGCCGCCACGTCGGTGGCCACGCAGACCCGCGCGCGCCCGTCGCGCATCGCCTGCAGCGCGTGTGTGCGTTCGGTCTGGCTCAGTTCGCCGGAAAGCGTGACGACGGCGAAGCCGCGGTTGGCGAAGCGCGCCGCGAGGCGGTTCACCGTGGCGCGGGTGTTCGCGAAGACGATGGCGTTCTGCGCCTCGTGGAAGCGCAGCAGGTTCACGATGGCGGTTTCGGCGTCCTGCGGGGCGACGCGCAGGGCGTGGTACGCGATATCCGCGTGCTGGCCCTTCTCGGCAAGCGTGGTCACCCGCACGGCGTCGCGCTGGTAGTCCTTGGCCAGCGCCGCGATGCTCGGCGGCACCGTGGCCGAGAACAGCAGCGTGCGGCGCGTCTCCGGCGCTTCGCCCAGCATGAACTCCAGGTCCTCGCGGAAGCCGAGGTCGAGCATCTCGTCGGCCTCGTCCAGCACCACAGCGCGCAATTCCGACAGGTCGAGGGAGCCCCGCTCGATATGGTCGCGCAGACGGCCGGGCGTGCCGACGACGATATGCGCCCCCCGCTCGAGCGCGCGGCGCTCGTCGCGCATGTCCATGCCGCCCACGCACGAGGTCACCCGCGCGCCCGCCTTGGCATAGAGCCACTCCAGTTCTCGCGTGACCTGGAAGGCCAGCTCGCGCGTCGGGGCCACGATCAGCGCCAGCGGCGTGCCCGCCGGGCCGAGAGTCTCGTCCGCGTCCATCAGCGTCGGTCCGATGGCCAGGCCGAAGCCCACCGTCTTGCCCGACCCGGTCTGCGCCGACACCAGCAGGTCGGCCTCTTGCAGGGCGGGGTCGGTGACCGCCTCCTGCACGGGCGTCAACGTGTCGTAGCCGCGCTCGGACAGCGCATCGGAGAGGGTCTTGAGCATCAGGGAACCGATCTGGAAAGGTAGGCGGCGGCGCCGTATCGCGCCGCATTCTGTCGACAGGACAGGAAGGAAGAGCCGCTTCCCTAGCGCAAACCGGATCGTCTGTATATCGCCGATTTCGCCCGCAACGCCGCGTTGCATTCCGTGCAGGCCGAACCCCGCCGACGAAAGACCCCGCCGCGCGGGGCGCGACGGGGTGGGAGGGCGGACGGCGTGCCCCGCGCGGCGGGGCGGCCGGTCCTCAGCTTCCGGTCGGGCAGGCCGCGCCGGTGTCGATCCACGCCTTCACCAGCTCGCCGAACACCTCCTGGCTGCCCGGCGCCGGCTCGCGACCCTCGCCCGGGTGCCAGCCCCAGCCGACGAGGCCGTCCTCGGCCATATGCTCGTGGATCGCGGCGAGGTCGCGGTCGCCGTTGCGCTCGGGGTCCTTGAGCTGGGCGCAGATCTCCGCGCCCGAAAGCCCCACCCACGCCATGGACTTCGGCGCGAGGTGCCACGGTTCGTGCCCCGGGATCGAGCCCTCGCCGGTAGTGAAGGCCACGTTCTCGGCCCCGTGGCAGGTGGTGCACTGCATGCCCGGCGCGCCGAAGTTGTTGGCGCCGCGCACCACCGGCGGCTGGTGCGGCTGCATGTCGTCGCCCTGGAGCGGGGTGTCGCCCTTGGGGTGGCAGTTCAGGCAGCGCGGATGCTCCACCACCTTCAGGACTTCCTCGAAGAGCGCGACCGAGCGCTCGTCCTCCGCCTCGATGCCGTCGAACTCGTCCGCGGTCTTGAGGCCGTTCACGGTTTCGGCCGTGGCGGGGGCTGCCACCACCGCCAGGATCATTGCCAGTTTGCGCATGAGGTCACACACCTGCCTGCTTGAAGGGAAGACGGCGCGGGCTTTCGCCCTTGAGCGCACGCCACGCGTTCGCGACGGCCGGGGCGATGGGCGGAGTGCCCGGTTCGCCCACGCCGGTGGGATCCATCTCGCTTTCGATGATGGCGACCTCGACGTCGGGCATCTCCGAGATCCGGAGCATCCGGTAGGTGTCGAAGTTCTTCTGCCGGACCTCGCCGCCCTCGCCGAGTTCGAGCGCGTTGAAGAGCGCGGTGCCGAGGCCGTAGCCCACGCCGCCCTCGATCTGCGCCCGGATGACGTTGGGGTTCACCGCCACGCCGCAGTCGATCGCGCACCAGACCTTGTGGACCTTCGGCATCCCGCCCTGGTCCGAGACCTCGACGATCTGCGCGACGTAGGACGAAAAGCTCTCGTGCACGGCGACGCCGTAGGCCCGATCACCCTTCACGCGCTGGCCGTCCCAGCCCGCCAGTTCGGCCACGCGCTCCAGCACGCCGCGGTCGCGTCCCGCCTCGTCCTTGATGAGATCGAGGCGACCCTGGACGGGGTCCTTTCCCGCGGCTTCGAGAAGCTCGTCGAGGAACACCTCGGTCGCGTAGGCCGTGTGGGTGTGCCCCACCGAGCGCCACCAGAGCACCGGCACCGGCATGTCTGCCTTGACCCAGTCCACGGTCACGTTGGGCAGGTCGTAGGGCATCTTGGTCGAGCCCTCGAATGACGTCGGGTCGGCGCCGCCCTGATCGAAGGGGGTGCCCGCCGTGATCGACTGGTTCACCACGCGGTCCTCCCAGCCGACGATGTTGCCTTCGGCGTCGATGCCGCCGCGCATCTTGTGCACGGTGATCGGCCGGTAATAGGCGCCGGTCAGGTCGTCCTCGCGGGTCCAGACGAGCTTCCACGAACCGTTGCCGCCCGCCGCCTTCGCGATCTCGGCGATCTCGGCGCCGATATGCGCCGTGGGCTGGGCGCGCCGGCCGAACGAGCCGCCGGCCAGCATCACGTTCATGGTCACGTCCTCGGGGTTCAGCCCGAGGGTCTGCGTGATGACGCCCTTGTCCGCGGTGGGGAACTGGGCCCCCATCCACACTTCGGCCGCACCGTCGGTGACCTCGATCACCGCATCCAGCGGCTCCATCGGGGCGTGGGCGAGGAACGGGAACTCGAAGGTCGCCTCGAGCACCGTCTCGGCGCCTTCGATGGCGCCCGCGCTGTCGCCCGTCTCTTCGACGACGGTGCCCTGGCTGTTCGCCATCTCGCGGAAGTCCGCGAAGATCTCGTCGGACGAGCGGGTCTCTGCGTTCGACATGTCCCACTCGACGCGCAGGGCCTCGCGGCCCTTGAGAGCGGCGTAGGTCGAGGTCGCGTAGACCGCGATGCCCTGCGGGATCTGTCGCACGGCGGTCACGCCCGGCACCTCGAGCGCGGCACTGTCATCGTAGGACGCCACGGTCGCGCCGATGACGGAGGGGCGGCGGGTCACCACCGTTTCCATTCCGTCGCGGTAGACGTCCATGGTGAACATCGCCGTACCGTTCGACTTGGCCTGGCTGTCGACCTTGGGCACGTCGGTGCCGATCAGGGTGAACTCGGACGGGTTCTTGACCGCCGGCTCCACCGGCACGCGCGCCTCGGCGGCGGCGTCGGCCAGTTCGCCGAACGTCGCGGAGTTGCTGCCGTCCGAGACGACGCCCTTCTCCACCGACACGGTCGAGGGATCGACGCCCCAGCGGTCGGCCGCGGCCGACACCAGCATCGTGCGCGCAGCGGCGCCGGCCTGGCGCATCTGCATGAACGAGTTGGCCATGGCGGTCGAGCCGCCGGTGCCCTGCAGTCCGAATGCGAGGTTCTTGTAAAGCTCGTCGTTCGCCGGGGCGGATTCGACCCGCATCTGCGACCAGTCGGCGTCCAGCTCTTCGGCCACCAGCGTGGCAAGTCCGGTATAGGGCCCCTGCCCGAACTCGATGTGCTTGCAAAGCACCGTCACGGTGTTGTCGGGCGCGATGCGGATGAAGGCGTTGGGCGCGAACGCGCCCTCGGCGATGGTGCCATCGCCCAGCGCGGCGGCGGCGCCGGATTGCGCGCGGCCCTTGAGCGGCAGCGCGACGCCGATCACGAGACCGGCGGAGGAAGCCAGGAACTGGCGGCGGTTCTGAACGGTCATCGGATCAGCCCTCCAGCGTCTCGGCCGCGTCGTGGATCGCGCGGCGGATGCGGACATAGGTGGCGCAGCGGCAGATGTTGCCGGCCATGGCGTTATCGATGTCCTCGTCGGTGGGCACGCGGTTCATCCGCAGAAGTGCGGTGGCGCTCATCACCTGGCCCGACTGGCACCAGCCGCATTGCGGCACGTCGATATTGGTCCAGGCATTCTGGACCGCCTCGGCCTCGGGGCCTTCCATGGCCTCGATCGTCTCGACGAAGCCGCCGTCGATCGAGCCGACGGGCGTCACGCACGAGCGCCGCGGCATCCCGTCGACCATCACGGTGCAGGCGCCGCACTGGGCGATCCCGCAGCCGAACTTGGTTCCGGTCAGGCGCATCTCGTCCCGAAGCGCCCACAGGAGGGGCGTATCCTCGGGCACGTCGAGCGTGACCTCTTCTCCGTTCACGGTGAGCTTGGCCATTGAACCGTCTCCCTGCTGGTTGGCGGCCGGACGCACGTCCGGCGGGCTGACTGGACGCACCGCGGGGCAACGGCATGTCCGAAAATCGGGATTTCAGAATCCGAATTATGGTTCTGTAATCGCAGCCCGTCGCGTGGGCGTCAAGGCTGCCTTGTCTCTCCTCGAGGTACCGACATGGATCGGCACGTGGTCGCGTCAACTGTCGCGTGTCCGAAGATAGCACATTGCGGCGCTCAACGCGTGGTCGATGTAGTCGCTGTCGCTCATCCGATTGGTCCGGCGCGGCCAGATCACGTGGTCGGGACGCCACTTCGACAGGGCCGCCACCAGGTCCACCACGAAGTCCACGGCGACCTCGGGATCGGGATGGCCGATCTCGTCGCGCCGCTCGAGCAGGAGCTCCGCGAGACCCTGGTTGAATTCGGCCTTCACCTCGAGAATGCGGGCCATCAGCTCGGGCGTGCGACGCAGATCGGGCGATTCAAGCAGACGCAGGATCGGCGACGGACCGACCTCGAGGATCGTGAAAGTCAGATAGCCGCGCAGGATCTCTTCGATCCCGGCACCTTCCCACCGCGTCGGGCAGAGCGCGGCGGCATTGGTCGCGCGCATCTCCTCGCGGATACGCTCGATCACGGCATGATAGAGCGCGTGCTTGTTGTTGAAGTGGTGGTAGAGCGCCCCCACCGAGGCCTCCGCACGGGCGGCGATGTCGGTCACCGAGGTCTCGTCGAGGCCCTTTTCCGCAAAGAGGCCCTCGGCCGCGTCGAGCAACGTGGTCTGGGTGCGTTTGCTGCGGGTCTGCTGAACCGCACGCATCCATCGCAATTCCGTTTCCGCCGCCCCGGTCATGTTGCCTCGTTGGTCCGCCCCACGCGCCATGCCCAGCCCTATCCTGCTCTTCCCTTGTGTCAAGGAAACAGGCGGCCCGGCGATCCGTTCCGCTTGTCGGACCGGTCGGGGCGTGGTGAAACCGGCGAACGGCCCGTTCGGAGGAGGCATCGGCTCATGGCAAACCCGCTTTACGATACGCTTTTTGCCCGCCACGCGGGACGCACCGATCCGCTGATCCGGCGCCCCGACGGCACCGCGCTGTCCTACGACGCTTTTCTTCGGCTCGCCGCGCAGATCGCGCACGTTCTGACCGCGGCGGGCCTCGCGCCCGGCGACCGCGTCGCCGTGCAGGTCGAGAAGTCCCCCGAGGCGCTGGCGATCTACGCCGCCTGTGCGCAGGCCGGGCTGATCTTCCTGCCGCTCAACACCGCCTACACTGCCGACGAGATGGCCTATTTCGTCGAAAATTCCGGCGCCGGACTGCTGATCTGCGATCCGGGCGCGACCGACACTCTGTCGCCGGTCGCCGCGCGCTGCGGCGCCAAGGTCGAGACGCTGGCCTCGGACGGCACCGGCAGCCTGGCGGACAAGGCCGCGGCGGCGCCCGACAGCTTCGAGACGGCTCAGCGGGAGGAAACCGACCTCGCGGCATTTCTCTATACATCCGGCACCACGGGACGCTCGAAGGGCGCGATGCTCAGCCAGCGCAACCTTCTGTCGAACGCCGCCGCGCTGGCCGAGGCGTGGCGTTTCACCGAAGACGACGTGCTGCTCCACGCGCTGCCGATCTTTCACACCCACGGGCTGTTCGTGGCGTGCAACGTCACGCTGACCGCCGGCGGGTCGATGATCTTCCTGCCGAAATTCGACCTCGACGCGGTGCTGGCCGCGCTGCCGGACGCCACGGCCATGATGGGCGTGCCGACCTTTTACACCCGACTTCTGTCCGACGACCGCTTCGACCGCGACCTCGCGGGTCATATGCGGCTGTTCGTGTCCGGCTCGGCGCCGCTTCTGGCCGAGACGCACCGCCAGTTCGAGGCCCGCACCGGGCATCGCATCCTCGAGCGCTACGGCATGACCGAGACCAACATGAACACCTCTAACCCCTACGACGGCGAGCGGCGCGCGGGCACCGTGGGCCTGCCCCTGCCGGGCGTGGAGGCAAAGGTCTGCGACCCGGCCACTGGCGAGACCCTCCCCGACGGCGAGATCGGCGTGCTGGAGGTGCGCGGACCGAACGTCTTCGAAGGCTACTGGGGGATGCCCGAAAAGACCGCAGAGGAACTGCGCAAGGACGGCTTTTTCATCACCGGCGACCTCGCACAGCGGTCCGGGGACGGCTATGTGACGATCTTCGGTCGCAACAAGGACCTCGTGATCTCGGGTGGCTATAACGTCTATCCGAAGGAGATCGAGGATGTGCTCGACGCCCTCCAGGGCATCGTGGAAAGCGCGGTGATCGGCGTGCCGCATCCCGATTTCGGCGAGACCCCGGTCGCCGTTCTGGTCCCCGAGCCCGGCACCGCGCCCGATCTCGAGGCCATCCGCGCGGCGGTCGCCGACAAGCTCGCGCGCTACAAGCACCCCTCGTCCTACGAGGTGGTGGACGCGCTGCCGCGCAACACAATGGGCAAGGTCCAGAAGGCCGAGCTGCGCCAGCGCTTCGGCTGACGCCAGCGCGTCGCGGATCGGCACGTTTCCGCCGGTTCGGCGGCACGGCAACAGTATCCGGACTGTGGACAATGTGATCGCCGCAAGGCTGGCCCGGTTCCTGACCCGCGGTTAATGTGGCCTGCGTGGGATGGAAAAATGCCCGACACTCTGAACGAGGGCGGACAACAAACGTGACTGTCAAACGAACCGGCTACGGCCTCGCGGGCCTCGGCCTCTTCCTCTCTGCCGGCACCGCGACCGCGCTCGACGACGTCTCTTACTCGGTCACCGCACCGACCGAGGAGCAACGCGTCGAGATGCGCGATCTCCTGCGCGGAGTTTCGCTGATCTCGGAGGCCGAGAACGACGGCCGGACCGATCCGCAGGACCTCGTGGCGACCGCGCTCGCCGATTACCAGCGGCTGGTCGAGACGCTCTACACGCGCGGCTATTACAGCCCCGTGGTCAGCATCCAGATCGACGGCCGCGAGGCCGAGCAGATCCCGCTGCTCGATCTGCCGAGCCAGATCAGCCGGATCAACGTGCGTGTCGAGACCGGCCCCCAGTTCCGCTTCCGCACCGCCGAGATCGGCCCCCTGCCCTCGCGCCGCACCGAGATCCCCGAAGGCTACGACGAGGGCGAGGTCGCCGAGAGCAGCGTGATCCAGGAGGCCGTGGACACCGCGATCACCGCCTGGCGGGAGGACGGGAACGCCAAGGCGGACGTCTCGAGCCAGGAGGTCACCGCGTTCCACGCCGAGGCGCTTCTCGACAGCCGCATCGGCATCGCCCCCGGTCCCAACGTGACCTTCGGGCGGATGATCGTGACCACGCCGTCCTATGTCCGCGAAAGCGCGATCCGCCGCATCGCCGGTTTCCCCGAGGGAGAACGCTTCGCCCCGTCCGAAGTGACCAACGTGCTGGAGCGCCTGCGCGACACCGGTGCGTTCTCGTCCGTCACCCTGCAGGAGCAGGAGGCGCTCGGCCCCGGCAACACGCTCGACATGGAGCTGGCGGTGTCTGACCAGAAGCCGCGCCGCATCGGCTTCGGCGCCGAGGTCTCGACGCAGGAAGGCGCCGCGCTGTCGGCGTTCTGGCTGCACCGCAATCTCTTCGGCGGCGCCGAGCGGTTCCGCATCGACGGCTCGGTGTCGAACATCGGCTCGTCGGAAAGCGGCATCGACTACCGGCTGTCCACGCGCCTCGACATTCCGGCGATCTATGGCCCGCGCACCGACGGCTACGTCCAGTCGCTGCTGGCCTACGAGGACGAGCCGCTCTACACCGCCTCGCGCGTCGAGTTCGGCTTCGGCGCCACGCGAGAGATCACCGACCACCTCGAGGTCGAGCTGGGCATCGGCCTGCGCTACTCGGACGTGGAGGACGACCTCGGCGAACGCGAGTTCTTCCTGCTGACCTTCCCCGCCGCGCTGACCCTCGACAAGCGCTCGAACGAGCTGAACCCCCGGCAGGGCTATTACCTGAACGCCACGGCCACGCCCTATGTGGGCCTGAACGACACCCAGTCCGGCGCCCGCCTCTACGGCGATGCGCGCTACTACCTGGGCTTCGGCGACGGCGACCCGAACGTGATCGCGGCGCGGTTCCAGGCCGGTTCGATCGTCGGATCGGACCTGACCGAGACCTCGCCGGACTACCTGTTCTACTCGGGCGGCGGCGGCACCGTGCGCGGCCAGCCCTACCAGTCGCTGAACGTCGACCTCGGCGACGGCGACGAGATCGGCGGGCGCAGCTTCGTCGGCATCTCCACCGAGTTCCGCCGCGACGTGACCGAGAACCTCGGCCTCGTGGCCTTCTACGACGCCGGATACATCGGGTCGGAAAGCTTCTACGACGGATCGGGCGACTGGCACGCGGGCGCGGGCCTCGGCGTGCGATACCAGACCGGCATCGGGCCCATCCGCTTCGACGTCGCCGGCCCCACCATGGGCGACACCGGCGACGGGGTTCAGTTCTACATCGGGATCGGACAGGCATTTTGAGACGTATCGTCACCGTCACCGCGCTCGGGCTCGGGGTTCTCGTGCCCGCCACCTTGTCGGGTCAGCAGGACGACCGCGGCCGCCTCGAACGTCTGATCGAGGACAACCTCTCGGCCGAGGGGATGCAGATCGACATCGAAGGCTTCCGCGGCGCGCTGTCTTCCGAGGCGCAGCTCGAGAGCCTGACGATTTCGGACGATACCGGCACGTGGCTCGAGATGCGCGGCGTGGTGCTGGACTGGAACCGGACCGCGCTGCTGCGCGGGCGGGTCTCGGTCAACGCGTTGACGGCCGACGAGATCGTCCTGAACCGCCTCCCCGGCCCCAACAACAATGCGCCGGTCGAAGTGCCCGACGCCGCCGCCGAGCCGTTCTCGCTGCCCGAGCTGCCGGTGTCCCTCCAGATCGGCGAGATCTCGGCCGAGCGGGTGGAGCTGGGCTCTACCGTGATCGGCCAGCCGGTCGAATTCCGGCTCGAGGGGTCCGCCAGCCTCGCCGGCGGCGAAGGCGAGGCCGCGCTCAACATCGAGCGCACCGACGGGACCGAGGGCACGGTGTCGCTCGAAGGCTCCTATTCCAACGAATCCAACGAACTGGCCCTGTCGCTTCTGGTCGACGAGGCCCCCGGCGGCATTGTCGCCTCGCTCGCCGGCATTCCGGGTGAGCCCGCGCTGAACCTCAGCGTCGATGGCCAGGGCCCGCTGACCGACTTCACCGCCGACCTCGCGCTCGCCACCGACGGCGAGGACCGACTGGCCGGCCAGGTCGAGATCGCGGAAACCGACGGCGGCGCGCGCGGCTTCAACGTCGCCATCGACGGTGACATCCGTCCGCTCCTGACGCCCGAGAACCGCGAGTTCTTCGGGCCGAACCTGTCGCTCGACGTGGTCGGGCAGCGCTTTCCCTCGGGTGCGCTTCAGGTGGACACGCTCGACCTGCAATCCGACGCGATCACTCTGACAGGCGATCTGATCCTGTCCGAGGAACAGTGGCCCGTGCGTTTCTCGCTGCAGGGCAACATGCAAGGCCCGGACGGCGGCCGCGTGGCGCTGCCAATCCCGGGCCAGGAAACCCTGCTCGACCGAGCCGAGATCGACGTCGCCTACGATTCCGAAAGCGGCAACGGCTGGACCGCGGACATCGAGGTCGCAGGCCTCGACCGCGAGGGCCTGACCGCAGAGAGCTTCACCCTGACCGGCGACGGCACCCTCGTGCGCGGCGGCGGCGAGACCCAGGGCGGTGCCTCGGGCGCGATCGAGATCGGCGCCGAGGGCCTCGAGTTCTCCGACGAGGACGTGGCGCAGGCGGTGGGCCGCACCCTGTCGGGCGTGCTGAACTTCGACTGGACCGAGGGCCAGCCGCTCGCGATCACCGGCATCGACCTCGACGGCGCGGGCGTCGCCGCCGAAGGCGCGGTCGAGATCAGCGGCCTCACCGACGACCTCAACATCGTCATCGCGCCCGACCTTCGCGTCGCGGCCGAGGACATTTCGCGTTTTTCCGGCGTCGCGGGGCGTGACCTCGCAGGTGGCATCGACGTGCAGGCGCAGGGCACCTACGAGCCCGTCTCGGGCGCCTTCGACATGGCCGTGAACGGCGACGGCACCGGCATCGAGACCGGCATTCCCGAGGTCGACGGCCTGATCGCGGGCCAGATCGACCTGGCCATCGACGCGGCGCGCGACGAGACCGGCATCACCCTGCGCGGCCTCGACGTGCAGTCCGAGACGCTGTCTGTCACCGCCGAGGGCACCATCGCCGACACCAACAGCGATGCGCGCTTCGACATCGCCATCGACGACATCTCGCGCGTGCGGTCCGAGCTTTCGGGCCCGGTGAACCTTCAGGGCACGGTCGCGCAAGAGGGCGATGACTACACCCTCGACGTGACCGGCAACGGCCCCGGCGGTGCACGCATCGACGCGGACGTGACCGCGACCGTGATCGAAAACGTGCTTCAGGCGGTATCGGGCAACGGCGACGTCCAGGTCGACACGCTGGGCACCTTCAGCCAGATCGCCGGGCGCGAGCTTGCCGGCGCCGTGTCGGTCAGCGGTTCGGGCAGCTACAACCTCGACACCGGCGCGGCCAGCGCGGACGTCACCGGCTCGTCGAACGACCTTGCCGTGGGCATCGACGAGGTGGACGCCCTCTTCGACGGGCAGGCGCAGTTCACCCTCGACGGCTCGCGCGACGGCGAGGGCAACATCAGCCTCCAGACGCTCGACCTGACCACGCCGCGTGCCTCCATCACCGCGAACGGCTCGCTCCAGCAGGACGGCAGCCAGGCCCGGTTCGACATCTCGCTCAGCGAGCTCGGCCAGGTGGTCGAGGGCCTTTCGGGCAGCGCGCAACTCTCGGGCACCGCGTCGCAGGACGGCGAGGAATGGACCTTCGACGTCACCGGCAACGGCCCCGGCGGGGTCGCGATCGACGTGGACGGCACCGCCGAGGCGGTGGGCATGAACCTGCAGGCCATCGCGGCCTCGGGCGACGTCTCCGCGGACGACCTGGCGCCCTACTCCGAGCTTGCGCAGCGCGAGCTGGGCGGGTCGCTCCGGCTTTCGGGCGAGGGGAGCTACACGCTCGACACGCAGTTCTTCTCGGCGGACGTGACCGGGCAATCCACCGATCTCGCCGTCGGCATCGCCGAGGTCGATGCCATCCTCGAAGGGCAGACCACATACGAGATCGACGCCGAGCGCAACGAGCGCGGCATCATCGTCGACACCCTCGACGTCCAGTCGCCGCGCCTCTCTATCACCGGCGACGGCGTCTACTCGGCCGAGAACAGCCGTGCCAATTTCGACGCCACCATCGACGAGCTGTCCGACATCGTCGAGGGCATGTCGGGCAGCGCCACGCTTCAGGGCTCCGCCCAGCAGGATGGCGACCGGCTGAGCTTCGACGTGACCGGATCCGGCCCCGGCGGGGCGAACGCCGACATCGAGGGCACTGCGACACTCGACCAGATGAACGTCACCGCAGTCGAGGCGCAGGGCACGCTCGGGGTCGACAGCCTGTCCCCCTATTCCGAGCTCGCGGGCCGCGAGCTGGGCGGTTCGGCCTCGTTCGACGGCGCGGGCTCCTACGACTTGCAGACGCAGTTCTTCACGGCGGACCTCACCGGCGAAACCCGCGACATCGTCACCGGCATCGAGCAGGCCGACGCGCTGCTCGAGGGCACCACCACGATGGACGTGGACGCCGCCCGCGACCAGAACGGAATCGCCGTCCGGACGCTCGACATCCGCAATCCGCAGATCACCGTCACCGGCGAAGGCGTCTACGCCGAAACCGGCAGCCGCGCTGAGTTCGACGCGACCATCGCCGAATTGTCCGAAATCGTGCCGGGCATGACCGGCGGCGCCACGGTGCAGGGCACCGCGCAGCAGGACGGCGACGCGGTGGCCTTCGACGTGACGGGTTCCGGCCCCGGCGATGCGGACATCGACCTGACGGGCAATGCCACGCTCGACGGCACCACGCCCACCGCCGTGGCGGCCGAAGGCTCCGTCGCCATCGACAACCTCGGCGCCTACAGCCCCCTCGCCGGCCGCGAGCTGGCGGGGCGCGCGCGGTTCGAGGGATCGGGCGAGGTCGATCTCGAAACCTACTATTTCGACGCGGACGTGACCGGCACCTCCACCGACATCGTCACCGGGATCGAGCAGGCGGACACGCTGCTGGCCGGCACCGTGAACTACGACGTGGACGCCACGCGCAACGACGAAGGCATCGTCATCGACACCCTGCGGATCGTGGCGCCCCGCGCCTCGGTCACCGCGAACGGCACCTATGCCGCACAGAACTCGGACCTGACCTTCCAGGCGCAGATGCAGAACCTCGCCGACGTGGTCGACGGGCTGAACGGCGCCGCCTCCATTGACGGACAGGCCACCCAGACCGGCCCCGGGACGTGGGACCTGACGCTCGACGCGCAGGGCCCCGGCGGCGCGGCGGCGGACATCGACGGCACCGCCCGGGTGGTGGACCTGATGCCGGAACGGATCGAGGGATCCGGCACCGTGTCTGTCGGCAACCTCGCGCCCTATGGTGCGGTGGCGAACCTTAACCTCGGCGGCGCGGTCACGGTCGAAGGCTCGGGCGCCTACACGCTCGATACCGGCGCGTTCGAGGCCAACGCGGACGGCCGCGCGACCAACCTGCGCACCGGAATCGCGGCGGCGGACCAGCTGCTGGGCGGCACCACCACCTTCGGCGCCACCGCTTCGCGCGGGGCGACCGGCCCGATCGTGATCGACCGGCTCGTGGTCGACGGCTCGCAGATCGACGCCAGCGTCGACGGCACCTACGGCCCGAACGGCGGCAGCCTCGACTACGACCTGCGGCTCGCGAACCTCGGCCTCTTCGTGCCCGAGCTGAGCGGCCCCGTGACCGCCACCGGCTCGGCCGACATCACCGGACAGGGCTACCAGCTGAACACCGCGGTCACCGGGCCGGGGGGCATCGACGCAGACATCTCGGGCTCCATCGCGCAGGATTTCGGCAGCGCGAACCTCTCGGCGGACGGCGTTCTTCCGCTGGGCGTCGCGAACCCGTTCATCGAGCCCAACATCCTCACCGGCAACGCGTCCTTCTCGCTCGGCGTGAACGGGCCGCTGGCGCTGTCCTCGGTGTCGGGACAGGTCAACGCCTCGGGCGCGGAATTCGTGCTGCCCTCGCAGGGCATCATCGTGCAGCGCATCGACGCCACCGTGGCGCTGTCCGGCGGTCAGGCGACCATCGACCTGACCGGCGGGCTGTCGACCGGCGGCACACTGACGGTGTCCGGCCCGGTCACGCTGTCGGGCGGCTTCAACGGCGATCTCGCCATCGCGCTCAATGAACTGCAGGTGGTCGATCCCGGCCTCTACGAGACGATCGTGAACGGGCAGCTGTCGCTGACCGGACCGCTGGCCTCGACCGCGACGCTGGCGGGCACCATCGACGTCGGACGCACCGAGGTCCGCGTCCCCTCGGGGGGGCCGAGTGCCGGTAGCCTGAGCTTCAACATCGACCACGTGAACGAGCCCGCGGACGTGCGCGCGACCCGTGCCCGGGCAGGTCTGCTCGACGACGGCTCGGACGAGGGCGGCGACGGCTCCGGAGGCGGTGGCGGCGGGGTGAACTACGGCCTCGACCTGACCATCTCGGCGCCGGCGCAGATCTTCGTGCGGGGCCGCGGCCTGGACGCGGAGCTGGGCGGCGAGTTGCAGATTGGAGGCACGCTCCAGAACCCTGTGCCGCAGGGCCGCTTCGACCTGATCCGCGGCCGGCTCGACATCCTCGGCCAGCGGATCACGCTGTCGGAGGCCTACGTCCAGCTTCTCGGCGACTTCAATCCGTTCATCTACGTCCGCGCCGACACCCAGCGCGACGAGAACACCATCTCGATCATCATCGAGGGGCCGGTGAACGATCCCGAGGTCACGTTCCAGTCCACGCCGGATCGGCCCGAGGAAGAGGTACTGGCGCTCCTGCTGTTCGGGCGCGACCTGTCCGAGATCTCGGGGCTTCAGGCGTTGCGGATCGCGGCGGCGGTGAACACGCTCGCCGGCAACGGCGGCGGCGGTATCCTGGAGAACCTGCGCCAGTCCACTGGCCTCGACGACATCGACATCCAGACCGGGGCCGATGGCCAGACCGAACTGCGCGTGGGCCGCTACATCAACGAGCGCGCCTACACGGACGTGACCGTGAACAGCGCGGGTGAGACCGAGATCAACCTCAACCTGACGGTCACCCCCAACATCACCGCCCGCGGCACGGCGACGAGCACCGGCAACACCGGCGTCGGCATCTACTACGAGCGCGATTACTGATCGGAGAACGAGCGGGGGCGCCACATGGCCCCTGCCCGTCAGGCTCGCCGGTCGCGCACATTCTGACAAACCGTCGACGCAAAAGGCCGCCCATCCACGGGCGGCCTTCGTGCATGTCATGTCGGGTGTATCGTGGCGCCGCGCGGTGCAGGGTCCGGCAATCGGAACCGCGAGCGTCAGAACCGCGCCGCCTCGTTCAGCTGGCCTTGCGCTGGTCTGCCTGATCTTCGGGAACGTCTGCCGACCGTTCCCGCTCGGAGGTCGGGGCCCCCTGCCCCGCACCGTTGTGGCGCGTGATCTCCCCTACCGCCAGGACCGGGGCCGCGTCGATGTCCCCGGCGTCGAGCATTCCGGCCACGCGCTCGAGCACGGAGACGACCATCGCCTGCTCCCATTCCGGCAGACCCTCGAACTGCGCCACGTATTTCTGCTGAAGCGCGTCGGGCGCCACGGCAACCTTTTCCCGGCCAGCGGACGTGATGCTGAGGTCCACCTGCCGGCGATCCGTCGCGGAAATCTGCCGCGCGATCAGGCCGTAGGACACGAGCTTCTTGATGAGGACCGAGATCGTCGCCTGGCTGACGCCCATCTGGCTCGCCACGTCGGACGGGTGACACGAGCCGCGCTCGGCAACGATCTGAAGCACGCGCAGTTGTACGGCCGTCAGACCCGCGTCGCGCGCAAGGTCGCGGCCGTAAAGCTCCGTCGCCCGCAGGATGCGCCGCAGTGCGATCAGGCTGTCGTCAGTTCGATCCATCGATTCGTCACTCGTCTCGAGCACCGCGTGCGTCGGCCCCCCAAGGGAACTGACCGCGGCGCAACTCGTATCTTTGGTTTGATCCAACATGCATGGATACTTAGTCTTGTAATCGACCGGTGCAACGGCGGCAATCCGAATGTCGCATCACGAGTCGCGATTCTGTTCCCATGTGCGAACTATTATTTTGACGCGAGGGCGACACTTCCTTTATTTTACAGCAACGTAGACGCTTACATGGCACCTCACGGGACCCGGGGAAGAAAATTACTTTGCAACTTGAACTATGGTGAAAACCACCTATACTTAGGCTTACGAAAGATAAAGCGCCAACAAAGGTTCAGATCCGTGCAGACACTGCAAAGCGTTGATAACGAAGGTGCCGTCACCTTCCGCAAACCGGTCCGTGAAGACGGTGCAGCGATCTTCGAGCTCATCCGCAGCTGCAAACCGCTCGATGAGAACTCGATGTACTGCAACCTGCTTCAGAGCGATCACTTCAGCGACACGTGCGTCGTCGCCGAGAAAGACGGCGACATCGTCGGCTGGGTGTCGGCCTACGTGAAGCAGAACGACCCCGAGACAGTGTTCGTTTGGCAGGTGGCCGTGTCTGAAAAGGCACGCGGCCTCGGCGTCGGCGGCCGCATGCTCTCGTCGCTGATGGAGCGTGAGGAATGCGCTGACGTGAAGCGCATGCAGACGACCATCACGCTCGACAACGATGCCTCCTGGGGCCTCTTCCGCAAGTTTGCCTCGCGCAACAACGCGGACCTGACCTCGGACGCGCATTTCACCCGCGACACGCACTTCGCCGGTGAACACGCGACCGAGCACATGGTGACCATCACCTTCCGCGATGCGGTGCAGAGCGCGGCCTGAAACCGCGCTCCCGCAAATCGCGTTACCCTCTTTTAGACAGTCCGAAGGACTATTCTCATGTCGACAGACAAACAGATCTTCGCGCGCCGCGAATCCGAGGCGCGCAGCTACTGCCGTTCGTTCGATACCGTCTTTACCAAGGCGGTCGGCTCCGAAATGACTGCCGAGGACGGCACCACCTACATCGACTTCCTCGCCGGGTGTTCGTCGCTCAACTACGGGCACAACGACCCCGACATGAAGGCCGCCCTGATGAACCACGTGTCCGCGGACGGCATCGCCCATGGCCTCGACATGTTCACCGCCGAAAAGGCCGCGTGGCTCGAAGCCTACGAGGACATCATCCTGCGTCCGCGCGGGATGGACGACTACAAGATCATGATGACCGGGCCCACGGGCACCAACGCCGTCGAGGCGGCGATGAAGCTCGCGCGCAAAATCACCGGCCGCCGAAACATCGTGTCCTTCACCAACGCGTTCCACGGCATGACCATGGGTGCGCTCTCGCTGACCGGCAACGCCGGCAAGCGGAACGGTGCGGGCTGCGGTTCGCTCTGCGGCGTGACCCACATGCCCTATGACGGTGCGTTCGGCGACGGTGTCGACACGCTCAAGCAGGTCGAGATGATGCTCGACAACTCGTCCTCGGGCATCGACGCACCCGCCGCGTTCATCTTCGAGCCGATCCAGGGCGAAGGCGGCCTCAACGCCGCGTCGAAGGAATGGATGGAAGGCGTTGCGCGCCTCGCCAAGAAGCACGGTGCCATGCTGATCGTGGACGACATCCAGTCGGGCTGCGGCCGCTCGGGCACCTATTTTGCCTTCGAGGGCATGGACGTCGAACCGGACATGATCACCCAGGCGAAATCGCTGTCGGGCTTCGGCCTGCCGTTCGCATGCCTCCTCGTGAAGAAAGAGCACGACATCTGGAAGCCGGCCGAGCACAACGGCACCTTCCGCGGCAACACCCATGCCTTCGTGACCGGGCGTGTGACGCTCGAGAAGTTCTGGAAGACCGACGAGTTCCAGTCGAAGGTCCAGGAAAAGGCCGTGATGCTCACCACGGGCCTGCAAGCCGTCGCGGACGTGGTTCCGGGCGCCAAGCTCAAGGGCCGCGGCATGATGCAGGGCGTCGACGTCGGTTCGGGCGACGTGGCCGAGGCCATCTGCGCCAAGTGCTTCGAGAAGGGCCTCATCATCGAAACGTCCGGCGCCGACGACGAGGTGGTCAAGGTGCTCGTGGCGCTCACCGTTTCGCCGGAAAACCTGCGCAAGGGTCTCGACATTCTGCTCGAGGCGGCACGCGAGGTCACCGAGAACAACAAGATCGCAGCGGAGTAAGAGACAATGATCGTTCGTGACGAAAACCAGCTGAAAAACTCCGATCGCGCGGTGTCCGATGCCGAGTGGACCTCGGTCCGGATGCTACTCGCAGACGACCAGATGGGGTTCTCCTTCCACATCACGTACCTGAAGGCCGGGTCGGAGCACACGTTCCACTACAAGAACCACTTCGAGAGCGTCTACTGCATCTCGGGGAAGGGTTCGATCACCGACCTCGGCACCGGCGAGACCCACGAGATCAAGCCGGGCGTGATGTATGCCCTCGACCAGCACGACAAGCACACCGTGCGCGCCGAGGAAGAGCTGGTCATGGCGTGCTGCTTCAACCCGCCGGTCACCGGCAAGGAAGTGCACCGTGAAGACGGCTCCTATGCTGCCCCCGACGAGGCGGCCTAAGCGACCCGCGAGGACCATATGAGCACCGAACTGAAGAACCATACCGTCGAGAAGATTGGCGGGACGACTATGTCCCGCCTCGACGAACTTCTCGATCCCCTCTTCAAGGTCTCGAACCCCAAGTACGACCGGATTTTCGTGGTTTCCGCCTTCGGCGGGATCACGAACCTCCTGCTCGAACACAAGAAGAGCGGCGAGGCCGGCGTCTATGCCGAGTTCGCCAACGAGACCCAGGAACATGGCTGGATGGGCGCGCTGAACCGCGTCGACCGCGCCATGCGGGAAGCCCACGAGAAGCTGCTCGAGCACAAGGGCGACCGTCAGGAAGCCGACGACTTCGTCCGGGACCGGATCGAGGGCGCGCGCAACTGCCTGATCGACCTGCACCGCCTGTGCAGCTACGGGCACTTCCGCCTGTCGACCCACATGGCCGAGACGCGTGAACTGCTGTCGGGCCTGGGCGAGGCGCATTCAGCCTTCGTGACTGCGCTCCTGCTCAAGCGGCACGGCGTCAACGCGCGTTTCGTGGACCTGTCGGGCTGGCGCGACGACCGAGTGATGACGCTCGACGAGCGCATCGCCGACGGCCTCGACAGCGTGGACTTCGCCACCGAGATGCCGATCGTCACCGGCTACGCGCAATGTGCCGAAGGTCTGATGAACAAGTTCGACCGTGGATATTCCGAGGTCACGTTCAGCCAGATCGCCGCGAGCACGAAGGCGCGCGAGGCGATCATCCACAAGGAATTTCATCTCAGCTCGGCGGATCCCAAGCTCGTGGGCGAAGACAACGTCCGCAAGCTGGGTCACACCAACTACGACGTGGCCGACCAGCTGTCGAACATGGGGATGGAGGCGATCCATCCGACTGCGGCCAAGGCGCTGCGCCAGACCGAGGTGCCGTTGCGTGTGACCAACGCGTTCGAGCCCGAGGACCCCGGCACGCTGATCGACGATCAGGAAGCCGAGAAGGGCGTCGCCGAGATCGTCTGCGGTCTCGATGTCTTCGCGCTCGAACTGTTCGAGCAGGACATGGTCGGGGTGAAGGGCTACGACGCCAAGACCCTCGACATCCTGACGCGCCACAGCCTTCGGATCGTGTCCAAGACGTCGAACGCGAACACGATCACGCATTACGTGGACGCGCCCCTCGACTCGATGCGGCAGGTGCAGTCGGAACTGACCGAGATCTATCCGAGCTCCGAGGTCGACGTGCGCCAGACCGCCATCGTGTCCGTGATCGGCCGCGACCTGCGCGGCCTGCACGTGCTCGAACGTGGCCTCGGATGCCTCCGCGAGGAGGGGATCGACGTCATCTCGGCGCACCAGACGACGCGCACCGTGGACGCCCAGTTCGTCGTCCACCGCGACGATCGCGACAAATGCGTGAAAACGCTCCATGACCAGTTCATGGGCAAAGGGAATGCCAGCCCGAAGTTGGTGGCATAGGGTCTGAACCGACCTGACAGACTAGGGCCCGCCTCGCGCGGGCCCTTTTTTTGTTCTGTTCGGGTGGCGCACCGCGCGCGTCGGCAGGGTCTCGCCACCGCCGTCCCCTTCCCCGACACCATCTTGGAACACCCACCCCCGGGGTCGGCGTTATGGCCGTGAACCGCCCCGAGGGGCACGATTTACGACGACGGAAAAGACCAAGGAGGCCATCATGAAGACGCGCATCCTCAGCACCACCGCAGCCGCACTCGTCCTGGCAGGCGCCGCCGGCGCGCAAACCATGCAGACGCCCGACGACGACATGACCGTGACCGGTCAGGCCGCCGATGCCGGCCAGGAAATCGTCGACACCGGTCAGGCCGCCGCAGGCGCGGTCGTCGAAGGTGCCGAAGAGACCTATGGCGCGGCGAGCAACGCAGCCGCACAGATCGACGCCGCCGTGACCGAGGACGCCATCGTGCGCTCCTCCGATGGCGAGATCGTCGGCACCATCTACCGCACCGACCTCGACGGCGACCGCGTGCTGATCGACCTCGACGGCGAGATGGAGAACCAGATCGCGCGTGATGGCGTCGAGCGCGTGGCCGTGCAGGTGCGCTCGCTCATGGCCGGTGAAGAAGGCCTGATGCTCGACATGTCGCGTGACCAGTTCGCCGCGGCGATCGAGACCGGTCCGACCGAGACCACCGCGCGCAACTGATCCCGGTTGGATCACGGGATCAGGGCCGTCCTTCCGGGCGGCCCTTTTTCGTGCGCGACGGCCCCGTCAACCAAGATCGCGACGCATGGTGGCCATTCCATTGCGCCGCGACAGTTCCTCGTATCCCGCCGAAAGGTAGGCGTTGTGCGCCGGCTCGTTGTCGGTCTCGACCTTCAGGGTCAGGGTCAGTGCCTCCAACTGGCGCGCCGCCTGTTCCACCAGCGCCGCCATCTGCGCACCGGCCCCGCCCCGCGCCTCGGGCGCGACGAAGACGTAGGTGAGGTGACGCACCTCCGGCCCCACGCCCACCCGCAGCGCGAAGAAGCCCACCGGCTGCCCGGTCTCGTCGAGGATGTAGAACGAGGCATCGTCAGGCTCGTTCAGCCATTTCTCGGCCCATTCCTGCGGATCGAAGGGAAACTTGGCGTTGGGATTCACGAGCTTCATCTCGTCTTCGTCGGTCAGCATCTCGCCGAGCGTGATCAGCTCGAACGGCGCGTTCTTCCGGATGGTAAGGTCTGACATGTCTCGGGCCTTTCGGACGGGTCGCGGAGTCGTCGGAATGGCGTCCGGGCTGCCATGCCCGCCCGCGAATCGCAAACCTAGGTCAAGCCAGGCTGTCGGCGATCCGCGCCGCGGCGGCGAGATCGCCGCGGAAGCGCTCGGTCTCGGCCTCGGCCCGTGCCCGGTCCGGCAGCCGCAAGAGGTAGGACGGATGGACCGTCAACAGCACCGGCGTGCCGTCCGAGGCCTCCTCGATCCGACCGCGGCGCCGACCGATGTCGCGCCCCGAGCCGGTCAGCGCCTCCGCCGCGGTCGCGCCCATGCCGAGGATCAGCTTCGGCCGCACCAGCTGCCGCTCCAGGTCGAGCCACCACCGGCAGTGGGCTACCTCGCCCGCGTCCGGACGCTGGTGGATGCGCCGCTTGCCACGCGGCGCGAACTTGAAGCCCTTGACCGCGTTGGTGACGTAGACCGCCGCGCGATCGAGCCCCGCGGCCTGCGCCTCGCGGTCGAACACCTGACCCGCCGGGCCCACGAAGGGCCGCCCCGCGAGGTCCTCCCGGTCGCCCGGCTGCTCGCCCACCGCCATGAGCGCGGCATCGGCGGGCCCCTCTCCCGGAACCGCGCCGGTGGCCTGCGCGCAAATCCCGCAGCGCGCACAGGCACCGATCTGCCGGTTCAGCCGACCCAGCGCGTCCTGCGGTTCCGCCTCGGCCAGCAGCGCCCGCGTCGTTTCGCGCAGCGATTCGGTGCGCCGATCCGGCATCGACGCCGGCGCGGTCTCGGCCATCTCGCGCACCCGCGCCTCGGCGTCACGGACAAGGCCGGGGATCAGCTCCGCCTCCGGCAGGTTCTTCCAGTACTTCTTCGGCATCTCGGCGCACATGGCCTTCACCATCACCCGGGCCGGATTGAAGATCGACGCGTAGTAGGTCCGCCACAGGTCCTCGGTCGCGTCCTCCGGCGGGCGCTGCTGCGATACCGTTTCCTCGAAGCTCAGCCGCCCGCCCTCGAACCGGGCCGTGACGGAAGGCGTCGCGATCACCCAGTCCATGTCACCGAAGCGCTTGGCGAAGAACGGTGTGCCGCGTTCGACGCAGTTGTGCTCTGGCTCGAACCAGGCGGCGAAAGCGCGGCGCGGCCCGTCCGCGGGCACCTCCCGGAACCGCACGAAGGCATGCATCTTGTGGATGTCGCGCCCGATGGCCATGGCGTGTTCGAGCACAGCGCGCACGTCGCGGTCCGCCCGGTCGCCCCACGTCACCGCCCCCGCCGACAGCCGCAGCACGAGGCGGTAGCCCCGCCCGAACCGCTCGGGGTCCGAATGGCACAGCGCGCTCTCGATACTGTCGAGCGCCTTGCGCGACACCCTCAAGCGATCGCCCGCACCTTCTTCTCGCGCCAAATACTCCGGGGTCCGGGGCAGAGCCCCGGTCCGCCCCCCGCCGCCGGACGCCCCGGCGAACAGGTCTCGCGGCGCCTCCCCCACCGACCAGATCACGTCCTCGGCCGGCACGCCCTCGGCCGCCAGCGCGCGCGCCTCGCGGCGCCATGCGGCCACCGTGTGCACGCGGGGAAGGATAACCTGCCGCATCTCAGAACAGCGCCATCTGCTCTGGCTGCGGGGCGAACCGCGCGCGCAGCGCCTCCGCCTCCAGCATGCCCCGCGGCGACCAGCCACCGGCGATGATGAACGGCTTGGCGTTCTTCAGCACCGCCCCCATGGCCTTGAGGTGCTCATACCGCACGAGGCCCCTGCGCCGTGCGGCAAGGATGCGGCCCACCGTCTTTGTGCCGAAGCCCGGCACGCGCAGCAGGTCCTCGCGGCTGGCGCGGTTCACGTCCACGGGAAATCGCTCTCGGTGCTCCAGTGCCCACGCGGTCTTGGGGTCGATCTCGAGGTCCAGCATTCCGCTCCGACCGCCGATCTCTTCCACCCCGAAACCGTAGAAGCGCAGGAGCCAGTCCGCCTGGTAGAGCCGATGCTCCCGCACCAGCGGCGGCGCCTTGAGCGGCAGCGCCTTGGCGGGGTCGGGAATGGGCGAGAACGCCGAGTAGTAGACGCGGCTCAGCCCGTAACTGGCATAGAGCGACGAGGATTGCGTCAGGATGGTGCGGTCGTCCGCCCCGTCCGCGCCCACGATCACCTGCGTGGACTGCCCCGCCGGAGCGAACTTGGCCGGGCGCTTGCCGCGGAAGGTCGGGCCCTCGCGCGAGGCTTCGCGGCGCAGCCGCACGTCGGCCATCGACTTGCGGATGCCCTTGGCGGACTTCTCGGGCGCGAACCGGGACAAGGATTGCTCCGTCGGCATCTCGATATTGATCGACAGCCGGTCCGCCCAGCGCCCGGCCTCGTCCAGCAGCTCCTGGCTGGCCGAGGGGATCGTCTTGAGGTGGATATAGCCGCGGAAGCCCTCCTGCTCGCGCAGGGTGCGGGCGATCCGGACCATGTCGGCCATGGTGTCGTCGGGCGAGCGGATGATGCCCGAGGACAGGAACAGCCCCTCGATGTAGTTGCGCCGGTAGAATTCCACCGTCAGCGACACGACCTCCTCCACCGAGAAGCGGGCGCGCTCGACGCGGCTGGAGGCCCGGTTGATGCAGTAGGCACAATCGTAGATGCAGAAGTTCGTCATCAGGATCTTCAGAAGCGAAATGCATCGCCCGTCCGGCGCGTAGGCGTGACAGATGCCCGACCCGCCGGCCGAGCCAAGCCCCTTGCCATCGCGCGAATCCCGGCGCTCGCCGCCCGACGACGCGCAGGAGGCGTCATACTTGGCCGCATCGGAGAGAATCGAGAGCTTCTCGGAAAGAGTGCGCTTCACCATGCGTTCTTAATAAGTTCTTCCTTCGTTCCTGACAATACGACCCAGGCGCGACAGGTGGTCGCCCGCCGATAGGCGCGGCGGCGATTCGTGCAGGGTCGGGGCCTGCTTGCACTCACATGGCGGTCCGCTAGGTATCCGCGCGACGCAGATTAGGTGGACACGATGACGCACGGATTCCGCTGGCTTCCCTCGAGCTGGCTCGCCCTCTTTGCAGCCTTCCTCCTCGCCGTGACGGCAGCCCTCGTTCCCTTGGGCAGTGTTCACGCCCAGGGCGCAGGCGGCGCGGCGGCTTCGGAGCAATCCGGCGGCGGGTCCGGAGACGGTGGATCGGGCGACGGCGGCACCGGAGAGGGCAGCGTGGACACCGCGCTCGCGCTCCAGAGTCTTCTCGAAGTCCTGCAGAACGAGGAAGCGCGGCAGGAGCTGGTGACCCAACTCGAATCCGCGCTCGACCAGTCCGGCGAAGGCGCATCCGGCGAAGAGGGCGGTGAGGGTGCTTCGGCCGGCGAGGGCTCCGGCGATGAAGGCGTTCTGTCCACGGAACCACGGCAGTCGCTGGGTGGTCGCATCGCCGAGTTCACATCGAGCGTCGGCGAGAACATTCTCGACCAGGTGAACGCGGTTCTGCGCTCCTTCGACTCTTCGAACAACGTGTTCAGCGGGCTGGGCGGCGACGAGCTGGGCGTTCTGGTCGACGCCTTCGGCAACCTCTTCATCATAATCGCGATCACGGTCGCGGTCTATCTCGGCCTGCGGCTGACCTTCGTGCCGATCTTCCGCCGTATGGGCGCGCGCGCAGAAGAAGCCAGCATCGTCCGCACCGTGCTGCTCTACATCGGCTCGGCGCTGATGGACATCGTGGTGGTCGTTCTGGCGTGGGCCATCGGCTATGCGATCACGCTCCTGCTTGTGGGGGATTACGGGCAGATCGGCTTCCGTCAGGCGCTGTACCTCAATGCGTTCCTGATCGTGGAGCTGGTGAAGGTCGCGATCCGGATGATCATCGCTCCGGCGTCGGGCGGCCTCCGGCTCGTGAACGTGAGCGATGCGGGGGCAAAGACGCTCTACCGCATCCTGAACGTGGTGGTCAGCGTGCTGGGTTACGGCCAGCTTCTGATCGTCCCAATCGTGAACCGCAACGTCTCCTTCGCGGCCGGCCTCGGCGTATCGGCGGTGCTGTCGCTTCTGGTGCTGCTCTATCTCTTCGTTGCGGTCGTGCGCTACCGCAACCCGGTCGCGGACTGGCTGGCGCGGCGTCTCGCGATGAACAAGTTCCACGACGAGACCGAGAACACCGACACTCCGGACGAGCGCCCCGACCGGATGAAGCCCTCGGGCGTTCTCGGCTCGCTCATCCGGCTGTGGCACTGGTTCATGCTGGCGTACCTCGCGGTCATGTTCGTCATCATCATGACGCGGCCCGCCGACGTCGTGTTCTCGACCCTGCTGGCGTCGGGCAAGATCGCGCTCGCGGTGCTGATCGGCTCGATGATCGTCGGCGCGTTCGGGCGCGCCGCCAAGAACGGCATCCGGCTGCCGGACGAGCTGAACCGCAAGATGCCCCTGCTTCAGCACCGGCTGAACAGCGTCGTGCCGAAAATCCTGCTGATCCTGCGGATCCTCGTGACGCTCGCCGTGGCGATCTACACGATCAACGTCATCGGCCTTCTGGGCGTCGCCGACTGGCTGTCCTCGGACCGCGGTCTGAATTTCTCGGGCGCCGTGGTGTCCGTCGCGCTGATCCTGATCGTCGCGGCGGGGCTGTGGCTCGCGCTGAACTCGTGGGTCGATTACCGCCTCAGCGCCGAGATCGGCAAACCGCCCAGCTCGCGCGAGACGACGCTGCTGTCGCTCTTCCGCAACGCGGCGACCATCGTGCTGATCATCCTGACGCTGATGTTCGCGCTGTCGGAGATCGGCATCAACATCGGGCCGCTGCTGGCCTCCGCCGGTGTCCTCGGCCTCGCCATCGGTTTCGGTGCGCAGAAGCTGGTTCAGGACATCATCACCGGCGTGTTCATCCAGCTCGAGAACGCGATGAACGTGGGCGACGTGGTGACCGTGGGCGGCACCACCGGCACCGTCGAGAAGCTGACGATCCGCTCGGTCAGCCTGCGGGCGCTGGACGGCACCTACCACATCATCCCGTTCTCCTCGCTCGACATGGTGTCGAACTACATGCGCGAGTTCGCCTACACCGTCACCGACATGGGCATCGCCTACCGCGAGGACATCGACGAGGCGAAGCAGGCCATGCACGACGCCTTCGACGAACTGCGCGCCTCCGAGGCCGGCGAGCCGATCATCGGCGACATGGAATGGTTCGGCGTCAACAGCCTCGGCGACAGTGCGGTGGTCCTGCGCACGCGGATCAAGACCAAGCCGGGCAGCCAATGGGGCGTCGGCCGCGCGTTCAACGAAATCCTCAAGAAGCTCTTCGACGAGCGCGGCATCGAGATCCCGTTCCCGCATCAAACGCTGTTCTTCGGCGAGGACAAGTCGGGCTCGACCCAGGTGCTGCGCCTGCGCGACGTCAATCGCCAGGAAGAGCGCGAGGAGGAACGCAAGGCGGCCCGGGCTTCGGACAGCGGCTCTACCACCGGCCGCACGCCCACCGAGGACGCCCCGCCGGACGCCGATCTCGGCCCCGACGCCGGCGAGGAATGATGACCTCAAGGCAACAGGCGGTGACGCAATTTGACGTCGATTGACGTCACCGCCGGCCCTCCCTTACATACCCTGCGGGGAATGTTTCGGGGGCACCTTCATGACAACGCGCTTCGCGCGTCTTCTCATCGACACGGCCGATACGCTGTCGCACGCCCGTAATGGCGAGGTTGCGTGGCTGCGGATCGAGGCCATCGTCTCGCGCATCGGCGGCGAGGCAGTCAACGCGGGCGCCTTCCTGCCCGTGACCAGGCAGATCGCCTGGACGCGCAGCAGCATGGCGCCGGAATGGCTCGAGGAATACGCGCACGAGGAACTCTACGAAATCGATCCGCTGCTCGCCGCCGCGATCGCGGGCACGCCTCCGCCGTTCTACTCGGTGCGGGACGAGGATCGTCACGCCACGGGCGACCTGAAGCGCCTGCACGCCGGCATGATGCGCTACAACTACAATTTCATGCTGACGCAGGCCTGGCGCGACGGCGACGTCTCGACCTGCATTGCCATCGCCACCCGCGACGACCCCGCCCATCTCTTCGGGCCCGGCACCCAGCGCGCGCTGTCGGCGGTGGCCGCGATGATGTCGCTTGCGCTGAGCCCCTCGGGGCCCGAGGCGCCCGGTGCGCGCACCTTCGGCACCCACTGGCGGCGCCTGACCCGCGCGGAGGCCGAGGTGCTCAGCCGGCTGGCCGAGGGCCGGACCGAGGCGCAGGTGGCCGACGACATGAAGCTGTCCGAGGCCGAGATCATGGCGGTCCTGAGCGGGGCACGGACCAAGATGGATTCCAGCTCCACCGATCAGGCGCTGGCGCTCGCGATGGCGCGCGGCCTGCTGTCGATCTGAGCGCCGCCCGGCCACAGCGCCCTGAAAAAGAACACCGTTCGACGCGCGGCGCCGGGCGCGAACGCATGTTTGCCCCCGGCCCCGAGCCGCAAACGCCGATCCGACCGCCCGCGGCCACCCCGGAACGTGTTACCATGGTCCTGTCGCCGATCCCGCGCCCCGGCGCTTGAACCTGAGCCCGATCGGCGCAATTTGTCGCGCGAGACAGTTTCCCATCCATAAGCGACGGAGGATTCCATGAAAGCCCTCGCTCCCGCATCTTTCTTCGTCCTGGCCCTCGGCACCGCCGCCACGGCCCAGACCCTGCCCGGCCCCCTGGCCAGCCCGCAGGAGGTGTCGGACCTCGTGGCCGCCGGCAATGTCGACGTGATCGACATCCGCGCCGAGGACGCCTACGCCGAAGGTCACGTCGAAGGCGCCGTGAACGCACCCTACGGCCTGTTTCGCGGCCCGTCCGAGAACCCGGGCCAGGTGCCCGGCGAAGACGCGCTGACCGACACGCTGCAATCGCTCGGCCTCGAGACCGGCACCCCGGTGGTCATCACCTACCAGGGTTCGGACGTCAGCGATTTCGGCGCCGCCGCACGGGTCTACTGGACGCTGAAGTCCTCGGGCATCGAGGACCTGACCATCCTCAACGGCGGTCTCGCCGCCTGGTCCGAGGCGGACATGGCCCTGTCGCAGGATGCCGTGACCGCCGAGGCCTCCGACATCGAGGTCACCTGGAATGACCAGTGGACCGCAAGCGCCGAGGACGTTCAGACCGCTCTCGAGGGCGACGACACCCTGCTGCTCGACGCCCGTCCCGAGAGCTTCTGGAACGGCGAGCAGTCGCACCCCGCGGCCGCCAAGCCGGGCACGCTTCCGCAGTCGCAGTATTTCGAGCACGCCAACTGGTTCAGCTCGGGTCCGGCGATCATCGACGCCGAGGCCGCGCGCCAGCTGGCCGAGGAAAACGAGCTCACCGGCGCGGAGAACCTGATCTCGTTCTGCAACACCGGCCACTGGGCGGCCACCAACTGGTTCGCCCTCTCCGAGCTGGCCGAGATCGAGAACGTGAAGCTCTACCCCGAGTCGATGGTCGGCTGGTCGAACGCGGGCTACGAGATGGCCAACGTCCCCGGCCCGATCCGCCAGCTGTGGTTCCAGATCAAGAGCGTGTTCTGATCCATGGCCACTGCCTCCGACACCGCTGCGCGCCCGGGCAACCGGGCGCTGCCGCGCGCCGGGCTGATCCTCGGCGCGCTTCTCGTCTGCGCGGCCGTCGCGACCCTCGTGGGCGCCCGCTACGGCCTGCTCCTGTTGATCGGGCTCGGCTTCGGCATCGTCCTCGAGGGCTTCCGCTTCGGGTTTGCCGGTCCGTGGCGCCGCACCATCCGCGAGCGTGACCCGGCGGGCACCGTCGCGCAGCTCGTCTCCATCGCGCTGGTGGCCCTCGCGGCCTTCCCGCTGCTGGCCACTCACGGAGAGGAGCTGATCGGCGCGCACGCGCCCATCGGGTTCGCCATGGTGGGCGGTGCCTTCGTGTTCGGCGCCTGCATGCAGATCGTCATGGGGTGCGGCTCGGGCACGCTGGTGAACGCGGGTTCGGGCAATCCGGTCAGCCTCGTCGCCCTTCCGTTCTTTGCCATCGGCTCGTTCTTCGGCGCGAGCCACCTGCTGTGGTGGACCTCGCTCGGCTCGGCCCCCACGGTCGCTCTGTCGGGCACCACCGGGCTGGTCGTCACCTTGGTCGCACTGGTCGCTGTCGCCGCGTTCCTGTGGTGGCGCGCCCCGGCCGAGAAGCGCACGATTCCCCGGCGCATGTGGCTCGCCGCGATCTGCCTGGCGGGCCTCGCCATCGCCAACCTGGTGGTCGCGGGACAGCCCTGGGGCGTGATCTACGGCCTCGGCCTCTGGGCCGCCAAGGGCGCCACGGCGCTCGGCGCGGACGTCTCGGCCTCGGGCTTCTGGTCCACCCCGGGCAACGTCGAACGCCTTGCCCAGCCGATCCTGACCGACGTCACCTCGCTGACGAACTTCGGCATCATCGGTGGCGCGTTCCTCGTCGCCGCGTGGCGCTCGAGCCTGTCGAACGGCCTTCCCTCGCTGCCGGCCCGCGCGTGGGTCGCGACCATCGTGGCGGGCTTCCTGCTCGGCTACTCGTCGCGGCTGGCCTTCGGCTGCAACGTGGGTGCGTTCTTCTCGGGCATCTCCACCGGCAGCCTGCACGGCTGGGCCTGGTTCGCCGCGGCCTTCGGCGGCGCGTATTACGGCATCAAGCTGCGCCCGATCCTCGGGCTGGAGGCGCGCTCATGACCACACGCTGGCCCATCGCGCTGCTGGCCCTCGCGGGCCTCGCCGTCATCACCGTCGCCGACTTCGCCGGCGGTGCGTCGGTCGACATCTACAACCAGCCGCCCATTCTCGCGCTCGGGTCCGGTCAGGCGTCCGGCGGCGCGCATTGCGCCGCCCTGCCCTCGGGCGCCTCGCGCTGAGGCACCCGCGGCCGCCTCAGTGGCGCACCGCGTCCGAGAAGACATTGATAACGACGACCCCGGCGACGATCAGGCCAAGGCCGATCGTCGCCGGCAGGTCCAGCCGCTCGCCGGCCCAGAGCCAGGCGACCAGCGTGATCAGCACCACGCCCAGCCCCGACCAGATCGCGTAGATGATGCCCGTGGGCAGCACGCGGATCGGGAACGACAGGAAATAGAACGCCAGCGCGTAGCCCACCACGGTCACGACCGAAGGCCACAGCCGCGATAAGCTGTCGCTGCGGGCCAGCGCAGTGGTCGCGATGACCTCGGCGCAGATCGCGGCGGCAAGCAGGGCGTAGGTGGCAAGGCTGGGCATGGGCGCGGTCTCCGAAAAGGGCTGCCGCCCCGACCTACGCCCACGCCGCGCCGGTGTCGATCAGCGGAACGTGTCGTCGAGGAAGGTCATCAGCCCGTCCCACGACTCGCGGTCGGCCTCGAGCACGTAATCGTCCGAGCCCCAGACCGTGAACGAATGCCGCGCGCCGCCGAAGATGCGCGCATCGTGCGTGACGCCCGCCTCCTGCATCGCGGTCAGCGTGGCGGCCATGGCGTCCATGCCCGACACCGGGTCGGCCGAACCGTGGAACAGCGTTACCGGCGCGGTGACGCCCGCGTAATCCTGTCCCTCCGGCAGGTCGAGACCGGCGTGGAACGTCGCGAAGCCGGCCAGGTCCGCGCCTGCGCGCGCGGCCTCCAGCGTCGCCGCCCCGCCGAAGCAATAGCCCATCAGCACCATCGCGTCGGTCGTGCCGTCGAGCGCACGGGCCGCCTCGATCGAACCCATGAGCCGCGCGCGGAACTCCTCGCGGTCCTCGTAGAGCGCGCCGGACAGCGCCCGGTTCTCGTCCACCGACTGAGGGTCCTCGTCGGCCCCGTAGACGTCGATGGCGAAGGCCGTGTAGCCCTGCGCCGCAAGCATGTCGGCGCGGCGCATCTCGTAGTCGGTCAGCCCGTCCCAGTCGTGCACGATCAGCACCGTGCCGAGCGGTTCGTCCAGCGTGGTCTGGCGCGCGACATAGCCCTCGTATTCGCGGTCACCGACGGTGTAGCTGTGCGTTTCCCCGGCGATCTGCGCCGAGGCGGCGGCGGGCAGCGCAAGCGCCGCGGCGGTCAGGCAGAGAACGGTCTTCATCCGGGCGGTCTCCTCTCCGGTGGACATGACCGGAAAGATAGCCCCGCCGCCCGGGTTTCGAGTCACGAACCGGTCAGGCGCCCGTCGGCGCTTCTTCTCGTCCGAAATACTCCGGGGAGCGCGAGGGGCTGGCCCCTCGCATCCGACGGCGCCAATCGGCCCGAAACGAAGAAGGGGGCCGCGCGGCCCCCTTCTCCACGTTCACCCGTCCTTGCGGATGGTCTCGTTCTTCGGATCGTAGGGGCTGTCCTCGGTCACCTCGGCATCCCACAGATCGCCCATCATGCGAACCTTCAGCTTGGTGCCCGGCTGGGCGAGGCCCGGCCGCACGTAGCCCATGCCGATGGACTTGCCGAAGGCCACCGAGTAACCGCCCGAGGTCAGGCGCCCGACACGATCGCCCTCGGGGGTGTAGAGCGCCTCGCGGCCCCAGGGATCGGCGTCGGCCGGGCCGTCGATCAGCACCGTGCAGCACTTCGAACGGATGCCGGTCTCCAGCATCCTGGGCTTGCCGTGATAGGGCCGGGTGCAGTCGACGAAGCGGTCCAGACCGGCCTCGAGCGGGGTCGCGTCGCGGCCGAGCTCGTGGCCGAACGCGCGGTAGGACTTCTCCTGCCGCAGCCAGTTCTGGGCCCGGCCGCCCACCGGCTTCAGCCCGTGCTCCGCGCCCGCCGCCATCAGCCGGTCCCACAGGTACGTCGACATCTCGATCGGGTGGTGCAGTTCCCAGCCGAGTTCGCCGGTATACGCCACGCGCAGCGCCATGACCGGGACCATGCCGAGTTCGATGTTTCGCATCGAGAGCCACGGGAAGCGCTTGTTCGACAGCACGGTGCCGGGCTCCGCGTCGACCACCAGAGCGTTCAGGATGTCGCGCGACTTCGGACCCGCGATGGCGAAGACGCCCCACTGGGTGGTGATGTCCTGCACGATGACCATGCCGCCGCCCTGCGCCATGTAGTCTTCGGCCGCCTTGCGGAGGTAGTCGCCGTCATAGGCGGCCCAGGCGCCCGCGGACACCAGGTAGAAGTCCTGCTCGCCGCGCCGGACGATGGTGTACTCCGTCCGGACGGTGCCCGCCTCGGTCAGCGCGTAGGTGAGGTTGATGCGCCCAACGTTCGGAAGCTTGTTGCAGGTGAAGCCCGACAGGAACTCGGCCGCGCCGGGACCGGTGACGGCGTGCTTGGCGAAGGCCGTGGCATCGATCAGGCCCGCGGACGAACGGATCGCCTCGGCCTCGGCCTTGGCGTGCTCCCACCAGGCGCCGCGGCGGAAGGACCGCGCGTCGTGGTCGAAATTGTCGTCGGCGTCGAGCGGGCCGTAGTAGTTGGGACGCTCCCATCCGTTGACGCAGCCGAACTGCGCGCCCAGCGCCTTCTGCCGGTCGTAGCACGGCGCGGTCCGAAGCGGACGGCAGGCCGGGCGCTCCTCGTCGGGATGGTGCAGCACGTAGACGTGGTCGTAGGCTTCCTCGTTCTTGCGCGCGGCGTATTCCGAGGTCATCCAGTCCTGGCCGAAGCGCTTGGGGTCGAGCGAGGCCATGTCGATCTCGGCCTCGCCGTGCACCATCATCTGCGCGAGGTAGTGACCGGCACCGCCCGCGGCGGTGATGCCGAAGCTGAAGCCCTCGGCCAGCCACATGTTCCGCAGCCCCGGCGCCGGGCCGATCAGCGGGTTGCCGTCGGGCGTGTAGCAGATCGGGCCGTTGAAATCGTCCTTGAGGCCCACCGTCTCGGAGGACGGAATGCGGTGGATGAACGACATGTACTCCTCCTCGATCCGCTCGAGGTCGAGCGGGAAGAGGTCGGCGCGGAAGCTGTCGGGCACACCATGGATGAAGCGCGCGGGCGCGTTGCGCTCGTAGGGGCCGAGGATCCAGCCGCCACGCTCCTCGCGGACGTACCACTTGGCGTCGGCGTCGCGGATCACCGGGTGCTGCTCGTTCGACTTGCGGTACTCGACCAGCGCGGGATCGGGCTCGGTTACGATGAACTGGTGCTCGACCGGAATCGCCGGCATCTTGATGCCCAGAAGCTTCGCGGTGCGCTGGGCGTGGTTGCCGGTGGCCGTGACGACGTGCTCGGCGGAGACCACGGTGGTTTCCTCCGAAGGCACGAGGTTGCCCCCCTTCTCGACCATCTTGGTCAGCGTCACGTCCCAGTGGTCGCCCTTCCACTCGTAGCCGTCGACCTGCCACTTGCGCTCGATCGTGACGCCACGCTGGCGCGCGCCCTTGGCCATCGCCATGGTGACGTCGGCAGGGTTAATGTAGCCGTCCGTCGGATGGTAGATCGCGCCCTTGAGGTCCTCGGTGTTGATGAGCGGCCAGCGCGCCTTGATCTGGTCGGGGGTCATCCACTCGAACGGCACGTCGCAGGTCTCGGCGGTCGAGGCATAGAGGCGATACTCGTCCATCCGCTCCTCGGTCTGCGCCATGCGCAGGTTACCGACCACGAAGAAGCCCGCGTCCAGGCCGGTCTCTTCCTCGAGCGTCTTGTAGAACTTGATCGAGTAGTCGTGGATGTGTGTCGTGGCATACGACATGTTGAAGTAGGGCAGCAGGCCGGCCGCGTGCCAGGTCGATCCGCTCGTCAGCTCGTCGCGCTCGAGCAGCATCACGTCGTCCCAGCCATGCCGGGCCAGATGATAGGCGATCGAGGTTCCGACGGCACCGCCGCCGACGACTAGGGCTTTGACCTGGGCTTTCATGGCGCGACTCCCGCAGCGTGTTTCGAGATCGAATACCGCGTCCATGCCGGCGCACTTCGTTTGGCGCGACGCCCGCCGCGCCGAAACCGACATACGGGTCCGATCGCGACGTGCTATACTGAGCGAGTTTTCAGATTCCGTTTTCGCGCCAAAAGAGATTTGTCATGCCCCACACCCTGTCCCTCGACGACGCGGCCCTCCTGATCCGCGACGCCTACGCCCGTGATCTGGGCGACCGGCTGCACACCACGATCGACGTCCGCGGCGTGCAGGCGCACTATCTGCACGACGGCACCCTGATCATTCCCGGCACCAACGAGTTCTCCGACTGGTTCGACTTCAACCTGCAGATCGGCGCTGTCGCGCTGGAGGGGCACGGCTTCGAGACGGTGCCCGGCGACTCCGGCGCGATCTACCACGGCGGCTTTCTCGAGCACGCTCAGATCGTCTACACCTTCGCCAAGGGACTGCGGCCGAAATTCGTTGTCGGCCACTCGCTCGGGGCGGCTTCGGCGCAGATCGTGGGCGCCTCGCTCGCCGTGCCCACGATCGCGTTCGCCTCGCCCCGCACCACCAAGACCCGCACCAAGCTTCGCGGCGAGGGCTGGGTGGTGAACGTCAACCGCGTCGACGACACCGTGGCTCACGTGCCGCCGCCTTTCCTGGGCTTCCGTCACATGGGCAGCCTCTACTGGATGGCCCCGGACGAGCCCGAGGTCGGCGAGGATCACCGCATCGACAACTACATCCCGCTTCTGAAACTGAAGCGGATCCGCGACCGACTGCCCGCCGCGTGGCCGCGCTGAGCGCAATCTGGCAAGAACACGCTGATTTGGTCCCCCGGGGGCCTTTCGCCATAGTCCCGCCCTGCCTATAAGGACGCCGGCCCGCATCTCTTTCCCAGAGTCGCGGGCCCAATTCCATTCGGGGGACGGCACGCGATGTTCGGGTTGGACAGATTTCTCGGCGCCTTTTCGGCGGACATGGCCATCGACCTCGGCACGGCGAACACGCTGGTCTACGTCAAGGGCCGCGGCGTGATCCTCTCCGAGCCGTCGGTGGTCGCCTATCACGTCAAGGACGGGCAGAAGAAGGTGCTCGCCGTGGGCGAGGACGCCAAGCTCATGCTGGGCCGCACGCCCGGCTCGATCGAGGCCATCCGGCCGATGCGCGAGGGCGTGATCGCCGACTTCGACGTGGCCGAGGAGATGATCAAGCACTTCATCCGCAAGGTGCACAAGCGCTCGACCTTCTCGAAGCCCAAGATCATCGTCTGCGTCCCGCACGGCGCGACCCCGGTCGAGAAGCGCGCGATCCGCCAGTCGGTTCTGTCCGCCGGCGCACGCAAGGCCGGTCTCATCGCCGAACCCATCGCGGCGGCAATCGGTGCGGGAATGCCGATCACCGATCCCACCGGCTCGATGGTCGTGGACATCGGCGGCGGCACCACCGAAGTCGCGGTCCTTTCGCTGGGCGACATCGTCTATGCACGCTCCGTCCGCGTGGGGGGCGATCGCATGGACGAGGCGATCATCAACTACCTGCGCCGCCAGCAGAACCTCCTTATCGGCGAATCGACGGCCGAGCGGATCAAGACCTCCATCGGCACCGCGCGGATGCCCGACGACGGGCGCGGCTCCTCGATGCAGATCCGCGGTCGCGACCTGCTGAACGGCGTGCCGAAGGAAACCGAGATCAGCCAGGCGCAGGTGGCCGAAGCGCTGGCCGAGCCGGTGCAGACCATCTGCGAGGCGGTAATGACCGCGCTCGAGGCCACGCCCCCGGACCTCGCCGCCGATATCGTCGACCGCGGCGTGATGCTGACCGGCGGCGGCGCGCTTCTGGGCGACCTCGATCTCGCGCTGCGCGAGCAGACCGGTCTCGCGGTGTCGATCGCGGACGAATCGCTCAACTGCGTTGCGCTGGGCACCGGCAAGGCGCTGGAATACGAAAAGCAGCTGCGCCACGCCATCGACTACGACAGCTGACGCCGTGACCCCGGCGAGGACATGCATTGGCACGGGACCGATCCACTGAGGATTATGCCGGCCCGCTGAAGCGGCTGCTTCTGGCGGTCCTGATCCTGTGCCTGATCGCGCTGCTGCTGATCTGGCGCATCGACAGCCCGAGGGTCGAGCGCTTCCGCGCCCAGGTGGTGGACGCGGTGGTCCCCCGCATGGACTGGGCGATGGCGCCGGTGGCGGCCACCGTCCAGCTGTTCCGCGACTTCGAGAGCTACCGCAACATCTACGACCAGAACCGCGAACTGCGCCGCGAGCTGCGCCAGATGACCGCCTGGAAGGAGGCCGCGCTCCAGCTTGAGCAGGAGAACGCCCGCCTGCGCGACCTCAACAACGTGCGCCTAGACCCCGAGCTCACGTACATCACCGGCGTGGTGCTCGCGGATTCGGGCTCGCCCTTCCGGCAGACGGTGCTGATCAATGTCGGAAGCCGCGACGGAATCGTCGACGGATGGGCGACCATGGACGGCATCGGCCTCGTGGGCCGGATCTCGGGCGTCGGCGCGAACACCAGCCGGGTGATCCTGCTGACCGACGCCACCAGCCGCATCCCGGCGGTGATCCAGCCCTCCGGCCAGCGCGCGCTGATCACCGGGGACAACTCCTCCGCGCCGCCCATCGACTTTCTCGAAAGCCCCGACCTCGTGCGTCCCGGCGACCGGATCGTCACCAGCGGCGACGGCGACGTGTTCCCGCCTGGCCTCCTGATCGGACAGGTCGCCCAGGATCCGGGCGGCCGCCTGCGGGTCCGTCTCGCCGCCGACTACGAACGGCTCGAATTCCTGCGCGTCCTGCGCGATCACGGCGCGCGCCGGGTGACCACGCCCTCGGGCCTGATCTCTCCGGAAGAGCCGCCGGCCGCGCCCGCCCCCGAGGGCGAGGCGCAGGAGGCCCCCGCGGACGGACCCTCGGACGCTCCGGTCCCCGAGGCCGTCGATGGCTGACGTGGCTTCATTCCAACGGCCACCCCTGGACAGGCGCACCGCCCACGACGATAGCGGCCCACCGGTGCGTGAGGGAACAATCACACCCCGCTCCCCGGCTTGCGACGGCGCGACCAGCCCCGCCTTGGCCGCTTCCGCTGGCGGCCGGCCAGAACAAGAGTCCTGTGCCCATCCGGAACGCCACCTCCACCCCCATCCCTTCTTCACGGCGAAAATATCCCGGAGGTGCGGGGATAGAACCCACGCAGCATACGCTGCCCACCCTCTCCCTCCATGCGGGAAAGAGCGCGACGCGCCTTCCTTCTCCTTGTCCGAAATACTCCGGGGGTCCGGGGGCGGCGCCCCCGGCCATCCGATGCGCGCCATGCCGGGACACCGCCCATGCTAGACGCCGCGATCATCCGCCTCTGGGCGCGGCGGGCGCTCTACGTGGCGCTCTGCCTTGCCGTGCTGTTCTTCAGCCTGCTGCCGCTCGACATGACGCCGGCGCGGATGGCGGGGCCGGACCTGATCGTCGCGCTGACCTTCGCATGGGCGATCCGGCGCCCGGACGTGGTGCCGGCACCGCTGGTGGCGCTGATGCTGCTGCTCGCGGACTTCGTGCTGCAACGGCCGCCGGGGCTCTGGGCCGCACTCACCGTGGTCATGACCGAGAGCCTGAAGGCCCGCGACCGGCACAGCCGCGAGACCGCCTTCGCGCTCGAATGGGTTTCGGTCTCGGTCGCGCTGATCGTGATGTCGCTGGCCTATCAAATCGTTTTGCTCCTGCTTATAATCCCCACCGCGAACGGTGCCCTGCTGCTCACGCAGACCGTGCTGACCATCCTCGTCTACCCGGCGGTGGTCGCGGTCTCGCACGTGGTCTTCGGGCTGCGGCGCGCCCGGCCGGGCGAGGGCGATCGCACGCTTCTGGGCTGACCGGACAGGCAATCGGGACAGGCACATGAGACGCACACCCAAGGACAGCGCCGACAGCGCGCGCCGGATCACCCGCCGGGGCATGATCCTCGGCGGCGCGCAGTTGGGCTTCGCCACGCTGCTCGGCATGCGCATGCGCTACATGCAGATCGACCAGGGCGAGGAGTTCCGCCTGCTCGCCGAGGAAAACCGCGTGAACCTTCGGCTGATCCCGCCGGCACGGGGGCAGATCTTCGACCGCAAGGGCGTGGTCATCGCCGCGAACGAGCCTGCCTACCGCATCACGGTGGTGCGCGAGGACGCGGGCGATCTCGACGACACCATCGCGCGTCTCGCCACGCTGGTCGAGCTCGACCCCGCCGAGATCGAGCGCGCGGTGGCCGAGATGCAGCGATCCGCGCCGTTCCTGCCCGTCACCGTGGCCGACCGGGTGAGCTGGGACGCGGTCAGCCGCGTCGCCGCCAACGCCCCGGCCCTGCCCGGCGTGAACCCCGAGGTGGGCCTGTCGCGCCACTACCCGCACGGCGAGATCTACGCCCACGTCGTGGGTTACGTGCAGCCCGTCTCCGAACGCGACCTCGCCCGGTACGAGGACCCGGACCCGGTCCTGCGAATCCCGCGCTTCCAGTTCGGCAAGATCGGGGTCGAGACCAAGTACGAGGACATGCTCCGCGGACGTGCCGGATCGAAGCGCGTGGAGGTCAACGCCGCCGGACGGGTCATGCGCGAACTCGACCGCCGCGAGGGCGAGGCCGGCGCCGACCTGCAGCTCACGGTGAACACCGGCCTTCAAGACTACATCCACGCCCGCATCGGCGAGGACAGCGCCTCGGTCGTGGTCATGGACCTCGTGGACGGTGACCTTCTGGCCGCGGTCTCGGCGCCGGGCTTCGATCCCAACAAGTTCGTGCGCGGCATTTCCTACAACGATTACGGTACCTTGCAGGGCGACGAGCGGCACCCGCTCGTGTCGAAGACGGTGCAGGGCTTCTACCCGCCCGGCTCCACGTTCAAGATGGTCACCGCACTCGCCGCGCTGGAGGCGAACATTATCGGCCCCGGCGAGACGGTCTGGTGCCCCGGCCACCTCAAGGTCGGATCACGCCGCTTTCACTGCTGGAAGCGTGCGGGCCACGGGCACATGAACCTCGAAAACTCGCTGATGCAGTCCTGCGACGTCTACTATTACGAGCTCGCGCTCCGGGTGGGCATCGACCGCATCGCCGAGATGGGCCGCCGGCTCGGCCTCGGCATGGCGCACGACGTGCCGATGTCTGCGGTCGGCGAGGGCATCATGCCCGACAAGGCGTGGAAGCGTGAACGCTGGGGCCAGGAGTGGCGCATCGGCGACACGGTGAACAGCTCGATCGGCCAGGGCGACGTTCTGACCTCGCCGCTGCAACTGGCGGTGATGGCCGCACGCGTCGCCACCGGCCGCGCGATCGAGCCGCGGCTCGTGAAGTCCATCGACGGCGTCGAGGAGCCTTCGCGCGCGGGCGCCGATCTCGGCCTGAACGAGAACCATCTGCGGATGATCCGCAACGCCATGTTCCAGGTGTCGAACAACCGGCGCGGCACGGCCTACCGCTCGCGCATCATCGCAGAGGACATGCGCATGGCCGGCAAGACCGGCACAAGCCAGGTCCGCAACATCACCGCGGCCGAGCGTGCGCGCGGCGTGATCCGCAACGAGGACCTGCCGTGGAACCGGCGGGACCACGGCCTGTTCGTCAACTTCGCCCCCTACGAGAATCCGCGCATCGCGGTGTCGGTGGTGGTCGAACACGGCGGCGGCGGCTCGTCCGCGGCGGCGCCCATCGCGCGCGACGTCACGCTGCAGGCGCTCTACGACGGCGACCCGCCGCTCGAGGCCTATCCGACGGCCGACCGCGGCCGGATCGAGGAACTGCAGAAGGAACTGCGCGAGCGCCGAGACGCCCCCGCCGCCGGAGGCACGAGCCGAGCATGACCCCGAGGCTCCGTCAGACCGTCCGGGCCACCGGTGGCCCCGTGCGCGCCGCGCAGTCCGGTCGCGTCATGGCTGCCGCCGGCCCCTGGCCCGGCGCCGTGGACCGCCGCGCCCTGCCCCTCGCGAAAGGTCCTGCGCGATGAGCTACCTCGAATACACCGTCAAGACGGTCCCCGGCGGCTGGCGCAAGGTGCTTTACCTGAACTGGCCGATCATCCTGCTGCTGTCGGCGGTGGCCGGCGTTGGTTTCCTGATGCTCTACTCGGTGGCCGGCGGCAGCTTCACGCCGTGGGCCGAGCCGCAGATGAAGCGCTACATCCTCGGCCTGCTCGTCATGTTCATGGTCGCCCTGGTGCCGATCTGGTTCTGGCGCAACATGTCGGTGCTGGCCTATCTGGTCTCGCTCGGACTTCTGGTGATGGTGGAGTTCTTCGGCACCGTGGGCATGGGGGCGCAGCGCTGGATCGACCTGGGCTTCATGCGTCTCCAGCCCTCCGAGCTGATGAAGATCGCCCTCGTGATGGTGCTGGCGGCCTATTACGACTGGCTGCCGATGAAGAAGGTGTCGCGGCCGCTCTGGGTGCTGCTGCCGGTGCTGATCATCCTGCTGCCGACCTTCCTGACCCTCACGCAGCCCGACCTCGGCACAGCGATCCTGCTGATCACCGGAGGCGGCCTGATGATGTTCCTCGCCGGCGTCCACTGGGCCTATTTCGGCGCCGTGATCGCCGCCGGGTCCGGCTTCGTGGCCACCGTGTTCAAGTCGCGGGGCACCGACTGGCAGCTTCTGAAGGACTACCAGTTCCGCCGCATCGACACCTTCCTCGACCCGTCCTCGGATCCGCTCGGCGCGGGCTACCACATCACCCAGGCCAAGATCGCCATGGGCTCGGGCGGCTGGACCGGCAAGGGCTTCATGCAGGGCACACAGTCGCGGCTGAACTTCCTGCCCGAGAAGCACACCGACTTCATCTTCAACACGCTCGCCGAGGAGTTCGGCTTTGTCGGCGGCGTGTCCCTGCTGGCCCTCTACGTGCTGGTGCTGTTGTTCTGCATCGTCTCGGCGATCCAGAACCGCGACCGCTTCTCGTCGCTGCTGACCCTCGGGATCGGGGTGACGTTCTTCCTCTACTTCGCGGTCAACATGTCGATGGTCATGGGCCTTGCCCCTGTCGTGGGCGTGCCTCTGCCGCTCGTCTCTTACGGCGGGTCGGCGATGCTCGTGCTCATGGTCGCCTTCGGCCTCGTCCAATCCGCCCACATCCACAGGCCCCGATGACTCTTACTGTCCTGTTCGCCGCAGGCGACGCCGCCTTCGCGGACTACGAAGCCCCCCTCACGCGCGCGCTTTCCGAGGCCGGCCTCGACGCCCGCCTCGTGACAGAGGCCGCGCCGGAGGATGTCGACTACATCGTCACTGCACCGAACGGCTGGGTGCAGGACTTCACCCCCTACACGAACGCCAAAGCCGTGCAGACGCTCTGGGCCGGGGTCGAGGGCATTGTCGGCAACGACACGCTGACCCAGCCGCTGGCGCGCATGGTCGATGACGAGGGTCTGACCCAGGGCATGGTCGAATGGGTCACCGGCCACGTGCTGCGCCACCATCTCGGGATGGACGCGCATATCGTGAATCCCGAGCATGCCTGGGACCACCGAGCCCCGCCGCTGGCCGCCGAGCGGACCGTCACGATCCTGGGACTCGGCACTCTGGGCACGGCATGCGCGCGAATGCTGGCAACGGTGGGCTTCGACATGCGCGGCTGGAGCCGGACCGAGAAGTCCGTGGAGGATGTCGCCTGTCACCACGGCGACGCGGGCTTCGGAACGGCACTGGACGGCGCGGACATCGTGGTCCTGCTGCTTCCGGACACCGCCGCGACGCGCAACGTTCTGGATGCTGCCGCGATCGGCCGGCTGGCGCGCGGCGCCGTGGTCATCAATCCCGGACGCGGCCCGCTGATCGACGACGACGCGCTGCTGGCCGCGCTGGACGAGGGCCAACTGACCCACGCCACGCTCGACGTCTTCCGCACCGAGCCGCTGCCGCAGGACCACCCGTTCTGGGCGCACCCGCGGGTGACCGTGACGCCGCACATCGCCTCTGAGACCCGGACCGACAGTGCGGCGCGCGAGGTCGCGGCGAACATCGCGCGATGCGAGCGGGGCGAGACGCTGAAGGGCCTCGTCGACCGGGACCGCGGCTACTGAGCCCATTGCGCTTTGCCGCGCGCCACGCCATCTGAAGCGCGCGCCCAACCGTCCCAGCACTCTGATCCGGGAGAGTCAGCCCATGTCCGTCAAGATCGCTCCGTCCATCCTCGCCGCCGACTTCGCCGCCTTCGGCGCCGAGATCGAAGCCGTCGAGGCGCAGGGCGCCGACTGGGTGCACGTGGACGTGATGGACGGCCACTTCGTCCCGAACCTGACCTTCGGTCCCGACATGTGCCGCGCGCTGCGTCCGCACATCAAGACGGTGATGGACGTCCACCTGATGATCGCACCGGTCGATCCCTACATCGCCGCCTTCGCCGAGGCCGGCGCCGACATCCTGACCGCGCATGTCGAGGCCGGGCCCCACATTCACCGCACGCTGCAGGCGATCCGCGCCGCCGGCTGCCGCCCCGGCGTGGCCCTGAACCCCGGCACGCCGGCCGAGGCGGTGCGGCCGGTTCTCGACCTCGTGGACCTCGTCTGCGTGATGACCGTGAACCCCGGCTTCGGCGGCCAGAGCTTCATCGAAAGCGCGATACCCAAGGTCGCCCAGCTGCGCGACTGGGGCGGTCCCGACCTGCACATCGAGATCGACGGCGGCGTCAGCGCCTCGAACGCCCGCCGCCTCGTGGACGCCGGCGCCGACGTGCTGGTCGCGGGCTCGTCGGTGTTCCGTGGCGGCTCGGTCGCGGACCCCGCCCCCTATGGCGAGAACATCCGCGCGATCCGCACCGCCGCGACGTCCGTGTCAGTCTGATGACCTGCCGCCCGCGCGGGCGGCGAGGCCGGGGCATGCCTCCGGCGGGAGTATTTGTCACGAGAAGAAGACGCGGGCGGCCGCGCGGAGGCGGCCGGCCTTCGATCAACGGGCGAGGGCGGGAGCCGGGCCGCGGCGAGAGCTGACGCGCCGGCAGACGCTCCCGGCCGCGCCAGGTCCCGGCAGGCTTTGCGCGGGAAGAGGCGATCGAGGCGCGGAGTGCCGGTTCGAAGGCTCCGCGGACGGCCGGACCGCGGCACCGTCCGGCGCGTCGCGTGAAGATCGGGACGTTCCGCGCCGGGTCCCGGCACGACAGGGCGCGCATGCCACGCCCCCGTGCACCCTGCCCCTTTCGGCGCGGTGCGGAATCGCCTACAAGCGCCGCCAACCCGACATTCCCAGACAGCGGAGCGCGACCATGGCGTCCTACCAGTACGTGTACCACATGGACGGGGTCTCGAAGACCTATCCCGGTGGCAAGACCTGCTTCGAAAACATCCGCCTCAACTTCCTGCCCGGCGTGAAGATCGGCGTCGTCGGCGTCAACGGCGCCGGTAAATCGACCCTGCTCAAGATCATGGCCGGGCTCGACAAGGACTTCTCCGGCGAGGCCTGGGCCGCGGAAGGCGCGCGTATCGGCTACCTGCCGCAGGAGCCGCAGCTCGACCCGAACCTCGACGTGCGCGGCAACGTCATGCTGGGCGTCGCGCAGAAACAGGCCAAGCTCGACCGGTTCAACGAGCTGGCGATGAACTACTCGGACGAGACCGCCGACGAGATGGCGCAGCTCCAGGACGAGATCGACGGCGAGAACCTGTGGGATCTCGACAGCCGCATCGACGTCGCCATGGAGGCCCTCCGCTGCCCGCCGGACGACTCGGACGTGGCCAGCCTCTCGGGTGGCGAGGTGCGCCGCGTGGCGCTCTGCAAGCTGCTGCTCGAGGCGCCCGACATGCTGCTCCTCGACGAACCGACGAACCACCTCGACGCCGAGACCATCGCCTGGCTCCAGAACCACCTGATCGAGTACAAGGGCACGATCCTCTGCGTCACGCACGACCGCTACTTCCTCGACGACATCACCGGCTGGATCCTCGAACTCGACCGCGGCCGGGGCATTCCCTACGAGGGCAACTACTCGAGCTGGCTGGAGCAGAAGGCGAAGCGGCTCGAGCAGGAAGCGCGCGAGGACAAGGCCAAGCAGCGCACCCTGTCGCGCGAGCTCGAATGGATGCGCCAGGGCGCCAAGGCCCGCCAGGCCAAGTCGAAGGCCCGCATCTCGGCCTACGAGAAGATGGCCAGCCAGTCCGAGAAGGAGCGCGTCGGCAAGGCCCAGATCGTCATCCCGAACGGACAGCGCCTGGGCTCGAAGGTCATTGAGGTCGAGGGCCTCCGCAAGGCGATGGGCGACAAGCTGTTGATCGAGGATCTGAGCTTCTCGCTGCCGCCGGGCGGCATCGTGGGCGTGATCGGCCCCAACGGCGCCGGCAAGTCGACCCTGTTCAAGATGCTCACCGGGCAGGAACAGCCGGATGCCGGCACGTTGGAATACGGTGAGACGGTGGACCTGTCCTATGTCGACCAGACCCGTGACGACCTGACGCCCACCGACACGGTGTGGGAGGCGATCACCGGCGGCGCCGAAATCATCAAGCTGGGTGACGCCGAGATCAACAGCCGCAAGTATTGCGGCGCGTTCAACTTCAAGGGCGGCGACCAGCAGAAAGTGGTGGGCCAGCTGTCGGGCGGTGAGCGCAACCGCGTGCACATGGCGCGGCTGCTCAAGTCCGGCGGCAACGTCCTGCTGCTCGACGAGCCGACCAACGACCTCGACGTGGAGACCTTGCGCGCGCTCGAGGACGCGCTGACCGATTTCGCGGGCTGCGCCGTCGTCATCAGCCACGACCGCTTCTTCCTGGACCGGATTTGCACGCACATCCTCGCCTTCGAAGGCGAGGCGCACGTGGAATGGTTCGAGGGCAATTTCGAGGACTACGAAGAGGACAAGAAACGTCGTCTCGGTCCCGATGCCGTGGAGCCCAAGCGCGTGAAGTTCAAGAAGTTCGCGCGCTGAGCCGGGCCGCGCACCGCCCCCGCAGACATGAAAAAGGCCCGCAGCGTCGCTGCGGGCCTTTTGCGTTTCCGCTTGGCCGTCAGGCTCAGAGCTTCTTCTTGGCGAAGCGCAGGGCACCTTTCAGGGCCTGGCCCTCGGCGCTGGTGCGACGACGCACCGGGCGGTTGCGCGTGGGCGTTGCAGTGGTGCGACGCTTGCTCCGGGTGTAGGTGGAGACGGCGCGGCGGACGATATTTCCAAGCGACATGGGTCTTCCTCCGATTACGTGTGCGAGCCCTCCGCTCGCCTTTCACGGATCAAACACCGACCCCGGGGGGTGCGTTCCCTGACGCCTTCGCACCGGCGGCGGAGCGCCGCTCATGGCGTTTCGCGCGGGATGCCCCTAACGTCCGGCAGCATGTCCCGCGACAATCCTCCTCTCGGCATCCTTCTGATGCTCGGCTTCTGCGCGCTCGCCCCGTTCGGCGACGCTCTGGCGAAGATCGTCGGGGACCGCGTGCCTCTGGTGCAGCTCGTGTTCCTGCGCTTCGCGATCCAGGCGGCGATCCTCGCCCCGCTGGTGGCCGCCAGCGGGCGGGACTGGCGCTATCCGCGCGGGGTGATGGCACGGATCGCGCTGAGGACTGTGTTCCACATCGCCGGGATCGGCTTCATGTTCTCGGCGCTGAGGGTGCTTCCGCTGGCCGACGCCATCGCCATCGCCTTCGTGATGCCCTTCATCCTGCTGCTTCTGGGCTGGCTCCTCCTGGGCGAAGAGGTCGGTCCGCGCCGCATCGCCGCCTGCGCGGTGGGATTCGCCGGCGTGCTCATGGTGATCCGGCCCGCCTTCCAGGAGGTCGGCGCGGCGGCGCTCCTGCCTCTTGGGGTGGCGGTGACCTTCGCCGCCTTCATGCTGACCACGCGCACCATCGCGCGCGAGGTCGATCCGGTGGGGATGCAGGCCGTGTCGGCGGGCATGGCCGTGGTCGCCCTTGCGCCGGTGCTGATCTTCGGCCCCCCGGGCACGCTCGACTGGAGCGCACCGACCGGCGTCTGGGGCATCGTGCTGGCGATGGGCCTGCTGGGCACGGTCGGCCACCTGCTGATGACGTGGTCGCTGCGCTTCGCCCCGGGGGCGACGCTCGCGCCAATGCAGTATCTCGAGATCCCTTTCGCCACTTTCTACGGCTGGGCGCTTTTCGGCGACCTGCCCGATGGCATGGCGGCCGCGGGGATCGCGGTGACCATGGCCGCGGGCCTTTACGTCATCCTGCGCGAGCGGGCCACGTCGCGGGCCGCGCGGCAAGTCCGTGCCGCAACGCTTCCGCCTCCGCCACCGGCAGAATGACCAGCATCCGGGGCGCGTCGATCCGGAGGCGCACCGGCCCCGTCGCCTCGTTCGAGGTGCCGACGGTCGCGTCGGGGGCAAACGACAGCCCGTCGATCGGCCAGCGCAGCCCTTCCGAGCGTCCGGTCACCGGACCGAGCGGCCAGAGCGACACCCGCGTGCCCGGCGCGAGATCGAGCGTGATCTCGGGCGGCAGGAGCGCGACGGCGTCCTCCGGCCCCTCCAGCAGGCACGTCCGCTCGGGGTAGCGCGCCAGCACCGAGAGCACCGCCAGCGCGTGATCCATGCGCGCACCGAGAAATCCGTGGCCGATCACCAGCGGCGCCTCGATGTGGCGCAGCGCCTTGTCGAAGTCGGTGCTGTCCTGTTCGGCGATCTCGTGCAGAACCCCCGGCGGCAGCGCGGCGCGGGCGGCCCCGGAGATCGAGTCCATGTCGCCGATCACCGCGTCCGGGACGATACCCGCTGCCAGCAATGTGTCCGCGCCGCTGTCGGCCGCCGCCACGCCGGCCGCGTCCCGCGCAGCCCGCGCGAGGCGGCCCGGATCCACCGCACCGCCGCCCACGAGAAGCGCCGGTCCGGCCCGTCTGAGCAAAGATTCCATCATTCCATCGTGATGGCGTTCAGCGAACGGGAACACAATGAAGTCATGAAATGATACGGTGACGGGCACAGAGTCGGTCCGCTTTCGTCCCGAGGACGATGGTAAACGCTTTGTTGCGACACGGATGAGAGTGAGCTGGATATGGTGAGTTCGAGCAAAATCCTTACGGTCTCGTACGGGACGTTCTCCTGCACGCTGGAGGGCTTTGACGACTCGTTCGACACCATGAAGGCGATCGCCGAGTACTTCCGCGACCTCGCACAGGACGACCGGTATTTCGGAGCCGAACCGCCGACGCCCGACGCGGACATGCTGGCACGAATCGCGGAGCGCGAGATTTCGCGGCGGGTCGATGCGCGGCTTGAGGACGGCGGTTTCGTTCTGCGGCCCTCGCTCGCCGCGGCGGCCGCCTCCGGGGCCCATACGACCCCGGCGCCGATGGCACCGCCGCAGGCCGCCGCGACTCCGGCCCCCGGACAGGCGACCGCCCCCCAACCCGCGCAAGCCGCACCTGCCCCCACGGCGGCGGCCCCCGTCGAAACGAAAGCGCCCGCTCCGACCGTTGCACCTACGGTTGCCGACGCCCCTGCCCCGGACACCCGCGCCGAGGCCGCGCCGGTTGATCGCGACAGCGCGACGCCGCTCGATCCGCTGGCCACGGCCTCGGGGTTCTTCCCGCCTGACGCGGACGAGGCCAATGCGCCGCAGGCGACCGCCGCCCCCACCGATGCCCCGGCAGCTCCCGCCATCGCGGACGCGGCTGAAACCGGCTCGCCGGACGTGGCCGAGGATGACATCGCCGTCACCGAGGCTCCCGCGCCCGCACCGGTCGCCGAGGCCCCGAAGACCGCGACGATCGCCCCCGCACCCACCGAGACCCATGCCAGCGTCAGCGACAAGCTCGCCCGGATCCGGGCCGTGGTCGCCGGCGGCGCCGCCGCGACGGCTGCGGCCGCCGCGGCTCCCACGCCGCGGGTCGAGCAATACGACGACGAAGCCGACATCGACCTCGGCGACGACGATTCGCTGGCTGCTTTCCTCAGCGACCTCGCCGAAGAGCGTAGCGCCGACGAGGAGCGGGACGACCTTGTTGCCGCCGAGGCAGAAGACGAGGACGAGAACCTCTTCGCCGCAGAGACCGGCGAAACGGAGGATGCCGCCGTCGCCGAGGACGAGGCCGATGACCTCTCGGACACGGTCGAGAGCGAGGCAGTCGCCGACACGCCCGAGGACGAGGTGGACGTCGAGCACGACGCCCAAGCGAATCTCGCCGAGGACGACACCGAGGCCGAGGTCGCATCGGAGGAAACTGCCGAGGACGAGGGCGACACCCTGCCCGAGGCTGCATCCGAAGCGCCCCGCGTGCTGCGCGTGAAACAGGCCGACTTCGATGCCGTGGTCGCGTCCGGCGCGCTCGAAGAAGACGAGGACGAGGCGCCACAGGCAGAAACGACAGCGCCCGCGCCGGGCGACAGCAGCCTGAGCGACGAGGACGAGGACGACCTGGCCCGCGAGCTTGCCGCCCTTCGCGCGGAGCTTGCCGGCGAGGACGACAGCGCGGAAGGCGACGATGCGCCCGAGCCGGTCGTCGCCGAGGCCGATCCCGACGAGGACGACGACGAGGCGGAAGCGGCGCCCGGCGCCTACCTTCTCGGTGCCGATGCCCTGGCGACAGACGAAAGCGACGAGGACGCGTTCGACGAGGAGGAAGACTGGGACGACGTGGCAGAGGACGAGGCCACGGAAGATCAGGACGACGATACCTCCGAGGACGATGCCGACGACGACGAGGCGTTCGGCCGCGAGCTCGACGCCGCCTTCGCCGATGCCGATTTCGGTCCGGACGAGGACGACGAAGAGGTCGCTCCCGCTGCCCGCAGGCCGCTCGAGCACGACGACAGCTTCGAGGATGACGACGAGGCGCTTCGCGAGGACGCCGCCCGCTACGAGCAGGCCCGCCGCGCGGTCAAGATGTCGAGCCCGGCACGCGCCATGCTCACCGAGCAGAAGGTCGAGGAGGACGAACCCGCCGTCTCGCGCCTCATGGACGAGACCGACCGCGAGTTCCGCGAGCCCGAGGGCAACCGCCGGCGTTCGGCCATCGCGCACCTGCGGGCCGCCGTCGCCGCGACCCGCGCCGACCGCTTGCTGGGCAAGCGCAAGGATGACAGCGCCGCGACCGAACCTTATCGCGAGGATCTGGCCACCGTCGTGCGGCCGCGCCGGCCCCAGCCGGTCGCCGACGCTCCGGAAACCGCAACGCGCAGCCAGCGTCCTAGCCCGGCGCGGCCAGCCCCGCTCAAGCTGGTGGCCGAGCAGCGCGTGAATGCCGAAGAGGCCGAGGCCGCCGAGGCCGTTCGTCCGCGCCGTATCCATCGCGACGCGGTCGAGGCGACCGAAGCGCCCGCCGCCGACGGCCCGAGCTTTGCCGACTACGCCGCCAAGGTCGGCGCGCACGACCTTTCGGAGCTGCTGGAGGCTGCGGCGGCCTATCTGTCCTTCGTCGAGCAGCGTCCGCAATTCTCGCGCCCGCAGCTCATGACCATGCTGCGCGAGGCCGAGCCCGCAGACACCAGCCGCGAAGATCGGCTGCGCTCGTTCGGCCAACTGCTGCGCGAGGGCAAGATCGCAAAGATCGAAGGCGGTCGCTTCACCGCCTCCGACCGCATCGGCTTCCGTCCCAAGCGTGCCGCCGGCTGATACCGGCAGCATGACGGTCCCGAAACGGGGCGTCCCGGCCGGGGCGCCCCGATTTCGTTTCCGGGGGACAACCGCATGCTCCGGAAGGGACAATGCCCATCGGCGACCCGGTCACTCCTGACCCGGCGGCCGCCTCAGACCTCCGCGCGGCCTATCCCCGCCAGCGCAGGAGGCGCGCTTCGATCCGCCCGATGGCCGCGCTCACCAGCACACCGAGAAGCGACAGGATCGCCACGCCTGCGAAAAGACGCTCGAGGTCGTAGAGCGAACCGGCCTGCAGGATATAGGCGCCGATCCCGTATTCCGCGCCCAGCATCTCTGCCGCGACGAGCAGTATGATGGCGATGGCGAGGCTGACGCGCAGGCCCGACAGGATCCCCGGCATCGCGCCGGGCAGCACGATCCGCAGCACGATGGTGTGCCATTTCAGCCCGAAGCTCTGGCCCATGCGGATCAGCGTCCGGTCAACGGTGTCCACGGCGCCATAGGTCGCGACCACCGTGGGCGTGAACGTCCCGAAGGCGATCAGCGCGTATTTCGACGCCTCGTCGATGCCGAACCAGATCACGAAAAGCGGCAGAAGCGCGATCTTGGGGATCGGAAACAGCGCCGCGACCAGCGGCACCAGGCCGGCGCGCGCCACCGAGAAGAGCCCGATCATCACGCCCACGAAGATGCCAGCGAGCGTACCCAGCGCGCTGCCTACCGCGAGGCGGGTCAGGGACGGCACGAGGTGGGTCCAGAGCATGCCGCTGCGGGCGAGGTCGACCAGCGTCGCGAACACGTCCGATGGCCGCGGCATGGTCAGGTTCGAGATCACGCCGGCGCGCGTGCCCCATTCGAGGAACGCGATCAGCACCACGAAGACGGCCGCCCCGACCCAGCGCGGCGAGGTGGGGTTGAAGCCGCCGCCGCGAAAACGGACCGGGCGAGCCTCGGGGCGGTCTCCGGTGGCGATCCCGCCGGGCGAGGTCAGGCTGCCGTCAGCCATGGGCAAGTTCCTTGTCGGCGGCCTCGGCCTCGGCGCGCATGAGCGCCCAGAGGTGCTTTTGCCGCGCGTCGAGTTCCGGTTCGGCGAGGTCGCGACCGGCCAGCGGGGAGTCGATCTCCACGATTTCGCGGATTTCGCCGGGTCGCCGCGACAGCACCACGATCCGATGCCCGAGGCGCACCGCCTCGGACAGGTTGTGGGTGACGTAGACCGCGGTGAACGGCGCGCGGGTCCAAAGCCCCACGAGGTCGTCCATGAGAAGCTCGCGGGTCTGGCTGTCGAGGGCCGAGAGGGGTTCGTCCATCAGCAGCGCGGCGGGGTTCACGGCCAGCGCGCGGGCGATGGCCACACGCTGCTTCATGCCGCCCGACAACTGCCGCGGCCACGCGGTGCGGAACTCGGACAGCTTAGTGCGCGCGAGCACGTCGGCGATGATCTCTTCTGCCTCGCGGCCGCGCACGCCGTGGTCGTTCAGGACCAGCGAAATGTTCCCCTCGACCGTGCGCCAGGGCAGCAGGGCGAAATCCTGGAAGACGTAGGTCAGCGGGTTGAGGCTGTCGGCGGGCGCCTCGCCGATCTGCAGAACCTCTCCGCGTGTCGGCTTTTCGAGCCCTCCGATGAAGCGCAACAGCGTGGACTTGCCGCAGCCGGATGGCCCGACGATGCACACGATCCGCCCTGCCGGAATGTCGAGGGAAATGTCCCGCAGGACCTCGAGATCGTCGTAGCGGTGGGAGATCGAGTTCAGTCGGAGGTCCATCGGCGCCTCGGCAGTCATGGGCAGGGGCGTCGCCGCCCCCGCCGCGATGGTCAGGAATTGCCGCCGGCGTAGCTGTCGTCCACCAGCGTTTCGTAGGTCACGCCCTCGTCGACGAGACCCTCGGACTTGAACCAGTCGAGCTGATCGCGGACCGACTCCTCGTTGAGCGCGCCATCGAGGTTCACGCGCATGGCGCCGTTGACGATGGCGTCGCGCGCGTCCTCGACCGGGCGGTCGGGATAGACGTAGCCCGCGATGATCGAGATGATCTCGTCCACTTCCGAGTCCGAAGCGGTCTTGTCGACGAGCGCCGCGTTGAAGTCGGCCGCCCCGCGTGAGAACGCCTCGATGAAGGCCTCGGTCTGCTCACGCTCGTTCTCCGCGGTGTCGGTCGAGGTGAAGAGCGTGGTCACCTGGTAGTTCGGCAGGTAGTCCGAGACGTTGCCAATCACCTGCACTGCACCCGCCCCGGCCAGCGGCTTCGCGATGTGCGGCACGATGGACCACGCGTCGATCTGGCCGGTCTTGAGCGCGCCGATCACCGCAGGGACCTTCTGGAGCGGGCGGAATGTCAGCTCGGCGCCCTCGGCCTCGGCGATGCGCGACCCCATGTAGTGGAAGGACGAGCCCGCCTGCGTGACACCCCAGCTGCGCCCGTCGAGCTGCGAGGGATCGGTCAGACCGTCCTCGTAGGCCTGCGTCGAGGCGAGGATTTTCTGGCCGTCGATACCCGGCTCCTCGGACAGCGCGCCGCCGATGACCTTGGCCGCGCCCTTCTGCGCCAGCGAGATCAGGCCGCCGGTGATCGCGGTCACGCCGTAATCCGCATCGCCCGAGGCGATCGCGATGGCCATCGGCTGGGCCGCCTGGAAGAATTCGAAGGACACGTCGAGGCCCGCATCCTCGAAGTAGCCGCGCTCGGCGGCGATGAAGCTGGGCGCGTGGCTGGTGAAACGCAGCGCGCCGACGCTGACCTCGGTCAGGTCCTCACTGTCCTGTGCCAGCGCGGGACCGGCCGCGAGAGCTGCGGCGAGCGCAAGGGCGCCGCGTCGGGTGAAATTCGTCATGGTGTCCTCCCAAGTGATGCGTGCCGCGGGTCCGGGGCACGCGGATCGCCCGGCCTTCTCGGGACGGGCACACGGCGCCGTGGTGCCACGGCGGCACCGTAACATGCCTTGGTTGGTGAGATCTTCGCCGGGGGGTGTCAAGCACCGCGCGGGAGGCGCGTTACTCCTCGGGAGGGGCCTCGCGGCCCACTCCCTTGAACACGAAGCGCAGCGGGAATGCCCAGAGCACGCCCAGAGCCACGTAGATCGCCAGTTCCACAAGGATCGGCGGCCGCTCGAACAGCGTCACGATCGTCGAGGCGACGACGATGTAGACCGGCAGGCCGACGATCAGAACCAGCAGCGACAACCGCCGGCGGGTCTTGTGGGACAGCTCAGGCATCAGTCGGCAAATGGATCCGTCACGAGGATCGTGTCGTCACGTTCGGGTGAAGTCGACAGAAGCGCGACCGGGCACTCGATCAGCTCTTCCACGCGGCGCACATACTTGATCGCCTCGGCCGGAAGGTCGGCCCAGCTGCGGGCGCCTTCCGTGGATTGCGACCAGCCGGGCATTTCCTCGTAGACCGGGGTGCAGCGGGCCTGCTGGTCGGCGGCGATGGGCAGGTGGTCCAGCGTCTGGCCGTCAAGTTCGTAGCCCGTGCAGATCTTCAACGTCTCGAAGCCGTCCAGCACGTCGAGCTTGGTCAGCGCGATGCCGTTCACGCCGCTGGTCGCGCAGGTCTGGCGCACGAGGCAGGCGTCGAACCAGCCGCAGCGGCGTTTACGCCCGGTGGTGGTGCCGAACTCGTGGCCGCGCTCGCCGAGGCGCTGGCCGTCGTCGTCGTGCAGCTCGGTCGGGAACGGGCCTTCGCCGACGCGGGTGGTGTAGGCCTTCACGATACCGAGGCAGAAATCGATGGCGCCCGGCCCGATGCCGGTGCCGGTGGCTGCCTGCCCCGCGATCACGTTGGAGGACGTGACATAGGGATATGTGCCGAAGTCGATGTCCAGGAGCGCGCCCTGCGCCCCTTCGAACAGGATCCGGCGGCCGGCGCGGCGCTTCTCGTTCAGCACCTTCCAGACCGGCCCGGCGTATTGAAGGATCTCGGATGCGATGCCGCGCAGGTCCGCCAGTAGAGCGTCGCGGTCCACGGGATCGAGACCGAGGCCACTGCGGAGCGCGTTGTGATGCACCAGCGCGCGGTCCACGCGCAGCTCGAGCGTGGCGTCGTCGCCGAGATCCGCCACCCGGATCACCCGGCGGCCGACCTTGTCCTCGTAGGCCGGGCCGATGCCGCGGCCGGTGGTGCCGATCTTGGCGACCGAGTTCTGCGCCTCGCGGGCGCGATCCAGTTCACCGTGGAACGGCAGGATCAGCGGCGTGTTCTCGGCGACCATCAGCGTTTCGGGCGTGATCTCGACGCCCTGCTCGCGCAGGCCGGCGATCTCCTTCACCAGGTGCCACGGGTCGAGAACGACGCCGTTGCCGATCACCGACAGCTTTCCGCGGCGCACGACGCCCGACGGGAGTGCATGCAGCTTGTAGACCTCGCCGTCGATCACGAGCGTGTGGCCCGCGTTGTGACCGCCCTGGAAGCGCGCGATCACGTCGGCGCGCTCCGACAGCCAATCAACGATCTTGCCCTTGCCCTCGTCGCCCCACTGGGCGCCCACGACCACGACGTTTGCCATCACTGCCTCGCTTCGATGTCGTCAAACGCGCCTTCCTTACAGATGCGCGCCGGGCGGGAAAACCACTTTCGCAGATCCTGCTTTCTGTGCGCGTCGGATCGACCCGGACGAAAATCAGCCTCGCGGCCGTCACGATCCCGTGACATCGGCTGACCTCCGCGCATGTCGTGTCAGGTTGACAGTGATCGGTCCCGAACCACGCGGGTCCGCATCACAAGCAAACAAACGAGGCGACATGACTTCACGCACGACGACCGCCATCGCGGTCGCCCTCGCGGCGACCGGCCTTGCATCCACGGTTCAGGCCCAGAGCGCCCAGACCGACGCCCAGCGCATCGCCGCGCTCGAGGCGCGGGTCGCGCAGCTCGAAGAGACGCGCAGCGAGCCGCTGACCTTCGGCACCGAGACCGGTACGCAGCTCGAGTTCTACGGCTACTTCAAGTCCGACTTCATCTACGACTTCGGCTACAAGCTCGGGAACACCACGTTCGGCCTCGTGGGCATCGGCCCGGGCGCCGAGGACGGGGACGCCTTCACCGCGACGGTGAACCAGACGCGTCTCGGGTTCCGCACCACCACGCAGACTGGCATGGGCGAGCTTGGCACCCAGGTCGAGATCGACTTCTACGGCGCATCGGGCGCCTTTGCGGACGCTGGCCCCGAGCCGCGCCTGCGCCATGCCGTGGCGACGCTCGGCGGCCTGCGGATCGGCAAGTACTGGACGACGTTCATGCCGCTGTCGTCCTACCCGATCACGCTCGACTTCCAGGGCGTTGCGGGCATTCCCTTCGCCCGGCAGGAACAGATCCGCTACACCCACGAGTTCGGCAACAACATGAGCGCGTCGGTCGCGCTCGAGGACTCGAACGCGGGAAGCGACACGCCGGTGGTCATCGGCGCCCTGGCCTACGACACCGACCCGCTGCTGCTGCGCGCCTCGGTGATCGGCGGCCAGGTCGAGGATGACGGTGGCAGCGACGAGGACGTCTGGGGCGTCAACCTGTCGACCACCGCCCAGCTGTGGGAAGGCGGCAGCTTCGACGCCTCCTACACCTACGGCGAGGGCATCGCGTCCTACCTGGTGTTCCTCGGCGACGACCTCGACGCCAACGGCGACCCGATCGAGGTGCAGTCGGCCTATGCCGGCATCTCGCAGGAGGTCGGCGAGGACTGGACCTTCCGCGCGATCTACGGCTGGCGCGAGAACGAGACTGGCCTGATGGGCGACACCGAGAGCCTGCAGTCGGTCCACCTCAACGCCAGCTACCAGATCACCGAGCGGGCGAGCTTCGGGGTCGAGTACTTCAACGGCAAGCGCGAGACCTTCGGCGGCGGCTCCTACGGCACGGACCGCATCCAGACCTCGTTCCAGGTCGACTTCTGAACCTGACGGAGGGCGCGGACCGTCCGCGCCCTCACCCCGTGACGGTCAGCGCGCGGAGGTAGGCCGCCGCGTCGCGTGCATCGACCGACGCCTCGCGGATGAGCCCGTCGAAATGCTGCGTCAGTGACCGGATGCGGCTGCTTTCGCGAAACGCGAGGTAAAACCGGCCCACGTAGATCACCCCGATCCGTGGCCCGAACAGCGTGATCGGCGCGCTGAACACGCGCCGGGCGTCGAAGACGAACACCCGGAGCGCGGGGTAGAACTCATCGCATGTCGCGGCCAGCCGCTCGATCTGCTCGGTCCGCGCGGCCGCCGGCAGCCCCCGGTAATAGCCCTCGCCCGCTGCCAGCGCGTCGAGCTCGTGCGCTGGCAGAGCGATCTCGTAGTCCGAGAGCCCCTGATAGAGCAGGTCCACTCGCCCCTGCATGGCCCGGATCGCCTGGTCCGGCGTCTTGCCGAGAAAGGCCGCGTATTCCCAGCGCATCACCGCCTCGGTCTTGAGAAGGTCGGGCAAGGTCGCCGGAACGTGCCGGATCTTGTAGCCCGCAGCCTCGCGGTGCCAGTCGAGAAGCTGGTCGTCGGAGGCCGTGCGCTCGGCCTGGGTCAGCTGCACCGCCGCGTCCACCACGTCGCCCGGCCGTTCCGGGCGGTCCGTCAGGCCCAGCAGCCAGTCCGTGCTGACCCCGAGCGCCTGCGCGCATTCCGCCGCGAGGTGCGCGTTGGGCAGCCGGGCGCCGCCATCGTCGAGCAGCTGGGACATGGTGGACCGGTTCGCGCCGACGGCCCGCGCCAGCGCGCTGCGATTGGTGTCCGCGTGGATCAGCGCGCTGCGCAGACGTTCTCGAAACACCTCGGCGCGATGCCGTTTGTCCGTTACGGTAATCATTGTTTATTTTTATCGCCAATTGCGTATTTTTGGGCACGAAATTGGGAATACACCACACCGGCGCGTGCAGCTACCCCTCCGTTAGATACGAAAATCCGAACATCAGGAGGACAAGATGGAGACGCGCGCACGCACGTGGGTGAAGGCGATCGGCTGGCAGGTTCTGGGCATTGCGGTCATGACATTGCTCGGCGTGCTTGTCACAGGATCGGTCGGCGCAGGCGGCACGCTCGCGCTCGCCTCGGCAGGCCTCGGTCTCATTACCTACGTGCTTTACGAACGACTTTGGGCGCGCATCACGTGGGGTCGCCTGCCCGGCCCGTCAGGCACCGGCGACATCTGACGCGACGCCACGGGCGCCACGGCCCGCGCGGCTTGCGGCCCGTGACGAATTTCCCTAGATACCGCGCAGCAAACGCGCGAGGCCCGCTTCATGGAAAACGTCATCCTCATCGTTCACCTGCTGCTCGCCCTGTCGCTCATCGGCGTGGTGCTGTTGCAGCGGTCGGAGGGCGGTGGCCTCGGCATGGGCGGTGGTGGCGGCGGTGCCATGAGCGCCCGTGGCGCCGGCACGGCCCTGGGACGGATGACCTGGATCCTCGCGGCAGCCTTCATCTGCACGTCGCTGCTGCTGACCATCTTCGCCGCCGCTGACAGCTCTGGCAGCTCGATCATGGACCGCCTGAACGGCGGCCCGGCCACGGTCGAAGACGGCGATGCGCCCGCCTCCGACGGCGGCCTCGACACCGACGGCCTGCTGCCGCCACCCTCGGCCGAGGGTGGGGACGGCGAAGGCGACGCGCCGCTGGTGCCGCGCGCGGACTGACCGCGCGGGCCCATGAATGCGCCCGGCCCGCCATCCCGGCGGGCCCAAACCTGACAGATATCCACAACATCTTGGCCGACGCGCTTTTGCGGGACTACATCTGGCGGTTCGCCTTGCCTTCGGCATGCGAATCCGCTTACACTTAAATCCCGTGGTCCTGCGGTACGCAGGCGCATTTCGCACGACGTCGAGCAGACTACGGGAACGACATGGCACGCTTCATCTTCATCACCGGCGGTGTGGTCTCTTCGCTTGGTAAGGGTCTCGCCTCCGCGGCACTCGGCGCGCTGCTGCAGGCGCGCGGCTTTTCCGTCCGGCTGAGGAAGCTCGATCCCTATCTCAACGTGGACCCGGGCACGATGTCGCCCTTCGAGCACGGCGAAGTCTTCGTCACCGACGACGGCGCCGAGACCGACCTCGACCTCGGGCACTACGAACGGTTCACCGGCGTGCCGGCGCGCAAGACCGATTCGATCTCGTCGGGTCGCATCTACACCAACGTCCTCGAGAAGGAGCGCCGCGGCGACTACCTCGGGAAGACGATCCAGGTGATTCCCCACGTCACCGACGAGATCAAGAAATTCATCTCGATCGGCGAGGACGAGGTGGACTTCATGCTTTGCGAGATCGGCGGCACCGTCGGCGACATCGAGGGCCTGCCCTTCTTCGAGGCCATCCGCCAGTTCAGCCAGGACAAGCCGCGCGGCCAGTGCACGCTGATGCACCTGACGCTGCTGCCGTGGATCAAGGCCTCGGGCGAGCTCAAGACCAAGCCGACGCAGCACTCGGTGAAGGAGCTGCGCTCGATCGGTCTCGCACCCGACATCCTCGTCTGCCGCTCGGAAGGTCCGATCCCGCAGAAGGAGCGCGAGAAGCTTGCGCTGTTCTGCAACGTGCGCCCGGACAGCGTGATCGCCGCGCAGGACCTGTCCTCGATCTACGACGCGCCGCTCGCATACCACCGCGAGGGGCTGGACCAGGCCGTTCTGGACGCGTTCCAGATCAGCCCCGCGCCCAAGCCCGACCTGTCGCGCTGGGAGGACGTGTCCGACCGCATCCACAACCCCGAGGGCGAAGTCACGGTCGCGATCGTCGGCAAGTACACGCAGCTCGAGGATGCCTACAAGTCCATCGCCGAGGCGCTGACCCATGGCGGGCTCGCCAACCGCGTGAAGGTCAATGTCGAGTGGGTGGACGCAGAGATCTTCGAGCGCGAGGATCCGGCCACGCACCTTCAGGGCTACCACGCGATCCTCGTGCCCGGCGGCTTCGGAGAGCGCGGCACCGAAGGCAAGATCAAGGCCGCCCAGTTCGCGCGCGAGCACAAGGTGCCCTATCTCGGCATCTGCCTCGGCATGCAGATGGCGGTGATCGAGGCGGCGCGGAACGTGGCCGGCGTCTCGCGCGCGGGGTCCGAGGAGTTCGACCACGAGGCCGGCAAGAAGCGCTTCGAGCCGGTGGTCTACCACCTCAAGGAGTGGGTGCAGGGCAACGCCAAGGTCAACCGCCGCCCCGACGACGACAAGGGCGGCACCATGCGCCTCGGCGCCTACGACGCGGTTCTGACCGAGGGCTCGCGCGTGGCCGACGTCTACGGCACCACCGCGATCGACGAACGCCACCGCCACCGCTACGAGGTCGACATCCAGTACAAGAAGGCGCTGGAGGACGGCGGCCTGACGTTCTCGGGCATGTCCCCCGACGGCAAGCTGCCCGAGATCGTCGAATGGTCCGACCACCCGTGGTTCATCGGCGTCCAGTTCCACCCCGAGCTGAAGTCGAAACCCTTTGACCCGCATCCGCTGTTCCGGGATTTCGTGCGGGCGGCGAAGGATGTGTCGAGGTTGGTGTGAAGAATAAGAAAGATTGGAAAGCGCTTAAAGAACAGAACAGGCTGCGATATTATATCGAGATTACAAATTCACGAGGGCATGCCTCCGCGTACGCAAGACGAGACGCAGAAGACAAAGCGCTTGTAGAATCAGAAGTTCTGAAAGCTTGGATCGAATCTCTCTCCCTCCGCGGAAAACAAAGCATTGGAAATTGGCAGCTCAATGAAAACGACCCTCCCGATGCCTTCGTAGAAATCGATAAGCGTTTTCGCTCAGTTGAACTAAAGGAGCTGGTTGATGGCGAGGCCCTCCGAAGGATTGATGGGGCTCGGAAACGTGGAATATCACTTACCTCCTCATCACCGGAAGTCTTTCATGAGACACAATGGAACAGAGATAGATTTAAGAAAGAAATTCTCGAAATAGTTCATGATGCCAATAGTAAGTATGAACAGCGCTCAATTCGAAAAGATATCTCGCACCTCGACGGCATTGACTTCTTGATTATACACACTGACGAAGACTGGCTTAGCGTCTATGATGTAGAAAAATGGATTACAGAAATTCAATTTCAGCCAACGCCGCATATTGCCCACGCGCATTTACTTATGAGCTATACTCCAGGTTACCGACTTAGCTATCCGCTATTTACGTTATTCTGAATTTTAGGAAAATTATTCCAGTCGACCTCCCAAAAAGCGACAGCGCCGACCCGCGGGGCGGCGCTCCGGCCCTCCGAGCGGGTGCGCTTTATCCCCCCACATCCGAAAGACCTCGAAGGTCCCGCCAGGCCCAGCCAAAGCGCCGCCCCGGGGGGCGGGTCGGCGCTGGCGCGGCGGGCTTCGCCCTTGACTCCGCGCCCGGGGCACCGCTCGAACCAAGACGCACGGCACGGCATCCGGTAGCCGCCACGCGCGCCGGTGCCGACCTACGGCTCGCACGATCCCGACACAGCGCCAGCGCCGCGCCGGGGGGGGTCATGCCTGAGGCATGACGCTGGCGCGGCGGGCGTCGCCCTCGGCCCCGCGCCCGGGCACCGCTCGACCGAATGAACCTAAGCACGCGGCACCCCACCCCACTTGCCCAACCGCCATGCACGCCGCACCATCGCGCTCATGACCCGTGCCGCCACCCTCGCGACCCTCGGTGTCGCACTCCTCGCCCTGCCCTTCGTGCTCTACGCCGGGGCGTTCGGACTGGCAGGGCTGGCGACCGACCTCTCGGGCGAGACGCGGTTCTACACCACGCCGCTGCCGACCGCGCTGATCTTCGCGCACATGACGACCGGCGCGGTCGCCACCCTCCTCGCGCCGTTCCAGCTGATCGAGCGTATCCGCACCCGGCGGCCCCGGGTTCACCGGACACTCGGCTACGTCACGCTTGCCGCGGCCGCGATCACCGGGATCGCGGGGCTTCTCTACATCGCGCTGAAAGGCACCATCGGAGGCCCGCTCATGACGGCGGGGTTCGCGCTCTACGGCGCGCTCCTGCTGATCGCGGCGGCGAACACCGTCTACCACGCGCTCGACAAGAACCGTGCGGCGCACCGGGTCTGGGCGCTGAGGCTCACGGTTCTGGCACTCGGGTCGTTCCTCTATCGACTGCACTACTGGGTCTGGTATGCGGCCACCGGCGGGGCGGGCTCGACGCCGGACTTCACCGGCCCGTTCGATTTGTTCAATTTCGCGGGTTTCTACCTGCCCTACCTCGTGATCCTCGAACTCGTCCTGAGAACGGAGCGGACATGACCGACACGCCGACCACCACCCTCGCCGTCTTCACCACCATCGACAGCGAGGACGGCGCCCGCGACCTCGCGCGCCGCGCCGTGAGCGAAAAGCTTGCCGCCTGCGTCCAGATCACCGCCATCGCCTCGGTCTACGACTGGGACGGCCTGCGCGAAGAGCCGGAATGGCGGGTGCTGTTCAAGACCACCAAGGACGGCTACGCGGCGCTGGAAGAGATGATCCTCGACGCCCACCCCTACGACGAGCCGTCGCTCTGGGCGCACGAGATCGCCGCGGGCTCGGGCGGCTACCTCGCCTGGATCGCCGAGTCCGTCGGCTGATGCTGTCCTACCAGCACGCCTATCACGCGGGAAACCTCGCGGACGTGCACAAGCATGCGGCGCTGGCGTGGACGCTCGACTACCTCACGCGGAAGGACAAGCCGCTGAGCTACATCGAGACCCATGCCGGCCGCGGGCTCTACGACCTCTCGGGCGCCGAGGCTGTCAAGACAGGGGAAGCCGCGGCCGGGATCGTCCGCGCTGCCGACTGGTTCGGGGCGGACCACCCCTATCGCCGGGCGGTGGATGCGGTGCGCGCGGCGCACGGGGCCGACGCCTATCCCGGCTCGCCGCTGATCGCGCGCCACCTGCTGCGCGCCACCGACCCGATGCACCTGGCCGAGCTGCATCCGGCCGAGCACGCCGCGCTCGAGGCCGCGATGGCCGGGACCGGGACGCAGGTCCACAAGCAGGACGGACTGGCGCTGGCCCAGAGCCTCTGCCCGCCCGACCCGCGCCGGGGCGTGCTGCTCTGCGACCCGTCCTGGGAGATCAAGTCGGACTACGAGGACATTCCCCGGGCCTTCCAGAAGCTCGCCCGGAAATGGAACGTCGGCATCCTGATCCTGTGGTACCCGCTGCTGCGCGACGGCCCGCATGGCGCGATGGCGCGCGCGCTCGAGGCGGCGTTTCCCGAGGGCCTGGGCCACGAAGTCCGCTTCCCGCCGGTGCGCGAGGGACACCGGATGGAGGGATCGGGCCTCTTCGTGGTGAACCCGCCCTGGGGGCTCGATGGCGCGATGGCAGACCTGTCGCGCACCTTCTCGCGGCGCCTCGGCACGCGATCGCCACGAACCGCCACCTAGACAAACCGCGCGCCGCCCGCCACGCTTCGCCCCGAACAGGCCGGTTCGTCCGGGCTGTCGGCGTGGGCTGAAGGAGGATGCGCGCTGTCCGCTCGACTGATCTTCTGGGCGTTGCGGCCCAATTACGGCTGGCTCGACCCGGCCGACACCCCGCTCGCGCTGGGGGCTCTGGCCGTGCGCCTCGCGCGCCAGGACCTCGCGCCGCTCGCGCTCGACAGCGCGCGGATCGATGCCGCGCTGGCGCATCGCTACGACCTGACCCGCAGCGAGGCCGAGGAAATGCGCCGCGCCTGCGAGGAGGTCGCCGCGGCAGTGCCACCCGGCTCGGGCTACTCGCGGCTGGTGGCGCAGCACGTGGCCGCCGACGAACGCGACGCGTTCGCGCGGTGCCTGTGGCGCGAGGCGCGGCGGCCCGCAGCCGATCCCGACGCGGCCCGCACGCTTGCCCGGACCTTCGGCCTGCCCGAGACGGCCTTCGGCGCGGTCGGACGCGCCTGAGCCGCCTTTCCCTGCAGCGGGCCCTGACTATATTCCGATCATGTTTGGCGATTTCCTCCGGCGTCTGACCGCCCCCGACCCCGACACGCTGCCCGATTCCGACGCGCGTCTCGCACTGACCGCCCTTCTCGTGCGCGTGGCGCGCTCGGACGGGGACTACGACAGCGAGGAACGCGCGCGCATCGGCCGCATCGCTGCCGCGCGCTACGATCTCGCGCCCGAAGCCGCCACCGCCCTGCGCACCGAGGCCGAGGCGCTGGAAGCGGAGGCCCCCGACACCGTCCGCTTCACCCGCGCGATCAAGGACGCCGTCCCCTACGAGGAGCGCATCGGCGTGATCGAGGCGCTGTGGTCGGTGGTGCTGGCCGACGGCGTGCGCGACCCCGAAGAAGATTCCCTCCTGCGGCTGGTCTCGCACATGCTGGGGATCGAGGATCGCGACAGCGCGCTCGCGCGGCAACGGGTCGAGGCGCGCGGCTAGCTCGCCCGCCGCGGTCGGCCCCGGCCGCGCCGCCCGAAAAACGGGCTGACGCTCCGTCACGGTGCCGCTCCGGGCGGCACTTTCGCCGGATTGCACGTTGCAACGCCCTCGGGTTTTGCACCACACTCCGCCAAACCCAGACTGCGAGTGCGCCTGCCCACCGTGACCCCTTCCACCCCCGTCATCGCGATCCGTGACCTTCACAAGAGCTACGGCTCGCTCGAGGTGCTGAAAGGCGTAGACATCGAGGCGCGGCGCGGCGACGTGGTGTCGCTGATCGGCTCGTCGGGTTCGGGCAAGTCCACGCTCCTGCGCTGCGCCAACCTGCTCGAGGACAGCCAGCAGGGCGAGGTCCTGTTCAAGGGCGAGGCGGTGACGTGGAAGGGCACGGGCCACAGCCGGCGGCCCTCGGACGCCAAGCAGGTCCTGCGAATCCGCACGAACCTGTCGATGGTGTTCCAGCAGTTCAACCTGTGGTCCCACCTGACCATTTTGCAGAACGTGATGGAGGCGCCGGTCACGGTGATGCGCCGTGCGCCCTCCGAGGTGGAGCCCCGCGCCCGCGACTACCTCGCCAAGGTGGGCATCGGCGACAAGTGCGACGTCTACCCGGCCCAGCTCTCCGGTGGCCAGCAGCAGCGCGCCGCCATCGCACGCGCGCTCTGCATGGAGCCCGAAGCCATTCTCTTCGACGAGCCGACCTCGGCGCTCGACCCCGAGCTCGAGCAGGAGGTGGTCCGCGTCATCAAGGCGCTGGCCGAAGAGGGCCGCACGATGATCATCGTGACCCACGACATGAAGATGGCGCGCGACGTGTCCAACCACGTCGTATTCCTGCACCAGGGCCTGATCGAAGAGGAAGGCCCGCCCGAGACGCTGTTCGGAAACCCGCAGAGCGAACGCCTCCGCGGGTTCCTGACCTCGACCCAGCCCGGCTGAGACCGGGCGATCAATCACAAGACCAGGGAGATCCCAGACATGAAGCTTCACCTTGCCACCGCCGCCGCGGCGCTGACGCTCGCGGCCTCGGCCGTTTCGGCACAGGACGTGATCCGCATGGGCACCGAGGGCGCCTACCCTCCGTACAACTTCATCAACGATGCGGGCGAGGTCGACGGCTTCGAGATCGAGCTGGGCAACGAGCTGTGCGCGCGGGCCGAACTGGAGTGTGAGTGGGTGACGAACGAGTGGGACTCGATCATCCCGAACCTCGTGTCGTCGAACTACGACACCATCATGGCCGGCATGTCGATCACCGACGAGCGTGACGAGGTCATCGACTTCACCCAGGACTATTACCCGCCGACCGAAAGCGCCTACGTCGCCGCGTCCGAGGATGCCGACTGGGAAACCGGCGTGGTCGCCGCGCAGGCCACCACGATCCAGGCCGCCCACGTGGCCGAGGGCGACGCCGCCCTTCTCGAGTTCGCCACCCCCGAGGAAACCGTCGCCGCCGTGCGTAACGGCGAGGCCGACGCGGTCTTCGCGGACTACGACTTCCTCAAGCCGGTGGTCGAATCCTCCGGCGGCGAGCTGGTCTTCGTCGGCGAGCCGGTCCCGCTCGGCGGCGGCATCGGCATGGGCCTGCGTGAAAGCGACGCCGAGCTGAAGGACACCTTCGACGAAGCGATTACCGCGATGAAGGAAGACGGCACGCTGAACGAGATGCTCGTGAAGTGGTTCGGCGACGAGATCGGCCAGTACTGATCCGATGACCGGGCGGGCCCAGCGCCCGCCCGGCCCTCCGCCCAGCGATGATGCCGGCCTGCACCGATCCCGACGCCCTCGAGGGCCTCGCCTGGCTTGCCTGTTACCTCACGACGGGCAAGCACATGGCGTTCTATACCTCCTTCGGGACGGTGCTGCTGCTGCTCGCCATCACCGCGCCCGCGGCGCTGGCCTTCGGCTTCGGTGGCGCGGTCATGGCGCGCTCGCGCATCGCGCCGGTCTCGTGGATCGGACGCACCTACATCGCGATCGTCCGAGGCGTGCCCGACATCGCGTTCTTCCTGTTCTTCGTCATCGCCCTCGACCAGGCCTTCGAGTGGCTGCGTCATCAGGCCAAGTGCCCGGACTGGGACCAGCCGATCCGGCAGGGCAACGACTTCGTGGTCTGCGCCGAGGCCAAGCTACCGCTCTCGACAGCGCCGCAATGGGTGCACGAGACCTACGGCTTCGCGCTGGCCGTGCTGACCTTCGCCATCGTCTTCGGCGCTTTCGCGGCGAACGTGCTCTATGGCGCCATGCGGGCCGTGCCACGTGCCCAGATAGAGACCGCCGAAGCCTACGGCATGACCGAGCGCCAGACCTTCCGTCGCATCCTCGTGCCGCAGATGTGGGTCTACGCGCTGCCGGGCCTGTCGAACCTGTGGATGGTGCTGATCAAGGCGACCCCGCTCCTGTTCCTGCTGGGTGTGCGCGACATCGTCTACTGGGCGCGCGAGCTTGGCGGGACCAAGACGCCGCAGTTCACCGACTACCCGCACGGCGACTGGCGCATGTGGTACTTCCTCGCGCTGCTGGTCTTCTACCTCGCCTTCACGAAGGTCTCCGAGGTCGTGCTGGCGCGTATCATGGCGCGGCTGACCAAGGGCCAGGCCACCGCCGGCGGCGAAGCGCAGCGGAAGGCGGCCGCATGACCTTCCCGATCCGCGCACCCGCCCCCGCTTCTTCTTGGTGCGAACCTCCACGGTCGGACGCCAGCCGCCGGAGTGCCGCGCCATGAGTTGCTGGGAGACCATCGCAGATTACGGCCTGCGCAGCCTCGGAATCGGAGAGCGGCTGCTGCCGCGCTCGGATTTCACGCTCTGCCAGCAGGTGGTGCTCATCGGCTCGGGCATGATCTGGAACATCTACTTCGGCGTCCTCGCGCTGGTCACCGGTTTCGCGCTGGCGACCGCGGTCGCCGTGGGCAAGGCACAGTCGAACCCGCTGATCCGCAAGCCTTCGGAATGGTTCATCTTCCTGTTCCGGGGCTCGCCACTCTTCATCCAGTTCTTCTTTGCCTACTTCGCGTTCCTGTCGCTCAAGTCCGCCTACCCGTTCTTCGATCCGTTCACCTCGGCCTGGCTGGGCGCGACGATCGTGCTGTTCCTCAACACGGCCGCCTACTCGGGCGAGATCTTCTACGGCGCGCTCTTGTCGGTGCCCAAGGGCGACACCGAGGCCGCGGATGCCTACGGCTTCTCGGGCTGGCGCAAGTTCCGTCGGATCACATGGCCCACGATGCTGCGGCTGGCGTGGCCCGCCTACACCAACGAGGCGATCTTCCTCTTCCACGCAACGGCGCTCGTCTTCGTGTCGGGCTTTCCCGCCCGGCAGCAGAAGGGCGATGCGCTCTATTATGCCAGCTACTTCGCGGACAAGACGTTCAACCCGTTCGTGCCCTACCCGATCCTCGCGGGTTACTTCATCCTGCTGACCCTCGTGGTGATCTCGATCTTCGGGGTGGTGAACCGGCGGCTGAACCGGCATCTTCCGCAGGAGCGGCGCACGCGGCCCCGGTTCCGGGCCGCGACCCTGATGCGCTGAGACACCGAGAACCCGGAAAGACCTCTCCATGGCGCGTGCCGACCACCTCAAGAGCTTCCTTCGCAAGAACCCCCAGATCCGGACGATCCGCGCCACCGCGGCGGACCTGAACGCCCAGCCACGCGGCAAGCGCGTGCCGTCGCGCTTCGCCGACAAGATCGTCGAGGACGGCACCCGGTTTCCGATGTCGGTGCTGAACCTCGACATCTGGGGCGAGGACATCGACGACAGCCCGCTGGTTTTCGAAAGCGGGGACCGCGACGGCATCCTGTGGCCCACCGAGCGCGGCTTCGTCCCCATGCCCTGGCTCGAAGGCCCGACCGCCATGCTGCCGATCTGGATGTTCCGCGAGGACGGCCGCCCGTTCGAGGGCGATCCCCGCCACGCCCTGCGTTCGGTCCTTGACCGCTACCGCAAGAAGGGCCTCACCCCGGTCGTGGCCTGTGAACTCGAATTCTTCCTGATCGACGACTCGGGCCGCAATCTCGAGGTGCCCGTCAGCCCGCGTTCGGGCAAGCGGCGCAAGGCCGCCGAGACCATGTCGATCCGCGCGCTGGACCAGTTCGACAATTTCTTCACCGAACTCTACGACGCCTGCGAAGAGATGGACATTCCCGCCGACACGGCGATCTCCGAGGCCGGCCTCGGTCAGTTCGAGATCAACCTCATGCACGGCGACGACGCCCTGCGCGCGGCCGACGACGCGTGGTTCTTCAAGCTGCTTGTGAAGGGCATGGCGCGGCGCCACGGCTTTGCCGCGTCGTTCATGGCCAAGCCCTACGAGGACTATCCCGGCTCCGGCCTGCACACGCACTTCTCGATCCTCGACGACGAGGGACGCAACATCTTCGACGACGGTGGTCAGGCCGGCACCGACACGCTGCGCCACGCCATCGGCGGCTGCCTCGATGCGATGTACGACTCGACGCTGATCTTCGCGCCGCACCTCAATTCCTACGACCGTCTAGTGCCCGACGCGCACGCGCCCACCGGCATCTCGTGGGCCTACGAGAATCGCACCAGCGCCATCCGCGTGCCGTCCGGCAACCCCAAGGCGCGGCGGATCGAGCACCGCGTGGCGGGAGGCGACGTGAACCCCTACCTTCTCCTGGCCGCGATCCTCGGTGCCGCGCTGGACGGGATCGAGCGCAAGGCCGAGGCGCCCGAGCCGATCACCGGCAACGCCTACGCACAGGGTCTGAAGACGATCCCGTCGGACTGGGACACCGCGATCAAGGCGTTCGAGCAGAGCGAGATCATCCCGCGGCTGCTGCCCGCAGAGCTGATCCGCAACCTGCTGCTGACCAAGAAGCAGGAGGTGTTCTACATGAACGAGCTGAGCCCGCAGGAGCAGGTCACGATCTACCTCGACACGGTTTGATCAAAAAATCCGCGAGGCGGCGGGCCGCTGCCTTGCGGCCCTCCGGGCGCCTCTTTAGGGTCGGGCCCGAAACCGGATGTGGTGATCCATGAAAATCGGCATATTGCAGACAGGCCTCGTGCCCGACGGCCTCGCCGCGGAGCACGGCCAGTATCCCGGCATGTTCGAGCGGCTGCTCGCGGACCAGGGCTTCACCTTCCAGAGCTGGAGCGTGGTCGAGGGCGAGTTCCCGAACGGCCCCGACGACGCCGACGCCTGGCTGATCACGGGCTCGCGCCACGGCGCCTACGAAGAGCACGACTGGATCCCGCCGCTCGAGGACCTGATCCGGGCGATCCACACCTCCGGCAAGCGCATGGTCGGCATCTGCTTCGGCCATCAGATCATCGCGCAGGCCCTCGGCGGGACGGTCGCGAAATACGAAGGCGGCTGGGCCGTGGGCGCACATACCTACGACTTCGCCGACGGGCCGCGCACGATCAACGCCTGGCACCAGGACCAGGTGATCGACAAACCCGAGGAGGCCCGCGTGGTCGCCACCAACCCGTTCTGCGCCAATGCCGCCCTGCTCTACGGCGACAGCATCTACACCGTGCAGGCCCATCCCGAATTCGACGACGCCTTCACCGAGGGCCTGATCGACCAGCGCGGCCGCGGCGTGGTGCCCGATGCGCTGCTCGAAGGCGCGCGCGCCAAGATCGGCACGCCGCTCGCCACCGGCGAGATGAGCGACCAGATCGCCGAATTCCTCAAGACCGGAAAGCTGACATGAGCGAGTGGATCGAGACCCTGCCGCAGGCGGCCCGCGACTACCTGGAGGGGCGCCGGCTCGACGAGGTGGAATGCATCATCGCCGACCTGCCCGGCATCGCCCGAGGCAAGGCCGTGCCCGCGTCGAAGTTCGCCCGCCAGAAGTACTTCCACCTGCCGGATTCGATCTTCTACCAGACCATCACCGGCGACTGGGGCGAGGCCGCGGACGAGGAGGAGGGCTTCATCGAGCGAGACATGATCCTCTATCCCGACATGGCGACCGCCTCGGCGGCGCCGTGGACCGGGGACTGGACGTTGCAGGTGATCCACGACGCCTATGACCGCAAGGGCAAGCCCGTGGAATGCGCCCCCCGCAACGTGCTGCGCCGGGTGGTTGATCTTTACCACAAGCAGGGCTGGCAGCCGGTGGTGGCGCCCGAGATGGAGTTCTACCTCGTCGCCCGCAACGTCGACCCGGCCAAGGACATCGAGCCGATGATGGGCCGCTCCGGGCGCCCGGCCGCGGCGCGGCAGGCCTACTCGATGACCGCGGTGGACGAGTTCGGCCCGGTGATCGACGACATCTACGACTTCGCAGAGGCACAGGGCTTCGAGATCGACGGCATCACCCAGGAAGGCGGCGCCGGCCAGCTCGAGATCAACCTGCGGCACGGCGATCCGGTGCGGCTCGCCGACGAGGTCTTCTTCTTCAAGCGGCTGATCCGAGAGGCCGCGCTGCGCCACGACTGCTTCGCCACCTTCATGGCCAAGCCGATTGCCGACGAACCCGGCTCGGCCATGCACGTCCACCACTCGATCAATGATCTCGAAAGCGGCAAGTCGATCTTCTCGGGGCCGCAGGGCGGCGAGACCGACGCCTTCTTCCACTTCATCGGGGGAATGCAGACGCATCTGCCCTCGGCGATCGCGGTGCTGGCGCCCTACGTGAACTCCTACCGCCGTTACGTCCGCGACCACGCGGCGCCGATCAACCTCGAATGGGCGCGGGACAACCGCACCACCGGCATCCGCGTCCCTCTCTCGGGGCCGGAAAGCCGGCGCATCGAGAACCGGCTCGCCGGCATGGACTGCAATCCGTATCTCGGAATCGCCGCGTCGCTCGCGTGCGGCTATCTCGGGCTGATGGAAGAGCGCTGGCCGTCGAAGCAGTTCAAGGGCGATGCCTACGAGGGCGACGGCGACATTCCCCGGGTGCTGGGACAGGCGCTCGACCTCTTCGACGAGGCGACCGCGCTGCACGACGTGCTGGGCCCCGAGTTCGCGCGCGTCTACTCGATCGTGAAGCGCGCGGAGTACGAGGAGTTCCTGCAGGTCATCAGCCCTTGGGAGCGCGAGCACCTGTTGATGAACGTCTGAGACCGTGTCACCGGCCGGAGCGAGGGCGCTGCCCTCGCGCTCCCGGAGTATTTTCACCAAGAAGAAGGGCGCGCGCGTGGATCTGCTGTTCTCGAACGACCGGCGGGGCGAATACCCGGAAAGCTGGTACGCGGCGACGGCCGAGCCGCTGGCCCCGTTCCCGGCGCTGGAGGGCGAGACCCGCGCCGATGTCTGCGTGGTGGGCGGCGGCTATACCGGCCTGTCGGCGGCACTGCACCTGGCCGAGGCCGGGCGGCGCGTGGTGCTTCTCGAGGCGCACCGAGTGGGCTTCGGCGCGTCGGGACGCAACGGCGGGCAACTCGGATCGGGCCAGCGCGCGGACCAGGTAAAGCTCGAGAAGATGGTGGGCGCCGAGGATGCGCGGCGGCTCTGGGACCTGGCCGAGGACGCGAAGCGACTGGCAAAGGACCTGATCGCGCGGCACGACATCGACTGTCACCTGCGGCCGGGCGTGGCCTGGACCGCCTCGTCCGAGAGCGACGTCCGCGAGTTGCACGACTACGCCGAGCACCTGTCGCGGCACTACGGTTACGACGCGCTGGAGGTCCATGACGCCGCGAGCTGGGCGTCGATCTGTCCCTCGCCCGACTACCGCGGCGGGATCGTGGACATGGACGCGGCCCACCTGCACCCCCTGCGGCTGGCGATCGGCCTGGCGCGCGCCGCACGGGACGCGGGCGCCGTCATCCACGAGCAGAGCCACGTCACCGGGGTCGAGCCCGGATCGCCCAACGTGGTGACGACCGGGGCGGGGCGCGTGGTGGCCGATCACGTGATCCTCGCAGGGAATGGCTATCTCGGCGGGTTGCAGCCCGAGGTCTCGCGGTCGGTGATGCCGATCAACAACTTCATCGTGGCAACCGAACCGCTGGGGAGCCGTGCCGCCGAGGTGCTGACCCGCGACATCGCCGTCGCGGACGCGCGCTTCGTGGTGAACTACTTCCGCCTCAGCCAGGACGGCCGACTGCTTTTCGGCGGCGGGGAGAGCTACGGCTACCGGTTTCCCGACATCCGCAAGACCGTCAGCAAGCCGATGCTGGAGGTGTTCCCGTCGCTGCAGGACGTCCGGCTGGACTACGCCTGGGGCGGCACGCTGGGGATCACGCGTTCGCGGATGCCGCACCTTGCGCGCCCCGCGCCCGGTATCCTGTCGGCGGGAGGCTATTCCGGGCACGGCGTCGGGACCGCGATCCACGCCGGCCAGTTGATGGCGCGGGCGGTCGCGGGCGAAACCGACGGGTTCGACGCCATGGCCGCCGTGCCCACCCCCGCCTTCCCCGGCGGCGGCGCGCTGCGCACTCCGCTCCTGGCGCTGGCGATGTCGTGGTTCGCCCTGCGCGACAAGCTGGGGATCTGAGGCAACGGCCCTGCGGCACGGGCGCACGGTCCGCGATATGACTTGGCGGGCCGGGCCCGGACCCGTATGACGTTGAAAGGTTTATCCAGAGGACAGGCCCCCATGACCACGATCCCCGACATGCACCAGGCGGAGCCGATCCCGGACGCCGCGCGCGACGAGATCGACCGGCTGCTCAACTCCGGCGACCTGTTCCGCTACACGGCGCCAGAGAACAGCCCGGTGTCGCTGCTGGAGGCCGAGTTCGCGGAGCATCTGGGCGCGCGCTACGCGCTGGCCGTGTCGAGCTGCTCGGCGGCGATCTTCCTGGCGCTGAAGGCCCTGGACCTGCCCCGCGACGCGCGCGTCATGGTGCCGGGCTTCACCTTCGCGGCGGTGCCCTCGGCGGTCATGCATGCCGATTGCCTGCCGATCCTGTGCGAGGTCGGCGAGAACTACCGCGTGGACATGGACGACTTCGCCGCCAAGCTGCCGGACGTGCAGGCGGTGGTCATCAGCCACATGCGCGGCCACACATCGGACATGGACGCGATCCTGTCGCTCTGCGACGCCGCCGGCGTGCCGGTGGTCGAGGACGCGGCGCACTCGCTGGGGACCACCTGGAACGGCCGCACGATCGGCACGCTCGGCAAGATCGGCTGCTTCAGCTTCCAGAGCTACAAGCTGGTGAACGCGGGCGAAGGCGGATTGCTGGTGTCGGACGATCCCGACGTGATGGCGCGCGCCGTCATCATGTCCGGCGCCTACGAGCACAACTGGAAAAAGCATCCCGTCCTGCACGAGGCCGTGGCGCGGTGGCAGAACCGCCTTCCGCTCTACAACCAGCGCCTGTCGAACCTCGCTGCGGCAGTCATCCGGCCGCAGATCGCGCTGATCGCCGAGCGGGTGGCCCAGGGCCGGCGCAACCACGACCTCGTGGCGGCGCGGCTGAACGCATCGCCGTGGTTCTCGGTGCCTGAGAAGCTTGGCCCGGAAGAGCGCGCGCCGGATTCGCTGCAGTTCAACCTGCGCGGCATGAGCGATGTCGAGGTCGAGGCTTTCGTGCAGGCGACCGAAGCGGCCGGCGTCAAGGTTCAGGCCTTCGGCATGAGCCGCGACAACGCCCGTGCCTTCTGGAACTGGACGTTCATTCCGGATCTGCCCGAGCTTCCCAAGACCCGCGCCATGCTGATGCGGGCCTGTGACACCCGCCTGCCCGCCCGGCTGACCACGGACGAGTGCGAGGCGGTGGCGGACGTGCTTCTGGCCGCGGCCGAGCACGTTATGCGCCCGGCGCGCGCCTACGGCACCTGAGGCCGGCGCGGGCGCGGCACCTGCCACGCCCGCAGGCCCCTCACTTGTTCATCTTCGCAAGCTTGTCCTGAAGCTCCGCCAACTGCTTCTTGATGGTGTCGAGATCGTCACCATTCTCGTCCTCGGGCTGCGGACCGCTGGGCCAGCCGGCACCGCCCGCTCCGCCGGTCATCGCCTTCAGGAACGCCTCCTGCTGGGCTTGCATGGCCTCGAACCCGGGCATCTTGGCCATCGGGTTCATCTGGTTCATGTTCTCGACCCACTTCGACTGGCTGTCGCGGAATGCCTCGAAGCTGGCCGCGAGGAACTGCGGCACCATCGACGTCGCCTGCGTGGTGTAGCTGCGCACGAGATCGGTGAGCACGCTGATCGGCAGCACGCTCTCGCCCCGGCTTTCGTGTTCGGCCACGATCTGCAGAAGATATTGCCGCGTCAGGTCGTCGCCCGATTTCAGGTCGACGATCTTCACTTCGCGCCCTTCGCGGATGAACCCTGCGATATCCTCCAGGGTCACGTAATCGCTGGTTTCGGTGTTGTAGAGCCGCCGGCTCGCGTAACGCTTGATCAGCAGCGGTTTTTCGGCGTCGGACAACGATAGACCTCCCAATGTCGGCGCGTCGGAAAAGCTTAGGCCGAGGTTCGCTGCACCTGCAACCCTCGCCGGTCGGATCGGATGCATGCGCAGAGAAAAGGGCGGACTCGCGGGCCCGCCCCTGTCGCCCTCGTGGGGGCGTCACTCAACCTGGATCGTTCAGGCCGCCGATGCGGTGGCCTTTGCCGCGTCGTTCGCAGTCTTGGTGGCGCGCTGCGTGGTCTTCTTTGCAGTCTGCGCGGCCTGCGTGCCGTGGGCACGGCCGGCGTCCATCATCGCGTCGACGGTCGCCTTCTGGGTTTCCTTCGCGATCTCGGCGAAGCTGTTCATCATGTCGAACGCGGCCTGCGCCTGTGCGCTCGAGAAGTCGGCAACGCCCTGCGCGTAGTCGGCGGGCTCGGACTTCGATTTGGTCAGGTCACCCATGCGCTCGAGCGTCTTGCGGGTGAAGTCGGTCGACAGCTCGGTGCTGCGGCCTGCGGCGTCGGTGACGATGTCCGAGAGCTTCTCGGTCAGCTCGGCGTTGCGCTTGAACGTGTCCTCGAACGCCTCGGTGTTCACGGGGAACGCGTTCATGGCATCGCGGAGAATGGTGTCGAAGTTCTGCGTCTGCTTGGTCATCGTGGGACCTCCTTTGGCGTGTGTCTCTCGCGCCGGGGGCTGCCCTGCGCCTTCCACCTCCATGTGGGGAATGACCCAGCGTCACGCAAGGGGGAATTGCTGCACTGCAGCAAAAAATTTTCGGTTCAGTGCTAAGTGCTTGCCGCACTTGCAAACATAAAAAAGGCGGGCCCGAAGAGCCCGCCCCAGGGTCGTGCCGCCGAATGGGAGGAAGGCGGCACGTTGTCTGTCGACGTCGGCTTACTTGGCCGCCGCGGTCGCCTTCTTGGCGTTCGCGGTCATGTCGGTGGTGGCCTTCTTCATGACGGCGGATGCGTCCTCGGAGAAATCCTTGCCAGCCGCCATCATCAGCTCGACGGTGTCCATCTGGACCTTCTTCGCGACTTCGGCGAAGGCCGCCATGTGCTCGGCGGTCATCTCTGCCTGCGCCGATGCGAAATCGGTCATCGCCTTCGCGTAGTCGGCGGGCTCGGTCTTGGCCTTCGACATCTCGCTGAGACGGGTCAGGGTGTCCTTCGTCCACTTGGACGAAATCTCGGTCGACTTCTCCGCCGCCTCGAGAGCCACGCCCGACAGCTTTTCGTTCAGCGTCGCGGTGGTCTTGAACGCGTCTTCCATCGCCGCGGTATCCACGGGGAACGCGCCCATCATGTCTTTCATCATGGTCGTGAAATCTTGGGTCTTCGCAGCCATCTTGGTCACCTCTTACTTGCCGTGTTGGCAGCGGGCCCACCCCGCGTTGCCTCCGTAGCTGACCAAAATATGAGCGCTGCACCGCAGCATTTCAAGCATTTTCGCTGCGGTGCAGAAAATTTACCCTAAGTCACTGTTCTGCCTGTCTCGCCTTGACCTTCACATAGGTTCCGGGGGCCGGACAGAGCGGCGGATGCTGCGAATCCCCCGGGGTCCGGGCCTCGACCCACTTGCCGGCACGCTTGGAAATCCAGCTTTCCCAGACCGGCCACCACGAGCCCTCGTGGTACGTCGCCCCGTCGAACCATTCGTCCGCCGTGCCGGTCAGGTCGTCATTGACGTAGTGGCCATACTTCTTCTTCGACGGCGGGTTCACGATGCCGGCGATATGTCCCGACTCCGACAGGATGAACGTCCGCTGGCGCGAGCCGGTCTTGGACATGCCGCGGTAGCAGTCGCGCCACGCAGCGATGTGGTCGGTTTCGCACGACACCGCGCACAGCGGCAGGTCCACATCCGAGATGTGCAGCGTCTCGCCAAGGAACTCGACTCCGTCCTCGCAGAAGGCGTTGTCCTGACACAGGCGGCGGAGGTACTGCACCGCCATACGCGCCGGCAGGTTGGCCCCGTCGCCATTCCAGTAGAGCAGGTCGAAGGCGGGCGGCGTCTCGCCCATCATGTAGGACTTGATCGCCGGCCCGTAGATCAGGTCGTTGGAGCGCAGGAACGAGAACGTCCGCGCCATGATGAAGGACCGCAGAAGGCCGGTGCGGTTCACCTCTTCCTCGATCCCGTCGATGAAATCGTTCTGCAGGAACGGCGTGAATTCGCCCTGGTCGCGGAAATCGGTGAGGGTGGTGAAGAACGTCGCCGACTTGATCGAGTTGTCGCCGCGCTTCTTCATGAGCGACAGCGTCAGCGCCAGGGTCGTCCCGGCGATGCAGTACCCGATGGCATTGATGCGCTCCTCGCCGGTGATGGACTTCACCAGGTCGATGGCGGTCAGGAAGCCCTCCTCGATATACGTGTCGAGGCCGACGTCGGCATAGGTTTCGTCGGGGTTCACCCAGCTCACGACGAACAGCGTGTAACCCTGCCCGACCAGCCAGCGGATGAAGCTGTTCTTCTCCTTGAGATCGAGGATGTAGAACTTGTTGATCCACGGCGGAAAGAGGACGACGGGCGTCTGCTTCACCTTGTCGGTCGTGGGCGCGTACTGGATCACCTCCATCATCCGGTTGCGGAAGATGACCTCGCCCTCGGCGGTGGCGATGTTCTCGCCGATCTTGAAGGCCTCTTCGTCGGCGAGTCGCACCACGAGTTCGCCATCGTTGGCCTCGAGATCGCGGATCAGGTTCTCCATGCCCTGAACGAGGCTCTCGCCCTCGGTCTCGATCGCCTTTTCCAGCGCGTCGGGATTGGTCGACAGGAAGTTCGTCGGCGCCATCATGTCGACGATCTGCCGGGCGAAGTATTTGAGCCGCCGTTTCTCTGTGGGATCCATATCATCGATGTCGGATACGGCCTGCTCGATCGCCTCGGAATTGATCAGGTACTGCTGCTTTATGAAGTTGAAATAGGGGTGGCTGTCCCAGAGCGGATTGGAAAAACGCCGGTCCGCCGGGCCCGGATCGTCCGGCGCGCGAAGCCTGCCCGACGCCAGCGCCTGCTGCGCCTCGAGGTAGTGACGCACCGACTTCGACCAGTACTCCAACTGGTGTTCCATGACCTTGGCGGGGTTCTGAAACCACTCTTGCCAATAGGCGGTCAGCGCGTTCGCGTAGAGGTCCTGGCTGGGGCCCGACAACGAGGGATTCGTCATCTTTTTCTGCGTCATGGCATGGATCAGACGCTGCGACAGCTCCTCAACCCGGGCCAGATTCTCGTTCAAACGCGTGACATTCATATTCGATGCGGCGTTGGTCTCAGTTGTCATCGCTGCAGTTCCCCCTTAGTTTTCTCCGCAATGCAGCATTTGTCGCCGACGCCCCGATCCCCCTCGCGCCCGCTGGGCAACAGGGCCCCGCGTCGGTGAAAGGAGAGCCGGATCATGCGCTACATGGCGACCTACGATCTGATGGAGACGATCCGCAACACCAACCAGTGGCTCGGCGCTTCTGCGCGCACGCTGGCGTCTTTTCCCTACATGGCCATGCTTCCCAACCCGGCGATCCGCTGGATGGCGGCCTGGGGCGAAGTGACCGAGCGCAGCTTCGAGCGCATGGTCGCCAAGCCTGACTGGGGGATCGATTCGATCACCTGCGACGACGGGCGCGACCACCTGGTCAACGTCCGCACGGTGGTGGAGCGTCCGTTCGGTGACCTCCTGCACTTCGAGGTCGCAGGACGAGAGCCGCAGCCGCGCAAGATCCTCCTCGTGGCGCCAATGTCGGGCCATTACGCGACGCTCCTCCGCTCGACCGTAAAGTCGCTCATCACCAACTGTGAAGTCTATGTTACCGACTGGCATAATGCGAGGGACATTCCGGTCAGCGCCGGCAAGTTCGATGTCGAGGACTACACCCTCTACCTCGTGGATTTCATGCGGCATCTCGGACCTGAGACAAACGTCGTCGCGGTCTGTCAGCCCGCGCCGCTCACGCTCGCCGCGACCGCCTACCTTGCGGAAGAGGACCCGGACGCCCAGCCGCGCACGCTTACACTGATCGGCGGCCCCATCGACCCCGATGCGACCCCGACCGACGTCACCGACTTCGGGCACCGCGTCACGATGGGTCAGCTCGAAGAGACGATGTGCCAGCGCGTGGGCTTCAAGTATGCCGGTGTCGGGCGGCGGGTTTACCCGGGACTGCTGCAGCTCAGCTCGTTCATGTCGATGAACATGGACCGTCACTCGAAGGCCTTCACCGACCAGATCCTGCGCGTCGCGCGTGGCGAGGCGTCGGATCACGACCCCCACAACAAGTTCTACGACGAGTATCTCGCCGTGATGGACATGCCGGCGGAATTCTACCTCTCGACGGTCGAACGCATCTTCAAGAACTGCGAGGTCGCGAAGAACGCCTTCACCGTGAACGGCAAGCATGTGGACATCGGCAAGATAACCACCGTCGCCGTAAAGACGGTCGAGGGGGCGAACGACGATATCTCGGCCCCGGGCCAGTGTGTCGCCGCGCTTGATCTGCTGACCGGCCTGCCCGACGAGAAGAAGGCCAGCCACCTCGAGCCGGGCGCAGGCCATTATGGCATCTTCGCCGGCAAGAGCTGGCGCAACAACATCCGTCCGCTGGTTCTGAACTTCATCGACCAGAACGCCGCGGAGGCCCGTTCGGGCGCCAGCCTCTCGGTCGTGAACTGATCTGCCCACGGCGCGGACAGTTCGTTCCGCGCAACCCCGCCTTCAAGCCCGTGCACACCGAATGTGCGCGGGCTTTCCCTTGCGTGGCGCGTATTCTGACTATTTAGGGAACTCTATAGTTCCATATATGGTTGCCGTTCATGCTCGCCTTTCTCAAGGATCCGAAGGCGGTGGCGTTGCTGCTGGCTGCGTCGCTGACCATCCTGTCGAACATGGTCATCAGTCCGGCACTGCCGGGACTTGAGGCCAGCTTCGACGGGACCGAAAATGCCGCGTTGCTGACGAGGCTCCTGGTGACCGCGCCCTCGATCCTCGTCGCGATCGTCGCTCCCCTCGCGGGCATCACCGCCGACCGCTTCGGCCGCCGCCGGCAATTGCTCTTTGGCGTGGCGCTCTTCGCGGTTGCGGGCTGTGCCGGCGCCGTCCTGCCGACCCTCCCTCTCATCCTGGCAAGCCGCCTCGTCCTCGGCATTGCCGTGGCGATCGTCATGACGAGCCAGGCCGCGCTGATCGGCGATTACTTCAGCGGCGCTGCGCGCGGTCGCTTCATGGGCCTCCAGATCGCCGCGGTGAACTTCGGCGGCTTTGCCTTCATCGGCCTCGCGGGCTGGCTCGCCGGTATCTCGCCGCGCCTGCCGTTCCTGATCTACGGCATGGGCGCGCTGATCCTTCCGTTCCTGCTGTGGGCGGTGGTCGAGCCCAACCGCACCACGCCCGAGCAGGCCGAGGGCCACGAGCCCGAGGACCTCGGCGGGGACGCGAACTGGCCGCTCACCCTCGGCATCGTGCTTGTGTTGTCGGGTCTGAGCTTCGTGCTGTTCTACATGATCCCCACGCAGATGCCGTTCTATCTCGGCACGCTGGGCTACGACGACCCAAGCGCGCAGGCGCAGGTTCTGGCGATGGTCACGCTGGCGGGGGGCTTCTCGGCGCTCGTGTTCGGAGCCGTCCGGGCGCGGCTCGGTCGCGGCATGACGCCGGCGCTTGGTTACCTGCTGATGGCGGGCGGTTTCGGGGTGCTCGACCAGGCGCACGCGCTGCCCTTCATCTCGCTTGCGGCCCTGATGCTGGGCGGAGGCTTCGGCCTGACCATGCCCACCTTCTTCGCCATCGCGCTCGACGTGGCACCGGCGCACCGGCGCGGTTTTGCGTCGGGAGCCATCACCACGAGCATCTTCCTTGGCCAATTCCTGTCGCCGATTTTCAGCACGCCGATGATCGGCTGGCTCGGATACGAGCTGACCTTCGCGGTTGCGGCCGGTATCCTGCTGGCGATGGCGGCGATTGTCTTCGGCGCCTTCCACCGCAGGCCCCGCCCCGAGGCCCGCACATACCGGATGGAGCCGCGCCGGGCCTGACCCCGGCCGCCGCCGTGCCTCAGCGCTCGGCGGCGAAGACCATGTCGATCATCGCCTGTGTCCCGCGCGAGAACTCCAGCGGGCAAGGATACTCGGCCCCGGTCCGGACGCTCTCGTTGAATGCCTCGACCTGCAGGACGTAGTGGCTGGCCGCCGGGAAGCGCTCGGTCGTGACGATCTGGTTTCGATCCTGAAGCGTCACCTCCGCCATGCCGTAGACCTGTGCATTGAACGGCGCCGAAAGCGAAAGAATCCCGTCCGTTCCGTGGAAGGTCATGCGCTGCCACGGCGCGAGGCGCGTCGAGGTGTAGCCGGTGAAGAGGAAGGACGGAAAGCGCGCCGAGACGTGCGCGACCGTGTCGACCCCGTTCTCGCGCGTGATGTCGCTCCACAGGATCGCCTCGGGCTCTTCCCCGGTGACGAAGCGCGTGGCGCCGTAGATGTAGACCCCGATATCGGGAATGCTGCCACCCCCGGTCTCGGGCTTGTTTCGGATGTTCGACGGATCGGGATTGTCGAAGCTGAAGGCCGCCTGCACGGCCGTAAGAGTCCCGATCGCACCCTCGCGCACCAAGTGGCGGGCGCGCTGCCACTGCGGGTGATGAACAATCATGTAGGCTTCGGCGGCGAGAAGGCCGGTCCGGTCACGCAGCGCGATCACCTCGTCGAAATCCCCGGCCGACAGAGCGAGGGGTTTCTCGCACAACACGTGCTTGCCGGCCTCTACCGCCTTCTTCGTCCACTCGACGTGCAGGTGGTTGGGCAGAGGGATGTAGACGGCATCGATGCCCTCGTCGGCCAGCAGCGCGTAGTAGTCATCGTGCACACGTACGTCTGGAGCGAAGGCCCGGAAGGGATCGGCCTTTGACGGCGTCGACGTCGCCAGCGCAGCGAGACGTCCGCCTCGTGCGGCGTGGATCGCCGGCCCCATCTGCGTCTGCGCAAAATTGGCCGCGCCCAGAATGCCCCAGTTCACGATATCGCTCATCCGATCCTCCCGGCTTGGTTCGGGAGCGACCCTAGCGGACCACGCCCGCGCGGCAACGGTCGGCGGAAAGGCGACGTCTCCGCCAAACAAAAACCGGCCACGCATGGCGGCCGGTTCGGTAATTTCTAGAATAAGCGCCCGGTTCAGGCCCCAGACAGCATCCCCTGCTCCTTGGCGAGATCGGTCATCCGCTTTTGCAGCTTCTCGAACGCGCGCACCTCGATCTGGCGGATACGCTCGCGGCTGACGTCGTATTCGCCGGACAGATCTTCGAGCGTGATCGGCTGCTCGGCCAGGCGCCGCTTGGTCAGGATGTCCTTTTCACGATCGTTCAGGACGTCCATCGCGGCGCTGAGAAGCTCCCGGCGCGCCTCGAGCTCGTTGCGGGCCTCGTAGTCCTCGGCCTGATTCGCATCCTCGTCCTCGAGCCAGTCCTGCCACTGCATGGACCCTTCGCCCTCCTGCCCGACCTGGGCATTGAGCGAGGCGTCCGAGCCGGCCATGCGCCGGTTCATCGAGATAACCTCGTCATGGGTCACGCCGAGATCGGTGGCGATCTTGTCGACATGTTCGGGACGCAGATCGCCGTCCTCGAGCGCGCCGATGCGGCTCTTGGCCTTGCGCAGGTTGAAGAACAGCTTCTTTTGCGCCGACGTCGTGCCGAGTTTCACCAGGCTCCAAGACCGCAGGATGTATTCCTGGATCGAGGCGCGGATCCACCACATGGCGTAGGTCGCGAGTCGAAAGCCCTTCTCGGGGTCGAAGCGTTTTACCGCCTGCATGAGGCCGACATTCGCCTCCGAGATGACCTCGGCCTGCGGGAGGCCGTAACCGCGGTAGCCCATCGCGATCTTGGCGGCGAGCCGCAGGTGCGATGTCACCAGCCGGTGCGCGGCCTGCGGGTCCTGATCCTCGACCCAGCGCTTGGCCAGCATGTATTCTTCTTCGGGCTCCAGAAGCGGGAACTTCCGGATCTCGGTCAGGTAGCGGCTGAGCCCCGCTTCCGGGGACGGCGCGGGAAGATTTGCATAATTGCTCAAGACCATCCCTCCATATGTTTATGGGCTTAACATCCCAGATGGGGATTCGCCCGACGGGTTTCAAGCGAGCATCGCCCGCAAGGATTTACGAAGACATAACGGATCTCTGGCAGAAGCGATCCCGTGTTTCGGTGCGCTCAAGCGGACGTGCTGTGTATGTCGGCGCCGCCGCGCAGCCGTGCGGCCAAATCGGCCATGTCCTGCGGCAGGTCTGCCTCGAACCGCAGCGTTTCGCCGGTCCCGGGGTGCTCGAAACCCAGCGTCGCCGCGTGCAGGGCCTGCCTGGGAAAGGTGTCCGCGGCCTCCGCTGCGCCGGCGGACAGGGCCTTGGCCGCCACCCGACGCCGGCCGCCGTAGACCGGATCGCCGATCAGTGCATGGCCCACATGCGCCATGTGCACGCGGATCTGGTGCGTGCGTCCGGTCTCGAGCCGACACCACACGAGCGCGGCGGTAGGCGGTGCGCCGAATCGCTCGATCACGCCAAGCCTGGTGATCGCGTGTCGGCCGGAGCCAAAGTATACCGCCTGCCGCTGGCGGTCGGTCTTGTGCCGCGCAAGGCCCGTCTCGATGCGGATCGTGGCGCCGGGTTCCTTGGCCACGCCCCGTGTGCCCAGAAGCCGCGGATCGCCCGCGTCCGGCGCGCCGTGACACAGCGCGAGGTAACGCCGTTCGACCGTGTGCGCGGCGAACTGCTCGGCCAGTCCGTGGTGGGCACGGTCCGACTTCGCCACGACGAGCAGCCCGCTCGTGTCCTTGTCGATGCGGTGCACGATGCCCGGGCGCTTCTCGCCGCCGACGCCCGACAGCCGCCCGCCGAAATGGTGCAACAGCGCGTTGACCAGCGTACCCGACGGGCTGCCCGGCGCGGGATGGACCACGAGACCCGCGGGCTTCATCAACACGCAGAGGTCGTCGTCCTCGAACCGGATGTCGAGCGCGATGGCCTCGGGGCGGGTCTCGACCTCGGCGGCCTCGGGCACGCGGATCTCCAGCGTGTCGCCCTCGGCGACCGGGCCCTTGGCATCGGTCAGCGCGAGACCGTCGCGCGTTACCGCGCCGTCGGAGATCAGCCGCGCCAGCCGCGTACGCGACAGGGCCGCCTCCTCTGGCACGTCGCGCGCCAGCGCCTTATCAAGGCGCCCGGGCGGTGCCGCCCCGATGACAACGCGCAGGACCCGTTCCGACATGGACGACACTCCGGACCCGGCTCCATCGCCGGATGTTAAATTCCTGAAATGGCTGGTCACGACGCTCGCCGCCGTGATGATCTGCGGCGTTCTAGCGGTGGTGATCGTGCTTGTCATCCGACTGCAGCCAACGCCGCCGCCCCTGCCCTCGGAGATCACGCTGCCCGACGGCGCACGGGCCACGGCGGTGACGCAAGGGGACGACTGGATCGCCATCGTCACCGAAGCCGAGGAGATCCTCGTCTACGATCGGCTGACGGGACGGCTGCGCCAGCGCGTTCAGATTGCCCCCAAGAGCGCGGCAACCCGTTAAAGACGCACAGAGTTTTCCGGTGGGAAGAGAATGGTACCGCCTCCCCGGTTCGAACGGGGGACCTCTAGATCCACAATCTAGCGCTCTAACCTACTGAGCTAAGGCGGCACTGGCGACGGCAGATAGCGCCTCGGACCGGGCGATGCAACCCCGCCGCGCGGGGTCAGAGTACAATGTCCCAGTGCTGTTCGACAAGCGGCCGCCCGAAGCTGGTGACGGGCGCGGAGCTGCGGCAGGTCCAGCCCGAACGTGCATAGAGCGCGCAGGCCGCGCGGTGGCTTTCGTGGGTCCAGAGCACCGCCCGGCGATAGCCGCAGCGCCTCGCCCATATGGTGAACGCGTCCAGCATCCGCTGCCCCACCCCGTGGCCCCGCAGCGCCGGGTCGAGAAGGAACAGCCGCAGCTGGGCCGTGTCGTCATCGCGCGTCATGCAGAAGATCGACCCCCGGCGGGCCCCGTTTGCATCAACAGCGATCCAGCCGCGTTCTCGTACCGGGTCGCACGTTGCCTCGAACCGCGCCAGCACCTTTGCGACGAGCGCGCCGAAGCTGTCGTCGAAGCCCTCGGACTCGGCGTAGTGCGCCTGGTGGCGGGCGACGATCCAGTCGGCATCGGCGGGGTCGTAGTCGCGGAAGGTCACGTCCATGACCGCAGCGGAGCCCGGCGCGGCTTGATTTGCAAGGGGTCTGCGGCTATCTGCCCGTCCACGCCGCGGCCCCGCGCCGCACCCCACGTCCTGCGGAGATGAGCCATGGGTATCAACGACGAACGCGACATCGAGGCCAACCTCCAGATCGGCCCCACCGATCAGGGCATGGTGCGCCTGTTCGTCCTGGCCGACGGCATCGAGATCCCGATGGATTTCTCGCCCGACGAGGCGCGCGAGATCGCCGAGGAAATCCGCGCCGCCGCGGACGGGGCGGCAAAGGTCAAACCGAAGTCCAGGCGCTGACCGCGTCCGGGTCGCGCACGGCCTGAAGCCGGCGCGCCGCGTGGAATGCGAACTTGCGCGTCAGAACCGTGCGGCGCGCGCCAGCCAGCTTGTGCTCAGGCGCCATGCGCAGGATCTCCGCGTCATAGGAATCCGCGATCATCAGGCCGGTATCGTCTGGCAGGAGGTCGGTGGGAAACTCCTGGTCCACCGCCCAGAAGTAGCGGTCGCACCAGTCCAGATAACCTTCCCACTTGCCGTCGGACATGAAGTCGGCGCGACTCGATTTGCATTCGACGATCCAGATCTCGCCCTTGGGGCCGAGTGCCATCACATCCACGCGCTTGCCCCGCTCCGGCACGAACTCCTCGACCGAGGCGAAGCCCAGCGCCGATGACAGGTGGCGCGCGACGCCGCGGGCCAGAAGCTGGCCGGGCATCATCTGCGGAAGCTGCGGATCGGGGTCGAGTGCCATTGCACCAGTAAAGAACGTATTAAGAACATCTGCAAGGCGCGGATTGCTCACGATTGCGCAAGGCCCTAGGCGCGCAGGCACCCCGACCCTACCTTTCCTCGGAATGGTGGAGCGGGACGGCAGATGAGTGACGAAAAACTGAGCCGGACGGAGGCGCGCGGGGTCGCCCACGCCCGCGATCTCGAAGGCCATGTCGGCTGGCTCGAAAGCTTCTCGGGCACTGCACTGGGCGTGCTGTCGGTGGCTTCGGGCATCTACACCTATCTCGGCGTCTCGACCCTGCTGGAAGACAACGGCGCGATGACCGTCTTCGCCGCCATCGCGTATTCGGTGGCGGTGTCGGTCGGCATCTTCGTGTTCTGGTCCTACCTCATGCGGCTGTTCCCGGCGGTGCGGACCACTGGCGCACGGCTTGGCCTGTTCGCGGCGATGGGCGTGGGTTCTCTGGCCATCGTGGCGATGTCTTCGTGGCTGAATGCGGCTGCCCTGGCCGGGTCCGCAGCGGTGGAGCAGCACCTCGCCGAGACCGTTCAGGACTACCAGACCAGTCTGGAGCGCGCCCATGAGGTCGCTCTGTCGGGACAGGCGCTGGAGCGTGACGTGGCCCGCGTGCGCCAGAGCTTCGACGACCTGTCCGAGCAGGAGGCCGCGGGGTCGCTTTCGGGCCTCGCCGGCCGGGGCGCGGTGTTTCGCGTCCTGACCCAGAAGTCCGAGGAGCTGGCCGCGCTCGAGGACCAGATCGCGAGCCAGACACCGCTGGTCGAGCAAGCCTTCACGGAGGGCAACGCGATCCTGAGCCGGATGCGCGCGCTCACCGTGGAGCAAGGCAGCGTCGAGGCGCGGTCGGTCGAGTTCTCGGAACTTGCGGTCCAGTTGCAGGGTCTCATCACCCGCCTGCGCCAGCTGTCCGTCGCCTCGCTGGTCGAGCGCGCCGCGCAGGATCTGTCGGCGTCGGTGGTACTGCCCGAGCTCGACGGCTCCACGGCCGAGAGTCGGGGCAACCAGCAGGCCACGATCACTTCGGTCCTCGATGTGCTGGCCAGCCGCGCGCAGACGCTGGAGCGGGCCGCGCAGGCGGTGCAGGAGATGGCGCCGGCGCAGGAGGTCACCTACACGCCGGTGTCCTCGGCCGACGCGGTCATTCTTTACGCGCGGAACTTCGTGCCGTCCTGGGCAGGCGCCATCGCCATCGACCTGCTGCCGGCGGTGCTCGTCTTCATCCTCGCGGTGACGCAGGCGGCGATCCGGCGCGGCCGTGAGGGGGCGGGCATCGAGGACACTCTGACACTTGCCGAGCTGCGCGCGGCGATGACGGCCCTGCGCGACATGGACGCCACCCGCACCGCCGAGCCGACTGTCGCCGCGCCCTCCACCACGGTCGAGGCGCAAGGTCCCCCCGAGCCCGCCGCCGCGCAACGCGAGCCGGAGCGCCCGGTGTCGGAGGTCAAACCGCTTCGCGGCAGCGGCTCGGCATGAGCGGCCCCGCGGGCATCGGCCGCACGCTCAAGGGTGTGCTGGCGCTTCAGATCGTGATCGGCGCGGCGCTGGTGATCGGCGACATGGAAGCCGGTGGCTGGCGGATGCCGTCCTTCGGTCCCTCCGCCCCCGGGCTGACCGAACCGGTCCGCCCCGGCGACCAGCGCCGCACCTTCGATCCGTCCCGGGTCAGCCCGACCACGCGCCCCGCCCGCGATCCCGGCGACCTGCCCGACCGCCTGACCCTCACGCAGGAGGACGGCGCCACATGGCGGCTCGAGGGCGGCATCGGCGAGGGTGACGCCGAACGCATCGCCGCGCGGCTGGCCGATGTTTCGCCCGCCGCCGAGACGCTCATCCTGCAAAGCCCCGGTGGCGCTGTGCAGGAGGCGCTGCGCCTCGGGCGGCACCTGCGGCGCGAAGGGATCGCGACCCGGATGCTCGCGGGCGAATACTGCTACTCGGCCTGCCCCTACCTTCTGGCCGGCGGCGCCACCCGAGAGATCGCGGACGACGCCTCGGTCGGGGTGCATCAGCACTACTTCGGAGAGAACACCCTCCTGCCCGCCCGATTCGCGGTCGAGGACATCCAGCGCGGACAGGCCGAGGTGATGAGCTATCTCGAGGAGATGGGAATCGATCCCCTTGTCATGCGCCACGCGCTCGAGACCCCGCCGGACGAGATCTACGTGCTGCTGCCCGAAGAGCTCGACCGCTACGGCTTCGTGACCGACGACGAGGACTGAGCGCGGGCGATGACGGTTTCGTCACCACGCCCTACCCTCGCCCCCTTGCCAGCGCGGCGCGCGCTTCCTAATTCCAATCGCAGGCGGGTTCTGCCCTTCCCGTGCAATGGTTGCATTCCGGTGGCCTTAAGCAATTCCGAGGGAGTTGGCTCTGTCCAGGCCGTGGTCTGGTTACCTGACGCCCACCTGTATATACAGGTCCTCGGGAATGAGATAACCGCACGGTTGTGGTGGTCCCGCCGCTTCCCCGCCCCCTTCGTCCGCGCACACGCGACGTGCCGCCACGGCGCGCGGCGCACTCTGGCCTTCCGCGGCGGCTTGTCCTATCTGGCGCGGGCAGCACAAGGGACCCCGCCATGACCGACTTCGAGACACCCGGCCCGGTCGAACAGGACTGGAAGGACGCGATTTCCTCGATCGAGGAAATCCTCGAGGACGCGCGCAACGGGCACATGGTGATCCTCGTCGACCACGAGGACCGCGAGAACGAGGGCGACCTCGTGATCCCGGCCCAGTGGGCGACGCCCGACGTCATCAACTTCATGGCCACCCACGGGCGCGGGCTGATCTGCCTCGCCATGACCACCGAGCGGATCGAGGAGTTGGGGCTTCAGCTCATGTCCTCGAACAACTCGTCGCGCCACGAAACCGCGTTTACCGTGTCGATCGAGGCCCGCGAGGGGGTGACCACCGGCATCTCGGCGGCCGACCGCGCGCGCACCATCCAGGTGGCGATCGACAGCTCGAAGGGCGCGCAGGACATCGCGACGCCCGGCCACGTCTTTCCGCTCCGCGCCAAGGACGGCGGCGTGCTTGTCCGCGCGGGCCATACCGAGGCGGCCGTGGACATGGCGCGGCTCGCGGGCCTCAACGCCGCCGGCGTGATCTGCGAGATCATGAACGAGGATGGCTCGATGGCGCGGCTGCCCGAGCTGATCGCGTTCGCCCAGCGGCACGGCCTCAAGATCGGAACCATCTCGGACCTGATCCGCTACCGCCGCCGCAACGACAACCTCGTCCGCGTGGAGAAGCAGGAAACCATCACGTCGGAATTCGGCGGCGAGTGGCAGATGCGGATCTATGCCGACACCACCCACGGCGACGAACACATCGTCCTTACCAAGGGCGACCTCGCGGGGGACGATCCGGTCCTCGTGCGGATGCACGCCATGGACCCGATGCTCGACGTGGTGGGCACCGGCCCCACCGGCCGCGCCGACGAGTTCCGGGACGCCATGCGCACGGTCGAGGCCGAAGGTCGGGGCGTCGTGGTCCTGCTGCGCGACACCGCGATGAAACTCGACGTGCCCGAGGGCGCCAGCCCGCGCACCTTGCGCCAGTACGGCCTCGGCGCGCAGATCCTGTCCTCGCTCGGCCTGTCGCGTCTCGTCCTTCTCACCAATTCGCCGACCCCGAAGGTCGTGGGCCTCGACGCCTACGGCCTCGAGATCGTCGGCACCCGCAAGATATCGGAGCTTGGCTGATGGCCTCCACCGACCACTACACGCTGCCCCGGCCGGAGTTCGACCGGCCGGTGAAGCTGCTGCTTGTCGTCGCCCCCTTCTACCGCAAGATCGCCGACGACCTGCTCGCCGGTGCACGGGCCGAGATCGAGGCCGCCGGCGGCACCCACGAGACGATCGAGGTGCCGGGCGCGCTCGAGGTGCCCACCGCCATCGGCATGGCGGGACGCATGAAGAAGGAGTTCGACGGCTTCGTCGCGCTCGGCTGCGTCATCCGAGGCGAGACCACGCACTACGAGACCGTCTGCAACGACAGCTCGCGCGGCATCACGCTGCTGGGCCTTCAGGGCCTGTGCATCGGCAACGGCATCCTCACCGTCGAGGACATGGGCCAGGCCGAGGTGCGGGCGGATCCCGCTCAGCAGAACAAGGGCGGGGGCGCAGCGGCGGCCGCACTGCATCTCGTGGCGCTGGCACGCCAATGGGGCGCGCCGCAGCAGGGCATCGGCTTCCAGGCCGGGGGAGACATGTCATGAGCGCCGAAGAGACCGGACAACCCGCCGCCCCCGACGCCCGCGAGATGAAAAAGCTGCGCCGCTCGGCGGCTCGGCTGCACGCGGTGCAGGCCCTGTTCCAGATGGAGCACTCGTCGCTCTCGTCGGACGAGGTCCGCGCCGAGTTCCTCGCCCACCGCTTCGGCCTCGAACTGATCGAGGGCGAAGAGATGATCGACGGCGACATCGACCATTTCCGCATGGTGATCGACGAGGCGGTGAACTGGCAGGCCCGGGTCGACCAGATGACCGACCGCGCGCTGGTCGCGAAATGGCCCATCGATCGCATCGACCCGACCCTGCGCGCGCTCTTCCGCGCGGCGGGCGCCGAACTGGTGGCGACCAAGACTCCGCCGAAGGTCGTCATCGTGGAATACGTCGAGATCGCGAAGGCGTTCTATCCCGACGGGCGCGAGGCACGCTTCGTGAACGCCGTACTCGACCACATGGCGCGCGAGGCCCGGCCGGACGCATTCTGATCCGCGCGCACATTCTTGGTCCAAGAATGTGCGACCGGCCTCAGATCGAGCGACCTCACCGGGGGGAGAATTTTCCTTAATTAAGGAAATTGCCGCCCGGCCCCGTCGTTTCAGCTCCGCGTCGCCGCGTAGAGCGCTACCGCCGCCGCGTTCGAGACGTTGAGCGACCCGAACGCCCCGGCGAAGTCGATCCTGACCAGCGCATCGCAGGTCTCGCGCGTGCGGGGCCGCAGGCCCGGTCCCTCGGCCCCCAGCACCAGCCCCACGGGCCGCGTGCCGGCCGCGGCGACCTCGGCCTCGAGCGTTGCCTCGGCCTCGCCCGCGAGACCGAGCAGCGTGTAGCCCATGTCCCGCAGCTCCTCCATCGCGCGCGCCAGGTTGGTTACCCGCAGGTAGGGTTGCCGCTCCAGCGCGCCGCTGGCGGTCTTGGCAAGAGCGCCGGTCTCGGGGGCCGAGTGATGCAGCGGGGCGATCACCGCGCGCGCGCCGAACACCTCGGCCGACCGCAGGATGGCGCCGACATTGTGCGGATCGGTCACCCGGTCGAGCAGCACCACCCGCGGCGGCCGTCCATCCTCGCCCGCCGCCGCGACCTCGGCCAGCGGCCCCCAGTCCAGCGGCTTCACCTCGAGCGCCGCGCCCTGGTGCACCGATTGCGGATCGAGCGGCGCGGCGAACTTGCGCGGGTCGCTGACCTCGGGCGTCATGCCCGACGCCGCGATGGCCGCCTCAAGCTTGGCCTGCGCGTTCGGCGTGACGATCAGGCGCAGCTTCTCGCGGCGCGAATTCTCCAGCGCGTCGCGCACGGCGTGGAGGCCGAACAGCCACACCGTTTCGGCCGCCTTCGCGCGCTTGTCCTGTTCCTTGCGGATGACCCAGTCGGGTTTCTTCATGCCAGCGCCCTCCGGTCGCGCCGCCCTCCTGTGGCACCGCCCGCGCCGTCCCGCAAGCCCGCGGCTTTTTCCGGTTGACGCCTTCCGGGGCCGCTTGTAAGCACCCCGTCACGTTGGAGCGGGCGCTGTCCCGCACCGATATGGGCGACGCGCTGCAAGGTGCGGCAGCGGACTGTAAATCCGCCGGGGAGACCCACGCCTGGTTCGATTCCAGGGTCGCCCACCACTTCCCCCTCTCCATGATAGCGCGACGTGCCGGATCCTGCCGAGGGGCCGAGGCAGGCTTTGTCGGCAAACTCCTTGGACACGGACAGGACTGGCTACGGGGACGCTGCTGCGGCCTCATTCACGCGCGTCCGCTTCCGTTACCAGGGAACTTGCCGCAGGTGGTCGCGCCTCACGGCACGCCACGAGGAACGGGGACGCCACTGCGACCGGCGGCGACCCCAAGCCTCAGACGGGCGCCTGCACCGGCTTCTGCTTCGACAGTTGCACGGCCAGGATGCCCCCAGCGATGACAAGCACGCCCACAAGGTCCGCGAGCCGCAGCGCCTCGCCCAGAAGCGCCGCAGCGATGGCCACGCCGAAGACCGGGTTGAGAAAGTGGAACGTGGCCGCCCGCACGGCGCCGATGCGCTCGACCAGCAGGAACCAGACGATGGTAGCGGCGAGCCCGGGCACCAGCGTGGTGTAGAGGAAGGCCCAGAACAGCGCCCAGGACGGCTGGATCACGTGGGTCTCGAACGCGGCCGGGATCAGCAGCACCGCCGCGCCCACCAGCATCTGCATGCCGACCACTGTCATCACGCTGCCACCGCCGCCGCTCGCCCTGCGCAGCGACAGCGTGGCGGCCGCAAGCGCGCAGGCCGCGACCACGCAGAGCGCAACGCCCCACAGATCGGTCCCGCCCGAAAGCCGCGCGCCCATGATGATGACCACGCCCGCGACGCCGGCGCCGAGGCCCACCGCGCCCATCACCGGCAACCGCTCCCCGAAGATCGCCCAGCCCGCGAAGGCCACGATCAGCGGCATGGTCGAGGCGATAATCGCCGCGAGCGACGCCTCCACGCTTTGCATCGCGACGAAGTTCAGCCCGAGATAGAGTGCGTTCTGGCAGATGCCGAAAAGGATCGTTGCCTTCCATTGCGCCGGCGTCAGCCGCCAGCTTTCGCCGCGCGCCAGCGCGATCAGCAACGCCAGAGCGCCCGAGATCGCGAAGCGCAGCGCAAGCGCCGAGACCGGCGGCGCCGCCGTCACGATGATACGCGCCGAGGTGAAGGCCGAGGACCACATCGCCGCGAAGGCGAGGCCCATGAGAATGGCGCGCAGGTCCATGAATAGTCTCCGTTCCCGAGGTTGCGCCACATGACCGCCTCGCGCGTCCGTGTGCAACCCGCGCACGGCGGAACGGCGCCGTCACGAAAATGCCCCGTCCGTGCGCGCACGGACGGGGCCAGTGGCGCCCGCGGACGATGACGTGCGGGCGCTGGCGGTAACCGTATGTGGGGTGAAGCCGCGCCTCAGCGCGCGGCGTGCATCTCGGCGCGGATTTGCTGGCGCAGCACGTCGATGGGAACGCGTTGGCCGTCCTTGACGAAGTGCCAGTAGGTCCACCCGTTGCAGGAGGGCGCGCCCTCGAGCGCGGCGCCGACCTGGTGGATGGAGCCCGACACGTCGAGGCCGATCAGGGTACCGTCGGCGCGGACCCGTGCGCTCTTGCCGGTGGCCGAGACCAGCGTCTCGCCGGGCTGAAGCATCCCGCGCTCGACGAGGGTGCCGAAGGGGACACGCGGCTCGGCGCGCTTGGCGCGGGTGACCTCGAGCGCGGCCTTGTCGAACTTGCGGACCTTGCCGATGCGCGCCTCGGCGACCTCGCGGTAGCCCGGATCGCGCTCGATGCCGATCCAGTCGCGACCGAGCGCCTTGGCGACGGCGCCGGTGGTGCCGGTGCCGAAGAACGGATCCAGGATGACATCGCCGGGCTTGGAGCAGCCGACGAGCACGCGGTGCAGCAGGCTCACCGGCTTCTGCGTGGGATGCGCCTTCTCGCCGCTGTCGGTCTTGAGACGCTCGCCGCCGGTGCAGATCGGCAGCACCCAGTCCGAGCGCATCTGGATGCCCTCGTTCATGGCCTTCAGCGCCTCGTAGTTGAAGGTGTAGCGGGCGCCCTCGGACTTCGAGGCCCAGATCAGCGTCTCGTGGGCGTTGGTGAAGCGCTTGCCCCGGAAGTTCGGCATCGGGTTCGACTTGCGCCAGACCACGTCGTTGAGGATCCAGTAGCCGAGATCCTGCAGCGCCGCGCCCATGCGGAACACGTTGTGGTAGGAGCCGATCACCCAGATCGCCCCGTCGGGCTTGAGGATGCGGCGCGCCTCGGTCAGCCACGCGCGGGTGAACTGGTCGTAGGTCTCGAAGCTCGCGAAGCGGTCCCAGTCATCGTCCACCGCGTCGACACGGCTGTTGTCCGGCCGGTGCAGTTCGCCCTTCAGTTGCAGGTTGTAGGGCGGGTCCGCGAATATCAGGTCGACGCAGGCGTCGGGAAGCGCCGCCATCTGCTCGATGCAATCGCCTGCCAGAATCGTGTTGAGAGGGAGCGTTTGTGCGCCCTGCATCCGGTCCATCTTCGTCATTCTCTGCCTCGTTCCCCGGCGCCTCTGACGGGCGCTCTGTGGTTGGTCCCAAGGATGAGTCGAAGACGATTCGCGGTCAATTCGATTTTTGAATCAGGAGGTTGGCAAATCCGCTTGATACAAGATATTGCGCACGGGCGCGAAGCTTCGCCTATGGTGTGGGGTCACACCAAGATCGCGCAACGCGGAGGTGTGGCTTTTCGACGGGTAGCCCTGGTTCGTCTCCCAGCCATAGCCCGGAAAGTGTTGCGCCAAGTCCCGCATGATGGTGTCGCGCGCCACCTTGGCCAGGATCGACGCCGCCGCGATCGACAGGGCCAGCGCGTCGCCCTTCACGAGCGCAGTCGCCTCATGCGGGCAATCGCGCGGGATCATGTTGCCGTCGATCAGCAGGTGACGCGGCGGGTTCGGCAGTGCCGCGACCGCGCGCAGCATGGCGAGGTGGCTGGCGCGCAGGATGTTCATCTCGTCGATTTCCTCGACGCTGGCCTGGCCGATGCCGAAAGCAACGGTGCCGCGCAGCAGGTCGCAGAGGTCGGCGCGTTTCTTGGCCGAGAGCGTCTTGCTGTCGGCGAGTCCCGGCGGCAGCACCGCCGGATCGAAGATCACCGCCGCGGCGACCACCGGCCCGGCGAGCGGGCCGCGCCCGGCCTCGTCCACCCCGGCCACGGGGCCGAGGCCCCGGTCGATCAGCGCGCGTTCGTGAAAGTCGGTCGGTCCCATGCGCCGGGGTCTAGCCGAGGTTGCGGGGCCGATCCAGCCGGGACCGTATCCGCGGGCGGCGATCAGCGCCCGATGGTGAAGCCGCGCCGCAGGAGGCACTCGGCGAGGTATGCCGCGCGACCCTGTCCCTTGGGTAGCGGCACGCGGCAGGCATTCGGCAGACGGTCCGCGTCCGGGTAGCTCCGGGCGAGGCAACGGCCCCCGAAGGCGTGTTGCGGCCCGGTGCGGTCGAAGATCACCGTGCGGTGGCAGGAGGCGGGAATCGGCGCAAGACGGACATGGCGGCGATCGTCGTCCCAGCCCCGGCGATGCCCGTCCCTGCGGCGATCGTCGTCACCCCACGGCGTCGCACGATGCCCGCCTCCGGCCCGGTGATGGCGGTCGCGCTCGCGCTCCCGGCGGCGCTCTGCTTCGGCCTGGCGGGCCTCGCGGCGCTGGCGCTCCAGCTTTGCCTCACGCGTGCGGCGCTCTTGCTCGCGCCACGCGGCGCGGCGAGCCTCCTCGGCATGCAGCTTCTTGCGGCGTTCGGCTTTCCGAGCTTCGGCATTCCGGAGTCGCTCGCGCTCGAGAGCCTTCTCGGTCCGGCGCAGTTCTTCGCGCAGTGCCTCTTCGCGCTTTTGCGCAAGCCCGTAGAGATAGGCGGGACGGATGCCGCCCAGCGCGGCGGGAATGTCATCGTCGCCGGCGTGCGCGGGCCCGGCCAGAAGCGGAGAGAGGGCCGCGATGGCGGCGGCGAGGATGAGGATCGGACGGCGCATGGCTTGGGTCTCCTTCGCGGGATGAAACGGTGCAGACCTACCGTCCTGCCGCCGGCCACTGACCCGCAATGTCGGCCGCCTGCTATCGCATAACCGGCGCGCTTGGCCCGTGCGTCATTGCCTTTCCGCGCCCTCCGCCGCATCAAGGTGTCATGACACGCACCGTCCTGCCCCTGACCCTCCTCTGCCTCGCGTTGGCCCTGCCCGGCCCCGCCGCGGCGGCCTGCTACGCCGACTACAAGGCCAAGCAGGAAGACCCGCTGCGCCTGCACTACGGCGTGGCCGAACTGCCCGACGACGCCTGTTCTCGGGGCGCAGCCGCCGATGCCCTGCGCGCCCGGTTGGCCGACGCGGGCTGGACCCTTCTAAACGTCGTCTCGACCTTCGGCGGCGACCAACTGGACGAGAAGCGCGACAGTGCCGGCGAAAACTTCCTCCGTTACTGAGGCCCGCCGCTCGGGCACCCGCATCGTCGGTGCAGGCCTCGCGCTGATCGTCGCGCTGCTGGTCGGCGCGGGCGCGTGGCTCGTTCTGGCCCTTCCGGACGCCGGGGCCTTCAACGACCGGGTCGAGCGCATCTTCATCGAGAACGACGACCTCACCGCTCAGGCCGAGGTCAAGCTGCTGGAGATCCTCGCCCAGTCCGGCACCGCGTTCGCCGAGACGCTGGCGGGATACCGAATGGTGATCCTCGTGCTGCTGGTCTTCGCCACCGCGCTCATGGTCGCGGCGCTGGTGTTCCTGGTGATGCTGGTCACGCTCAACCGCCGCATGGCCGAGATCGAGCGTTCGGGCATCGAGGTCACGTCGCTGATCGTCAGCCGCGAGGAGAACACGGTCTATCTCAACACCATGGGCTTCAAGCTGACCGAGGCGATGATGGAGACGCTGGCGGTTCTGGCCGAGGCCCGGCTCGACGGCGACATGCTCACGGGCGCACAGATCGAGGGCATGATCTCGGGGCGCGCGGCCGAGGACTGCGACGAAGCCGCCGGCGCGACCCGGGTGAAACGCCTGCGCGACGGGCTGGGCAACCAGTTGGTGTCCGAATTGATCGTCAAGACGATCGCCCGGCGCGGCTATGTCCTCGCCGTGGACAAGGGCGTGATCGAGGTGGTCTGACCGGGACGCGCCTGACGAAATCGTCATGCGCTCGGCGGGAACCTGCCATTCGTCCGGAACTTGCGGCCCCGGTTTCCGCGTTCCCGTTACGGGAGCAGAAGGAAATTAATATGCCGCATACCCGAAAACGCAGGTCCCCTCTCGGCGCCACGCTCATCGCGCTCGCCGGGCTCGCAGGGGCCGCAATCGCTTTTTATCTTTACATCACGCCGCTCACCGGCGTCACCGGCACGATCGGCGCGCTGATCGTCCTCGTGGCGTCGCTGCTGGTCGCGCTGGGCGCCGTCCTGATGATGGCGACGGGCCATCGCGTCTGGCGCTGGCTGACCGTTCTGGGGATCCTCGGCACCGCGCTTGCCGCGTTCTTCCTGCACGGCTGGTGGATTATCGTCGCGATGGCGGTCGCGCTCGTCGGCGTCGTCCTCGACGGCATCGGCCCCGTCCGCAAGACAGAAGGAGCCGCAGCATGATGACCTCCCGCCTGAGCATTCTCGCCCTTGCCGCCGCGCTTGCCGTTCACGCCGGTCCCGCGCCCCTGCTGGCCCAGACCTCCGACGGCGAAACAGAAACCGACGCCGGCCCCGAGAGCGGCCAGCCCGGCACCCAGTCCGATCCGGCCGAGACCGAGGCGGTCCCCGAACCGGAAACCGGCAGCGCCACCGGAGCGGACGAAGGACCGGCCCGTGACGCACTGACCGAAGAGGGGTCCGGTGACGGTTCCGGATCGACACCGACCGAGAGCGACGCCTCCCCGGAGACAGATGCGTCCGACGCAGAAACCGACGCCTCCCCAGAGGCCGAAGGGGCCGACAGTGACGGGGCCATGACCGAGGAAGGACCGGCCCGAGACGCCCTCACCGAGGGCGAAACCTCCGAGCCCGGCTCGGGAGCGTCCGGCGACGCTGCCGACGAAGCCGCATCGGAGCCCGCGGCCGAGACGGAGCCATCCGACACGCAGGACACGCAAGCGGATCAGCCGACCGAGGATGCCACCGGGCAGGACGCGGCTGAGCAGTCCAACGCCACAGCGGCGGACTCCGGCACGCAGGAGACAGCCTCTGACCCGTCCGGGGACGAGGCGTCCGCCGCAGGCACGTCGGATGGAGAACAGGCCGCACAGGCACAGGCCCGCGCGCCGGTCCCGCTGGTGCCCGATACGCCGACCTGGAACACCTTCCACGGCCAGCTTTCGGCGCAGAAGTATTCGCCGCTGACCGAGATCACGCCCGACAACGTGGGCGACCTCGAAAAGGTCTGGGAAGTCCACACCGGCGACGTCTCGGACGGTTCGGGCGATCTACCCACGACCGTCTGGTCGGCCACGCCGGTCTACGCCAACGGATTGCTCTACATCGGCACGCCGTTCTACCGTGTGCTGGCGCTCGACCCCGCCACCGGCGAGGAGGTCTGGAGCTTCGATTCCGAGTCGCGGCTCGAGGCGCTGACGCAGCCTGCGCTCAAGAACCGCGGCGTGGCCTACTGGGAAGCCGAGAACCCCGTCGAGGGCGAGACGTGCCAGAAGATCGTCTACCTCGGCACGATGGACGCACGTCTCTTCGCGATGGACGCCGACACAGGTGAGCTCTGCTCCGACTTCGGCGACAACGGTGCGCTGAACGTGAACCAGTGGAACGACACCAACAACAAGTGGCCGTTCTCGCTGCTTCAGCCGCCCACCGTCGCGGGCAACCACGTCATCATGGGCTGGGCCGGCAACGACTGGAAATTCGCCGAAGCCCCGCCGGGATCGGTGTTCTCTGTCGACCCCCAGACGGGCGAGCTGCAATGGGCGGTCGAAACCCTGCCCGAGGATATCCGCCAGCAGACCGGCACCGCGAACGTCTGGACGGCCATGTCCGTGGACGAGGAACTGGGCATGGTCTACCTGCCCGTCGCCTCGCCCTCCCCGAACTACTGGGGCGGCAACCGCACCGAGGACATTCCCCTCGCCACATCGACCACCGCAGTCGATCTCGAGACCGGCGAGGTCGAGTGGTCGCGCCAGTGGGTCCATCACGACATCTGGGACTACGACATCAACTCGGCGCCCACGCTTATGGACATCACCGTGGACGGCGAGGAGATCCCCGCGCTGATCCAGGCGACCAAGATGGGCTTCCTCTTCGTGGTGAACCGCGAGACCGGCGAGGACGTCTGGCCGATCGAGGAGCGTCCCGTCCCGCAAGGCGACGGCACCGTGGAAGGCGAGGTCTACTCCGAAACCCAGCCCTTCCCCACGAAACCTGCGCCGCTGCTCGATCAGGCCGAGAAGGCCGATATCTGGTGGATCGCCGATGCGATAGGCTTCGGCCAGTGTTCGCGCCTCTTCGACGACCTCTGGTACGAGGGCATGTACACCCCGCCCACGACCGAGGGTGAGGGCGTCTACACCTTCCCCGACAGCTCGGGCGGCGTGCAGTGGGGCGGCGTGGCCTTCGACCCCGAAAGCCAGACCGCCATCGTCAACACCTCGCACATTACGCAGTACATCCAGCTCTATGCGCGCGAGGAATACGACGAGATCCAGGGCGGCTCGGGCAACGAGAGCGGCTACTACCCGCAGATCGGCTCGCCTTACGGAATGTCGCTCAAGGTCGCGATGAACTGGCTCGGGATGCCGTGCTGGAAGCCCCCGTATGGCGAGCTCGTGTCCATCGACATGAAGACCGGCGACGTGAACTGGCGCAAGCCGCTGGGCTCGTCGCAGAAGTTCGGCTTCTACATGCCCGAGAGCATGGGCTCGCCCACCATCGGCGGCCCCGCGGTGACCGCAGGCGGCCTGATCTTCATCGGTTCGACCATGGACGCCAAGGTGCGCGCCTTCGACATCGAGACCGGCGAAGAGCTGTGGGAGGACACGGTCGAGGCCCCTTCCGTGTCTAACCCCGCGGTCTACGAGCACGATGGCAAGCAGTACGTGGCCTTCATCGGCGGCGGAAACACGATTCTCAAGCCTCAGGTCGGCGACCAGGTGGCGGTCTACGCCCTGCCCGACTGACCGTTTCCGACACGTCGGAACGCGACAATGTGGCCCCGCTTCGCATTTCGGAGCGGGGCCGTTTCATGACGAATTTACAACAACTTATTGAAGCTCACGCCCATCGTGTTTTTCGGTGACGAAAACGTGAGGGAACATCGTTTGGTCGTTTTCTGATCGCGTTGCGCCGCAGCCAAGCTCACGGTTCGTAAAGACCGATCCTATATGAGCCGCAGTTCCACAATCGTCCGTTCAGGATCACCGCAATGTTCATCGACATCATCTCCTCGGTCATCACCGTCGCCGCTCTCGTCGCCGCCGGATTCATCGTCCGCGACTTCCGCCGCAACGGCCGCACCGGCGCCTGAGCCCGGCGCGACGTCGCCGCACATAGGGGCTTAACCGCCCCTCCCCCGCCCGGTCCGAAGCGCCGCAGGGGGGCCAGACATCTCCCGCCGCCGTCGAGACATCGCCGGCGGCGGTTCTTTTTCGGGATCGTCATACGCGCCGTGTGGGGCGCATCTGCGTGCCGCGTGAGATTTCCGCCCGGCACCCGACCAAGTCCGACATACCTCCTCACAGCCGCCGCATAGCGCCTCATGGCGCGCGAACGTGAAAAGGGCGCGCCGGTCTCCCGGCGCGCCCTCTAGATCCAGTGCAGACGACGTGCGGCGATCAGCCGTCCACGTCTTCCTTGCGCTCTTCGCTGACCTCTTCGCCGGTCTCCTGATCGACGACCTTCATCGACAGGCGCACCTTGCCGCGATCGTCGAAGCCCAGCAGCTTGACCCAGACGTCCTGACCTTCCTTGAGGATGTCGGACGGGTGGTTCAGCCGCTTCGGAACGATCTGGCTGACGTGGACGAGGCCGTCCCGCTTGCCGAAGAAGTTCACGAAGGCACCGAAGTCCACGATCTTGACCACGCGGCCCTTGTAGACCTTGCCCTCTTCCGGCTCCGCCACGATCGAGTAGATCATGTCGTAGGCCTTCTGGATGGCCTCGCCGTTCGGCGACGCGATCTTGATGACACCGTCGTCGTTGATGTCGACCTTGGCGCCCGACGTCTCGACGATCTCGCGGATAACCTTGCCGCCCGAGCCGATGACTTCGCGGATCTTGTCCTGCGGAACCGTCATGGTCTCGATGCGAGGTGCGTGCTCGGAGAACGCGCCCACTTCGCTCAGCGCCTTGTTCATCTCGCCGAGGATGTGCATCCGGCCGGCTTTCGCCTGGTCCAGCGCCTGGCTCATGATCTCGGACGTGATGCCCGCGACCTTGATGTCCATCTGCAGCGAGGTGATGCCGTTCTCGGTGCCGGCGACCTTGAAGTCCATGTCGCCGAGGTGATCCTCGTCGCCGAGGATGTCGGTCAGCACGGCCCATTCGCCGTCGTCTTCCAGCACGAGGCCCATGGCCACGCCCGCCACCGGCGACTTCAGCGGAACGCCCGCATCCATCATCGACAGCGACCCGCCACAGATCGATGCCATCGAGGACGAGCCGTTGGACTCGGTGATCTCGGACACCACGCGGATGGTGTAGGGGAAGTCGGTCGGCGCCGGCAGAACCGCCTGCAGGGCGCGCCATGCGAGCTTGCCGTGGCCGATCTCGCGGCGTCCCGGAGGTCCGACGCGCCCCGCTTCACCGACCGAGTAGGGCGGGAAGTTGTAGTGCAGCAGGAAGTTCGAACGGAAGTTCCCGTGCAGCGCGTCGATGATCTGCTCGTCGTCGCCGGTGCCGAGCGTGGTGACCACGAGGCCCTGCGTCTCGCCGCGGGTGAACAGCGCCGAGCCGTGCGTGCGCGGCAGGAAGCCGGTCTCGGCTTCGATCGCACGCACCTGGTCGAGCGCGCGGCCGTCGATGCGGCGCTTGTTCTTGACCACGTCGGCACGCAGGACGGTCGACTCGAGCTTCTTGAGCGCGGAGCCGAGGTTCTTGTCCTCGAGTTCCTCTTCGGTCAGCTCGGCCTTGATCGCGTCCTTCGCGGAGGCGACGGCTTCCTGGCGCTCGAGCTTGTCGAGGATCGCGTAGGCGTCGCGCATCTTGTCTTCGCCGAGGCTCTTCACGCGCTCGTAGAGCTGCGAGTAGTCCGGCGGGGTGAAGTCGAACGGATCCTTCGCGGCCTCTTCGGCCAGCGACACGATGAGGTCGATGACCGGCTGGATCTGCTCGTGCGCGAAGTTGACCGCGCCCAGCATCTCTTCCTCAGTCAGCTCGTAGGCCTCGGACTCGACCATCATCACGGCGTTCTTGGTGCCCGCCACAACCAGGTCGAGACGCTGGTCGGGGTTGTTGCGCAGGTCGTGCATGTCCTCGACGTCGGGGTTGAGGACGTACTCACCGCCGGAGTAGCCGACGCGGCAGCCCGCGATCGGACCCATGAACGGCGCGCCCGAAATCGTCAGCGCGGCCGACGCGGCGATCATCGCCACCATGTCGGGGTCGTTGACGAGGTCGTGGCTGAGCACGGTGCACATGACCAGGACTTCGTTCTTGAAGCCCGGCACGAACAGCGGACGGATCGGACGGTCGATCAGGCGCGCGGTCAGCGTTTCCTTTTCGGTCGGCCGCGCCTCGCGCTTGAAGAAGCCGCCGGGCACCTTGCCCGCGGCGTAGTATTTCTCCTGGTAGTGAACAGTCAGGGGGAAAAAGTCCTGACCTTCCTTCTGCTGCTTGGCGAAGGTCACGTTGGCCATGACCGAGGTCTCGCCCAGGGTGGCGATGACCGAGCCGTCGGCCTGACGGGCAACCTTGCCCGTTTCCAGTGTGAGCGTATCCTCGCCCCACTGCATGGATTTCTTCGTCACGTTGAACATCTAGCGTATCCTGTCTGGGAGCCCTCCCGGCCGGATGCCGGGGCTCCCGTTTGATTGGCGGCCCCATTGCCGCCGACCCCATCATCATTCCCTCGAGCGCCGGGGTCGGGGCGCCACGTCTCAGATGACTGGCCCCTATACGAAAAGTGCGCTTTTGGAAACCGCGATTCGCGCAGCGCGCGCAGGTGGCCCGGTCGCCCGCGACCACACGCCGGACGGGTGATCGCCGGGTCGGAACGCGAGGCGCCGGCCGCCGCCTCGGGGCGCTCGCGACGCAACGCCTTTGTGTGAAACGCAAAAGGACCGCCGGGGGCGGTCCTTCGCATCGCATCTGTCGGGCCTGTCGGCTTAGCGACGGATGCCCAGCTTGCCGATGAGGGTGCGATACCGCTCCTCGTCGTTCGCCTTGAGGTAGTCGAGCAGCTTGCGGCGCTGGGCCACCAGCTTCAGAAGGCCACGACGCGAGTGGTTGTCCTTCTTGTGGGTCTTGAAGTGCTCGGTCAGCGCGCTGATGCGCGTGGTCAGGATCGCGACCTGGACTTCCGGGGAGCCGGTGTCGCCCTCCTTCGTCGCGTAGTCCTTCATGACCTTCTGCTTTTCTTCGGCTGTAATCGACATCGGGATCTCCTTGAGGTTCGTGTTGCGGTCATGGCGCAAGCCGGGATGTCGTCCAGCAGGGCCCGTGGAGAGCTCCGGCACGAGACCGGATGGGGGCGCATAGTCGGTGTGATGCCGTTTGTAAAGCGGAGTTCGCCGGGGCGCCAGGTCAAGGCGGCCCGTCCGTGGCCGCCCGCGCGAGCAGCGCGATGGCCCCGGCGTCCGGCGCATCCGCCGCGGCCAGACGTGCGACCACCTCCCCGTCGACGGTCAGCGACACCACGCCCAAATCGTCCGGGTCCGGTACAAGCGCCACGTCGGGCACCGGCTGGCCCGGATCGTAAAGGATCACGATCTTGTCCTCGCTTGGGTCGAAGTCGGCGAGGCGGGCCGGGTCCGTCGTCAACTCGCTGCCCAGGCGGAACAGGTCGTGCCCCTCGCCGCCGGACAGCACGTCCGCGGCGCCCGCTTCGAGCGTGTCGTCGCCATCCTGCCCGTTGAGGTAGTCGATGCCCCCGTCGGCATCGGCCGTCCCGCGCAGCAAGTCGTCTCCGTCCCCGCCCATGAGCGTGTCCTGCCCGGCACCGCCAGTCAGCGTGTCGGCGCCCTCCCGACCGTGGAGGGCGTCGTCGCCCGCTCCGCCACTCAGCGCGTCCGCGCCGAGGCCGCCGAACAGGACGTCCTCCCCCTCTCCGCCGTCGAGATGGTCGTCCCCGTCGTGACCGAAAAGCAGGTCCGCGCCGCCACCGCCGCGCAGGATGTCCTCGCCCGTGTCGCCGTGAAGCGTGTCATCTCCGCCCTCGCCAGCGACCAGATCGTCGCCCGCGCCGCCGGAGAGCGAGTCGTCCCCCGCCCCACCGGTCAGGATGTCCGCACCAGCCGCGCCGTCGATCACGTCTGTCCGCCCGGTGCCCGCGAAACTCTCGTCCGCGTCGGTGCCGACCTCCAGCGCACCGCCGTCCGGACTGAGCGTGGTCCAGACGCGGCCGGGATCGTCCCCGGGCGCCTCAGCCTCCGCATCGGGTGTCGCGGCGATGTCGGGCCCGGACGTGGAAGTGGAGCGCACGGCAGCCGCCTCGTCCACGCTCGCACCGGACGGATCACCGGCCGGCATGGCGGTGACCACGTCGAACGTGGCCGCGATGTCGTCCTGCCCGGTCTCCGCGTCGTCTTCCGCCTCGTCCGGGCCGAACGGGATAGTGCCGAGGATCGCGACCGATCCGGCAAGCATCGCACCGACAAGACCCGTCAGCCACAACATGACCCGACTCCGAAGACATCACGTTCCCCGACCGAAGATCCCGAAATGTTCCGCCCGGATCAACGGAAACCCGTACTCAGGGTTAACGCCGCTCTATCTCGCGTAGCGCGCCGCCAGCGGCCAGTCCCGCGGCGTCACGTCGTAGCCGACATAGAGTGGATGGCGCGGGTGCCCGGCCTTGGTCAGCCCCAGATGCGACAGCGTGCCGGCCCGTGCGGCCCAGTCCGGCCCGGCCCCGCGCAGCGCGCCGTGCACGCCCCAGGCCGCCACCGTGCGCCCCGCCTCCGCGTGCCAGTCCGACAGGATGGCTGCGTTCTCGGGCCCCTCGGGTGCCGCGGCCAGGCGCAGGTCCGACGGACGCGTCGCCCGCCACGCGAAAAGGTTGGCGATCATCACGCCCCCATAGCCCCAGTCTCGCGCCCGGCGCTCGCATCGATGGATGGTCGGGTCGTTGCGCCGCTCGTCGGCTGTCGACGGGTTGAGCATGACGAACAGCACCGGCGGCACCGCCGCGTCCCACGTCCGCGCCAGCCCGTAGCGATAGCGTTCGCACGGCGAATAGAGCGCGACCGAGCTTGTGCCGGCCTCTTCGTGGGTCCTGCGGATCATGGGCGCGGCGGATACGCCCCGCGGCCCGCGCGATCAAGCCGCAGGTTTCCATCGCGCGCGGCGCGCATAGATTGCCGCGCATGACCGATCTGCCCGCCTCCCTCCTCGACTGGTTCGCGACCCGTGGCTGGGACCTGCACCCTCACCAGCGCGCCATGCTGGACCGCGCCACCGCGCCGTCGCTCCTGCTGATCGCACCCACCGGGGGCGGCAAAACGCTCGCAGGCTTCCTGCCGACGCTGGCCGAGCTTGCGGAGGCGCCGAAACCCGGGCTCCACACGCTCTACGTCTCGCCGCTCAAGGCGCTGGCCGCGGACATCAAGCGCAACCTCGGAACGCCGATCGCCGAGGCGAACCTGCCGATCCGGGTCGAGGACCGCACCGGCGACACGCCCGCCTCGCGAAAGAAGCGTCAGCGCGCCGACCCGCCGCACATCCTGCTGACGACGCCGGAAAGCCTCGCGCTGCTGACCTCCTACGAGGACGCGCACCGCATGTTCGCGGGCCTCGAGCGCGTGGTGATCGACGAGATCCACGCCCTGGCGGAGTCGAAGCGCGGCGATCAGTTGATGCTGGCGCTTGCGCGGCTACAGACGCTGGCGCCGAACCTGCGGCGCGTCGGTCTGTCGGCCACGGTGGACGACCCCGACCGGATCGCCACCCTGCTCGCCCGACACCCCGACCGCTGCGAGATCCTCGAAGCCGACCCCGGCCCCGATCCCGACATCGAGATGCTGGTGACCGAGACGCCCCCGCCCTGGTCGGGCGGCGGCGCCAAATACGCGATCCCCGCCGTGCTGGACGAGGTGAAACGTCACAAGACCACGCTGATCTTCCACAACACCCGCGCGCAGGCAGAGATCTTCTTCCACAACCTCTGGCTCGCCAACGAGGAGGCGCTGCCGATCGGTATCCACCACGGCAGCCTCGACCGCGCGCAGCGCGAGCGGGTCGAGGCCGCGATGGTCGCCGGAGAGCTGCGCGCCATCGTCTGCACTGGCTCGCTCGACCTCGGCATCGATTGGGGCGACGTGGACCTCGTGATCCAGGTCGGCGCGCCCAAGAATGTCAAGCGGCTGGTCCAGCGCATCGGCCGCGCGAACCACCGCTACAACGCGCCCTCGAAGGCGCTGCTGGTGCCCGCGAACCGCTTCGAGGTGGTGGAATGCGTGGCCGCCTTGCAGGCGGTGAAGGAACGCGACCTCGACGGCGACCCGCCCGGTCCGGGTCCGCGCGACGTCCTTTGCCAGCACATCCTGATTGCGGCCTGCGCCGGGCCCTTCGACGCCGACATGCTCTACGCCGAGATGATCTCGGCCGGGGCGTACGCCGGCCTGACCCGCGCGCGTTTCGACGCCTGCCTCGATTTCTGCGCCACCGGCGGCTACGCGCTCCGGGCCTACGACCAGTGGCGACGGATCGTGCAGCGCCCTGACGGCCTGTGGCAGCTGCGCGACCCACGCGCGTCGCAGCGCATTCGCATGAACATCGGCACCATCCAGGACACCGACACGCTCAAGGTGCGAATGCGCGGCCGGGGCGGCAAGCCGCTGGGCGAGGTCGAGGAGGGCTTCGCCGCGCAGCTCTCCAAGGGCGACACGTTCCTGATCGGCGGTCAGATCGTGCGATACGAGGGGCTGCGCGAGATGGTCGTCGAGGTCAGCCGCGACGCCGCGCAAAAACCCAAGATCGCCACCTTCATGGGCACCAAGTTCGCCACTTCGACGCAGCTGTCGCACCGGATCGTGCGGATGTGCCAGCAGGAGGACTGGCCCGAGCTGCCGACGCACACCGCCGACTGGCTGAAGCTCCAGCGCGACGTCTCGCGCCTGCCCGAGCCGGGCCGCCTCCTGATCGAGAGCTTTCCCCATGACGGCCGCGAGCAGCTGGTGGTGTACGGCTTCGCCGGGCGCAACGCGCAGCAGACCCTCGGCCTCCTGCTGACCAAGCGGATGGAGGAGGAAGGCCAGGCGCCCATGGGCTTCGTCGCCACCGACTACGCCACGCTGATCTGGGGCCTCGATGCCGTGACCGACCCGCGCCCGCTGTTCGACATGGAGCGGCTGGAGGCCGGACTCGATGGCTGGCTCGCCGGCAACGCGGTGATGAAACGCACCTTCCGCGCCTCGGCCCATATCGCCGGGCTGCTCGAGCGGCAGGTCGGGGGCACACGCAAGACCGGCAAGCAGGCGACGATGTCCTCGGACATTCTCTACGACACGCTGCTGAAATACGATCCCGACCACCTGCTGATGCAGATCACGCGCGAAGAGGCCATGCGCGGGCTCGTCGACTTCGACCGCATCCGCGAGATGAAGGCCCGGGTGGGCGACCGCATCGACCTCGAACGCCTCACCCGGGTGACGCCGCTGGCCGCGCCGCTGTTCCTCGAACCGGGCCGCGTGCCGATCCGCGGCTCCGCCGACGAGCGCCTGCTGGAGGAGGAAGTCACCCGGCTTCTCGACGAATCCGGCCTCGCGCAGGTCGACACCGCCCCGAAACCGCGCCGCCCGATCCCGTCCTGAGATCGGCCGCGGGCAAACACAGGCTCGGCTCGCATACGACACTAGGGCCCCGGACCGGATCGAATGGCCGCACTGCCGGATCACATGGCCCCGCGTCTGACCGGAGCGCGCGGACGCTCGGCAACGGCGCCACGTGGTTCACTTGCCAGCCCCACCAGTCCACGACGAACCGCCCACCGCCGGGCCCCGCCACGCTCGCCCCTGCCGTCCGGCTGCGGGTCAAGGATCGCCGCAAGCGACCGCCGAAGGCGGCCCGTCCTTGAGGTGGAGACGGACGGTCCCACCCTCGATGCGGCGCCTTAAAAAGCAGCCCGCTCCTCAAGCGCGTCCCGGCAAGGTTGCACCCCACCCGCACCAATCTGCCACCGGGCAAGGTGCGGGGACGGCCCGCGCGGGGTGGGTGGGCGGGCGCGTGGGCCGGCCCCGCGGCGTCTTGACCGGGTGCCACCGCTCCCCATATCGAGCGTCGCAAGCGAGGACGACCTCCCCCGCGGCCCGACAGGGTCCGGGCGCCCGGCCGGGACGACCCGGCACATACGGACAGGAGGTCCCCCATGCGCAGCCCGCGCGATCGCATCCGCCACGCCATTCTATTCGAAGCCATCGCCCTGACCATCGTGACCCCGGCCGCCGCCTGGATCTTCGGGCTGGAGCTGCACGAGAGCTTCGTCGTCATCGCGCTCAGCGCGACCGTGGCGATGGCGTGGAACTACGTTTTCAACCTCGCCGTCGACAGGCTTCTCGTGCGGCTCGGCCGGTCGACCTACAAGACGCCGCCGATGCGCGTCCTTCATGCCATCGCGTTCGAGACCGGCCTGATCCTTGCACTGGTGCCGGTCTTCATGGCCTACCTGCAGATCGGTGTCGGTGCGGCGCTCGCCATGAACCTGGGCGTGTCGGCCTTCTACGTGGTCTACGCGATGGGCTTCAACTGGGCCTACGACCGCGCCTTCCCGCTGCCCGAATGGCAGGGCGCGCGGTAGCCCCCTTGCGCCGTGCGCGCAGCCGGGGCAAGAAACAAAGCATGAACCGGCTTGCCTTTACTTTCCACGGCGCGACGCTCGAAGCGCTCGGCTCCGGCGCACTCTACTGGCCGGCGCACGGGCTGCTGGTCGTGTCGGACCTTCACCTCGGCAAGTGCGCCCGGCTCTCGGCCGGGGGCGGCGCCGCGTTGCCGCCCTACGACGCGCGCGAGACGCTGACCCGGCTGGCCACGGATCTCGACGCCACGGGCGCGACCCGCGTGATCTGCCTTGGCGACAGCTTCGACACCGCCGAGATCGGCGCCGTCCTGCCCGAGGACGAACGCGCCTGGATCACCCGCCTGCAGGCCGGCCGCGAGTGGACCTGGGTCGAGGGCAATCACGATCCCGGCCCCGTCGGCCTCGGCGGCACCCACCTGCGCGAGGCGCGCCACGGCGCACTGCACTTCCGTCACATCGCGCAGGCCGATGCCCATGGCGGCGGAGAGGTCTCGGGCCACTACCACCCCAAGGCCCGCATCGCGCTGCGCGGTCGGACGCTGTCGCGGCCCTGTTTCCTCGTGGATTCTCGCCGCCTGGTGATGCCGGCCTACGGTGCCTACACGGGTGGGCTCTGCACGCGATCGCCGGTCCTGTCGGCCCTGATGGACGCGGACGCACAGGCGATCCTCTGCGGTCCGAAGCCCGCGCGCCTTCCGATGCCGCGGGCGCAGCAGCCGCGCCGGCGCGCATCATGAGCGCCATCGCGCCCCACCTCGCCGCCAGCTTCGAACGGCAGGGCATGATGAAGACCTTCGGCGCCATGCTCCTGAGCTGCGCCGACGGACGCTGCGAAATCGAGGCGCCCATCCTCGCGCTCGCTTCCCAGCAGCATGGCTACGGCCATGCCGCCCTGCCCTTCGGCCTTGCCGACAGCGCCATGGGCTACGCGGCGCTCTCCACCCTGCCCGCCGACCGCGAGGTCGTGACCGCCGAGATCAAGGTGAACCTGATGTCGCCCTCGGTGGGCGATGCGTTGATCGCGCGGGCGCGGGTCATCAAGCCGGGCAAGCGACTGATCGTGGTGCTCGGAGAGGTTTTCGCCCGCCGCGACGGGGCGGAACGGCAGGTTGCGCTTCTGACCGGCACGCTGGTCCCGGTCGATCCCTGAGCCCTCGCGGCACGGAGCCCGAAGGACATACGGCTATTTGGGCGCGATCGCCTCGTGATGCGCCCAGAGACGCTGGTCCGGAACGTGCAGCGCCAGCCGGTCACCGAGAGACAGCGTTCCCGGGCGCTCTACCCACGCCGTGACCCCGCGCCGGCCCTCGGCCGCGCGCTTGAACCGGCCGCCTACGCCCGGCGCCTCGCGCTCGATCTCGCGGCTCGGCAGGTGGCAGGGGCGGTTCTCCATGTCGACGACAAGCGTCACCCCATCCGGGCCCTGCAGCCGCGAGGACGGCGGCACATGGGTGAGATCCGGCAGCCCCTCGACCACCAGCGTCGCGCCCAGCCATTCCGGCGGCAAGGCCCCGAGCCCGATCCGCGCGGCGATCGCGGCGAGGTCCTCGGCCGCGACCACGGAGAGCTGGCGAACGTTGCGGATCTCGGTGCCGCGCGGATGCTGCGAGGTCACGCGTGAACAGGATGGTCGGGTCACGCCCGCGTGCCGCTCGCCCGCGATGCCCTCCCAGCCGAGGGACAGCGCCTCGGCGGGCGACGAGCGGATGTCGTCGCCTTCCGTCGGCACCAGGCCGAGCCACGTGACGCGGGCACCGAACTCGGTGGGTTTCAGGGCGGGCATGGTGCAATCTCCCTCGGGCATGCGGGCCGCGGGAGAAACGCCCTCAGCCGTCGCGGTGCAAGGTGATGAAAAGTCGCCGGAAAGGAAAGAGCACCGTGCCGCGCGCATCCTTGGGGTAGGCTTTGCCGATGACGCGCTCATAGGCCGCGACCAGTTGTGCCTGCTGGCCTTCAGAGAGCGACGAGAGCACGGGGCGGGCATAGGTGCCCTCGGTGAAGCGCCGCACCGGGTGGCCCTCGCCGTCCGGCGCGAGTTCCTGGTAGTACTCCGTCTCCCACACCGTCACGCGACCGAGCGGTGCGAGCAGGCGGAAATACTCGGCCGGCAACAGGATGCGCGGCATTTTCTTGGCGTCCACCTGGTCGGGGAACATCTCTTCGGCGATCTGCACCCACAGACGATGGGATGGCGCGTTGTTCTGGTTCGGAAGCTGGACCGCGAGGACCCCGCCGGGCGACAGCGCATCGATCAGCGCCGGCAGCAGCGTCGGGTGGTTCCCGACCCAATGCAGCGACGCGTTGGCGAAGATCAGGGAGGCAGGCTCGTCCGGCCGCCAGGACGCGAGGTCCGCCTCGTGCAGCGCATCGTACACGCCGGTAAGCCGCGCCTTCTCCAGCATGGAGGGGCTGGCATCGACCCCGATCAGCCGACGACGCAACTGCCCGAGCGCCGGGCCCACAGACCCCGCTCCGCAGCCGAGGTCGACCACGCACCCTTCGGGCAGCGGGCCTACCGCGCGCAGAAGATCCAACGCGGGGCGCAAGCGAAGACCCCGGAACCTGAAGTAGATTCCGGGGTCCCAATCGGTGTCGGGCGCGGTCGTCGCGTCGCTCATGCGGTCGGCTCGGGCTCCAGTCCGCCGTCGCCCGCAGGCTTGGACTTGGGCTTGGTCTTGGGGATCGCCGTGACGGACGGCGTGTCGTCGGGCGACTCGCCCGCGCCCTCGTCGTCGTCACCCGAGTTCGGCGGTTCGCCGTTCATCACCCGCTTGATCTCTTCGCCGGTCAGGGTCTCGTACTCGAGAAGACCTTGAGCGAGGCGCTCCCACCCGTCCTTGTTGGTCGTCAGGATGTCATAGGCACGGTCGTAGGCTTCGGCGATGAAGCGACGGACCTCATCCTCGATCAGCTCCTTGGTGTGGGCGCTGACCGACAGGCCGGCGGTGTTTCCCTGGTAGCCCTCGTGCGCCTCGGCGTAGTCGATGTTGCCGATCTTGTCGGACATGCCCCAACGCAGAACCATCGCGCGCGCCAGCGCCGACGCCTGCTGGATATCGCCGGCGGGGCCGTTCGACACCATGTCGTCACCGTACTTGATGATCTCGGCCGCCTTGCCCGCCATGGTCATGGCCAGCTTTTCCTCGCACTCGGACTTGTGCCAGTTGAGACGGTCGATCTCGGGCAGCGACACCACCATGCCAAGCGCACCACCGCGCGGGATGATCGTCGCCTTGTAGACGGGATCGCACTGCGGCAACGTCAGACCGACGATGGCGTGACCCGCCTCGTGGTAGGCGGTCTTTTCCTTCTGCTCGGGGGTGAGGACCATCGAGCGGCGCTCGGAGCCCATCATCACCTTGTCCTTCGCGTTCTCGAAATCGACCATGGTCACGAAGCGCCGACCGACACGCGCGGCCATCAGTGCCGCTTCGTTCACGAGGTTGGCAAGATCCGCACCCGAGAAGCCCGGCGTGCCGCGCGCGATGATGCGCAGGTCGACGTCCGGTCCCAGCGGGGTCTTGCGGGCGTGCACGCCCAGGATCTTCTCGCGGCCCTTGATGTCGGGATTGGGCACGGTGATCTGGCGGTCGAAACGGCCGGGACGCAGCAGCGCCGGGTCGAGCACGTCGCGGCGGTTCGTGGCCGCGACGATGATGACGCCCTCGTTGGCCTCGAAGCCGTCCATCTCGACCAGAAGCTGGTTCAGCGTCTGCTCGCGCTCGTCGTTGCCGCCGCCGTAGCCCGAGCCTCGGTTGCGGCCGACGGCGTCGATCTCGTCGATGAACACGATGCAGGGCGCGTTCTTCTTCGCCTGCTCGAACATGTCGCGCACGCGGCTTGCGCCGACGCCCACGAACATCTCGACGAAGTCGGAGCCCGAGATGGTGAAGAACGGAACGCCCGCCTCGCCCGCGATGGCACGTGCGAGCAGCGTCTTACCGGTGCCCGGAGGGCCAACCAGCAGCGCGCCCTTCGGAATCTTGCCGCCGAGGCGGCTGAATTTCTGCGGGTTGCGCAGGAACTCGACGATCTCCTCGAGTTCCTCCTTGGCCTCGTCGATGCCTGCCACGTCGTCGAAGGTGACGCGCCCGTGCTTCTCGGTCAGCATCTTGGCCTTGGACTTGCCGAAGCCCATGGCCCCGCCGCGTCCGCCGCCCTGCATCCGGTTCATGAAGTAGATCCAGACGCCGATCAGCAGAAGGAACGGCAGGAGCGAGATCAGGAACGACTGGAAGCCGGACTGTTCCTGCTGCTCGGCCCGCACGGTCACGCCATTGTCGACCAGAAGCTGCGTGACCTCGGCGTCCTCCGGCTTGACGGTGATGTAGTCCTGACCATCGGCCGAGCGGAAGCGTACCCGTTCGCCGTCGATCGTCGCGGACTGGACGGAATCGTCCTCCACGCGCTGGACGAACTCGGTGTAGCTGACCTCGCGACTTTGCAGGGTCGAGCCGCCGCCCGAGAACAGGTTGAAGAGCGCCAGGACGAGCAGGAAGAGCACGACCCAAAAGGCGATGTTGCGCGCGTTGCCCACGAAAGGACCTCCTAACGGAAAACCGGTGCCCCCGCGCGCGGCGCGCCGCGGCAGGCTTTGGACTAACATAAGGATCAAGGGGGCCGGTTCAATCGGAAAGCAGGAAAGCATCCAGCGTCATGGCGCCACGGGGCGGGTGGAACGAGAGCCCCTCGGCGGATCCGGGCGCAAGCGCCGGGCAGGCGAGCAGGGTCCCGCCGTCCCAGAGCGCGGGCAGCCCCAGCGCGCGTCGGTGGGGCGGGGCCGTGTCTGCATCGCGCCACGGCAAGGCCTGCTCCCAGCCCGGCTGACCCAGCGCACGGACCTCCGCGCGGTCCGGCCCGTCGAGCCGCCAGCGTCCGTCCCAGAGCGCGCCGGGCGCCGCCACGTGATCGGCCACCGCCGCATATTCGCGAAAGACGTGAATGACCTCGCGTCCACAGGTCACTTCACAGCCCGCGAGGGTGCCTCCGCCGCCCGCCAGCAGGCGATCCGCCAGCGCTTCCAGCGGCACAGACCGGGGCGCGTACTCGGCGCCGCCGACCCACCTCAAAGCACCTCCCAGTAGCCGCAGCTGGGTGTCGCGGTCGAGCGCCGCGAAGGCGTCGCGGCCGATCCGCAGCGCACCGGTCCGGGGTTCGGTCTCGACGATCCATGCCGCCGCCTCGGCCGCCCGCGCCGACAGCGCCTCTTTCGACCGCGCGAGCCGCGTGGCGGTCGCGGCGAGCGCGGCGGCGTCAAGCCCAACCGCTGCCAGAGCGGCGCTCTGCGCGCGAATGCGCGCCCGCTCGTAGGCAGGGTCCGCGTTGGTCGGATCCTCGGCCCAGGGCACCTGAAGCGTGCGGACGTAGTGCCGCAGTTCTTCCCGCCCCATGCTCAGGCATGGCCGCACCACGTGCCACGGCCCCCGCGCGCTCTCGACCCGGCGCAGCGGCGCCATCGCGGCCAGCCCGTCCACGCCCGCGCCTCGCGCCAGCCGCATGACGAAGGTTTCGGCCACGTCGTCCTGGGTGTGCGCCATGAGCACGTGGTCAATCGCGCCGCGCCAGCCGTCGATCAGCCCGAGCCGGGCGCGGCGGGCGGCGTCCATGAGGTTTCCGGTCGGGTCACCGGACCGCTCCCATGTCAGGATGTCGTGGGGATGCCCGAGCAGGGCGCACTCGCCGGCGACCATCGCGGCCTCGTCCGCACTTTCGGCCCGAAGCCCATGATCGACGGTCACCACATGGAGCGGCACGCCCCACACCCGCGCCCAGTTGTGCGCCAGTGCCAGCATGGCCATGGAGTCGCCGCCGCCCGACACCGCCACCCCAAGCGCCGGGGGTAAGTCCGGACCGAGCAGCCGGCCCATCTCGGCGGCGAAACGCGCGTCGAGGCTGCCCGTCACCCCGGACAAGGCGCGCTCAGGGGCAGGTCAGGCCGCTGCGGGCCTCCTGCGCGCGCGCCACGGCGTCGCTGTCCGGATACCGGTTCGAGACCTCGGCCAAAGTGACGCAGGCCTCGCGGGTCGAGCCGAGCTCCGCCAGTGCCGCGCCCAGCCGCCAGAGCGCCTCGGGCGCCACGGGCGTGTCCGGGCTGCCGGAATAGACGTCGAGATAGGCACGCGCCGCCTCGCGCGTGTTGTCGAGACCCTCGAACGCACGCCCCTGACCAAGCCGCGCGGCGGCATCGAGAGGCCCGCCCGGATAGGTCTGGCGGAAAGCCTCGAACTGGTCGGCGGCGGACTGGTACTCGCCCGCCTCGAGCGCCGAAGCTGCCCGGCGGTAATCCTGCTCCTCGGCCGCGGCGAGTTGCAGGTTCGGATCGGCGATGGGCAGATCGGACGCCCCGCCGCCCGACGCCGCGCCGGTGGTGCCTGCACCCGCACCCGCACCGGCTGTCGCGGTCTCCGTGCCGCCCGTCGCGGGGGCCGGTGCAGCGCTGCCGCCGGCCGGCGCCGCAGACCCGGAGGTCGCGGGCGCCAGACCGCCCAGCGGATCCTCCTGGTCGAGCGCGCCGATATCGCAGCCCTCCTCCAGCTCGCAGAGCCGGAACTTCAGGTCACCGATGCGGTTCGTGCCGTCGCTCACCACCCGGTCGATGCGGTTCTGCAGCTCCTCGGTGCGCGAGGTGAGCTGCTGCATCGCCTGCTCGATCTGGTTGACGCGATCGATGGTCGACCCGGCCACGGACACGTCCGAGGCGCCGGTGGTCGACATCTCGCGTCGCAGGGACTGAAGCTCGTAGGCGAGCGCGGAGAGATCCTGCCGGATGTCGGCGAGGGTCTCGGCGTCCTGCGCGACGGCGGGCGTCGTCGCGCCAAGCGCGACGGTCAGGAACAGCGCGGCGATGCGGGTCATGGTCGTCCTCAGCTGGTGGCGCCCGCGGTACCGAACGAGATCACGGTGACCGCGCGGCGGTTCTTGGCGTAGCAGCTCTCTTCCGAGCAGATCTCGATCGGGCGCTCCTTGCCGTAGCTCACGGTCCGAAGGCGGTTGGGCGCAACGCCGCGCGAGACGAGGAATTCCATCACGGCGTTGGCGCGGCGGGCGCCAAGCGCGATGTTGTACTCGCGGGTGCCCTGCTCGTCGGCGTGGCCCTCGATCACGGCAAGGTAGTCCGCGTTCCGCTGCAGCCACTGGGCCTGACCCTCGAGGGTCTGCTGGGCCTGCGGAGAAAGCGTCGACTGATCCACGGCGAACAGCACGCGATCGCCGACGGTCTGGTTGAAGTAGGCCGGCGACTGCGGGTCATTGGCGCTGCCCGGGACGATACCGCCATTGGCGCCGGCACCGGCGCCCATGCCCCCGTTCATGCCGGCGCCGTCGCCGGCGCCAAAGCGATCAGGGTTGGTGCACGCAGCGGCGAGAAGCGCGGCGCAGAGAAGGGCGGCTGTCTTCGGGAGGGTCATGGTCACTGTCCTGCTCGGATGTTTTGCGGGACGTTACCACGCCGCAACGATCATGGAAATGCGGCTCCGGACCGGCGCGGGGTCCGCCCGCGAACTTTCGCGTGATCCCGCACGCCGCGCCCCGGGGCCGACGGGGGCGCACAAACTTTTAACTAAAAGTTTGTGCGCACGGCCGACAGTACGCAGATTTTTAGATAAAAATCTGCGCGCCGCCCGGAGTCACTGCAACGGTCCCCAGCTCGGGTCCGATGCGCCGTCGGGGGTCGTGACCCGCTTGAGGTTACGTCCCGAGACGTCGACGGTGTAGAGCGACGAGGCGCCCTGCGCACCCTGGGTCTCACGGGCGAACATGATAACCCGCCCGTTCGGCGCCCAGGTCGGGCTTTCGTCCAGGAAGGAAGCGGTCAGCAGACGCTCTTCCGAGCCGTCCACACGCATCACGCCAATGTGGAAGCGGCCGGCGTTCTGCTTGGTGAAGGCGATGAGATCCCCGCGCGGCGACCAGACCGGGGTGCCGTAGCGGCCGGGCCCGAAGCTGATCCGCGTCGGCTCGCCACCGCCCGCCGGCATCACGTAGAGCTGCTGCGACCCCGAGCGGTCGCTCTCGAACACGATCCGGCTGCCGTCCGGCGAGAAGCTCGGCGCGGTGTCGATCGCGGGTCCGGTGGTCAGCTGCGAGGTCTGACCCGAGGCCATGTCCATGCGGTAGATGTCGGTATTGGAGCCCTCGTTCACCGAGTAGAGCAGCCCCTGCCCGTTCGGCGTGAACCGCGGCGCGAAGCTCATGGAGCCTGCCTGCGCCGGCAGAATGCGGCTCTGGGTGTCGCCGACGCTGAGAACGTGAACCCGCGGCGAGCCGGTCTCGTAGCTCGTGTAGATCACACGGTCCCCCGAGGGCGAGAAGCGCGGCGCCAGCACGATGGAGCCCGAGCCGGTCAGGTACTGCACGTTGGCGCCGTCGTAATCCATGACCGCGAGGCGCTTGGCGCGCTGATCCTTCGGACCGCTCTCGGACACGAACACCACCCGGCTGTCGAAGTAGCCCGACTCGCCCGTGATCCGCGAATAGACCTGGTCGGCCACCTTGTGCGCCATCCGCCGCCAGCCGTCGGTGGTGCCGGCGAACTGCATGCCCTCGCCCAGCTCCTGGCCGGTGAACACGTCGTAGAGGCGGAACTTCACGATGACTTGGCTGCCCTCGACCGTCACCGCGCCGGTCACCAGCGCCTGCGCGTTGATCGCGCGCCAGTCGGCGTACTGGATCGGGCTCGAAAAGCTCGAAATCGAACTGATGAACGCCTCCTGAGGGATGCGCCGGAACAGCCCGGTGCCGGTCAGATCCTCGCCCACCACGCGGGTGATCTGCGCGGCCATGTCCGAGGCGCCGTTCTCCGGCACGAAGGACGGGATCGCGACCGGAACCGGCTCGATCACGCCTTCGGTGATGTCGATCCGAAGCGGCCCGTCCTGCGCGGCAGCCATCATCGGCAGCGCGGCGGCCAGCACGAGGCCGAGGCAAAGTGAGATCAGTCGTCGCATCTGTCACCCTCTCCTGTTGGGTCGATCGGGTCCGGCCGGGCGCCTGCCCGATCCGGCCCGCACCGGGGGAACGCGAACCCGGTCATCGGATCCGCATCCCCGAGGGATCGAAGCTGATCTCCAGCTCGTCCCACTGGTCGTATTTCTCGGGCGGCAGGTCGTAGCCGCCGCGCTGGCAGCGCAGGATCGCGCGGCGCGCGGACTGGTAGGCCGTCTCCACCGCCGCGCCTTCGCCGCCCGACGAGGACACCAGCCGCATGCTCTCCTGCACCACGGTGCCGTCCCGCGCCATATCCATGCCGACAACGACGGTCACGTTCGCCGCCTGGCTGCCCACGTCGACCACCCAGCAGCTCTGCACCGCGAGGCGCAGCGCGTCCTTCTCGCCGGCGGTCATCGGCGGGCCGACCGGAACGTCAGGCTCGGGATCGGTGGTGCCGCCCCCGCCAAGCGCCTCGGCCAGCGCGCTCTCGATACCGTCCTCGAGCTGCTCGGAGGTCTCGGATGCGCTTTGCTCAGGTTCCGGCTCCGGGGCCGGCTCGGGCTCCGGCGTCGGCTCCGGCTCGGGTTCGGGCGCCTCCGCGGTCTGGGTCTCGGAGGGCGCTTCCGGTTCCGGCTCGGGCTGAGGAGTCGGGCGGTTGGGACGCGTCTGCGGGCGCATGGACGCGGACGGCGCGCGCGACGGCTCCTCGGCCTCGGTGACGATCTCGGTGCTGGCGGCCTCGGGTGCCTCGGCTTCCTGCGGATCGGCCTCCTCGATCGCATCCGGCGACGGCTCCGGCTCCACTGCCTCCTGCACGTCGGGCGCGGTGTCGGCCTGCGGCTCGGGCTCGGGCACCGGCTCGGGCGAAATGCGCGGTGCCGGCCGCGGCGTCGGCCGGTCCGACGCCTCGGGGGCGTCGATCTGCGGCGCGGCTTCCGGCGCGGGTGCGGCCAGTTCCTGAGTTTCCTGCTGAGCGTCGGCCTCGGGCGTGGGCGGAACCGGCTCGGGCGCGGTCTCGGGTTCCGGCTCCGGCACCGGTTCGGGGTCCGGCTGAGGCGCGGGCTCCGGATCGGGCGCCGAGGCGGGCGGCGGCGCTCCGGCCTCGGCCTCCGGCACCGGCGGTGCGGTCACGTCCACCGTGCTTTCGGGCGGCTGCGCCCGCTCGGTCAGCGCCGCGAATTCCTCTTCCGAGACGACCGACACCTCGCGCACCTCGACGGCGTCCGGCTCGGAGCTGAACACGCTCCCGAACAGGACCCACAGCAAGAGCGCCAGATGGCCCCCGCCCGAGATGTAATGGCCCGTATGCATGGGCCGCCCCTCAGTTCCCGTCCCCGGCCGGCGCCGACAGCGTCGGCGCATCCAGCGCGGGCCCGCCGATATCGGTGACGAGGCCGATCGAGGCGAATCCGCCGTTGTTCAGCGCGCCCATGACCTGCGCCACCGTCTCGTAGGGCACTGCCCCATCGGCCCGCAGGTAGACGCGGTCGTCCGAGCGTTCCGCCGCGATGGCGCGCAGGCGCCCGACCAGCTCGTCGCGCGGCACTTCGGTGGTCATCAGCGTCACGGCCCCATCCGCCGAGACCGTGACGGTCAGCGGTTCCTCGTTGTCCGAGGGCAGCGCAGTGGCCGAGGTCTTCGGCAGTTCGACCGGCACCCCCACCGTCAGAAGCGGCGCCGCCACCATGAAGATGATGAGCAGCACCAGCATCACGTCCACGAAGGGCGTGACGTTGATCTCGGACATCGGCTGGGCGCCGCCGCGACGGGTCCGCCGCCGCTTGCCCCCGCCAGAGCCCTTCTTGATGACACCCGCTCCCATGTCAGCCGTCCAGCTGTCGTGAAAGAATGGTCGAGAACTCGTCGGCGAAGGCCTCGTAGCCGCCGATCAGCCGGTCCGCGTCGCCCGAGAGCTTGTTGTAGAAGATGACCGCCGGAATCGCCGCCATCAGGCCGAGGCCCGTGGCGAGCAGCGCCTCGGCGATGCCCGGCGCCACGACGGCAAGGTTCGTGTTCTGCTGCTCGGCGATCTCGACGAAGGCGTTCATGATGCCGAAAACGGTGCCGAAAAGGCCCACGAACGGCGCGACCGACCCCACGGTCGCCAATACGCCGAGACCGGATTGCAGGCTTTCGGCCTCCTTCTGGATGGCCACGTCCATCGACCGGTCGATCCGCGCCTGCGCGCCCGCGATCAGAGCGCCGTCATCGCGGTGCGAGCGTCGCCATTCGGTCATTCCGGCGGCAAAGACACGCTCCGAGCGACCACGCGGGTCGGGGCCGATCTCCTCGTAGAACTCGTCGAGCGGCTCGCCCGACCAGAAGGTCCGGTCGAACCTGCGCGCCTCGGCGCGGGCGGCGCGGAAGGTGATGATCTTCTGCACGATGATCGACCAGGACCAGAACGACGCGACGACAAGCGCCAGCATCACGAACTTCACGAGGATCGTGGCGCGGGCGAATAGCGCCCACATGGAGAAATCCACCTCCTGCGCGAGGGTGAGTGCTTCGGTTTCCATGAGCCTGCTCTGCGTTTTGTCCACCGGGCCTCTGCCGGGCCCGCCTCTGCTCGGGGTTCTACCGCAATTGCCGGGCCGGGGCCAACACATTGCCGTCAGGGCAGCGGCTCCCGGCCCGGCGGTCGCGGCCCTGATGCGCGGATTGTCGCCCGCGGCGGGGCGCGACACGGCTGGCGACCGCCCGGAAACCGGGCTTTTGCTTCACTGGCCCACCCTCCTTTTCGGTGCAGTTCCTTTCGACGCGCCAGCGGAGGGCAGGTTGCCGTGCGGTCACTCTTGCCTCGATAGACGCGAGCGTCCCGCCAGAAAGGGAGGTTGCCGCAGCCCGCGTCGGCCACGAGAGCGATCGCCACAACGCCATCGCTTTCGCCTCTCGCGTGCAAGACCGCGCGCGGCGCGCGGGGGAACGGGCCACGCGGCAGAGGCGTTACCTCGTGTCAACTGAAGGCGGCTGAGATGAACAAATTCCTTGTCGGAAGCGCTGTTGCGCTTGCATTGACCTCCACTCCCCTATGGGCGTTTTCTGTTCACGACGCGGGCGGCAAGGCCGTCTCGAAAGCGCCTGTCGGCGCGGAGCTCTGGCTCGCTCAGGGCAACAGCGGCAAAGCGAAGGGGAACGGTAACGGAGGCGGGAACAAGGTTCTCAAGAAGAGCCCCGGCAATTCCGGCGGCGCGGCGCCCGGCAAGTAGAACGCCAACGCGGGCAACGGCCAGGGCAACCCCGGCAAGGGGAATGCCAAGGCCGACACGAATGCCGCAAAGGGCAAGCCCGAGCATGCCGGCGGCGCGAAGCAAGCGGGCAACGGCAACGGCAACGGCAACGGCAACGGCAACGGCAACGGCAACGGCAACGGCAACGAACGCGCGGCGACCGGAAACGGCAACGCTGGCAAGACCCATCGCACATACTCCAAAGCAGAGCGCGAAGAGATCGTCGACCGCCTCGTCTCGACGCCGGCGCCGGACGGTCGCGACATGCGGCGCCTCATCGGAACCACCGCGCTCGCCCTTGCCACGCCGCAGCTCGTCATCTCCGATGTGCCCGAGGATGAGCTGATCACCTACAGCAACTGCCCCCCGGGCCTTGCCAAGAAAGACCCGCCCTGCGTTCCGCCGGGTCTGGCGCGGGACGGCGTGACCTACGACGAATGGGCCTCGTACGGCGAGGATCGATACGACGAACTCTGGGTTGACCGCCGGAGAGACTGGCTCGGCTCGGACTTCGAAGTCGAACCGGACCCAGAGCTTCTGCTGCTCAGATCGGACCAGATCCAAAGGCTGTTCGACCTCGAGCCGGCACCCAGCGGTCAGCGCTACGCCCTGATCGACGGCCTTCCCGTCCTGCTTGACGACGAGGATTACGACTCGCTGCTTCTGGTGAACCAGGTGTCGCGCGTGCCCAACGTCCCGTCTGATTTGCGGGTCGCACCGACTGCGGCGCTCACCCAGGACGATCTGGTCAACCTTTACCGGCTGCCGCAGCGCGGGCCGGACCAGAACTATGCCGTGGTCAACGGCCAGCTTCTGCAACTGGACGACTCGGCGTACGAGACGCTTCAGCTGATCCGCATCGCACGGGCCGTGCTCTGACGTCGCGGGCGAAATGCGCGTATCGGAGCCAATCAAAGACATCGTGCGTGCGCCGGACTGACGGCGCCCGCCGGCCGCAATACTCCCCGAGGCTCGTGACCGTTCCGAAGGCGTCGCGGTATCAGCGATCTTGACCGGGCAGGCGCGAGGAACACCCCGTCAATCACAGGACTACTGCGCGGTCAGTGTCTCCAAATAGTCGATGACGACGTCTGGCGACCCACCGGGTCCCGCCCCGCTTTCGTAGAGGGCGCGGATCAGGGCGATATCGTTGCTTTCCTGCTCGGCCGACGCCTCAAGATGGTTGTTGAACGAGAAGAAGGGCGAACCGTCGGCATCCTGAAGCGGGCCGAGCACCTGCAGGAACTCCTCCCGGACGCACAGGCGCAGATGGTCGCGGCCGACGGGCGTGGCAATCGCGATATAGGCGCCGAACTTGACCCCATTGAGCGAGTTCGCCTCGTAGAAGCATCCACCCCGCGCTCTCTCCATCTGACGGCGGGTGTATTTTCGTTCGACGCCCCAAAGGCCATTGAGCATGGCGACAGTCGGTCGGTCCGCCACGACCACGACGATGTCCGTGCGGAGGTCCATCTCGGGCGACAAGGCCACGCGCACTTCGGCTCCCGACGGGCCACCCTTTGCCATCCTGATCTTCATGGGAGCGTCACCGTCTCCAAGACCCTCAGGAACGCTGGCGAATATCAGTTCTCCGAGAAACCGGTCTCCGAACGGAGAGGACACAGCCTCTTCGACCTCCTGGTAGATGTCTCGCATCACCTCGACCACCGCCGGCTCGTTATGCAAAACGAGTATCCGCGGCGGGTGCGCCCACAACCTGACATCGTCCTTGTCCGAGGTCACGATGATCCGCGCATCCTCCAGAAGGTCTCCGGTGGTTTGCGGATCGGCTGTCGTGGGACCCGTCAGCAAAGCGAGGGTGACAAGCGCGGCCGCCAAGCGGGGACCGAGGACATCGATCATGGTCTTCTCCATCATTGAGCCATGCAGCCGCACGCTCCGCCGAAGTTCCATCGGCATCAATGCCAAGGGCTGTCATCTCCTGCGCCGTCCGGAGGCACTCGCTGACGTTGACGACACTCCCAAGTCAGGCACCTCCAGCACCGGATCGATTGACCGCCACCGGCGTGGGGTCCCGCCCGTGCGCTCGGGTGGGATCGTCCGCAAGGCATCAGACGAAGATGAAATGGGACTCGTCGAGTTCCCCCACCTGAACGCCCTGAAGGACGATTTCCTGCCCGTTGTACTCGAGGACCGCAGTGTCGAGATCCTGCCCCTCGTAGATCAGCGAAACACTGGCTGTGTAGTCCACGTTCAGTTCGTCGATGCTGTCCACGCCAGTGAGGCGTATCCGGTCTTCCAGCGGCGTGAAATCGTAGATCACGTCGCGGGCGCCGGGATCCGCCGCATTCCAGACGAAGACGTCGGCGCCCTCGCCACCGTGAAGCGAGTCCGATCCGCCCCCCGCGTTGAGCGCGTCGTTCCCCGCGCCCCCGACCAGTGCATCGTCGCCGCTGCCTCCGGCAAGAAAATCGGATCCGGCGCCCCCGAAGACGCTGTCCGTCCCGAGACCGCCGCCGATGCTGTCATCACCCGTGCCGCCCTCGAGGATGTCGAGGCCCGCACCGCCGCCGAGGCTGTCGCCGCCTGCCCCGCCGTAGACGAGATCGTCGCCGAAGGAGCCGCCGATCGTGTCGCCGCTGTCCTCGCCGAACAGGCGGTCGCGCCCGGCTCCACCAGCGAGAACGTCGTCGCCGAGACTGCCGTGCAATTCATCGTCCCCGACGCCGCCGCCAAGCGTGTCGTCGTCCGCGCCGCCCTCCAGCAGGTCGTCTCCGGGGCCACCGCCGATCATGTCCCGGCCCCGGCCACCATAGGCGCTGTCGTTGCCGTTCGACGCCGCGACGGTGTCGTCGCCAGCGCCCGCTCGGAGAAGATCGTCGCCGCCCCGTCCGAGAAGACCGTCCGCGCCCGCGCCGCCGAACAGCGCGTCGTTCCCCGCGCGTCCGTCGAGACGGTCGTCACCGTCGAGCCCCGACAGGGTATCGTCGTCCGCGGTGCCTTCGAGGATGTCGTTGCCGTCCGTCCCGGCCGTGTCTGCGCCCGGGCTCGCACTGACTTCGCTATCGTCCGCGTCCAGCCGCGCACGCAGCAGGGTGCTCGCATCGCCACTCGGTATGGCGACGACCGAGGTGATGCTGCCCAGCACGTCATTCGCCCGCTCGGCGGTCGACAGATCGAGCGCAGGGCCACTGATCTGGACGACATACTCGACCGTCGTGCCGGCGGGCGAAATGGTCAGGACCTCCGCCGCAGGCGCGTCCTCGAACTCGAGCAGACCGAAGAAGAAGCCGTAGTTTCCGTCAACCGCCTCGCCGTCGATCCTGAGCCCCCCTCTGGGGTGGGCCTCCGCCAAGGCGGCTTCGAACGCGGACGGCGGACCCTGAATCTCCAATCGCTCCTTCGGAACGAACGTCCCATTGTCGATCGCGAGACCGAGATCGATCTCGGCCATGGTCACATCGGTGACGAGCCTGCCTTGGGCGGGGTCATAGGTCAGAGCCGGGGCGGTGAAGAAAAAACGTTGCATGGGACCTCTGGAAATGCCGAGCAGACCCCGACCGTCACCACGGATCGAAGCCCGGCACGCACCTGGTGTCAACCAGCGTCAGACCTCGGAATATTCGGTGACTTTCCGTAAGGTTGCCGGCAAGGTCGAGCTTCGCCCGCCCCCGGACTTGTCCATTCGGCCCCGGACAAGGGCAGCGCCTGATGGCCATGTACGAAAATTGTCGCCGACCTTCCGGCAGCCTAGCGCGGCGCGCTTGTCCGAAGGTGAAGGATCAGCGAACCGCGAAAGACGCCCGTCGCGGCCGCCGGCCCTCAGTGAACCTGTCGGCGCAGTTCCGCGGGCAGGCGCACCGGCTGTCCGCCGGTCGTGGTGCAGGCTGCGGTCACCTCGGCGCGGAAGATCGGCTTGCCCTCGCGCAGCACTTCTTGCGACATCACCAGCCGCGCGCCGGTCACACTGATGGTCTCGGTCCGCACCACCAGTTCGTCATCGAGCCGCGCCGCCCCCAGAAAGTCCGCTTCGACCCGGCGCACGACGAACACGATGCCCTGCTCGCGCATGGCGTTTTGGTCCAGCCCGAGCATCCGCACCCAGTCGCTGCGCGCGCGCTCGCAGTACTTCAGGTAGTTCGCGTGGTAGACGATCCCGCCCATGTCGGTGTCCTCGTAGAAGACCCGGACGGGGAAGTTGTGGGGGCTCATGTCTTGGTTCCTCGTCGCAGCGGCGCGCCAGGCGCGCTCAGGCCAGCCGGCCCGCGGTGATGCGGGCGTGCAGGCGCAGGGCGTGGGCAGGCTCGGTCGAGACCACGGGAAGGACTGGGTCGTAGACCGCGCGGATCACCGCGCCGACGTCGGGACGCAGAACGACGCGCCCGTCCGACAGCTGCCCCAGTGGCGCGCGATCGGTAAAGGCCGTGTCAGACCACAGCACCATGAGCTGCGCCACCTGGCCGAGCGCGAGCGTCTCGGCGGGCACGTCCGAAAGCGCCTCGTCCATCCGCACGAAGACGAAACATGCGCGGATGGCGCCGTCCTCGTCGAAGCGGAAGACCCGGTACTGGTTGGCCTCGGCGGCGCTCAGCCGCGCCACGAGGTCGTCCAGCCCGGGGATCAGCCGGTCGAGGTTCGGCACCGCGGGCAGCTCGTCCCAGGCGCGCACGAAGAACATCATCACGTTGGCCCCGAGCTCGGGGTCGGTCTCGGCGATGGGGTGACCGACCAGCTCGGCCACTGCTTCGAACGCCGCCTTCACGGTCCCGAGCGTGGCATCGTCGACGCCGAAGACCACCGGCGCGATCGGCCGCCCCCACCGCGCGCAGAGGAACGTGCCGTCCGCGCGGGTGAACAGCGCCTCGATCTCCTCGGGGGTGGGGACGTCGGGGGTATCGGTCATCAAGCTCGCTTCCAGTGCTGCGAAACCCGGTGACACAGCGCGCGGAGTTTGTCCAATCGCGCGCGACGGAGCGATGTATCATTGCAACGCGCGCGACAGAGTGACGCGTTGGTCACCACACCCCGTGAACCAGATGGCGTGGATCTTCTTGCTGGCTGAAATATCCCGGTTGCGCGGGGGCAGAGCGCCCGCAGGTCGGCCCTGGCCGCGCCGCTGTGGCCCCTCCTCGACCGATGAGGCGCGGTCCGCGCACCCGCCTCGCCGGGCAGGAGTGCCGAACCGTTATTCGAAAAGTCCCGGCTGACCCGGCGCGCGCGGCGCCGGCAGGCCGAGGTGTGTCCATCCCTTCTGCGCCAGCATCCGGCCCCGCGGTGTGCGCTGGATCAGGCCCTGTTGCAGAAGGTAGGGCTCGATCACCTCCTCGAGCGCATCGCGGCTTTCCGACAGGGCGGCCGAAATCGTCTCGATCCCGACCGGCCCGCCGGCATAATTCTCGGCGATGAGCGACAGGTAGCGCCGGTCCGCGCCGTCGAGGCCGAGCCCGTCCACCCCGAGCCGCGTCAGCGCGTTGTCGGCAAGCTCGCGCGTCACCACGCCGTCGCCCTCGACCACGGCGAAGTCCACCACGCGCCGCAGCAGCCGGCCGGCGATCCGCGGGGTGCCACGGGCACGGCGGGCGATCTCGCGCGCGCCCTCGGGCTCGGCCCGGACGCCGAGCTTGGTGGCGTTGCGGGTCACGATGATGTCGAGCTCCTCGACGGTGTAGAACTGCAGCCGCGTGGGGATCCCGAAGCGGTCGCGCAGCGGCGTGGTCAGAAGGCCCAGCCGCGTCGTCGCGCCCACCAGCGTGAAGGGCTGCAGCTCGATCCGCACGGTGCGCGCGGCCGGCCCCTCGCCGATCACGAGGTCCAGCTCGAAGTCCTCCATCGCGGGGTAGAGCACTTCCTCCACCGCCGGGTTCAGGCGGTGGATCTCGTCGATGAAGAGGACATCGCGCGCCTCGAGGTTCGTCAGGATCGCGGCGAGATCGCCGGCCTTGGCCAGCACCGGGCCGGAGGTCATCCGGAAGTTGACGCCCAGTTCCTTCGACATGATCTGCGCCAGCGTCGTCTTTCCGAGGCCGGGCGGGCCGTGGAACAGGGTGTGGTCCATCGCCTCCTCGCGCGAGCGGGCGGACTGCACGAAGACCTTGAGGTTGGCGCGGGCCTCGGCCTGGCCCACGAACTCGTCAAGGCTTTGCGGGCGCAGCGCGCGGCCCTCGTCCTCGGGCAGCGGGTCGGGGCGCATCATCGGGTCGGAGCTGCTCATCGCGCGAAACCTTCGGTGCGGACGGTGCAGGTCATGCCGGGGCCAGCAGCTTGAGCGCGGCGCGGATCAACCCCGCCGTATCGGCCTCGGGCGCGTCGCCCGCGGCCTGCGCCACCGCGCTCGCCGCTTCGCCGGGCGCGTAGCCCAGATTCTGCAGGGCCGAGAGTGCTTCGGATTGCGCGGCGCCGCCGGTCGCGGGGGCCGGTGCGGGCGCCGGAGCCGTGCGCGCCGGCGCCTCGATCACCCCGTCGTCCTCCGGGATCGCGTCGCCCGCTGGCGCCTGGACCGGACCTGCACCCATCGCCATGACCGTCGGCGCCTTGTCCTTCAGTTCATTCACGACGCGCTGCGCGGTCTTGGGGCCGATCCCCTTGGCCGCCTTGATCGCATTCCAGTCGCCAAGCGCGATGGCGCGGCTGACCCCGTCCGGCCCGAGCGCACCCAGGATGGCGAGCGAAGCCTTCGCGCCCACGCCCTGCACCGACATCAGCAGGCGGTGCCACTCCTTCTCGACCAGCGTGGGAAAGCCGAAGAGTTGGAGGATATCCTCGCGCACCAGCAGGTCGGTGAACAGGGCCGCCGCCTCGCCCGGCACGCCGAGCCCGGCCAGAACCCGGTCCGAGCAGAACACGACGTAGCCCACGCCGCGCACGTCGATCAGGACGTGGTCGTCGGCCTTGTAGACGATGCGGCCCGCGACCCGCCCGATCATGCGGCACCCCCGGCGACGCGCGGCACCGGAGCGCGCATGTAGAATGCGTGGCAGATTGCCACCGCCAGTGCATCGGCGGCATCGGGCGAGGCCAGCGACACGCCCGGCAACTGCATCTTTACCATGTGCTGAACCTGCGTCTTGTCCGCGTGGCCCACGCCCACCACGCACTTCTTGACCTTGTTCGGGGCGTATTCGCCGACGTCGAGGCCGAACTGCGCCGGAACCAGCAGCGCGATGGCCCGGGCCTGCCCGAGCTTCAGCGTCGCGACCGCGTCCTTGTTGACGAAGGTCTGCTCCACCGCCGCGGTTTCGGGAGCGTGCCGCTCGATCACCTCCGACAGCGCGGCGTGCAGGCGAAGGAGCCGCTCTGCCAGGGTGCCGGTGCCGGAATGGCAGGTGCCGTTCTGCACGTGGCGCATGCGCCCGCGGTCGGCCTCGATGATGCCCCAGCCGAGGTTGACTAACCCCGGGTCGATGCCCAGCACGCGTACCAAATCTGTCCTGCCCGTTCTATTGCTTGCGTCGGAGTTAGCACGAAGAGGGAACATCCGCCAAGCGAATAGACCGGGCGGCCGGGCGTGGCGCCCCCTTTGGGCGCGCTCCGCATTGCCCGCGCGATCGCTGCGGCGCAGCAAAAGATCGCTACGATACGCTGCCGCGCAGCATCCTTCCACGGCACGCTGCGGATGCTCATAAATGCATGAAATTGCTAACGTTCCGTGACCGTCGTCATGCAATCCCCGCAACTGTCCCATGCGCTTTTCACGGCTTGTCCGTTTTCAGACCGCCGCCTAATTGCGCCCCAGCAGCTTAAAACCGCACAGTTTCGCGCCAGATCGAGGATGCCCGATATGAACACCTTCAACCCCTCCTACCCCACGTCCCTCAACTTCGCCGGTCAGATCGGCGGACTCTTCGTGTCGGCCATGTCGTCGGCCGGCAAGTGGCGGGACGTCCGCCGCACCGAGCGTCAGCTGAACGAGCTGACCGACCGCGAGCTTGCCGACATCGGCCTGACCCGCAGCGACATCGCGCGCGTTGCCCGCGGCCGCCGCTGAGCGCCGCGCGACCCGATACGGTCTGGCAGAATGACGAACGGCGCCGCGATCGCGGCGCCGTTTTGCGTTGCGGTCTCGAAACCGAATGACCGGCCGGGCCGAAGCCTCAGCCGATGGACCGCCAGAGCCCCACGAGCAGTTCGGTCAGCGGATCACGCGCCATCAGACGCGCACCCACCTTCTCGGCCAGATTGCCCTGCGCCAGCGCGTCGAGGTGCATCTGGTAATCCTGCGGGCTGAGCCCGCTCATCAGCATGGCCTTGAAGCCGAAGAAGGCGAGCACGAGGATCGCCAGCGGCATCGCGAGGACGCCGCCGTAGTCCCGTCTGGGAACGTGCCGGATGACCCCGTGACGGTCGAGCTTGGTGACATAGCCTTGCGCCAAACGGCGATGCTTGCGCTGCACCTGCTTGTGGCGCCGCGCGAAATCTCTGAGCTGGTCGGACATGACAGCCTCGTACACACCGGCCCCCACCGGATTATTATGTCCGACGCTTCTAGTCCCGCTTTGCGGCAATATTGGGGCAAACGGGTCTGATTTTCGTAAATCGCGCCCAAAAATGTCCGAACTCAGACGCGCTTCAGCGTCAGCGTCACCCAATCGCCAATAACTTCGCGGTGCGCCTGCTCGAAGCCCGCATCCACGTAGACGGCCAGCGTTTCGTCGGCCTGACGCGTCAGGATGCCCGACAGGATCGCATGGCCGCCGGGCACGACCGCCTGCCCCATCGAGGGAGCCAGCTCGATCAGCGGAGCCATGAGGATATTGGCGAAGACGAGGTCGAAGGGCGCCGCCTCGGCCAGCTCCGGCGCGTCGAAACCCGCCGCCTCGACGCAGTTCACCCGGCCCACGAGGTCGTTTGCGCGCACGTTGGCCTCGGCGACCTCGACGGCGACCTGGTCGATATCGGAGGCCAGCACCGGGTTCGGCCAGATCCGCGCCGCGGCCATCGCCAGCACCGCGGTGCCGCACCCGATATCGGCCACGTTGCGCCCTACGATACCCGCCTCGGCCAACCGGTCGAGCGCCCGCAGGCAGCCCAGCGTGGTGCCGTGGTGGCCGGTCCCGAAGGCCATCGCCGCCTCGATGAGAAGCGGCTCGGCGCCCTCGGGCACCTTGTCGGCGTCGTGGCTGCCGTAGACGAAGAAACGCCCCGCTGCGACCGGCGTCAGCTCACGCCGTACCTTGTCGACCCAGTCGGTGTCCGGCACCTCGGAGATGGCGAACTCGGCCGCGCCGTAGGCCGCCGACAGAAGCGCGAGCCCGACCTCGTCCGGCTTGCCATCGAAGTAGCCGCCGATCTCCCACATGCCGGAGTCGTCCTCGATCTCGAAGACCCCCACGCCCATCGGAGCCGGATCGAGATCTTCCAGCGCCTCGCCCAAAGCCTCTGCCGCCTCGCGTCCCTTCAATGTCGTGAGTGCCGTATACGTGGCCATAAAGCCCTCCAATTCATCGACTGACGCGGAACCGAGACAATTCGTCGCCGGTTGGTTGTGACAAACGCAACTTTTCGAGGGCTTGAAGCATGGAAGAGGAAGCCTCGCAAGCGGTGTCGAACGCCATCACCGGCCTCGATATCGGCGTGCTCGCGGCATATTTCCTTGTGATCGTCGGAATTGGCATCTGGGTGTCGCGACGAACGGAATCGGGCGAAGACCTCTTCCTTGCGGGACGGACGCTGACCTGGGGCGTCGTCGGCTTTTCTCTCTTCGCCTCGAACATCTCGTCCACCACGCTGATCGGCCTGACCGGCGCCGCCTACACCACCGGCATCGCCACCTCGGCCTACGAGTGGATGGCGGGCATTCCTCTGATCCTTCTGGCCTTCATCTTCGCGCCGCTCTTCTTCAAGGCGCGGGTCACGACCATCCCCGAATGGCTCGAGCGCCGCTTCGACCGGCGCGCCCGGCTCTACTTCTCGGCGGTGACCATCGTCCTGACGGTGATCGTGGACACCGCCGGCGGCCTCTACGCGGGCGGCGTGGTGGTCAAGACGTTCTTTCCGGACATCCCGATCTGGCAGACCTGCGTCGGCCTCGGCATTTTCGCGGGCGTCTATACGGCCACGGGCGGCCTCAAGGCGGTGGTCTACACAGACGTGCTGCAGGCCGTTGTGCTGATCCTCGGCTGCGCGGCGATGACCTTCATCCTGTTTCAGGGCAACGACTTCTCGTGGGCGAACGTGAAAGAGAGCATGCCGAACGAGAACCAGCTGAGCCTCGTGCTCCCGCGCGACAACGGGACGCTGCCGTGGACCGGCCTGTTCTTTGGCGTGCCGCTGCTGGGCTTCTGGTACTGGGTGACGAACCAGTACATCGTCCAGCGGGTGCTCGGGGCCCGCGACCTGCGCGAGGCGCAGCGGGGCGCGATCCTCGGCGGCTTTCTGAAGATCATCCCGATGTTCATCATGGTTCTGCCGGGCGCGATGGCGATCTCGGTGGTGCCGGACCTCAGCAACGCCGACATGGTGTTCCCGACGATCACGACCACGGTGCTCCCTGCGGGCCTGACCGGACTCGTCCTCGCCGGCCTTGTCGCCGCGATCATGTCGAGCGTCGATTCCACGCTCAACTCATCCTCCACGCTGATCGGCCACGACTTCATGAACATCGCCGACCGCGAGCCGACCGAGCAGCGCCGGATCGGCCAGATCACCACGCTGGTGCTGATGGTCATCGCGATCCTCTGGGCGCCGTTCATCGACGACATGGGCGGGCTTTGGGACTACCTCCAGCAGGCGTTCTCGGTCCTCGTGCCGCCGGTCGTGGCGATCTTCATCCTCGGCGCGCTGTGGAAGCGCGGCACCGACACCGCCGCGTTCACCACGCTCTGGGCCGGGCACGCCATCGCCATCGCGGTCTTCATCGCCACCCAGCTCGGCTACTGGCCGATCCACTTCACCGCCAATGTCGGCCTCATGACGCTTGTGTCCTGCGTGATCTTCGCCGCGGTCAGCCTCGCCGGCAGCCACGGCAGCCAGGAAGAGGTCGAAGGCGCCACCTGGACCCGCGAGATGGCCACCGACGCCCTGCGCGACGACGCCCCGATCTATGCGCGGGTGACGCTCTGGGCGGTGCTGCTGGGCGTCGCGATGCTTGCGATCCTGGTGCTGTTCTGGTGAGCGCGCGCTGCGCCGGCGGTTACTCCGCCGGCGCAGCTGCCAGAAGCGGTTGCAACCGCGTTTCGTGCCCGGGGGCCGGATGCCGCGGGATCAGAAGCGCCAGCGCCAGTGACACCCCCGCCATGCCGGCCGCCAACGCGAAAACCGCGTCCGGTGCCTGCAGCCAGAGGTAGCCGAGGAGCGCCGGCAGGAAGACCGCCGCGATATGGTTGATGGTGAATGCCACCGCCGCGGTGGGCGCGATGTCCCCCGGCGCGGCAATCTTCTGGAAGTAGGTCTTCAGCGCAAGCGCCAGCGCGAAGAACAGGTGATCGAGCACGTAGAGCGCCGCGGCCAGCGCCACGCCCCACCCGAACCAGTAGACACCGCCATAGGCGAGGAAGACGAAGATCAGCCCGGCATATTCGAAGGCCAGCGCGTTGCGTTCGCCGAAGCGATGCACGGCCCGGCCCATGAGCGGCGCGAAGAGGATGTTCGCGACGAGATTCACCAGCATCAGCCCGGTCACCTCGTGCACCTCGAAGCCGAAGCGCTCGACCATCATGAAGCCCGCGAAGACCACGAAGATCTGCCGCCGCGCGCCCGACATGAACTGCAGCGCGTAGTAGAGCCAGTAGCGCCGGCGCAGAATGAAGCGTTTCACCTGCGGTTCCGGCGCCTCGAACCGCGGCATTGCCAGCGCGCAGTAGAGCGTGATCACCAGCGTCAGACCGCCCGAGGCCATGTAGACGGTGTTGTAGGACAGATCGAGGCTCTCCCACGTCATCACGATCGCGCCGTAGGCCACCAGCGCCGAGGCCGAGGCGGCGGCGACCATCCAGCCGAGGATCTGCGGGGCCTTGTCGTTGGGCAGCCATTGCAGCGTCAGCGACTGGTTCACCGTCTCGTAGTAGTGGAACCCGATGGAGCTCAGCATGGTGATCGTCAGGATCCCCCCGAGCGAGGGAAACCACGCCGTGACCGCGGTCGCCGCACCCAGGAGCGCCAGCGACAGCAACGCCAGCGTCTGCTCGTGCAGGAAGACGATGATCGCGATCACCCCGATGGCGAGAAAGCCGGGAATCTCGCGCACCGTGTGCAGCCAGCCGATGTCCGAGCCGTCGAACTCCGCGGCCTCGATGACGAAGTTGTTCAGAAGCGCCGACCAGGTGGCGAAGGACAGCGGCATCGCCACCGCCATCAGGAAGAGCAGCGTCACCGGCCGCCGCCAGAGCGGCAGCGAGCGGGCGTCGGACAGGGGAACGGATCGCGTCATGTCGACCTGATACGCCCAGCCCTTCCCGTGGGCGACCCCGAAAACGCAGCGGCGTGGTCGCCCGGCCAATTCTCCATGCGAGCGACGTCAGGCATCGTGACCGCCTGGTTGTCAATTTCCCGGGACCGCGGGTTCCCGGGACCGCGAGGGCAGCGCCCCCGCTCCCCGCCGCCGCTTGCGACCGCTCAGTCGCGGATGCGCCATCCGGTGCGGAAGATCCACCAGATCACCGCGAGGCAGATGCCGGTGAACGCCGCGATCGCCAGGAGGCTCACCGCGATGGGCACGTCGGCGAGGCCATAGAACGACCAGCGGAAGCCCGAGATCAGGTAGACCACCGGGTTCGCCAGCGCGATCTTCTGCCAGATGCCGGGCAGCATCGAGATCGAGTAGAATGAGCCCCCGAGGAACACCAGCGGCGTGACCACCAGCAGCGGCACCAGTTGCAGCTGCTCGAAGTTCGACGCCCATATCCCCAGGATAAAGCCCAGCAGCGCGAAGCTCAGGCAGGTCAGCAGCAGGAAGGCCAGCATCGCGAACGGGTGTTCGATCCGCATCGGCACGAAGAGCGAGGCGGTGATGAGGATCACTATGCCGATGAACAGCGCCTTCGTCGCCGCGGCGCCCACGTAGCCCGCGACGATCTCGAGGAAGTTGATCGGTGCCGAGAGAAGCTCGTAGATCGTGCCGATGAATTTCGGGAAGTAGATCCCGAACGAGGCGTTCGAGATCGCCTGCGTAATCACCGACAGCATCACCAGCCCCGGCACGATGAACGCGCCGTAGCTCACGCCCTCGACCTCGTCGATGCGGCTGCCGATCGCGGCGCCGAAGACCACGAAGTAGAGAGAGGTCGAGATCACCGGCGAGATGAAGCTCTGCAGCAGCGTGCGGAAGAAGCGCGACATCTCGAAGCGGTAGATGGCGCCCACGGCGGTCCAGTTCATGGCGTCGTCTCCGTCTGGCGGTGGCGGGGCAGCCGGCTCATGCCGCGTCCGTCCCGGTGTCGTGCACGAGGTCCACGAAGATATCCTCGAGCGAGTTCTGCCGTGTGCGCACGTCGCGGAGCACGATGTCGGCTTCGGTCATGCGCGTCATCAGCCGCCCGATCCCGGTGCGCTCGGCGCCGGTGTCGTAGCTGTAGACCAGCACCCGGCCGTCCTCTTCGAGGCTAAGGTCGAATTCCGAGAGCTGCGGCGGCACCGCGTCCAGCGGCTCCTGCAACTCGATCCGCAGCTCCTTGCGGCCGAGCCGGGTCATCAGCGCGTCCTTTTCCTCGACCAGCATGAGCGAGCCGCGGCTGATGACGCCGATGCGGTCGGCGATGGCCTCGGCCTCCTCGATGTAGTGGGTCGTCAGGATGATGGTTGTGCCGGCGGCCTTCAGGTCCGCCACGATCCGCCACATGTCGCGGCGGAGTTCGACGTCGACGCCCGCAGTGGGCTCGTCGAGGAACAGCACCTCGGGGTCGTGAGACAACGCCTTGGCGATCAGCACCCGGCGCTTCATGCCGCCCGACAGCTCGTTGATCTTGGCGTAGCGCTTTTCCCACAGGGAGAGGCGGCGAAGGATGTCCTCGAGATGGGCATCGTCGCGCGGGCGTCCGAACACGCCGCGGGTGAAGCGCACGGTGTTCCAGACCTTCTCGAAGGGCTCGAGATTGACCTCCTGCGGCACAAGTCCGACGAGCGAGCGGGCCTTGCGGAAGTCGCGCACCACATCGTGTCCGCCCACGCGGATCTGTCCGCCGGTCGGCACGGCGATGCCACAGATGCAGGAGATCAGCGTCGTCTTGCCGGCGCCGTTCGGTCCGAGCAGCGCGAGGATCTCGCCTTTCTCGATGGACAGGCTCACGCCCTTGAGGGCTTCGAAGCCCCCGTCATAGACCTTCCGCGCATCGCTGATCTCGACCATCGCCGTCATGTCACGGGCCTCCTTCGCCTGCGCCGGTTGAGGCGAAACCTAGCGGCGGGCGGCGGGGACGCAATGTGCGATGCGGCCCGGCACCCTGCGCGGTGGCGCGCGGCGGGGGAGGGGCGCACAGTGCAGAGCTGTGGCACCTGCTGAGCAACGCGGACGCCCCGGCCGGCAGATGCCGGGGGTCGGTTCGCGGGCCCCCCGAGCGACGACTGTCGAAATGCACCGCGCAGGACGCTGAAAGTGAGCGTGGCTATCACTTGCAGCCGAGCAGGGCGATCACCGGGCGGCGAAAGCAGACCGATCCTGACCCTGCGACGAGTGCCGTGTCGCCCGCTCCCCGATGGTCCGGATACGGCCGCTGGGAAGCGTCAGCCCTTGATGGCCTCGATCATGCGCGAGACGTTGTCGGGGTCCGCGTCCGGCGTGATGCCGTGGCCGAGGTTGAAGATGTGCGGGCCGCCCTTGAAGCCGTCGACCACCCGGCGCGTCTCGCGCACCAAGTCCTCGCCGCCCGTGACCATGTGCGACGATGCGAGATTGCCCTGCACGCAGCCGGAAACCTGAACGTGCTTCGCCGCCCAGTCCGGCGTCACCCCGTCGTCGAGCGCGATGCACTCCGCGCCGATGCGTTCGTGCAGACCCGCGAACCGCTCGCCCGCGCCGCGCGGGAATGCGATGACCGGCACGTCCGGGTGACGCCGCTTCAGCGCCTCGGCGATCAGACGCGCGGGCTCCACCGCGTAGCGGTCGAAATCCTCGCCCTTGAGCGACCCCGCCCAGCTGTCGAAGACCTTCACCACCTCGGCCCCGGCCTCGATCTGGCGCGAAAGGTACTCGATCGTGGCCTCGGTGATCTTGCCCAGTAGCTGCTCGAAGAGCGGCCGGTTCTCGTCCTTGAGCGCGTGCGCCGGGCCCTGGTCCGGCGTGCCTTTCCCGGCGATCATGTAGGTCGCCACGGTCCACGGCGCCCCGGCGAAACCGATCAGCGTGATGTCCGAGGGCAGCTCGCGCGAGAGGATGCCCACGGTCTCGTAGATCGGCGACAGCGTCTCGTCGATGGCGTGGACGGGCTTCAGCGCGGCGAAATCGTCCTCGGTGGTGATCGTCGACAGCCGCGGGCCTTCACCCTTCACGAACCACAGGTCCGCCCCCAGCGCCTGCGGCACCAGAAGAATGTCGGCGAACAGGATCGCCGCGTCGAAATCGAAGCGCCGCAGCGGCTGCAGCGTGACCTCGGCGGCCAGCTCGGGCGTGTAGCACAGCGACAGGAAATCGCCGGCCTTCTCGCGCGTGGCGCGGTATTCCGGCAGGTAGCGGCCAGCCTGCCGCATCATCCACACCGGCGGTGTGGGCAGCGTCTCTCCGGCCATGGCACGCAGGATCGTCTTGGTCATCTCGCCCCTCCTGAGGTTCGGCCCGTGGTCCGACAGGGGCGGCCGGGTGTCAAGCGCGCTTGCCCCGGACCGCGCGCGCGCCTATCCCTGCGGCCCATGACGCAAGAGATGCCCTCCCCCGACGCGCCCCTCAAGCTCGGCACCCGCGGCTCGCCGCTGGCGCTGGCGCAGGCCAACGAGACCCGCGACCGGCTGGCCGACGCCTTCGACCTGCCGCACGAGGCGTTCCAGATCGTGGTGATCAAGACCACCGGCGACCGGATCATCGACCGCCCCCTGAAGGAGATCGGCGGCAAGGGCCTCTTCACGCGCGAGATCGAGGCCGCGATGCTCTCGGGCGAGATCGACCTTGCCGTGCACTCCATGAAGGACATGCCGGTGCTGCAGCCCGAGGGGCTGACGCTCGACACTTACCTCCCCCGCGAGGATCCGCGCGACGCGTTCATCTCGCCGGCGCTGTCATCCATCGCCGAACTGCCGAAGGGCGCCGTCGTCGGCACCTCCAGCCTGCGGCGCCGCGCGCAGGTCTTGCAGCGCCGTCCGGACCTGCAGGTGGTCGAATTCCGCGGCAACGTGCAGACCCGGCTGAAAAAGCTCGAGGACGGCGTGGCCGACGTCACTTTCCTCGCTCTGGCGGGCCTTCACCGTTTGAACATGGCCGAGGAACTGCCGCAGACGCCGGTCCCGCCCGAGGACATGCTCCCGGCGGTGGCGCAGGGCGCCATCGGCATCGAGCGCCGCGCCGAGGACGACCGCGCGGCGCACATGCTGGCGGCGATCCACTGTGCCGCCACCGCCGAGCGACTGGCCGCGGAACGCGCCTTCCTCGCCGCGCTGGACGGCTCGTGCGAGACGCCTATCGCAGGCCTCGCCGAGGTGGCCGACGGCACGCTCCGCCTGCGCGGAGAGGTGCTGCGCCCGGACGGCTCCGAAGCCCATGCCGGAGAGCGCAGCGGCCCCGTGGCAGATGGCGCCGCCATGGGCCGCGACCTCGCGCAGGACCTGATCGCGCGGGCGGGCAGCGACTTCATGGACTGGATCACCGGGCGCTGAGGGCGCTCGGCGCGCGGCATCTCTTGCAGCGCCGCCCGAGCCGCGGTGCCGACCACGTCACCCCGCGACGACGTCACGGGTGCGAGGCCGAGGTGAAGCGTGAGGCCCACCCACACCCGCACCGGACGCGGTCGCAACGGTCCCGGAGCGCCCGGTCTCCCGGTCGGGGCATGTGGCGAGGCGCGGCCGCGATGCAATCTTCGCGGCCTGTACGATGTCGTGGGGGCGCGCGACCGTCCCGCGAGGCGCCCTACCGAGCGCCGATCTTCGCGCGGCCTTCCCGCGAGACGTGCCGCAGCTTCACCTGATCGGACTATCTCCGCCGGAGGCGTCCTGCCTCGGGCGCATCGCTCTGCCCGCCGCGTCTTCCCGGATCAGTTCGCTACGCCGAAAGCATCCGATGCCCCCCACAGTCGCCCCGGCGGGCCTACCCGGCGCGGCGGATCCGCGTTTCGAGGTCGCGGGCGAATTCGGTGGAGCGTGCCTTCATCCGCTTCGTGATGGAGCTGCGCGCGAGCTTGAGGGACTGCACCAGAAGCCGCGCCGACAGTGTTCTCGGCATCAGCACCGTGTCGGCAGCAATCCGGGTGCGGGTGCGCGACAGGGCCACCACGTCGAGTACCGTGCGCACGTCCAGCCCCCCGGAGTGGGCGAGGCAGGCCATCCGCTGGGGCGGGGCATACTCGGTCAGCGTGATCTCGGCGTCGCGCATCCGGCCGCGATACCGGAAGCGCACCGCCCAGGTGCTGCCCTCGCCGGGTCCCCCGGGCGGGTCGGTTCTGCTGATCTCGACGCCCCGGCGCATCGCCGCACGCTCGATCGCCTCGAGGTCGCCCAGCGCGTCGAATACCTCGTTCTGGGTGCCTTCGACGTCTTCCTTTACCGAAAATTCCATGATGCGTCGCCTGCCCGTCCCGAATGCCGCTCGCTCCGGTCTGACGCCGGATCGCGACGGAAATGTGTCGTCAATACCGCCGGTCCGCAAGCCAGTTGCGCAGGAGCGCCCGGGCGATGGCGCCGGGCCGGGCCGGCGACACGGTGGGGTGGTCGCCCGCGAAGGCGGCGGCGAGGTCCTCGCGTTCGATCCAGAGCGCGTGCTCGATCTCGGCGGGATCGCGGACGATCTCGTCGCTCTCGGCGATACCGTGGCAGCCGATCATCAGCGAGGCCGGGAACGGCCAGGGCTGGCTCGCGAGGTAGTCCACGCGGCCCACGCGGACGCCGACCTCCTCGTGGACCTCGCGGCGCACCGCGGCCTCGATCGTCTCGCCCGGTTCGACGAACCCCGCGAGGCAGGAATACATCCCCTCGGGCCAGCCGGGGCTGCGGCCGAGCAGTGCGCGGTTGCCGCGGGTCACCAGCATGATGACCACCGGGTCGGTGCGCGGGAAGTGATGCGCGCCGCAGGCCGGGCAGAGCCGCTGCCAGCCGCCCTGCGCGACCTCCGAGCGCGCGCCGCAGCGGGCACAGAAGCCGTGGCTGCGATGCCAGCCGAACAGCGCGCGGGCCGTCGCCGCAAGCTCGGCGTCCCGCGCCGAGAGCGTCGTCATCACCCGGCGCAGCTCGACGAATGACCCGGTGCCGGTCAGTTCGGGGTGCCACTGCTCGCTCGGGTCGGCGAATGCGCCGAGGGCGGCCGCGTCGAGGTCGGGCGGTTCCCATGCATCGAGTTCGGCGGCGAAGAGCGGCCTGCCGTCGTCATCGCGCCCGAGCAGGATCGGGGCGGACCGCGCGTCCTCGAGTGCCGGGTGACCGAGCCCGATCCACGCCAGCGCCGCCGGGCCGGTGCCGTCACCCGCGGGGGCAGGGTTCCCTGTCAGCGGTTTGCCTTGCCACATGACCATCGCCCGCGCCGCGGGATCGGCGGCCAGCGCCGCGATCGCCGACGGATCGCCGCGCAGCTCGGCCGCCCGGTCGAGGCCGGAGCCGCCGAATGTGATGATGCCGTCGTCGCGCATGCGCCGCTTCCCCGGTCCCGTCCCGTCGGCGCAAGACCTCTCACGCCCGGCGCGGCGAGACAATGTGCTGCGGCGCGCTGCCGCGTCCTCCATCGGAATCTGCAACTGCGGGTTGCGGCTAATGAAACCCCTCACCTATGGTGCGTCTGACGCACGGCACCGCGACGGGAGGGCGGCCGCCGTCACTGGGAGGGGGAACGGCATGGACGCGGACGCGACTCGTCCGGCACCGAAGGAAACCATTGCAAGCGAGGCTCTGGTCAGCGTTCTGGCGACGACCGACCTGCACATGCACCTCTATCCCCACGACTACGCCACCGACCGTCCCGATCCGAGGCGCGGCCTCGCGGCGCTCGCGCGGCACGTGGCGGTGCACCGGGCGCGCACGTCGAACGGGATCCTCGTGGACAACGGCGACGTCATCCAGGGGACGGCGATGGGCGACTGGGCCGCCAGAAGGCTGGCCGCGGACCACGACGCGGCGCATCCCGCGATCACGGTGATGAACCTTCTGGGCTATGACGCCGCCACCGTCGGCAACCATGAGTTCGACTACGGACTTGGCATGCTGCGCCGGTGCCACGGCGCCGCGGGTTTTCCTGTGGTCCTGGCCAACCTGCGCCCCGCCGGGGCCGCGGCCGAGGCGCTGTTCCCTCCATGGACGATCCTGCGGCGCGAGATTCGCGACCTCGCCGGACGCTGGCGCCGGCTGCGGATCGGAGTGGTGGGCTTCGCGCCGGTCGAAACCCTGACCTGGGACCGCGCCCGGCTCGGCGGGGCGCTTCGGGCCGAGCCGATGGCCGACTGCGCCCGACGCATGGTCCCCGAGTTGCGCGCGGCCGGGGCCGATATCGTCATCGCACTTTGCCACGCCGGGATCGACGACGACGCGGAGGGGGAGTCGCGCGATGCCGATGCGGGCGCGCTCGATGTTGCCCGGGTGCCGGGGGTCGACGCCGTCGTCGCCGGGCACAGCCACACGCTGCGTGCCGCGCCCTCGCCGGTCATGGTTCCCGGTGCCGGGCGGGGCGCGTGGAACGGCGAAAACGCCGGCGCCCGCCTGTCCGCCGGTCCGCGCCCGGCGGCGGTCCCCGAGCCCGGCCTTGCGCCGATCGTATCGCCGGGCAGCCGGGGCACCCATCTTGGCCGCATCGACCTGCGGCTCCGGTGCCGGGACGACGGCCGCTGTAGTGTGCTGCGCGGCAGCGCCTCGCTTGTCCCGGCGACCGCCCTTCCGGTTGCGCCGGGCGCCGCCGGGACCGGCGAGGCGGCCGCGCTCTACGCCCGGGTCCTGAACGCTCTGGAGCCGGCGCATCGCCGGACCCTCGCCCGCATCCGCCGCCCGGTGACCGAGCTTTCGGCGCCGCTCACCAGCTATTTCGCCGATGCGGGCGATCACGCAATGGCGCGCTGCGTGGCGCGGGCGGTGCGGGCCCATCTCGACGAGGTCGGGCTCGACCGGTCCGATGGCACTCCGCTGCTGGTGGCCACGTCGCTGTTTTCCACCGGCGGGCGCGGCGATCCCTCGGACTACGTGGACATCGCGCCCGGCCCGCTGCTGGTGCGGGACCTCGCGCGGCTGTCGCCCTTCGCGAACACGGTGCAGGTGCGGCGCGTGCGCGGCGCGGTCCTGCGCCAGTGGCTCGAGCGGTCGGCCCGTGCGTTTCGCACCGTCACGCCCGGCGCCCGCGACGTGCCGCTGCGCGATCTTGTGGTCCCGGGCTACGACATCGACACGGTGGACGGGCTGGGCTGGCGTATCGACCTGTCCCGCCCGGTCGGAGACCGCGTGCGCGACCTGGTGACGGTGGACGGCCCGTTGGCGGAGGACGACCCGGTGGATGTCGCCGTCACCGACTACCGCGCGGCGGGCAGCAACGGCTTTCCGGACCTCGCCGACGCGCAGCTGCGCCACGCCGACGCGTCCACGGTGCCCGATATCCTCGCCCGGATGCTGAGCCGCCTCGGACCCGGCGACAACGAGGAACCGCGCTGTGCAGGCTGGCGATTCGCCGCGATGCCCGGCACCACGGCGCGGCTGCGCACCGGCCCCGGCGCGCGACGTCACAAGAGCCTCGCACGCAGGCTCGGCCTGGAGGACACCGGGGTGACGGATGCCGAGGGCTACGCGCTCTTCCGCCTGCACCTCTGATCCGGGCCGGGGTTGCGAATCCCGTGCGGAGCCACTAAATCGAGCCTTGAGAGGTTGGTGCGGGCAGGCGCCTCGCCAACCCGGTCAGGTCCGGAAGGAAGCAGCCGTAACGAGCCCCGCTTGGGTCGTTTTCCAGCCTCTCACCTCACTCCCCCAACCGCCGTTTGAGATGAGCGCGCCCCGAGTCGTACCGGGGACGCCGCTGTCGTGTGCCCCGGCCTTCTTTCCGCTTGTCAGGACGTGGACCACCACGCGGCGCACTTGGCGGAACAAGCATTCGGAGAGAGTGTCCCGCGGACGGTTCGGCGTCGACATCGGCACCTGGGCGTCATGGTCCTGTACGGCATGTCGCCAGTGGCACGAGGCGCCCGCATCTGACCACGCGAGGCAACCGCGGACCCGAAGCCGCGGCGCTGTTCTGAATGAGCCAACGTCGGAGCTCGCGCGTACGCGCTGCCACCCGCGTCCTGTTCAGCCCTTCCCTCGGACGAAGCGGGCGGCCTCGCGCGGGGCCGACATCGCCCAGTGTAACTGCACGTCCGTCTCGACGGCGCCGGGCCGCACGGCGCGCAGCCGGTCGAGCGCCTCGTCCGGTGCCTCGCCAGCCTCGATCATCAGCCGCAGCGCCGCCATGCCCGAGCGCCCGATACCCGCCTTGCAGTGGATCAGGACGCGGCCGCCGCCCGTGAGCGCGCGGCAGGCAAAGCGACTCGCGTCGGCCCAGAGTGCCGTCGCCTCGTCGTCCGGGGCTTCCATGTCGGGAACCGGAATGTGCAGCCAGCGCGTCGCCCGCTGCTGGAGACGTGGACCGAGGTCGCCAGCACCCGCGGCGGCCATCTCGTTGGTGGTGGCGAGCGAGATCACCAGCGCCGGGGTCCAGTCGAGGATATGCGCGAGATCCGCGGCGAAGTCGCCGTCTGCGCCCGGCATCGGCGCCAGGGCGAGGATACCCCCACCCACGGGAAGGGCATGGATTACGGTCATGCCGCGCCCCCGCGCAGTCGCGCGCCCGATACCGCTGCGCTGCCCCCCCGGACCGCCATGTCTCGGCCTTTCACCCCCGAACGATGCGACAATGATAGGCCGTTCGCCGGGAATCGCACGACTTTTCGCCGCTCGCCCCGCAGCGGCGGGGAGCTAGGATCGCAGACATGACACCTGAAGATGACCGGATCGCCGAGACCTTGATGGCACTGGCCCGCGCTCGCGGCACCGACAAGACGTTCTGTCCGTCCGAGGCCGCGCGCCGCCTGTCCGACGATTGGCGCCCGCTGATGGAGGACGTGCGCCTTGTGGCCGCGACCCTTCCGCTGCGGGCCACGCGCGGTGGCACACAGGTGGACCTGCGCGATCCCGGCGGGCCGGTGCGGCTGTCGCTCGATCCAGATGCCCGGTCCCGCGCCTGACGGTCAGGGCCGCTGGGCGTCGCGCGGATAGGTGCCTAGGATGTCCATCATGTGCGTGAAATAGGACAGTTCGTCGAAGGCGCGCTGCACCGCCGGATCCTCGGGATGCCCCTCGATATCGGCGTAGAACTGCGCCGCCTCGAAGGTGCCGTCGACGATGTAGCTCTCGAGCTTGGTCATGTTCACGCCGTTGGTCGCGAACCCGCCGAGCGCCTTGTAGAGCGCGGCGGGAATGCTGCGGACGCGGAAGACGAAGCTCGTGAGCATGCCGTGATCGCCCCGCCGGGTCAGGTCGGCTTCGCGCGACATGATGAGGAATCGGGTCGTGTTGGTGCCTTCGTCCTCGATGTGGCGGGCGACGACGTCTAGGCCGTAGATATCGGCCGCGAGCTCGCTGGCGAGGGCGGCGTGCGCCCGGTCGCCGCGCTCGGCCACCTCGCGGGCGGCGCGGGCGTTGTCGGGGCTGACGCGGCCGGTGATGCCGTTGTCGCGCAGGAACTTCCCGCATTGCGGCAGCAGGACCAGATGCGAATGTGCCTCGCGGATGTCGGCGAGGGTCGCGCCCGGCACGCCCAGCAGGTTGATGTGGACCCGCACGAAGGCCTCGCCCACGATCCTCAGGCCGCTCTGCGGCAGCAGGCGATGGATGTCGGCGACGCGGCCATAGGTGGAATTCTCCACCGGAAGCATGGCCAGATCGGCGGTTCCGTCGCGCACCGCGTCGATGGCATCCTCGAAGGTGCGGCAGGCCATCGGGGCGTGATCAGGCCGCGCGGCGCGGCAGGCTTCGTCGGAATAGGCGCCGGGCTCGCCCTGGAACGCGATCTTGGGTGTGTCGGTCATTGCTCGTGTCGTCCGTGTCGCGCGCGTCAGCCGGGCGTTTCGTCGCGGTCACTACACCTTGCCTCGGGCGAAGGGAACCAATAGTAGACCGTGCCAGACGGACCTCAGACGGATAGGCGACAGATGTTTGACACGATGACGTTCACCAAGGTGGTCGGCGGCTTTTGCGGCGCGTTCCTCGTCTTCCTTCTGGGCGGCTGGGTCGCCGAGACGGTCTACCACGTGGGCGGCGAAAGCCACGGCGAAGAGCACCAGGCGGCCTGGGTCATCGAGGTCGAGGAAGAAGGCGGCGGCGCCGAAGAGGAAGAGACCGTCGATTTCGCCACGCTGTGGGAAAACGCCGATGCCGGCGCCGGTGAGCGTGTCTTCAACGCCTGCCGCGCCTGTCACCAGTTGAACGGCAACAACGCGGTCGGCCCGCACCTCGATGGCGTGGTGGGCCGCGACGTGGGCACCGTGGACGGCTTCAACTACTCGGGCGCGCTGAGCCAGGCGGCCGATGTCTGGACCCCCGAGAACCTGTTTGCCTTCCTCGAGAACCCTCAGGGCTACGCCTCGGGCACCTCGATGAGCTACAGTGGCATCAGCAACCCCGAGGACCGCGCGAACCTGATCGCCTACCTTGAAAGCAACAGCTGATCCGGGACCGGCAACGCCGGACCCCGCAGATCGAGGCCGCCCGCGGAGACGCCGGCGGCTTTTTTCTTGCGCCGTCGCTTTCACGGTCGACCTAGCGCGAGGGTGCTGCCCCCCCCAAGGTCCCGGGATATTTTCGCCAGTAAGCAAGTCCGGGCCGTTGCCGGGGGTCGAAGCGCGGCGGCCGCGTGATCCGGGATCGTGTGCTGGCAGACCGGAACGGGTGTCCGCCGTCTTGACCGGGGCGGCAGAAGCTGTTGCGACGCGGCTACGGGAGACGTCGCCCGGGAAATGGCGCGCGGCCGGGCGGTGCGGTGCGCGGGGCCGTGGCGACACGGGCAGATAACACAGACGCAACTTGATCGTGGATCGACACGGACAGTAGCCTGTGCCTCGATCCCGGCACAGGGACGCTTCGAGCAGGAGGGCACGACATGACGCCAAGAGATCGCCGCGATGCCGGCACGCAGACGGACGCCGCCGCGCGGCCGCTTCCCCTGGCGCGGATCGGGGCCGCGAGCCTCCTTGCCCTGGGCCTCGCGCTTGCTGCCGACCGCGTTCCGGCGCAGGAGGCCGATCCGGCCGCGACCGGGGCCGATGCCGCCGGCTCGTCCGAAGATGCAGGCGAGGTGATCCGCAGCCACGGCTACTCGTATTTCGGCGACCTCATGTATCCCGAAGACTTCGAGCAGCTGAACTACGTCAACCCGGACGCGCCCAAGGGCGGCGAAATCGTCCTGGCGACCACCGGCACCTTCGACAGCATGAACCCCTACGCGCGGCAGGGCCGGGCCTACGTCTACTCGATCTTCCCCTACGAGAGCCTCTTCGCCGAGAGCGTCACCAACGAGGCGCTGCCCGCGGACGACAACGAGGCGCTCTACGGCCTGCTGGCCGAGAGCGTGGAATACGACGAGGGCAAGACCTACGCGATCTTTCACCTGCGCCCCGAGGCCGAGTTCTCGGACGGCACGCCGGTCACCGCCGAGGACGTGGTCTTCACCCACAACCTCTTTCTCGAGCAGGGCCTGCCCTCCTACGCCGGTGCTGTGAAGGCGCGCATCGAGGGCGCCACCGTCATCGACGAGCACACCGTGCGCTACGATTTCGTCGAGGGCATTTCGCGGCGGTCGCTGATCGACCAGGTCGGCACCACGCCGGTGTTTCCGAAGGCATGGTTCGACGAGACCGGCGCGCGGCTTGACGAGAGCCGTCTCGAGACACCGCCGGGATCGGGGCCGTGGATGATCGACGAGGTCGAGGCCAATCGCCGGATCGTGCTGAAGCGGAACCCGGACTACTGGGGCAAGGACCTGCCGATCAACCAGGGCCGGCACAACTTCGACACCATCCGCGTGGAATTCTTCGCCGACACCATCGCCGCCTTCGAGGCATTCAAGGCCGGCGAGATCTCGTACCGGACCGAGGCCAACTCGCGCCTCTGGGCCACCGCATACGACTTCCCGGCGATCCAACGCGGCGACGTCATCAAGGAGGAGATCCCCGACGGCACGCCGCCGGCGCCGGTCGGCTTCGTGTTCAATCTCGGCAAGGAGAAGCTGCAGGACCGCCGCGTGCGTCAGGCCATCGCGCTGGCCTACAATTTCGAGTGGACCAACGAGTCTCTGCAATACGGGCTTTACGAGCAGCGCGCGTCCTTCGCACAGGACACCGACCTGCAGGCCGAGGGCGTGCCAGAAGGCCGCGAGCTCGAGATCCTGCAATCGCTCGACGTCGAGGTCCCCGAGGAGATCCTGACCGAGCCCGCGCTCATGCCGCATACCTCGTCGCCGGACCGGCTGACCGACCGCGGCAACCTGCGCCAGGCCGCGCGCCTCCTGGAAGAGGCCGGCTGGACCGTGGGCGACGACGGCATCCGCCGCAACGAGGCCGGCGAGACGCTGGTGCTCGAGATGCCGCTGTCGTCGAATGCCGATCCCACGGTCGAATCGATCTTCGAGACATTCTCGGAGAACCTCGGCGCGCTCGGCATCGACGCGCGGGTCGAGAAGATCGACACCGCGCAATACACCCTGCGCACGCGCGACCGCGATTACGACATCGTCTACGACAACTACTCGGCGCTGACCGGAGCGGGCACCGGCCTGCGGCAGGTCTACGGTTCGGAATCGGCGGAGTTCTCGCTGTTCAACCCCGCGAACCTCGCCGACCCGGTCGTGGACGCGCTGATCGACGTCGCCCTCGAGAGCGAGACCCAGGAAGAGGAAGACGCCGCCATGCGGGCGATCGACCGGGTGCTGCGCTGGACCTTGTTCCAGATCCCCATGCACTACGCCGACGTCCACCGCATCGCCTACTACAAGCACCTCGAACACCCCGAGGAAATGCCGCCCTACGCGCTCGGCGTGCTGGACTTCTGGTGGCAGGACGCGGATGTCGCGGAAGAATTGCGCTCGGACGGCGCGTTGAGGTAACCGCCCCACATGGCATCCTACATCCTTCGCCGCCTGCTGCTGATCATACCGACGCTGCTGGGCATTCTCGTGGTCAACTTCGCGCTGACCCAGTTCGTGCCCGGCGGCCCGATCGAGCAGACGCTTGCCCGGATACAGGGCCAGGGCGACGTGTTCGGCGGTTTCGCCGGCCAGCAGGGCGCCGACGCCGCCAACACCGAGCTTCTGGGGCCCGGGGACAGCTCGTACGTGGGCGCCCAGGGCCTGCCGCCCGAGTTCATCGAGCAGCTCGAGCGCGAGTTCGGCTTCGACAAGCCGCCGCTGCAACGCTTCCTGTCGATGGTCTGGGACTACGCGCGCTTCGACTTCGGAGAGAGCTACTTCCGCTCCATCTCGGTCACCGACCTGATCCTCGAAAAGATGCCGGTGTCGATCTCGCTGGGCCTGTGGTCCACGCTGATCGCCTACCTTGTGTCGATCCCCCTGGGGATCCGGAAGGCGGTGAAGGATGGCACCAGCTTCGACACCTGGACCTCGGCGCTGGTGATCGTGGGCTACGCGATTCCAGGCTTCCTGTTCGCGATCCTGCTTCTGGTGCTGTTCGCCGGCGGCTCCTACTTCCAGTGGTTCCCGCTGAGGGGTCTGACCTCTGATAATTTCGAGAACCTGTCCCTCCTCGGCAAGATCGGCGACTACTTCTGGCACATCGCGCTGCCGGTGATCGCGTCGACCATCGCGGCCTTCGCGACGCTGACGCTGCTGACCAAGAACAGCTTCCTCGACGAGATCAAGAAGCAGTACGTCATCACCGCCCGTGCCAAGGGCCTGAGCGAACGGTCGGTGCTCTACGGGCACGTCTTCCGCAACGCCATGCTCATCATCATCGCGGGCTTCCCGTCGGTGTTCATCGGCATCTTCTTCACCGGCTCTCTCATCATCGAGACGATCTTCTCGCTCGACGGGCTGGGCCGGCTGGGCTTCGAGGCCGCCGTGCAGCGCGACTACCCGGTGATCTTCGGGACGCTCTACCTGTTCGGCCTGATCGGTCTGCTGGTGAACATCGCCTCGGACCTCATGTTCGTCCTCGTCGATCCGCGCATCGACTTCGAAAAGCGGGAGGGCTGAGACCATGGCCGCCAATCCCGATCCGCGCGACCCCGCCGATCACGTCACCCCGCAGCCGATGCCCGGCAAGCCGGTGGCGCCCCAGCCCACCGGGGGCATGTTCTCGCTCTCGCCGCTGAACAAGCGGCGCTGGCGGAACTTCAAGCGCAACCGCCGCGCCTTCTGGTCGCTGTGGATCTTCGCGATCCTGTTCGGGCTGTCGCTGTTCGCCGAGTTCCTCGCGAACGACAAGCCGATCCTCGTGAACTACCGCGGGGAATACCGGATGCCGATCTTCAGCTTCTACCCCGAGACGGCGTTCGGCGGCGACTTCCGCACCGAGGCCGCCTACCGCGACCCCGAGGTGCGCTGCCTGATCGAGACCGGCGGGCTGGTCGATTGCTTCGACGACCCCGACGGTCTGATCGAGGCCGCGCAGGCCGGCACCATCGACGATCCGGACTTTGAGAAGGGCTGGATGCTCTGGCCGCCCCTGCCCTACTCGTTCGACACCACCGTTGACCGCCCCGGCGCGGCGCCGCTGGCGCCGAACGGACAGAACCTGCTGGGCACCGACGACACCAAGCGCGACGTGCTGGCGCGGGTGATCTACGGATTCCGGCTGTCGATCGTGTTCACGCTGATGGTCACGGCCCTGTCCTCGGTCATCGGCATCATCGCCGGCGCCGTGCAGGGCTTCTTCGGCGGGCGGACGGACCTCATCTTCCAGCGGATCATCGAGATCTGGGCGTCGACGCCGACGCTCTACGTCATCATCATCCTGTTCGCCATTCTCGGGCGAAGTTTCTGGCTGCTGGTGTTCCTGATGGTGTTCTTCGGCTGGATCGGGCTGGTGGGCGTGGTGCGCGCCGAGTTCCTGCGGGCGCGGAACCTCGAATACGTGCGCGCGGCCAAGGCCCTCGGCGTGTCGAACTGGAAGATCATGTTCCGCCACATGCTGCCCAACGCGATGGTGGCCACGGTGACGATGCTGCCGTTCATCGTGACCGGCACGATCTCGACGCTGGCGGGGCTCGACTTCCTCGGCTTCGGTCTGCCGTCATCGTCGCCGTCGCTGGGCGAGCTGACGCTTCAGGCCAAGCAGAACCTGCAGGCGCCGTGGCTCGCCTTCACCGCGTTCTTCGTCTTCGCGATCATGCTGTCGCTGCTGATCTTCATCTTCGAGGGCGTCCGCGACGCGTTCGACCCGCGAAAGACGTTCTCGTGAGGGGGGCTACGAATCTTCCCCGCGGTGGGCGTGCCGCGCCCATCGCAGGGCATAGTGATGACGGTCCCGGTCGTCATCCGGCCGACGCCTCCAGGGGCGGAGACGCAACGCCGCGGACATTCGCGGCATCGGTCCGGGCGCCCTGCCCCGATCACAACCGCCCCATCATCGCCATTGCCCCGAACGCCGCTCTCACCTTCACCGCCCAAGCCGAGGCCCGCCCATGACCCGCATCCTCGACGTGCGCGATCTGCGCGTGACCTTCAATCAGGACGGCACCGAAACGCAGGCCGTCCGCGGTGTCTCGTTTCACATCGAAAAGGGCGAGACCGTCGCGCTGGTGGGCGAATCCGGCTCCGGCAAGTCGGTGTCGGCCCTCTCGACCGTGCAGCTCCTCGGCCCCTCGGCGCGGGTCGAGGGCTCGGTCACCTATGACGGCCGCGAGATGATCGGCGCGCCCGAACGCGAGCTGCGCCGCGTCCGCGGCAACGACATCAGCTTCATCTTCCAGGAGCCGATGACCTCGCTCAACCCGCTGCACACGCTGGAAAAGCAGCTGGGCGAAAGCCTCGCGCTCCACCAGGGGCTGCAAGGCGCCCCTGCCCGCGCGCGAATCCTCGACCTCCTGCACCGCGTCGGCATCCGCGACCCCGAAAGCCGTCTCGGCGCCTATCCCCACCAGCTTTCCGGCGGGCAGCGCCAGCGCGTGATGATCGCCATGGCGCTCGCCAACGGCCCCGACCTGCTGATCGCGGACGAGCCGACCACCGCGCTCGACGTCACCATCCAGGCGCAGATCCTCGAGCTGCTAGCGCGGATCCAGCGCGACGAGGGCATGAGCCTGCTGTTCATCACCCACGACCTCGGCATCGTGCGCCGCATCGCCGATCGGGTCTGCGTGATGAAGAACGGCGAGATCGTCGAAACGGGCCCCACGCGCGAAATCTTCGCCGACCCGCAGCACCCCTACACGCAGAAACTCCTGTCGGCGGAATCCACCGGCACCCCGGAGCCGGTGAAGGCGGGCGCGCCCACCGTGGCCGAGACCGACAAGCTGCGCATCTGGTTCCCCATTCACTCCGGACTTCTGCGCCGCACCACGGGCCACGTGAAGGCCGTGAACGAGGCCAGCCTCGCGGTCCGCGCCGGCGAGACCGTCGGCATCGTCGGTGAGTCGGGCTCGGGCAAGACCACGCTTGCGCTGGCCATCATGCGGCTGATCGAATCCGAGGGCGGCATCCAGTTTCGCGGCGAGGATGTGCGCGACTGGAACACGAAGCGCCTGCGCAAGCTGCGCTCGGAGATGCAGATCGTCTTTCAGGACCCCTACGGTTCGCTGTCCCCGCGCATGACCTGCGAACAGATCATTGCCGAAGGTCTGGGGGTGCACGGCTCGCCTGACGGGCGGCCACACCGCGAACTGGTCACCGAGGTGATGCAGGAGGTGGGGCTCGACCCCGCCACCATGCACCGCTACCCGCACGAGTTCTCGGGCGGGCAGCGCCAGCGCATCGCCATCGCCCGCGCCATGGTCCTGCGGCCGCGCCTCGTGGTGCTGGACGAGCCGACCTCGGCGCTCGACATGACCGTGCAGGTGCAGATCGTGGACCTTCTCCGCGGGCTCCAGCGCAAGTACGACCTCGCCTACCTGTTCATCAGCCACGACCTGAAGGTGGTGCGCGCGATGTCCCACAAGGTCGTGGTCATGCAGAACGGCGACGTGGTCGAGATGGGCGAGACAGACGACATCTTCGACCGGCCGCAGACCGCGTACACCAAGGCCCTGATCGCCGCCGCCTTCGACCCGGTCGGCTGAGGCGGCGTCACGAAAAAACGGCCCCCCGCAAGGCGAGGGGCCGTCAGGTGTCCGGCCGGTCCGACAGGGAGAACGGACGGTCGGAAAACGGTGTCACTTCGCGCGCGTGAAGCGCGGCGGGGTCGGCGCACGGCCGGCATCCCAGGGCGACAGGCGGAACACCCAGCGCATGCGCTGCGCGGCATCGAGGTCGCCTTTCAGAAGGGCTTCGGTCTGGCGGAGAATCGGGTCGAGCATGGCTGGCTCCTTTCGATTGATCGGTGGGACGGGACGCGCCGGGAGAGGCAGGGCTTTTGGTCCGCTCACGTCCGCGGCCGGTCAGCGGCGCGCGCCCGGGTTGGGAATGCGCCGTTCGTCGGTGGCGGGCATCGGCGTGGTCCGCACGCGATGACGTTCGGGATGGGCGACCGTGTCATCGCGACGTGCCGCGGTGATGAAACTCAGGGCAAGAATCTGCAGCATGGGCGGGGCTCCTTTCGACTGCGCCGATGCCCTCAATATTGTGCCGAGAGCGCATACATGCGACTCAGGAATTCTCGGAGGATGTAAGCGGAGCTTACACATGAACCTGCACCAGCTGCCGCCCCTCTCGGCGCTCCGCGCGTTCCTCGCCTACTCGGAGACCGGATCGGTCAGCCAGGCCGGGCGGTTGCTGAACGTAAGCCACGCCGCCGTCAGCCAGCAGATGCGTGCGCTCGAGGCGCACATGGGCGTCCGGCTTCTGGACCGTAGCGGGCGACGGCTGGAACTGACGCAGGAGGGTCAGCAGCTCGCCGACGCGCTGTCGGCGGGCTTCGGACGCATCCTTCAGACGGTGGAGACTCTGACCGAGGCGGACATGGACCGGCCGCTCCACGTCTCGACCTCGCCCTCCTTCGCGTCGAACTGGCTGATGCCGCGCCTCGCGGGCTTTCGCGCCGAGCACCCCGAGATAGACATCATGATCGACCCCTCGCCCTGGCTGAACGATCCGTCGCCGGGCAGCATCGACGTGGCGCTCCGCTACGGCGAGGGCGACTGGCCCAATCTCGACAGCGAGCGGCTCATGACCTCACCGATCTGGGTGGTGGCGGCGCCATCGCTGATCGGCGACCTCGCGCCGGACGAGCCCGAGGATCTCCTGCATTTTCCCTGGCTGCAGGAGCTCGGCACCTCGGAGGCCACGGAATGGCTGGCCCAGCGCGGCGTCACCGGCCGGCGGGCGAAGGGCATCATCCACGTGCCCGGCAACCTGATGCTGGATGGCGCCCGCAACGGGCAGGGGATCGTGGTGACCACGCGCGTCTCGGTCGAGGAGGACGTGCGCGCGAACCGCCTGCGTCTTCTCTTCGAGGAACGCCCCGAGGGCGGGTATCACATCGTGACCGCACGCGGCATCGCGCGCCCCCAGCTGCGCGCCTTCACGCGCTGGCTGCGCCGGCAGGCCGCAGATTTTTAACTAAAAATCTGCGGCCGGGCGCCTCGGCGCGTACAATCTTATCTAAGATTGTGCGCCGCCCTTTCAGCTCGGGCCCACCATGAAGCAGGTCACGTTGCGCGCCTGAAGGCGGCGGCAGGCAAGGTCGGCCATCTCGCGGGTCATGCCCATGAAGTTGGCGTCGAAGCCTGTGGGCCGGTGCACGACCTTGCGCAGCGTGCCGTCGAGCGTCGACATCTCGGCAAGCGCCGTCTCGACCAGCTTGGTCTCGGCCGCGTACTGGCTCGGGAAGCGGCCGATGTTCACGCCCCAGTGACGGCCGCCCGACGTCGAGACGCGGGTCACAACCTCGGCGCCCGCATCCTCTTCGGCGCGGCGCGCGGCGGACTGGACGGCGGCCTTGGGCGGGCCGGCCGAAGCCAGGGTCACGGTCGCCTGCGGTGCGGCCGGCCGCATCCGCGGCTTCACCGACGCGCCCGGCGCGATGGTGCTGGCGGCGACGTCCACCGCCGCGGCCACGGCATCGGCCACGGCCGAGCTCTCGGCCTCCACCGAGGCCAGGGCCACGGTCTCGGCCTCTGCCGCCGACTCGGCTTCCGCCTCGGCGATCACGCTCTCGATGTCGACGGCCACGGACGCGACAAGCGGCGCCGGCTCGACCGCCGCGCTGCCCGGGCGTGGCATCGGCCGGAGGCTGCGCGTCACGGCCGCGGCCACGGTGCGAACCGCCCGCCCCTGGTGGCCAAGGGTCGGATCGGCATCGCGCTCGACGGTCACGGAAAGACCCGCATTGCCCTGATAGACGGGGCGACCGGGCGACGCGAAGGCCACGCGGCTCGGCGCCTTCGAGAACCCAAGGTCCAGCAGCTTGGCCACCTGCGCGTTGCGCGAGGCGGTGGACTTGCCACCGAACACCGTGGCGATCACGCGCTCGCCGCCGCGTTCGGCCGAGGCCACGAGGTTGAAGCCCGCCGCGTTGGTGTAGCCGGTCTTGATGCCGTCGGCGCCGGAATAGCTCTGCAGCAGGCGCCGGTTGGTATGGTAGACCTCGCGCACGCCCGCGTCGGCGGTGATGCGGCTGAAGAGGTTATAGTACTCGGGATAGTCGTAGAGGACGTGCCGCCCGAGGATGCTCATGTCACGCGCGGTCGACAGGTGACCGCTCTCGGTCAGGCCGTGGGCGTTCTTGAACGTCGTGCGGGTCATGCCCAGCGCCTTGGCGGTGCGGTTCATGCGGCGGGCGAAGGCCGCCTCGGATCCCGAGATCGCCTCGCCGATGGCGGTGGCCGCGTCGTTCGCCGACTTCACCGCGGCAGCGCGCACGAGATACCGCAGCGCGATCTTCTGCCCCGAGCGCAGCCCCAGCTTCGAGGGCGGTTCTGCGGCGGCGTTGCGCGACACCGTCACCAGCGTGTCCATCGTCAGCTCGCCGTGCTCCACCGCCTCGAACGCGATGTAGAGCGTCATCATCTTGGTCAGCGACGCTGGGTGAAGCCGCGTGTCCGCGTTCTCGGAATAGTAGACCTTGCCGGATCGCGCATCCATGACCATCCCCGCATAGGGGGCCGCCATCGCGCCGATCGGCAGGATGAGAAAGAACCAAATTATAGTGAATATGAACAGACCGGTTTGGCCCGGCCGCATGCGCCGTCCCGTCACGTTTCCCGCCTTCTCTGCCTCGTGCCCCCGATGTTTCGGTGGGCTGTGCCGCTCGTGTGAACCCGCCTGTTTCCGGCGGTGTTTCACGGAGGATAGCACGTCAACGACCTCCGGCAAAGAGCCGTCATGACTGAATTATTTGCCGTTCGGGAACGACGTCCGGTCAACATCTTGTCGCGCGGGGGCTCCTTCGACACCACCACGGGGACAGGCCCGCGCAATGGGGCGGAATCGGGGCGGGCGCGCCACAAAACGCCGCACTCGCCGGGCGCGGGGTCGGCCGGCCCGCAAGTCTCGTTCGCCCCGTGGCCCGGGGCCGCCTCGAAGGGCACCGCGGTTCCCCAGATACGTCACCGCGCCGCTGCATCACGGCAAGGAACGCCGCGACGGCGCGGCCTCAACCCTTTTCTCACCCGGCCCGGCCATTATATAGTCCGCTCGACCCTGCCACTATGCGGACGTCCTCCAAGCCCATGTTTCATTCCCGCCCGAGCCCGTTCGCGCAGAACGGCCCCACACAGCCGCCCGGCGACAGCGATGCGGGCGTCGTCGTCGACACCAAGCCCAAGACCAAGCGGCCACCGCTCTACAAGGTGCTGCTTCTCAACGACGACTACACGCCGATGGAATTCGTCGTGCACGTGCTGGAACGGTTCTTCGGCATGACCCATGCCCAGGCGTTCGAAATCATGCTGACGGTCCACAAGAAGGGCGTCGCCGTCGTCGGCGTCTTCAGCCACGAGATCGCCGAGACCAAGGTCGGCCAGGTGATGGACTTCGCCCGGCGCCACCAGCACCCGCTGCAATGCACCATGGAAAAGGAATGATCCGCCCGCGCCCAGGCGCCGGACGGACCGCCTGACATGGCCGCTTCCCGATTGTCCCATGCCCGCGATGCCGCGGGTCTCGTCCTGCCCGACGCGGGTCCCGTCGCGTGGTTCGGCGCCCCCGGCGATGCCGACTTCGCCCTGGTCGAGGCCGGCCGGATCACCGCGATCCAGCCATTCGCGCCCGCAGCCTCTGCCCTCCAGGCGCGCGGCGCGACCGTGACGCCCCGCCCAGAGGGGCGCTTCGCCGCCGCCATCGTCACCCTGCCCCGCGCCCGCGATCGGGCGCAGGACTGGCTGGCCGAGGCCGCCGCCCGGACCGACGGTCCGGTGGTGATCGATGGCGCCAAGACCGACGGCGTGGATGCCATGCTCAAGGCCGTCCGCGGGCGCGTCACGCTCTCGGGGCAGGTCGCCAAGAATCACGGCAAGCTCTTCTGGTTCGACGGCACCGACGCCTTCGATGACTGGCGACAGTCGCCCGCGCCCAACGGTGACGGTTTCGTCACCGCGCCCGGCGTGTTCTCGGCGGACGGGATCGACCCCGCCTCGCGCGCGCTCGCCGATGCGCTGCCGGCCAAGCTCGGCGCGCGGGTCGCGGATCTCGGTGCCGGCTGGGGCTACCTCGCCACCCGCATTCTCGAACGCGAGGGCGTCGCGCTACTGCACCTCGTCGAGGCCGACCGCACCGCGCTCGACTGCGCCGAGGCGAACGTCACCGACCCGCGTGCCGCCTTCCACTGGGCGGACGCGACGTCATGGCGCGCACCCGACCGGCTCGACGCGGTGGTGATGAACCCGCCCTTCCACGTCGGCCGCGCCGCGGATCCCGCGCTGGGGCGGGCCTTCATCGCCGCCGCGGCGCGTGCGCTGGCGCCCCACGGCGCGCTCTGGATGGTGGCGAACCGGCACCTGCCCTACGAGGCCACGCTTGCGGAGACGTTCCGCGACGTGGCAGAGGCCGGCGGAGACCGGCGCTTCAAGATCCTCCACGCCGCCCGGCCCATCGGCCCGTCCGCGCGCCGCGCCTGACAGGAGCATCCTCCCCATGAGCTTCACCATCGAAGGCAAGACCGCCATCGTCACGGGCGCCGCCAACGGCGTGGGCCTCGCCATCGGCCGCCACTTCGCCGCCAAGGGCGCGAATGTCATGTTCGCCGACATCGACGAGGCCCGGCTGGCCAAGGAGGTCGGCGACTCGGACGACGAGCGGGGCCAGACCCGTTACTTCGCCGGCGACCTGCGCGAGCGGCTGACCATCGCGAACCTGTTGTCGGCCACGCTCGACGCCTATGACCGTGTAGACATCCTGGTGAACGCCAGCCGCCAGATGGTGCCGTCCGACCCGCTCGACATCGACGACGACTCGGTGGCGACCCTGCTCGACCAGAACCTGACCACGGCGATGCGCCTGTCGCAGATGGTGGCGCGCCGGATGATCAAGCAGTCCGAGGGCCAGGACACCCCGCAGGCGGGCGCCATCGTGAACCTCTCTTCGATCGCCGCGCGCCGCACCCATCCCTCGCTTCTGGGCTACTCGGTGTCCTGCGCCGCGCTCGACCAGATGACGCGGTCGATGGCGGTGGCGCTGGCGCCGCACAAGATCCGGGTGAACGCCGTGGCCTTCGGCTCGGTCATGTCGGCCAGCCTCAAGGACACGCTCAAGGAGCACCGCGAATATCGCGGCGACATCGAGGAGCATACGCCCCTGGGCCGCATCGCCGCGCCGGAAGAGCTGACCGAGGCGGTGCAGTTCCTCGTCTCGGACGCGGCGCGCTTCGTGACCGGGCAGATCATGACGCTCGACGGCGGCCGCACGCTGCTCGACCCTGTGACCGCGCCCGCGCACTGAGCGCCGCGCGCGCCCTTGCGGGACGCGGCGGCCGGCGTCTAGACAGACCCGTCACCGCAGCCGACCGGAGGATCCCATGACAGAAGAGCTTCTGGACGAGCGCGCCCGCGCCGCAGACTGGTTCCGCGAGCTGCGCGACCGGATCGTGACGGCCTTCGAGGCGATCGAGGACAGCCACACGAGCGGGCCGGGCGCCGCCGCTGCGCCGGGCCGGTTCGAGGTGACCGAGACCACCCGCCGCTCGGACGACGGCTCGGACGCCGGCGGTGGCCTGATGAGCGTGATGCGCGGCGGCCGGGTCTTCGAGAAGGTCGGCGTGAACGTCTCTGAGGTCTATGGCACGCTGGGCGACCGCGCGCAGGCGGCGATGGCCGCGCGCAAGGGCATCCCCGGCATGGCCGACGATCCGCGCTTCTGGGCCTCGGGCATCAGCCTCGTCGCGCACATGCAGAACCCGCACGTCCCGGCGGTCCACATGAACACGCGGATGTTCTGGACCCCGCACGCGTGGTGGTTCGGCGGCGGCTCCGACCTCAACCCGTGCATCGAGTACGCGGAGGACACCGCCCATTTCCACGCCACGCAGCAGGAGCATCTCGATCCCCACGGGGCAGACCACTACCCGCGTCTCAAGGCCTGGGCGGACGAGTATTTCTACATCCCCCACCGCCACAGGGCGCGCGGCGTCGGCGGCATCTTCATGGACGACCACAACACCGGCGACTGGCAGGCGGACTTCGCCCTCACCCGCGACATCGGGCAGGCATTCCTGCCGGCCTACCTGCCGCTGGTGGAAAAGCGCGGGGTGCAGGACTGGACCGAGGCCGACCGCGAGGCGCAGCTCGTTCACCGCGGCCTCTACGCCGAGTACAACCTCGTCTACGACCGCGGCACCAAGTTCGGGCTCGAGACCGGGCACGACGCCAACGCCGTGCTGATGTCCCTGCCGCCGCTGGCGAAGTGGATCTGACAGGGCCGCCGCGCGGACGGGCGCCTGCGGGAATGGTGCCCGCCCGGTGCCCGGGCATGTGGTGAGCTGCGCGCCCCATATCCGGGCGAGACACGGCGCCCCGGCACGGGATGCGTCAGGCCCCACGCGCCGCCTGCATCCGGACATCTCCGGGCGCCGGCTCCACGTCCCCTCGCTTGCCGCCCGGCGTCCGCCCGCCTAGGGTCCGCGCGACCAGCGCGAAAGGCCCGCCCATGACCACGATCATCTCCGCCCTCTCGGACATCTCCCGGAACTACGAGGCGCTGTTCGTGGACCTCTGGGGCTGCGTGCATGACGGGGTGCGCCCCTATCCCGACGCCGTGGCGGCGCTTCAGGCCTACCGGAAGAATGGCGGCCGCGTGGTGCTGCTGACGAACGCCCCCCGCCCCCGCGCGGATGTGGAACGGCAGCTCGAGCGCATGGGCGTGCCCGGCGACGCCTGGGACGCCATCGCGACCTCAGGCGACTCGGCGCGCGCAGCGATGTTCCGCGGCGCCGTGGGCCAGAAGGTCTGGTTCATGGGCGAGGATCGCGACCGGACCTTCCTCGAGCCGATGCAGCTCGTATCCGACCCTGTGAAGGTCGAGCGCACCGAGTTGTCCGAGGCCGAAGGTCTCGTCTGCTGCGGCCCGTTCGACGCCCACGCCGACCCCTCCGTCCTGCGCCCCGAACTGCTGCTGGCCAAGCAGAAGGGGCTGAAGCTGCTTTGCGCCAATCCCGACATCGTCGTGGATCGCGGCGGCGTGCGGGAATGGTGCGCCGGCGCCATCGCACGGCTCTACACAGAAATGGGCGGCGAGAGCCTCTACTTCGGCAAGCCGCACCCGCCGATCTACGACCTCGCACGGATGCGGCTCGCCGAGATTGCCGATGTGCCGGCCGCGGACCGCATCCTCGCCATCGGCGATGGCCCGCAGACCGACATCTCGGGCGCCATGGGAGAGGACATCGATTCGCTGCTAATCACCGGCGGGCTGCTGGCGGCCGAGACCCGCACCGAGACCCAGCCCGACGCGCAGGCGCTGGAGACCGCGCTCGGGCGCGAGGGCATCTCGCCCACCTACGCGATCGGCTTCCTGCGCTAGGGCGACCGGGACAATGGTCGCGCAGGTCCTGCGCCGCGCCCCCTTGATTTTCTGCGCCCGCGAAGCAATAAAGTTGCCGAGGCACGCCTTGGTGCGCGCATTTGTTACCGGACGGATTCTCCATGGGGGCTGACATGCTGGACAACCTGCCGCGCGGCACGATCCCGATCGAGGATATCGAGATCGGCATGTCCCGTTCGCTCCGCAAGGAGATCACCGACGCCGACATCGAGATGTTCGCCGAGGTCTCCACCGACCGGAACCCGGTTCATCTCGACGAGGACTACGCCCGCGACACCATCTTCGAGGGGCGCATCGCCCACGGGATGCTGACCGCGGGCCTCGTCTCGGCGGTGATCGGAGAGCAGCTGCCCGGCCACGGCACGGTCTACATGGGCCAGACCCTCAAGTTCCTCGGCCCGGTTCGCCCCGGCGACGTGGTGACGGCCGAAGTCCGCGTGGTCGACATCGACGTGGCCAAGCGCCGCGTGACCCTCGACTGCCACTGCGAGGTCGACGGCAAGAAGGTCCTCGTGGGCGAAGCCAAGGTCCTCGCGCCGTCGCGCAAGTTCGACTAGGCGTCCAAAATCTTAGATAAGATTTTGGACGTGGCGCGGGGCGCCGGACACCGCACAATCTTAACTAAGATTGTGCGGCCCCCGATCGGCGCGCCCCGTCGATCAAGCCCACTTGCGCCCCTCTCCGGGCGGGATTAACCCCGGCGCATGGAGATCTTCCGCGACTTCCGCGACGTGCCGGATGCCGCCCGCGGCGCCACCGCCGCGATCGGCAATTTCGACGGCGTGCACCTTGGCCACCGCGCGGTGATCGAGACCGCGCAGGCCGCGCGGCCCGATGCGCCGCTTGCCGTCGTCACCTTCGAGCCGCACCCGCGCGAGGTCTTCGCCCCAGGCGCCCCGCCCTTCCGCCTGACGGGCCCCGAGGCACGCGCCAACCGTCTGCGCAAGCTCGGCGTGGACGTTCTGTTCGAGCTGCCCTTCGACGCGGATCTCCGCGAACTCAGCCCCGAGGACTTCGCCCGCGAGGTCCTCGCCGACGGGCTCGGCCTCGCCCATGCCGTGACCGGCCCCGACTTCCGCTTCGGCAAGGGCCGCGCCGGCGGCGCCGACGATCTCGCCCGGTTCGGCGCGGCGATGGGCTTCGGCACCACCGTCTCCGAGATCCGCGAGCACAATGGCCTTCGCGTGTCGTCCACCGCGATCCGCACCGCGCTGTCCGAGGGCCGTCCCCGCGACGCCGCCGCGCTGCTCGGTCACTGGCACCGCATCGACGGCCCGGTCCTGCACGGCGAGAAGCGCGGCCGCGACCTGGGCTATCCGACCGCGAACATGTCCATCGAGGGACTGCACCCGCCGCGCTTCGGCGTCTACGCCGTGCGCGTCGACGTTCTCGGCGGCCCGTCCGCGGGCACCTACGACGGCGCCGCCTCCATCGGCGTGCGCCCCATGTTCGGCGAGAACACCGCCAACATCGAGACCTTCCTATTAAACTTCTCCGGCGACCTCTACGGCCAGCCGCTGTCGGTCGCCCTGGTCGACTACCTGCGGCCCGAGGCGACCTTCGACAGCCTCGAGACCTTCATCGCGCAGATGGATGCCGACTGCGCCGAGGCCCGCACCATCCTGGACGCGCTGGCATGACCGACACCGCCCCCCAAACCGACCGCGACGACCCGATCGACCGCGACGGCCTCGCCCCCGGCTTCTGGAAGACCACGCGGCTCGAGGACATGACCGGCGCCGAATGGGAAGCGCTCTGCGACGGCTGCGGCAAGTGCTGCCTCAACAAGCTCGAGGACGAGGACACCGGAGAGGTGGCACTGACCCGCGTGGCCTGCCGCCTGTTCGACGATTCCACCTGCCGCTGCGCCCGCTATGAGGTGCGCCACGCCTTCGTCCCCGAATGCATCGTCCTCAGCCCGCGCACCATTCCCGACCACGCCTACTGGCTGCCCGCGACCTGCGCCTACCGCCTCCTGTGGGAGGGCAAGCCGCTGTTCGACTGGCACCCGCTGATCTCGGGCACCCCCGAGAGCGTGCACCGCGCGGGCGTCTCGATCCGGGGCGCCACCGTCTCGGAGGCCGCCGTGGACGACGACGACTGGGAAGACCACATCATCGACGAGCCGGTCTGACGCCGCGCCGTCCAAGAGCCGAATCAAGACCCGAAAGGCGCATCCATGAACTTCACCTCCGACAATGCCGGCCCGGTCCCGGCCGCCGTTCTCGACGCGCTTGCCCGTGCGAACGCGGGCCATGCCCCGGGCTACGGCGCCGACGAGCTGTCCGAGCGCGTGCGCGACCGCATCCGCACCCTGTTCGACGCACCGAACGCCGCGGTCGAGCTGGTCTCGACCGGCACCGCCGCCAACAGCCTTGCGCTCGCGACGCTCTGCCAGCCGTTCCAGACGGTGTTCTGCTCGCCGGTGGCGCACATCCACGAGGACGAGTGCAACGCGCCCGAGTTCTATACCGGCGGCGCCAAGCTGACTCTGGTGCCGGGCGCCGACAAGATGACCGCCGAGGGCCTGCGCGCCACCATCGCCGCCGAGGAAAGCCGCGGCGTGCACGGCCCCCAGCGCGGGCCGGTCTCGATCACCCAGATCACCGAGCGCGGCAACCTCTACACCCTCGACGAGCTGCACGCGCTGAGCGCGGTGGCGCGTAACTACGACCTGCCGGTGCATCTCGACGGCGCGCGCTTCGCCAATGCCTGCGTCGCGCTCGAGTGCACCCCGGCCGAGATGACGTGGAAGGCCGGCGTCGACGTCGCGGTCTTCGGCGGCACCAAGAACGGCTGCATGGGCGTCGAGGCGGTGATCTTCTTCGACCCGGCGAAGCATTGGGAATTCCAGCTGCGGCGCAAGCGGGGCGGACACCTGTTCTCCAAGTTCCGCTACCTCGCCGCCCAGATGGACGCCTACCTCGAGGGCGACCTCTGGCGCGAACTGGCCGGCATGGCGAACGCGCGCTGCGCGGCACTGGCGGCGGGCCTCACGGGCGTCGCCGACATCCGCAACGTGCCGCAGGGCAACATGCTGTTCGCCGCCCTGCCCCGCCGCGCCCACCGCGCGCTGCACGAGGCCGGTGCACGCTACTACATGTGGGAGGGCGAGCTTGACGGCCATGACGACTCCGAGATGCTCACGGCGCGTCTCGTCTGCGACTGGTCCGTGACCGAGGCGGACATCGCGCGCTTCGTGGAGATCGCGAAGGGCGCCTGACCGCCTTCAGCGCGCCGATCACCCGGCGCGCGGGTCTCCTCCCTCGGAATGGCGGCGGCGTCACCGGCCCGCGCGGGCTCTTGAAGCCTTGTTCGTGAGATACCCGGAATCGGTCACGCGACAGCGCGCGACGGACACATCCCGGAGCCCACGTCGCATCCAGACGACGACCGCGACGCGCGGAACACCGCTCACGACAAAGGCGCGGTCCGGTCTCCCGGCCGCGCCGCGTGCGTCCGCCCCCGAAACCGGGAGGCGGATCAATTCATCTGGAAATGCAGCTCGTAGGTGCCGTCCTGGAACGCGCCGAAGAGGTCGGCGACGTCGGGATGCTCCACCGGCTCACCGGAATAGTCCGCGACGAGGTTCTGCTCGGACACGTAGGCCACGTAGAAGCTCTGATCGTTTTCAGCCAGCAGGTGATAGAACGGCTGCTCCTTGGCCGGGCGGCTGTCCTCGGGAATGGCCTCGTACCAGTCTTCCGTGTTCTGGAACTCGGGGTCCACGTCGAAGACCACCCCTCGGAAGGGGTGCTTGCGGTGCCGGACCACCTGGCCGAGATTGTACTTGGCGCGTGCTGTGTTCATCGTCCAGATCCTTGCCTGCCTCATAAGCTAGCGCGTCATGCTCCATTTTGTCCAATGACTTGCCGTAATTCGGCCGGAAACACTCTGTGCGCGCGATTCGACCGTCGGCGTATCGGGCGGATCTCTGCCTTGCGGCCGCGGATTGCAACCATGCGCCCCCACCGCGGCGCGATTGTGATTTTCCACAGCGGCCGTCTGCGGTAAGGTTGTCGAAAAACGACAAGAACCGAGCAGTCATAGCGAGAGGCAGATGAAACCTTCCCTTCGCGCTCTGGTCATCGTGCTGCTGGCGGCGTCCTGCGGTGGCGGGGGCTACGATGCGCCCCCCCGCAGCAACCTGGACGACGCCTGCGCGATCATCCGCGAGCGGCCCGAATATTACCGCGCCTTCAAGCGCGTGGAACGCAAATGGGGCGTGCCCGTGCACGTCCAGATGGCGACGATTCACCAGGAATCCAAATTCGACGGCGATGCGCGGACCCCGTTCCGCTACTCCCTCGGCGTCATTCCGATCGGCCGGCAAAGCTCGGCCTTCGGCTACTCCCAAGCCCTCGACGGCACGTGGGAGGAATACCAGGACCAGCAAGGCGGCCGCCGCACGCGGCGGGACCGCATCGACGACGCGACAGACTTCATGGGCTGGTACATGGTGAAGTCCCGCGACAGCCTCGGCATCTCGCTCTGGGACGCCCGCAACCAGTACCTCGCCTATCACGAGGGCCGGACTGGCTTTTCCCGCGGGAGCTACAACCAGAAGGCCTGGCTGGTGCGGGTGGCCGACAAGGTGAACAGCCGCGCCGCCATGTACCAGGCGCAGCTGGTGCGCTGCCGCTGAGCATATGCGCCGGTCCGGGGGCTATCCCCGGGCCGGCCATGCACGATCAGTCGCGGCGGGCGATCTCGCCCCGGACGTTGAACTTGCCCGAGTTGATCTGCGCGGGCTGAAGCCCCTGAAGGATCACGGTCGTCGACGAGCCGTTGCTGTCGTTGATGATCCACTGGCGCAGCTCCACCGGGTTGTCGGTGAACTTCATCTGGATCGTGCCGTATTGCGGGTTCCGCGGATCCTGCGCGGTGACCGTCGTCGCGGTGCCGTCGTAGGAGTGGTTCGTCACCATGTTGGCCCGGCCGAGGTTCACGTTCCGGTCAAGGATGATCGACAGCGGTGTCTGGCTCAGCGGATAGGTCTCGGGCGCGGCGTTCACCTTGCGGTCGAAGATCACCACGGTTCCGTTGTTGGCCATGACCAGCGCCTCTTCGGGCGGATCGTACTCGAACCGCACCTTGCCGGGGCGCTGCATGTAGACGGTGCCCTTGGAGATCGTGCCGTCGCCGTTCACCTGGGTGAAGCCGCTCGTGGCCGAGCTGAGCTGGTTCAGGTAGTTCGACACCTGTCCAAGCGACAGTTGCGCCGCGCTCGCGGGCAGCGCGGTCAGCGCGGCGAGGGCTGCGGCGGCAAGGGTCTGTGCGACTCGCATCGTGTGGTCTCTCCTCGTTTTGGTCCGTCCGTTTGTGACGGAAAGGCCGCCGCTAGGCGATAGCAACGGGTTTCAGTTGGATAAAAGCAGCCACGGCCCGCCGATCAAGGCGGCCGCCGCGGCGGCGAAGGCGAGCATCATCAACAGCCCGTCACGCGCCGTGATCGCGAGGCCGAAAAGCGCGATGCCGGTCATCGGGATCGCCGAGGCGAAGGGCACGAATTCGAGCGGCGGCACCGTCACGCAGAGGGCCATGATGACCACCCCCGCGAGTCGTCGCGCCGGGTCCGAGGTCATCACCACCAGCCGGCGCCCGAACCAGCGGTCCATGCGTTGCGCGATCGGCCGCAGCCAGTCCACGCCCTTGGCGACCCGCTTTCCCGGCACCTCGCGGCGCGCGAAGATGCCCGGCACGTAGAGGCTCTGCCGCCCGATCACCATCTGCCCCGCGAGGATCGCCAGCATCGCGGCGAAGATCGTGGGCACCGTGGGGATTCCGCCGAACGGGCTCGCCACCAGAAGCGCGAGGGCAAGGAACACCGGCCCAAAGCCCCGCGTCCCGATCGCCTCCACCGCGTCGCCGATGGTCACCGCTTCGTCGTCGCCTTCCTCCATCCGCGCCTTGAGCCTGTCGAGCACGCCCTCCACGGCCCGTCGGCCGGGCTGCCGTTCTCGTTTCCGGTCGGGGGAGGCGGAGGTCGCTGACATGCGCCCGGAACGCGTTTGTGAACAGGGTTGTTCCGGCGGGGGATACTCGACGCGCCGAAGCCGTGTGGACGCACCCGGCCCGGAACAAGGGGCGCAGGGCCCGCCGGGCCGGCGCCTTGTCACCCGCGCGCTGCGTTCGGGTGTCGGAGTGACTTGGTCTGGATAAAGCGCGGGCCCCGCACGGCGTCCGCGCCAGCCCACGGTCCGGCGCGGGCCCTCCGCTGAACATAGGTGGGCGAACGACCAGTCGCAGGCTCTGCCTGACCAACACGGGGCAGAGCATCCCCAGCCGCCATCAGACCAGGCACACACCGCTCCGACGCGGGGGCGGCTCCCTCGCGGAGGCGAACGAAAAAGGGCGGCCCGCTCCGGACCGCCCCTCCCCGTTCGAACATGCACGGCCGGCCCCTATTGCGGCTCCGGCACCAGGATTTCGCGCTTGCCGACGTGGTTGGCCGAGGAGACGACGTTCTCGTCCTCCATCTGCTCCACCAGTCGCGCGGCCTTGTTGTAGCCGATCCCCAGCTTGCGCTGGATGTAGGAGGTCGAGCACTTGCGGTCCTTGATGACGATCGCCACCGCCTGGTCGTAGAGCGCATCCTCGCCGCCGGTGTTGCCCCCGGTGTTGAGGCCGAGCACCGCGTCGATGTCGCTGGCCTTCTCTTCCTCGGGCCCCTCCACGACGCCGCCCACGTAGGCGGGCGGGCCGAAGGCCTTGAGGTGGTTCACCACCTCCTCGACCTCTTCGTCCGAGCAGAACGGCCCGTGGCAGCGGGTGATCTTCGCCCCGCCGGCCATGTAGAGCATGTCGCCCATGCCCAGAAGCTGCTCGGCGCCCATCTCGCCAAGAATGGTCCGCGAGTCGATCTTCGACGTCACCTGGAAGGAAATCCGCGTCGGGAAGTTGGCCTTGATCGTGCCGGTGATGACGTCCACCGACGGGCGCTGCGTCGCCATGATGAGGTGGATGCCCGACGCCCGCGCCATCTGCGCAAGTCGCTGGATGCAGGCCTCGATCTCCTTGCCCGCGACCATCATCAGGTCGGCCATCTCGTCGACGATGACGACGATGTAGGGCATCTTCTTGGGTTCGATCTCTTCGGTTTCGAACACCGGATCGCCGGTCTCGTCGTCAAAGCCCGTCTGGACCGTCCGCGAGAACATCTCGCCCTTCCGAAGCGCATCCTCGACCCGGCCGTTGTAGCCGTCGATGTTCCGCACGCCCATCTTGGACATCTTGCGGTAGCGGTCCTCCATCTCGCCGACGACCCACTTGAGCGCCACGACCGCCTTCTTGGGGTCGGTCACCACCGGCGACAGCAGGTGCGGGATGCCGTCGTAGACCGACAGTTCCAGCATCTTCGGGTCGATCATCACGAGGCGCAGGTCCTCGGGCGTCAGCTTGTAGAGCAGCGACAGGATCATGGTGTTGATCGCCACCGACTTGCCCGAGCCTGTCGTGCCCGCGATCAGCAGGTGCGGCATCTTGGCGAGGTTGGCGACCAGCGGATCACCCCCGATGTCCTTGCCGAGCGCCAGCGGCAGCTTGGCGTTGCCGTCGCCGTATTCGCGCGACGACAGGATTTCGCGGAACGACACCATCTCGCGGTTGTCGTTGGGAAGCTCGATGCCGATCACCGACCGGCCCGGCACGGTCGAGACACGCGCGGACAGCGCCGACATCGACCGCGCGATGTCATCGGCGAGTCCGATCACGCGGCTCGCCTTGAGACCCGGCGCCGGCTCCAGCTCGTACATGGTGACCACGGGGCCGGGACGGACCGACACGATCTCGCCCTTCACGCCGTAGTCGTCGAGCACGTTCTCGAGCATCCGCGCGTTCTCTTCCAGCGCCTCGTCGCTGAGGTGATGACGCTGGATCCGGTCGGGGTTCATCAGGAGAGAGAGCGGCGGCAATTCGAACGCCTCGGCGTTTTCCTCGAACTGCAGACGCGGCTCGGCTTCTTCCTGGGCGCGTTTCGAGGGCTGCACCGGCTTCGGCGCAGCCTGCTGCACGACCTTCTTCTGAGGCGCGACCGGCACCTGCGGGCGCGGCGCGGGGGCTGCCTCGGCCTCGGCGGCGGCAAAGGCGGCGACCGCATCGTCGTCCTCGTCGTCGTAGCCGTCGTCGAACTCCGGCACCGCGGGCTCGGCCGGCGCCGGTGCGCCCGAGCGGCGCAGCAGGCGGCCGGCCTGCGGAGCGTCGGCCTCGAAGGCCTCTTCCTCGACCGGGTTCGCGATGTCGTAATCGTCTTCCGGCTCCACGTGGGTCATCGGTGCGGCGGCCGAGGCGCGACGCGCGGCGACCGGCTGCGCCTGCGGACGCGGCTCGGCGGCAGCCGCCCGCGCGGGCGCGGTCAGGACTGGCTCGCGGCGGGTCTCGACGGTGCCCGGCTCGGCGGTCAGCGGCGGCTCGGCGCGCTGGCGGCGCGGCGAGAGGTCCGCGATCAGCGGATCGGGACGGCGGCCCCGGCCACGGGTCAGCGGCGTGTCCGTCGCGACGCGGGCCTGCGGCGTGGCGCGCAGGCGGGCACGGATGGCGTCGGCGATCTTGGCCTGCACGCGGTCGTCGGCGGGCGCATCGACCTCGTCGAACGCCTCTTCCACCAGTTCGGGCAACGGCAGGTCGTCGGCCTCGTCGGCGACCGCGCGGTCACCGCCCCCGCCAAAGCGCATCAGGCCGGGCACCCGCGACAGCAAGCCGCCACGCGGCGCGGGTTCGGGCGCCGCGTCCCAGTCATCGTAGTCGTCCTCGACCACCTCGACCTCGGGCTCCGGCTCGATCCGGGCCGAGCGGCGCACGCGCGGCGCCGGGGCGGCGGCCGCGGCGGTGCGGCCGAGCGAAGGCTCCTGTGCCTCGGCCCAGGCGCGGTCGTCCTCGGCTTCGGCGATGCGGCGCGCGCGGCGATCGGCATGGGCCGCACGCATGGCGCTTGCCCCCTGCGCCGCGCCCGAGGCGCCCTGCCCCAGAAGGCGCACCACGGCGGCGTACGCCATGACCAGCGCCAGCATCACGAATCGGCCCGCCTGGCTCAGCTCGGCGCGGGTGAAGCCCAGCACGAACGCGCCCACGACCAGCACGCCGGCAAAGGCCAGGACCGTCACCAGCGTCAGGCTGAAGCCCGCGCCGAACGGCAGCATTCCCATGGCCGAACCCATCGCCACGTCCCCGAAGAGTCCACCCAGCCCGAAGGAGTGCCCCCACTCCGGACCGGCCGTCAGGCCCGCGGCGTAGATCGACGCAACCGCCCACCAGATCGGCAAAAAGATCACCCGGCCCAGCGCGCGCTCCTCGCCGCGATGGGTCACGAAGCGCAGGCCCCAGCCCACCAGCAACAGCGGCAGGATCCAGTTGCCCGCACCGAAGATCATCACCAGCGGCGCGGCGACCGAGGCCCCGATCCGGCCCATCCAGTTCTGGATCGCCGCGTCGGTGGCCGACATCCACGACGGATCGTCGGGCGTGTAGGAGCCCAGCATCGCCGCCGCCATCAGGCCGACGACGACCAGCGCGAGCCCCAGAAGCTCCTTGCCGCGCCGTTCGAGCGCGTTCGCCATGTCGGTGTCGAAGAGAGGGTCCCGCCCCCGAGCCTGATATGCCATGCCTCGCCTCTTGATCGGTCTTTTCTCTCGTGTCGGTTCGTCAGTAGAGACAGCCGGCCAGCCGCGTCAGGCCGTCCGCCGTCTCGACCCGCGGGGCGACGAGCGCCACGCGGATGTATCCCTTTCCCGGATTGCCCGCCGCGGTGTCCCGCGACAGGTAGGCGCCGGGCAGCACCCGCACGCCGGTCTCGCGCCAGAGTTTCAGCGCCGCCTCCTCGCCATCGTCCACCGGCAGCCACAGGAAGAACCCCGCCTGCGGGCTGTGATAGCCCGGAACGTGCCCGAGGATGCGATCCGCGTCCGCATATTTCTCGGCGTAGAGGGCGCGATTCTCCTCCACGTGGGTCTCTTCGGCCCAGACCGCCGCGGCCGCGTGCTGAAGCGGCAACGGCAGCGGCGCGCCCGAATAGGCCCGAAGCTGGCGCATCCGCGCGATGCTCTCGGGTCCGCCCGCGACGAAACCCGAGCGCAGGCCCGGCAGGTTCGACCGCTTCGACAGCGAATGGAACACCACGACCCGCTCTGGATCGGCGCCCATCTCCTGCGCGACCTGAAGCGCGCCCACGGGCGGCGTGTCGCGGTAGATCTCGGAATAGCACTCGTCCGCGAGGATGCGGAAATCGTGCCGCTCGGCCAGCGCGATCAGCCGGGTCCAGTAGTCGCGGTCGGCGACGGCCCCTTGCGGATTCGCGGGCGAGCAGATGTAGGCCAGCGCCGTGCGGTCGAGAACGTCGGCCGGCAGGCTTTCGTAGTCCGGCAGGTGGCCCGTCTCCTCGGTCGCGTTGACGAACACCGGCTCGGCGGCGACCGACAGGGCCGCGACCGCGTAGACCTGGTAGAACGGATTCGGCGACAGGATGACCGGGCGCTTATCGCCCTTCTCTTCCGGGCAAAGCGCCATGGCGGCGTTGTAGAGCCCCTCGCGCGTGCCGTTGAGCGCCATGACCTGAGTCGCGGGGTCGAGCGTCACGCCGTAGCGCCGCGCGACCCACGCGCCGATCGCCTCCAGAAGCTCGGGCGTACCCTCGTTCACGGGGTAGCGGCCGAATCCCTCGGCATGGTCCGCGATCACGTCCAAGATCCACGGCGGAAACCCGTGCTTGGGCTCGCCGATGGTCATGTGCACGACCGGTCCACCCGCCTCGTGCGCATCGAGAAGCGCACGCAGACGCGGGAACGCGTAAGCCGGGAGGGTTGAAAACCGCTCGGGGAACATTGCTGTAACTGCCTCGGTCGCGGGGTCGTTGGCGCCCCGTCATTGGGCGTCACGATAGCGCCGCCACAGGCCATCCGTCCAGACAAGAGGTGCCGAAGCGCCACGCTGTGGCAGGAAGGTCGCAAGCCGCGCAGGAAATTTCCGCGAGGGGACCAGCACACGAGGTCAACGATTGCAGGGACTTATCCCCCCTGCCCTGCCCGGGGGCCCCGAAAAAACGGGGAAGGGCCACCGCCCGCGCGTCGAGAACGACCTTGCGCGGGCGGCGCGGTTCCTCAGCCCGCGCCGAGCTTGGGCGCGGGACGGTCGGTGACCAGCTCGGCATCCGAAAAGCGGAACGGAGCCCGCACTCCGGGCAGCCCCTCGGGCGCGATCTGAAGGCCGCGCGCGATGACCTGCGGGTCTGCCATGACCTCGGCCATGTCGTTGATCGGCCCGGCGGGCACGCCCTCGGCCTCGCAGGCCGCCAGAAGCTCGGCCTTCGTCATGCGCAGCGTCGCCTCGGTCAGCCGCGCCGTCAGCTCGGTGCGGTTGGCGATCCGGTCGGCGTTGGTCAGGAACTCGGGCGCGACGGCCATCTCGGGCAGGCCCAGCAGGCGGCAGAACCGCTGGTATTGCGGATCGTTTCCGGTGGCCACGATGATGAACCCGTCCGAGCAGTCGAACACCTGGTAGGGCGCGAGATTCGGGTGATAGTTCCCGGTCCGCCCCGGCGGCGTGCCGGTCGAGAGATAGTTCAGGGACTGGTTCGCCGTGGCCGCTACCGCGCAGTCGAGCAGCGCCATGTCGAGGTGCTGACCCTTGCCCGTGCGCTCGCGCTGGTGCAGCGCGGCGAGGATGCCCGCCACCGAGTAGAGCCCGGTGAACAGGTCCGTGACCGCGACGCCCGCGCGCTGCGGCTGGCCCTCGGGATCGCCGGTGATCGACATCAGCCCGGACATGCCCTGGATGATGTAATCGTAGCCGGCCCGGTGCGCGTAGGGTCCATCCTGTCCGAATCCCGTTATCGAGCAGTAGATCAGCCGCGGGTTCACCCCGCTCAGCGTCTCGTAGTCGGCGCCGTACTTGCGCAGGCCGCCGACCTTGAAGTTCTCGATCAGGATGTCGGCCCCGGCGACCAGCTCGTGCAGCTCGGCCTGCCCCGCCTCGGAGGCCAGGTCGATGACCACGGAGCGCTTGCCGCGGTTGCACGAGTGGAAATAGGCGGCGCTGGTGTCGCCCTCGCGCTCGACGAAGGGCGGGCCCCAGCGGCGGGTGTCGTCGCCCTGCGGCGCCTCGACCTTGATGACCTCGGCGCCCAGGTCCGACAGCGTCTGACCGGCCCAGGGGCCGGCCAGGATGCGCGCCAGTTCGACGACTTTCAGCCCCTCGAGAGGGCCGCGTGGTGCAGAGACGGTCACTCGGCCTCCGCGAGCTTCTCGTCGAGGATGGCCGAGAAGTCCTCGTAATTCATGTTCGAGTACTTCTCGCCGTCGATGATGAAGGTCGGCGTCGAGGTGACGTCGTCCTCTTCGGCGTTGGTCTGGTACCATTCGACAAGCGAGCGCAGCTTCTCGCCGTCGGTCATGCACGCTTCAAGCTGCTCGTTGTCGATCCCGGCCAGCCGGCCGATCTTGCGAAGCTCGTCGGCGATCTCGGCCTCCGAGCCCGCGCGGGTCCAGCTTTCCTGGCTGTCGTAGAGCATGTCCGTGATGCCGAAGAAGCGGTCGGTGTCGTCGCCGCAGCGTGCGATCATCGACGCCCACATCCCGTACTTGTCGAAGTAGACCTCGCGGTAGGTGAACGAGATCTTGTCGGTGTCGATGTAGTTTTCCTTGAGCTGGTCGTAGACCGTGTCGTGGAAGTTGCCGCAATGCGGGCACGTGTAGGAGGCGTACTCGATCACCTCCACCGGCGCGTCCGCCGACCCCAGCATCATGTCCTTCACCTCGCCGGACGGCGCGCTCTCGGCGGACTCATCGCCGGCAGAGGCTTCCGCGTCCGCGCTGTCCTGCGCGTCATCCGCCGTCTGCGCCGAGGCGGCGCCGGGCAGCGTCATGTCCGGCCCGCCTGCGGGGGCGAAGAACCAGGCTCCGCCAGCTGCGAAAGCGGCGGCCAGCGCCGCGGTGGAGATGATCCGTGTCTGTGCCAAGTCGGCCTCCTGATGATCCGGTGTCGGGTCTTTCGGGTATCGAAATCTTCTACGCGCGGCCCGCGCCTATCCGTCGCGCCCCTCTTTGGCGAGACGGTTCAGCGTCAGCCGCTCGAGCGCCGCGCGCAGGCCGCTGTCGCCCACGCCCTCGGTGGTCGCCTCGGCGGCGCGCTTGTGCTCGGGCGACGGCGGGCGCTCCTCGGCGGCGGCCCTGCGATGGACGAAGTCAGCCTGCCCCTCGGCAAAGCCGGTGGCGGCGGTCTGGGTGATGCGGATGCGGGCGATCGCGGTGTAGCCGTAGACCTGGTTCACGCGCTCGCGCAGGCGTTCGCGCTCCATCTCGAGCATCGGCGCGTTGGCCCCGGTGGTCAGCAGCGTCAGCGTCGCGCCGAAGCCGCCGCGGGAATAGCCGATCTCGACCGGGCGGCAGATCGCCGCGATCTGCGGGCCCGCGATCTCGGGCCAGTGGGTCAGCACCCGGCTCTGCGCGAAGCCACGGGTCTCCGACGCCTGCCGGATCCGGGCCTGCAACAGGCTCGAGGTCCGGGTGAAGCCGTAGGTGGTGGTGCGGCGCTCTGCCATGGTTGCATCCCCTTCCGTATTGCCATTCTAGTGGCTTGCGGCGCGGGCACCACCCCTGCCCGCGCCGCATCATGAGATCGTCACCCCTGCGTGAGCGCGCAACCGCGCGCCCGACCCACTGGTCCCGGAGCCTCGATGACCGACGCCGCGCCGACAGCCCGCGCGCCCCGCCTCGCCGCCGAATTGCTGGACTGGTACGACCGCCACGCCCGCGCCATGCCGTGGCGCACCGGGCCGGCGGCGCGCGCGGACGGCGTGCGCCCCGATCCCTACCGCGTGTGGCTCTCCGAGATCATGCTCCAGCAGACCACCGTGGCCGCCGTGAAGCCCTACTTCGAGGCGTTCACCGCCCGCTGGCCCACCGTCTCGGACCTCGCCGCCGCGGCCGATGCCGACGTCATGGCAGCGTGGGCCGGGCTCGGCTACTACGCCCGGGCGCGCAACCTGCTGAAATGCGCGCGCGCCGTGGCCGAGACGCATGAGGGCATCTTTCCCGACAGCCACGACGCGCTCCTGTCCCTGCCGGGGGTCGGCCCCTACACCGCCGCCGCGGTGTCGGCGATCGCCTTCGACCGGCCCGAGACGGTCGTGGACGGCAACGTGGAGCGGGTGATGGCGCGGCTCCACGACGAGCACACGCCGCTGCCCGCCGCCAAGCCGATCCTGACCGAACACGCCCGCGCCCTCACGCCGCCCGAGCGCCCCGGCGACTACGCGCAGGCGGTGATGGATCTCGGCGCGACCATCTGCACGCCCAGGAACCCGGCCTGCGGGCTTTGTCCGTGGCGCACCGACTGCGCCGCGTGGGCCGCGGGCACCGCGCCCGAGCTGCCGAAGAAGGCTCCGAAGAAGGTCAAGCCCACGCGCCACGGCATCGCCTACCTCGCGCGGCGGGTGGACGGTGCGTGGCTGCTCGAGACACGCCCCGAGACCGGGCTTCTGGGCGGAATGCTCGGCTGGCCCGGCACCGACTGGTTTTCCAGCGACGCGGCCCTTCCGGACGACGCGCCCCCGATCCGGGCCGAGTGGCGCACGCTGTCCGAAGAAGCGCGCCACACCTTCACGCATTTCCACCTGCGCCTCACCCTCAGGGTCGCGCTGGTTCCCATGGACCGCGCGCCGTGCCGCGGAGAGTTCATCCCCGCGCCCGAGTTTCGCCCCGCCGATCTGCCAACGCTCATGCGCAAGGCCTTCGACCTCGCCCGCCCGCGCTGAGCCCGCCCCGTCCGCCTGCGGCACGGTGCTCACTTGGCCGCGCGGCCCGGGACGCGGTAACTGACAGGATCACCCGCCCCGGAGCGCGCGCATGACCGACACGACCGACACCGCCCCCAGCCGCCCCGCCATCGCCCGACTGACCGCGGCGCTGCCGTTCTGGGTGTCGCTGCTGCTGCTGCCGGTCCTCTGGATCGCGGCGGCCAGGGGCGGCGCGTGGCTGGCCCTGCCGCCTCTGCTGACGTGGTACCTGTTCTCGGCCCTCGACGCGGCGCTCGGCCTCAACACCGAGAATGCGGACCCGATGACCGAGGAGTCGCAGCTCGTCTGGTATCGCCTCGTCACGCTGGTCTGGCCACCGCTGCAAGGCGCCACGCTGTTCGGCCTGATCGCCTGGATCGCGCCCTCGGACCACCTGGGCACCGGCGAGAAGATCGCGCTCTTCGCGGGCATGGGCGTGATCTCGGGCACCATCGGGATCAACTACGCCCACGAGCTCATGCACCAGCGGAACCGGTGGGAACGGCGGCTGGGCGACCTGCTGCTCGCGATGGTCCTCTACGGCCACTTCCGGTCCGAGCACCTGCACGTCCACCACCGCTATGTCGGCACCCCGCGCGATCCGGTGACCGCGCGCTACAACGAGGGCTTCCACCGCTTCTACCCGCGGGTGCTGCGGCAATCGCTGGTGTCCGCCTTCGAGGCCGAGCGCGCCATGCTCGCGCGGCGCGGGCTGCCGTGGACACACCACCGAAACCCGTTCTGGATCTACTGGGGCCTCCAGGCCGCGATGCTGGCCCTGGCCGCGCTGCTCGGCGGCTGGGCCGGTCTGGGCCTTTTCGCGGTGCAGGCCGGCGTGGCGATCTGGCAGCTCGAGCTCATCAACTACGTCGAGCACTACGGCCTCACCCGCAAGCACGAGGGCCACGGCCGCTACGAGCACGTGAAGCCGCGCCACTCGTGGAACGCCTCGCACACCGCGTCGAACTGGCTGCTCATCAACCTGCAGCGTCACTCGGATCACCACTACAAGCCCGACCGGCGCTTTCCCCTGCTCCAGACCTACGCCGAGGAAGAGGCGCCACAGCTGCCCTACGGCTACCCGCTGATGGCGATGGCGGCGATGGTCCCGCCGGTCTGGCGCCGGGTGATGAACCCGCGCGTGCGGGCATGGCGGCGGCAGTTCTATCCCGAGATCACCGACTGGACGCCCTACAACCGGGGCACCCTGCCGCTGCCGCGCTGAGGCGACGCGGGACCGACGGGCCCTCGCTCGGGCCCGGCGCGCGGGACGAGGACCAGCCACCGCGGCTGGTCCCGAAATGGTCCGGCCCGGAGATCTTTCTCACCCCAACACCGTTCGCATCCACACGCCCCCTCCTCCCCAGCGCAACGCCGGCGGGACGGCGGGCGGGGCGATGGCGCAGCCGAGCGCCGTCCGGACGCCCGCCCACGAAAAAGCCCGGCACCTCGCGGCACCGGGCTCTTTGTGCAAGCGGCCGGGGATCACGCCCCGTCGCGATCTCAGTTCAGGCGCTGGTTCACCGTCTCGATGGACTGGTCGATCAGCTCCGCGCGCTTGGCGTCGCTGATCTCGCGCGACACCACTTCGCGGGCCGCGGCCACAGCCACGTCGATGGCGCGGTTGCGGACCTCGTCCACCGCCGACGCCTCGGCCGACGCGATCTGGTCCTCGGCGGCCTGCAGACGGCGCTCGATCGAGCGATCGAGGTCGCGCTTGGCGTCGTCCGCCGCCGCGCGGGCGTCTTCGCGGGCCTGCGCCACGATGCGGTCCGCCTGGTCCTGCACCTCGCGCTGCTTGCGCTCGTAGGACGCCAGAAGGCTCTGCGCCTCCTCGCGGATCGTCCGCGCCTCGTCGAGCTCGGACTGGATGCCCTCGGCGCGCTTGTCCAGCATCTTGCCCAGCAGCGTGGGCACGTTGAAGTACAGCAGCACCGCGATGAACAGCACGAAGGCCAGCAGCACGATGAAGTCGGTGTTGTTGAGCGAGAAGAACACGTCTCCTGCCGCGGCCGCGGGCGTCGCCGCCAGCGCGGCCAGCACGCTCAGTGCGATGATCGGCTTGCGCATGACGTTACCCCTCGATCCGCTTGTCGACAGCCGCGTCCAGCTCGGCTTTCGACGCGTCGATGCCCAGCGCGGCGACAAGCGCCTCCGCCGTCTCCTTGGCCACCTGCTCGACATTGGCGAGCGCGGAGGCGCGGATCTCGGCGATCTGCTTTTCCGATTCGGCGGTCTTCGCGGCGATGTCCGCGTCCGCCTTGGCTTCCGCCTCCTCGACCTCGGCACGGATTTCCGCGCGGGTCTCGTCGGCGATCTTGCGCGCCTCGGTGCGCGCATCGGCCAGCGCCTTGTCGTAGGCGGCCTCGGCCTCCTCGGCGCTGCGCTTGAGATCCTCGGCCTTCGCGAGGTCACCGGTGATGGTGCCCTGACGCTCGGCCAGGATCGCCGCGATGCGCGGCAGCGCGACGCGGTTCAGCACGAAGTAGATGGCGACCAGTGCGAGAACCAGCCAGAAGACCTGGTTCCACACCCAGTCGCCGCAGAGCTGCGGCATGCCGATGGCAGAGCCGTTGGGGCCGACACACGCGCCGGCAAGCTCCTGCTGATACGGTTCGGTCGCCATGGCGCCCTCCGGTCAGTGGGTGATCACAACGGGCGGGGCCGGATCGACCGGCACCGCCCGCGCGTAAGGATCGTCTCGTAGCCTGTCGCGGTTCAGACCGCGAACATCAGCAGCAGGGCGACGAGGAACGAGAAGATGCCCAGGGCTTCCGCGAAGGCGATGCCGATGAAGAGCGTCGCGGTCTGCGAAGCGGCAGCCGAGGGGTTGCGCAGGGCGCCCGAGAGGTAGTTCGCGGCGACATTGCCGACGCCGAGTGCCGAGAGGCCGCAGCCGAGACCAGCAAGACCTGCGCCGATGTGTGCGAGTTGCCCTTCCATGGTGAATTCTCCTTACGAATTGGAAGTTGCGTTCGTGATGGGTCGTCCGGCCGGGGCCGGCGCGGGCGGACCGGAGCCCGCCGCACGTTCAGTGATGCGGATGCAGTGCGTCCTTGAGGTAGACGCAGGTGAGGATCGTGAAGACGTAGGCCTGGATGAAGGCCACCAGCACCTCGAGCCCGTACATCGCGGTGATCGCGAGGACCGAGATCGGCGACACCGCCGCCAGCGCGGCAAAGCCCGCGAAGACCTTGATGACCGCGTGGCCGGCCATGAGGTTGCCGGCAAGACGGATGGAGTGGCTGACCGGCCGCACGAAGTACGAGATCAGCTCGATCACCGCCAGCACCGGGCGCAACGCCAGCGGCGCCGAGGTCACCCAGAACAGCTCGAGGAACTTCACGCCGTGCTTGACGAAGCCGAGCGCCGTCACGCCGATGAACACCGCCAGGGCCAGCACCACGGTGACCGCGAAGTGCGAGGTCGTGGTGAACGCCATCGGGATCAGCCCGAGGAAGTTGCTGAAGACGATGAACATGAACAGCGTCATGATGTAGGGGAAATACTTCACCCCGTCCTTGCCGCTGACGTCCTCGACCATCTTGTAGACGAAGCCGTAGGCAAGCTCGGCGACCGACTGGACCCGGCCCGGCACGATGCCCCGGCCGCTGGTGCCCAGAACCATCAGCGCCATGATGCACAGAACCGCGATCGCCATCCACAGCGTCACGTTGGTGACGGTCAGCATGTTCACGGCGCCGTCGCCGAACAGCGGCTCGACGATGAACTGGTCCATCGGGTGGAAGACCAGGCCGCCGCCGTCGCCGTGTGCCGCGTCTGCCGCGCCGTGTGCTTCGCCCGTGGTTTCAGCCATGACCCTCGTCCTCGTTCTCGGCGGGCGTCTCGCCCGTATCGTCCATCAAACCGCGGCGCTGGATCTCGTTGGCGCTGCGGATCATCGTCTGCACGCCGGCCACGAAGCCCAGCAAAGTGAAAATGACCATCAGGAACGGCGTCGTCCCGAACAGGTAGTCGAGCCCGAACCCCATCCCGAAGCCGATGCAGAGACCCGCGACCAGCTCGATGACCATGCGCCAGGCCATCTGGGCCTGACTGTAATGCTCCTCCTGGTGGCGCTTCTCGCCGTCCTTGCGTCCCCGGGCCGCCGCGATGCGCGCCTCGAGCGCCTTCATCCGGGCCTTGGGATCGGGTTCGGTCAATCTGCACCCCTGTCGGATCGTCGCGAGGTTGCTATGTCGCCGGCCGCTTCAAGTCAAGCAGCCGCAAGCGCCGTGTAAGCGGCTGGAAATGTTCGGAATTCCGACTCTCGCAAGACTGCGCGGGTCCGATCTGACGGCACGGCCTTATTCAACCGGCGGGTTGAGCATGGCGTGGGTGCCCGCACCACCGCCGACGGACGCCCCACCCGCGGTCTTGCCGACCGGATCGGCGTCGCGGGCACCGCGCACGGAATACCGCGCAAAGAAAAGAGGCGCGCCCGGCTGGGGCGCGCCTCCTGAACTCTGTCCTCGCACCGTCCGACAGGACGGCGCCGACGTATCAGTCTTCTGCCTGATCGGTCGGGGTGGTCGAGGTGCTGTCGTCCGAATCGTCATCGTCGTCGCCGCCTGCAACGGCAGCTGCGATGGCGAGTGCGCCGACGCCTGCTGCGATCGCGAGGCCGGTGCCGCCTGCGAGCGACGAACCTGCTGCGGGAACGACGACGTCGTCGTCACCCACGACGACCGGGTCCATGACCACGTCGCTCTTGCCGCCTGCGAAGGCCGAAGTTGCCAGGAGGGTGGCCGATGCGGTGGCCGCCACGAGTGCCTTGATGGAAATGTTCATGCCGTCTCTCTCTTCATGCAGTGGAGTTCCGCTGATTGCACCCATAGACGATTGCGCGCCGCCATTACCATAGAAAATCGTATTGGTGCCGTCAGCTGTTGCCTTTTTACGCCGTCGCAGCGCGAAAACGCATCATTCAGTCGCCGGTTCCGCCGGTCGAGGTGCCGCTGTCGCTGTCGTCGTCGTCACCTGCGACGGCCGCGCCGATGGCAAGTGCGGCGACGCCCGCGCCTGCCGCGAGGCCCGCGTTGTCGGTCACCACGCCGGGAACCTCGTCGCAATCGGCGCGCAGCGCCTCGACACGGCGGTTGGAGGGATCGTTCGGCCCGGTGGTGCCGGGGCGCACGGCCTCGCCCACGCCGTTGACGGCGAAGATCTCGGTGCCGGCAAGGGCCGCGGCCACGCTCTGGGCGCGCTGGAGCGACAGCGCCTGGTTCGCCGCGGCGCTGCCAGCGGCGTCGGAATAGCCGGTGACCGTCATTTGCGCGCCGGGATAGTCGCGCGCGAACTCGATCAGCACGTCGCGCGCCGAGGCGCCGACACTGGACTGGCCGCTGTTGAAAAAGACGTAGATGCCGCAGGTCTGCGTGTCCTGGGCCTGCGCCGGGACGGCAGCCGCGGCAGCGGCGCCGGTCACCGCAAGCGCGGCAAGCGCGCGTGTGAGGTGCGTCATGGTCGTGGTCTCCTGTCCTTCGCCCTTTGGGCCGTGATCGCCGCGTCGGGCGCGGCGTTTCTGCGGATTGGCGTGGATACGCGACCTGTAGTATGGGCCGTAGCTGTCCAGCGCGCGAGTTAAGATAATGCGAACATTTCCGGCATACGGGCGGTTTTCGGCCGACATGCGCCCCGTTCAGGCGATGTTCTGCCCGGTGCGCGGATGACCCGCGACCTCGACCTCGTGTTCTCGGCGCTGGCCGATCCCACCCGCCGCCGCATCCTCACGCTGCTGCTCGAGGACGACATGGCGGTGACGGACGTGGCCGCCGCCTTCGACATCTCGCTGGCGGGCGTCTCGAAGCACCTCGCGATTCTCGCGCAGGCGGGGCTCATCAGCCAGGAGAAGCGCGGCCGCCTGCGCTGGTGCCAGCTCGAACCCGACGCGCTGCGCGCCGCCAGCGTCTGGATGCAGGGCTTCGGCCAGTTCGAGCCGGTCCACCTCGACGCCTTCGAGCGATTCCTCGCGGTGGAACTCGCCCCGAAGCCCGACGAGCCCGAGCGCGGCTGACCCGCCCTAGTCCTGCTCGGTCCAGCCGTTCTCGGCGAAGGCCTTCAGGTGCTTGAGGAACGCCTGCACCTTGGCGGTGCGGTGCAGGTCCACATGCGTCACCAGCCACAAGGGCGTGGTCCAGTCGTCCTGCGACGGCATGATCTCGACGAGGTTCTCGTGCCGCTTGGCATCCCGCGTCCGCATGAAACCGAGCCCGTCGCCCAGCAGCAGCGCCTGCTCCAGCACCCGCGGATCGGCGGCGCGGAACACGACCCGGTCGTCGGGGACGTGCTTGCGCTGCCAGCGCCAGAACGGCGCCCGGCTGTCGAGGTTCTCGGGACCGACGAAATCGTGGTTGGCCAGGTCCTCCACCCCCTCGGGGCGGCCTTGGCGGTCGATGTAGGACTGCGCCGCGAACAGCGCGACCGGCTCCGACGCGAATCGCTGCGCGACGTTGTCGGGCTCCTGCGGGGCGCTGCCCGCGCGCAGGGCCACGTGCGCCTCGCCGTATTCCAGGCGGAACACGCGATCGTCGGTCAGGTAGCGCACCCGCACCTCGGGATGCTCCTGCCGGAACGACACCAGCGCCGGCACCATCAGCGACGCGAAGTTGATGAGCGATGTCACCAGCAGGTCGCCCGACACGTCCGAGCCGCGCCCCTTGATGCGGCCGGCCAGCTGCTGGAACTGCTCATCCGTGGTCTGCGCCACGCGCAGAAGGTCCGAGCCCGCCTCGGTCGCGGTGTAGCCGCGCGCATGGCGCTGGAACAGCTTCACCCCGAGCCGCGCCTCGAGCGCGTCGATGTGCCGGATCACGGTGGCGTGGTGGACGCCCAGCTCTTCGGCGGCGCCGGACACGGTGCCCCGGCGCGCGACCTGGTAGGCGGTGCGAATCTCGTCCCAGTTGTCCATCGCGGGCGGCCTCCCTTGGTGCAGCGACACACATATACCGCCCCTGTGCCGTGACGAGGTGCATCGGCGCAAGGAAAATAGCGGCGCGCAGGTCGGGCGGACGGTGACGCCCGCGACCCGCCCGCGCCCGGCGGAGCCAAAGCCACCGGCGCGACGGTCAGTCCCGCGACGGACCACGGCGCGGCGCCATTGGTTCTGCGCCACCGGACGAAGACGGCTCGGGCGGCCGGGCACACCGGCCGCCGCCCGCCCGGCGTCAGTGCCTCGCCCGGTCAGTCGCGCTGCAGCACCGCCATGTAGAAGCCGTCCATCCCGCCGCGATCGGACCAGTAATCCGGCCGCAGGCGCAGACCGCCCTCGGAACTGCGCCACGCCTCCTCGATCCCCGGCGCCTCGGGCGGCAGGACGCGCAGGCCCGGATGACGCTCCAGCGCCTCCTCGATCTGCACCTCGCCCTCGTCGGGGATGAGCGAGCAGGTGCAGAACACCACCCGGCCGCCGGGCTTCAGCAGCGCCAGCGCACGGTCGAGCATCTCGGCCTGAAGGCCGATCAGCTCCGAGATCCCCTCGCCCGCCCGCGCGTGAGGAAGGTCCGGATGGCGCCGGATCGTGCCGGTGGCCGAGCACGGCGCGTCGAGCAGCACCGCGTCGAATGGGCCGCCCTCGAAGGCCAGCGCGTCCCCCGCGACCACCTCGGCCGCAAGTCCGGTGCGAGAGAGATTCTCGTGCAGGCGCCCGAGCCGCGCCTCCGACAGGTCGAGCGCCGTGACCTCGGCGCCCGCCGCCGCAAGCTGAAGCGTCTTGCCGCCCGGCGCGGCGCACATGTCGAGGACGCGCAGCCCCGCGACATCGCCCAGAAGCCGCGCCGGCAGTGCGGCGGCGGCGTCCTGCACCCACCAGTCGCCGGTGTCGAAGCCCGGCAGCGCCGAGACCTGCCCGGCCGTTCCGCAGCGCACCGACCCGGTGGGCAGGACAGTTCCGCCAACCGCGTCCGCCACGGCGGCGGCGTCCGAGCGCGGGCTCAGGTCCAGCGGCGCGCCGTCGGCGTGGGCGGCCTCCATCGCGACGACGGCCTCGGCCCCCCAGGCCTCGACCAGCGGGCCGCGCAGCCATTCCGGCAGCTCAGGCACCGGCAGGTCGGCCCAGCGGGCCGCCGCCTCGGGCGCGAGCTTGCGCAACACCGCGTTGGCCAGCCCCTTGAAACCCGCGGTGCGCTTCGACGCCGCGAGCAGCGCCACCGCTTCGTTGACCACGCCGTGCGGCGCACCGCCCTCGGCCAGCTCCAGCGCGCCGAGCCGCAGCACGTTGCGCGCGCGCAGCGGCGGCGCCTTCCTCAGGTGCGGTTCGAGAAGCGCGTCGCAGCGGTCGAGCCCGCGCAGCACGCCCGCCGCCAGCCGCTGCGCGGCGGCGCGGGCCTCGGGCGGCAGGCGCTGGAACGCGGGCGCGGCGGTCAGGTCGGACATCAGCCGACCCTCGCCGAGGACCCCGTTCAGAAGGTCCACGGCGGCGCGGCGCGCGGGATCGGCGGCGGGGGCGGCGGGACGGGCGGGCATGGCGCTTCCTTGTTCGTCGGGGACGCGGGCGTATATCAGGGGCGGCGGCCGACGCAAAGACCGCCACCCGAGGAAGGAGCGTTCCGATGACAGACCGTCCCGACGACCTGCCCCCCGCCGCCCGCCGCGCCCTCGAAGAGGCCGAAGCGCGCCGCAAGGAGGCCGCCGAAGCCGAGGCCGCCAACCCCCGCCCCGTCGAGCTGGGCGGCCGCAAGGGTCCCGAGCCCGTGCGCTACGGCGACTGGGAGAAGAAGGGCCTGGCGATCGACTTCTGATCGCCGGCTCTTGCGGGCTCGCGGCCGAAACCGACCCGGACGGCTTCGGCCCTTTCCCCTCCCGCCCCGGTGAGCTTGGCCGCGCGCGCTCCGCGCAGCCACCCTGCCGCCACCCCCGGCGGTCCGTGGCGGCTCGCCGCCGGACAGGACAGTGCTGGACGGCTCGACCTGATGAGAAGGCCGCGAAGACACCCTGTCATCGCTGTTCGAGACAGGTTCACCGCTTCGGAGGGGTCCGACGAAGGCCACTTTGTCCGACATCTGGTCGAGCGTCTGCTGACCGTCATGCCCGCGCGGGAACGACGCGTCTAAGTGGCAGAAGAGCGTGGCGCTCCGATCGCGGCGACGGTATTCCCCCGACTGACCCTCGGAGCCGCCCCACGCATCGGCTACATGCTGTCGCCCTTCGCCGTGACGCCAGAGCGCCAGCGCCAAAGCATCGCGCAGGCGCTTTTGTCACGGCCCCTGGCAGACCTGGTGGCCGGGGGCGCCGAAGTCACGACAAGCTATCCCGATCCCGCCTTCTAACGACAGAGCGGCTTCCGGCCGGTCTGCGTGGCGAGGGTGTCGCCGCCGTTCCCGCTCAGCCAGCCCGAAGGATGGATGGGCAAGCACTGGCGGGCGGAGATATCGTCCCGCTCCCCGGCCCCTGCACCTGCGCCTGCGCGACGCAACTGGCCGATCCGGCCGACTGGGAATGCCTTCGCCAACCGCCCCGGGGCATTCGGACAGGAACAACGTCCCCCCGGAGCCACGCCTTCGGCAAAGGTCAAAGCCCCAGCACGTCCGCCATGTCGTAGGTGCCGGGTTCGCGGTCGAGCCCCCAGAGCGCGGCCTTTAGCGCGCCTCGGGCGAAGATGCCCCGGTCGGTGGCCATGTGGCGCAGCACGATCCGCTCGCCGGCCCCGGCGAAAAGCACGTCGTGCTCGCCCACGATGTCGCCGCCGCGCACCGCCGAAAAGCCGATGTGCCCCCTCTCGCGCGGTCCGGTGATGCCGTCGCGGCCCCGGTCGGCCACCTCGTCCAGCGTCACGCCCCGGCCCGCCGCCGCGGCCTCGCCCAGCATCAGGGCGGTGCCCGAAGGCGCGTCGGCCTTGCGGTTGTGGTGCGCCTCGATCACCTCGACATCCCAGTCGGCGTCGAGCGCCTCGGCCACCTTCCGCGTGAGGCTCACCAGCAGGTTCACCCCGAGCGACATGTTTCCCGCCCGGACCTGCACGCCCCGCGCGCCGTAGCCGTCGAGCCGCGCCAGCTGCTCCGAATCGAAGCCCGTGGTGCCGATCACATGCACCGCGCCCCGGCCCTCGAGATGCTCTGCGATCTCCAGCGTGGTCTCGGGCGCCGTGAAGTCGATCACCGCCGCGACGCCCTCCAGCGCGGTTGCGGGATCGTCCGTCACCGTCAGGCCGCTCTCTGCCCCGCCCAGCGCCGCGCCGAGATCGCGCCCGGCCCAGTCGTGCCCCGGCCGCACCAGCGCACCCGCGAGCCGCAGCCGGTCCGAGCGCGCAAGCTCGGCCACCAGCATCCGCCCCATGCGCCCCGAGGGGCCGATCACCGCAACGCCCGGCAACTCGCTCATGCCGTCTCTCCCGCCTGTGCCTTCATCTCGGCCCTGCATAGCGGCGCGGGCGGGCGCTGGCAAAGCGCCGCGCCCTGCCCCGGCGTCGCCCGCCACGAGCCGCGTGGCCCCCATTGGCAAATCTTCCCCGCGGGATTACCTGTGGAGCGATGGCGAAGGCACGACACAACGCGGGCGACGGCCCCTCTCAACGACAGCTGCGCGTCGGCGAACTGATCCGCCGCACGCTGTCCGACGTCCTCATGCGCGGCGACGTGCACGACCCCGACCTCGTGGGCCGCTCGATCACCGTGGGAGAGGTGCGCGTGTCGCCGGATCTCAAGGTCGCCACCGCCTACGTGCTGCCGCTCGGCGGCGAAGGGCAGGACGACATCGTGCAGATCCTCGCCCGCAACAAGAGCGAGCTGCGCCGCCAGGTGTCGAAGCAGATGACGCTCAAGTTCTCGCCCGACCTGCGCTTCCGCCTCGACGAGACCTTCGACCGGCTCGACGAGACCCGGCGCCTGTTCTCGCAGGACAACGTCCGCCGCGACATCGACGAGTAAGTCCCCGATGCGCCTTCTGTCCGCCGCCGCCGCGCTCTGTCTCGCGGCCGTCCTCGGCCCCGCGCCGGCGCTGGCGCTGGGATGCAAGACGCTGGATTTCGACGGACAGGGCTACACCGTGTGCCGCGTGGACATGGAGCGTGACGACCTGCGGCTCTTCCTCGAGGCCCCCGACGGCCGCCCGTGGGGGCAGTTCGGACGGCTCGACGCCGCGCTCGAGGGCGAGGGCCGCCGCCTGTCCTTCGCCATGAACGCCGGCATGTACCACGCCGACCGCGCGCCGGTGGGCCTCTACATCCAGGACGGCGAGGAGATCGCGCCGCTGGTCGCCGGCGCCGGGCCGGGCAATTTCGGCCTCGTCCCGAACGGGGTGTTCTGCATCGCCGGCGACCGCGCCCGGGTGATCGAGACCGAGGCCTACCGCGCCGATCCCCCCGCGTGCCGCCACGCCACCCAGTCTGGACCGATGCTGGTGATCGACGGCGAGCTGCACCCCCGGTTCCTGCCCGACAGCACCTCTCGCTACGTGCGCAACGGCGTCGGCACCTTCGCCGGAGGCGGCGAGGCGATCTTCGCGATCTCGCACCGACCGGTGACCTTCCACGAGTTCGGCCGCCTGTTCCGCGACGGGCTGGGCGTCGACCAGGCGCTGTTTCTCGACGGGTCGGTGTCCAAGCTGCACGCGCCGGCGCTGAACCGCTCGGATTTCGGGCGCACCATGGGCCCGATCATCGGCGTCGCGGCCCCGGCGGAGGGCGCCGGAGAGTAGACGCGCCGCGGCGCGTGCGGCCCGCGGCGGAGCGAGGGCGCTGCCCTCGCGCTCCCGGAGTATTTTCACCGAGAAGAAGGGGCAGGTGCGCGTGCGTGCCTGCGGTGCCGGACAGAGAGCTCCGCCTTCGTGCTCCGGGACGCATCCTGCACGGGAAGAGGACCGGCGGGTGATCCCGGTCCGGGTTCGGCGCGGCGCGCCGCAGACCATCGCGTGGCGGTAGATGCTACGTGGGGGGCCGGTGACGGCGGGGCGTCGATCGCGGGCCCGTGGGCGCATTCGACGTGACGCGCGGCTTCGGCCGGGCGCACCGGACAGATCCGCCGGGACGCGGACCGGATTACGGTGCGTCGTGGCCGGAGGCCCGGGACCGCACGCCGCGGTCGATCTGCCCGTTCGGCGGGCACGGGGCTAGACCAATGGTCGGGCACGGTGCCGCAGACGGGCCGAAAAGCCTTCGCGCATCGCCCCTGGCTGTCTACCATTCCCACCAGCCGCGCACCGGTCCCTCGGATTTTCGCGCGGCGGTCATGATTTTCAGGGAGGACTTCACATGGACACCAAGGCGATCGGATTGGGGGTCGCGGGCCTCGTGGCGGGCGTGGTGATCGGCACCGTCACCGTCTCGACCGGGCCCTCGCTCGATGAGATCGGCGACACCGTCACCGCGGCGGTGACCCCGGCCACCGAAGCCGGCGGCGCCGCCGGGGACGCCGCGACGGAGGCACGCGACGCGGCGCAATCGGCCGGCGAGGGCATCACGGCGGTCGCCGAGTCCGTCGCCGCGCTGGACGCGCGTCTCGCCGCGATCGAGGAGCAGCTTTCGGGACTGGGTGGCACCGCCGAGGCGGTCTCGGCGCTGGAAAGCCAGGTGGCCGAGCTGCGCGGCGCCGTGGATCAGGGCCTATCGGCAAGCGCGGACGCGCAAGAGGGCCTGGAAGGCGCGCTGTCCGGTCTCGGCGAGGGTCTGTCGGGGCTTGCCGGCGCGCTCGGTGCCATGGGCGGTCTGTCGGAGATGGCGGGCGGCTCGGGGTCCGGCGGGTCTGGCTCCGGCGATGCAAGCTCCGGCACGCAGACGGCCGACGGCGAGAGCGGCGCAGGCGGCGGCCAGGAACCGCAGGCGCAGAGCCCCGCGGCGCAGGCGGTCGCCGAGGCCGGCGAACTCGAGGGCATCGCCGCGGGCGAGACCGCCTCGTTCGCCGATGGGGCGGTGCGCGTCTTCGTCAGCCGCGTCGACGCCGAGGGCGGCGCCGCGCGGCTGTCGATCAACGGCGCGCTCGCCGCGCTGTCGACCGGCGAGACCTACGAGGCCGACACGGAGGGCGGCCCCTGCATGGTCGCGCTCGATTCGGTCTCGGGCCGCCGCGCGGTGGTTTCGGCGGCATGCGGCGACGCGCTCCCGGCCCCTGAGGGGGCCCGCGCGGGCAACACGATCCGGTTGGCCGACGGCGACGTGCGGGTGTTCGTCTCGGGCGTCTCGGCGGATTCGACCAGCGCCCGGATCGCGGTGAACGGCGTGGTGCCGCAGACCGTGGCGCTCGGGGACAGCGTGGACGCCGGTGACGGCTGCAGCGTCACCGTGGACGGCATCGACCGCGGACACGTCTCGGTCAGCTCGGACTGCTGACCGGGGCGAGGTCGCGAGGGGCTTCGGGCCGGACGGGTCCGGGGCCCTTAGCGGCCCGTCCCGTGGCCGGTCCGGGCGTCCGCTCGCCCGGCGAGGCAGTGCCGTGAGGGCTGGTGCGTTGAGATGAGGGTCCCGTGACTCGAGTGTCGCAGCGCCTCCCGCGGTCGCTGCGGGCCCTCGGCCGCCCGGCATTAAGGTGCCACGTGTTGTGGAGAGCACCCCGTGGCTCTGGTGGGCATCTTCTTCGCCGCGAGGCACGTTCGGAGGGGCTGCACGACTGCTGCCGGAGGCGTCCGGTCCCAGCGCTGCTCGGGCCGCACCGTGCGTGGCGCGACCCGGCCCGAGCCACCTAACCCGCGCACCTAGCACCGCGACCGGCCCGCCCTTCAGGTCCAAACCGCGCTGCACGCCGACCGCACGGCCCTCACGGTCGGCCCCGGCACCACGTTGGTCCCAGCGATCCGGGCAAGCGGCACGTTCATCGGCGCGACCTGCGCTGTTGCCTCGCCAGACACGACGTGCGCTCCCTGCGCGTCGGCCGTTTGCCGGCGCCCCGCGCCCGGACGAGCATCGCGCTCATCGGACGTCAGCCGCGGCAGGGGCCGTCCACCACCGGTCGAACCGGTCCGCCCACGGTCCTCACCATCGGTCACCGAAGGAACGGCACGCACGCCGCCGCTGCAACGCCCGCGCGGTGCCCTCCCTTCCCGACATATGCCGCGGGAAATCCCCCGGACCAGCGCCCACCGCGGCGCGCGGTCATGCCCTCGACGCAGTTCTTCGCGCCCCCTCCGAGCCACCCGGCGCGACGCTCCGACACCGCCCCTTTCCCTTGCGCCCTCCTGCCCGCGCCTCTACCTCAGGACGGACCAAGAACAGGACGCGCACGCATGGCCCACGACCTCTCCGCCCTCACCGACGCGCTTCTCTCCGCGGCGACGCGGGCGGGGGCCGACGCCGCCGACGCGCTGGCGATCGCGGGGACGTCGGTGGGCGTGGACGTGCGCGCGGGCACGCTGGAACAGGCCGAACGCTCGGAGGCGGTGGAGATCGGCCTGCGGGTGCTGCTCGGCACCCGCGCGGCGACGGTCTCGGGCTCGGACCTGCGCCCCGAGACCATGAACGCCATGGCCGAGCGCGCCGTCGCCATGGCCCGCGTCGCCCCCGAAGATCCGCATGTCGGCCTCGCCGATCCGTCGCAAGTGGCCACCGGAGAGGCCACCGACGCCACCGCGCTCGACCTCTGGGACGCGGGCGTCGCCGCCGAACCGGCCGCGCTCGAGGACGAGGCCCGCCGCGCCGAGGCCGCCGCCCGCGCGGTGCCCGGCATCACCCGGATCGACAGCGCCTCGGCCGGGTTCTCGCAGACCCGGATGCACCTCGCGGCGACCAACGGCTTCTCGGGGGGCTACGCGCGGACCATGCGCTCTCTCTCCTGCGTGGCCATCGCCGGGGAAGGCACGGGGATGGAGCGCGACTACGACGGCGATGCCCGCTCTCACGCCGCGGACCTGCGGACCCCCGAGGACATCGGCCGCACCGCCGCCGAACGCACCCTCGCCCGCATGGCGCCGCGCCGCCCGAAGACCGGCGCCTACCCGGTGATCTTCGACGAACGCATCGCCGCCTCGCTGATCGGGCACCTGCTGTCGGCCGCCTCGGGGCGCGCGGTGGGCCGCGGCGCCTCGTGGCTGCGCGGCCGCATGGGCGAAGAGGTCCTGCCCAGGGGCCTGTCGCTGCACGAGGACCCGCACCGCCCGCGCACCCTCGCATCGCGGCCCTTCGACGCCGAGGGCCTGCCCACCCGGCCCCGCGACATCGTCTCGGACGGGGTGCTCTCGGGCTGGACGCTGGACCTCGCCGCCGCGCGCCAGCTCGACCTCGCGCCGACCGCGAACGCCTCGCGCGGGCTGAGCTCCGGGCCCTCGCCGCAGGCATGGAACGTCGCGCTGACCCAGGGCTCCAGGACCCGCGAACACCTCATGGCCGAGATCGGCACCGGCCTGCTGGTCACCTCCATGATCGGCGCCACGATCAACCCCAACACCGGGGACTACTCGCGCGGCGCCGCCGGCATGTGGATCGAGAACGGCGAACCCGCCTACCCGGTCTCGGGCGTCACCATCGCCGGGTCGCTGCCCGAGATGCTGCGCTCCATCGTGCCCGCCAACGACGCGCGGCCGTGGCTGACCCGCGTGGTGCCGTCGCTTCTGGTCGAGGGGCTCACCCTTGCCGGCGACTGATCTCGACCTGCTCATCGACGCGGCCCACCGCGCCGCCGAGGTCGCCACCCGCCACATCGGCGGCCCCCTCGACATCCGCGAGAAGCCCGGCGGCCAGGGTCCGGTGACCGCCGCCGATCTCGCCGTGAACGAGGCGCTGGCCGACACGCTGCTCTCGGCCCGCCCGGCCTATGGCTGGCTGTCGGAGGAAAGCGCCCACGACCCCACGCGCACCCTCGCGCCCTCGACCTTCATTGTGGACCCCATCGACGGCACCCGGTCCTTCATCGACGGCGACGACATCTGGGCCCACTCGCTGGCGGTCTGCGACGGGAACGAGATCACCGCCGCCGTGGTCTACCTGCCGCTGGTCGACAAGCTCTATACCGCCTCGAAGGGCCACGGCGCCTACCTCAACGGCGCCCCCATCGCGCCGTCGGCGCGCACCGGGCTCGAGGGCGCGCACGTGCTGGCCACCAAGCCCAACATGGCGCCCAAGTTCTGGCCCAACGGCGTGCCCAACGTGAGGCGGTCCCACCGCCCGTCGCTGGCCTACCGCATGTGCCTCGTGGCCGAGGGCCGCTTCGACGCCATGTTCACCTTCCGCGAGACCTGGGAATGGGACATCGCTGCCGGCGCGCTGGTCGTGCAGGAGGCCGGAGCCAACGTGACCGACGGCAAGGGCGCCGCACTGCGGTTCAACTCCGAGGCCGCCAAGGCGGACGGGGTGTGGGCTGGGGTGAAGTGAGCTAGGTTGAGACGTAAGAGTTAGAGAAATGTTCTTTTGAGCTTTTCCGACACAGCCGCCTGAAATGCGCGTTTATCCTCGTAATACGCACCAGTCGCACTTACAAAACCTTTTGCAAACAGCGCACTTTCGGCATTGTCTATCTCGCTCAATAAATTTGCCATAGCGATAGAAAACTGCGCGGCCGGCAAATTATTGTCACCGATTTGGTCAGACAGGCGCTCAACATTTCTATTCAGATCGAGGAGTGCGCTTTGCAACTCCAATTTAAGTTCGTCGGAAACCCGATCATAGGGATGATCAATTACAGCGAAGACCTTCTGAAGTTGTTCATCTACAGCAGCTGCAGCGTTATCCACAGCTTCTGAATATTCAGCTGTAATTTTGTGATTTTGACCAAATACATCAAAATAGTTCTCGACCAATGCACCAGAAAATAGACACACTAATCCGATAAGTGACTTCGCAAGCCAACTAGGAATCTTTAAGCCGTTTGGGCCGCTGGGCAGATTCGTGCCTGACGTGCTGGATTCGTCTTTACTTTCCACGCCGACCTCAGTCATTGATATCAATAATGAACGAAGTTTCTACTCGCTGGATGCGGTACGCAGTCGTGCCCTAGCGGCTACGGAAGATCTATGGTCGCAGGCCCCTTCAAACCAGAGGACAATGCAGCATCGTTTGCGATTTCGCAAGCCTTGGCCCAACGTTCTGCCCCCAACAGCCGCAGTTGACTCAAGACTTCGCGACTTACCTCCGCTGTGCACACATCATTTGGATCTTTCGAGTTGCCTATTATGACCGTATCGTTACCCGCCGCGTCGACTGCCTCCGGCCCAAGCTGAGTCGCAAGCAGGAACAAAGCAGCGACGGTGAGAGGACCGGTCGCCTTGGAAACAAGATTAAGGTATCCAGGGGAATGAATATTAGATTGCAGCTCAAAACTATCTCCATCTCTAGAAAAAATTGCCTCTTCGACCGACTGAGGCGGTCTACCCTTCCGCTGATTTTCCAAATTTACAGCGACAAAGTTGAAGAAAGCCTGAATCTTGAGATCGTCTGAGATAGTGAAGTCAGGGTCATCAACCGTGAAGCTTACCCTTACATCGCTTTCGTCAGCATAACTTCCATATGCGATGCGATATATAGACTGAGCCTCCTGCCGTCGGATCTGAACAAAGGCGTTCGGCTTCGATATTAAGTCCAATAGATATGGAGAGAGCTTTCCCTTTTGAACTTTACCAAGCCACCTAACACGTCGACCATAAAGCCTCTCATTTCCATATCTCTCGGAATATTCGATTACTTTAAAGTTATTTGGCTCATCCTGAATTTCGCCGACTAGAGCATCGAGCGAAAACGCTGAAGGCGGGACCAAGACCAGGTCGCCCTTCTTCGCCTGCTCAAAATAGCCACGCAAAACGCGCAAAAGTTGTGCGAGGGCAGAGGTTCGCGAAACACTTTGATAATGATCCAAGTCCCGTGAAGGAGCATCCCCGCTAGGCCTCAAAAGATGCGCTCGAATGTTCCTGGATCTTTGCAGTTGCGCTAAAATTCTATCTTGATCATCGAACGAGATACCTTGCTTCAAGTCCAAGGCAACTATGTCTGCAAATATCGCCTCATTCTCGCGAAACAAGTCGTAGAGACGATAGTTTGCGCCCGGCCTAACCATAAAGACCTTATGCCCTTCGTCAATTATTCTTGAGTTCAGGTCGACTCGTATCATGAAGATCTCATAAGTATTTTCTTGCCGGTTTCCCGCATATGATATTACCTTTCGTTTTCACGCAACCATTTAATGAATATGGCTCTCTATCATTTACGTTTATCGTATTTCGGCGTCACCCCTCCTCCGCCAGCCACTCCGCCGTCTTCCCCCAGCCCGGACGGTCCCGCGCCTTCTCCAGGACGGCGTCGGGGCGCATCACCACGTCGGTGCAGTCCGGCCCGTCGAGGATGTGGGCGAGCTTCATGTGCATGAAGGCCCGCAGCACCTTGTTGATGCGCGGCTGGTAGCCCGGGCCGATCCCCTTGAAGAACCGCACCACGTCCGCGTCGAGCCGGATCGTCACCTTCACCGAGCGGCCGTCGCGGTGGTCGCGGTCGCGGCTGATTTCGTGCCAGTCGCGCGGCACCTTCCGGGCGGCCATGAACTTGTCCAGCAGCTCGTGTTCGAGGATCTCCATCGCGTCGATTCCGAACGAGTAGTGGACGCGTTCGGTCTTGGTCATCTTGCTGGGGTCGATCCGGCGCATGGCGGGGCTCCGTCCTTGGGGTCCGAGGGATGCCCGCAGGATGCCCCGCGGCCCCTTCCCCGGGCGTGAGCGGACCGTACGCCGCGGCCAGACCGATGCCATACGCCTGCCAGACCCGAGCCACCCCCCGCTTGACCGCCCCGCCGCCCCGCGTCAGGGTCGCGCCGGGGAGGGAGCGACGGAAAGGATGCCACCGATGCAAGACCTGCACCTCGTCTTCGGCGGAGAGCTCGTGACGCCCGAGCGCGACGAGTTCAAGGACCCCTCCGACCTGCACGTCGTTGGCGTGTTCCCGACCCGCGAGGCCGGGCGCGAGGCCTGGGCGGAATGGGCGCAGAAGACCGTGGACAACGCCCACATGCGCTACTTCCTCGTGCCGCTGGGCGACCGCGTCGGCAGCGGCGCCGCCTCCGCGTAAGCCGTTGGTCAAGCGTCCGTTTTCCATCAATACCTACTTCGCCTCGACGCGCGGACGCGCTCCCGTCTGGACCCCGGACGCCCCCCGCCCCAAGGGTGAGCTGGTGTGGCTGCACGCCGGCAGCCGGGCCGAGGCGCGCGCGCTCGAGACGCTCGCCGCGCGCCTGCGCCAGCAGCGTCCCGAGACCGGCCTCCTGGCCACCGGCGCCTGGGACGAGGGCGCCGCTGCCCTGCCCCCCGAAACGCCCGGCGACGCCCGTCTCTTCCTAGATCACTGGCGCCCCGACCTCTGTTTGTGGTCCGGCCCCACCCTGAACCCCGCCCTCCTCTGGACCGCCCACGAGGACGGCGTCCCGCTCCTGCACGCCGACGACGGCCAGGCGCCCCATGTCGCGCCCGCCGCGCGCTGGCTGCCGGACCCCGTGCCGGCGACGCTCGCGCTGTTCGACACGCTCTTCGTCGCCGATGCCGCCGCCGAGCGCCGCCTGCCCCGAGCCTCGCTCTCCGCGGACCGGATCCGCCGCAGCGGCGTCCTGCAGGAGACGACGCTGCCGCTCGACTGCGACGACGACCAGCACGAGGAACTTCTGGGGCTGCTGGCCGGACGCCCGATCTGGCTGGCGGCGCGACTGCGTGCGGGCGAGGCGCGGCTCGTGATCGACGCCCACAGGGTGGCTACGCGGCTGTCGCACCGGCTGGTCCTCGTGCTGGTGCCCGCCTCCGAAGAGGACGGCGTCCAGATCGCCGCCGCCGCCGATGCCAGCGGCCTGCGCGTCAGCCGCTGGGACGAGGGCGAGACCGTGGACGACGGCACGCAGATCATCCTGTGCCAGGGCGCCGAAGAGCTCGGCCTGTGGTATCGCCTCGCCCCGCTGGCCTTCCTCGGCGGGTCGCTGGTGTCGGGCCACGGCGGCACCGATCCGTTCGAGGCAGCCTCGCTGGGGGTCGCGATCCTCTACGGCCCGAACGTGGGCCGTCACCTTGCCGCCTACACCACCCTGGTGGACGCGGGCGCGGCGCGGATCGTGCGGGACGAGGACAGCCTTGCCGGCGCGGTCTCGCAGCTTCTGGCCCCGGACCGCGCGGCCTCGATGGCCCATGCGGGCTGGGAAGTGGTCTCCGCCGGGGCCGAGGCGACGGACGCGGTTCTCGCCCGCATGGTCGAGCTTCTGGACGCGCGCAGGGGGCGGACCTGATGCGCCCGTTCCGCTTCTGGGATCGGCCAGCCAATGCCCCGGGCCTGCGCGCGCGCGCGCTGCAGCCTCTGGGCGCGCTCACCGCGCTCGCCACCGCGCGGCGCGTGACCCGTCCGCCGAGCGCCCGCCCGGCCGTCCCGGTGATCTGCATCGGAAACCTGCACGCCGGCGGGACCGGCAAGACCCCCACCACCATCGCGCTGATCGAGCGGCTGACTGCCCGCGGCGTGACCCCGCACGTGGTCTCGCGCGGCTATGGCGGGCAACTCGCCGGGCCGGTGCGGGTGGACCCGCAGACACATGACGCGGCCGCCGTGGGCGACGAGCCGCTGCTCCTCTCGGCCTTCGCGCCAGTCTGGGTGGCCCGCGATCGCGCAGCCGGAGCCCGCGCGGCCGAAACCGCAGGTGCCCAGGCGATCCTGCTCGACGACGGCTTCCAGAACCCCGGCGTCGCCAAGGACCTGTCACTGGTCGTGGTGGACGCGGCGCGCGGCTTCGGCAACGGGCTCTGCCTGCCGGCAGGCCCCCTGCGCGAGCCGGTCGACACGGGGCTCTCGCGCGCCGACCTCGTGGTCGCCATCGGCGACAGCATCGCGCAAGAGGCGTTCCGCAAGGATTGGGGCGATCAGGTCCCCTGCCCGATCGTGTCCGCCCATGTCGAGGCGCTTCAGACCGGGATGCCATGGGAGGGCCTGCGCGCCTTTGCCTTCGCCGGGATCGGGCGGCCGGAGAAGGCCTTTGCCACCCTGCGCGATCTTGGCGCCGACGTCGTCCACGCCGAGGCGCTTGACGACCACCAGCCGCTGACGACCGCCCTGTTAACCCGTCTGGAACGGGACGCGCAGATGATGAACGCGCAGCTCGTGACGACCGAGAAGGACGCGGTGCGACTGCCCGAGGCCTTCCGGCGCAAGGTTCTGACAGTTCCGGTGCGGTTGCGTTTCGATGCGCCCGGGCCGCTCGATGCGGCACTGGACGCGCTCTGGCCGGCCCGGGACTGACCCGCCCTACTCGGCGGCGAGGCTGTCGATCCGGGGGGCGCCCAGCGCGGCGATCTCGGCGATGATCCCGCGCAGCGCCTTGCGGACGGTGTGGAACTGCGCGTTCGGGCGGATCCGCATCTCGTCCATGTAGATGGCGCGGTCGATCTCGATCTGCACCGCGTGCTGGCGCCGGGCGGGGCGGCCGTAATGCTGGGTGATGTAGGCGCCCGCGAAAGGCGTGTTGCGCGACACGGCAAAGCCTGCAGCCGTGAACGCCGCCTCGATCCGGTCCACGAAGTCCGGAGAGGCGGAGGCCCCGAATCGGTCGCCGATGACAATCTCGGGCCGCCGGGCGCCGCCGCGGGCGATGCCGTCCACCGCCTCGTGCGGCATGGAGTGACAGTCGATCAGCAGCGCCTCACCGAAGGCCGCGTGCGCGTCGTCGAGTGCGCTCTGCAAGGTGGCGTGGTAGGGATGCCAGTAATCACGGATGCGCCGTTCGGCCTCTGCAAAGGGCAACTTGCCGCGGTAGATCGCGCGACCGTTTGCGACGACCCGCGGCACGACGCCCAGTCCCGACGCCACGCGCGGGTTGTGGCCCGACCGGCGCACGCCCTCGACAAGCGCGGGATCGAGTTCGTCCGGGGCGCGATTGAGGTCGATGAAGGCCCGCGGCGCCCCGGCCTTCAGGAAGGCCGCGCCAAATTCCGGGGCGCAATCGAAGAGCCGGTCGACATAGGCATCTTCGGACGAGCGGATCGAATGTTCGTCCAGCACGGTGTGGCGCAGGAAGGACCACGGATAGTCGCGCCCCGAATGCGGCGAGGCGAACACGACACGGGAGGTCAGGTGCTCCGGACGAAAGAGGTGATAGGGAACCTTGGGCATTCGTACTCCTCGGGGGCAACATAGCCCGTTTTCGAACGCGCTCAAAAGCCCCTTGATCCCGCCTCCGACTCTATTTATAGACCCCGCTTACCGGCGCGGGTCTCCCGCGCCCCATGTCTTTATGGGGCACCCGATGGGGGAAAAGCGCAGGTGAAAACGGGCGGTTAGCTCAGCGGTAGAGCACTACGTTGACATCGTAGGGGTCACTGGTTCGATCCCAGTACCGCCCACCATCCATCACCGCTCCGGCGGGATCGCAAGATCCCCGGGGCCCCGAACACCAGCCAGGCGCAACCGAGCGCCGCGACATGAGGAGACGACCGATGAAGGTCAAGAACTCGCTCCGCTCGCTCAAGAACCGTCACCGCGATTGCCGCGTGGTGCGCCGGAAGGGCCGCGTCTACGTCATCAACAAGACCCAGCGTCGCTTCAAGGCACGCCAGGGCTGATCCGCTGCGCGCCCGCGGGCGCGCGTGGGTCCGATGTGAAACGGGCCGCCCTCGGGCGGCCCTTTCGCATGTTCGATGATCGGATGATTAACGCGCTCCTCGCGCGGATCTTCGGACCCTCATCTGGCAAGGCGACGCCCACCCGAAGCGGGCAGAAACGCAAGAAAAGGGCCGCCCCGTTTGGGCGGCCCTTTCGCGTTGCGACGGGGCGCGACGCGCCCTGCCAGATCAAAACCGCCCGAACACCGTGTCCGACAGCAGCTGAGCTGCCGTGGCCTGATCCAGATACCCGTGCGCGGTCAGTCCCTTGTCGGCCTGGTAAGCGGCGAGCGCGCGGCGGGTCTGCCCGTCCACGGTGCCGTCCACCTGGCCCGGGTTGTGACCATTCGCGGCAAGCTGGCGCTCGGCGATGGCCCACGCCATGTTCGGCAGGTTCATCGCCGCCTCCTCGGCCGCAGCCCGCGACCCCGAGGCGCTTCCGCCGTCTTGCACGTTGCCGCCCTGCCGCTCCTGCGCCGCCTGCCGCAGCGCCCGGATGCGCTGCTCGGCCCGGTCGGTGAAGGCGCCGTTGGGCCATTCCTCGATGTAGAGCTGGTACGCCCGCACCGTGTCCTGGTCCCGCGCGGCCACGAAGGCATCCCGGTCGCGCTGCGCGGCCCTGTCGCGCGCGCTCTGTTCGAGCGAATCGAGTCGGCTGCGCGCGTCCGAGGCGTAGATGCCATCGGGATAGCGGTCGAGATAGGTGCGCAGCTGTTCGGCGCCCGGATCCGGCGAGATCTCGGACCAGTAGGCCCGGTCCGCGCGGTCGCGCTCTTCGGCGGCACGGCGCTCGGCGGAGGCGGCTTGCGCATCGATTCTCTCGATCTGTCGGCGGGTGAGGAAGCCGGTCGCCTCCTGCCCGTTGGCCTCCTGCCACGAACGGATCGCCTGGCGGCTGCCCTGCCCGAAGATGCCGTCCACCCCGCGGGTGTCATAGTCGAGCGAGGTCAGGTCCGACTGGATCTCCTGCCGTTCGGTCCGCGACAGGTTCAGGGCGTCCTCGTCGGCCTCGGCCTGCCGGCCCGGCGCGTCCCGGAGGTATTCCAGCCGGTCCCGCGCCGTGGCGGCATGGGCCCCGTCGGGATAGGCCGAGAGGTAGGTCTCGTAGCCCGCCGCATCGTCGCGCTGGCTGACCGACGACCAGAGGCGCTCTTCGCCGCGGTCTTCCGTGGTCTGCTCGGGCTCGGGCGCGGGCTCTTCGCGCTCGGGCTCGGGCTCGAAGGCCTCGTCGATAAAGACCATGCGACGTGGCGCGTAGCCCTCCATCTCGAGCTCGGCGTCCCGCACGGCCTCGGCGAAGTCCCGCGACGGGGTCGCGAGGTCGCGCCGGGCCAGCCGCTCGATCTGCCGGGGCGTTCCGCGTACGAGGGTCACGCCCTGCGGCGGCTCGATCGGTCCGCTGCCCGCCGACAGGAACCGCGTCTCGCGCAGCGGGTCCATCTCGTCCTCGGCGATCAGCAGAACCGCGCTTCCGGGAAAGTCCGCCAGCACACCGAGAAGCGCCGATACCGGCAGTCCCTCTGTCAGCACAGCCGCCTCGTCCAGCGGATCGGGCGCATCCGGTGGCAGCAGGTAGGTCTCGGCCTCTGTGTGCACGAAGCGCCCGGACAGAATTGCCGCCACGCGGTCGGTCTCGCTATCGATCCCGGCGAGGAAATCGCGCAGCGCCTCCCGCATCTCGTCCGAAGCGCCCTCGACCAGACGCGTCACGGCGAAGCCCTGCCGCTCGAGAGGCTCGGCAGCAGCAAGCACGCGGTTCGCCCCCGAAAGCCGTGGCATGTCGTCGTATTCGCCGTTCGCGAAAATTAGTGCGTCGCCCGCCGCATCGGCCTCCCGGGGCAGAAGCGTCAGGGCAAGCGCGGCAGCCGGCAGCGTGGCCAGCACGGCGGTCAGGGTCCGGTTCATTCGGTCCTCCTTGCAGGGTGACAATCCGACGGAGCAGTCACTCGTAGCTCCGCGTGTCCTCGATGACGAGCCCGTCGCGCGGAAGTCCGCCGGGGGCGACGATCTCGACCTCGCCCTTGAGCTTCAGAACGTCGGCGACGGTAGCGGCGAAGGCCTCGGCGTCGCCGCCCTCGGCCTCGATCCGCACGGTCATGGTATCGGCCTCGCCCGAACGTCCGGCGACCACGCGGGCGCGCTGGATCTCGGGGTGCCGGGCGACAAGCTGCGCGACCTGTTCGGGCCGCACGAACATGCCCTTGATCTTGGTGGTCTGGTCGGCGCGCCCCATCCAGCCCTTGATCCGCATATTGGTCCGGCCGCACGGGCTTTGCCCCGGCATCACGGCGGAAAGATCGCCAGTCCCGAACCGGATCAGCGGGTAGTCGGGGTTGAGGGTGGTCACCACGACCTCTCCCACCTCGCCCTCGGGCACCGGATCGCCGGTTCCGGAGGTCACGATCTCGACGATCACACCCTCGTCGACGATCAGTCCCTCCATGGCCGGGCTTTCGTAGGCGACATTGCCCAGATCCGCGGTCGCGTAGCACTGCAGGCAGGTGATGCCGCGGTCAGCGTACCACTCCCTCAGGGACGGAAAGAGCGCGCCCCCCGAAACGGCCGCCCGCGTAATGTTCAGCGACAGCCCTAGTTCGTCGGCCTTCTCCAGGATGACCTTCAGGTAATCCGGTGTTCCGGCATAGGCGGTCACGCCGAGGTCGTGCGCGGCGCGCGCCTGCAGCTCGGTTTGGCCCGTGCCGGCGGGAAGCACCGCAGCCCCCACCGCCCGCGCGCCGCTTTCAAAGATCTTGCCCGCGGGCGTCAGGTGATAACCGAAACAGTTCTGCACGATGTCGCCCTGCCCGATTCCGCAGGCATAAAGAAACCGGCCCAGGCGCCACCAGTCGGGATCGGTGCTGCCCGGCTCGTAGATCGGGCCTGGCGACTGGAAGATGTGGGCGAAGCCACTGGCATGGCGCGTCGTCAGCCCGCCAAAGGGCGGCGCATCGGCCTGCGCAGCACCAAGATCGGCCTTCCGCAGGACGGGGAGCGCGGCCAGCGCATCGCGGTCCGTGATGGTCGAAGCGTCCACGTCGGCCAGTCGCTCGGCATAACCGGTCAAGCCCTTCGCTCGGGCGATCTGCTCGGGCAGCGCGGTGCCCAAAGCGGCCGCGCGTTCGTCCACGCTGCGCGTCTCGAGCGCGTCGAAATAGCTGGTCATGCGCGGGTCTCCTCCCGGCCTGTCTTCGTCTCGGGGTGCATCGGCATCGGGCGCCTCCTTGGCTCGGACCTGGTCGCGGGGGCCGGGTCATGCAATGTCCGGGTCGACGCTATCAGATAACAGCGTCGGCCCAAGCGTCCCCACGCACGCAAAAACGCCCGGCGCGAAGGCCGGGCGTCCAAAGATCGGTCTATGGAAAGTCGGGATCACTCGCCGCCGGGGGCAAGCGCGTCCTGAAGCGAGATCGTCGCGGTATCTTCGTCGTCCTGATTGCAGACTTCCATCAGCTCGTTCGCCACCTCTTCGGCGTCCATGCCTTCCATGTCCGCAGCGGCCATTTCGGCCACGCCCATCTGGGTCTCTTCGTCCATGGTGAGGTATTCGGCGCAGTTCGTCGTCGTCAGGTCCATCTCGTGCTGAGCGGCAAACGCGCCGCCGGCGAAGGTGGTGGTCAGGCCGAGGGCCGCGACGAGAGTTGCAACGGTCTTCATGTCTGTCTCCTGAGTTCGTGTGTGGTCGATGTCGACCTCTGGCGAAAAAACACGCCCAGGCGCCGGCCCGTTCCTGCCAGGTGACACAAACAATCGTGTTTGACCGCGGTTTCGGCAGGTTTATCTAGCGCGAGTCGGCTTAGCTGAGCCACCGCTTGCGGCGACGATAGGAGCGCACGTCGCGGAACGACCGCCTGCCCTTGTCGGACATGCCGAGGTAGAACTCCTTCACGTCGTCGTTCTCGCGCAGCGCCTGGGCCGTGCCCTCCATCACCACACGCCCCGACTCGAGGATGTAGCCCGAATGGGCATAGCGCAGCGCCACGTTGGTGTTTTGCTCGGCCAGCAGAAAGGCGACGCCCTCGCCCTCGTTCACCGCCTTCACGATCTCGAAGATCTGCTCCACCAGCTGCGGGGCGAGACCCATGGACGGCTCGTCGAGCAGGATGGTCTCGGGGCGTGACATCAGCGCCCGGCCGATCGCGCACATCTGCTGCTCGCCGCCCGAGGTATATCCCGCCTGGCTCTTCCGTCGCTCCTTGAGACGGGGAAAGTAGGAATAGACCATCTCGAGGTCGGCCTCGACGGCGCCCCGGCCGTCGCGGCGCGTATAGGCGCCGGTGCGCAGGTTCTCCTCGATGGTCAAATGCTCGAAGCAATGTCGTCCCTCCATGACCTGGATGACGCCCGTCTTCACCAGCGCCGCCGGGTCGAGGTGCTGCACACGTTCGCCGCGATAGACGATGGAGCCCTTGGTGACCTCACCCCGCTCCGAGTGCAGCAGGTTCGAGATCGCCTTGAGCGTCGTGGTCTTGCCGGCGCCGTTGCCGCCGAGCAGCGCGGTGATCCCGCGCTCGCGTACGGTCAGCGACACGCCTTTCAGCACGAGGATCACGTGGTTGTAGATCACCTCGATGTTGTTGACCTCGAGGATCGGCTCCCGCGTCTCGCCCGTGTCCAGCATGGCCCGCTCTCCGCGCATCGCGGGCGCGGCGCCCCGGTCGTGGCCCCGTCCCCCGCTTCTTCTCGTTCAAAATATTCGAAACCCCGGCGGCGGCGACCGCGCCGCCGCCGGGCGAAGGGCGTCAGCCGCCCACGTTGCACTCTTCGTTCACGGGCCAGGGCGCGTTCGCATCCGCGTATTCCTGGGCGTTCGCCTCCACCAGCGGCGCGATCTTGTCCATCTCGGGCTTCAGGAGGTCCGAGGCCTGCACGAACTCCGACCCGTTCCACTCGAGCATCCAGCCGCCACCCTGTCCGGTGTGATCGGCGCACGAGGTCTCGAACGGCGGCACCATGCCCGAGATGCCCAGTTCTTCGAGCCGCGCCTCGTCCATCTTCAGGTTCTCGAAGCCGTAGCGCATGTCCGTCGGCGTGATCTCGGGCGTGCCCGCATTATCCTGTGCCACGCGGATCGCCTCGGCGAGGATCGCCGACATCACCACGCCGCGCTGGTAGTAGACCTCGCTGGCCTGCTCTTCGTCCGCGAGGCTCTCGCCCGCGTCGATCACATGCTCGCGGATCGCCTGCATGGCCGGCGCGTCATCCACCGGCTTCGACCAAGAGATCGAGCGGAAGCCGGTGCCGTCCTCGCCCACGGGCTGGAGGTCGTCGGTGTGCGAGCCCCACCAGACCGACAGGAACTGGTCCATCGGGTACTTGGTGCGCACGGCCTCCTTGATCGCCGAGCCGTTCATCGCGCCCCAGGCCCACATGATGACGTAGTCCGGACGCTCGCGCCGGATCTGCAGCCACTGGGCCGACTGGTTCTGCATTTCGGTCAGGCCGACCGGGATCGGCAGCAACTCGAAGCCCTGGCGTTCGGCCGCGTCCTCGAAGAACGGCAGCGGCTCCTTGCCGTAGGGGTGATCGAGGTGCAGGAAGGCGATCTTCTTGCCTTCGAGCGAGCCGTCGTTCTCGTCGAGCAGCGCCTGGATCAGCATCGACGCACCGTCCCAGTAGCCTGCCGGAATGTTGAACGCCCACTGGAACACCCGTCCGTCGCGCATCGGCGAAAAGCCGTAGCCCGGCGCGAAGATCGGAATCTCGTCCACGTTGGTCTGCGGCAGAACCTGTAGCGTGATGCCCGTCGACCAGGGCTGCGTCACCAGCGCGTCGGCCTTGTTGGACTCGTAGCACTCCACGCCCTTCTCGGTGGCATAGCCGGTCTCGCACTCGCTGTAGTTCACCTCGAGACCGCCGATCCCGCCGTCGCGCTCGTTGAGCATCAGCAGGTAATCGCGCTGGCCGTTCATCAGCGGAATCCCAGTCGAGGCGAAGGGTCCCGTGCGGTAGCTGAAGTTCGGCACGTTCAGTTCCTGCGCCAGCGCACCCGTCCCCAAGAGGGCGGCAATCGCGGCGACGCTCGTCAGAAGTTTCATGTCTGGTCTCCTCCCTTGTCCTTTGTCGTTCGTGCTGCGCGGGGCCGTCCTTCAGGTCAGTATGGGAACGGCCACACGATGAGTTTTTCCCGGATCAGAGTCCACAGCCGCGCCAGTCCGTGCGGTTCGATCACGAGGAAGAAGATGATGAGCGAGCCGACGATCATCGTGTTCAGATGCTCGACCGTCGCTGACGAGATGTGCAGCCCAAGCGCCTCCGGCACGACGTTCAGGACCACCGGCAGGCCCACGATCAGGATCGCGCCCAGGTAGTTGCCGAGGATCGAGCCCAGCCCCCCGATGATCGCGATGAAGAGGATGCGGAAGGACAGACCGATGTCGAAGAGGTTGGGCTCTGCCGCGCCGCGCCACATGAAGACGAAAAGCGCGCCGGCGACGCCCACCACGTAGGACGAGATCGCGAAGGCGGTCAGCTTCGACTTCATCAGGTTGATGCCGATGAGTTCGGCCGCGATGTCCATGTCGCGCGTGGCCTTCCACGTCCGGCCCAGAGTCCCCCGCGTCAGGTTGATGCACAGCACGGTCATCAGCGTGACCACAGCCAGGACCACGAAGTATTGCGTGGCCGACGCCGCCTGCGGCCCGGCAACCCACAGCCCGAACATGTCGAGGTTCGGTACCTGGATTGCGCCAGAGGCGTTGTAGTTATAGAGCCACGCCCATTTCTCGAAGAGCCAGATCAGGAAGAACTGCGCGGCGAGCGTGGCGATCGCCAGGTAGAATCCCTTGATCCTGAGAGACGGGATCCCGAACGCCACGCCGATGCCGGCCGAGAACACGCCCGACAGCAGGATCGCCACGACCGGATTCAGCCACGGCATCAGAGTGACCAGCTTGTAGCAGGCATAGGCCCCGACCCCCATGAACGCGGCCGTGCCCAGCGACAGCTGACCGGCATAGCCCGTGAGCAGGTTCAGACCCGTCGCCGCCAGCGCGTAGATCAGGATCGGGATCAGCAGCGTCTGGAACGCGAACTCGGACGCCGTCAGCGGCAACACCACCCAGGCCAGTACCAGGATGATCCCGAGCAGCACCGCATCCTGCCGGACCGGGAAAAGCGCCTGGTCGGCCGTGTAGCTCGTCTTGAACTGCCCCGCCGTGCGGTAGAGCATCTGCTTTCTCCTCCCTTGCCGGCGGCACCTGCCGCCCGGTCTTCCGTCTTTCCTGCCTCAGCGGCCTCCGAACACCGGGGCGTAGAGCCCGCGCCATCGCCCGCTCAGCCGCCAGTCCGCGAACCCGGCGACCGCCCAGAGCGGGAGGACCGTCACGATCCGCAGGACCGCGCCCTGACCTGCGAGTGCCGCCGCCACCGCCGCCGCGGTGCCAAGCGCGGCGAGCAGCCCCACCACCAGGCGCAGTCGCCGCAGGCCGTCTTCCCTCATGCAGCTCTCCCGCAACACGTCGCGGCATTTTCGCATCGGGCAGGCCTAGCCACGGAACCCTCTCGCGGCCTGAGAGTTATTTTTGGTTGATATAAAACGCCTGTGCGCAACATAGTTGCATCAATGACCGGAAAGGCCCGAGCGATGTACGACGACCTCGAAACCCGCATGCGCCAGCTCATCTCCGATGCCGAGGCTGACATCGGCTTCGAGCGCGACGGCGACGCCGCCCCGCGGCGCTTCACCGGGACCCACGCCATGCGCGACGCGATGGAGTTCTGGACGGCCCCGGCGATCTCGATGATGCGCGCCATGTGGTTTCCGTTCTCCCGCCGCTGAGCCGCCTGCACGTTCACACCCTCTCGATGATCCGCTCGCCGAACAGACCCTGCGGGCGGAACAGCAGCACGATCAGCGCCAGCACGAAGGCGAACCACGTCTCGGTGTTGCCGCCGAGAAACGGCTGACCCCAGTAGATCTCGAAGAGCTTCTCCAGCATCCCGATCATCAGCCCGCCGATGATTGCCCCGGTGATCGACTCGAGCCCGCCCAGCATCAGCACCGGCAGCGCCTTGTAGGCGATGACCTCGAGCGCGAAGGATACGCCCGCACGCGCGCCCCAGGCGATGCCCGTTACCAGCGCGATGACCCCGGCGATAAACCACACCAGCACCCAGATCGTCTGCAGCGAGATGCCCACCGACAGCGCCGCCTGGTGATCGTCGCCGAGCGCCCGGATCGCGCGCCCCATACGCGTGAAGTTGAGGAACGCCAGCAGTGCACCGACGAGGATTACCGCCACCGCGACCACGGTCATATCGAGCTTCTGCAGGATCAGCAGCCCGCCGAACGGCTCCAGCACCACGTCTCCGGTCGGGATCCCGAGCTCGCTCGTGATCATCGCCTTGTTCTCGCCGCCGAAAATGATCTCGCCGAAACCGATCAGGAACAGCGTGATGCCGATCGTCGCCATGAAGAGGATGATGTCCGGCTGTCCGACCAGCGGCCGCAACACGACCCGCTCGACCGTCACAGCCAGCAGGAACATCACGCCCAGCGTGGCCGCCACCGCGATCCAGGCCGGCAGCCCCGCGGCATGCAGCCCGACCAGCGTCAGCGCCGCGAAGACCACCATGATACCCTGCGCGAAGTTGAAGATGCGGCTCGAGCGGAAGATCAGCACGAAGCCGAGTGCGATCAGCGCATAGAGCACGCCCGAGACCAGGCCCTCCCAGAGCACCTGCATCAGGAAATCCGGAGCCTCGAACATCTCCACGAAAGGCTCGATCAGGTACGTGTACATTTACCGCCTCTCCCCGCCCGCGGGCGCCGCTTCTTCCTGGTTCAAATTTTCCGCGGAGCGCGAGGGACCGCGCCTCTCGCACAATGCCGCCCGTGCGCCGCGCCGGATCAATGCGACACCCCGAGATAGGCGTCGATGACGTCCTGGTTGCCGCGCACCTCGTCCGGCGTGCCGTCCCCGATCTTCTTGCCGTAATCCATCACGACCACCCGGTCGCTCAGGTCCATCACCACGCCCATGTCATGCTCGATCAGGCAGATCGTGGTGCCGAACTCGTCGTTCACGTCGAGGATGAAGCGGCTCATGTCCTCCTTCTCCTCGACGTTCATGCCCGCCATCGGCTCGTCCAGCAGCAGCAATGACGGCTCGGCCGCCAGCGCCCGCGCCAGCTCGACCCGCTTTTTCAGACCGTAGGGCAGCCGCCCCACCGGCGTCTTGCGGATGTTCTGGATCTCGAGGAAATCGATCACCCGCTCGACCTTGGCGCGGTTCTCCATTTCCTCGTCGCGTGCGCGGCCCCACCAGAGCGCCTGCTGTGCGATGCCTGTGTTCATGTGCGTAAGCCGGCCGGTCATCACGTTGTCCAAAACCGTCATGCCCTCGAACAACGCGATGTTCTGGAACGTGCGCGCAACGCCCATTCGAGCCACCTCGTAGGGCTTCATGGGCGGACGCGTCTCGCCCTTGTAGCGGACCTCGCCTTGGGACGGCGTGTAGAACCCCGAGATCACGTTCAGCATCGACGACTTGCCTGCTCCGTTCGGTCCGATGATGGCCCGGATCTCGCCCTCGCGGATATCGAACGAGATGTCGTTGATGGCCACCACGCCGCCAAAGCGCAGGGTGATGTTATGCAGGGCCAGAAGCTCCCCACCGATCTGACGGCCGTCCGCGGTCACGTATCCCGCCCCATCCATCATGTCCGGTCCCCTCTGGTTCTGACCGGCGCCACGGGATGGCGGGTGGGGCGATGCGCGTCAGCGCGAGCGTCACGCGTCATTCTGCAGCCTCCCTGACCGGCGCGGACACCGGCACCGTCTTTGCGTCGCGGATCGCGAGCGTCGCGCGTATCCGGCCCGTGCGGCCGTCCTCGTAGGTCACCTCGGTCTCGGTGTAGACCTCGTCCGACCCGTCGTAGAGCGCGGTCACGAGGTCCGCGTATTTCTCGGCGATGATCTTGCGCCGCACCTTGCGGGTGCGCGTCAGCTCGCCGTCGTCGGCGTCCAACTCCTTGTGCAGCACCAGGAAGCGATGCACCTGACAGCCCGACAGCATCTCGTCCTGCGCGACGCTCTCGTTGGTCTCCTCGACGTGGGACTGGATCGTTTCCAGCACCAACGGATGCCCGGCAAGCTCCTGGTAGGACGAGTAGGCGATGTTGTTGCGCTCGGCCCAGTTGCCCACCGCGGTGAGGTCGATGTTGATGAAGGCGCAACACGTCTCGCGGCCCGCGCCGAACACCACCGCCTCGAGGATCGCGGGGTAGAACTTGAGCTTGTTCTCCACGTATTTCGGCGCGAACAGCGCGCCCGAGGCCATGTGCCCCACATCCTTCGCGCGGTCGATGATCCGCAGGTGGCCGCTGTCCTCCTCGACGAAACCCGCATCGCCGGTCGCGACCCAGCCCTCGGGATCCTTGGTGTCCCGGGTCGACTCGGCGTTCTTGTAGTATTCCACGAAGGTGCCCGGAGAGCGGTAGAACACCTCCCCCGACTCCGCGATCTTCAGCTCCACCCCCGGCGACGGCACGCCCACGGTGTCCGAGCGCACCTCTCCGTCGGGTTGCTGGGTGATGAACACGGACGCTTCGGTCTGGCCGTAGAGCTGCTTCAGGTTGATGCCGAGCGCGCGGTAGAAGTCGAAGATCTCCGGCCCGATGGCCTCGCCCGCGGTGTAGCCCACCCGGATCCGGCTGAAGCCCAGCGCGTTCTTGAGCGGACCGTAGACCAGCACCTCGCCCATGCGGTATTTCAGCCGGTCCCAAAGCCCAACGGAATGTCCGTCGAGAAGGCGCGGCCCCACGCGACGGGCGTGCTCCATGAAGTAGTGGAACATGCGCCGCTTGAGAGCGCCCGCGTCTTCCATCCGGATCATGATCTGGGTGAGATTGGTCTCGAAGACGCGCGGCGGCGCGAAGTAGTAGGTTGGGGCGATTTCGCGCAGGTCCGTGACCAGCGTGTCGGCGCTTTCCGGGCAGTTCACGCAGAACCCCGTCCAGTAGGCTTGCCCTATCGAGAAGATGAAATCGCCCACCCAGGCCATCGGCAGATAGGCCAAGACCTCGTCGTCCGCGCGCAGGTGATCGAACTCGGCCGAGTTTTTCGCCGTCTCGATGATGTTGCGGTTGGACAGCACGACGCCCTTGGGCTTTCCGGTGGTGCCCGAGGTGTAGAGCATCACGCAGATATCGTCGTAGTCGAGCCGGGCGCGCCGGTTCTCCAACTCTTCGCGCTGCGTCTCACCTGCCTCGCGCCCGGCCTTCTGCACCGCGTCGAAGGCGCTTAGGCGGCTGTGGTCGTATTTCCGCAAGCCCCGTGAGTCGACGTAGATGATGCGCTCGAACGACGGCAGCCGGTCGGCGACTTCGATCACCTTGTCGACCTGTTCCTGATCGGCGGCGACCACGAAGCGCGCGCCGCAGTGGTCGAGAACGTATGCCATCTCTTCGGCCACGGCATCTTGGTAGAGCGGCACCGGCACGGCTCCGACCATCTGCGCCGCGACCATGGACCAGTAGAGGTAGGGCCTGTTGCGCCCGATCACCGCGATGAAATCGCCCGGTTGAGCGCCGAGATCGAGCAGACCGAGTGCCAGCGCCTCGATCTCTTCCTGCGCCTCGGCCCAGGTCCAGCTCTGCCAGATGCCGAATTCTTTCTCGCGATAGGCCGCCTGCGCGCCGAAGCGCGCGGCGTTGCGAGCCAGCAATGCAGGTACGGAGCGCGGATGCTCCGCGCCCTGCGGCGTCGTTGCCACGGCAAATCCTCCCTCTCGGCGCCGCGTCTCCGGGGTCCGGAGCCGTCCTCCCGGCGCACGGCCGCGTCTGTGCGCGGCAAACCCATTTGGTCAGCCAACCGCGCACCGGTCAACGGTTTCTTGGGAAGGTTCCGCAGGGTCGGCTTGTGCCGCGGCGCGGCACAAGCCGCTCTCTCAGTCGAGGTGGCGGGTCTCGTCCAGCAGCGCTTCGATCTCGCCACGCATGGCGAGGATTTCATCGCGGTGTCGATTGGTGCCGAGCGTGGAGATGGCCTCGTCGAACGACTCGAGCACGTGCTTCTCGCCGTCGCGGACGCTGTCCATCACGTCCTCGTCGATCTCGTCGAACATGGCGCGCACCGAGACAACCGTGCGGTTCACGGTGCCGAAGAAGCTGCCTTCGCTGTCCGGCTCACCGCCCAGCGCGGTGACGATCGCAGCGGTACGCTCGGCGTGCTGGTGGTGGGTCTCGCGGAACTTGAGGGCGACCGGCCGAAACTCTGGTTCGGCTTTTTCGACCATTACGTCGAAGCCCTCGCGCGCGTCTACCGTGCGCCGCAACAGCGACTGCACCGCATTGATCTGAACGTCTTGCACGGCGTCGGGGCTGGTGGGCGCATCGTCACGGTCCGTCATGGTGTCATCCTCCGTCCGGGATGCCAGCCAAACGTACGCCGCCCGCGCCCGTTCCCGGGCCCGCGCGGCAATGGGCGGAAAGAGGCCGCCGGTTCGGCGCTACTCGGCCGCCACCGCGTCTCCGTCCGCGGCCTCGACGCGCACCGCGGAGTACTTGAACTCGGGAATCTTGCCGAACGGATCCAGCGCCGGGTTCGTCAGGATGTTCGCCGCGGCCTCGACGTAGGCGAAGGGCAGGAACACCATGTCCGGCGCCACGTTGCGGTCGGCCCGTGCCATCACGTCGAGGCTGCCGCGTCGCGTGGTCAGGCGCACCCGCCCGCCGGCATCGACCCCCAGCTTGCGCAGGGTCGAGGGATGTAGCGAGCAGTTCGCTTCGGGCTCCACCGCGTCGAGCACCGAGGCCCGCCGGGTCATCGACCCGGTGTGCCAATGCTCGAGCTGGCGGCCGGTGGTCAGGATCATCGGGTAGGCCTCGTCCGGCACCTCCGCCGGCGGGGTCACGCGGGCGGGGGTGAACTTGGCGCGGCCCGCCCGGCGCGGGAAGCCGTCGCCGAACACCACGTCCTCGCCGGGAATGTCCGGCCCCTTGCAGGGATAGGTGACCGAACTTTCGCGCTCCAGCCGCGACCAGGTGATATGATGCAGCGAGAACATCGACATCTTCATCTCGTCGAAGACATGACGCGGGTGGTCGTAGTCCCAGTCGAGCCCGATCCGCCGCGCGAGATCGACGATGATACGCCAGTCCTCCCGCGCCTCGCCGGGGGTCGGCACCGCGCGGCGCACCATCTGCACCTGCCGGTTGGTGTTGGTCACCGTGCCGGTCTTCTCGGGCAGCGCCGAGGCCGGCAGGATCACGTCGGCATACATCGCCGTCTCGGTCAGGAAGATGTCCTGCACCACGAGGTGGCTCAGCTTGGCGAGGGCGCGGCGGGCATGTTCGACGTCAGGGTCGGACATGGCCGGGTTTTCGCCCAGCACATACATGCCTCGGATCTCTCCACGATAGACCCGGTCCATGATCTCGACCACGGTCAGACCGGGCTCGGCGTCGATCTCGGTGCCGCGCCAGATGTGGCGGAAAAGATCGCGCACCTCGCTGTCGGTCACGGGCTGATAGTCCGGCATGACCTGCGGGATCAGCCCCGCATCCGACGCGCCCTGCACGTTGTTCTGCCCGCGAAGCGGATGCAGACCGGTGCCCGGCCGCCCGACATGGCCGCAGAGCAGCGCGAGAGAGATAAGGCAGCGCGAGTTGTCGGTGCCGTGGATGTGCTGCGACACGCCCATGCCCCAGAAGATCATCCCTGCACGGGACCGTGCGAACTCGCGTGCGACCTCGCGGATGGTCTCCGCCTCGATGCCGCAGAGCTCGGCCATGCGCTCGGGCGGGAAGGCGCGGATGTGATCGCGGAACTCGAAGAAGCCCTCGGTGAAGCCCTCGATGTATTGCCGGTCGTAGAGCTTCTCTTCGACGATCACGTTCATGATCGCGTTCAGGAGCGCAACGTCGGTGCCGGGCCGGAACTGGAGGTTCTGCCAGGCATGCCGTTTCAGACCGCCCTGCCCCCGCGGGTCCATGATGACCAGCTTTCCGCCGCGCTTGGCGAACTGCTTGAAGAAGGTGGCCGCGACGGGGTGGTTCTCGGTCGGGTTGGCGCCGATGATGATGGCGATATCCGCGTTCTCGATCTCGTTGAACGAGGCGGTGACGGCGCCCGAACCGACGTTCTCCATCAAGGCGGCCACCGACGAGGCGTGGCAGAGCCGGGTGCAGTGGTCGACGTTGTTGTGCTTGAAGCCCTGGCGGATGAACTTCTGGAACAGGTAGGCTTCTTCGTTGGTGCACTTGGCCGAGCCGAAGCCCGCGATCGTCTTGCCGCCGTAATAGGACCGCAGGTCGGCGAGGCCACGCGCGGCGACGTCCAGCGCTTCCTCCCAGGTGGCCTCGCGGAAATGAGTCCAGGGATTTTCGGGGTCCACGTTCAAGCCCTTGTCGGGCGCGTCCTCGCGCCGGATCAGCGGCTTCGTGAGACGGTGGCCGTGATGGATGTAGTCGAAGCCGAAGCGGCCCTTGACGCAAAGCCGCCCCTCGTTCGCCGGGCCGTTGATGCCCTGAACGTACTTCACCTTGTCGTCCTTGACCTTGATCGAGACCTGGCAGCCGACACCGCAGAACGGGCAGACGCTGTCGACCTCCTCATCGAAGTCCTCGCGGTCGCCGACCTGCTGTTCGTCCACCACCGAGGCCGGCATCAGCGCACCGGTGGGACAGGCCTGCACACATTCGCCGCAGGCCACGCATGTCGAGGCGCCCATCGGGTCGTCGAGATCAAAGATCGGGAAAGCATCGTGGCCGCGGTCGGCCATGCCGATCACGTCGTTCACCTGCACCTCGCGGCAGGCGCGGACGCAGAGGTTGCATTGGATGCAGGCGTCGAGGTTCACGCGCATGGCGACGTGACTGTCGTCGAGCAGCGGAATGCGCTCGGCTTCCATCGTCGGGAAGCGGCTTTCGGTCACGCCTTGCAGTTCGGCCATCTTCCAGAAATGCGCCGAGCGATCGTGCGCCACCTCGGGCTCCGGCTGGTCGGCCATCAGCATCTCGACCACCATCTTGCGCGCGTGTGTAGCCCGGCCGGAATCGGACGTCACGACCATGCCCTCCTTCGGCTCGCGGATGCACGAGGCCACGAGATTCCTCTCGCCCTCGACCTCGACCATGCAGGCGCGGCAGTTGCCGTCGGGGCGATAGCCGGGCTCGGGCCGGTGGCAGAGGTGCGGGATCACGAGGCCCTGCCCGTGCGCCACCTCCCAGATGGTCTGGCCGGGCTCTGCCTCGACCTCTCGGCCGTCGAGTGTGAAGCGGATGGTGCCGGACATGCGAAAGCCTCCCTTGGTCGGGCTACCTCTACCAATCGCGCGCGGGGGGCGCTGCGGTCAATTCCGACTCCTTGCCTAGAAAACGCGGCGCGGAGGGTTCCGATGCGCTGCAATCACGCCCCCGCGCCGCAGCACCGGCCAGTCCGGCAAGCCTGCCGAAAACACTTCGTGGGGCCAGATCACGAATGTAAGATCCGTTCCGCGATCGGGGGTGCCGGTCGCGCATTTTCCGGCCGCCGCCAGATACCAGGTGGCCACAGGGAGTAATTCGAGATGAATGGATTGGCACGCCGCTTCATGATCCTCGCCGTGATATCGGCGATTGTCGGAATGGGATGGGGCATACAGATGTCCGCTTCGGGAGATCACGGACTTTCCGTCGCCCACGCCCACCTGAACCTGCTGGGCTGGGTCGGCTTCGCGATTTTCGCTTTCTACTACCACCTCGTGCCACAGGCGGCGCAGGGAAGGCTCGCGAGGGCTCATTTCGCTCTCGCGGTCACGGGCGTGGTCTTCATCGTGCCGGGCATCGTGTCGGCTGTGCAAGGGACCGGCGAAACCCTCGCGAAGATCGGCTCGATCCTGACGGTCCTGTCGCTGATCGCCTTTGCGGCCGTGGTACTGCGCCCGCATCGAGCTTCGGCACCGTCGCGGCCGGCCGTGGCCTGACCTTTCAACAGAAAAGCGGCGCGGACATCTGCCCGCGCCGCCTTCCGATTTTACCGAGGTCGCTGCGGCTCAGGCCACGTCGAACTGTAGCGGCTTCACCTGCTGGAACATGCCGGTGTCCTCGAGCGCGCCGATCACGTCCGCGGGCACCACGTCGTCGACGTAGAGCAAGGCGATCGCCTCGCCCTTGGCCTTGGACCGGCCGAGCGTGAAGTTCGCGATGTTCACGCCGTTCTGGCCCATGGTCTGGCCCAGCGTGCCGATGATGCCAGGCACGTCCTCGTTCGTGGTGTAGAGCATGTGGCGGCCGATCTCGGCGTCGATGTTGATGCCCTTGATCTGGATGAAGCGCGGCTTGCCGTCCGAGAACACCGTGCCCGCGATCGAGCGCTCACGCTTGTCGGTCACGACGGTGACCTTGATGTAGCCCTCGAACGCACCCGACTGCGCCTGGTTGGTGGTCGAGATCCGGATGCCGCGCTCCTGCGCGATCAGCGGGGCCGACACCATGTTCACGTCGGGGTTCACCCGCTTCATGATGCCTGCCACGACCGAGCAGTTCAGTGCCGCGAGGTTCATCTCGGAGACCGAGCCGTCGTAGAGGATGTTGATCGCCTTGATCGGCTCGTCCGTCATCTGACCGATGAAGCTGCCGAGATGGTCCGAGAGCTTGATCCACGGCCCCATGACCTTGGCTTCCTCCGCCGAAACGGACGGCATGTTGAGCGCGTTCTCGACAGCGCCGGTCAGCAGGTAGTTCGCCATCTGCTCGGCGACCTGCAGGGCCACGTTCTCCTGCGCCTCGGTGGTCGCCGCGCCGAGGTGCGGGGTGCACACCACGTTCGGCAGGCCGAAGAGCGGGTTGTCCGTCGCGGGCTCCTCGGCGAACACGTCGAAGGCGGCGCCCGCGACGTGACCCTCCTTCAGCATATCGGCCAGCGCCTGCTCGTCGACCAGGCCGCCGCGGGCGCAGTTGATGATCCGCACGCCCTTCTTGGTCTTGGCGAGGTTCTCGCGCGACAGGATGTTGCGGGTCTGGTCGGTCAGCGGCACGTGCAGCGTGATGAAGTCGGCGCGGGTCAGCAGCTCGTCGAGCTCGACCTTCTCGACACCCATCTGGTCCGCCTTCTCCTGGCTCAGGTAGGGGTCGTAGGCCGCGACCTTCATCTTCAGGCCGCGCGCCCGGTCGCAGACAATGCCGCCGATATTGCCGGCGCCGATAACGCCGAGCGTCTTGCCGGTCAGTTCGACGCCCATGAACTTGGACTTCTCCCACTTGCCGGCATGGGTCGATGTCGACGCTTCGGGGATCTGGCGCGCGACGGCGAACATCATCGCGATGGCGTGCTCGGCGGTGGTGATCATGTTGCCGAACGGCGTGTTCATCACGATCACGCCCTGCTTGGACGCAGCCTCCTTGTCGATGTTGTCGACACCGATACCGGCGCGGCCGATCACCTTCAGATTCGGCGCGTTCTCAAGGATCTTCGGCGTGACCTTGGTGGCCGAGCGGATGGCGAGGCCATCGTACTGGCCGATCACCTCGGCCAGCTTGTCCTTGTCCTTTCCGAGGTCGGGCTGGAAGTCGACCTCGATGCCGCGATCCTTGAAGATCTGGACGGCGGCGGCGGAGAGCTTGTCGGAAATCAGAACTTTGGGTGCCATGGAACGGGTCCTTGCGAGCAGGATGGAATGGGAGTTCCCCGGTGCGGCGCCGCGGGTGTCCGCGGCGCCGGGTCCGTCAGGAAAGCCCGGCATGCCGGGCGAAGGCGGGATGGATCAGGCGGCCTGCGCCTGGGCGTCAAGCTCGGCGTGGAACGCCCACTCGATCCAGGGCATCAACGCCTCGACATCCGCGGTTTCGACCGTGCTGCCGCACCAGATCCGCAGACCTGCGGGCGCGTCGCGGTAGGCGCCCACGTCCAGAGCCACGCCCTCGGCCTCGAGCCGCTTCTGAACGGCCTTGGCGAAGGCGCCGGCATCGGAGATGCGCGCATCGGTGAACTTGAGGCACACGGAGGTGTTCGACCGCGTCGCCGGATCCTCGGCGAGGTTGGCGATCCAGTCGCGCGTCTCGCAGAAGTCCCAGACGACCTGCGCGTTGGCATCCGCCCGCGCCTGCAGCGCCTCGCGGCCGCCGATCCGGCGGGCCCAGTCCAGTGCGACAAGGTAGTCCTCGACGCACAGCATGGACGGCGTGTTGATCGTCGCGCCTTCGAAGATCCCCTCGTTGAGCTTGCCGCCCTTGGTCATGCGGAAGATCTTGGGCAGCGGCCACGCGGGGGTGTAGTTTTCAAGGCGCTCCACGGCACGCGGGGACAGCACCAGCACACCGTGCGCGGCCTCGCCCCCCATGACCTTCTGCCAGGAGAAGGTGACCACATCGAGCTTGTCCCACGGCAGGTCCTGCGCGAAGGCGGCCGAGGTCGCATCACAGATCGTCAGGCCCGCGCGGTCCGCCGGGATCGCGTCGCCGTTCGGCACCCGCACGCCCGAGGTCGTGCCGTTCCAAGTAAAGACAACGTCGGTGTCGTAGTCCAGCGCGGCCATGTCGACGATGCGGCCGTAGTCGGCCTCGACCACGTCGGCATCGATCTTGAGCTGCTTGACCACGTCGGTGACCCAGCCCGCGCCGAAGCTTTCCCAGGCGACCATCGTCGCCTTGCGGGCGCCAAGCATCGACCACATCGCCATCTCGACGGCGCCGGTGTCCGAGGCGGGCACGATCCCGATGCGGTAGTCGGCGGGCACGCCCAGCACCTCGCGGGTGCCCTCGATCGCGTCCTTGAGCTTGGTCTTGCCCACGGAGGCGCGATGCGACCGCCCCAGGGGCGCGTCGTTCAGCATGTCGAGGGTGAAGCCGGGGATCTTGGCACAGGGGCCGGAAGAAAAGCGCGGATTGGCCGGCCGCGCGGCCGGTTTTTCGGTCGTGGTCATGTATCTAACCTTCCAGATAGAAGCCCCTCGTTGGGGAGGGGTGTCCCACCGCCGCAGATACGGTCGCGCCCCCGGTTCCACAAGCGCGAAAATGGCGCTACGGGGGCCGGAACAGTCGAAATCACGCGCCTCGCGTCCTCTATCGGAAACTCGCGCCCATGTTCACCGCCACGCTCATCGCGCCCCGGGGCGTGCTCGATCCCGCCCTTGTCCACGCCCTGCGCGACGCCTGGGGTGGCGGCGACGCGGTGTGGCTTGCCCCCGACGAGGCGGCGGAATTCACGCTGGCCGAAGTCCCCTCGAACCGCTGGGACGTGTGGGCCGACCTGCAACGGCAGCGCACCGACCTCGTGGTTCAGCCCACCGAGGGACGCCGCAAGCGCATGCTGCTGGCGGACATGGATTCCACGATGATCCGGCAGGAGTGCATCGACGAGCTGGCCGAGGAAGCCGGCGTAGGCGCGCATGTGAAGGAGATCACCGCCCGCGCCATGAACGGCGAACTCGACTTCGAGGGCGCGCTGACCGAGCGCGTCGCGCTGCTGAAGGGCCTTCCCGAGGATATCGTCGATCGGGTCATCGCCACCCGGATCGAGCTGATGCCCGGCGGTCCGGAACTGATCGCGACGATGAAGGCGGAGGGCGGCCACGCGGCGCTGGTCTCTGGCGGCTTCACCGCCTTTACCGCGCGCATCGCCGAACAGATCGGCTTCGACGAGCACCGCGCGAACACGCTCTTGATGGAAGACGGCACGCTGACCGGAGAGGTCGCGCAGCCGATCCTCGGGCGCGAAGCGAAGGTGCAGGCGCTGTCCGAGATCAGCGCCCGGCTCGGGCTGTCCGAGACAGACGTGATCGCCGTGGGCGACGGCGCAAACGATCTCGGGATGCTGGAGCGCGCCGGCACCGGCGTCGCCCTCCACGCCAAGCCGTCCGTGCAGGAGGCCTGCGAGGTCCGCGTGAACCACGGCGACCTTACGGCGCTGCTGTTCCTGCAGGGCTACGCGCGGTCGGACTTCGCGACCCCGGCCTAGGCTCGGCGCCTCGTTTCAGGCGAAAATGTTGTCCGCTGGCCTGATCTGACCAGTGACCACACCGCGGAAGTTGCGGATCTCGGGATTCAGGAACCGCACCACGTCCGGGTGTCGCGAATCGAGCGCGCCGAGTCGCACGAGCAGCGCCGCCACCGCGCATTCCGCCGCCCGCGTCGCCCCGTCCGCAGCCTTGAGCGCCACCCCGAGCCCGCGCTCGGGCAGGATCGCTATGAAGAAGCCCTCCGCCCCGGTCTTGAGGGCCACTGGCTCGGTCGCCGCTCGCATCAGGAGCGTGCAGGCGCGGCCTTCTCCGGCGACCTCCATCGGGTGTGCGATCATCGCTTGCACCAGCCGGGCGGCCGCCAGCGACAGCGGGTCCGAGCGACCATGCGCGGTCGCGAACCACGCCATCGCCCGGCCCATCGCCGCAACGGTGGTGGCGAAGTTCGGCGCCGAGCAGCCGTCGATCCCGTAGAACGGGCTGGTCCGGTCGGTGACCGTCTCGAATGCCTCTCGGGCAGCCACCTGCACCGGGTGGTCGGCCTCGTGATACTCGGCCCCCGCGCCCAGGTGCTGCATCAGCGTCAAGAAGCCCGCGTGCTTGCCCGAGCAATTGTTGTGGCGCTGGTCCGGTGTCCCGCCCGCGCGAATCATCTCGTGCTTGAGGGCGCGGTCCCTTGGCGGCTGCGCGCCGCAGCGCAGGTCGGCCTCTGACAGCCTGCGCGCCTCCAGCCAGTCACCGACCGCCTCGACATGCAGGGGCGCGCCCTCGTGGCTCGCGCAGGCAAGCGCGAGGTGGCGCGACGAAAGCCCGGCCGCATCGGCGGCCCCGGAGGCCACCAGCGGCAGCGCCTGAATCATCTTGGCCGAGGACCGCGGCAGCACCATTGTCTCGGGCGCGCCGAAGGCGTCTTCGAGCGTGCCGTCGTCGCGGGCGATCACCGCGTGTCCAAGGTGGACGGACTCGGCGATCGGCCCGCGCCAGATTTCCGCCAGGGGGATTGCGCCCGCGATCATGTCAGGTGTCCTCACGTCTCAGCGATATTCTGCCGAGAGGGGTTTTCGCGTCCGGCAAAATACGAGTAGGTTTCGCGCCGTCGCGGCCCGGAAAAATCACCATAAGCACACGCAGATGGGGTGCAACCCGCGACGCGAAGAGGTTCAGGACGGCTGGAGGCTGGTCGCATGATGGCATGGACGAAGGGCGCGCTGACCGGGGGGCTTCTGTCGCTCGCCCTGGTGGGCACGGTCGCGGCACAGGACGCGGAAAGCAGCAATCGCGTGGACGCGATGACCGACTGGTCGGTTTTCGAGGGCAGCGACCCGCGTGAATGCTGGGCGGTGACGACCTTCAAGGAAAGCGAGAACACCCGCGACGGCCGCGTGGTGTCGGTGACGCGGGGCGAGATTCTCCTGATGGTGTTCTTCCGCCCGGGCGCCGAGGTGCAGGGGCAGGTCGCGTTCACCGGTGGCTACCCGTTCGCCGAGAACTCGACCGTGAACATGAATATCGGCGGGTCCGAGTTCGAATTGTTCACCGAGGGCGAGTGGGCGTGGCCGCCGTCGCCGCAGGACGATGCCCGCATCGTAACCGCAATGAAGCGCGGCGCCGATGCTGTGGTCACCGCACGCTCTTCGCGCGGGACGCAGACCGAGGACACGTTCTCTCTGCTCGGGTTCACCGCTGCGGTCGAGGATGCTCAGCAGCGCTGCTCCAGCGATGGCGGCGGCTCTGACGCCGAGGCAAGCAGCGACAGCTGATCAGCGAGCGGGGCGGACGTTGATCGTCAGGTCCCGCAGCATATGACAGATACAGATGAGGGCGGGCGCCGTGCGGCCGCCCCTTTCGTTTTGACCAGACGACCCCAAATTGCGTCGGACACCCGAATGATGTATGCACCCGGCTTCCCGATGGAGCGTTGGACATGACCGCGACCGCACCGATCACACAGGACCTCGTCACGATCCCCCGCAAGGCGCCGGAGGGACCGCTGAACCTCGTCGGCCTTTCGCGCGACGCCATGCGCGACGCCTTCCTTGCTGCCGGGACGCCCGAGAAGCAGGTCAAGATGCGGGTGAACCAGGTCTGGCAGTGGATCTACTACTGGGGTGTGCGCGACTTCGCGGACATGACGAACCTGTCCAAGGACTACCGCCAGCTCCTTTCGGACAACTTCGTCATCCGCCTGCCCGAGATGGTGTCGCGCAATGTGTCGGCCGACGGCACCCGCAAATACCTTGTTCGTATTGCCGGCGGTCACGAGGTCGAGGTCGTCTACATCCCCGAATCCGATCGCGGCACGCTGTGCATCTCGAGCCAGGTGGGCTGCACGCTGACCTGTTCGTTCTGCCACACCGGCACGCAGAAGCTGGTCCGCAACCTGACCCCCGACGAGATCGTCGGCCAGGTCATGCTGGCGCGCGACGACCTCGGCGAGTGGCCCGAACGCGGCGGCCCCAAGAACGAGACGCGGCTCCTGTCGAACGTCGTGCTGATGGGCATGGGCGAGCCGCTCTACAACTTCGACAACGTGCGCGACGCCATGAAGATCGTCATGGACGGTGAGGGCATCGCGCTCTCGCGTCGCCGCATCACGCTGTCGACCTCGGGCATCGTCCCCGAGATCGCGCGCTGCGCCGAAGAGATCGGCTGCCAGCTTGCCGTGTCGTTCCACGCGACCACGGACGAGGTTCGCAACAAGCTCGTGCCGATCAACAAGAAGTGGAACATCGAGGCGCTGCTCGGCGCGCTCAAGGAATATCCGCGCCTCTCGAACTCGGAGCGGATCACGTTTGAATACGTGATGCTCAAGGACGTGAACGACAGCGACGCGGATGCGCGTAGGCTGGTGAACCTGATCAAGGGCATCCCCGCCAAGATCAACCTGATCCCGTTCAACGAATGGCCCGGCGCCCCCTACGAACGTTCGGACTGGAGCAGGATCGAGGCCTTCGCTGACATCGTCTACAAGGCCGGCTATGCGTCGCCGATCCGCACGCCGCGGGGCGAGGACATCATGGCGGCCTGCGGCCAGCTGAAATCAGCGACCGAACGCGCGCGCAAGTCGCGCAAGGCGATCGAGGCCGAAGCCGCGCGCGGCTGACCCGGCGGCGCCGCTCGAACTTTCCATAAATTTACGCGCGGAAGGATTGCGTTTTTTCGCGTGACAAATAACGCTGAGGTCGGGGGACGAACCGCCGACCGAAGCAGGTCGGCGCATGGGAGGCTGGCCGCATGTCCGAGACCAGGATTCGCAATATGGAAGAGTTCGCCGCGGCCAGCGGCGTCTCGCGACCCACGGTCTCGAAGTATTTCAACGACCCCGACAGCGTCCGCCCGAAAACGCGCGCCCGGATCGAGGACGCGCTCGAGCGCTACGACTACCGGCCCAACATCTTCGCGATGAACCAGAACCGGAAGCTGACGAAGAACGTCGGGATCGTGGTCCCTTATCTTGCCGACCCCTTCTTTGCCGAGATCGCCCGGACGCTGGAACAGGCATGCATCGCAGCCGGATACACCCCGGTGCTCTACAGTGCCCACGGCGAGCCCGACCTCGAGAACGACATCCTGGACAGCCTGCGTTCGCTCAAGCCGGCGGGCGTGCTGCTGGCGCCTCTCGGTCGCCTCTCGGACCGCGCCGCGATCGAGAAGTTCTGCGGCGATGTACCGACGGTGCTGTTCGACAGCTCGATCCGCGACCTCGGGCTGGCCTTCGTCGGCTCGGACAACCCGCAGTTTTCGCGGCTCATGGTGGACTATCTCTGCCGCTCGGGCGAACCGCCGTGCTTCTTCGAGATGAAGACCCCCGCGAACCCCAACGCGAACAGGCGGCGGCAGGGTTACATCGCCGCCATGGAAGCTCTCGGCCATGCACCGCACATCGTGCAGGTTCCGGGTGAAGGCTGGGCTTTCGAAGAGATCGGGCTGCGCGAGGGCCTGGCAGCGCTCGACGCGGGCCGGTTCGACACCGACACCGTGCTGTGCAGCAACGACCGGCTGGCGATCGGCTTCCTCACCGCGTGCTACGAGAGGGGCCTCAAGGTCGGTCGCGGCTCCGACTGCCACATCCGGGTCGCGGGGCACGACGACCACCCTTTCTCGCGCTACACCTGTCCGCCGCTGACCACCGTGGCACAGGACTACGATTCGATTTCCCGTCACGCGGTCGAAACGCTGTTCCGCGCCCTCGAAGGGCAAGAGACGCCCCATGAAGTGACCCTGTTCGAGGGCAAGCTGGTCATGCGCGATTCTGCCTGAGCAGAGCGCAACACACGGAAATCCCGCACCTTTCCATGGGGCATCGGAAACCGGCTACATTAGCTTCAAAAGTTTACGCGCGAAAACTTTTTATTGACGGCGCGCACCATTCCTACGTAACCTTCCTGATACACATCCAAGCCAAGGGAGGAGTGGGATGTACCTTACGAACGCACGTCGCGCGGCGACGGCGATTGCACTGGTGTGGGGTGCGGCTGCATCGGCCGAAACCATCACCATCGCCACCGTGAACAACGGTGACATGATCCGGATGCAGGGCCTCACCGCGGACTTCACCGAACAGAACCCCGACATCGAGCTCGAGTGGGTCACCCTCGAAGAGAATGTGCTGCGCCAGCGCGTCACGCAGGACATCGCCTCCAATGGTGGTCAGTTCGACGTGATGACGATCGGCACCTACGAGGTTCCGATCTGGGCCAAGAACGACTGGCTCGTGTCCCTCAACGACCTGCCGGAAGAGTACGACGCCGAGGACCTTCTGCCGGCAATTCGCGATGGCCTCACCGTCGACGGTGAGCTCTACGCCGCACCGTTCTACGGCGAGAGCTCGATGGTCATGTACCGCACCGACCTCATGGAAGAGGCCGGCATGGAGATGCCCGAGGCTCCGACGTGGGAGTTCATCGAGGAAGCCGCCGCGGCGATGACCGACAAGGACAACGAGGTCTACGGCATCTGCCTGCGCGGCAAGGCCGGCTGGGGCGAGAACATGGCGTTCCTCACCGCGATGTCGAACTCTTTCGGCGCGCGCTGGTTCGACATGGACTGGCAGCCGCAGTTCGACTCCGAGGCCTGGGCGACCACCCTCGACACCTACCTGCGGCTGATGAACGAATACGGCCCTCCGGGCGCGTCGAACAACGGCTTCAACGAGAACCTGTCGCTGTTCCAGCAGGGCAAGTGCGGCATGTGGATCGACGCCACCGTGGCCGCATCCTTCGTGACCAACCCCGACGACTCGACCGTCGCCGATAGCGTCGGCTTCGCACTGGCGCCGGATGCCGGCCTCGGCAAGCGCAGCAACTGGCTGTGGGCGTGGACGCTGGCAATCCCGGCGGGCACCGACTCGGAAGAGGCTGCCAAGAAGTTCGTCCAGTGGGCGACCTCCAAGGGCTACACCGAACTGGTCGCCGAGGAAGAGGGCTGGGCCAACGTGCCTCCGGGCACCCGCACCTCGCTCTACGAGAACCAGGAATACCTGGACGCGGCGCCCTTCGCCCAGAAAACGCTCGAGTCGATCCAGGCCGCCGATCCGACCAATCCGTCGGTGGACGAAGTCCCCTATACCGGCGTGCAGTTCGTCGCGATCCCGGAATTCGCGGGCATCGGCACCCTGGCGGGCCAGGAATTCTCGGCCGCTCTGGCCGGGCAGCAGTCGGCTGAAGAGGCCCTCGAGAAGGCCCAGGCGCTGACCGCCGACGAGATGGAAGCCGCAGGCTACTGACCGGCTCCTCCCAGGCCGGGGGCGCTGCATCCCCAAGGGTGCCCCCGGCCACCTGATACGACTGACACGACCCTTCGACCGACCGTCGTTTCCCGCGCGCGCCGCCCTCTCCGCGGCTGCGCGCCCCGGAGGAGGTATCCCCGATGGCGACCCAGCACTCCCGTTCCGCTGCCCGGCTGATGATGGCGCCCGCCGTCGTCCTGCTGCTGGCGTGGATGCTCGTGCCCCTGACGATGACCCTGTGGTTCTCGTTCAAGCAGTACCTGCCGCTGCGCGGCGGGGATCTCGGCTGGGTGGGCTTCGAGAACTACGTCCGCTTCGTCACGTCCTCGGCCTTCTGGCCGAGCGTCCAGGCCACCCTCATCATCGTGGGCGGCGTCCTTGCCATCACGGTGGTGTTCGGCGTCCTGCTGGCGATGCTGCTCGACCAGCCTTTCTGGGGCCAGGGGATCGTGCGGATCCTCGTGATCGCGCCTTTCTTCGTGATGCCCACCGTCTCGGCGCTGGTCTGGAAGAACATGTTCATGGACCCGGTGAACGGGCTGTTCGCGCATCTCTGGCGGGCCTTCGGGGCCGACCCGGTGTCGTGGCTGTCCGAGGCCTCGCTGTTTTCGATCGTGCTGATCGTGTCGTGGCAGTGGCTGCCCTTCGCGACGCTGATCCTGCTGACCGCGATCCAGTCGCTGGACAGCGAACAGCTGGAGGCCGCCGAGATGGATGGCGCGCCGTCGCTGTCGCGGTTCTGGCACATCATCCTGCCGCACCTGAGCCGCGCGATCACCGTGGTGATCCTGATCCAGACGATCTTCCTGCTGTCGATCTTCGCCGAGATCTTCGTGACAACGCAGGGCTCGTTCGGAACCCGCACGCTGACCTACCTGATCTTCCAGCGCGTGCTGGAAAGCCAGAACGTCGGCCTCGGCTCCGCCGGCGGCGTCTACGCCATCATCCTCGCCAACATCGTCGCGATCTTCCTGATGCGGATCGTCGGCAAGAACCTCGACGCCTGAGGAGGGACCCCACATGGCACGCGCCGTCACCCCCCGCCGCAAGGCCCTGACCACTCTCGCCGCCTGGGCAGTCGGTCTCCTGATCTTCTTCCCGATCCTCTGGACCATCCTGACCAGCTTCAAGACCGAGGCGCAGGCGATCAGCGACCCGCCGGTGTTCCTGTTCTTCGACTGGACGCTCGAAAACTACTCGGTCGTGCAGGAGCGGTCGGACTACCTGCGATTCCTGTGGAACTCGGTGATCCTCGCCGGTGGCTCCACGATCCTCGGAATCATCGTCGCCGTGCCCGCGGCCTGGGCGATGGCGTTCGTGCCCTCGCACCGGACCAAGGACATCCTGCTGTGGATGCTGTCCACCAAGATGCTGCCGGCGGTGGGCGTGCTCTATCCGATGTACCTGATCTTCATCCAGATGGGCCTGCTCGACACCCGCATCGGCCTGACTCTCGTGTTGATGCTCGTGAACCTGCCGATCATCGTCTGGATGCTCTACACCTATTTCCGCGAGATCCCGGGCGAAATCCTCGACGCCGCCCGGATGGACGGTGCGACCCTGCGCGACGAGATCGTGCACGTGCTGACGCCGATGGCCATTCCGGGCATCGCATCGACGATCCTGCTGAACGTCATCCTCGCCTGGAACGAGGCGTTCTGGACGCTCAACCTCACGGCCGCCAAGGCCGCTCCGCTCACGGCCTTCATCGCCAGCTACTCGAGCCCCGAAGGCCTGTTCTACGCCAAGCTCTCGGCCGCCTCGACCATGGCGATCGCGCCGATCCTCATCCTCGGCTGGTTCAGCCAGAAGCAGCTCGTCCGCGGCCTGACCTTCGGCGCGGTGAAATAAGGACGACAGACATGGGACGTATCACGCTCGACAAGGTGACCAAGAGCTTCGGAGAGGCCGAGGTCATCCCGCCGCTGGACCTGACCATCGAGGACGGCGAGTTCGCGGTCTTCGTCGGCCCCTCGGGCTGCGGCAAGTCCACCCTCCTGCGCCTGATCGCAGGCCTCGAGGACGTCAGCAGCGGCCAGATCCGGATCGACGGCCAGGACGCCACGGAAACGCCACCCGCCAAGCGCGGCCTTGCGATGGTGTTCCAGTCCTACGCGCTCTACCCCCACATGAGCGTGCGCAAGAACATCGCGTTTCCGCTGCGGATGGCCAAACTCGACCAGGCCGAGATCGACCGCCGGGTGACCGGCGCGGCGGACGTGCTGAACCTGACCGACTACCTCGACCGCCGGCCCGGCCAGCTGTCTGGCGGCCAGCGCCAGCGAGTCGCCATCGGCCGCGCGATCGTGCGCGAGCCGGCCGCGTTCCTCTTCGACGAACCGCTGTCGAACCTCGACGCGGCGCTGCGGGTGGGCATGCGGCTCGAGATCTCGGAACTGCACAAGCGGCTGCAGACCACGATGATCTACGTGACTCACGATCAGGTCGAGGCGATGACCATGGCCGACAAGATCGTCGTCCTGCGCGCCGGCCATATCGAGCAGGTGGGCTCTCCGCTGGAGCTCTACAGGACTCCGCGGAACCTGTTCGTCGCGGGTTTCATCGGCTCGCCCCGGATGAACTTCATCGAGGGCGAGACCGCCGCAAGGCACGACGCGCACACCATCGGCGTCCGCCCCGAGCACATCGCCGTATCCCAGACCGAGGGCGAGTGGTCCGGCGTGGTCGGCGTGTCCGAGCATCTGGGCTCCGATACCTTCTTCCACATCCACGACACCGGTCTGGCCGAAACCATCACCGTCCGCGCGGACGGCGAGGTCGGCTTCCGCCACGGCGACCGCATCAGGCTGAGCCCGCGGACCGACGCCATCCATCGCTTCGACAAGCAGGGACTGCGCATCGGATGAGGCGGCTGGACGGCAAGACGGCGCTGATTACCGGCGCGGCGCGCGGCATAGGCCGCGCGTTCGCCGAAGCCTACGTGCGCGAAGGCGCGCGCGTGGCTCTCGCCGATATCGACATCGACCGGGCGCGCGCCGCGGCTTCCGAGATCGGCGAAGCCGCCATCGCGGTCGAGATGGACGTGACCCGGCAGGAAAGCATCGACGCCGCGGTGGCCGAGACCGCGGACCGGCTCGGGCAGATCGACATCCTCATCAACAACGCCGCGATCTTCACCGCCGCGCCCCTGACCGAGATCGAGCGCGCAGATTACGACCGGGTGTTCGCGATCAACGTCTCGGGCTGCCTTTTCACCATGCAGGCCGTGGCGCGCCACATGATCGAGCGGGGCATCGCAGGCCGTATCATCAACATGGCCAGCCAGGCCGGCCGCCGGGGCGAGCCGCTCGTCGCGGTCTACTGCGCCTCGAAGGCAGCGGTGATCTCGCTGACGCAGTCGGCGGGGCTGAACCTGATCTCCCACGGCATCAACGTGAACGCCATCGCGCCCGGCGTCGTCGATGGCGAACACTGGGATGGCGTCGACGCCTTCTTCGCCCGCCACGAAGGCAAGGCCCCGGGCCAGAAGAAGCGCGAGGTCGGTGCCGCCGTGCCCTTCGGCCGCATGGGCACCGCAGAGGACCTCACCGGCATGGCGATCTTCCTCGCCACCGACGAGGCGAAATACATCGTCGCCCAGACCTACAACGTCGACGGCGGCAACTGGATGAGCTGATGGCACAGACCGCTTCCCGAGGACCCGCCGCCATGACCCTTTCGAACGCCACGCTCGACCGCCTCCCCGAGGCGGTGGCCCGCCCCACCTACGACCGCGGCGCACTGACGCCGGGCACCGTGCACATCGGTCTCGGCAACTTTCACCGCGCACATCAGGCCTGGTACCTGCACCGGCTGATGCAGGCGGGCGGCGCGCGCGACTGGGCGATCATCGGCGCGGGCGTCCGGCCCTACGACGCCGCCATGCGCGACCGGCTGCTGGCGCAGGACTGCCTGACCACCCTGATCGAGCTCGACCCGGCCGGCGTTTCGGCAGAGGTGACAGGGTCGATGATCGACTACCTGCCCATCGCCGAGGCCAATGGTCCCCTGATCGAAGCGATGGCCGATCCGCGCATCCGCATCGTGTCGCTGACGGTGACCGAGGGGGGCTACTATTTAGACCCGACCTCGGGCGCGTTCGACCCGGAACACCCCGACATCCGCCACGACGCCGCACATCCCGACGCGCCGCGTACCGCCTTCGGCGCCATGGTCGCCGCCCTTGCCCGCCGGCGCGCAGCCGGAACAGCGCCGTTCACCGCCATGAGCTGCGACAACCTTCAGGGCAACGGGCATATCCTGCGCGACTGCGTTACCGGCCTCGCCCGACTGATCGACGCTGACCTCGCCGCGTGGATCGAGGCCGAGGGCGCGTTCCCGAATTCCATGGTCGACTGCATCGTGCCCGCCACGAGCCCCGAAACCCTTGCCTTGGCGCGCGAACTGGGCATCGAGGATGCGGCCCCCGTGACCCACGAGAACTTCCGCCAGTGGGTGATCGAAGACACGTTCTGCAACGGACGGCCCGCGTGGGAAGAGGCCGGCGCGACGCTGACCGACGATGTCCATACCTACGAGGCGATGAAGATCCGGATGCTGAACGGCGGCCACCAGGTGCTGGCAAACGCGGGCGAGATCCTGTCGGTGCCGACCATAGCCGACTGCATGGCCGATGCCGACATCGCGCCGTTCTTTCGCAAGGTCGAAGCCCAGGAGATCGTCCCGCACGTGGCGGCCGTCCCCGACCGCACACCGACCGAGTATCTCGAACTCATCGCGGGCCGCTTCGCCAACCCGGCCATTCGCGACTCGACCCGGCGCGTGGCTTTCGACGGCTCGTCGCGACACACGGGCTTCGTCCTTCCGACCCTGCGCGACGCGCTCGATGCCGGCACGCCGATATCGGGCCTCGCGCTGACCGAGGCTCTGTGGGCGCGCATGTGCACCGGAGAGCGAGAGGACGGCACCAGGATCGAGCCCAACGATCCCTTCTGGAACGATCTGCAGGCGGCCGCTGTGGCCGCCCGCTCGGACCCCGCCGCGTGGCTTGCGCAGCGGGGCTTCTACGGTCCTCTTGCCGACGCCCCCCGCTTTGCGGAGGCGTTTGGCGACTGGCTCGGCCTGATCTGGGCCGAGGGCGCCCGCGCGGCCCTGCGGCGCTACGTGGCGGAGTAGCCGCCCGGTGTCCCCGCGCCCCCGAGCGGGGACACCGTTCCGCCGTCAGGACGCGCAGTCCGCGATCTCGGTTCCGATGGCCTCGATCAGCGCCGGGTAAAAGCCCGGTCCCGTCTCGATCTCGAACCCGAGCGGGTCGACGACGGCCGCCTGTCCTTCCGTTCCGTCGAGGACGGTCTGCACGAGACGCTGGTCGAATTGCGGCTCCGAGAACACGCAGTCCACGCCGAGATCCCGCACGGTATCGCGCACCTCCTCGACCCGCGCCGGGCTCGGATCGGAGGCGTCGCTGAGCGATATCGCGCCCGCCGCGGCGAGCCCGAAGCGATTCTCGAAGTAGTGGTAGGCGTCGTGGAACACGACGAACTCCGGCGTGCCGGCCTCGGCGAAGCGGGCACGGACCGCGTCAGCAGCCGCGTCTATCTCGTCCCGCCCTGCGGCGGCATTCGCGCGATACGTCTCCGCGTTGTCCGGGTCGAGCGCCGCCAGTTCCGTGGCGATCACATCGAGCCAGGCCTTGCCGTTCTCGGGGTCGAGCCACGCGTGTGGATCGACCCCGGAATGATCATGGCCGGCATAGTCATCATGATCATCCTCGGCATGGTCGTCCTCTGCATGGTCGTCATGGTCGTCCTCTGCGTGATCGGCGTGGTCGTCGTGATCTTCCTCGTCGTAATTGTCCTCGGCGTGGTCGTCACCGTCGCCATGGCCATCTTCATGATCGTGGCCTGCGAAGGTAGCCCCTTCGCGGAACTCCAGCGTCTCGGTCCCCGACACCTCCAATAGTTCGGTCACCGCCGCGTCCTGCGCCAGCGTGTCGATGGTTTCGGCCAGCCACGGCTCCAGCTCCGGCCCCACCCAGAACACTGCGTCGGCGTCCTGCAGCGCGCGGGCCTCGGACGGGCGCATGGCATAGCCGTGCGGCGAGGCGCCGGGACGCACGATCAGCGCGGGCTCACCCAAACCTTCCATCACCCGCGCCACCAACCCGTGAACCGGCGCGATATCGGTGGCCACGCTGGGCACCTCAGCGGTTGCGGCCGAAGCGAGCGTGGCTCCCGCCACGCCCGAGAGAAGCAGAGCGGCGCAGCGATTCGAACGATAGAGCGGCGTGGACATCGGTACCTCATGTGATTATATAACACTTAACGATCGACCTATATCGAATAGTATAACATATCAAGCTCGAACTCACCGGAGCCCCGCATGTCGCGCCACGCCTTCGAAGCGCACGATCACCAAGACTGCATCGCCGACGCCGTCGCGGCAGCCGAACGGCTGTGTGCCGAACGCAAGCTGCAGTTCACCCAGGTGCGCCAGCGCGTGCTCGAGATCCTGCTGTCCGAGCACAAGGCGATGGGCGCCTACGAGATCCTCGATCACCTGCGCGCCGAGGGGCTGGGCTCGCAGCCGCCCGTAGCCTACCGCGCGCTCGACTTCCTTACCAAGCACGGGCTCGCGCACCGGATCGAGCGGCTGAACGCCTTCATTGCCTGCACGCATCTGCAGAACGCCCACGCTCCGGCCTTCCTGATCTGCCGCTCCTGCGAGCGCGTGGTCGAGGCAGAGTCGGACCCGGTGGGCGGAGAACTGGGGCGCGCCGCCACGCAAGCGGGTTTCGTCATCGAACGCACTGTGCGCGAGGCGGAGGGACTCTGCCCGGCCTGCGCGGGCGCCACCCCGGAGGTCGCAGGCGACCGGACCGCCAGCGCATGACCGACCGTCCCCTCGTGGAGGTCTCAAACCTCTCTGTGCGCTACGGCGATTCCGATGTGCTGCAGGGCGTGGACCTGCAGGTGGCGCCGAACGAGATCGTCACCCTCGTCGGGCCGAACGGCTCCGGAAAGTCGACGCTGATCGGCGCAATCTTGGGCGGCGTGCGCCCGTCCGAGGGCCGTGTGACCCGCAGGCCCGACCTCAGGATCGGCTACGTCCCGCAGCGGCTGGTCCTCGACCCCACGCTGCCGATGACCGTGGCGCGCTTCCTGAGCCTGCCACGCCGCGTCCCCCGCGACCGTGTGCACGATGCGCTGGAGCGCGCCGGCGTGCCCGGGATAGCCGACCGTCAGATGTCCGTATTGTCGGGCGGCCAATTCCAGCGCGCGCTTCTGGCCCGCGCGCTCCTGTCGACGCCGGACCTGCTGATACTTGACGAGGCGACCGCGGGCCTCGACCAGCCGGGCTCGGCCGCCTTCTACGAGCGGATCGAGCAGGTACGCGCCGACACAGGCTGCGCCGTGCTGATGGTCAGTCACGACCTGCACGTGGTGATGAGCGCGTCCGACCGGGTGATCTGCCTGAATGGCCATGTCTGCTGCGAGGGCACGCCCGAGGTGGTCGCCGCCGCGCCGGATTACCGACGCCTCTTCGGTGCGGGCACGCGCGGGACGCTGGCGCTCTATCGTCACGACCACGACCACACGCATTTCCACGACGACGCACATACGCACGGACCGGGATGCGCCCACCACCACGGGACCGAAAGAGGCGCGACGGAATGATTCTCGACGACTTCATGACCCGCGCGGCGCTTGCCGGGATCGGCACCGCGCTCGCCGCGGCGCCGCTCGGCTGCTTCGTGGTCTGGCGCCGCATGGCCTATTTCGGTGACGCCACGGCACACGCAGCCATCCTCGGCGTGGCGCTTTCCCTGGCGATGTCTCTGCCGGTCTTCGCAGGCGCTCTGGTGGTCGCGCTCGTCATGGCGACGGCGGTGACTCTGATCTCGGGCCGGGGTTACGCGATGGACACGCTTCTCGGAGTGATGGCGCATTCCGCACTCGCGTTCGGCCTCGTCGGGGTGTCGTTCCTCGGCGGCGTGCGGATCGACCTCATGGCCTACCTCTTCGGAGACATCCTGTCGGTGTCCCGTGCGGACCTCGCGGTGATCTGGGGCGGCGCGGCGCTCGTGCTGGGGCTGATCGGGTGGCGCTGGTCGGCGCTGCTCACTTCGACGCTGAACCCCGACCTCGCCCGTGCCGCCGGCATCGATCCGAAGCGCGAGCAACTGGTGCTGACGCTGGCGCTCGCGGTGGTGGTGGCCGTGGCGATCAAAGTGGTGGGCGTCCTGCTGATCACCGCGCTTCTCATCATCCCCGCCGCGACGGTGCGCCCCTTCGCCACCACGCCCGAGCGTATGGGCGCACTGGCCGCTCTGGTCGCCATGGCGTCGGCCTGGGCGGGGCTCCGCGCGTCCTACGCGCTCGACACGCCGACGGGCCCGACGATCGTTTGCGTGGCGGCCCTTCTGTTCGGACTGTCGACGGTGGCCTCGGGCCTGCAACGGGCGCGCTGACGTGCGTCCGTTCACACGACATCCGCTAGGGAAAGACGTTCCGGTTTCGGTCGCGAATTTCTCGGGAAATGTGCTGGATACGGTGCCCTATCCGGGCGTTTCGCCATTCCCTAGGAGGGAAGTGGCGGACCGAGGAGGATTCGAACCCCCGACCCCCTGATTCGTAGTCAGGTACTCTATCCAGCTGAGCTATCGGTCCGTGGATCGCGGGTCTAACCGGGGTGCCGCAGGAGCGCAAGGGGATCGGCGGGAAAAATCCGGACGGATTTTTCGCCCGCCCATCGTGACGCCGCGGCAGGGCGACGAGACTTAACGCTGCTCGCCCTCCACCGCGCCCATCGGCAGCCGGATGATGAAAGTCGTGCCCGCGTCACCGGTCTCCTTCAGGTCCAGCCGCCCGCCATGGCCACGCACCAGTTCGGACACAATGGCGAGGCCGAGACCGGACCCGCCCTTCCGCACGCCGCCCTGGAACGGCTTGAACAGATTTTCCCGCGCCTTGGGCGGCAGGCCGGGGCCGTTGTCGGCGACTTCGATGATCCAGTGATCGTCGCCGGTGTGACCGCGGACGGTGATCTCGCCCGGGGCGTTGGTGCCGATCAGGGCCTGCCGGGCGTTACGCACGAGGTTGGACAAGATGCGATGCAACTGTTCAGGGTCGGCGCGCAGGCGCATGTGCGGCGGCACCTCGGCGGCCAGAGAGATGTCCGCGTCGCCGATGGCCGCGTGTTCGGCCTCCAGCACCTCGTCCACCACGGCGGCGAGATTCACCATGGTCAGGACCGGAGCCGGCTCTTCCGCGCGCCCGAAGGCGAGGGTCGATTCGCAGAGCGACACCGCCCGCGCGATCGAGTTCACGAGCTTCGGCGCGAGCCGCGAGACGATCGGATCCTCCGAGGTCTCGATCCGGTCGGTGAAGAGCTGGGCCGAGGTCAGGATATTGCGCAGATCGTGGCTGACCCGCGCGACTGCGCCGCCCAGCTGGGCAAGCCGCTCCTTCTGACGCAGGGCCTGGGTCAGCTCGGTCTGCATCTTGGCGAGCGCGTCCTCGGCTTCGCGCAGCTCCCGCACGGTGGCGGTGGGCCGGATGATCCGCCCGGCATCCTCGGGCGCGTCCGCGTAGCGCTGCATGTGGCCCACAACGCCCTTGATCGGCCGCACCAGGAGCCGCCGCACCGCCAGGAAGAGGAGGAACGCCGTCAGAACCGAGATCACCGCCGACAGCGCGAGGATCCGCAGGCCGTAGTCGACCATCGCCGTGCGGAGCTCGGCGGTGTGCATCGTCACTTCGATCTGCAGCCCCGCTTCTCGCGAAGGGCTGCCGATCACGCGCACGAGCTCCGAGTGCGGCTGCACCATCGTCGTGAGCGCGTCCACGATAAGCTCGAACGCGGTGGCATCGCGCAGGTCATAGGTCGTTTCGACCTCGGACGGCAGCGGCGAGGACAGCATGAGCTGGCGCGCCTCGTCCCGACGCAGCACCACGTTGTAGACGCCTGCGTTGAGCAGCAACTCCTCCTCGAGCGCGGGATCCACGTCCTCGGTCGCAAGCGCGGCGAGCGACGCGATCTGCGCGCGTTCGAGCCGCGTCAGCAGGTAGCTTTCGCGGAAGCGCGCCACGGAGGGCACGAAGATGAGAACCTCGGCCAGCATCACGAAGATTGTCGTGAGGATCAGGAAGCGGCCGGAAAGAGAATTGAACATGCGCGCCTTGGCTGCGACGGATCAGGGCAGGACCCGCTGGACGAGCCGCACCACGCGCTTCACCGCCGCGCTGTCGAAGAGTTTGGGAGAGAAGTAGGCCCCGGCAGCCCGTTTGTGTAGTTCTCCGTAGGTTGGATAGGGCGCAACCATGCTTGATACGTCCCGCATCTTCGCGCCCGAGGCGATAGCGAAGGCCCAGAGCGAGATCTGCTCGCCGGCCTGGTGGCCGACGATGGAGGCCCCCACCGGCTTGCCCTTGCGAATGACGACCTTGACCCTGCCATCGGTCAGCCGATCCGCCTGCGCCCGGTCGTTGCCCTCGTAGTCGAAGCGCGCGATCTCGATCGCGCTTTCGCCGTGACGTTCGCGGGCCTGCGCCTCGGTCAGGCCCACATGCGCAAGCTCGGGGTCGAGATAGGTCGCCCAGGGCAGGTGATCCGCTTTTGCCTTGGCAGGCAGGCCCAGCACGGCCGAGCGCACGACGATGCCCGCGTGGTAGCCCGCGACATGGGTGAACTGCAGACCGCCGGCGGCGTCACCGATGGCGTAGACCTTGCGGTTGGTGGTCCTCAGCGCGTCGTCCACCTTGATCCCGGTCTTCGTGGTCTCGATGCCTGCGACATCGAGACCGAGCCCGTCGGTGTTGGCCCGCCGCCCCACGGCCACCAGGATATGCGAGCCCTCGAACCGCTGGCCGTCGTCGGTCTCGACCGTCAGGGCACCCTCCGTGCCGGACACGCGCGCGGCCTGCGCGCCCTCGACGATCCGGACGCCCTCTCCGCGCACGGCATCGAGTGCGATGGCCGAAAGCTCCGGGTCGTCCTTGGACAGCGCCGTGCCGCCCTCCAGCACCGTGACCTCGGAGCCCAGCCTGCGGTGTGCCTGCGCCATCTCCATCCCGATGGGGCCGCCCCCGATGACAATCAGGTGCCGCGGCAATTCACGCAGGTCCCAGAGGGTCTCGTTGGTGAGGTAGGGAACCTCCGACAGACCCTCGATCGGAGGCACGAAGGGACCCGAGCCCGTCGCCAGAACGATGCGGCGGGCCTTGATGCGGTGCGCGCCGGCCTCCATCTCGTCGCCCGACACGAAGCGCGCGCTTTCGCGGATCACGCGAACGCCCATGCCCTCGAACCGCTCCTGGCTGTCATGTGGGGCGATCGAAGCGATCACGCCCTTCACATGATCCTTCACCGCGGCGTAATCGACTTGCGGCGCGACGGACGCGATCCCGTACTGGTCGGCATGACGCATGGCGTGCGCCGTCTTGGCCGAACGGATCAGCGCCTTCGAGGGAACGCAGCCGTAGTTCAGGCAATCGCCACCCATTTCCCCGCGCTCGACCAGCACGACGTGGGCCCCCATCTGCACGGCGCCAGCCGCGACCGAAAGACCGCCCGATCCGGCACCGACGATCAGAAGATCGGTCTCGATCCGCTCCATCGCTCAAACTCCCGACTTGCCGCGCACGGCCTTGATGACCATCGGCAGAGCCGCCAGTGCGGCAAGGCCGAGCAGGGGCAGGATCACCTGCGGCTCCCACAGAAGCGAAAGGTCCGGCGTCTCGCCTCGGTCGAAAACCTCACCCACGCCGACGCCGACCGAGGTGTAGACGAAAGCCCCCGGCACGATGCCAAGCGCGGTGGTCAGCACAAAGTTCCGCAGCGATACACCGACGAAGGCCGGCACGAGATTGGCGACGAAGAACGGCACCACCGGCACGAGACGCAGGAGGAACAGCACGCTGATCTCGTTCTCGTGCAGGCTCTTGCTGAGACGTTTCACCGTGCCCTCCGACGCCTCGATCCGCCGGGCCAGCGCGCTTCCGAGGCCAGTGCGCGCGGCAAGGAAGATCGCGACCGCGCCGATCGTTGCGGCCAAAACGTTGAACGCGGTCCCGGCCCAGAGGCCGAACAGGAAGCCCCCGGTGACGGACGCCACTGCCGCGCCCGGAAGCGAGAACGCGACGATCGCCACGTAGACCGCCACGAAGATCGCCGCGAGCCCGGCGAAGTTGTCGTTCCGGAATGCCAGCAGCCGCTCGCGGTTTTCTGCCAGCGTCTCGAAGCTGAGATAGTCGCGCAGCGCGAACGTCCCGATCAGCGCCACGATGACGATCAGAGCGAGCGGCACGTGCCGCAGCCAGCCGGGCCGTGTCCGGGACGGGCCGGACATCTCGTCGCTCTCGGGGTCGGCGGCGGCATTCGGCATGGGAGGTCCTTTCACGGCGGGGGCAGGCGTGCGGGGGACGATGATGCCCCCTGCGACAACATGAGCCGCCACGGCACGTCGCAACAGCCGCCTCACGCCGCATTGAAGCAGCGCGACGCGAAACGTAGGCTGGCAAGCACATGGGCGCGATTTCCGGGGCGAAATGTTTCAGAATCGCGTGGTGGCGAGGGCAGGATGTTGCAGCCGCGCGCGCCGGCGCGCACGCTGCACGGACCCGTTTGACAGACGCTCCTTGTTTCCCTATAGCGCGTGGCTCACACGAGACAGATTCTGCCGACGTCACGGGTCCGCCCACTGACCGGCCCCCGCGAGACGCAAGACGAAGGAAGACCGAAGCGATGTCGAAGCGCACCTATCAGCCCTCGAACTACGTGCGGAAGGCCCGCCACGGCTTCCGCGCACGCATGGCCACCAAGGCCGGCCGCAAGATCCTGAACGCACGCCGCCTGCGTGGCCGCAAGAAGCTCAGCGCCTGAGCCGATTCGGCCCGGGCCGATGACGACGCCGCCGGACGACCCCGCGCCAATGCGTGCGGACATGTCTCCGGCGGCTTCGTCGTGCCCGCTTCCCCGGATCGAGACGCTTCGGCGGCGGCCGGATTTTCTTGCCGCCGCGCGCGCGGACAAGCAGGGCACAGCGTCCATGCTCGTGCAGGCGCGCCCCCGGGCTGACGGCACGTCCACAGTGCGTGTCGGCTTCACGTGTTCCAAGAAGATCGGCAACGCGGTCACCCGCAACCGTGCCAAGCGCAGGCTTCGCGCTGCGGCGCGCGAAGTGCTGTCTGTCCACGCCCGTCCCGGCCTCGATTACGTGCTGATCGGCAAGCCGGGTGCCACCGTCACGCGGCCCTTCGATGCGCTGACCGGCGACCTGAGGCAGGCGCTCGACCGTCTGCACGGGCGATTGAACGGCCGGCGCTAGTCCGATGCGCCCCGCCGCGCGCCTTCTCGCCCTGCCCGTCCGGGCCTACCGTCTCGTCTTCTCGCCTTGGGTCGGCTTCCACTGCCGCTACCACCCCACATGCTCGGCCTACGCGCTCGAGGCGCTGGAGAAGCACGGCGCACGGCGTGGTCTCTGGCTGACCCTGCGCCGCATCGGCCGCTGCCATCCGTGGGGCAGTTCGGGGATCGACAATGTGCCGGACTGAACCGCTTCGACCCGGCCGCACACGAAAACGCCCCCGGCACGGGCCGGGGGCGTAGGGTCTACCGGTGTGAATGGCTCCGGATCAGGAGGCCGCCTCGATCACGCCACATGCGATGCGGCCGCCAGCGCCGGCGTCGGAGCTGTAGGTATCGCCGTTCTCATGCACGATGATCGCCGAGCCGTCGTCATCCATGATCGGCGCGTCACCGTCTTCCATGCTCAGTCGGGCGCTGGTCAGGTCGGCACGGACGTTGCCGCTGTCGTCGGCAAAGACATTCGGCAGGTCGCCCGCGTGCGCGCCCTCTTCGGACATGAGGCCATGGCCGTTGCCGCCCGGCTGGTAGTGATCGCCCGCCGAGGTGAAATCGTCCGAACACTCGCCGGTCTGGTGCACGTGGAAGCCGTGCGCGCCTTCGGGCATACCCGTGGCCTCGACGTGGAACAGAAGGCCTTCGACGGTCTCGTAGATCTCGACCTGGCCAACCTCGGTGCCGCTCTGGTCCATAAGCGTCGCCATTGCCGCGGGGCTCGCCATGTCGCCGCTCATTTCGCTGGAACCGTCGCCGTGGCTTTCGGCGAACGCAGGCGCGGCGAGAAGTGCGGCAGCCGTGGCGGTCATCATCGTGGTGGTGCGGAACATGGAAGAAATCTCCTTGATTGCTGTACCCCTAACGTGACCCCCGGAGGGCGCGTTCCCCCTTGCCCGGTCACATGACCGCGCGTATGGCCCGGGGCATGCTCGACGACAGCGACGATATCCATCCGCTCTTTGCCGGAGCGCCCAAGACCACGGAGTTCAAGAAACTCCGCAAGCGGCTCGTGCAGAACGTGCGCGAGGCGGTGGAGCACTACGGCATGGTCGAACGGACCGCCGACGGCACCCGCCCGAAATGGCTCGTGTGTCTCTCGGGCGGCAAGGACAGCTACACGTTGCTCGCCATTCTGCACGAGCTGCAATGGCGCGGAATGCTTCCGGTGGACCTGCTGGCGTGCAATCTTGACCAGGGACAGCCCGGCTTTCCGGCCACCGTGCTCCCGGCGTTCCTCGAGGAACGGGGCGTGCCGCACCGGATCGAGTACCAGGACACCTATTCCGTCGTGGTCGACAAGATCCCGCAGGGGCGGACCTTCTGTGCGCTCTGCTCGCGGCTGCGTCGGGGGCACCTCTACCGTCTCGCGCGCGAGGAGGGATGCTCGGCCGTGGTTCTGGGTCATCACCGCGACGACATCCTCGAGACTTTCTTTATGAACCTCTTCCACGGCGGACGGCTGGCGACCATGCCGCCGAAGCTGGTGAACGAGGAAGGCGACCTGTTTCTCTATCGCCCGCTCGCCCACGTGGCCGAGGCCGATTGCGAGAAGTTCGCCAATGCCATGCAGTACCCGATCATTCCCTGCGACCTCTGCGGGTCTCAGGACGGGCTACAGCGACAGCAGGTGAAACAGATCCTCGACGGCTGGGAAAGGAACAGCCCCGGCCGGCGGCAGGTGATGTTCCGCGCGCTGATGAACGCGCGGCCGTCGCACCTGCTTGACCCGAAGCTCTTCGACTTTGCCGGGCTGAAGCGCTCCACTCGCGACGCGGCGACGGACGACGTCCCCGACCTGAATTAACGGATCACTCATCCACACGATCTAAAGATGTTCCCGATACGGTCCGCCTGAGGGGGCAAGATCATGGGGACTACCGTCGCGCAACGCTGCGCGCGAGCGGGTGCAGCCCTGCGCCGATGCATGGCTGGTGCGCAGATGCTGGCCTTCCTGCCGGCCGCGGCACTCGGCGCGTTCTGGATCGGCGGAGAGTGGATGCTTATTGCGGTGGCGCTCGGCCTCCCGCTGATGATGGCTCTCGGCGGCGGGCTCGATGCCGTGGCGCCGGCCGGTCTGCGCACCGCCCGGCCCGAAGCCGACCTCGTCGATATCGCCCGGGCCGAAGATCTTTGCGGCGCGGCCCTGCAAGACGCGCGCGTGTCCTGTCTCGCAACAGCGATCCTCGCCATCGACGTAACCTCGGGCGACGCCGTGCCCCACCGGCTGGACGACCGTGCCGTGGCCGAACTGGCGCGTGCGTGCCTCCTGCGCCTGCGCGCTCGCCTGCGCACCGGGGACCGGGCCGTGCGCATCGGCGACCGGCGGTACCTCGTCATCCTGAAGCCCGATTTGCGTCTCGACACCGGCAGCGTGCTCGACCTCGCCAACCGGCTGCAATCCTCGCTCGAAGAGCCGTTGCGCACCCATGACGATGCGCTGATTGCGCCACAGGCGGCGATCGGCTGCTGCACCGGGGCACGGCTGCCGTCCGACCGGCGGGGCGAAGGGTTCCTCGATGCGGCGCTGAGCGCCCTGTCCGAAGCGGGTCGTGACGGTCCGTCCGAGATCCGCGCCTGGTGCGACAGCCTCGATGCGTCGCGCAGCCTGCGACGCGTGCTGCGGACCGATGTGGTGGCGGCGCTGTCGAACCAGCAGATCCGGCCGTGGTTCCAACCCCAGATTTGCACCTCCACCGGCCAGATCAGCGGCGTCGAGGCCCTCGCGCGCTGGGTTCACCCCGAGCGCGGCATCATTCCGCCGGGCCAGTTCCTCGAGGCGCTGCAATCCGGCGGACACATGGCCCGGCTTACCGACACCATCCTGTCCGGCGCCCTGGCCGCGCTGGTGCGATGGGATCGCGACCGCCTCGACATCCCTTGCGTGAGCGTGAACCTGTCGGGCGACGACCTTGGCGACCCCAGCTTCGCCGCGCGTCTCCAGTGGGAGCTGGACCGCCATGGGCTCAGCGGGAACCGACTGGCGGTCGAAGTCCTCGAAACCGTGTTCACCGCGGCAGAGGGATGCCCGGTCACTGCCAACGTCGCGCGGCTGAAGACGCTCGGCTGCCGCATCGATCTCGACGATTTCGGCACCGGCAACGCCTCGATCATGGCGCTGCACCGCCTGCCCATCGACCGGGTGAAGATCGACAGGGGCTTCATCGCCGGCATCGACCGGAACGAGGCGCAGCGCCGCATGGTCGCGGGTATGCTCAGTCTTTCAGAACAACTTGGCATCGAGACGCTGGCCGAAGGCGTCGAAAGCGCGGGAGAGCATGCGCTTCTCGCACAGCTCGGCTGTGGTCACGTGCAAGGCTACCGCATCGCGCGCCCGATGCCGGCCGAGCGATTCACGGACTGGGTGCAGAACCACCGAGCGACCATCGCCGCCCCCACGCTTTCACGACGCTTGCCGTGAAGGTGGATTTCGCGTTGCCGGAACCGATCAGCCTGACGGCTTCGGCATCGGCTTTCGCAAGTGGAGCGCTGTGCCCGTCCAGGCCGGACACGGTTTCCGCGACGCGCTGTCCGATGGCGCCGAGGATATTCCGCAGGCCGCGACCCGGCTCACGGCCTTCTGGTCGGCTCGCGTTACGTTCCGGGACGGAAACCGGCGCCCGTCGCCCGCGCACTGACGCAGGGACAGGTCCGCGTGCTATCCATGGCCTTCCAGCGGCGCCCGGTCGCGCCCGGGGCCTTTCCGCTTGACCTTCACCCCCTGTCTCTGTTGAACCCCAGCAGATTTGCCCGGGACCGGAATCCGCCTCCATGGACGACCAGAACAAGAACCTCATCCTCGCCACCGCGCTCAGCTTCGTGGTCATCCTCGTGTGGTTCCTGCTCTTCCCGCCACCGGAACAGCCGACCGATCCGAACGCGCCCGCGCAGCAGGAAGAGACCGTGGATGGCGGTCCCGTCGTCGCACCCTCGGCGCAGTCGGATGCGGCCACCACCGACAGCGCGCCGGCCGATGTGCAAGAGGCCAGTGAGTCCCCGCGCGTCGAGATCGACACTCCGCGACTGGCCGGGTCGGTGTCGCTCCAGGGCGGTCGGATCGACGATCTGCAGCTCAAGGACTATACCGAAACGATCGAGCCCGACTCCGAGATCGTCCATCTGTTCAACCCGGTGGGTGGACAGGACGCCTACTACGCGCTCTACGGCTGGGCCGCGGGCCAGGGTCTCGACCCCGCTGACGTACCCGGTCCCGAAACCGAGTGGCAGGCCGAGGCCGGTGCGACGCTCACTCCCGACACGCCTCTCGTCCTGACATGGGAGAGCCCGGCGGACCTCACCTTCACGCGTCAGATCGCGGTCGACGACGACTACATGTTCACCGTCACCCAGCGAGTCGAGAACACCGGCGGCGACAGCGCCGCGCTTGCGCCCTACGGCATCCTGCGCCGCCACGGCGAGCCCGTGAACGCCAAGAACTTCTTCATCCTCCACGAGGGCGCCATCGCCATGGCCGATGGCGAACTGACCGAGACCTCCTGGGACAACATGACCGATCTCGACGTGAACGAGCGCGAGGGCGCCCGCGCCGAGGTCACCGAGGTGGCCGAGGACGGCTGGATCGGCTTCACCGACCATTACTGGATGTCGACGCTGATCCCCGACCAGGGCCAGCGCTTCCGCGCCACCGCGAAGTACGACGAGCAGCGCGACATCTACCAGGCCGAGCAGGTGCTGCCGACGATGACCGTGGCCGCGGGCGAGAGCGCCGAGGTCTCGACCCGCCTCTTCGCCGGCGCCAAGGAATGGGAAACCATCCGCGAGTACCAGAACCAGCCCGGTCTCTTTGCCCGTCTCTTCGGGGCCGAGCAGAACTCCGACCGCCAGCCGATCGACCGCTTCGTCGACTCGATCGACTGGGGCTGGTTCTTCTTCCTGACCAAGCCGATCTTCGCGGTGCTGCACTTCCTCAACGGCCTGATCGGCAACATGGGCGTGGCGATCATCGTCCTGACGCTGCTGATCAAGGCGCTGCTTCTGCCGCTGGCCTACAAGTCCTACGTCTCGATGGCGAAGATGAAGGAACTCCAGCCAGAGATGGAGAAGATCAAGGAGCGCGCCGGCGACGATCGCCAGAAGCTCCAGCAGGAGATGATGGGTCTCTACAAGAAGGAAAAGGTGAACCCGGCCTCGGGCTGTCTGCCGATCCTCATGCAGATCCCGATCTTCTTCTCGCTCTACAAGGTGATCTTCGTCACGCTCGAGCTGCGTCACGCGCCGTTCTTCGGCCCGTTCCAGGACCTGTCGGCGCCCGACCCGACGTCGATCTTCAACCTGTTCGGCCTGCTGCCGTGGGGCGCGCCGGCCGAGGGCACGATGCTGGCGCTGGTCTTCATCGGGGTGCTGCCGCTGCTGCTCGGCGCGTCCATGTGGCTCCAGCAGAAGCTGAACCCGGCGCCGCCGGACCCGACGCAGGCGATGATCTTCGCGTGGATGCCTTGGGTGTTCATGTTCATGCTGGGCAGCTTTGCCAGCGGCCTGGTGGTCTACTGGATCGCGAACAACACCATCACGTTCACGCAGCAGTACCTGATCATGCGCAGCCAAGGTTACCACCCGGACGTGTTCGGCAACATAAAGTCGAGCTTCAAGCGCAAGTCCGGTGGTGATGCGAAAGATGCCAAAGACGCCAAGAAGGGCGGGGCGGACAAGAAGTGACGGCCCGCGTCACCGGTCTCTGGCGGCACCCGGTCAAGGCCATCGGCCGCGAGGCGGTGGCGCGCGTCACTCTCACGGCGGCGCAGACCTTTCCGTGGGATCGGGCCTGGGCCGCACCGCACGCGCGCAGCCGGGCCGATGGGTCCGAATGGGCCCATTGCGGCAGCTTCGCGCGCGGCGTGAACCTGCCCGCCCTGATGGCGGTCGAAGCGCGCTTCGACGAGGCCGCGCTGCACCTGACCCTGACCCATCCCGACCGGCCGAGCCTGACCGTCGACCCCGACACCGAGGGTGCGGCGATCATCGACTGGCTGGGCCCTCTTGTAGGCGACGATCCCCGCGCGCCGGTCGCCGTCGTGCGTGCCGCCGAGCGCGGCATGACCGACAGCGACTGGCCCTCGGTCACCCTGTGCAACCGCGCCTCCCACGTCGCGGTCGAAGAGGCCGCAGGCCGGCCGCTGTCGATCCATCGCTGGCGCGGCAACGTCTGGATCGACGGGCTGAGCCCCTGGGCCGAGATGGACTGGATCGGCCATGACATCCGCATCGGTGGCGTGACCCTGCGGGTGCGCGAGGCCACAGGACGGTGCAAGGCCACCCATGCCGATCCCGAAACCGGCGTGCGCGATCTAGACATGCTGTCGCTCTTGTCCTCGCGCTTCGGACACACGGATTTCTCGGTCAAGGCCGAGGTGATCTCGGGCGGCGACGTCGCCATCGACGACGAGGTGACCCCCCTATGACGTCCCTGCCCTTCCCCCTTGCCGAGGCGCCCGAACCGCAGGCCGCGCAGGCCGCGCACAGGCTCTTCACCGGCGGCGCGGACTTCCTCAAGGGCGTGGTTGCCATGGACGGCCTGCCCCCCGCCGACCGGATCGAGGTGTGCTTTGCCGGGCGCTCGAACGTCGGGAAATCGACCCTGATCAACGCGCTGACCGGCCGCAAGGGCCTCGCGCGCGCGTCGAACACCCCCGGCCGCACGCAGGAGATCAACTTCTTCACGCTGGGCGACAGCCATTACCTCGTGGACCTGCCGGGCTACGGCTTTGCCGAAGCCCCGCTGCCGGTCGTTCAGCGCTGGCAGGAGCTGCTGCGGACCTACCTCGCCGGACGTGCGACGCTGCGCCGGGCCTTCGTGCTGATCGACGCGCGCCACGGCGTGAAGAAAGCCGACGAAGAGATCATGACCCTGCTCGACCAGAGCGCGGTGACCTTCCAGGCGGTGCTGACAAAGGCCGACAAGGTGAAGGAGAAGGATCGCGCGCGCATCCTCGACCAGGTGCGAGAGCGCCTGTCGAAGCACCCTGCGGCATTCCCCGAGATGGTCCTGACCTCGTCCGAGAAGGGGATGGGGATCGACACCTTGCGCGCGATCATCGCCACCCTACCCTGACGTCCGGACCCGCCGGGGCGCAGCCCGGGTCGAAACCGCAACGACGCGCCGCGCCCCCGAGGCCACGGGCCGATGTGCTTGCACCCCCGCGCCCCGGTGCCGATAACCAAGGGGCTTCAGGCCCGGACAACGAGATGCAGCCGCAAGACATGAATCGAGACTGGCACGCCACAGCCCGCACCCTCTCGGAGGCCCTGCCCTACATGCAGCGCTATTCCGGGGCCACCGTCGTCGTGAAGTTCGGCGGCAACGCCATGGGCGACGTCCGAGAAATGGCGAGCTTCGCCCGGGACATCGTGCTGATGCGCCAGGTCGGCATGAACCCGGTCGTGGTGCATGGCGGCGGGCCCATGATCAACGCGACGCTCGACAAGCTCGGGATCGAATCACGGTTCGTGCGCGGCAAGCGAGTTACCGATCAGGCCACCGTCGAGGTGGTCGAGATGGTTCTGACCGGTCTCGTCAACAAGCGGATCGTGCAGGCGATCATGGACGAGGGCGGCCGCGCGGTGGGCCTTTCGGGCAAGGACGACGATCTTATCGTATGCGAGGCCGACGATCCCGAGCTGGGCTTTGTCGGGCGCCCCATCGAGATGAACGTGCAGGTCCTGCGCGACCTGTTCGCGGCGGGAATCATCCCCGTCATCGCGCCGGTGGCGACGGGTATGGACCCCAACGAGACTTTCAACGTCAACGGCGACACCGCGGCGGGCGCCATCGCCGGGGCCCTCGCCGCGGACCGGCTGCTACTGCTCACGGACGTGCCGGGCGTGAAAGACGCCGCGGGCGAGGTCGTCACGCAGCTGTCGCCCGAGGACGTGCGCTCCATGACCGAGGATGGCACCATCGCTGGCGGCATGATCCCCAAGACCGAAACCGCGCTGAAGGCTATCGAGCAGGGCGTGCGGGGTGTGGTTATCCTCGACGGGCGGGTGCCGAACGCCTGCCTGCTCGAGCTGTTCACCGAGCACGGCGCAGGCTCTCTCATCCGATCGCCGGATTTGCCCAAGCACGAGCAGAGGCTGTGACCCGGCGCCTGATCGTGATGCGTCACGCCAAGTCGGACTGGTCGCGCGGCCTGTCGGACCATGCGCGCCCCCTGAACGAGCGGGGCCGGCGCAGCGCCGACGCCCTCGGCACATGGATGCGAGAGACAGCGCACGCGCCGGATCAGGTGCTGTGTTCATCAGCGGTGCGGACCCGCGAGACGCTTGACCGGCTGGCGCTGCCCGATGCCGCAGTACGCTTCGAGGAGGCTCTTTACCTCGCAGAGGCCGACGGAGTCCTGCGCGTGCTGCGTCACGCCAAGGGCCAGTGCGTGATGGTGCTGGGCCACAACCCCGGCCTTCAGGAATTCGCTGCCCGCATCGTGGGCGCCCCGATCGCCCACCCTCGCGCAGGGGATTACCCGACAGGCGCGACCCTCGTTGCTGATCTGGACATCGAGGACTGGACCGACCTAGACTGGGGAACCGCCCGCACCGTCTCATTCGTCGTCCCGCGCGAACTTCCCAGCGTCTGACCCCCGCGCGATAAAAAGCCCCGGAGGCGCAGCGCGCGCGTCCGGGGCCAGGTTGCCTGAACAGGCGAGGGAGTTACCAGTCGATCGGACCCTTCTCGCCGAAGGACGCGACCAGAAAATCTATGAAAGCCCGTACCTTGGGCTGCGTGAAGCGGCCTGGCGGGTAGACGGCGTAGATGCCCTGCGTCTCGGTCGGAAGATCCGGGATCGCGTCCTCGACCAGCCCCTTCTCCATCGCGTCTGCGTAGAGGAAAGACGGCAGGTAGGCGATTCCCAGCCCCGCCACGCAAGCGTTCAGCAGCGACTGTCCGTCATTGACCGACAACCAGCCCGCTGTGCGCACCTGCCGCTTTTCGCCCGAGGGCGCGGTGACCTTCCACACGTTGCCCGACGCCTGGTTCGAGTAGTGCAGAAGCTTGTGCTCGTTGAGGTCGTCGATCCGCGCGGGGCGGCCGAACTTCTCGAAATAGGACGGCGCGGCGATCATGCGCTTCGTGGTCTCTGTCAGCTTGCGCGCGCGCAGCGTCGAATCCTCGAGATCGCCGATCCGCACCGCCATGTCGAAGCCTTCCGAGATCAGCTCCACGTAGCGGTTGTTCAGCACCATGTTGACGGTGATGTCGGGAAACTCCGCCAGGAAGTCACCCAGCACCGGCGACAGATGATTCACCCCGAAATCGGTCGCGACCGAGATTCGCAGAAGGCCCGATGGCGCCGACTGCATCGACGTCACCAGTGCATCGGCCTCGCCCGCGTCGTTCAGCACGCGGCGCGCACGATCATAGTAGGCCAGACCGATCTCGGTCGGGCTCACGCGGCGCGTCGTGCGGTTCAGAAGCCGTGCTCCCAGCCGCGCCTCGAGCGAGGAAACGTGCTTGGAGACAGCGGATTTGGAAATTCCCATCTTCCGGGCGGCGTCGGTGAAGCCGCCCTGATCCACCACCGTGGCAAAGGCCTCCATCTCGGTGAGGCGGTCCATGCGTGTCTCCTTGCATCGTCGGATCTTCGTCCGACCGGTATCGTCGCAGATCTGGGCGAAACCGCGTCACGGGACCGACAATGGGGTGGTCATTCGCGGAAATGTCGGAGGCAACGAAACAACCCGGGCGGGACACACACAAGAAAAAGGCCGGGTGCGCGACGCACCCGGCCTTGGAACACATGAGTTCGCTTCAGAAATCAGGCTGCGGCGCGCTCGTGGCGGCCTTCCTCGATCTCTTCAACAATCTTGTTCACGAACGCCTCGAGGTCATTCGGGTTCCGGCTGGTCACGATACCGTTATCCGCCACTACCTGCTGGTCGAGGAACGTGGCCCCGGCGTTCTTCACGTCGGTGGAAATGGACGTGTAGGACGTGGCTTCGCGGCCCTTCAGAACGCCTGCCTCGATCAGGATCCACGGCGCGTGGCAGATCGCGGCGATGACCTTCCCGGCATTGTGGAACGTCTTCACGGCCGACAGGACCTCGTCCTTCGTGCGCAGGATATCCGGATTGATCTGGCCACCCGGAAGGACAAGCGCGTCGTAGGCGGTCAGGTCGGCGTCCGACAGGCTCAGGTCGGCGGGCACCGTGTTGCCCCAGTCGTCGCCGTCCCAGCCCTTGATCTCCTTGCCGTCGAGCGAGGCGACGTGGACTTCGGCACCGGCCTTCTTGAGGTCGTCGCGCGGGGTCTCGAGCTCGGACTGCTCGAAGCCGTGGGTTGCGATGATAAGCACTTTGGATTCGGTAATGCGGGGCATGTGGGCCTCCTTCGTGCGATCTAGATGTGTGGCGCGCGATTGCCGCGCGCCTTCACCCGACCAACGCCGAATACCGGGGCGCGTTCCGATCCCCCCGGGGCCGCTCTCAAAGTCGTGCGCCGAGCCGCGTCCCCTGATCGATGGCGCGCTTGGCGTCCAACTCGGCAGCAACATCCGCGCCCCCGATGACGTGGACGCTCCGGCCCTCGGCCTCGAGCGCATCGGCCAGACCGCGCGCGCTGACCTGCCCCGCGCAGAGCACCACGGTATCGCATTCGACCAGTTCCGGCCGCTCGCGCCCCTCGCTGTAGGAGATGTGCAGGCCCTCCGCGTCGATCCGCTCGTAGTTCACGCCCGCCTTCATCTGAACCTGCTTCATTTGCAGGCCGGCACGGTGGATCCAGCCAGTCGTCTTGCCCAACCGCTTGCCCGGTTTCTCGGCCTTGCGCTGCAAAAGCGTCACCGCCCGAGCTGCCGGATGCGGCTGCGGACCCTCGGGCGCAAGGCCCGAACGCGCGTCCTCGGGATCCGCGACGCCCCATTCGCGCAGCCATTCGGGCAGGTTCTCGGTGGGGCTGGTGCCGTCCATCACGAGAAACTCGGACACGTCGAAGCCGATGCCGCCAGCGCCCACGACGGCGACGCGCTTGCCCGGCGTCACGGTCCCGCGCAGCACGTCCACGTAGCTTGCGACATTGTCGCCGTCCTGCCCCGGGATCTCCGGGTCGCGCGGCAGGACCCCGGTGGCGATCACCACCTCGTCGAACTCCGCGAGCAGCTCCGGCGTAGCCTCGGTGCCGAGTTTCCGGGTCACGCCGCGCACGTCCAGCATGGTGTCGAACCAGTCGACGAGGCCGTGGAACTCTTCCTTGCCCGGCACGACCTTGGCCATGTTGAGCTGTCCGCCGATCTCGGGCGCCCGGTCGAAGAGTGTCACCGCGTGGCCCCGCTCGGCCGCAGTCATGGCGGCCGAAAGGCCCGCGGGCCCCGCGCCCACCACCGCAACCGTCTTGGGTGTGGCCGCCGGCGTCACCGTGAGCTCGGTCTCGTAGCAGGCGCGCGGGTTGACGAGGCAGGACGAGATCTTGCCCTGGAAGGTGTGGTCGAGACAGGCCTGGTTGCAGGCGATGCAAGGCGCGATCTGCGCCGACCGTCCCTCGACCGCCTTGGTCACGAACTCCGCGTCGGCAAGCCACGGCCGCGCCATCGACACCATGTCGGCGCAGCCCTCGGCCAGCACCTCTTCCGCCACCTCGGGGGTGTTGATCCGGTTCGAGGTGATGACCGGGATGCCGACCTTGCCCACGAGCTTCTTGGTCACCCAGGCGAAGGCCCGGCGCGGCACCGAGGTCACGATGGTGGGCACGCGCGCCTCGTGCCAGCCGATGCCGGTGTTGAGGATCGTTGCGCCGGCCGCTTCGATCGCCTGCGCCAGTTGCACCACCTCGTCATGGGTCGCGCCGTCGGGCACGAGATCAATCATCGAAATGCGGAAGATCACGATGAAGTCCGGCCCGACGGCCTCGCGCACGCGGCGGACGACCTCGACTGGAAGGCGCATCCGGTTCTCGTAGGAGCCGCCCCAGCGGTCCTCTCGCTTGTTCACGTGGGCGGCGAGGAACTGGTTGAGGAAGTAGCCTTCCGAGCCCATCACCTCGACACCATCGTAGCCGGCCTCTCGGGCGCGGACCGCGGCGGTGACCATGTCGGTGATCTGCTTCTCGATGCCCTCCTCGTCCAGTTCCTTTGGCGTGAACGGGGAGATCGGCGACTTGATCGGGCTCGGCCCCACGCACTCGGGGCTGTAGGCGTAACGGCCCGCGTGCAGGATCTGCATGGCGATCTTGCCGCCCGCCTCGTGCACCCGGTCGGTGACGACACGGTGGTTGGCGATGTCCTGATCCGAGAACAGCCCCGCCGCGCCGGGAAATACCCCGCCCTCGCGGTTGGGCGCCATACCACCCGTCACCATCAGGGCCGCGCCGCCGCGCGCGCGGGCGGCGTAGAACTCGGCCACCCGGTTCCAGTCGCCTGTTTCCTCGAGGTTGGTGTGCATGGAGCCCATCAGGACCCGGTTCTTCAGCGTCGTGAAACCGAGGTCGAGCGGCTGCAGCAAATGCGGGTAGAGATCGGACATGAACGGGCCTCCCTTGCCTTGCGCGCGAAGGTTCCACGGGGCGCGGGAGGTGTCGAGTTCAACGTGACGTAAGAGGCGCCCGCGTCAACGGGCGCCCGGCACGGACCGTGTCAGGCGGCGCCCTCGCTGCCCTGGAACTCGAGCGACGGATTCGAGCCGTCCGCGGAGACGAGGCAGCGCCAGGGCGCGCCGTTTGCGCCCACCCGCATGTAGATCGCGGTGTTGGCCTGCGAAAACTCCGACCCCACCACGGTCACCCCGCCGGTGGTGGTGGCTTCCAGCGCCGAACGGCACGCGCTGACCGCGGCATTGCTGACCGAGGCGTCCATGGTTTCGATGAAGGGCGGTCCACCCGGCGCGGGCTGCATCTGCGGGGTCGCCATCATGTCGGACGAGCCGCTCATATCCTCGTCGCAGGCGGCAAGGGCCAAGAGCGCGACCACGGCGAGGGCGGGTTTTGAGTAGGTCATGGCAATCGTTCCTCGTGAGTATCATTGAAAAAATGGCGCGTTGCCGGGAATATCCGGCGGTGCGCGCGTCAAGGATACCACAGGCTCAGGCAAACCGGAGCAATACCGCGGCGACGTACGAAAACGGCCCGCCGCTTGGTGCGACGGGCCGTTCCGTTATCGGGTCCGGAGACCGGGAGGTGACCCGGTCAGCCTTTCATGGCGTCCCAGAATCCCTTCACGCTCTTGAAGAAGCTCTTGGACTCCGGGTTGTTGTCCTCGGACAGGTCCTCGAACTCGCGCAGCAGTTCCTTCTGGCGCGAGGTCAGGTTCACCGGGGTCTCGACGGCCAGCTCGATGAACATGTCGCCATGTCCGCCGCCGCGCAGGGCAGGCATACCCTTGCCGCGCAGGCGCATCTGCCGGCCCGACTGCGACCCCGCCGGGATCGCCACACGCGAACGACCACCCGCGATGGTCGGCACCTCGATGTCGCCGCCGAGCGCAGCCGAGGTCATCGACACGGGCACCCGGCAATGCAGATTCACGCCCTCACGGTCGAAGATCTCGTGCTTCGTGACCTCGACGAAGATGTAGAGATCGCCCGGAGGACCGCCGCGCATCCCCGCCTCGCCCTCACCGGCAAGCCGGATGCGGGTGCCGGTCTCGACGCCCGCGGGAATGTTGACGCTGAGCGCGCGCTCGCGCTGGACGCGGCCGTTGCCGCCGCACTCGTTGCACGGGTTCTTGATGATCTGACCGAGGCCGGAACAGGTCGGGCAGGTCCGCTCGACCGTGAAGAAGCCCTGCGTCGCGCGCACCTTGCCCATGCCCGAACAGGTCGGACAGGTGGTGGGTTCGGCGCCCCCTTCCGCGCCCGAGCCACTGCAGGCCCCGCACGCGACCGAGGTCGGCACGGTGATGGTCTTGGACAGGCCGTTATAGGCTTCTTCGAGGGTGACGCGCAGATTGTAGCGCAGGTCCGCGCCACGCGCAGCACGGCTGCGGCCGCCCCGGCCGCCACCGCCCATGAAGTCGCCGAAAAGGTCGTCGAACACATCCGAGAAGGCCGAGGCGAAGTCGCCCTGCGGGCCGCCAGCGCCGGGACGCGGACCGCCCCCGCCGCCACCCATTCCGCCTTCGAAAGCGGCATGGCCGAAGCGGTCGTAGGCCGCCTTCTTCTCGGGATCCTTCAGGACGTCGTAGGCCTCGTTGGCTTCCTTGAACTGGGACTCGGCGTCGGGGTTGTCGGCGTTGCGGTCGGGGTGAAGTTCCTTCGCCTTCTTGCGATAGCCCTTCTTGATCTCGTCCGCCGAGGCGCCCTTCTTGAGGCCGAGAACGTCGTAGTAGTCACGCTTGGACATTCATGCCCTCCTTCTGGGGACAGCACGGCCACCGAAACGTGCGCGGGGCCGGTCCGGCGTCCGGACCGGCCCCGTTCGTTGCGGCGACCAGCGGGATCAGGCCCGCTTGCTGTCGTCGAGATCCTCGAAATCCGCATCGACGATGTCGTCGTCACCCGACGCGGAGTTCTGCGACTGATCGTCGGCGTCGGGATCGGCATCGCCGGCGCTGTCATCGGCCTGCGACTTGTAGATCGCCTCGCCCAGCTTCATCGCGGCTTCGGTGACGTTCTGGATACCCGAGCGGATCTTCTCCGGATCGTCGTTCTCCAGTTCGTCCTTCAGCGCGGCGATGGCCAGCTCGATTGCCTCGATCGTCGAGGGATCGACCTTGTCGCCATGCTCTTCCATCGACTTCTCGGTCGAGTGGATCAGGCTTTCCGCCTGGTTGCGGGCATCGACCAGATCGCGGCGCTTCTTGTCCGCCTCGGCGTTTTCCTCGGCATCCTTCACCATTTGCTCGATGTCGGATTCCGACAGACCACCGGAGGCCTGGATGGTGATCTTCTGCTCCTTGTTGGTGCCCTTGTCCTTGGCGCCAACGTGGACGATGCCGTTCGCGTCGATGTCGAACGTCACCTCGATCTGGGGCATGCCGCGCGGTGCCGGCGGAATGTCCTCGAGGTTGAACTGGCCGAGCATCTTGTTGTCGGCCGCCATCTCGCGCTCACCCTGGAAGACCCGGATGGTCACGGCGTTCTGGTTGTCCTCGGCGGTCGAGAAGATCTGCGACTTCTTGGTCGGGATCGTCGTGTTGCGGTCGATCAGGCGGGTGAACACGCCACCGAGCGTCTCGATGCCCAGCGACAGCGGGGTCACGTCGAGAAGAACCACGTCCTTCACGTCACCCTGCAAAACGCCTGCCTGGATCGCGGCGCCCATGGCGACGACCTCGTCGGGGTTCACGCCCTTGTGCGGCTCCTTGCCGAAGAACTTGGTGACCTCTTCGATCACTTTCGGCATCCGCGTCTGACCACCGACAAGCACGACCTCGTCAATGTCGTCGGTCGAAAGGCCGGCATCTTTCAGCGCCGCCTGGCACGGCTTGATGGAGCCCTTGATGAGGTCACCCACGAGGCTTTCCAGCTTCGCACGGGTCAGCTTCATGACCATGTGCAGCGGCTGGCCATTGGAGCCCATCGAGATGAACGGCTGGTTGATCTCGGTCTGGCTGGCCGAGGACAGCTCGATCTTCGCCTTCTCGGCAGCTTCCTTCAGGCGCTGAAGCGCCATCTTGTCCTGCGTGAGATCGACTTGGTTCTCTTTTTTGAACTCGTCGGCGAGGTAGTTGACGATCCGCATGTCGAAGTCTTCACCGCCGAGGAACGTGTCACCGTTCGTCGACTTCACCTCGAACAGGCCGTCGTCGATCTCGAGGATGGTCACGTCGAACGTGCCGCCGCCGAGGTCGTAGACCGCGATCGTCTTGCTCTCTTTCTTGTCGAGGCCATAGGCCAGCGCGGCTGCGGTCGGCTCGTTGATGATGCGCAGGACTTCGAGGCCCGCGATCTTGCCGGCGTCCTTGGTGGCCTGACGCTGCTGGTCGTTGAAGTATGCGGGCACGGTGATGACCGCCTGCGTCACTTCCTCACCGAGGTAGCTCTCGGCGGTTTCCTTCATTTTCTGCAGAATGAAGGCCGAGACCTGCGACGGCGAATAGGTTTCGCCCTTGGCTTTGACCCACGCATCACCGTTGCCGCCGTCGACGATCTCGTACGGCATGTTCTTCTTGTCCTTGGCGAGATCGGGGTCGTCCTGACGACGACCGATCAGGCGCTTGACGCCGAAGATGGTGTTGGTCGGGTTGGTGACCGCCTGGCGCTTGGCCGGCTGGCCAACCAGACGTTCGTCGTCGGTGAAACCGACGATGGACGGGGTCGTGCGTGCCCCTTCCGCGTTCTCGATGACCTTGGCCTGGCTGCCGTCCATGATGGCGACGCAGCTGTTGGTGGTGCCGAGGTCGATGCCGATGACTTTGCCCATGTGCTTTCGATCCCTTCTTGTCTTCAAGGCGATTCCCCGAGGCGCCGGACCCGAAACGGCATCCAAGCCCCGGTCTGGGGTGAAGATGCGGCTGAGGGAACGGCCCCTGCGCCGCGTTCGATCGGTATATAAGGAGCGGGAAATTTACCTGCAAGAAGACGGAACCGGCCGGTCCGGCAATTTCCGGGGCATTTTTCGGGTCGATTTCATGGGCTCCGGGGGTTGCATCCCCGTGACGCCGGGCGAGCATGGCGCAATGACCGCACCGCTTTCGATCCGCGACTTCTCACTCTTCCACGGCTTTCTCGACCGCTCTGCCCAGGAGTCGATGGTGGCCGATCTGCGCGCCGCCCTCGAGGTCGCGCCGCTGGTCCAGCCGGTGACGCCGCGCGGGCGGCCGATGTCGGTGCGGATGTCGGCGGCCGGTCGGTTCGGCTGGATCACCGACCGCAAGGGCTACCGCTATTCCGAGACGCATCCCGACGGGCAGCCGTGGCCCCCGATCCCCGACAGCGTCCGCGCGGTCTGGGACGCGGTGGTGCCGGATGCACGGCCGCCCGAGTGCTGCCTCATCAACTGGTACGGCGAGGGCGCGCGCATGGGGCTTCATCAGGACCGCGACGAGGCCGATTTCGACCAGCCGGTGGTGTCGATCTCGCTCGGGGACGACGGATTGTTCCGCATGGGCAACGTCGAGCGTGGCGGCAAGACGGAATCGGTCTGGCTGCGCTCGGGCGACGTGGTGGTGATGGGCGGCGCGGCGCGCCTGCGCCATCACGGGGTCGACAGGATCCGTTTCGGTTCGTCCACGCTTTTGCCGAAAGGCGGGCGAATCAACCTGACACTGCGCGTGGTGAGCTGAGTCGGGCTACTCGCCCGCGCCCTGCAGCGAACAGCACCCCGACAGCGTCCGTGCCCCGCCCCCACCCAGCAACAGCTGCGCCGTCAGCCCGAAGAGCCGGTCCGACATCCCGTCCGAGCACTGCGCCGAGGTGATCGCCAGCGCGAGCGTGCTGTCCGCCGCTCCGCCGGTGACACCGAAGGACCCCGGCCGGTTCTCGCCCGGCCGCACCGGTCCGGTGAGGTAGAGCGCCTCGGCTTCGGGCGTCGAGAAGTTCGACAGGCCGCCCGCGTCGAGGTCGAGCGTCCAGAACGGCTCGGTCCCGAAACAAGTGAAGCGCGCCACGTCCGGCAGGCGCGCGGGCTCGGCCTCGGTCAGGAAATCGAGCGAGGCCCACCCGGTCCGCTCGCCTGTGTTCACCCGGCCCCAGCCCGTCGCCTCGTCGATCTCGATCACCTCGACGCCCACCGCATCGGCCGCGAACTCGCCGATCCTCTCGGCGCTCGCATCGGGTTCCGTCCGAATATTGAGAACGTCGCCCGGAACGACGCCCGAGACGTCGAACAATGCCGGCACGTCCGGCAAGGCGGTCATGGCCGGATCGGCCGGAGCCTCGGCCTCCTCCTGCGACAGGACGGGACCGGCGGCGATCATCGCGCAGAGCGCGGCAGACAAGCGAACACGCATCATGCGCCGAGGATACGACAGGGCGGCCCCGCGCCAAAGCCCTTATCGCTACCGCTTGGCACCCCACGAGGCCGAGGCGTGCTTGCGGGTATAGAACTCGCCCATGAGACCCAGCATCAGGAACACCACCGCGACCCAGATCGGGTACTCCACGCTGGAGTTGCGGGGGAAGTAATTGACGAACATGTGCCCCCGCGCCTGGTCGATACAGTGGAACAGCGGGTTCCAGTCGAACATCGCCAGAAGCTGCGGCGTCAGGGTATTGGCGACGAACATCTTGCCCGACGCGATCATGTTGGCGCGCTGATAGAGCGTAGTGATGATGCCCACCGGCACCGGGGCCCAAGGCTTGGCCGCCATCAGCACCATGCCCAGCGCCGCGCCGGTGAACCACGCCAGCAGAAACATCCCGAACGCCGCGATCGGGTCCATGATCTCCATCACCACGCCGGGATTCAGCACCACGTCGTAGACGAACAGGATGGTGAACAGACTGAGTGTCTGGATGTAGAGCGTCGACAGCATCGCCGCGAGGATCGACACCGCCGTGTTCATCGGCGCGTGCTGCATCATCGGGCTGGTCGGACCTTCTGCACCCGCGACCGCGCCCAGCGTCTTGGTGTGGGTCAGGAACAGGAACACGCCCGACATGATGTAAAGAAGGAAATCCCCGCGCAGCGACGCCCCGCGCAGCCCGAGAAGTGCGAACATGAAGTAGAAGACGGCGACGAAGATCACCGCCTGCATGATGTTCAGGGCGATCGCCAGAAGCGCGTTGCCGTGAGTCTTGCGGACCGAACGGACAGCGGCGTGATACGTGACCTCCGCCAGGACCAGCGCCGAACCGGCGCGGCCGCGACTGTCTCGGGTGGTCTGGAACATGCCGCGCGCTCTCGCCTCCGGGTGATCCGCGCGTCGGCGGAGCGGTGCCGACGCTGGACGCCGGGTGCCACCGTCACCATAAGGGGCGGCGGATGTCCGATCAACAAACCGCACGAATGTGCCACCGAAAGGGCGAGAGTTTGAACTATTCCGAATTGACCCAGGTGATGCGTCGTCTCGCACTCGAGGCCGGCGACGCGATCATGGAAATCTACGAGCGCCCGAACCTCGACGTCGAGACCAAGGACGACGACAGCCCGGTGACCGCCGCCGACAAGGCCGCCGACCGTCTGATTGCCCAGGGTCTGGCCGAGGCGTTTCCCGATACGCCCATCGTGACCGAAGAACAGGCCGACACGCACGATGTCGACGCGATCACCTTCCTGATCGTCGATCCGCTCGACGGGACCAAGGAATTCATCAACCGGCGCGGCGATTTCACCGTGAACATCGCATTCGTCGAGGACCGCGCGCCCACGCGCGGCGTCGTCTATGCTCCGGCGCGCGGGAGGCTCTTCTACACCGATTCCACCGGCCGCAGCGTCGAGGAGATCGGCCCGTTCGAGAAGGACACGCCGGGCGAAACGAAGCCTCTCGAGGTTTCCGAGCCCGACAACGATGCGCTGATGATCGTGGCGTCGAAGTCGCACCGCGACGAGGCGACGGACGAATACATCAACCGCTACGCGGTCAAGGACATGACTTCGGCAGGATCGTCGCTGAAGTTCTGCCTCGTCGCGACCGGTGAGGCCGACCTTTACCCCCGCCTCGGCCGCACGATGGAGTGGGACACCGCCGCCGGGCACGCCGTGCTCTTCGGCGCTGGCGGGCGCGTGGTGCGCTTCGACGATCACACCGCGCTGGCCTACGGCAAGCCGGGCTTCGCCAATCCCTATTTCATCGCCTACGCACCCGGCGTGGACCTCAAGGAGGGCTGAACCGGGTGGAGGATCCCACGGTCAGCGTCGTCGTCGTCTCGCACGGCAGGCCGCGCTCGCTGGCCGTGACGCTGACCGCGCTGGCGCGGCTCGACTGGAACGCGCTCGAGGTGGTCGTGGTGGCCTGCTCCCGCGGCGCCGAGGCGGCGCGGGCGCATCCCGAAGGGCGGGCGGCGAAGATCCTCGAATACAACGCCGCCAACATATCGGCCGCACGCAATCGCGGCATTGCCGCCGCCGCGGGCGAGGTCGTCGCCTTCCTCGATGACGATGCGGTGCCCGAGGCCAGCTGGCTGCGCCACCTCGTCGCCCCGTTCGCCGTCACCGAGGTCGATGCCGCGGGCGGCTACGTGCTGGGGCGCAACGGCATCTCGCTACAGTGGGGCGCGCGGACCGTGGACGACACCGGCTTTGCCACGCCGCTTGCGCTGACCGGCGATGCCCCGGTGATCCTGCACGGCACGCCGCGCCGCGCGATCAAGACCGAGGGCACCAACATGGCGGTCCGGCGCGACGTGCTGGCCGCGCTCGGCGGCTTCGACCCGGCCTACCGCTTCTACCTCGACGAGACCGACCTGAACCTGCGGCTGGCCCGGGCTGGTCACGCCACCGCGTTGGTGCCGCGGGCGCAGGTCCATCATGGTTTCGCCGAAAGCGCCCGTCGCGGGCCGGACCGCACGCCGCGCGACCTGACCGAGATCGGCGCATCCACCGCTGTTTTCCTGCGGCGTCACGCCGAAGACGATCGGCACGGTCCCGCTCTGGACGCCCTGCGCCGGCACCAGCGCGCGCGGCTGATCGGGCTCTTGCAGCGCGGGCCGCTCGACCCATCCGACATGCGCCGACTGATGCGCGGCCTCGAGGCCGGCATCGCCCAGGGCCGCACGCGGCCGCTCGCCCCCCTCGATCCGCTGCCCCGCCCGGCGCAGGGGTTTGTCTCATACCCCACGCGCCCCGGCGCGCCGCAAGTGCTGCTGACCGGGCGTCGCCTCGCGCCCCTGCTGGACGCTGCCCGCCGCCGCGACCGCGCCGGCGAGGTGGTGACCGTTCTGCACATGCGGCCCGGCACCCGTGCCCACCACATGCGCTTCGACCCCGGCGGGGTCTGGGTACAGTCCGGCGGCCTCTTCGGCCGCTCCGACCGGACCGGGCCGCGCATCCGGATCACGCGCCGCTCCACACGGGTTGCGGCCGAGATCGAACGGTTGGCCCCGATCCGCCCACTCGTGCGCGGCTGACCCCTCGGGACGCATGACGGTCCGAATTCGTCATGGCCCAGCAGTTCGACGTGGTGCATGGTCCGCCGCATCGGCTAGGTTGCCCACAAGGTTTCGAGGAGAACGGCACGATGCAACACAAGGTCACCAAGGCAATTTTCCCCGTGGCGGGGCTGGGAACGCGGTTCCTGCCGGCCACCAAGTCGGTGCCGAAGGAGATCATGACCCTCGTGGACCGCCCGCTGGTGCAATACGCCATCGACGAGGCCCGCGCCGCCGGGATCAAGGAATTCATCTTCGTCACGTCGCGCGGCAAGGGCGCGCTGGAGGACTACTTCGACCACGCGCCCACGCTCGAGCGCGAGCTGGAGAGCAAGGGCAAGGACGAGCTTCTCGCCACGCTGAAGTCCACCTACATGGATTCGGGCGAGATCGCCTACATCCGTCAGCACCGCGCGCTCGGCCTCGGCCACGCCGTGTGGTGCGCGCGGCGCCTGATCGGAAACGAACCCTTCGCCGTGATGCTGCCCGACGACGTGATCTCGGCCGACGTCCCCTGCCTCAAGCAGATGGTCGACGCCTATGCCGAGACCGGTGGCAACATGGTTGCCGCGATGGAAGTGCCGCAGGACAAGACGTCGTCCTACGGCATCCTGGACGTGGCCGAGGACAAGGGCAGCATCGTCCAGGTCAAGGGCATGGTCGAGAAACCCAAGGTCGAGGACGCACCGTCGAACCTTGCCGTGATCGGCCGCTACATCCTGTCTCCGAAGGTGCTCGACAACCTCGACAACGCCTCCGACGGTGCGGGCGGGGAAATCCAGCTGACCGACGCCATCGCGCAGGAGATCGGAAGCTCGGAAGGCGTACACGGCCTGCGTTTCAACGGGCGACGCTTCGACTGCGGCTCCAAGGCGGGCTTCCTGCAGGCGACCGTGGCCTTCGGGCTGGAGCGTGACGACCTCAAGGATGACCTGCAGGCCTACCTCGACGAGGTCTGCGGCACCCGCCCGTCAGCCGGGTAAGCGGCGATGGCGACGATTCTTGTAACCGGGGGCGCCGGATATATCGGTGCCCATGCCTGCAAGGCGCTGGCCCGGGCGGGGCACGTTCCGGTGACATTCGACAATCTCTCGACCGGCTGGCGCGAGGCCGTGCGCTTCGGCCCGCTGGTCGAAGGCGACCTGTCGGACCGCGCGGCGCTGGACCGGGCCTTCGCCGACCACGCGCCCGACGCGGTGATGCACTTCGCCGCGCTCAGCCTCGTCGGCGAGGCGATGGCCGACCCGGGTCGCTACTGGCGCAACAATGTCGTCGGCTCGCTGACCCTGCTGGAAGCCGCGGCCGCGGCCGGCTGCACGCGGTTCGTGTTCTCGTCGACCTGTGCGACATATGGCGAGCACGACGACGTGGTCCTCGACGAGACCACGCCGCAGCATCCGCTCAATGCCTATGGCAAGTCCAAGCGCGCGATCGAGGACATGCTCACCGACTTCGAGGCCGCGCACGGGATGCGGCACGTGATCTTCCGCTACTTCAACGTGGCCGGCGCCGATCCCGAGGCCGAACTGGGCGAGGCCCACGAGCCCGAAACGCACCTGATTCCGGTCATGCTGGAGGCCATTGACGGGCAGCGCCCCGCGCTGACCATCCACGGCACCGACTACGACACGCCCGACGGCACCTGCATCCGCGATTACGTGCACGTCTCCGACCTGGTGGACGCCCACCTGCGCGGACTCGACCGTCTTCTCGAAGGTGGCGAGAGCCGCGTGTTCAACCTCGGCACCGGGCGCGGTTTTTCCGTGCGCGAGGTGCTCGATGCCTCGCGGCGGGTGACGAACGCCGAGGTGCCGCACAACACCGGCCCGCGCCGCGCCGGCGACGCGACCCGGCTGGTGTCCGGGTCGATCCGCGCCGCCGAGGAACTGGGGTGGAAGGCGGATCGCTCGACCCTCGACACGATGATCGCGGATGCGTGGCGTTGGCATCGATCCGGGGGCTATGCGCGCTGAGCCTCCGCCCGCGCGGCTTCTGGACCTGAGCCGCACGGTCAGCCGCGCAGGACGCCGCCCCACCGGTGTCGACCGGGTGGAGCGCGCCTATCTCGAATATCTCTCGCGCGCCGATGACGCCCCGCTCTGGGGACTGGTTCGCACAGGCGCGGGGTTCCTTCTCTTGGACCCGGGGAGCGTCGCGGCTATCCGTGACCGGCTGGACGGCCCGGGCTGGGACGTGCCCGGCCTCGCCGCGAGACTGATGCGACGGGGCGATCCGGACCGAGCCGGGGCCGAGGACACCGTGCGGCGCCGCGCCGTCGGCCGCGTCCTGCCGGGGGGCCTCGGACGGCTCCTGAGGCGGCACCTTCCTTTGGGGACGCGCTACGTGAACGTCGGCCACACCGCACTGTCGGACCGTCTGCTTGCCGGTCTGACCGAGGCGGAGGCCCGGATCGCGATGATGATCCACGACACCATCCCGCTCGACTGGCCGGACCACCAGCGCCCCGGCACGCCAGACCGCTTCGCCCATCTCCTGCACCGCGCGGAGCGCCATGCCGACCTTCTGATCGCGAACTCGAAAGCCACCGCGGACGACATCGCCGGCCACCTGGACACGCCGCCCGACACAGTCGTCGCGCATCTTGGGATCGATCCGCCGCGCCCCGGTACGGCACCGTCAGGCCCGTGGAGCGACCGGCCCTACCTCGTCACCGTGGGCACCATCGAGCCGCGAAAGAACCACGCCTTCCTTTTGGACCTCTGGGAGGAGATGGGCGCCGACGCACCGCCTCTCCTGATCCTCGGCGCACGGGGGTGGGAGAACCACGCGACCTTCGCCCGGCTGGACGCGGGCCCGCCCGGCATCCACGAGCTCAATGGCCTCGACGATGGCGCGCTTTTCGCGTTGGTGGCCGGAAGCGCGGGCCTTCTGTTCCCGAGCCTTGCCGAGGGCTACGGCCTGCCCCTGCTCGAAGCTGCAGCGCTGGGGGTTCCGGTGGTGTGCAGCGACCTGCCCGTCTTCCGCGAGATCGCCACAGGTTTTCCAATTTACGCTCCACTTTCTGAACACTATCTTTGGACAAAAGCGATAAGGCGGCTCATTGCAGAAGCCGCCGCGCCGGGGACCGGGGCGCCGGGCCAGCGGACGGGGATCACCCCGCCCAGTTGGCGCGCGCATTTCGACACGGTTCTGGCGCGTATCTGAGGGACGTCCCCCGCGCGGGACATGATGAGGGCAGCGGTTTCCCGTGGGGGTCTGGCAGTCATACCGGCTGAGGTTGCAGCGGCGACGCTGGCGCATCCGCGCCTTCCGCAAACGGCGCAACCTCGCCCCCGTCGCGAACCGCACCGATCAGATCCGACCGTCCGACCTGCTGCTGTTTTCGACCGCGCGGAACGAGGGCGTCCGCCTGCCCTACTTCCTCAAGTATTACCGCGAGATGGGGGTGAACCACTTCCTGATCGTGGACAACGACTCCACCGACGGGTCGCTCGACTGGCTGGCGTCGCAGCCCGACGTGTCGGTCTGGCACACGCGCCACAGCTACAAGCGTGCGCGCTTCGGGGTCGACTGGCTGAACTGGCTCCAGATGAAGTACGCCCACGGGCACTGGTGCCTCGTGGTCGATCCCGACGAGCTGTTCCTCTACCCGTTCTGCGACACGCGGCCCCTGCGGGCTCTGACCGACTGGCTCGACGCGTCGTCGATCAAGTCGTTCTCGGCGATGCTGCTCGACATGTATCCCAAGGGCCGGATCGACGAGGAGCCCTACCGCGCCGGTCAGGATCCGCTCGAGGTCGCGCCGTGGTTCGACGCCGGCAACTACACGATCACCCGCAACCCGCGGTTCGGCAACCTGTGGATCCAGGGCGGCCCGCGGTCGCGCGTGTTCTTCCCCGAGGCTCCCGAGAAGGCGCCGGCGCTCAACAAGATTCCTTTGGTGAAGTGGGATCGGCGCTACGCCTACGTGTCGTCCACGCACATGCTCCTGCCGCGCGGGCTGAATCTCGTCTACGACGAGTGGGGCGGCGAAAAGGCGTCGGGCGTCCTGCTGCACACCAAGTTCCTCGACACCTTCACATCCAAGGCCGAGGAAGAGCTGACCCGCCGGGAGCATTATGGCGCGTCCAAGGAATACGTGGCCTACGCCGCCGGCCTGAAGGAGAATCCGCAGCTCTGGTGCAAGTGGTCCGAGCGCTACATCAACTGGCGACAGCTCGAGATTCTCGGCCTCATGTCCAAGGGGAACTGGGCGTGAGCGTCGGGATCGTCATGCTGATCCACACCGCGTTCGGGCGAGCCGAGCAGGTCGCCCGGCACTGGACGAGGGCGGGCTGTCCGGTTGTGATCCACACCGACGTGACTGTCGCGTCGAAAGCCTACGCCGACTTCAGGGAAAGGCTTTCGGACGATCCGCTGATCCGCTTCTCACGCCGGCATCGCTGCGAGTGGGGCACCTGGGGTCTTGTCGCCGCCAGCCAGGATGCGAGCGAGTTGATGCTGGCCGAGTTTCCGGATGTCCGCCACGTCTACCTCGCGTCGGGGTCGTGCCTGCCGCTGCGCCCGGTGGAAGAGCTGATCGACTACCTCGCCGAGCGGCCGCGCACCGACTTCATCGAAAGCGCCACCACGTCGGAGGTTCCGTGGACCGTGGGCGGGTTGGACGAGGAACGCTTCACGATGCGGTTCCCGTTCTCGTGGCGGCGCCATCGGACGCTGTTCGACCGCTTCGTGGCGTTCCAGCGCCGCGTGGGCTACCGCCGCCGCATCCCGCGCGGGCTGGTGCCGCACATGGGCTCTCAATGGTGGTGCCTGACCCGGCAGACGCTTTCTGCGATCCTTCAGGACCCCAAGCGCCCGACATACGACCGCTACTTCCGCTCGGTCTGGATCCCCGACGAGAGCTACTTCCAGACTCTCGCGCGGCTTTACTCGACCAACATCGAAAGCCGGTCGCTCACGCTGTCGAAGTTCGATTTCCAGGGCAAGCCGCACATCTTCTACGACGACCACCTGCAGCTTCTGCGGCGGTCGGACTGCTTCGTTGCGCGCAAGATCTGGCCCCGCGCGCAGCGGCTTTACGACGCCTTCCTCGGAGAGGCCGCCGCCCAGAACCAGGCCGAGCCCAACCCCGGCAAGATCGACCGTATCTTCGCCAAGGCGGTGGACCGCCGGACGCGGGGGCGCCCGGGCCTCTACATGCAGTCGCGCTTTCCGAACTGGGGATGGGAAAATGGGCTGACAGCGGGCAAGTATTCCGTCTTCCACGGCTTCGCCGAGTTGTTCGAGGACTTCGAGACCTGGCTCGCGCGCGCCACCGACGCGCAGGTGCACGGCCACCTCTTCGCCCCTGATCGGGTGCACTACGCTGGCGGGCAGACGCTGGTGAACGGGGCCCTGTCGGACAGCGCGGCGATCCGCGACGCCAACCCGCGCGCCTTCCTCACCAACCTGATCTGGAACACCCGCGGCGAGCGGCAGTGCTTCCAGTTCGGGCCACACGACACGCCGTCGGTCAACTGGTTCACCGGGCGCGATCCGAACGCGCAGATCTCGATCGTGTCGGGGGCCTGGGCGGTGCCGCTGTTCCGCTCGAACCGCGATTTCGCCGACCTGCGCCGCGAGGCCGCCGCCCTTCAGAAGGTCGAGGCCAAGTTCCTCGACGAGCTACGCAGTCCAGACGTGAAGGCCCGCATCCGCATCTGGTCCATGGCCGAGTTCATCGAGGCCCCGATGGAGCCCCTGCAGGTCATCGTGGACGAGATCGGCCAGAAAGCGCAGCGCCGCCTGACCGAGGCCCCGCGCATGGCCGACCTGGCCGGCTTTGGTCAGTTTCTGCAAAACCTCAAGAACCAGGGGATGCACCCCTACCTGATGGGCGACTTCCCCGTGGACCCCGCGCCGCGCCGCGGCGCAACGCCCGCGAAAAAGCCCTACCTGATCAAGCGATGACGCGCCGCGCCGAAAACCGCCGCCGCGTCCGAGAGGCCCGATGACCGACCGCTTCGACTATTTCGTCGTCTTCGCAGAAATGCGGACGGGATCGAACTTTCTGGAAACGAACCTCAACGCGTTCCCGCCCCTCACCTGTCACGGCGAGGCGTTCAACCCGCACTTCATCGGCTACCCGAATTCCACCGATATACTCGGGATCTCGCGCGAAGAGCGCGACGCCCACCCCGAGCGGCTTCTGCGCCACATCGCGCGAGCCAGCCACGGCATGGGGGGCTTCCGGTACTTCCACGATCACGACCCTCGCGTTCTGGATGCCATCCTGTCAGACCCTCGTGCGGCCAAGATCGTGCTGACCCGCAACCCGGTCGACAGCTATGTCAGCTGGAAGATCGCGCAGGCCACCGGCCAGTGGAAGCTGACCAACGTCGCCCGCCGCGAGGCGGCCAAGGCCCGCTTCGACCGCGCCGAATTCGAGACGCATCTCGCCGGACTTCAGGAATTCCAGATCACGCTGCTGCGCGCGCTCCAGCGTAGCGGTCAGACGGCCTTTTACGTCGCTTACGAGGACCTTCAGGACGTTGAGGTCATGAACGGCATCGCCGCGTGGCTCGGCATTCCCGACCGGCTGGAGAGCCTCGACACCTCGTTGAAACGGCAGAACCCCGAACCGTTGGAAAGCAAGGTCGCGAACTTCCCCGAGATGGAAGCAGCGCTTGCACGGATCGACCGGTTCGACCTGTCGCGGACACCGAACTTCGAGCCGCGGCGCGGCCCGGTGGTGCCCTCCTACGTCGCGGGCGCCGAGACGCCGCTTCTGTACATGCCGATCCGCTCGGGCCCCGAGGCGGCGGTGACCGCCTGGCTGGCCGCGCTCGACGGCGTGGACGCCGATGCGCTGACCCGCGATTTCAGCCAGAAGACCCTCCGGCAGTGGAAGCGAGAGCGGCCCGGCCACCGCAGTTTTACCGTGGTGCGGCATCCGCTGGCCCGCGCCCACGCGGCCTTCTGCGACAAGATCCTCGCCACAGGCCCCGGCACCTTCGCCGCGATCCGTCGGTTCCTCGGCAAGAAGTATAACCTCGCCCTGCCCGAGGGCGATCCGGGCGCCGACTGGGACGCCGACGCACACCGCGCCGCGTTCGAAGGCTTCCTGCGGTTTCTCAAGGACAATCTGAACGGCCAGACGCCGATCCGGGTGGACGCGCATTGGGCCGGGCAGGCGCAGACGCTTCAGGGCATGGCCGAGTTCACGCTGCCTGACATGATCGTGCGCGAGGACGAGATGGCCGCCTACCTGCCGGCGCTGGCCATGCAGGTCGGCCGCGAGACCGCGATCGAACCGCAACCGACCCCGGTGGCGGCGCCTCACGGCCTTGCGCGCATCTACGACGACACGCTCGAACAACTGTCCCGCGACGCCTACGCGCGCGACTACCTGATGTTCGGTTTCTCGGACTGGGGATAAGCGCCGGTCAGGGCGGTTCCGGCCGGACCGAAAGGCCCGGCCGCGGGGCCGGTCACGCCGCCTTTACGGGGGCGACTTCGGTCAGGATGGTATAGAGCTTCGCCGGATCCGGGTTGGCCCGCAGCTTGTCGCAAAAGGCCGGATCCCGCAGCGTGCGCGACACCAGCGCCAGCGCCTTGAGATGTTCGACGCCCGCGTCCTCGGGGGCGAACAGGGCAAAGACGATGTCCACCGGCTGACGGTCCACTGCCTCGAAGTCGATCGGCTTTTCCAGCAGCAGAAACGCACCCACCACCTTGTCGAGCCCGGCAAGCCGCGCGTGCGGCAGTGCCACGCCGTGACCGACTCCTGTGGGTCCGAGGCTCTCGCGCTCCATCAGCGCCTCGACCGTGCGGTCGGGGTTCAGCCCGTAGGCCCCCGCGGCAATATCGGCGATATCGTGCATCATGCGCTTCTTGCTCGAAGCGGCCGAAATCGCGCGGACAGCCGCGGGCTTCAGAAGATCCATCACGTTCATCAGTGCCTGCTCTTTTCCGGGGCGTCGGGCCGCGCCCTGTGGACGGGGGTCGGCCGGTTACGGATCGATCCAGCCGATATTGCCGTCGTCGCGGCGGTAGACGACGTTCACGCCGTCCTTCTTCTCGTTGCGAAACACCAGGACCGGGGCCCCGGCAAGCTCCATCTGCATGACCGCCTCACCGACCGACAGGGACGGAATCTTCGTCTCCATCTCGGCCACGATGATCGGCTGCAAGCTTTCGGGTTCAGCGACCTCGGAGTCGCCTTCTCCCGTTCCGGCGAGGATATACGAGGCGGCCCCGAAGAGTTCAACCGGAGTCGTCCGCTCCTTGTGATGGTCCTTGAGCCTGCGCTTGTAGCGGCGCAACTGCTTGTCCATCTTCTCGGCGCAGTCGGCGAACGTGGCGTAGATCTCGGTGCCCTTGGCCTTCGCGGTGCAGTTCAGGCCGGTCGACAGGTGAATCACCGCCTCGCACACGTATTCATGCCCGGACTTGGAGAAGATGACGTTCGCATCGGTGGGGCGGCCCGGATACTTCTCGAGCATTGCCCCGAGCTCGGTCTCCACATGTGTCTGCAACGATTCACCGACGTCGATCTGTTTGCCCGTGATCTGGTAACGCATGGAAAGGCTCCTCCTGGGGAACGGCGCACGCGGGCCGGTGCCGGACATGGCCCGGCCCCCTGCGGTATTGCTGTGGAAACGACGCCCGAGAGGGGTGATCGCGGCCCATGGAAATGCGCCGAAGCCGGGGGCTTCTCGATGCATCGGGCCGGTGCGATCTCGCGACGTCATTTGTCCATTTGAGGCGAGAAGGGCGCGGGCTGTCAAACGAAACCGTCAGCGATGCTGAAGGCCGCGCAACGCCGCTCAGCCGATCCGGAAATTGTCACCGAGGTAGACGCGGCGCACGTTCTCGTTCCGCACGACCTCGTCCGGCGTGCCCGACATGAGCACCTGTCCGTCGTGCAGGATGTAGGCCCGGTCCACGATCTCGAGCGTCTCGCGCACGTTGTGATCGGTGATGAGAACGCCGATTCCCCGGGTCTTGAGGTCGGCCACCAGGCCGCGGATGTCACCGACGCTGATCGGGTCGACCCCGGCGAAGGGCTCGTCGAGCAGCAGGTACTTGGGATCCGCCGCGAGGCAGCGCGCAATCTCGACCCGGCGCCGCTCGCCGCCCGACAGCGCCAAGGCCGGCGCCCGGCGCAAGTGCTCGATCGAAAACTCGCCAAGAAGCTCCTCGAGCCGGCGGCGGCGCTTGTGCGCGGCCGGCACGCTCACCTCGAGAATCGCGCGGATGTTGTCCTCGACCGACAGACCGCGGAAGATCGACATCTCCTGCGGAAGGTAGCCGATGCCCATGCGCGCGCGGCGATACATGGGCAGGTAAGTGGCGTCGCGCCCGTCGATCAGCACCTGACCGCCCTCGGGGTTCACGAGACCCGCGATCGCATAGAAGCTGGTGGTCTTGCCCGACCCGTTCGGCCCGAGCAGCGCCACGACCTCGCCCCGGTCGAGCGAGATCGACACGTCCCGGATCACCACCTTCTTGCGATAGCTCTTGCGCAGGTGGCGCACCTCGAGGCCGTGTGGCCCGTCGGCCACGCTCAGATCGGGACTCTCGGCCATGCCTATTGCGACCCGCCGCCGGTGCCGTTGCCCTCGCCGGGCTGGAGCACGGTCCGCACGCGGCCGGCCATCTGCGCCGTTCCGGTGTCGAGATCCACGACCATGCGCTCGGAGGTCAGCGCGTTCTGGCCCTGGGTGAGAAGCACGTTGCCGGTCATCTCGACTGTGCCGGCGTCGATGTCGTAATCCGCCTGGTCGGCCTCCGCGGCCTCTTCGCCCGAGACAAGCGTGACGCCGCCCGACGCCTCGAGCCGGTCGATCCGGCCTGCCTGTTCGCCGTAGACCACCAGCACGCGCGGGGCCGCGAGGCGCATCTCGCCCTGGCCGATCACCACGTTGCCGGTATAAAGCGCGGTGCCATCGGACTGGCTGACCTCGAGCTGGTCCGCGCTGATCTCGACCGGAAGAGAGCTGTCCTGCCGCATCCCGCCGAACGCGACCTCGGTGCCCTGCGCGAGGACGGGCAGGGCCGGGGCCGCAAGGAGGGCGGCAAGAAGGAAGGCGCGGACCATTGGGAGTTCTCCGGTCTGGGGTTACGGCTGATATATCATGTCGACGCCCCCGGTGAAGAGCAGTCGCACCGCGCCCGTATCTGCGCCTTCGCCGGTCTCGGCCTCGACGCGCATCTTGCCCGCCGACAGCGTGCCCGACGGCCCCTGCCCCTCGACCGGCCCGTCGCTCTCCACCTCGACGCGGGTCAGGGCGGCGTCCAGCGCGTCGGTGGTCAGGCGATAGCCTTGCGAGCTGCGGATCGTCACGCCGCCGGTCAGCCGGGCGGCATCGCTCTCGTCGTCGATGGTGGCCTCGGGCGCCGACAGGTCGATGCGGCTGCCATCCTCGAAGCTCATCGCCGCATCGAGCGCCTGCGCGCGAATGCGGCCCTCGGTGTCCGGATCGGGGCGGGCGCTCTCGGCACTGATCGTCAGCATGGCGCCATCATCGGTCGTTCCGGAATAGCTGGGGGAGGTCACCATCTCGGAGGCGCGTCCCGCCAGTCCTTCCCGCGTGGCGACCGGCAGGTTCTCCACCGGGTCCGAGCTGCGCGCGAAGAGGAAGATCGTGGACAGAAGCGCCAGGGCGCCCAGCGGCAGAAGCAGCTTCAGCCAGGAGACGATCCGCGAATAGGAGCCCACCCCCCGGGCCATCGCCATCCCTCCCCGTCAGGAATGCGCGAAGATGTCGGTCTCTGGCCAGCCGGCCAGGTCGAGACGCGCGCGCATGGGAAGGAAGTCGAAGCAGGCCTGCGCCATCTCGGTGCGGCCCTCGCGGTCGAGCATGGCGGCCAGCCGGTCCCGCAACTTGTGAAGGTGCAGGACGTCGGAGGCGGCATAACCGATCTGCGCGTCGGTCAGCTGCACCGCCCCCCAGTCGGAACTCTGCTGCTGCTTGGAAATGTCGACGCCGACCTGCTCCTGCAGCAGGACCTTGAGCCCGTGCCGGTCGGTATACGTCCGCACCAGACGGCTCGCGATCTTGGTGCAGTAGACCGGAGCGGTCAGGGCGCCGAATGTCCGCAGCAGGATCGCGATGTCGAAGCGCCCGAAGTGGAAGAGCTTGAGCACCGCGGGATCGGTCAGAAGCCGCACGATGTTCGGCGCGTCGGTCTGACCCCGGGCGATCTGCACGAGGTGCGCATCACCGTCACCCGAGGACAGCTGCACAACGCAGAGGCGGTCCCGATTCGGGTTGAGGCCCATGCTCTCGCAGTCGATGGCCACCACCGGCCCGAGGTCGAGGCCGCTCGGCAGGTCCCGCTGGTAGAGGTGGTTCGCCATGCCCTCGCGTCCTCAATTCCGCCGCACTCCCGCAGCGTCTTCCCGGCGCACATAGCCAGCGCGGGGGTCCGAGGCAAGGCGCGGGCGGGGCGTCGGCCGCGGTCCGAAGTCCCGCCTGCCCCTGCGCAAGCTGTCCGGTCACTGAACGATTCGCACGAATTGAGGCGAAATTCCGGGCTTCCCGCCAGAATGAGGCCGGGTTTAAGCGGTGCATTGTTACAAACCGAAAGCCGCGCCACACAGCCTGTGCGTGTCAGGGCCAGCCCGCTGCGGCCCCGCGCCCAGCCGGCGCGCCGCATCGTCATGTAGATTGCCGGAGCCCTATTGTTTCCGAATACCAATCAAACAGCCGGTAGCGCGGTAGCTCGATGAGCCCGAGGCGGACAAACCCCGCAAAATCCCCTCGCTGACCGGGAAGTGTGCGAAAGTCGAGATCAGTTGCCACTCGACGCCCGAGCGATCGTTTCTCTTCTCACGAGAACACTTCGCTGCGCCAAACCATGAAGCGAAGGCGCGTGTGTCATCGATGCCCGTGCGGACACTTGGGCGCAGCTCTCCTTCCGGATGTATCTGCGTGAGCCAAGTTGACTAAAATATGCCGCAATCGCATATCCTTGGCACATGTGGACCGCCACATTTCAGACGTTTTTCCCATCGTGGCACTTGGGGGCTGGTGCATTCGAGCGGGAGGGATCGTCCGGCGACGTGATCCGTCAACCGCTCGCGACGCTGCTGTCGCACCGGCGTCTGACGGCCGCCCCTTGAGGGCGAGGTCGCGCCGCCGGTGCTCTCTTCCGCGCTGCCTCCGAGGAGAGCACCGTGACGTTGCATGTTCGCCAGCCGGTCCAGGCCGTTGCCGAGTTCGACCCGCTGATCGCCGAGGCCCTGTCGCCGGCGACCGCTCCCGTTCTTTACCGCGACATCTTCAAGCGCGCGTTCGACGTGGCCGCGGTTCTGCTCTCGGCGCTACCCGTGCTCGCCATTCTCCTGCCGCTCCTCGCATTGATCGCCCTCGACGGCGGAGCGCCGATCTACCGGCAGGCCCGGGTGGGCCGCAACGGCAGCGTGTTTCGCATGTGGAAGCTGCGCACCATGGTTCCGGACGCCGAGGCGCGGCTCGAGTCGCATCTCGCCGCCGATCCCCACGCGCGGCTGGAGTGGACGGTGACCCAGAAGCTGCGGCGCGATCCGCGCATCACGCCAATCGGGCACCTGCTGCGCAAGACGTCGCTCGACGAGCTGCCGCAACTGTGGAACGTGCTGGCCGGCGACATGGCCCTCGTGGGTCCGCGTCCGATGATGGTGAACCAGCGCGCTCTCTATCCCGGCTCCGCCTACTACGCGCTGCGGCCCGGCATCACCGGCTTCTGGCAGACCTCGGTCCGCAACGAGGCAAGCTTTGCCGAGCGCGCGCGCTTCGACGCCGCCTACCTGCGCGAGCTGTCCTTCGGCACGGACATGCGGGTGCTGGCCCGTACCGTGCGCGTGGTCGTCACCGGCACCGGCTGCTAGGCCGGTACCGCTCCGGACGCCTCACCCCCTGGCGCGACGATCCTCGGCCGCCTCGCGCAGAAGGCCCATCAGTTCGTCGATCATCCTGCCGCCGACCTCGTCGGTGAGGCGCCCGTCTTCGTCCCATTTCTGCGAGGTATTTCCGACGAAGACCTCCGGACCGGGCAGCACGAGCGGACGGAACGGGTTGAGGCACGCGCGCAGCATGGTCTGAGCGCGATGACCGCCCGCTACGCCCGACGTCGCCGACAGGATCGCCACCGGCTTGTCGCGCCACGGCGCGCCCTTGGTGCGGCTGACCCAGTCGAGCGCATTCTTCAGAACGCCCGAGACGCCCTTGTTGTATTCCGGGGTGCAGACGATGACCGCGTCCGCCTCCGCGATCTGGTCGGACAGGGCCTGCACCTCGGGCGGGATGCCCTCGGCCTCGAGATCGCCGTCGAAGAGCGGCAGGCGCAGATCGGCCTCGGCGAAGTGTGCGGGCCCGAAGCGACGAGCGGCCTCATGCAGGAGAAGCCGATTGGTGGAGGCGGCGCGCAAGGCGCCGCAGAGGCCGAGAAGGCGAAGGTCGGACATGCGATGGGTCTCCTGTGGCCGTGTCTGCGCCCGACATGACACGAAAAAGCGCCGCGGCAAGCCGCGGCGCTCCACACTTGGTCTGCGTGAACGATCAGGCGTTCGGCAGGATCACGATCTCGACGCGGCGGTTCTGCTGACGACCCTCGGGCGTCAGGTTCGACGCAACGGGCTGGTCCTCGCCACGGCCGATGGCCTGCACGCGTCCCGACGGCACACCGTTGGCGATCAGGATGCCCGACACCGCCTGCGCGCGGCGCTGCGACAGGTCGTAGTTGTAGGCGGCCTCGCCGGTGTTGTCGGTGTGGCCGATCACCTGGATGGTCTGGTTCGGGTACTGCTGCAGGTTCGACGCCACGGCGCGCAGGTCGCCCTGGATCGAGCCGGACACCTGGGCGCTGTCGGTGGCGAACAGGATGTTCTGCGGCAGCGTCACGATCAGGCGGTCGCCGGTGTTGCGCACGTCGATGTTCGAGTTGCCGACCGAGTTGCGCAGCTCTGCCGCCTGCTTGTCGAGCTCGTTGCCGACGAGCGCGCCCGCACCGCCACCGATCAGGGCGCCCGCGGCCGCGTTGGCGCGACGCTCTTCGGGGTCATTGCCCATCAGCGCGCCAGCCGCGGCGCCGACACCGGCACCGATCAGCGCGCCGCGCTGGGTGTTCTGGCGCGGGTTGGGGTTGTTCGGGTCGCTCGGCAGCGGCTCGCAGGCGGCAAGGCCCACGACGGCGGCAGAGGCGAGAAGAAGTGCGGATTTGGCGCGGATCATGTCGGTAGGCCTCGTTCCTTGTTTCGGTCCCGGCTCGGGATCCCGCTCAGGTATAGCTTGCCGTTTGCGCGCAAGCGACACCTTGCCGCGATATTTCGGCGAAGTTTCGCCGCCCTCCTTGAAACACTGTTTCAGCCTCCCGAGACGCCCGCATCGGCCCGCGCGCTTTCCCAGGCGAGGATCGCGCGCTTGACCGGCAGGCCCCAGTGATAGCCACCGAGCCCGCCCGATTTCCGCAAGGCCCGGTGGCACGGGATCAGAAGGCTGATCGGGTTGCGCCCCACCGCGGTCCCGACGGCGCGGACGGCTTTCGGATGACCGATGGCGCCGGCGATCTCGGAATAGGTGGTGACATGGCCCGAGGGGATCCGCATCAGCGCCTCCCACACCTTGATCTGGAACGGCGCGCCGATCATCACCAGCGGGGTCGGCCCGCCGCCGCCCTGCCCGAAGGCGCTGTCCACCCACGGGGCCAGTCGTCCCGGCGACTCGGTGAAGGCCGCCGCCGGCCAGCGCCCGGTCAGGTCGGCAAAGGCCGCATCCTCCCCGGCCTCGGAGGCAAAGGCGATCCCGCAGATGCCACGTGCCGTGCCGGTCACCAATGCAGGCCCGAACGGGCTGTCGAACCAGCCCCACGCGATGTCGAGGCCCGCGCCGTCGCGGGCGAAATCTCCGGGGCTCATCGCCTCCCACCGAAGGAAGAGATCGTGCAGCCGGCCGGTGCCCGAAAGACCCGCGGCATGCGCGGCCTCGAGCGTGGTGAACCGCTCCTGTAACAGCGACTTGGCGTGACCGAGGGCAAGATACTGCGCGAAGCGCTTGGGGCTGATGCCTGCCCAGTCCGAGAAAACGCGCTGGAAGTGCGCTGCGCTCATGCCCATCTCGGCCGCCACGTCCTCGAGCCGCGCCTGCGGGCCGGCGGCGTCGATCACGTCAATCGCCCGGCGCATCACCTCGAAATGGTAGCGGCTGCGACCAGCGGGCGGGGTGGTCTCGGCGGTCAGGGTCATGTCGGTCATCGCGGAACCTCCGATGGAACGCTGCCCCATCTAACGGGGCGCGGGTCGCGCGCGCGACCCGGTTCTTGCGGAATGTGCGCCGTTAATCCTTCGGGAAGGTGCCTGCTGTAGATCGGGGACATGGTCCGCCTGCTTCTCCTTGGCCCCCTGATGGCCTGGCTCGCCGCCTGCAACGTGGCGGGTCCGGGCTTTCGGGGGGCACCGGTGCATCTGGTGGCAAGCGGACCTCACCGCTTCGCCCTGCGCCAGGCTGGCCCGGAGGTGGAGGCGATACGCCTCGACCCCGCATGGATGCCCGACCCTGCGCGCGTTGCGACCCATGCCGCCTTGGTGGTGTCGCGAAGAACCGGCTGCGGGGTGGAGTGGGTGCGGGGCGATGCGGCTCTCTTGCGGATGGGTCTGGATTGCCCGGCCCGACTGCCGCCCGCGCCGCCGCACCCGCCGCCGGTAGTGGACTGCGAGGTTCTCGATGCCGACCCCTCGGACGTGGGCGGCTTTCGTTACGGCCTTTCTCTCGATTGCGCCGCGGTGGCCGGCGCGGTCAGCGCCTTTTCGAAGAACACGCTCGAGGCATTGGCGCGGTAGCTGCCGAACGGTCCCCGTGCGCGGTAGCCCGCCCGCCGGTAGAGCGCGCTTGCCGCCATCAGCTTGTCGCCGGTCTCGAGCCGCACGAGTGGCAGCCCCTCGCGCGCGGCCTCAGCCTCGACGTGGGCGAGCAGCCGAGCACCGAGCCCGATCCCCCGCGCTTCGGGCGCCACGAACAGCGATTTCACCTCGGCGAATTCCGGATGACGCTTCAGCGCGACGCAGCCCAGAAGCGCCCCGCTCTCTTCGGCGCCATAGAAGGTAACGTCCGGTTCGGCCAGCGCCGTCGCATCGAGAACCGCATTTTCATCCGGTGGAAACAGCGCTGCCATCAGCGCGTGACTGGCGTCCAGGAGGGCGCGCGCAGCGGGCAAATCCGGCGAGACGGGGCGGATGACGAGGGGCATGACGTCCACCGATCTTGGCTAGCATGTATCTACTCCCCACAAGACAGGCCGAAATGCCTGCGGGTCAAGCCGCGGATTTGCGTTAGCACGACCCAGATGTTGTGGATAAGCCCTTGCCCACGGCGATATGCAGTCGAAAGCTTTTGACTCTCCCCCTCGCGGACCGGCACATTGGAAAAAAGAGCAGGAATCGAGGCCGCGCCATGCGCTTTTCAAAGCTGCGCCTGACAGGGTTCAAAAGCTTCGTCGACCCCACCGACCTCCTGATTCAGGAGGGTCTGACCGGCGTGGTCGGGCCGAACGGTTGCGGCAAGTCCAACCTGCTCGAAGCGCTGCGCTGGGTGATGGGTGAAAACCGCCCCACCGCCATGCGCGGTGGCGGCATGGAGGACGTGATCTTTGCCGGCGCCGCCTCGCGCCCCGCGCGCAACTACGCCGAGGTCGCGCTGCAGATCGACAACTCCGACCGGCTGGCGCCGGCCGGCTTCAACGAGACCGACACGCTCGACGTCACCCGCCGGATCACCCGCGACGTGGGCAGCGCCTACCGGGTCAACGGCAAGGAGGTGCGCGCCCGCGATGTGCAAATGCTCTTCGCGGACGCGGCGACCGGCTCGCACTCGCCCGCGCTGGTGCGGCAGGGCCAGATCAGCGAGTTGATCAACGCCAAGCCCAAGTCGAGGCGCCGTGTGCTGGAGGATGCGGCCGGCATCGGCGGTCTCTACCAGCGCCGGCACGAGGCCGAGCTAAAGCTGAAGAACACAGAGGCCAACCTCACCCGCGTCGACGACGTGGTCGAGGGCCTCGCGACCCAGCTTGCCAGCCTGGCGCGGCAGGCCAAGCAGGCCGCGCGCTACCGCGCCATCGGGGCGGACCTGCGGCTGGCCGAGGGCCGGCTGCTTTACCGTCGCTGGATGGATGCCGATTCCGCGCGCCGCACCGCCCGCGCCGCGCTGCGCGAGGCCGTCGCCGCGGCAGCCCGCGCCGAGACCGCCGCGCAGAAGGCCTCCGACACACGACAGACACAGGAAGACGCCCTGCCCGCCCTGCGCGAGGAGGACAGCGTCGCGTCCGCGATCCTTCAGCGGCTCGGTGTCGAGCGCGACCAGCTGACCGCCGAGGAGGCGCGCGCCGCCGAGGCGATCGAGACCCTGACGGCCCGTATCGAACAGCTCACCCGCGACATCGAGCGCGAGGGCGGGCTCAACCGCGACGCCGACGAAACCATCGCCAACCTCGAACAGGAGGCGGAGGAGCTGGCCGAGGCCGGCGAGGGCCACGAGGACCGACTCGACGAGGCGGCCGAGGCCGCGCGCGAGGCGGCATCGGTGCTTGAGGCACGTGAAAGCGCGTTGTCCGAGCAGACCGAGGACATGGCGCGCCTGTCCGCGCGCCACCAGTCCGCGCACCGGACGCGCGACGAGGCCGCCAAGGCACTGACCCGCAGCGAAGCCGCCGCCGAGGCGGCGCGCACCGCCGCAACCGAGGCCGAAGCGACCCGCGCCGCGGCCCGCGACGCGCAGCTCGGTGCCGAGGCCGAAGCCGAGCGCGCCCGCCAGACCGCCGCCCGCGCGGAGACTCTGTTGACCGATGCCGAGGCCGCCCGCGCCGACACCCAGGGTCGCGAGGCCGATGCCCGCGCCGCCCGCAGCGCCGCCGAGGGCGAAGCCACCGCCCTTCGCGCCGAGGTGTCGGCACTGGCCCGGCTGCTCGACCGCGATACCGCAGAGGGCGGGCAGATCCTCGACCGTCTCCAGGTCGAGCAGGGCTTCGAGAAGGCGCTCGGCGCCGCGCTGGCCGACGACCTGCGCGCACCGGAAGTGGCCGCCGACGGTCCCTCCGGCTGGGCCGTGCTTCCGGCCTACGACACCGCGCAGCCGCTGCCGCCGGGCGTCACGCCCCTGTCGCGCCATGTCTCGGTGCCGGACGTGCTGGAACGCCGGATGGCGCAGATCGGGCTCGTTGAGGGCGACGAGGGCACCGTGCTGCAGGCAGAGCTCGCCCCCGGGCAGCGACTGGTGAACCGCGACGGCGACCTCTGGCGCTGGGACGGGTTCCGCGCCTGGGCCGAGGACATGCCCTCGGCCGCCGCGCTGCGGCTTGAGCAGCTCAACCGGCTCGAGGCGCTGAAGCAGGAGAACGCCCACGCCGAGGCGCAGCTGGAAGGGGCGGCGTCCGCGCACGAGGCGCTGGCGTCGCGGCTGGCGGATCTCAGCCGCGCCGAGACCGAGGCGCGCGCCGCCCGGCGCGAGGCCGACAAGGCCGTGGCCGAGGCCGCCCGCGCGGTCAGCCGTGCGGAGGCCGACCGCGACATGGCCGAGGGCAAGGTCGAGACCGCCGCCGCATCGGTGGACCGCCATGCGGAAGAGGCCTCGGAAGCGCGACGCTACCTCGCCGAGGCCGAGAGCGCCGTCGCCGACCTGCCCGACCTCGACGCCGCACGCGCCGAACTCGAGGATGTACGGATGACGGTCGAGGCGGCGCGCATGACGATGATGGCCCGCCGCTCGGCCCACGACGAGGTGCGCCGCGAGGGTGAGGCCCGGGCACACCGCAAACAGCAGGTCACGAGGGAGCTGGCGGGCTGGCGCCACCGGCTGGAGACGGCACGGACCCGAACCTCGGAACTCGACAGCCGCCGCGCCAAGGCCGAGGCCGAACTGGCTGAAGCATCGGCCGCGCCCGAGGCGCTGATCGCACGGCGCGAGAAGCTGACCGGACAGATCGAGGCCGCCGAAACCCGCCGCCGCGCGTCGTCGGACGCGCTCGCCGCCGCCGAGACCGCGCTGCGCGAGGCGGTCGCCGCCGAACGCGAGGCCGAGCGCGCCGCGTCCGACGCCCGCGAGGCCCGCGCCCGCGACGAGGCCCGTGCCGAGGCCGCGGACGAGGCCGTGAAGGCCGCCGAGGAGCGCATCGAGGACGAACTCGAAACGACGCCTGCCGCGCTGCAGGCGAGCCTGGAGATCGACGCCGAGGCACTGGAAGCCGCCGACGAGATCGAGGCGAAGGTGAACACGTTCAAGCGCCAGCGCGACGCCCTTGGGGCGGTTAACCTGCGCGCCGAAGAGGACGCACGCACCGTGCAGGAGGAGCACGACACCCTCGTTTCCGAGAAGGCCGACCTCGAAGAGGCCGTCACCACGCTCCGGTCGGGCATCGCCAGCCTGAACAAGGAAGGCCGCGAACGGCTGCTGACCGCGTTCGAGCAGGTGAACTCGAACTTCAAACTGCTCTTCACCCATCTTTTCAACGGCGGCGAGGCGAACCTCGTCATGGTCGAAAGCGACGATCCGCTGGAGGCCGGACTCGAGATCCTCTGTCAGCCGCCGGGCAAGAAGCTGTCGACGCTGTCGCTCCTGTCAGGGGGTGAGCAGACACTGACCGCGCTGGCGCTGATCTTCGCGGTGTTCCTCGCGAACCCGGCGCCAATCTGTGTGCTCGACGAGGTTGACGCCCCGCTGGACGACGCGAACGTCACGCGGTTCTGTGACATGCTTGACGAGATGTGCCGCCAGACCGACACGCGCTTTCTCATCATCACGCACCACGCGGTGACGATGGCGCGGATGGACCGGCTGTTCGGTGTCACGATGCAGGAACAGGGCGTGAGCCAGCTGGTCTCGGTCGACCTCAAGCGCGCAGAGAAGATGGTGGCCTGACCACCCTCAGGCTGCGCGCTTCAGCCGCTTGGCGACGTCGCGCGGGATGCCCTTGAGGTCGAGGTTGCGCAGAAGCTCCGCGAGGTCCGGCTCGTCCACACGATCGGCCGCGGCGTCGAGCGTGAACCAGCGGCGCTTGCGCTCTTTCCGCTCTTTCCACCGGCGCTTCAGGTTGCTGACGAACATCGGGTAGACCTGCACGATGCACGGGAGCACGGTGCCGTCGTCCAAACCCTTGTCGTAGGTGTAGGACCCGACCGACTGCCTGGAAATGTAACCCTTTGCCCCGGCTTCCTCGAGCGCCTCGATCTCGGCGGCGGCCCACGGTTTCTTGCCGTCCATTTCCCAGCCCTTGGGCATGACCCACCTGCCGGTGTCGCGCGATGTCACCATCAGCACGCGCAGCCGCGCCTTGCGGTCCCAGCTTAGAGGAAGGGCCGCGATCTGTTCTCCCCGGTCTGGCATTGTGCCGCCACGATTTGCCCGATTTGTTTTTATGTCTTCCATCGTAAACACAGAGTGTAATCCGGGAAAGACAGTTTCCAACCGCCCGCGGTTTCCAAAATAGAAAACCGCCGGAAGGCAATTCCGGCGGTTCCGATTTGTCACTCCGCTTCGGTCGAAACGGGAGGCCGACCAATATCGGCGGGATCAGCCCATGCGGTCTGACGCGTAAGAGCCGGGCGAGGCCGGGAAGACCACCGTCTTCGCCCCGTTCAGGAACACCCGCCGGTGGATGTGCGCGTGTACCGCGCGCGACAGCACCCGCGCCTCGACGTCCCGGCCAAGCGACACGTAGTCCGACGCGCTCTGGGCGTGGGTGACGGACACCACATCCTGTTCGATGATCGGGCCCTCGTCGAGGTCGGCCGTCACGTAATGCGACGTCGCGCCGATCAGCTTCACGCCCCGCTCGAAGGCTTGCTTGTAGGGGTTGGCCCCCTTGAACGAGGGCAGGAACGAGTGGTGGATGTTGATGATCCGGCTCGAGTAGCGCGCGCACATGTCGTCCGAGAGCACCTGCATGTAGCGCGCCAGCACGATCAGCTCGGCCCCCGTCTCCTCGACGATGGACATGATCTGCGCCTCGGCCTGCGGCTTGTTCTCCTTGGTGACGCGGATGCAGTGGAACGGCAGGTCGTGGTTCACCACGACCTTCTGGTAATCCATGTGGTTCGAGATCACCGCCACGATGTCGATCGGCAGCGCGCCGATGCGCCAGCGGTAAAGCAGGTCGTTCAGGCAGTGCCCGAAGCGCGACACCATGATGACGACCTTCATGCGCGTGTCGCGGCTGTGGAAGTCGAAAGTCATGTCGAAGGGGGCCGCGACCTCGTCGAAGCCATCGCGCAGGTCCTCGAGCGACACGCCGGTCTCGGGCACGAAGCTCGTGCGCATGAAGAAGTTGCCGGTCTCCTGGTCGTCGAACTGCGCGCTGTCGGTGATGTTGCAGCCGTTCTTGGCGAGGTAGGTCGAAATCGCCGCGACGATCCCGCGCGTCGAGGGGCAGGTCATCGTGAGGAAGTATTCAGACATGACGGTTCCGGCGGTCGGGGGCCTTGGTCAGGGTCGCGCGATCCCGGACACGCCGACCGCGCGCGTGCCATGGAGATCAGTCGCACGCCCGGTGTGCTGACCGGCACCCTACACGCGGGCCCGGTCGCGAAAAGGCCCGCAAACGACCAGTCGCGGCGCAATTTCGGCTTTGGTTATCAGGATGGAAATCGCGCGGATGCTTTCCGCACCGGCGGACGCAGCCTTCGAGATCAATGGCAGGGGCGCGATCGATCTCCGCCACGCCTTGCTGGTTCGTGGCCAGCCCTCTGCCCGTCGGCCGACGCACGAACGGCCGGCCGCGAGGCAGGGGCCAGAGCCCCTGCCCCGATCGCCTCAGTGCCCGAGGATCTGGCTCAGGAAGAGCTTCGTCCGCGGGTTCTGCGGGTTGTTGAAGAACTCTTCCGGCTCGTTCTGTTCAACGATCTGGCCCTGGTCCATGAAGATCACCCGGTTCGCCACCTGCCGGGCAAAGCCCATCTCGTGGGTGACGCAGATCATCGTCATGCCTTCCTCGGCGAGCTCGACCATGGTGTCGAGCACCTCCTTGATCATCTCGGGATCGAGCGCCGAGGTCGGCTCGTCGAACAGCATGATCCGGGGTTTCATGCAGAGCGACCGCGCGATCGCCACGCGCTGCTGCTGACCGCCCGAGAGCTGGCCGGGATACTTGTCGGCCTGTTCGGGGATCTTGACCTTTTCGAGGAAGTGCATGGCGGTCTTCTCCGCCTCGTGCTTCGGCGTCTTGCGCACCCAGATCGGCGCAAGCGTGCAGTTCTCGAGGATCGTGAGGTGCGGGAACAGGTTGAAGTGCTGGAACACCATCCCGACCTCCGACCGGATCGTGTCGATGTTCTTGATGTCGGAGGACAGCACCGTGCCGTCCACCTCGATCCGGCCGCGCTGGTGTTCCTCCAGCGCGTTGATGCAGCGGATCAGGGTGGACTTGCCCGAGCCCGAGGGCCCCGCGATCACGATCCGCTCGCCCCGATAGACGGTCAGGTCGATGTCGCGCAGCACGTGGAAGGTGCCGTACCACTTGTTCATATTCGAGATCTGGATCGCGACCTCGTCGGAGACCTCGAGCTTTGCCGGGGACGGCGTGTCTACTGCGGTTTGTGCCATGTCCTGACCTCCTTAGCGCCGGTCTGTGTTGAGCTGACGCTCGAGCCACTGGGAATATTGCGAGATGCCGTAGCAGGTGACGAAGAACAGGAGCGCGGCGAATCCCAGAAGCTCCCAGTAGACGCCGTTCCACTCGGTCGAGGCGAGGATCGGCCCGCGGATCATGCCCACGAGGTCGAACATAGAGATGACCGACACCAGCGTCGTGTCCTTGAACAGGCCCACCGCCACGTTGACGATGCCGGGGATCGAGATCTTCAGCGCCTGCGGCAGGATGATGAGGCGCATCGCCTGCGGATAGTCGAGCCCGAGGCTGTCGGCCGCCTCGTACTGACCCTTGGGCAGGGCGGCGAGGCCACCGCGGATCACCTCGGCGATATAGGCCGAGGCGAACATCGTGATCATGATGATCACCCTCAGGATCAGGTCGAAGTTGGTGCCCGGCGGCAGGAAGTAGGCCAGCACCACGTTCGCCACGAAGAGCAATGTGATGAGCGGCACGCCCCGGATGAACTCGATGAAGACCACGCAGATCCACTTGATGATCGGCATCCGGGACTGCCGCCCGAGGGCCAGCGCGATGCCGAACGGGATCGACAGCGACACGCAGACCGAGCCCAGGATCAGGTTCAGCATGAAGCCGCCCATGTTCCGGCTTTCCACCGGGGTCAGGGCGAGGATGCCCTCCACCGGCAGGAAGCCGGTGATCCACCACACCACGAAGGCCGCGACGATCCCGCCGAAGAAGCCCATCGCGAAGGACTGCGCCACGAAGCGCGCGTAGACGAAGTAGCCCGCGACCAGCCCAACCGCCGCGAGAAGCGGCACAAGGATCGAGCCGCCCCAGATCAGCCAGTAGGCGAGAAAGGGGTAGATCGCGGTGAAGATCAGCATCCTGCGCGGGAAGGTGTTGAAGAACAGCACCGGCGCGATGGCGACGAACAGCAGCACGAAGGCCAGCGTCGGCCGCCAATAAAGCTCGGACGGATACTGGAAACCGAACAGAAGCTGGTTCCACCGCTCGGTCAGAACCGAGAAGCAGCCGCCTGTCGCGCCGTCGAGGATCTCGCGGCACGCCGACAGCGATGGTGCCGTCCAGATGCCGTTCAACAGCCAGGGCGCCACGCCGGACAGAAGAGACCACAGCGCCCAGAGCGCAAGCAGCGTGAGGATCGCGTTCGGGATCGTCGAGAATAGGTTCGACCGCATCCACTTGACCACGCCGGTTTCGGTGGCCGGGGGCGGCTGCTGGTCCAGCATCGACTCGCGGACATAGGCGACGGAATGCGCGTGAAGATCGCTCATCTCAGCGCTCCTTCAGCCGGACGGCGTTGTTGTAGACGTTCATCAGCGCCGAGATCGTCAGGCTGATCGCGAGGTAGAACAGCATCAGCAGCAGGATCGTCTCGATCGCGCGGCCCGTCTGGTTGAGCGTGATGCCCCCCAGCGTGCCGGTGAGGTCCATGTATCCCACCGCGATCGCCAGCGACGAGTTCTTGGTGATGTTGAGGTAGTGCGAGATCAGCGGCGGAACGATCACACGCAGCGCCTGCGGCAGGATCACGAGGTTCATGATCCGGCGCGGGCGCAGGCCGAGTGCGGCGGCCGCCTCGGTCTGGCCCCGGCTGACCGAAAGGATGCCGGCGCGGACATTCTCGGCGATGAAGGCGCCGGTGTAGATGGCTAGCGCGAACCACAGCGCGATCAGCGACCCGAGAAGGTTGATCCCGCCCGAGAAGTTGAAGCCGCCAAGCTCGGGCAGCTCTAGCGTGATCGGGCGGCCGAGGATGACGTAGGCCACGAGCGCCGGCAGGAACACGATGGCAAGCGTCGGCCAGGTCGTCGGCAAAAGCGTTCCGTCCGCGTAGAGCCGCTTGCGCGCGTGGCGCCGGTAGAGGATCGCTCCGATGATCGACGCGACGAAGACAGCGACCACGACCCATCCAAGCGGGTCGAGCAGCGGCTTCGGCACGTAGACCCCGCGGTTGGTGAAGGCGATGGCGCCGAAGAGCATGTTCGCATCCGGGTTGTCACCGCGGAAGGCGCTCGGGGCCGGGGCCACGGCGGTCATGATCGTGAAGATGATGATGATCCAGATCAGCACCGGCACGTTGCGGAACAGCTCGACGTAGGCGGCCATCAGCTTGGACACGAGCCAGTTGTTCGACAGCCGGAGCACGCCCGCCGTCACCCCGATCAGGGTCGCGGTGATGCAGGCGAGGATCGACACCAGCAGCGTGTTCAGCAGGCCCACGAGCGAGGCGCGCAGGTGGGTGGACTGGCTGGTATAGGGCAGAAGAGCCTGGTTGATGTCATAGCCCGAGGGATCGCCGAGGAAGTCGTACGAAATACTCAGGCCGGCCGCCCGCAGGTTCGCCGCCAGGTTCGAGCCCAGATAGGCGAACAGCAGGGCGACGCAGACAAGCGCGATGAACTGGAATGTATAGGAACGATAGCGCGTGTCGTTCAGCAGCATAGAAAGCCGGAACGACGACTCGCTGCCTTGCGGGTCGCTGAGAGAAGCCATCGATGTGATCCCTGTTGGCGTCCGCTTCACTGCCGGCGGGTTGATCCCGTCCTGACGTCCCGAGCGGATCCTTATCCTGGCCGCCGGCCCCCGCGGGGGCCGAACGGAAAGGGGGCGCGGGCCTTACACAGGCCAGCGCCCCCGGTCATGCGATCAACGGAACGGCGGTGCGTACATCAGGCCACCGTCGGTCCACTGCGCGTTCAGGCCGCGCGACAGGCCGATCGGGGTCGATTCACCGATGTTCTTGGCGAAGATCTCGCCGTAGTTGCCGTTCGCCTTGATGGCGCGGTAGGCCCACTCGTTGTCGAGGCCCAGCATCTCGCCCAGGTTGCCCTCGGTGCCGAGGATCCGGTTGATCTCGGGGCTGTCGGTGCCCTCTTTCAGCTCGTCGATGTTGGCCGACGTAATGCCGTACTCTTCCGCCGCGATCAGCGCGTTGAGGGTCCAGCGTGCGATGTCGCCCCACTCGTTGTCGCCATGGCGGACCAGCGGGCCCAGCGGCTCCTTCGAGATGATCTCGGGCAGGATGACGTGATCGCTCGGGGTCTCGAAAGCGGCACGGGTCGCGGCGAGGCCGGACGCGTCGGTCGTGTACACGTCACAGGCGCCGGCAAGGTACTGCTGCTGCGCCTCTGCGTTGGTCTCGATCGGGACCGGGGTGTACTCCATGTTGTTCTTGCGGAAGTAGTCCGCGAGGTTCAGCTCGGTGGTGGTGCCGGTCTGGATGCAGACCGTCGCGCCGCCAAGCTCCCGCGCCGAGCTGACGCCCAGCTCCTTCGGGATCATGAAGCCCTGGCCGTCGTAGTAGTTGATGCCGACGAATTCGAACTTGAGGTCGACGTCGCGGGTGAAGGTCCAGGTGGTGTTGCGCGCGAGCAGGTCGATTTCGCCCGAGGCGAGCGCGGTGAAGCGCGTCTTGCCGGTGGTCGGGACGAACTCGACGGCGCTGGGATCGCCCAGCACGGCCGCGGCGACCGCGCGGCACACGGCCACGTCAAAGCCGGACCACTCGCCGTTGGCGTCGGGAGCGGCAAAGCCCACGAGGCCCGTGGTCACACCGCAGTTCATCGTGCCGCGATCCTGCACATCCGAGACGGTCTGCGCGCTGGCCATGCCGGCCGAGAGCGCCGCCACGGTGAGCGTGCCAAGAATGACGGATTTGTTCATGGTAACCTCTTCCTGTTGTCCGCCGCCCTTCGTGGGCGGTTACGGTGGCCCCAGTTCCGGGACCTTGCGACGAAAGTCGGGATCTCCCCTATCGGTGCGCAGGAGTGTGGTCGCAATCTTTTCCGGAGGTCAAGCCATAGGCCCTGACGTTTGCCCGGTAATTCCGCAGTCGGCGCGAAATCGGGCAGGCCGCTGACGCAGCGTTATTCGGCCCGCGCGAGGCTCAGGAAGGCGACCGCGTCGTGGAACGCGCGGCGCTTGTGTTCGGCTGCGTTGGCAGCCTCTTCGTCTTCGCCCCATTGCTGCGCCTGCCAGTCCTCGTCGATGCGCGAGGCAGCCCAGAGATCGTCCGGCGCGCCTTGTCCTCGCTCGGCCGCGAAGCCGATCACGAGAGAGCCGGTCAGCGACACGAGGTCGTGAAACGCCGCCAGTTCGAACGCGTCCAGCCGGTGCACGGCGGCGCGCAGCCGCGCCAGCGAGTCGGCGTCCTGCGGCGCGTGCATGATACCGGTGCGGGCCTCGAGCCGTGCTCCAAGCGTGTCAGCCGCCCAGTCGAGCAGCGGGTCCCACGCAGCCTCTTGCCGCGCGACCAGTTCCTCGGGCGTCTCGGCACGGTAGCACAGAAGATCGCTGTCACCGTACTCGGCCAACATGTCGGCGACCTCGGCGCGCTGCGGGCGCACCTTGTCGATGGCGGCGTTGGCGCCGCGGGTGACCGGCATCGACAGCGGCGCGATCAGTTCGCCCTGCGCGGCCCATTCGGCGGCGACGGCGCGCGCCATCGCCTCGGACGGCAGGATCAGCGGCGACTTGGCGGGGGTCTTCACCGCCCGCCCGTCGAGGCGCACGGTATGGCCGCCGCCCTCCATCGGTTCGGCGGTCGCGTCGGTCCAGAAGCGGCGTGCGGCCCACTCGGTCATGCGTCCTCCCAGATCGTGTCGAGAAGCGGCGGCAGCGCCTCGATCGTCTCGATGACGGTATGCGCCGCGTTCAGGCGTTCGGCAGGGTGGTAGCCCCAGGCGACGCCCACGGGCACGACGCCCGCGGCCGCACCCATCTCCATGTCGAAGCTCGTGTCGCCGACCATCACCGCGCGGTGCGGATCGAGCCCGGTGTCGGCCAGCGCCGCCTGCACCATCGCCGGATGCGGCTTGGACGGGTGATCGTCGGCGCAGTGGCGTGTCACGAACAGGTGCTCCAGCCCGTGCCCCTCGATCAGCTTGTCGAGGCCCCGGCGCGACTTGCCCGTGGCGACCCCGAGCAGAGTTTCAGGGTGCGCGTGCAGACGCTCCAGCACATCGCGCACGCCGGGATAGAGCGGCGAGGATTCCGCGGCGCCCGCCTTGGCTCGCAGATCGAAATAGGCGTCCTTGTAGGCCTCGACCATGACCGCGCGCCGGTCGGCCTCGAGGTCGGGGGCCAGCGCCACCATCGCCTGCGGCAGCGAGAGCCCGACGATACCGAGGATCGCGCCCCGGTCGGGCGCGGGCCGGTTCACCGCCGCGAAGGCGCCGCCCATCGCGGCGAGGATGTCGGCCTGGCTGTCCACCAGCGTGCCGTCGACGTCGAAGATCACCAGTCGCAGGTCGGTCACAGTTCGTCCTCGTCGAACGGGTCCACCGGCACGTCGTTCGCGGCCCACCCGACGGTGTCCCAGGTGCGGGCCATGTGGTCGGGCAACGGTGCGGTGACGACCACGCGGGCGCCGGTCACCGGGTGGGTGAACGACAGCATCCGGGCGTGCAGGTGCAGCTTTCGGCTGATCTCGCCGCCCAGCTGGGCGCCCCAGCCGTCGCCGAGGTTTTCCTGTCCCGAGCCGCCATACTTGCCGTCGCCCACGATCGGGTGACCCATCTCGGCCATGTGCGCGCGCAGCTGGTGCGTGCGCCCCGTCACCGGCACCAGCGCGACCCACGCCGCCCGCTTGGCCAGCGGAGACAGCACCGCGTAATCGGTTGTGGCGTTCTTGGCGCCTTCCGTGCGCGGCACGTCGTCGGGATGAAGGCAGAGCATCTTCTCGCCCTCCCCGCCAGAGCCGTGGCCCGGCGCCTTCACCAGACCGTAGCGCACGGTGCCCATCGGCGGATGCGGCACGCCGGCGACCGCGGCCCAGTAGATCTTGCGCGCATCGCGGGCACGGAATGCCTCGGAAAGGCCCTTGGCCACCTCGCGGGTGCGCGCCATCAGCAGAACGCCCGACGTATCCTTGTCCAGACGGTGCACCAGCCGCGGCTTCTCGTCGTATCCGAAGGTCAGCGCCTCGGACAAACCGTCGACGTGGCGGGTCTGCTTCGAGCCGCCCTGGCTGGGCAGTCCCGGCGGCTTGTTCAGCGCGATCACGTGGTCGTCGCGGAACAGCACACAGGACTTGATCATCGCCGCGTCCGCGTCGCTCACCCCCGGTTTCGGGCGCGAAGCGACCTCGCCCGGTTCGGGGATCGGCGGCACGCGCACCGCCTGTCCTTCCTCGAGCCGGTGCGAACCCTTCACGCGCCCACCGTCCACGCGCAGTTCGCCCTTGCGGCACATCTTCTCGATGCGGCCCTGCGCAAGGTGCGGGAAGCGGCGCTTGAGCCAGCGGTCGAGACGCTGGTTGCCTTCGCCGCGGCCGACGGTAATGGTCTGAACGCCGCTCATGCGATCACCCCGCGTGCCGCCCAGAGACCAGCGAAGAGCGCCGCCAGCGACAGGACGACCGAGGCCGCGACATACGCTCCGGCCTGCACGGTCTCGCCGCGTTCCCACATGTAAGCGGTATCGAGCGAAAACGAGGAGAAGGTCGTGAACGCCCCGAGGAACCCGGTCACCAGAAGCGGCGAGATGCGGTTCGCGGACAACTCGGCCAGGGTGACCACGATCACCCCCATCACGAAAGAGCCCACGACGTTCACCGTCAGCGTGCCCCAAGGGAAGCCCGGCCCCATGACGCGCATGGCGGCCAGTCCGGTCAGGTAACGCGACACCGCACCTGCGGCGCCGCCGACCGCGATTTGAACAAGGGTGAACGACATGGAGGCCACTTCGTCCGCGACCCCGAACTTGTCAAGCCCGACCCTTGCGCCGCCCCCGGGCAGGGTGCAGGGTTTGATCAAACGTCATCCCCTGACACATCCATTCCGAGGAGCCATCATGGACGGCACGCTCTCCGCCAACGACATTTCCCACATCGTCACCGCCGACAAACGCCACGTCTGGCATCACCTGAGCCAGCACAAGCCGTGGGAGACGTCGGACCCGAACGTCATCATCGAGGGCAAGGGGATGCGCGTCTGGAACCAGGCGGGCAAGGAGCACATCGACGCCGTCTCGGGCGCGGTCTGGACCGTCAACGTGGGCTACGGACGCGAAAGCATTGCCCGTGCGGTCTACGACCAACTCATCAAGATGAACTATTTCGCCGGCGCCAGCGGCTCTGTCCCCGGCGCGATCTTCGCCGAGAAGCTGATCGAGAAGATGCCGGGCATGAGCCGGGTCTACTACTGCAACTCGGGCTCGGAGGCGAACGAGAAGGCCTTCAAGATGGTCCGTCAGATCGCGCACAAGCGCTACGGCGGCAAGAAGCACAAGATCCTCTTCCGCGACCGCGACTACCACGGCACCACCATCGGTGCCCTGTCGGCGGGCGGTCAGGACGAGCGCAACGCGCAATACGGGCCCTTCGCGCCGGGCTTCGTGCGGGTGCCGCACTGCCTCGAGTACCGCAAGCACGAGCAGGACGGCGCGCCGAACGAGAACTACGGCGAATGGGCCGCGAACCAGATCGAGGAGGTCATTCTCCGCGAGGGCCCCGATACCGTGGGCGCGCTCTGCCTCGAGCCGGTGACCGCCGGCGGCGGCGTCATCTGCCCTCCCGAGGGCTACTGGCAGCGCGTGCAGGAGATTTGCCGCAAGTACGACGTGCTGCTGCACATCGACGAGGTCGTCTGCGGCGTCGGGCGCACTGGCTCCGAGTGGTTCGGCTACCAGCATTACGGCGTGAAACCCGACATGGTGACGATGGCCAAGGGCGTCGCGTCGGGCTACGCGGCCATCGCGTGCTGCGTCACGACCGAGGAGGTCTTCGACCTCTTCAAGTCCGACGAGACCGATCCGATGGACTACTTCCGCGACATCTCGACCTTCGGCGGCTGCACCGCCGGGCCCGCCGCGGCGATCGAGAACATGCGGATCATCGAGGACGAGGGCCTGCTCGAGAACACCACCGCGATGGGCCACTACATGATGGAGCGTTTGTCCGAACTGAAGGACAAGCACGCGATCATCGGGGACGTGCGCGGCAAGGGTCTGTTCCTCGGCGCGGAACTGGTCACCGACCGCCAGACCAAGGACCCGGTCGAGGAAGCCCGCGTGAAGGCCGTGGTCGGCGACTGCATGAAACAGGGCGTCATCATCGGCGCGACCAACCGTTCGGTGCCCGGCAAGAACAACACGCTGTGTTTCTCGCCGGCGCTGATCGCCACGAAGGACGACATCGACGAGATCGTGACCGCCGTGGACGGGGCACTGGGCCGCGTCTTCGGATGAGCCCCACCAACGGCTTCGGTCTGCCTGTAGGCGCGGCGGTCGATCTCAACCTGCCGCGCCCGGTCCCGCCCCGCACCCCGATGGAGGGGCGCACCTGCTCGGTCGTGCCCTGCGATCCGTCCCACGCCGAGGACCTCTTCGAGGCCTACGCGCTGGAGGACGGAGCCAACTGGACCTACCTGCCGCTCGACCCGCCGAAGGACGCGGACGAGATGCGCACGCGCCTGACCGACATGGCGGCCAGCGACGACCCGCTTTTCTTCACCGTCCTCGACACCGAGGGACGCGCGGTCGGCACGTGCTCCTACCTGCGGATCAATCCGCAGGCCGCCAGCATCGAGGTCGGATGGATCAGCTTTTCGCCGCGCGTCCAGCGCACCGTCATGTCCACCGAGGCGATGGCGCTGATGATGACCCGTGCCTTCGACGATCTGGGCTACCGCCGCTACGAGTGGAAGTGCGACGCGCTCAACGCGCCGTCGCGTGCCGCTGCCGAGCGACTGGGTTTCACTTACGAGGGGACCCACCGGCAGGCGCAAATGGTGAAGGGGCGCAACCGCGATACGGCTTGGTTCTCGGTGCTGGACGGCGAATGGCCCGCGGTGAAGGCCGCCTTTGCCGCGTGGCTCGATCCGACGAACTTTGAGGATGGTCGGCAGCTCAGGTCGCTCCGGGAACTGCGCGGCTAGCGCGCTCCCGTCGAAACTCGGGAAAAGAAAAAGGCCGCGCCCGGCATCCCGGACGCGGCCTTTTCTTCTTCCACGGAACAGACCTTACTCGGCTGGCGACGGTTCAGCGCCCCCCGCCGTTCCATGTGGCTTGTCGTAGGTGGAGGTCGCGTTTTCCTCGCTGTGCAGGTCGGACGGCAATGGCCGTTGGCCCACGGTGATATAGTCGATGTCCTCGGCCAATAGCCCCATGATCAGCGACGGGATCATCATGAAGACGAGGCAGAACACCGGCAGACCGACGACGGTGATCACCTGCTGCAGCGCGGTCAGACCCGCCTGCCCCGCCAGGACGATCAGGAGGATCGCGATGGTGCCCTCTGCGATCCCCCAGAACAGCCGCTGCTGCACCGGGCCGGCCTCGGCCTCGCCGGTGCAAAGCATGTCCACCACCAGCGACGCGGAGTCCGACGAGGTGGCGAAGAAGATCGCCACGATGATGACCGCAAAGCCCTGAAGGAAGGTCGTGAACGGGAAGTTCTCGAGGAATGCGAACATCGCAAGCGGGATCGAGTCGGCGACGGCCTGGCTGAGAGCCCCGGCCTGATCTCCCATCGCCTCGCGCGCGGCGGCGCCGATTCCGTCGAACTCCATCGCCTGCCAGCCGAAGATCCCGAACCAGACAAGGGTGAAGATCGACGGGGCCAGCAGCACGCCCATGACGAATTCGCGGATCGTGCGGCCGAACGAGATGCGCGCAACGAACAGACCCATGAAGGGGGACCACGTCACCGTCCAGGCCCAGTAGAAGACCGTCCACGAGCCTTGCCAGCCCCATTCGTCATCCGCGCGGACCGTGGACAGCATGTCATTCCAGAAGGCCAGACGCGGCAGGTTCGACAGGTAGAGACCCGCCGTTTCGACGATGCCGCGCAGCAGGAACAGGGTGGAGCCGGCGATCAGCACGAACGCCATCAGGACGACGGCCATACCGATGTTGAGGTTCGACAGGAACTTCACGCCGCTGTCGAGGCCGGCCACGATCGATGTCACCGCGACGGCGGTCAGGATGGCGATGATGACGATCTGCACGAACGGCCCGTCCCCGGTGCCCATCAGTTCGTCGAGGCCCGCGGCCACCTGGCTGGAGCCGAGGCCGAGCGACACAGCCACGCCGAACAGCGTGCCGAGGATCGCCACCACGTCGATGGTTTTGCCGATGGGGCCGTGGATGCCTTCCTTGAGCAGCGGATAGAACACCGAGCTCACGCGGACCGGCAGCTTGTAGCGGTAGATGAAGTACGCGAACGCGAGGCCCGGCAGCGTGAAGATCGTCCAGGTGTGCAGGCCCAGGTGGTAGAGCGCGATCGAGATGGCGTCCTTGGCGGCTTCCTCGGAATGAGGCTCGATGCCCGGCAGTGGCGGAGTGGCGAAGTGGCTCATGGGTTCGGCCACGCCCCAGAACATCAGCACCGTGCCGATGCCGCCGGCGAAGAGCATCGTGAACCACGAGATGCTGCTGTATTCCGGCCGCGCGTCTCGTCCGCCGAGGCGGATATGGCCGTAGCGGCTGACCGATACCCAGATCAGGAAGCCCAGCCACACATTCACGCCGAGGATGAAGAACCACCCGAGATTGGTGACGATCCATTCCCGCGCGGCCGCGAAGGCGTCGCCGATACCCTCCGGAAAGATCACGAGGATCAGGGCGAAGACCACCATGAATATCGCTGAGGAAAAGAAGATGACGGGATCGGTCTTGAGGCCGAGACGGCGCGCGAGGTCTTCCACAATGAGTATCCCTGTTTGCCAGTTCGAGGGACGGCACGGGTGACGTCAAAGCGCGCCGCGTATTTTCCTCAACGGGCGCGAGACCGGACGGTTCCGAAATTCCCCGGACACGGGCTCAATCGAAAGGAAGTTGTCGAAAGACATGAAAAAAGGCCGCCAGTTGGCGGCCTCGGGCGGCCCCTGTCGGGGCCACGCGCGACGATGTCGCGATAAGGGTCAGTCGTTGACGCTGTCCTTGAGCGCCTTGGCAACGGTCACCTTGACCTGCTTGTCGGCGTCTTTCTTGAACTGCTCGCCGGTCGCGGGATTGCGCACCATGCGCTCGGGACGCTCGCGGCAGTAGAACTTGCCAACGCCCGGCAGGGTCACCGCGCCGCCGTCGGCGACTTCCTTGGTGATGATGCCGGTCAGCGCGTCCAGCGCTGCGCCCGCGGTCTTCTTGTCGCTTCCCATCTCGTCGGCCAGTGCCGCAACGAGCTGGGTCTTCGTCATCGCTTTCGCCATGTTCTATGGTCTCCTTGCCGCCCCGTCTCTTGGGCCTACTGGCCGCGAATAAACCCAATCTTGGGGTAGAACACAAGAAATTGCGTCGCGGCAGTGTGATTTCACGCTGATTTCACGGGGAAACCCGCTCAGAGGAACGCCGTTTCGTAGAAACTGCGCAATTTCCGGCTGTGGATACGCTCCAAGGGCATCTCGCGCAACTCCTCCATGGCGCGGATCCCGATCATCAGATGCCGCGCCACCTGCGCCCGGTAGAAGTCCGTGGCCATGCCCGGCAGCTTCAGTTCGCCGTGCAGCGGCTTGTCCGACACGCACAGCAACGTGCCGTAGGGCACCCGGAAGCGGAACCCGTTGGCCGCGATGGTCGCGGATTCCATGTCGAGCGCGACGGCCCGCGACTGCGACAGCCGCTGCACCGGACCGGTCGTGTCGCGCAGCTCCCAGTTCCGGTTGTCCACGCTGGCGACGGTGCCCGTCCGCATGACACGCTTGAGGTCGTAGCCCTCGAGCTCGGTCACCTCTTCCACCGCGGTCTCGAGCGCGACCTGGATCTCGGCCAACGCCGGGATCGGCACCCAGATCGGCAGGTCGTCGTCCAGTACCCGGTCCTCGCGCAGGTAGGCGTGGGCGAGCACGAAGTCGCCCAGCGACTGCGAATTCCTCAGGCCCGCGCAGTGGCCGACCATGATCCAGGCATGGGGGCGCAGCACCGCGATGTGGTCGGTCGCCGTCTTGGCATTCGACGGCCCCACCCCGATGTTCACCAGAGTGATGCCCGAGCCGTCTCGCCGCTTGAGGTGGTATGTCGGCATCTGCGGCATCTTCACCGTCGGCGGCAGCTCGTCCTCGGGGCCGGTGATCTCGGCGTTCCCGGTCGAGACGAAGCTGGTGTAGCCGCTGTCCGGATCGGCGAGCGCGGCACGGGCATAGGCCTCGAATTCGGTCACGTAGAACTGGTAGTTGGTGAACAGGACGTGGTTCTGGAAGTGCTCGGGATCGGTCGCGGTGTAGTGCGCGAGGCGGGCCAGAGAGTAGTCGACGCGCTGCGCAGTGAACGGCGCAAGAGGTTCGGTCCCGTCCGGCGCCGCCTGGAACGTGCCGTTGACGATGTCGTCGTTTGTGGAGGTCAGGTCCGGCACGTCGAAGATGTCACGCAGCGGGAACTGCGCCGCCCCCTCGTGCGGCACCGCCACGTCCGACCGCGCCGCAACGGCGAAGTGGATCGGGATCGGAGTCTCGGACGGCCCCACCTGCACCGGCACAGCGTGATGCTCGATCAGAAGCTGAAGCTGCTGGCGCAGGTAGTGCCGGAAGAGGTCCGGCCGCGTGATCGTCGTGGCATAGGTGCCCGGCGCCGCGACGTGGCCGAAGCTCAGCCGGCTGTCGATCTTCGAGAAGCTCGTCGTGGTGATCCGCACCTCGGGGTAGTAGGCGCGGTATCGCGTGCCGGGATGACCGCTCTGCATCGCCCGGTCGAAGCCACCCACGAGGAAGTCGAGCGCCCCGTCATACAGCTCGGCCAGCCGATCGACCGCCGCATCGGCATTGTCGAACAACTCCGGCTCCGGCACGTCGGGGGTCTTCACCTCAAGGTTCGACGGCAGATCCTGCATCCCGGCCCTCTTCGCGCTGTTTTCGATTGCGGCGGACGGTGACACCAACCCCGGGCAGGCGCAAGGCGACCCGTCCGCCGCGGCGCCGTGTCGCCGGAACCGCCGCGACCGGGTCGCGTTCGAGCCGCATGAAAGCGGTGCCCGACCTGATCTACTACCCCGACGACCGACCGGGCATCCGGCGCGAAAAGCGCGGCCGCGGCTGGTCCTACATCGCACCCGACGGCACCCGGATCGAGGATCGCGCCGAGCGCAAGCGGCTGAACGCGCTGGCCGTGCCGCCGGCCTACGAGGACGTCTGGATCTGCCCCGAACCACTCGGCCACCTGCAGGCGACGGGCCGGGACGCGCGGGCGCGCAAGCAGTACCGCTACCACCCCGATTGGACAGCCTACCGCGCCCGCCGCAAGTTCGAGCATCTCGCTGCGTTCGGCGCGGCCCTGCCCGGCCTGCGCCGCCGCATCCAGCACGACCTGCGCGAGGGCGAGGCGGGCGAGCAGTCCTTCGCAATCGCCGCCGTCCTCGCGCTCATCGACCGCGCGCACCTGCGGGTGGGCAACCCCGACTACGCCCGCGAGAACGAAACCTACGGCGCCACCACGCTGCGCCCACGCCACCTCGACCTGCATGAAGGAGGACTTCGCCTGACCTACGCGGCCAAGGGCGGCCAGCGCGTTGCCAAGACCCTGCGAGACCGGACCCTGCACCGCACGCTGGCGCAGCTCGACGACCTGCCGGGGCCGACGCTGGTGTCGTGGATCGACGAGGACGGCACCTCGCGCGCGGTCACGTCGGGCGAGGTCAACGCCTTCCTCTCGGGCCAGATCGGCACCGACGGGATGACGGCCAAGACCTTCCGCACGTGGTCCGGCAGCGTCGCGGCCCTGGAGGTGGCACTGTCCGAGGAGAAGCCGACGATCAAGGCGATGTCCGAGGCCGCGGCCGACCGGTTGCACAACACGCCGACGATCTCGCGCAACTCGTACATCCATCCGGACGTGATCGACTTTGCCGAAGAGCCTGCGGATATCCGGCAGAAGCTTCTGGATGACGCCGACGACACCCGTGGCTTGCGGCAGGCCGAGGCGGCGCTGCTGCATCTTCTTCAACCAGCGACCTGAGGTCCGGCTCTGCGCGCACCGAGCGCCGTGCTTCTGGCACGATCGGAACGCGGCGTCACAAATAACGGATCGACGCCGCGGTTGGGCTCTCGTCCGCCGGCCGCCCGGCGGTTGGGTGGACCGCTTGGAGACCAATGAAAAAGGGCGCGCCCAACGGACGCGCCCCTATCGGATAGATTAAGCCGCCGCTCAGCTGCGGACGAGTGTCTCGTAGCCCTCAGCGATCTCACGTGCGAGCGCGCCGACCTCGAAGTTGTAGTCGCCGATCTGCCCGACCGGGGTGACCTCGGCGGCGGTGCCGGTCAGCCAGCACTGCTCGAAGCCTTCCAGTTCCTCGGGCATGATGTGGCGTTCGTGCACCTTCACCTGCCGGTCCTCGAGCATCCCCACCACCGTCTGGCGCGTGATGCCGTTGAGGAAGCAGTCGGGCTTGGGCGTGTGGACCTCGCCGTCCTTGACGAAGAAGATGTTCGCGCCGGTCGCCTCGGCCACGTAGCCGCGGTAGTCGAACATCATCGCGTCCGAGCAACCCTTCGCCTCGGCGGCGTGCTTGGCCATGGTGCAGATCATGTAGAGGCCGGCGGCCTTGGCGTGCGAGGGCGCGGTCTCGGGCGAGGGCCGCTTCCACTTGGCGATGTCGAGCTTGGCGCCCTTCATCTTCGCGTCGCCGTAGTAGCTGCCCCATTCCCACGCCGCGATGGCGAGCCGGACCGGGTTGCGCTTCGACGCGACACCCATGTCCTCGCCGACGCCGCGCCACGCCACCGCGCGGACATAGGCATCGGTAAAGCCGTTCTCCTTCAGCACGTCGGCCTTGGCGGCCTCGATCTCGTCGACGGTGAACGGGATCTCGAAGTCCAGTTCGCCAGCCGAGTAGTGCAGCCGCTCGGAATGCTCGCGCGACTTGAAGATCGTCCCGCCGTAGGCCCGCTCGCCCTCGAAGACCGAGCTGGCGTAATGCATCGCGTGCGTCAGGACGTGTACGTTGGCGGTGCGCCAGTCGACCATCTGGCCGTCCATCCAGATCTTTCCGTCCCGATCGTCATAGGCTCCGGCCATCACGCCATCCTCCGCCAGTATTTCCGTTTATTGCGCCAGATACGTCCGCAACGGACACAAAATGTCGCAAATCGCCGAGTTTCGCTATCAGCCGCTTCTTGGAATGTCAACAAGGCTGCCCTAAAGTGCGTGCAAAGTGATCGGCGACTGCACGAGGTTCCCATGGCCGACCCCGACCGCGCCCCCCATGCCGGTGGCGAATCGCTGCTGTTCCTGACCGACGAACAGCTCAGACAGGGCATCGAAGCGATGTTCTTCGCCTATCGCGGCTTCACCGCCGACCCCGACCGCATCCTCGCCACGCTGGACTATGGCCGCGCCCACCACCGGGCGCTGCACTTCTGCGCCTGCGCGCCCGGAACGACGGTCAGCAACCTGATCTCGATCCTGGGCGTCACCAAGCAGTCGTTGAACCGGGTGCTCAGGACGCTGGTCGCCGACGGCCTGATCGAAAGCCGCGTCGGCCACGCCGACAAGCGCGAGCGCAACCTCTTCCTGACCGAGGCCGGGCAGGAGCTGGAGCAACGCCTGTCGGACGCCCAGCGGGCCCGGATGCGCGCCGCCTACCGGCAGGTCGGACCCGAGGCTGTATCGGGCTTCCGCAAGGTGCTGGAAGCAATGATGGATCCCGAGCAGCGTCGTCAGTATCATGCGCTCCGCGACGGGCGTGCCTGATTTGGGCACGAGGGAGGACCGGAACAGATGAGCGATCCAGACGCGCACCTGCTGATCGTCGATGACGACGAACGCATCCGATCGCTCTTGCAGCGGTTCCTGGTGCGCAACGGCTTCATGGTGTCCACCGCCCGCGATGCAGGACACGCGCGGCGCATCCTGTCGGGGCTCGACTTCGACCTGATCGTGCTCGACGTGATGATGCCGGGCGAGGATGGCGTGTCGCTCACTCACTGGCTCCGCGAGAGCCGCACCACCCCGATCCTTCTGCTGACCGCGAAGTCCGAGACCGACGACCGCATCGCGGGGCTCGAGGCCGGCGCGGACGACTACCTCGCCAAGCCGTTCGAGCCGAAGGAGCTGCTGCTGCGGATCAACGCGATCCTGCGGCGGATGCCCGAGGTCGGACCGGGCGCGTCTACGCCGAAGCTGCTGACGCTGGGACCGATCCGGTACGACATCGAGCGCGGCGAGATGTGGCGCGGCGAGGACCCGGTGCGCCTGACCGCGACCGAAGCGCACCTGATGCGGATCTTCTCGGCCAAGCCGGGCGAGGCGCTGAGCCGCACGCAACTGGTCGAGGACCTCGGCCGTGACCGGGGGCAGAGCCAGGAGCGCGCCGTGGACGTCCAGATCACGCGCCTGCGCCGCAAGATCGAGGACGACCCCAAGCAGCCGCGCTATCTCCAGACGGTGCGCGGTGCGGGCTACATGCTGTCGCCGGACTGAACCGGGCCGCGCGACACCTCACCCGACGCGCCCCCTTGCACGCGCCCCCCGCTTCGCGCTTACCTCGCCGCCATGACAGCCCTCATCACACATGCCGACGGCCTCGCGCACGTCACCCCGGACGGTCACCCCGAACGGGTCGCGCGGCTGGAACACGTCCTGCACGCCCTCGAACCGCTGGGCCTTTCGCGGGTGACCGCGCCGCTCGCCACCGAGGACGACCTGCTGCGGTGCCACCCGCAGGACTACATCGACCGCATCCGCGACAAGCTGCCGTCGCGCGGCTCGGTCCCCCTCGATGCCGACACGTGGCTATCGCCGGGGTCTTGGAACGCGGCCCTGCGCGCGGTCGGCGGCGCGATCCGGGCGGTGGACATGGTGCTGGGCGGCGAGGCACCGAACGCCTTCTGCGCCACCCGGCCGCCGGGTCACCACGCCGAGACCGCGACCTCGATGGGGTTCTGCATCTTCGGCACGGCGGCGATCGCGGCGAAGCACGCGCTCGACCATCACAAGCTGAACCGCGTGGCCGTAGTGGACTTCGACGTCCACCACGGCAACGGCACGCAGGACCTGCTGTGGAACGAGGGCCGCGCGCTCTTCGTCTCGTCGCACCAGTCGCCGCTCTGGCCCGGCACGGGCAGCCGCACCGAGACCGGCGCCCATGACAACGTGATGAACCTGCCGCTGGCGCCGGGCTCGGACGGCGATGCCATGCGCCGGGTCTACGAGGCGGAGGTGTTTCCGGCACTCCGCGCCTTCGCGCCGGAACTGGTCATCCTCTCGGCGGGCTTCGACGCCCACGTGGACGACCCGCTCGCCAACCTCAAATGGGAGACCGAGGATTACGCGTGGCTGACCGGAGAGCTCTGCACGATCGCCGCCGAGACGTGCGGCGGCCGCGTGGTCTCGACACTGGAGGGCGGCTATGATCTGACCGCCCTCGCCGCCGCGGCGAAGGCGCATGTAGAGCAATTGGTGGAGGCCGGATCGTGACCGAGGAAACCCCCGTCGAAGAGATGACGTTCGAGCAGGCCATGGCCGAACTCGAGCGCGTGGTCGCCCAGCTCGAACGCGGCGACGTGCCGCTCGACGACTCGATCCGGCTCTACGAGCGCGGCGCCGCGCTCAAGAAGCGCTGCGAGGCCCGACTCAAGGACGCCGAGGAAAAGGTCGCCGCGATCACCCTCGACGCGCAGGGCACCCCCACCGGCACGAAGCCCGTCGACGGGCTCTGATGCGGTTCGAGGACGGGCTCGCCGACGCCGCCGCGCGGATCGGCGCGGGCTTTGACGCGCGCTTTGCCGCCCTCCCCGACCTGCCGCTGCACCGGGCCATGGCCTATGCCTGCGGCGGCGGGAAGTGCCTGCGCGGCTATCTCGTGATGGAGGGCGCGCGGGTGCACGGCATTCCCGACGCGCTGCACCCGGCGATGGCGATCGAGGCGGTGCACGCCTACTCGCTCGTGCATGACGACCTGCCGGCGATGGACGACGACGATCTCCGCCGTGGACACCCCACCGTGCACTGCCGCTGGGACGAGGCGACCGCGATCCTCGCCGGCGACGCGCTGCAGACGCTGGGCTTCGAGCTTTGCCTCTCCCCCGAGGCGCATCCGGACGCGGGCGTGCGCGCGGACCTGGCGCTAAGCCTCGCGCGGGCCGCGGGCGCCGAGGGCATGGTCATGGGACAGGCCCTCGACATCGCCGCCGAGGCGGCGGACGCGCCGCTCGACCTCGACGCGATCGTGGCGCTCCAGCGCGGCAAGACCGGCGCGCTGATCGGCTGGGCCGCCGAGGCCGGGCCGCGACTTGCCGGTGCCGACCCGGCCCCCATGCGCGCCTACGCCGACGCCCTCGGGCTGGCTTTTCAGATCGCGGACGATATTCTCGACGTGGAGGGGGATGCGGACGCGATGGGAAAGGCAGTCGGCAAGGACGAGGGCCGGAACAAGGCGACTTTCGTTTCGCTGCTGGGACTCGACGGCGCCAAGGCGCGCGCAACGTCACTGGTGGACGACGCGTGCGATGCCCTATCTCCCCTCGGACCGGAGGCGCAGGGCTTGATCGGCGCGGCCCGCTTCGTTATCGCCCGTCGCACCTGAGCGGCCCCTCCCGACGAACAGCCGACGCGCAGAGAGGAGGCGCGAGCCATGTCAGACCGTCCCGCCACACCGTATCTGGACCGCGTGACCACGCCGGCCGACCTCAAGGCGTTCTCGGACGTCGAACTGCGACAGGTGGCCGACGAGCTGCGCGCCGAGACGATCTCGGCGGTGAGCGAGACCGGCGGCCATCTGGGCGCGGGCCTCGGCGTTGTGGAGTTGACCGTTGCGCTGCACGCGGTGTTCGACGCACCACGCGACAAGCTGATCTGGGACGTCTCGCATCAGTCCTATCCGCACAAGATCATCACCGGGCGCCGCGACAGGATCCGCACCATCCGCCAGAAGGACGGGCTGTCGGGCTTCACCAAGCGCTCGGAATCTCCTTACGACCCGTTCGGCGCGGCGCATTCCTCGACCTCGATTTCGGCCGCGCTCGGCTTTGCCGTGGCGCGCGACCTCGACGGCAAGTCCGAGACCGGCCACGGCGACGCCATCGCGGTGATCGGCGACGGCGCGATGTCCGCGGGCATGGCGTACGAGGCGCTGAACAACGCGGGCCACCTCGGCAAGCGGATGATCGTGATCCTGAACGACAACGAGATGTCCATCGCGCCGCCCACCGGTGCGATGTCGTCCTACCTGTCGCGGCTCTACGCCGAGGCGCCGTTCCACACGCTCAAGGACGCGGCCAAGGGCATCGTCTCCTTCATGCCCGAGCCCTTCCGCGAGGGCGCGAAGCGCGCGAAGGACATGCTCAAGGGCATGGCCATGGGCGGCACGCTCTTCGAGGAACTGGGCTTCAGCTATCTCGGCCCGATCGACGGGCACGACATGACGCAGCTGCTGCCGGTGCTGCGCGCGATCAAGGCGCGCGCCCACGGGCCGGTCCTGCTGCACGTCATCACCCAGAAGGGCAAGGGCTACAAACCCGCCGAGGATCGTGCCGACCGGGGCCACGCCACCGCCAAGTTCGACATCCCCTCGGGCGAGCAGAAGAAAGCCGCCTCGAACGCACCGTCCTACACCAAGACCTTCGCCAAGGCGCTGTTGCAGGAGGCCGAGCAGGATCACCGGATCTGCGCGGTGACGGCGGCCATGCCCGACGGCACCGGGCTCGATCTGTTCAACAACGCCTACCCGTCGCGTTGCTTCGACGTCGGCATCGCCGAGCAACACGCGGTGACCTTCGCCGCGGGCCTCGCGGCAGGCGGGATGCGACCCTTCGCGGCGATCTACTCGACCTTCCTGCAACGCGGCTACGACCAGGTGGTGCACGACGTGGCGATCCAGCGGCTGCCGGTGCGCTTCGCCATCGACCGCGCGGGGCTCGTGGGCGCCGACGGCGCGACCCACGCGGGCAGCTACGACGTGGCCTACCTGTCGAACCTGCCGGGCTTTACCGTCATGGCCGCCGCCGACGAGGCGGAACTGGTGCACATGGTCGCCACGGCGGCGGCGCATGATTCCGGCCCCATCGCCTTCCGCTACCCGCGGGGTGAAGGCGTCGGCGTCGAGATGCCCGAGCGCGGCGAACCTCTCGAGATCGGCAAGGGCCGGATGATCCGCGAAGGCTCGGGCGTGGCGCTCCTGTCGTTCGGCGCCCGGCTCAAGGAGGTCCGCGAGGCCGCCGAGAAGCTCGAGGCACGCGGGCTGACGCCCACCATCGCCGACGCGCGCTTCGCCAAGCCGCTGGACAGGGAGATGATCCTGACACTCGCCCGCGATCACGAGGCGCTGATCACCATCGAGGAAGGCGCGGTCGGCGGCTTCGGCAGCCACGTGGCACAACTTCTGGCGGACGAAGGGGTGTTCGACCAGGGCCTCAAGTTCCGCTCGATGGTGCTGCCGGACATCTTCATCGATCAGGCCAGCCCCGCGGACATGTACGCGGTGGCCAAGCTGAACGCCGAGGACATCGAGGCCAAGGTGCTGGACGTCATGGGCGTGGCGCGGATGAGCGAACGGCGGGCCTGACCCGCGCTCAGACGATGCCCTGCCAGATCGCGGTCGCCACGGCGAGCACGCCCGCGACCGTGATCCAGCCCGCGATGATGTAGAGCCCGTCGCGGATCATCAGCCCGATGGCGAAGAGCGATACTGCGCCGGCGCCGAACGAGGTGAAGAACGGCAGAAGCTCGAGCAGCGGCCACGTCATCACCACCACGAGAATCGACAGAAGCGACACCGTGCTGAACGGCGGATACGTCAGGATCGTCCAGCGGTCGCGGCTGTGCCGGTCGACCCATCCCGCCGGTTTGCGCAGCCATGACAGCCCTTGACTCAGCCGCTTCGCACCGATCTCGCGTCGGGTCAGGAGGCCCGGCAGCCAGAGGTGATCGCGCCCCAGCAGCGCCTGCGCCACGATCAGCGCGATGATGCATGCGCCTATCGTGGGCGTGCCGGGAATGCCCGAGACCGGGGAAACCAGGATCAGCGCGGGGACAAGGATCGCCGCCGGGAACGAGCGGTCCCCGATCTTGTCCAGAATCTCCGCCACCGACACGCTGGTCTCGCCCTCCGCGGGCGCGATCCGGGTCAGAAGCTCGCCAAGGGACGTGACCGGCGGGCCGTCCGTGTCGCTCATCGAAAGTCCTCCGGACGGCGGGCGGCGCGTGTCGTCAGGCCGGTTCGGTGTCGAGGAGCGCGGCCAGACCGCTGCGGTAGTTCGGATGAATCAGCTCGATACCCAGCTCGGTCTTGATGCGGTCGTTCGAAACCCGCTTGTTGTCCGAGTAGAAACTGCGTGCCATCGGCGACAGGTCCGCCTTGTGGAAGGGAACCTCGGGCGGCACCGGCACGCCGAGAAGCTCGGCGGCATAGGCGATCACGTCCTGCGGCGGTGCCGGGTCGTCGTCGCAGACGTTGTAGACGGCGCCGAAGTTCGGCCGCTCGATGGACGCGTGCAGAACCTGCGCGATGTCGTCCACATGGATGCGGCTGAAGACCTGCCCCGGCTTCACGATCCGCTCGGCCTTGCCGCGGCGCAGCTTCTCGAACGGCCCGCGGCCCGGACCGTAGATGCCCGCCAGCCGGAAGACGTGCAGCGGCAGGCCGGGAATCGCGCCCCAGGCCGCCTCGGCCTCGACGCGCTTCTCTCCGCGTTCGGTCGTCGGCAGGAGCGGCGTGGTCTCGTCCACCCAGCCCCCGTGGTGGTCGCCGTAGACGCCGGTGGTCGAGAGGTATCCGGCCCAGTGCAGCGCCGGAGCGGCGTCTGCGATGGCGTCACCGGCCAGGCGGAGGCTCGGGTCGCCGTCATCGTCGGGGCCCGCGGAGACGAGCAGGTGCGTGGTCTCGCTCAGAGCATCCGCGAGGCCCTCGGCCGACCACGAGACCGCCTCGACACCTTCGGCCTGCATCCGCTTGGCCTTGTCGTCGTCGCGGGTGGTCCCCAGGACCCGCCATCCTTCCGGAAGGAGGCGGGCGGCCAGCGCACGGGCGGAGAACCCGTATCCGAGGGCGAGGAGCGTGGGACGTGTTTGGGTCATGGCGCAAAGATGAGGCGCACGGGATCGTTTGGCAAGCATTGCGCGAACGCGACGGCGCATTTGCCGCGATCGGCGAAGGACCGCCGAGCGAGAGCCCGCGGCGCAGCTTCCGGCTTCCGCGAGCAGGTTCCTGGGCTATGAGCGAGGCAGGGACAGTTCTTTCGGAGATACCCGCGATGCGCCTCACCGTCGCCGCGTTCGTCGCCCTGGCCGGCCTCGGCCTGTCGGGCTGCGCCAGCCTCGCCCCGCTCGACACCGCCGAGCGGGCCAACTTCGCCCCGGTCCAGCAGCCAAAGCTGCCGCTCCATCCCAACGAGACGCCGGAGCTGCGGCAGCTCATCAACGAGTACGCCGATCTCTATGGCGTGCCGCGCCCGCTGGTGCACCGCGTCATCATCCGCGAGAGCACCCACCGGCCCGGCGCACGCAACGGCCCCTATTACGGTCTCATGCAGATCCTGCCCGCCACCGCCCGAACCATGGGGTTCCGGGGCGCGCCGGGCGACCTTCTCGATGCCGAGACGAACCTCAAGTACGCGGTGAAATATCTGCGCGGTGCTTGGCTCGTGTCGGATGGAAGCTATGACCGCGCGGTCGGCTGGTACGCCCGCGGCTACTACTACGAGGCCAAGCGGCGCGGGATGCTGGTGGAGACCGGCCTGCGCGCGGGCTGAGCGCGGACGCCGGACCGCGGGCGGGGGTGTGCTGCCCCCGTCGCACGCCCGGAGTGTTGGCGACGAGAAGAGCCGCGTCAGCGCCGTCAGCTCGCGTAGTCCGAGGCTTCCGCGTCCAGAATGGCGCGGAGTTCGGAGAGATGTCCGTCGCCCTGTTCGGGATAGGCCTCGAGTTCACGGGCGGTCTTCTCCGCGATCTCGTCGGACAGCACGCGCAACGCGCGTCCGGTCTGAAGCGCGAGGACGTAGGTGCGGGCGGCGCGTTCGAAATGGTAGAGCCGGTCGAAGGTCTCGGCCACGCTCGCTCCGATCACCAGCACGCCGTGATTGCCCATGATCATCACCTTCCGTTTCGGGTCGGTGAAGAGGGCGGCGCAGCGCGCGCCCTCCTCCTCGAAGGCGAGGCCGCCGTACTGGTCGTCGATCACAACGCGGTCGAAGAACGCCGCGCTGTTCTGGTCGATCGGCGGAAGGGTGGGATCGGCCAAAGTCGCGAGCACGGTGGCGTAGGTCGAATGGACATGCATGGCGCAGCGCGCGTGCGGGACCCGGCGGTGGAGCGCGCCATGCAGGCCCCATGCGGTCGGATCAGGCGCGTCGGGACGATCGAGCGTCGCGGGATCGTCCGCGTCGATCTCCACGAGGTCCGAGGCGCGGACGCGGGAGAAGTGGCGCTGGTTCGGATTGATCAGGAGGCGCGTGCCGGCTTCGTTCACCGCGATCGAGAAGTGGTTGGCGACGCCCTCGTGCATGTCGAGCCGGGCGGTCCAGCGCAGGGCCGCGGCAAGGTCGGCGCGCGTGTCCCAATCGGTCAGGTTGGGGGCATGGATGGTCATGGCAGCTCCGGGATGATGGCGGTGTAGTCCGTGCCGTGCTCGACGACGATGCCGCGCTCTTCCATCGCCTCGATCCGGGCGAGGTCTCGGCGGTCGGCGCCCTTGCCCGGCTCGCGCAGGATGACGCGCACGATCCGGCCCGGGTGACGCTCGGCGGCGGCGAGGTAGACTTGCGGGTCGTGCTGGCCGGTGTCGCCCACCAGCACGAAAGGCAGATCGGGATTGGCGGCGAGCAGCGAGTCGATGGCCGCCCCCTTGTGGTCGCCGTGGGTGCCCGAGATGAACTGCGTCCGCGAGATGCCGAGGTCGCGCAGGAACATCGGGCCCTTGGGCAGGTCATGCCGCTCGAAGATGCGGCGCAGGAAATGGTGCAGGTTCCACGGGCTCGACGACACGAAGTAGACCGGCGCGCCGAGCCGCACGAAGCCGTGCATCAGCGTCACGGCGTCCTCGTAGACGTGCCGAGTCATCGCGTTGCCGGTGAGCGACGTCCAGAGGTTCCGCAGGAGCGAGTAGGCCCCGGTCTCGAGCACCGTGTCGTCTATGTCGGAGATCACGCCGAATGGCGCGTCGGCAGGCGGAACCAGCGCCTCGAGCGTCGCGCCCTCGCCGCCATCGATGGCGACCTCGGCCGAAAACCAGCCGGGCGCGGCTTCGCCGCGCGGCACGTGGAGGGTGAAATAGCCCTCCTCGTCGGTCTGCGCGGTCACCTCGCCCCAGCACACCGTCTTTCCCGCAACCTCGCGGGTCAGGAACAGGCCCGCCATCTGGCGCAGGTTCACCCACCAGCTGGCCTCGGGCGCGGGGTTGGTTCGTCTGAGATGCGTCAAGACGCGGCCGCGCAGGAGGATGTGCTCGGGCGTCGCGTAGCCGAGGTAGGGATCGATCACCACCTCGTCGGGCGTGGAGCGAAGAAACACCCGGTCGAACGCCTGTTCGACCGGGTGCGCTATTCGGGCGAGTGCCTGTTTGAGCATGTCAGCCCGGGCTCATGCCGCGCATCTTCTCGGACCGGCGCCGCAGGATCTCGACGGTGGTCAGCAGGCAGATGGAGATGCCCACGAGGATCGTCGCCACCGCGAGGATGGTGGGCGAGATCTGCTCGCGCAGGCCGGTGAACATCTGCCACGGCAGCGTCTGCTGGTTGGCCGAGCCGACGAACAGGACCACCACCACCTCGTCGAACGACGTGATGAAGGCAAAGAGGCCGCCCGAGATCACGCCGGGCAGGATCAGCGGCATCTGCACGCGGAAGAACGTGGTCACCGGGTTCGCGCCCATGTTCGCCGCTGCCCGCGTGAGCGAGCGGTCGAAACCCACGAGCGTCGCCGTCACGGTGATGATGACGAAGGGAATCCCGAGCGCCGCGTGCGCCAGCACCACGCCGACATAGGTGCCCTGAAGGCCGATCCGGCTGTAGAAGAAGTACATGCCCGCGGCCGAGATGATGAGCGGCACGATCATCGGCGAGATCAGGATCGCCATGATGACCTGCCGGCCCGGGACGTGGGGCTGGCTGAGACCAATGGCCGCCAGCGTGCCGAAGCTCACCGCAAGCAGGGTCGCGACCGGCGCGATCAGAAGCGAGTTTCGCAGCGCGTGCTGCCATTCCGAGGACTGGAAGAAGTTGCGGTAGTGGCGCAGCGAGTAGCCCTCGGGGTCGAAGGACAGCATCTCGGGGGTGAAGGTGAAGAAGTTCTCGGCATTGAACGAGAGCGGCATGACCACGAGGATCGGCGTGATCAGGAACACGAAGATCGCCCCGCAGAGCACGCGGAAGCTGTAGTGCCAGAGGACCTGGCCCGAGGTCAGGTAGGGGGCCAGGGTCATGCGGTAACGGCAGCGCCCGATCCAGTAGGCGAACCAGCCGATGAACCAGCCGAAGAGCGCGCCCATGATCGCCGCCGGAATGCCGGCGAAGAGGAACCCGCCGAGCGCGAAGAGCGCGACACAGGCCCAGCGGACCGCGCGCTCCTGCGCGGTGCCGACGACGAAGATCGCGACGTAGGCGATGGCGGCGCAGAGGACCCCGGCAATCAGGATGCCGAGGAGGCCCGACCCCTGCGCGGTGCCCACGAAGAGGCCGAAGAAGGCCCCCGCCGCGGCGACCACGGGCAGGGTGAAGCCCATCGGCATGGTCTTGGTCTCGGTGATGACGACGTCGTTCATCGCGTCAGCCTCCCAGCTTCACGTTGTCGATGCCGACGATCCGGTCGTAGGCCCAGTAGAGGATGAGAACCACGCCCAGAAGGATCGTGCCCAGCGCCGCGGCGAGGCCCCAGTTGAGCGAGCTGGAGATGTGGTAGGCGATCCGGTTCGAGATGAACGTGCCGGTGGTGCCGCCGACGATCTCGGGGGTGATGTAGTAGCCGATGGCGAGGATGAAGACGAGGATCGAGCCCGCGCCGATGCCCGGCACCGATTGCGGGAAGTAGACCCGCCAGAACGCCGTCCAGTTGGTCGCGCCCAGCGACTTGGCCGCGCGCACGTAGGAGGGCGGGATCGTCGACATCACCGAGTACATCGGCAGGATCATGAACGGCAGCAGGATGTGGGTCATGGCCACGATGGTGCCGAACTGGTTGTTGATCATCACCAGGCGTGAGCCGTCGCCGACGAGACCGAGCCAGACGAGCACGTCGTTTATGACCCCCTGTTGCTGCAACATGACCTTCCACGCCGAGGTCCGCACCAGCAGCGAAGTCCAGAACGGCAGCAGCACGAGGATCATCAGCAGGTTCGCCGACCGCATCGGCAGGGTCGCCAGCAGGTAGGCCACCGGGTAGCCCAGCGCGATGCAGCAGAAAGTGATGGTCAGCGACATGAACATAGTGCGCTTGAACAGAAGGCCGTAAATGCGCTGGTCGTCGGGCTGCATGGCCACGCCGTCGGGCGTCTCCTGCATGTCCACCGCGTTCAGAAAGTAGCCGGCGGTGAACGGCCCGGAGAATGTCTGGATCGTCGCCCAGACCTCGGGGTTGCCCCAGTCCTCGTCGATCTCGTCGATGAAATAGCTGCGGAAGTCCACGGTCTCGAAGTCCGCGACCGCGTCCTCGGCGGCGCCGACCAGCGTCGCCATCTCGCCCTCAAAGGGGGCGGTCGCGCTCGGCTGGGCCGTCAGGTCCTGGTAGAGCGCGGTGTAGGCCACGGGCCACGGCTCGTCCTCGGCGAGGCTGTCGCGACGGGCACCGGCAGTGAACTCGGAGAAGAGCGTGTACATCTCGACCGTGCGGGGCAGCGCCTCGCTGGCGGCCGCCGAGGGCTGGAAGGCCGGCGGCGCACCCGCCTGCTCGCCCTCGAACCACTCCATGTAGCTGTCGCGCCAATCCGCATCGCCCATGAGCGCGAGCCAGGTCGCGGGCTCTTCCCACGCCTCGTCGAGGTCCTCGAACTGGTCGACGTAGACGTCGCCGATGTCCTCGATGTCGCGGCCGGACTGGCGGAACAGCGAGGAGATGCCGGTCTGCTCGTAGTTCAGGCGCGTGCCGAGACGGGTGTGGTTCTTGAGCTGCGCGGCGATGGCCATGTCGTAGTAGAAGGCCTCGAACAGCTCGGCGTCGGGTGCCTCGCCCGAGTTGTGGTCCCAGTCGCCGATGAGCTGAACCGTGCGTGGCAGCGTCTCGGGGACGATCTCGTTCTCGACCGAGCGGAACAGCATGTCCGCAATCGGCGCGATGAAGGTCACGAGGACGAACAGCAGCAGCGGCGCGATCAGCGCAAGTGCACGGATCTTCTGGACCCGGAGCGAGCGCGCGAGCGAGCGCTTGAGCGGCGTGCCGTCCGCCGCGAGAAGGCGGCCCTGGTCGTCGACGCTGTCGGCGGCCTTGGCCTGCCGAAGCGCGTCGTCGGGCGTCGGCCCGTCCATCGGATGCTGGGTGGCGTCGGTCATGTCTGTCACGTCCCCTCGGCCACCAGGATCACGCTGTCGGCGCTGGCGCGCCGGATGGCTGCGACCTCCTGGTAGGCGGTGTCGTTATAGGCGGCGAGCGCCGCGTCGTAGGTCGGGAACTCGATGATCACGTGCCTGTCGTGGGTCTCGCCTTCCATCACCTCGGCACGGCCGCCGCGCACGACGAAGCGTCCGCCCAGCCCTTCGAGGATCGGCGTGTCGCGCTCGACGTATTCGCGATACGCCTCCGGATCGCGAACGCTGATATGTGCGATGATGTAGCCCTTCGGCATGGCCCGTGTCCTGCGGCCGTTCCCTGTCGGTGTCCTGCGCCGTTCGGGCGGCGCCTGTCGTTCTGGTCGATGTCGGAGGCGGACGGGACCGCCCGCCTCCGGATGTGCGTGGCGGGCCGGTCGCGCCGGCCCGCCCTGCCCCGTCTTACTGCGCGAGCCAGGCCTGGAACTTCGCGTCGATGTCGTCGCGATAGTCGGCCCAGAACTCGTAGTTGTAGAGGAACGTGTTGCCGGCGTTCTCCGGGTTGGTCGGCATGTGCGGCGCCATGTCGATGCCCAGGTCGGCGTGCTGACCCACCAGCGGCGCCGAGGATTCGCGCGCCGGGCCGTACGAGATGTACTTGGCCTGGTCTGCGAGGCGCTGGGTGTCGGTGGCGAAGGTCACGAAGTCGCGCACGCGGGCCAGACGGTCGTCCGGCAGACCGGTCGGGATGATCCAGCCGTCAAGGTCGTAGACCTGCGCGTCCCACATCATGGCGACGGGCTGGTCCTGCTCCTCGATCAGCGAGAACAGGCGGCCGTTGTAGGTCGAGCCCATGAACACCTCGCCGTCGGCGAGAAGCTGCGGCGTGTCGGCGCCGGCCGACCACCAGACGACGTCGTCCTTGATGGTCTCGAGCTTGGCGAGCGCCTGGTCCTGGCCCTCTTCGGTGGCCAGAACGTCGTAGATCTCGTCCTTGGCGACGCCGTCACACAGGAGCGCCCACTCCATGTTGTTGATCGGGCGCTTCTCGAGCGCGCGCTTGCCCGGGTAGGTCTCGAGGTCGAAGACCGAGCAGATGTCGCTCGGCGCGTCGGCGCCCTCGGGGACCATGTCGGTGCGGTAGCCGAAGGTGGTCGAGTAGGCGATCTGCGGGATGAAGCAGTCCGACACGATCATGTCGCCGAAATCATCCTCGGCCGAGGTGCCGTCGGGGGCTTCGGCCAGCAGGTCGTCGGGATCGTATTCCATCGCCAGGCCTTCGTCGCAGAGGCGAATGGCGTCGGAAGCCACCACGTCCACGAGGTCCCAGGTGATGTTGCCGGCTTCGTTCATAGCACGCAGCTTGGCCACCGCCTCGTTGGAGCTTTCGTCCCACGTGATCGACACGTCGGGATTGTTCTCCATGTAAGGCTCGGCATAGGCCTTCTGCTGGCTGTTCTGGTAGGCGCCGCCCCAGCTGACGATGGTCATGCTGTCGGCCATTTCCTGGTCCTGTGCGAACGCAGTGCCTGCCGCGAGCGTCAGCGCGGTTGTGGCCAGAAGCGTCTTGGAGATGGTCATCTCTTTCTCCCTGTAGCACCCGTCTTGCGTCGTGGGTCCGTGTCACGGGCGGAACGCTCGGACCCTTCTTCGGTCCACCGTCCCCGTTCGGGCGCGCCTCGGGCACGCATCGGGACGGCAGGACAAACGAACCTTACGTTGCGTCGAGCGCGCGGCAATCCTCGGGCAGCCAGCCGATCCGGACGGTCTCGCCCGGTGACAGCCGCTTCTGGTCCGCGCGGTTACGGGTCTTGACCACGAACTCGTCGTTGCCCGCCACCGACAGCCGCGTGCGGAACACGTCGCCCATGTAGATGAACTCGCGCACCTCGGCGGTCAGCGTGTGGGCCGCGTCGCCGAGCTGGGGATCGAATTCCACGCGCTCGGGGCGGATCGACACGCGCGTCCGCTCGCCCTTCTGCGAGACGTTGATCGGAACCGCGTCGATGATGTCGCCCGAGTCGAGCCGGACCGTGCAGCGATTGCCGCCGATCTCCTCGACCACGCCTTCGAGCGTGTTGTTCTCGCCGATGAACTGCGCGACGAAGCTGTTCTGCGGCGCCTCGTAAAGCTCGCTCGGCGGAGCGAGCTGCTGGATCACGCCGGCCTCGAACACCGCCACGCGATCCGACATCGTCAGCGCCTCGGTCTGGTCGTGGGTCACGTAGACCACGGTGATGCCGAGGTCGTCGGCGATGCGCTTGATCTCGAACTGCATGTGCTCGCGCAGCTGCTTGTCGAGCGCGCCGAGCGGCTCGTCCATCAGGACAAGCTCGGCCTCGAACACCAGCGCGCGCGCCAGCGCGATCCGCTGCTGCTGGCCGCCCGAAAGCTGCGCCGGACGGCGCCCGCCGAAGCGACCCATCTGCACCATCTCGAGCGCGCGCTTCACCTTCTGTTCGCGCTCGGCCTTGCCCATTCCGCGCACCTCGAGGGGGAACGACAGGTTCTCGGCAACCGTCATGTGCGGGAAAAGAGCGTAGTTCTGGAACACCATCCCGATGCCGCGCTTGTGGGGCGGGATGTTGTTGATCGGTTTGCCGTCGAGCTTGATCTCGCCATGAGTGGCGGTCTCGAAGCCCGCGAGCATCATCAGGCAGGTGGTCTTGCCCGATCCCGAGGGCCCGAGCATCGTCAGGAACTCGCCCTTGGGCATCGCGAGGTTGAGGTCTTTCACGACGAGCGTTTCGCCGTCGTAGCTTTTCTGCACACGTTCAAACGCGACGAATGCGTCGCTTGCCGCCGTATCTGCCAACCGTTGGCTCCCTGGTTTGTCGTTCGCGGTGTTGTCCCGCGTTTGATTGCCATGACTAAAGCGCGGCGGATTGCGCGATGCAACTGCTGATGCCGCTTTTGCAGGCACTGGCGGCTCAAACAGGAGATTTGCTCAAGTTCGGGGCACCTGACAGGCGGATCGGCTGCGCGCTTCCGTCCTTCGCAGCGAAGCGGCCGACGCCGGAGAGGACTTCCAAAGGCCCGTGCGACACCCCGGATGAAACGGAATCACCCCGCCGGGCGTTCTGCACTTTGGCCGAGGTTGTACACAACATGCCGGGAGGGTCGCCCCGAGACCCTTTCAGGCGCCGAAATTTTCATCGAAAATCGGCCTGAGGTCAGGAAACGTCATGCCATGTCGCGAATAGGCAAGGTGAGATGTACACAATTTGGAAAGACTGGGGGAGTAAGACCCAGCAAGGCAGAAAGGCGTGCCCATGGCGTATCACCGCTTCTCCAAGGACCTGCCCTTCAGTGAAGACGAATACACCCGACGTCTGGCCAAGACACGCGCCGCGATGGATCGGGCCGGGGTGGACGTCCTCTACGTCACCGACCCCTCGAACATGGCTTGGCTGACCGGCTACGACGGCTGGTCCTTCTACGTGCACCAAGGCGTGATCGTCCTTCCGGATGCCGACCCGATCTGGTGGGGCCGCAACCAGGACGCCAACGGCGCCGTCCGCACCGTCTGGATGGGCGACGACCGGGTGATCGGTTACGCCGACAACTACGTGCAGTCGACCGAACGCCACCCGATGCAGGATCTCGCGCAGCGCCTGATCGGCATGGGACTCGAAAAGGCCCGGATCGGGGTCGAGCTCGACAACTACTACTTCTCGGCCAAGGCCTACATGACCCTCGTGCAGGAATTGCCGAACGCCACGCTGATCGACGCAACCGCGCTGACCAACTGGCAGCGTGCGGTGAAGTCCGAAGAGGAGCTGGTGTTCATTCGCCGCGCCGCGAAGATCTCGGAGAAGATCGTCGACGGCCTGATCGAGCGGGTGGAACCCGGCGTCCCGAAGAACGAGGTGGTGGCCGAGGTCTACCGCGATGCGCTCACCGGCGTGGACGGGCACTGGGGCGACTACGCCGCCATCGTGCCGCTGCTGCCCTCGGGCTCGGACGCTGCCGCTCCGCACCTGACGTGGGACGGCGACCCGTTCAATGCAGGAGAGGCCACGTTCTTCGAGATCTCCGGCTGCTACCGTCGCTACCACGCGCCGTTCTGCCGGACGATCTTCCTCGGCGAGCCGTCGGACATCTTCAAGCGTGCGGAAGCGGCGCTGGTCGAGGGCCTCGAGGCCGGTCTGGAGGCAGCGCGCGCCGGCAATCGCGCCTGCGATATCGCCAACGCGCTGGCCGCGCCGCTGGAATCGGCCGGCATCGAACGCGGCGCCCGCTGCGGCTACCCGATCGGTCTGAGTTATCCGCCGGACTGGGGCGAGCGGACGATCTCCCTGCGTTCCGAAGACGAGACCGTGCTCGAGCCGGGCATGACCTTCCACTTCATGCCAGGCCTCTGGATGTCGGATTGGGGTCTCGAGATCACCGAGTCGATCCTCATCAAGGAGGACGGCGCGGCCGAGACCTTCTGCAACCGTCCCCGCAAGATGTTCGTGAAGGACTGAGATGCTCGACCGCACCGAAGATATCCTCCGCGACCTGATCGCCCATCCCTCGGTCTCGTCCGATCCGAACGCCGCGCTGATCGGCAATCTCGCCGACCGCCTCGAATCCGCGGGCGCCCGCGTCGAGATATTCGCGGACGAGACCGGCGAGAAAGCCAATCTCTGGGGTACGATCGGCCCGGACGTGGCGGGCGGCGTTCTGCTGTCCGGACACTCCGACGTGGTGCCGGTCAAGGATCAGGACTGGTCCACCGACCCATGGGAGCTGACAGAGCGCGGCGACCTTCTGCTGGGTCGGGGCACCTGCGACATGAAAGGCTTCATCGCCGCCGCGGTGGCGATGGCGGACGAATACGGCGCCACGTCGCTGCGTCGGCCCGTGCACTTCTGTTTCACCCACGACGAGGAGGTGGGCTGCCTCGGCGCACAGGCGCTGGTGCCGCTTCTGAAGCAGCGCGAGCATCTGCCCGCCATCGCGGTGGTCGGCGAGCCGACCGAGATGCGCATCATCGAAGGCCACAAGGGCTGCTGCGAATACACCGCGCGGTTCCACGGGCTCGAGGGGCACGGCTCAAACCCCGACCGCGGCGTCAACGCGGTCGCCTACGCCGTCAAATACGTGACCCGACTGATGGAATTGGCCGAGGAACTGAAGCTTCGGGCCCCGCGCGATTCCCGCTTCGATCCGCCCTGGACCACGGTCAACGTGGGCAAGCTGGCGGGCGGCGTCGCGCACAACGTCATCCCCGGCCGCGCCGAGGTCGAGTGGGAAATGCGGCCCGTTCAGTATGGCGACGCCGAGTTCGTGAAGGAGCAGCTGCAGGCCTACGTCGAGGGCGAGCTTCTGCCGGCCATGCGCGCCATCACGCCCTGGGCCGACATCAGCGTCGAGACCATCGGCGAGGTCGTGGGCCTCGAGCCGATGGACGACAACATGGCCCGCGCGCTGGTCGCGCAGCTTACCGGCGGCAACTCCGCCGACGTGGTGCCGTTCGGCACCGAGGCGGGCCTCTTCCAGGAGCTCGGCATGTCCGTCGTGGTCTGCGGGCCGGGGTCGATCGCGCAGGCCCACAAGCCCGACGAATACATCTCGCGCACACAGTTGTCCGAATGCCTGACGATGCTCGAAGGCCTGCGGCGGAACCTGGCCGCCTGAGCGCGGAAGAGCGCTTTCGCAAGCTCTACGCCGAGCTCAGGGGACGGATCTGCCTGCTCGACTACCCGCCCGGCACCAAGCTGGGCGAAGAGGCGCTGGCCGCCGAGTTCGGCGTGTCGCGCACGCCCGTGCGCCGGGTGCTGGCACGACTTTCGGACGAAGGCCTGGTCGAGGCGCGTCACGGTGTCGGCACGATCGTCACCGACGTCGACGCACGCGAGTTGTCCGACGTCTACGCCCTTCGGATGGAGTTGGCGCAGCTCGCCGGCACCCTGTCGCCGCGCCCCGTCACGGCCGCGATCCGCGCCGAGGCGCGTGACTTCGTGGACCGGAGCGAGACGCTGGTGGCACGCCCCGACCCACGGGATTTCGCGACGCTGAACATGGACTTCTTCGACTTCGGCCTGAGGCTCTGCGGAAACGCCGCGCTCGCCGAGACGTCCGAGCGGCTCTACTACCAGACGGCGCGGATCTGGCTGCAGACCATCCCGCGGCTGGACCTGCGCCGCGAGGCAACGTCCTTCGCACAGGAGATCCGGCAGGTCGCCGCCGCCCTCGACGCCGACGACCCGAGCGCCGCCGCCCTCGTTCGCCGGGCGCACATCTCGATGAGCTACCGCCGCCTGACCACAGAGGCGTGAGCCTGATAATATCCGAGTTGCGCGGCGACGGGCCGGTGAGCGGCGCGCTTGAAAGCGGCCAGGCACCGAACAAGGCCGCCGGCGCCAACAAATTGCCGGCCCGGGGTGCGCGCCGGCCTGCGGCCGCACTTTCGCGCCGGGGCCGCAACGCATTTGTCCCGGTCAACGACCAGAAACAAGGAAGCCCCCGCAGAGGTCTGCGGAGGCTTTCAATGCCGGCACGGCGCTTGCCGCCGGGATCAGAGCTCGTCGTTCTCGGGATACCAGTCGGGCGTGCGCACCTCGGTGCCCTCGACCACGCCTGCGAACTCTTGCGGGTCCTGCGTGCCGCCGTCACGGCCGCGGTAGTGATAGGGATAGACATAGGCAGGCTGGAACTCGTTCACCGCATCGGCCGCCTGCTCGGCGGTCATGGTGAAGGGCAGGTTCATGCAGACGAAAGCCACGTCGATGTTCTCGAGCGCGCGCATCTCGGGAATGTCCTCGGTGTCGCCGGAGATGTAGACGCGGAAGCCGTCAAAGCCGAGCACGTAGCCGTTGTCGCGCCCCTCGGGATGGAAATCGGTGCGGCCCTCGGTGGTGTTGTAGGCGGGGATCGCGTCGATCGACAGGCTCTCCCACTCGGTCGACTCGCCGTTGCCGATCGACTCGGCGCCCTCGGCCAGTCCTTCGGGAAGCATTTCGGAGACGGCGGGGTTGGTGATCAGATGCGTGCCGTCGGCCATCAGCGCCTGAAGCGTCTCCGCGTTGTAGTGGTCGCCGTGCTCGTGCGTGATGAGGATCAGGTCGGGTTCAGGGAAGTCGGCATAGGCCGAGGCATCCCCCACCGGATCGACGTAGATCGTGCCCTTCGGCGTTTCCATGACGAAGGAGGCGTGGCTCACCGGGTGAACCGTCAGATCTCCGGCGTCGGTCGCGAATGTGTTGCTCATGTGTTGCTCGGCCATTGCGGAATAGGGCAGGACCGTCATCGCGCCGGCCGTGGCCGTGGCGGTGACGAGGAACTGGCGGCGTGTCTGTGTCATGCGGGGGACCCTCCTGTCGGAACCTCGGCTGCCACATAGTACGCGGTCGACATGGTCAATTCACCGGTGCGTCAGGCACAGACGGCGGCACGATTGCCTTTTGTTTCCAGAAGCAGACATACTCCGAACAAAATCTGGCAATAGCGCTTTTACAAACGAACCGTGCGGCAAGGCACGGCCGCGTCCCCCATCACGAGGCCCCTTCCGGATGCTCGAATTCGACCAGGTCAGCAAGTCCTTCTGGACGGGATCGCACCGCAAGGTGATCCTCGACCGTGTGTCGTTCCGGGTCGATCTGGGCGAAAGCCTCGGCATCCTAGCCCCGAACGGGACCGGCAAGACCACGGTCATCAAGATGATGGCGGGCTTGGAGAAACCCGACGAGGGCACGATCCGCCGCACCGCGCGGGTGTCGTTCCCCCTTGGCTTCATGGGCGGCGTGATCGCCAAGATCTCGGCGGGCGAGAATGCCCGCTACATCGCCAAGCTCTACGGGCTCGATCCCGACTACGTCGAGGCGTTCTGCCGGTGGCTGTGCAACCTCGGCGAATATTTCGACCAGCCGCTGGGCACCTATTCGTCGGGTATGAAGGCGCGGTTCTCCTTTGCGCTGATGCTGGCGCTGGATTTCGACATCTACCTCATCGACGAGGGGATGCCGTCCTCCACCGACGTGGAGTTCAACCGGCGCGCCGGAGAAGTGCTGGCAGAGCGGCTGCGCACCACGACCATCGTGATCGTGAGCCACCAGCCGCAGGTCCTTGAGAAGTTCGCCCGCCGGGCCGCCGTGCTGATGGACGGCCAGATGCACATGTTCGAGAGTTTGGAAGAAGCGAAGCGGCTCTATGACTACGAAACTCAAGGCTAGGAAATTCCGCATCCGCCGCTCGTCCTCCGCCTCGGCAGAGACCACGGACCATGCGCTCGATATCGAGACCGCCGAAGCGGCCGCGGCCGGTCGCCGTGCCACAGCGGCCCGCCCCGAGGCCGCCAACGCGGCCAACGCCGAAGCCCCGCGCCGCCGCGCCGTAGCCGGAGAGACACCCGCCGCTCCCCGCAGCGGCGCCGTGTCCTCCGCCGCCGAGGTGCAGGGCGAAACCGACATCCAGGCAATCCGCGCCGAGGGCCTGACCGGCCGCCAGCTGCGCATGGCCCGCCGCGTGGCGCAGAAGCACGGGCTCGCGCCGACCTCGGACTTCGACGCGGTGCGGCTCCTGCGGCTCAAGGGCATCGACCCGTTCCAGCGCATCAACACGCTCGAGCTGGTGGTGACCCGTAACGACGATGGCACCGAGAGCGCCGCTGCTCCCGCGCCCGAGGCGCGCGCCAAGGCACCCGCGGAACAGGATGCGCCCGGCCGCCCCGCGCGCAAGGACGACGCCCGCGTGCAGCTGCCGCAGACCATGCAGTTCAAGAAGCAGCAGGTCCCCTCGACCGAGGTCGATCCCGGCCCCAGCCCGGCCGAGCGCCGCGCGCAGGAAATCAGCCGGATGCAGCGCGACCTCGCGCGCCGGCGCCGCCGCAAGATGGCGCTGCTCGTCACCCGTCTGTTCTTCTTCATCGCCGTGCCGACGGCGCTGGCCGGGCACTATTTCTTCAACGTGGCCACGCCGCTTTATTCGACCAAGTCGCAGTTCCTCATCCTCGCGGCGGATGGCGGCGGCGGAGGCGGCGTCGGCGGGCTGTTCTCGGGCACCCAGTTCGCCACCAACCAGGACGCCATCGCTGTGCAATCCTACCTCGCCTCGAAGGACGCGATGCTGCGGCTCGACCGCGACGAGGGCTTCAAGACGCATTTCAGCCAGGATTTCATCGACCCGCTTCAGCGGCTGGACGAAACCGCCTCGAACGAGGAAGCCTACGATGTCTACCAGCGCAACGTGGAGATCGGCTACGACCCCACCGAGGGGGTGGTGAAAATGGAGGTAACCGCCGCCGACCCCGAGGTCGCCGCCGAATTCAGCCGCGCGCTGATCTCCTACGCCGAAGAGCGCGTCGACAACCTGTCACAGCGCAAGCGCTCGAACGCCGTGATCGACGCCGAGGCCGCGCTCGAAGAGGCACAGGTCGCTCGTCGCGACGCGCAGGAGAAGCTGGTCCGCCTGCAGCAGGAAAGCTCGCTCCTCGACCCCGAGGGCCGGATCGCCGCCCTGCGCAGCCAGATGAACACCTTCGAGGTCCAGCTGCGCGAAAAGCGCCTGCAGCTTCAGGCGTTGCTCGACAACGCCCGCCCGAACCAGAGCCGCGTCGACGGCGCCGAAGGCGACATCCGCCGGCTCGAGGCGGTGCTGGCCGAACTGAACACCCAGATGACCACCGCGCAGGAGGGCGAGACCTCGCTCGCCGACGTGGCGGTGCAGGTGCAACTGGCCGAGGCCGACCTTGCCACCCGCGACATGATGCTGTCGTCAGCGCTCGAACGGCTCGAGACCGCGCGCCGCGACGCCGACAGCCAGGCGCGCTACCTGACCACATCCGTGGTGCCGGTGGCCTCCGAGGATCCGTCCTATCCGCGCGCCTTCGAGAACACCCTCCTCGCCCTGCTGATCTTCTCGGGCATCTACCTGATGGTGTCGCTCACCGCCTCGATCCTGAGGGAACAGGTTTCGGCCTGATAGGCTCTCGGCCCTGCGCCCCGGCGCGGGGTCGGACGCCTACCGTTCCAGGTTCCGCAGGTAGGCGAGGATGTCGCCCGCCCCGGACTCCAGCCGGAACGCCATGCGCGCCCGCGCGCTGTCGTCGCCGAGCCAGTCCTTGGTGAAGGCGGTCGGATTCCTGAGGTAGGCCGCAAAGGTCTCGGGCGTCCATGTCAGGCCGGTGCGCCCCGCCTCGCGCAGCCACGGGCTGTAATCGAAGCCCGGATCGCCGCCCGCCCGCCGTCCTGCCACGCCGTAGAGGTTCGGTCCCACCCGCGACCCGCCGCGCAGCACCGTGCCGTCCGGCGTGACGACCGAGTGGCACGCGACGCACTGCCCGAACAGGGCGGCGCCCCGCCCGGCGTCCTGCGCCGCAACCGGGAGGCCGGCGGAAAAGGTCAGTAAGAGGGTGGTCAGAATTCGGCGCATGGGGGAGACGTCTCGGGTCGGGTCAGACCGCTGATCTAAGCTCCCGTGCGCCGGAAAACAGGTCCGGTAAACCCTACGCGACCGCGTGCGCCAGCGCGCACCGCTTCCAGAGCGTGCTCAGCGCCTGCACGAGGTACTCGATGTCCTCGTCCGAATGCAGCGGCCCGGGGGTGAAACGCAGCCGCTCGGTGCCCTTGGGCACCGTGGGATAGTTGATCGGCTGCACGTAGATCCCGAAGTCGTTCATCAGGATGTCGGCGATCTGGCGGCACTTCACCGGGTCCTTGATCATCACCGGGATGATGTGACTGTCGTTGTGCAGGTGCGGGATACCCAGCGCGTCGAGCCGCGCGCGCAGCTTGGCCACCTGCCCGCGCTGGCGATGGCGCTCGGCGTCGCTTTCCTTGAGATGCGCGATCGAGGTCCGCGCCGCGGCGGCGACCGCCGGCGGCAGCGCCGTGGTGAAGATGAAGCCCGACGCGAAGGACCGGATGAAATCGCACAGGGCCGCCGACCCGGCGATGTAGCCGCCGACGACGCCGTAGGCCTTGCCGAGCGTGCCCTCGATCAGGGTGATGCGGTCCTGCAACCCGAGCCGTTCGCTGACGCCGCCGCCGCGCGGGCCGTACATGCCCACCGCGTGCACCTCGTCGAGATAGGTCATCGCGCCGTGCTTCTCGGCGACCTCCACGATCTCGTCCATGGGGCAGATGTCGCCGTCCATAGAGTACACGGATTCGAAGGCCACGATCTTGGTGGCGTTGGACGGGCACGCCGCCAGCTTGCGGTCGAGGTCCTCGGGATCGTTGTGCCGCCAGATCACCTTGTCGGCCTTGGAATGGCGGATGCCCTCGATCATCGAGGCATGGTTCTTCTCGTCCGACAGGATCACCGCGTCCGGCAGCTTCGCGCCCAGGGTGGACAGCGCCGCCCAGTTCGAGACATAGCCGCTGGTGAAGAGCAGCGCCGCGTCCTTCCGGTGCAGGTCGGCCAGCTCGGCCTCCAGGAGCGCGTGCTGGTGCGTGTTGCCGCTGATGTTACGCGTGCCGCCCGCCCCGGTGCCACAGGCCCGCGCGGTGTCGCACATGGCTGCGATGACATCGGCGTGCTGCCCCATCCCGAGATAGTCGTTCGAGCACCAGACCGTCACCTGGTCCGGCGCGTCGGCGTCGTGGCTCGTCGCGCGCGGGAACGCGCCTGCCTCGCGCTCCAGTTCCGCGAAGATGCGGTAATTGCCGTCGCGCCGCAGCGCGTCGAGCTCCTTGGCGAACAGGGCGTCAAAGTCCATGGGCATCCTCCCGGGTCGTCTTGGTGGTGGGCGCGGGCAGCATCCAGCGCCAGAGTTTCTCGTCAGGCACCGGCAGCACCATGAACCAGTGCTCGAGCAGGGCGAGCGCGGTGAGCGCGGCCAGCAGCGCGAACCCGGCGGCCGCCGCGGCACTCTCCGCCGACGCCAGTTCCACGCCCCAGGCCCCGGTGGCGACCGCGAGCGCGGTGACCGAAACCGGGAACAGCCCGTTCACGCCGGCCTTGCGGAAGTGGCTCGGCACGTGCGCGAGCGCGGCGGGCATGAACTCGGTGTTGATGCGCGGCACGCCGAGGAAAAGGTTCAGCTTGGCCGAAACGCGCGCGAAGAACAGGACGGCGAAGGTCCAGAACGCCACCGCGTTGGCGGCGTCGCGAGTAAGCGCCCAGAGCGCGATCAGCGTCGCGACCAGCAGCATCTCGTGGTAGGCAAGCACGCCCCACGCCCGGATGAAGCGTTCCCATTCCGGCAGGTGGCGCGGACAGATATGGGCGTTCGGCCCGGTGATCGTGCCGGTCAGGAAGGCCAGCTCGATCCATCCCCAGACCGCCAGCGCCGAGAGGAACGCCCCGTAGACCCCGGCCACGCTGCCATCCCCGGCACTCAGCCACACGCCGGCGAGCCCCGCGGCCAGGAGCGGCAGCGCAGCAACCGTCGTCGCGCCGCCGGAGCCGCCGCGGTCCGCCCACCGCACGACCAGGAGGATCGCCCCGGTCGAGAACCACCAGGCGAAAAGCGCGAAGAGCGCCGCGAAACCGGCCGATCCGCTCACGGCGCCCCCCCTCTTCTCGGGACAAATACTCCGGGGGTGCGGGGGCAGAGCCCCCGGCGCGCGACGCGCATGTCCCCCGACCGCATCAATAGACCGGCTCCAGCCGCACGCTTTCGGGCCGGTCGTGGCGTTTCGCCGGAATGGTGTAGAGCGCCGCGAAGCACCACGCCGCCTTGGCCGAGTTCGCCAGCTCCTTCAGCTTTCCGGCCACGCCGCCCGTGGCCTTGCCGTCGGCAATGGCGACGTTGGCGCGGTGCAGCGTCTCCAGCGTGCGCTGCCAGCGCGGGTGCTCGATGTCGAGCGTGATCGGGAAGATCTGCTCGGACAGGGCGGAGGTCTTGGTGAACACCTCGTGGGCGTACCAGTCCGGATCGACGCCCAGCGCCTCGTGGAAGGCCGGCCGCTGGTGGTCACGCACGTACATCGTGGCATAGACCGCCGTCAGGAAGAACTTGATCCACCAGACGTTGACGCCGCTGGTCAGTTTCGGATCGGTCTTCATCAGCAGCGCGAAGGCCTCGCCGTGGCGGAACTCGTCGCCGCACCACTCCTCGAACCACTTGAAGATCGGGTGAAAACGGTGCTGCGGATTTGCCTCGAGGTGCCGGAAGATCGTGATGTAGCGGGCGTAGCCGATCTTCTCCGAGAGGTAAGTGGCGTAATAGATGAACTTCGGCCGGAAGAAGGTGTACTTCTTCTTCTGCGTCAGGAACCCGAGGTTCACCGCCACGCCCGCCTCGCGCAGCGCGTCGTTGATGAAGCCCGCATGCCGCGCCTCGTCCCGTGCCATGAGCTGGAACAGCTTGGTCACGTCCACGTTCGTGCCGCGCCGCTTCATCTCCTTGTACAGGACGCAGCCCGAGAACTCGGCGGTGCAGGACGAGATCAGGAAGTCGATGAACTCCTTCTTGAGCGCGGGGTCCATGCCGTCCCAGTCGACGTGGTCCCAGGCCTCGGTCTTCTTGAAGTGACCCTTGTTCGGATCGGCTTCCATCTCGGCGATCAGCGCGTCCCAGTCGGCGCGCACGGGCGAGACATCGATGGCGTCGAGCTCGTTGAAATCGGTGGTGTAGAAGCGCGGCGTCAGCAGGGTGTTCTGCATGGCGACGTCGGTGGCGAAGGCGCTGTCGTACTTGGCCTGCTCCTCCTGAAGGGCGATGCCCTCCTCGGCGGTCTGGGCCTCGGCGCGCTTGTCGGCGACGGGATCAGCATGGACGTTCATAGCCGCACCTCCTCGGAGAACGAGAACTCGCAAAGCTCCATCACTTCCAGGTCGCCGGTCAGGCGGGTCCAGAGCCGCTCCAGCTTGGAGGCCCGGACGATGGTCGCCTCGCGGTCCTCGCTCACGACCTCGCCGAAGGGGGCCATGATCTCGGGGCCGTGGACCTTCACCTCGTCACCGGGATGAATCACGGCGCCGTTGTTGAACCGCACGTGGGCGTGCAGGCTTTCGAACTTGTGGCTGATCTCGACGGTGCAGGGTGCCCGTTCGACCTCTTTCGTCAGTAGACCCATGAGACTTCCCTCCTCATTCGGTCGGTTGCGGCAGCAGCCTGGCGAAGGCCGCCGCGTTGTCGGCGCCGAACCCCATGAGGTCCGCGCGCCAGCCGGTGGACGGATCGAGGATCGCCACCCGGCCGTTTTCCATGGCGATCAGGCGCACCGGCCCGTCGGGCGGGACGCGCGCCTTGGTGCGTTCACGGTCGAGGACGCGCGCGACACCGGAGATGAACCCGCCTTCCTCCGGCGCAAGGTCCGCGACCAGCGTGCCGTCGGCCTCCGTGATCCGCGCGGCGCCGGCGAGGTCCCCGTCGAGGTAGAGCACCCGTTCCGCCACCACGCGGCTGTCGGGCGGCGTCGCGTCGAGCGGACGGTCGGTCAGCACGGCCCAGCTCACCGTGACGAGGCTGAAGACCACCAGCGCACAGAGTGCGCGGATCAGCGGAAGCGGGACGAGGTCCTCGGACGATCCGCGGAAATCGGCGTTTTGCGTGCTCATCGCCCGGCCCTCACTCCGCGGCCACGGCGGCCGCGGCCGCCGCAGGACGCGTGGGACGCGCGGCTGGCGCGGACGGCGGAGCGGCGACCGCGGCCGTTGCAGCGGCCTGTGCGACTTGCGGCATTGCCACGCGGGCCTCCGCGGCCTCGGCGATCAGCCGCGCCACCCGCTCGGCGTCGGGAATGCAGCGCAGCGCGGGCTGCGGCACCGAGATGCGCCACGGGCGCACGTGCGGCCAGAGCGTAAGGTAGGACAGCTTCGGCCCGCCCAGCGTGTGCAGCGCGATTGTGCCCGTTCCGCGCCGCCCCGGCGCGAAGTCCGCCGCCGCGATCCGTGTGTAGGGCAGGTTCAGCGTCACCGTCAGCGCCGCGCCCACGCGCATGGCAATCCGGCGGTTCGTGACCGTGTAGACCGTGCTGCGTGCCTGCACGTAACCGAACGCGCCGAGAAGCCCGAGCACGATGGCGCCGAGGCCGAGGAACGGCACAGAGTATCCGATCACCTGCCCCATGGGCAGCAGGTCCACCAACGACAGGAACCGCCACGCGGCGAGCACCACGAAATAGCCCGCGATCCACGGCAGGCTCAGTGCCTGCCACGAGAGTGCGAAGGCGTCCGGCCGGCCCTGCCAGAGGATCGTCTCGCCCTCGGGCGGAAGCTCCGGCAGCCCGCGGATCGGCTCGACCGCGAAATCGTCGTGATGTTGGCTCATGTCCCGTCCCTCCCCAATGTCGTTCGGGCGCGCCTGGCTGGGGCGCGCCGGCTCGTGTCGTTACAACCGCGGCGCCGACCGCGCCTCATCGGCGTAGAGAAGGCCGGCCCCGTAATAGGCCATGATCTTCTCCTCCTCGAGCTTGGTCACCTCGCCCGGCTTCGCCGTGGTCGGGACCCCGGCGAAGTGCGCGCCGTAGATCGAGCGCACCTGCACCCGGTCCGAACGGATCCGCGCCATGGTCATCGGCACCAGCCGCGCGCCGCCGCCGAACTCGGGATCGAGGTCGATCTGCAGGTATCGGACCAGTTGCTCCGGCTCATCCACCCACATGTCCGAGATCATGCCCACGATGGCATCGTCCCCGGCCACCACCGGCATCCCGCGCGGATCGCGCCCGGCGGCGTGGTGAAAGTCCGTCGTCGACATCGGCACGATCTTGGGTTTTCCGTGACCGTCGAGCTCGGGCAGATCGCTGCGCGGCGCCCACGATCCCGGCCCCACGCCCGCCTTCATCGGATCGAGCGACGGCATGAACGGAAAGCCCCCGGTCTTGGCCACCGCCGAAAGCGCAAGGTCCGAACGGTCGACGTTCTGCTGCGACGGCAGCTTCTTCTCGCCGTGGCCGTGCGGCAGGATGAAGGTCTTGTCCGAGGGCACCGGCCAGATGCCGCCGGCATCGGCGCGCGTGCCGTCCTCGTCCACCAGCGGATAGCCTTCGCGCTGGTTCTCGCGCTGCAGCCAGATCACGAGGCCCACGAAGAAGATGAAGAAGACCCAGAGCGAGAGACTCGCGAGGTCGAGGTTTCCGAAGGGATAGTCGTTGATCATGACCCGGTTCCTTCTGGTGCGGTGGGCTCAGGTGGGGAAATCGGCAAGGCCCATGCCCTGCCGGTCCGCGGTGGTGGAGGTCGTATCGGGGCCGCGCATCGCCCGCCCGACCAGCGGGCCGAGCGCGACGAGCGTGACGAAGAGAAGTCCGATCTCGAGGTGGTAGACGACCGAGTAGCCGGTCGCGGGCGTGGCGAGGGCGGTGCCGAGGTCTCCGGCGGTCGCGTGCAGGTTCACCCAGTCGCGCAGACCGCCCCCGATCGCGGTCGAAAGGCCCGCCGCCGTGGCCTGCGCCGCGCCCCAGGCGCCCAGCGCCAGCCCGCGTCCTGCGACGCCTTCGGCGGGCATGGTCATCGCCGCCGTCAGCGTCGAGACCGCGAAGTAGCCGCCGCCGAGCCCGATCAGACCCGCCCCCGCGAAGAACAGCGCGGGCGAAGCCATCGGCGCCGCGAAGATCACCGTCGAGAACGCCGCGATGCCCACCAGCACGCCACTCGCCGCCATGCGGTAGACATTGGCCTGCCGCTTGAGCATCCGCGCGGCGAAGGCGAAGCCCGCGAGCGCACCCGCCGCCCACATCGCCGTCAGCAGGGTCGTGGCCGAGACCGACAGGCCGAGGATTTCTCCGCCATACGGTTCCAGAAGCACGTCCTGCATGTTGAACGCCATGGTCCCGAGGAAGACCACCGCCAGCAACCGCCCCGCAGTACCGCCGCGCGCGAAATCCGCCCACGCCTCCGAGAAGGCCGGGCGGGGCGCCGCGCGCTCCTCCGCGCTCATCGGGCGCACGCGCTCCTGCTTCCACAGCGCGATCACGTTCAGGACGACGCCGACCACGGCTGCGCCCTGCACCACGCGGATCAGGCCGAGCGGTGTGAAGTCCCGCAGGAGCCATCCGACGACCAGCGCCGACAGGCCCATGCCCAGCAGGAACATGACGTAAAGCAGCGCCACAACCCGCGGCCGGGTCTCGTCCGTTGCCCGGTCCGACGCCAGGGCGAGCCCAGCGGTCTGGGTCATGTGCATGCCGAGACCGGTCATCAGGAACGCGAGTGCGGCCAGCACCTCGCCCGCGAAGGGCACGTCGTGCACGGTGTCGCCGCCCAGCACCAGCAGCGCCATCGGCATCACCGCAAGCCCGCCCATCTGCCACAGCGAGCCGAACCACAGGTAGGGCACCCGCTTCCAACCGATGGCCGAGCGATGGGTGTCCGACCGGAACCCCAGCAGCGCCCGGAACGGTGCGATCAGCACCGGCAGCGCGATCATCACCGCGACCACGGTGGCGGCCACCGACAACTCGACGATCATCACCCTGTTCAGCGTGCCGAGCAGCAGGACCCCGGCCATGCCGACCGACACCTGGAACAGCGCCAGCCGCAGAAGCTGCGGCAGCGGCAGCGCATCGGAAGCGGCGTCCGAGAACGGCAGGAACCGCTTTGCGATGCGCACCCCGCTCATGGCCGGACCTCCAGCGCATGACTGATGTAGAAGCCCGAGCTGACCCGGCCCACGTCGCGCACGGACCCGTGCCCGACAAGCCGGCGCGCCAGCGCGCCCGGTGCGTGCGGCACCATGACGGGCGACCGATCGCCGCGCGGGAACAGCTTGCCCGCGTACCACATCCCCATCAGCAGAGTCGTACGCGGCGCCACTGTGAACAGGATCGAGCCATTCGCACGTTGCGCCAGCCCCGAGAGCCGCGCGTCGATGTCACCCGCGCGATAGTAAATGAGGCTGTCCATCGCGACGACGTGGTCGAAGCGCCCGAGTTCCGGCGCCGTCATGTCGCCGGCAACGAAGCGCACCCGGGACCGCACCGTGTCGGGCAGCCGCGCCTCGGCCACCTGCAGAAGCTGCGGCGACAGGTCCACCGCGACCACCTCGGCCCCGCGTGCGGCCAGTTCCGCACTCATCTGCCCCGCCCCGCACCCGGCATCGAGCACGCGCGCGCCGCTCAGGTCCTCGGGCAGCGCGCCCAGGAGCCGCGCGCGCATCGCGTCGCGACCCGCGCGCACCGTCTCGCGGATGCGGCTCACCGGCGCGTCCGAGGTCAGCGCGGCCCAGGTCGCGGTGGCGGTGCGGTCGAAATAGGTCTCGACGCGGGACCGGGTGATCTCGTAGCTCATGCCCCCTCCCCTCAGTCGAACCCGAGCAGTTCGAAAATGTCCCGGTCCGGCAGCGGCGCGGGCGATGTCGGCTCGGTGCCCGACAGCATGGTCTGCGCCAGCCGCACGTATTCGGCGCGCGCAAGCAGGATGTCCTCCTCGTCGGGCATCTCGAACAGCGTCTTCTTCTTCAGCCGCGAGCGACGGATCGCGTCGTAGTCCTGCATGTGGGCCAGGCGCTTGAACCCCACCGTGTCGCAGAAGCGGTCGACCTCGTCGGTGTCCTTCGACCGGTTGGCGACGCAGCCCGCCAGCCGGACCTTGTAGTTCGCGGACTTGGCCTGCACCGCGGCGATGATGCGGTTCATCGCGTAGATCGAATCGAAGTCGTTGGCGGTCACGATCACCGCGCGGTCGGCGTGCTGGAGCGGCGCGGCGAAGCCGCCGCAGACCACGTCGCCAAGCACGTCGAAGATCACCACGTCGGTGTCGTCGAGCATGTGGTGCTGCTTCAGAAGCTTCACGGTCTGGCCCACGACGTAGCCGCCGCAGCCCGTGCCCGCGGGCGGACCGCCCGCCTCGATGCACTGGACGCCGCCCCAGCCGGGGGTGACGAAATCTTCGGGCCGCAGTTCCTCGGCGTGGAAATCCACCTCCTTGAGGATGTCGATCACCGTCGGCTGCAACCGCCCGGTCAGCGTGAAGGTGGAATCGTGCTTGGGGTCGCAGCCGATCTGCAGGACCCTCTTGCCGAGGCTCGCCATCGCCGCCGACAGGTTCGACGACGTGGTCGACTTGCCGATCCCGCCCTTGCCGTAGACCGCGAAGACCTGCGCCCCCTCGATCCGCGCCGAGGGATCCTGGTGCACCTGCACAGACCCCTCGCCGTCCTGCCCCCGCAGGACCGGGGGCGCCTTCATGTCGTCGCGCCGGGCCTCCAGCCCCGCCGCCTCGCGCATCGCGGCCCGCGCGGCGGGCGGCGTCTTGCTATCGAGCGGGCTCATGGCTCTCTCCTTCCGGCAAGCGCGTTCGCCCCTGCCTCTCCTTGGTGAAAATACTCCGGGGTCCAGGGCAGCGCCCCGGTGCGGCGGTCCATCGTCCGGCCCCGCGCAGAGCCCGTGGCGCCCGCGGGACGGCGGGCGGGGCGATGCGCGCCAGCGCGAGCGCCGGTCCGGCGGATATGCACGAGACCGCTCATTCCGCCGCCACCCCTTCCATGCGATCCTCGAGCGCGTCCGCGGCATCGCGCAGCGCATCCAGCGTGTCGGCGTCGGGCGCCCAGTAGGCCCGGTCGTGCGCCTCGAGAAGACGGTTCGCCATCCGGCTGGACGCGACAGGGTTCAACTCGGCCAGGCGCGCGCGCATCTCCGGGTCCAGAACGAAGGTTTCCGAGAGCCGCTGGTAGACCCAGGGCTCCACCGATCCGGTCGTCGCCGACCAGCCCATGGTGTTCGTGACGTGGGCCTCGATCTGGCGCACGCCCTCGGCGCCGTGGCGCAGCATCCCCTCGAACCAGGCCGGGTTCAGCGACCGCGAGCGCGTCTCCAGCGCCACCTGGTCACTCAGGGTCCGCACCTTGCCCGCGCCGCGCGTGGTGTCCGAGATGTAGACCCGTGCCTCTTCGCCGCGCGCCCGGCGCACCGCACGCGATATGCCGCCCAGCGTGTCGAAGTAGTGGTCGACCGTGGTCACCCCCAGTTCGACGGATTCGAGGTTCTGGTAAGCCACCTCGACCCCCGACAGCATCCGCGTCAGAAGCGCCGGCTGCGGCGCCGACTTGCCGTTGGTGCCGTAGGCCCAGCTCTTGCGGGCCTCGTAGGCGTCGGCCAGTTCGTCCTCGTCGCCGAAGGCCGAGCTTTCCACCAGCCCGTTCACGTTCGACCCGTAGGCGCCGTCGGCGTTCGAGAAGACGCGCAAGGCCGCCTCCTCCAGCGAACAGCCCGTTTCGGCGGCATGGGCACGCGCATGGGCCCGGATCGGGTTCAGCGCCTCCGGCTCGTCGGCCTCCGCGGCCTTCAGAGCCGCCTCGGCCAGCATCCGGGTCTGAAGCGGCAGCAGATCGCGGAATATGCCCGACAGCGTCATCACCACGTCCACCCGCGGCCGCCCGAGCGCGGCGAGCGGGACGAGGTCCGCCCCGCAGATGCGCCCGAACGCGTCGAAGCGCGGTTCGGCCCCGATCAGTGCCAGCGCCTGCGCCAGCGGCGCGCCGTCGGTCTTGATGTTGTCCGACCCCCAGAGCACCAGCGCCACCGAGCGCGGCACGGTCCCGTGGGTCTCGAGCAGCAGCTCCGCCTGCCGCCGGCCCTCTTCCATGGCGAAGGCCGTGGGCATCCTGAACGGATCGAAGGCGTGGATGTTGCGGCCGGTCGGCAGCACCTCGGGCGACCGGATCAGGTCGCCGCCCGCGACCGGCGGCGTGAACCGCCCGGCCAGCGCGTCCATCAGGCCGCGCATTTCCGGATCGCCCTCCATCGCCGCGGCCATGCGCGCCCGGATCTCGTCGTCCGGCGCGAAGTCGAGGTAGCGCCCGCGTGCCTCCGCGGACAGCGACCGTCCCAGCACATGCAGCCCGTCCGGCACCAGCGCCGCCTCGGTCTCCAGCAAGCGCGTCCACAGCACGTCCGGCGCGCCCGCGAGGTCCACCGCCGCCGCCTGCTCGGCGATCAGGGCCTCCAGCTCCGGCGCACGGGCATCGCCCGGCGCCAGCCCGCGCCAGCGACCGAGGCTTTCCTTCAACTCCAGCAGTCCCTTGTAGAGCCCCGCCTCGCGCAGAGGCGGCGTCAGGTGACTGACCGTCACCGCGCCCGAGCGCCGCTTGGCCAGCGTCGCCTCCGAGGGGTTGTTCGCCGCGTAGAGGTAGACGTTCGGCAGATCGCCGATCAGCCGGTCGGGCCAGTCCCCCGGCCCCGCGCCCGCCTGCCGGCCCGGCATGAACTCGAGAGCGCCGTGCATCCCGAAATGCAGCACCGCGTCGGCGCCGAAGCCGTGGCGGAGCCACAGGTAGAACTGCGCGAAGGCATGCGTCGGGGCGAAGCCGCCCTCGAACAGCAGCCGCATCGGATCACCTTCCCAGCCGAAGCCCGGTTGCAGGCCGACGAACACCTTGCCGAACTGCGCGCCCAGCACGAAGACGCCACGTCCGTCCGACTGCGCGCGCCCGGGCGCCGGGCCCCAGACCGCCTCGATCTCGTCGAGCCAGGGCGTTCCGCGCACCATGTCATCGGCGCTCACGTGGGCGGCGACGTTGGCGTCCTGCCCGTATTGCCGGGCCGTGCCTTCGAGCAGCGCCGCGCGCAGCGCCTCCACGCTCTCGGGCGGGTCGAGGTCGTAACCCTCGCGCTTCATGGCGTGCAGCGTGTTGAAGAGGCTCTCCCAGACGGCGAGATGCGCCGCCGTCCCCGCTGCGCCGGCATTGGGAGGAAAGCCGAACAGCACGACCGCCACGCGCCGCTCGGCGACGCGGCTGCGGCGCAGGGCGGCGGCGCGCGCGACCCGGCCCGCCAGCGCCTCGATCCGCTCGGGACAAGGGGCCATCGCCTTGCTGCCGTCTCCGCGGCAGGCCTGGCGGCATCCCGTGCAGCCGGCTTCGCCGTGACGCCCGGCAAACACGTGCGGTCGCGTGGCCCCGTCGAGTTCGGGCAGAGCGATCAGCATGGTGGTCTCGATCGGCCCAAGTCCCTGACCGCTTTCGCCCCACTGGCCCAGCGTCTGGAACTCCAGCGGGTGCGCGGCGATGTAGGGAACGTCGAGGTCGCGCAGCACCGAGACGGCGGCATCGTTGTCGTTGTAGGCGGGCCCGCCCACGAGGCTGAACCCGGTCAACGACACCAGTGCGTCGATCTTCGGGCCGGCCTCGTCGCGGAAATAGGCGTCCACCGCCGGCCTCCCGTCGAGCCCGCCGGCAAAGGCCGGCAGCACACGCAGGCCCCGCGCCTCGAATGCCCGGATCACCGCGTCGTAATGCGCGGTGTCGCCCGAGAGCACGTAGGAGCGCATCATCAGCACGCCCACGGTCGCCACCGGCGCCTCGGGCCCCGGCAGCGCCTCCGGATCGCTTCCGATCCGGCCCGGCAGGTCGGGGTGGTAAAGCCCGGCCTCGGGATACTCCACCGGCGCGGGCGCCGCGGCACCGCGCCAATCCGGACGCGCGGCGTAGCGCGACAACAGGAAGCGGACCATGCCGACCACGTTCTCGTCGCTGCTGCCCAGCCAGTACTGCATGGCCATGAACCAGGCCCGCAGGTCCTGCGCCTTGCCCGGCACGTAGCGCAGGATCCGCGGCAGCCGCCGCAGCATCCGCATCTTCTTCGCACCGCTCTCGGTCGAGGGCTTCGACGACCCCCGCAGCCGTTTCAGCAACGCCATCGTGGCGCTTTCCGGCGCCGCCATGTCGAGGCTGCCCATGCGCGTGAGCTTCACGATCTGCGCGTCGGCCACGATGCCCACCAGCGCGTCCGCGTCGTCGCGCCGGGCAGCAAGATCGGGCAGGATCGCCTGCACGTGGTCCTCGAGGAACAGCAGCGACACGACGATCAGGTCTGCCCGCGCGATCGCGGCCTTCGCCTCGGCCAGAGCCTCGGGCCGTTCGCCCCATTCGGCGGCAGCGAGCGCCGTGATCTTCAGGCCGGGAAAGTCCGCGGCCAGCACCGCCTCGGCGCGCGCCACCGCGCGCTCGGCATGGCTGTCGAGGGTGAGGATCGCCACCTCGTAGGGCACGGGGGCCCCGGACAGGACGCCGTCACCGCGCATAATGGGCCTTCGCCTCGTAGAGCGTGTCGACGCTGATCTCGGTCTCGCCGCGCGCGGCCGCGAAGGCCTCGGTGTTGCGCTTGGCCTTGCCGCGCACGAAGAACGGGATTTTCTTCAATTCGCGCTCGGCCGCAGCCAGCCAGACGACCTCGATCGCCCCAGTCGCGCCTCCGCCCTCGGTCTTCTTGGCCGAAATATCCCGGGGGGACTCCGCCACCGGCGCACGAGGGCCAGCGCCCCCCTCCTCCGCCGCGACCAGGGGCGCGTGGCCGCCGTGATGCGACGGGCCGGCCGCGTCGTGGAACTCGGGATCGGCGCGGAACATGGTCAGCAGGTGCTCTTCCAGTCCCATGACCAGAGGATGCACCAGCGTGTCGAACAGCACGTTCGCGCCCTCGATCCCCATCACAGGAGCGTAGCGGGCGGGGAAGTCCTGCACGTGCACGGGGGCCGAGATCACGGCGCAGGGAATGCCCAGCCGCTTGCCGATATGCCGCTCCATCTGGGTGCCGAGGATCAGCTCTGGCGCGGCGGCCTCGATCGCCGCCTCGACCTCGAGATAATCGTCGGTGATGAGCGCCTCGACGCCCATCTCCGTCGCCACGGCGCGCACGGCGCGGGCCTGTTCGCGGTTGTAGCAGCCCATCCCCGCGACCTCGAAGCCCATCTCGTCGCGGGCCACCCGGGCCATCGCGCGGACATGGGTGCCGTCGCCGAAGAGGAACACGCGCTTGCCTGTGAGATAGGTGGAGTCGACCGACGCCGAGTACCACGGCAACCGCAGCCGGTCGGTGTCGAGCCCGGGCGCCACGCCAAGAAGATCCGCCACCTCGGCCACGAAGTCGCGCACGCCGCCGACGCCGATGGGGATGCTCTTGGTGAACGGCAGGCCGAGATCGCGCTCCATCCAGCGGCAGGCGCTTTCTCCGGTCTCGGGATACATCAGAACGTTGGCGTGGGCCGCGCCCAGCCGCGTGATGTCCGACGGCGTCGCGCCCATGGGCGCGCAGACATTCACCTCGACGCCCATGTCCGACAGGAGCGCCGTCAGTTCGGTGACGTCGTCGCGGTGGCGGAAGCCCAGCGCTGTCGGGCCGATGAGATTGACGCTCGGGCGCGCGGTCTTCTCGCAGGGCCGGGCCAGAGCGCGCGCGATGCGGTAGAAGGTCTCGTCCGCGCCGAAGTTTTCCTTGCGTTGGTAGGACGGCAGGTCCAGCGCGATCACCGGCACCGGCAGGCCCATGCGCTCGGCGATGCCGCCGGGATCGTCCTGGATCAGCTCGGCGGTGCAGGAGGCGCCAACGATCATCGCCTCGGGGCGGAACCGTTCGTAGGCGGCCTGGCAGGAGCGACGGAACAGATCGGCGGTGTCGGCGCCGAGGTCGCGCTCCTTGAAGGTGGTGTAGGTCACCGGCGGGCGGTGGTCGCGCCGCTCGATCATGGTGAACAGGAGATCGGCATAGGTATCGCCCTGCGGCGCGTGCAGGACATAGTGCAGGTCGCGCATGGCAGTGGCGACACGCATGGCGCCGACATGGGGCGGGCCCTCGTATGTCCAGACGGTGAGCTTCATGGCATCGCCGGGGGCTGCACGGCCCCCACTTTCAGCGCGTCGCGGCGGCGGAGCGGGCGCGAGAAGAGACCCGCGAGGTCGCCCGCCTGCTCGTAGAAGTGGACCGGAGTGAACACGAGCTCGATCGACCATTTGGTGCTCAGGCCCTCGGCCTCGAGCGGGTTGGCGAGGCCGAGGCCGCAGACCGTGAGATCCGGGCGGGCCGCGCGCACGCGGTCGAGCTGGAGGTCCACATCCTGCCCTTCCGACAGGGTCGGCCCCTCGTCGAGCAGCGCGAGATCGCCGTCGAGCACCTGCCGGTGCAGGAAGGGTGTGCCGACCTCGACCGCCTCCATACCGCATTCGCGGGTGAGGAAACGCGCGAGCGGCACCTCGAGCTGGCTGTCGGGGAAGAAGAAGACCGAGCGGCCGCGCAATGCCTCGGCAGCCTGCGCCACCGCGCGTTCGGCGCGGGCCTTCGGCGCGGCTACGGCGCGATCGACCACCTCGGGCGGGATTCCGAAGGCCTCGGCGATGGCGTGGAACCAGGCGGTGGTGCCCTCGGCGCCGAACGGCATGGGCGCAGCGACGTGCCGGGCGCCACGGCGTTCCAGCGCGGCCAGCGTGTCACCGAGGAACGGCTGCACCAGCGCCACCCGCGACCCCGGACCGACGCCGAAGCGCGTGGCCTCGCGCGCGGCCGGCAGGACATGCACCGCGTCGATGCCGATCTTCGCGAGGAGGTCGCGCATCTGGTCCTCGACCACGTCGGGAAGCGCGCCCGCCACGATCAGCTCCCGCGCCTCGGGCCCCTCGGGCCCGGCTGGCAGGTCAGGGACCATGGCGGCGAGGCAGGTGTCCTCGCCCTGCGTGAAGGTCGTCTCGATGCCGGAGCCGGAATAGGACTGGACCCGAACCTGCGGAGCGTGGACCGCGGTCAGCCGCTCGGCCGCCACGGCGAGGTCGAGCTTGATGACCTCGGACGGGCACGAGCCCACCAGGAACAGGCGGCGGATGTCGGGACGCCGGGCGAGCAGTTCGTGGACCACCCGGTCGAGTTCCTCGTGCGCGTCGGCGAGACCGGCGAGGTCGGTCTCTTCGAGGATCGCGGTAGCGAAGCGTGGCTCGGCAAAGATCATCACGCCCGCCGCAGACTGAAGCAGGTGCGCGCAGGTGCGGCTGCCGACCACGAGGAAGAACGCGTCCGGCATCTTGCGGTGAAGCCAGACGATCGAGGTCAGGCCGCAGAACACCTCGTGCTGGCCGCGCTGCTTGAGGACCGGGGCGTTGCGGCAGCCCTGTCCCGAGGCCTGGGCGAAGCGTTCAGTCATGCCACGCCCCCCGCCGAAAGCCGGGCCCGGCGCAGCTTGAGCACGAACTGCGCCGCGTTCACCACGTAGGCGGCGTAGGCCGCGAGCGCGAGCGACATGAGAGCCTCCGGGGCGAGCGCGTGGCTCCACAGTGCCCAGAGGTAGGCGGTGTGGAGCGCGATCACGAGCATCGACACCGCATCCTCCCAGAAGAAGGCGGGCGCGAAGAGATAGCGGCCGAAGACGACCTTCTCCCAGATCGCGCCGGTCACCATGATCGCGTAAAGCACGAAGGTCTTGAGGACGATCGACAGGGTCGCGGCCTCGTAACCCGCGCCGGTGGCGAGCCAGCGCAGCACCAGCCCCAGCGAGACCAGGAACACGATGAACTGCAGCGGCGCCAGCACGCCCTGGACCAGCGTCCAGACCGTCCCGTCGCGACGGCGGCGTTCCTCGGTCGTGTAGAGCGGTGTGTGCGTCGGAGCGGCAAGATCCGCGTCCAGTCGTCCCGTGGCAGCCATTGGCGATTCCTCGGCTTGCTTGACAGGAAGCGTAGCGGGCGGCTCCGAAAAGTGTCAATTGAAACTTACACGCCGGAAGGTCGGCAGCAGGGAACAACAAGGAATACTGTGGATTAAGCCAGAGACACGACGGGACGTGTCATCTTTACTGGACGCGGAGCTAGCTCATGTCCTCCACATCTGACATAACGGTGCTGACCGGACGGACGGCGAGCGCGCTCGTGCGTTTCGTGACGCAGCCGGTCGATGGCGACGGAGACGGAGGCACTCCCATGATCGACGCCGACCGAGACCTCAGTCCCGAGATCACCACGCTGGCGGACGGCATCGTCCGGCTGCTCAACGGGAATGGCACGCGCCGGTGCGAAACGCGGCTGACGCGCGCGGTGGCCTGGCTGCGCATCGCCGCCGGGGCCACGCGCTTCGACCCGGACGCGGTCCACGAGGCGCTGGCCGAAATGCGGGTGCCGGACGACGACATCGTCGATTTCTGCATTCCCCAGGTCGCGCGCCAGTTCGGGGACGCCTGGTGCGAGGATCGCTGCGGGTTCGCGGAGGTCACCATCGCCACCGCCCGGCTCCAGGCACTGCTGATCCGGCTCCAGCCACATGCCGCAGAGGACCCGGACGGCACGGGGCGGACCGCGCTTCTGATGACGGTGCCGGGCGATCACCACACGCTCGGGGCACGGGTGGCCGCGGCACAACTCGTCCGCCGCGGAGTCGCCGTCAGGACGTTGCACGCCGCTCACCCCGACGAGGCCGAGCGTGCGCTCGCCGACGGCGATTACGACATGGCCCTGATCTCGTGCGCGAGCGAGCATCGCCTGCCGGCGGCCCGAACGCTTTGCGAGGCGATCCACCGGTCGGCAAGGCCGCCACGTCTCGTGGCGCTCGGCGGGCTCGTTCTGGACTTCGACGGCGATTTGCAACACATGACCGGTGTGGACATCGTGACGAATGACATAAGGACCGCGCTGGCGCTGTGTCGCGCCCGGGGCGCGGGGCAGGCACAGGCAGCACCATGACCGGCAGTGAACACCGCATCCCCTCCCTCGCCGCGCGCGAGAGTGCGGACAACTCCGAAACCACGGACCTCGAACGGATCGTCGCCGCCGCCAGCGACCTGGCCCTCGTGCTCGACGCCTCGGGCGTCGTGACGCGGGTGATCGTCGGCGGCGCGCTGAGCGCCGACGCCGGAGTCGCCGGCTGGGAAGGCCGACCAATTGAGGAGACCCTCGTGCCGGAGGGCCGCACCAAGCTGATCGCCGCCCGCGAGGCACTGGAAGCGGGGCGACCGCTACCGAGCGGTCTCGAACTGACCCACGTCCTCGGCGACGGGGTCGAACGGCCCATGCGCTACACCATGATCCCCTACGGCGCCGGCGCGATGCTGCTGGGCCGCGACCAGGCCGGTCTCGCCGAACAGCAGCGCCAGCTGGTCGACGCGCAACTGACGCTGGAACGGACCTACGAGGCCCAGCGCGAGTTCGACACCCGCTACCGGATGCTCTTGCGCGCGGTGACCGACGCGGTGGCCTTCGTATCGGCCGGCGACGGCACCATCGGCGATCTGAACGAACCGGCCGCGGCGCTTCTGGGCGGAACCCGCGAAGGGTTGATGGGAACCCGACTGGCCGAGGCCCTGGGCGATGCCGCTCCTGACGGCCTGATGGACGAGATCGACCGCGCCGCAACCCGCGATGCACGCGAACCCGTCGTGGCCGCGGCCGATGCCTCCGGGCGCGGCATCGCCATCGCCCCGCAACTGTTCCGCGCCGCCGGCAAACGCTCCTACCTCTGCCGCCTGAGCGATCCCGACGCCGAGGCGGGCGGCATGCCCGGCATCAGCGCCGACGTCTCACTGCTGTTCGAGCGGTCGACCGACGCGGTGGTCTTCGCCACTCTCTCGGGCGAGATCGCCACCGCCAACGAGGCGTTCCTCGACCTCGTGGGGGCGGCACGGCTGGCGGACCTGCGCGGCCAGAACCTCGCGGGTTTCCTCGGACGCGGACGCGTCGATCTGAACGTCGTCGCCGAGAACGCGCGCCGCGCGGGCACGATGCGGCTCTACGCCACGCGGATGGTGAGCGAACTGGGCGCCGAGACGCCGGTGGAAATGTCGGTGACCTACCTCAACGACAGGACCGATCCGCTGCTCGGCCTCGTGATCCGGGATGCCGCCCGCAGCGAGGCGGTGCGCGCGGGTCCCGCACCGGCGGCCATGGAGTCGGCCAGTTCGGTCATGGAGCTCGTGGGCTCGGCAACCCTGCGCGAGATCGTCGCGGAGACCACCGACGTGGTCGAGAAAATGTGCATCGAAACCGCCGTTCAGCTCACCCGTAACAACCGGGTGGCGGCGGCGGAAATGCTCGGCCTGTCGCGTCAGAGCCTCTACGTGAAGCTGCGGAAATACGGCCTGCTGAACTACGACCCCAACGAGACCTGAACCGGCGGGCCGCGGATCGCGGCCCTTGCGCCGACTCGGTTTCGAGTGTCTAGTTTTCGACATGAGTGTCAGCGCAGGTTTACACCCGCGCCGGCTGCCGGACCCCGCGGCGCTGCTGCGGCTTCTGAAGCCGGTGACGTGGTTCCCCCCCATGTGGGCCTATCTGTGCGGCGTCACCGCCTCTGGCGTGGCGCCGGGCACGGACTGGCCGCTGGTGGTGCTTGGCATCGTGCTGGCCGGCCCCGTGGTCTGCGGCATGAGCCAGGCGGCGAACGACTGGTGCGACCGCCACGTCGATGCGATCAACGAACCGGACCGTCCGATACCCTCGGGCCGCGTGCCGGGCCGATGGGGCCTTTGGGTCGCGCTCGCGATGTCCGCCGCGGCGCTCGCCCTGGCCGTGCCGCTGGGACCGTGGGGCTTCGGCGCGACCTGTGCGGCAGTCGCGGCGGCCTGGGCCTACTCGGCCGAGCCGGTACGGCTGAAGCGATCGGGCCTCTGGGGACCGGGCCTTGTCGGGCTGTCCTACGAAACGCTTCCCTGGATCACCGGCGCTGCCGTGCTGTCGGCGGGCGCGCCCGCGGCCGAGATCGTGGTGATCGCGCTGCTTTACGGCATCGGCGCGCACGGAATCATGACCCTCAACGACTTCAAGGCGCTGGAGGGCGACCGCGAGACCGGCGTCGACTCCCTTCCGGTGACCCTCGGCCCCGCCGTCGCGGCGCGCACGGCCTGCGTGGTCATGGCACTGCCGCAGGTGGCCGTCATCGCGCTGCTCGCGTGGTGGAGCGCACCTGTCGCCGCGGCGCTGATCGCCGTCCTTCTCGCCGCGCAGGGCTGGGCCATGCGCGTCCTTCTGCGTGACCCGAAGGCGCGCGCACCGTGGTACAACGCCACCGGGGTGCTGTTCTACGTGTCCGGCATGATGGTCGCCGCCGTGGCGCTGCGGGGGATCGTGGCTTGACGCTGTCGTGGCTCTCCATCGTCCGCCTGGGTCTCGTGCAGCTCGCGCTCGGGGCCATCGTGGTGCTGACGACCTCGACTCTGAACCGGCTCATGGTGGTGGAGCTGGCGCTGCCCGCCACCCTGCCCGGCTTTCTCGTGGCGCTGCACTACGGCATCCAGATCACACGGCCGACCTGGGGCTTCCGATCGGACACGCTGGGCAACCGCACGCCCTGGATCATCGGCGGCATGGCGGTGCTGGCCGTCGGCGGCCTCGGCGCCGCGGCGGGCGTCATCGTGCTGGAGCGTAGCCTCGGCGCGGGCCTCGCCCTCTCGGTGGTCTCCTATGCGCTGATCGGGCTGGGGGTCGGCGCTTCGGGCACATCGCTGCTGGCGCTTCTCGCCACGGCGACCGCGCCCGCCCGCCGGGCGGCGGCGGCTACGATCACGTGGCTGATGATGATCTTCGGCATCGCGGTGACCGCGGGCGTGGTCGGCGGGCTTCTCGACCCATACGGCCCGGCGCGCCTCATGACCATCGTGGGTGCCACCGCCGCCGCGATGCTGCTTCTGACCATCGTCGCGGTATGGGGCGTGGAGCGCGGCATCGAGGCGCGGCCCGAGCCCGAGGCCCCGCCCTTCCGGGTCGCGTTGCGTGAGGTCTGGGCCGAGCGCAAGGCGCGCAACTTCACGCTGTTCGTCTTCCTGTCGATGGTCGCCTACTTCATGCAGGAGCTGATCCTCGAGCCATACGCGGGCCTCGTCTTCGACTTCACGCCGGGCGAGTCCACGCAGCTCGCCGGTGCCCAGAACGGCGGTGTGTTCCTCGGAATGCTGACCGTTGGCGTGCTGGCGACGGGACTGCGGCTCGGATCGCTGCGGACATGGGTCGCGACCGGCTGTCTCGGCTCTGCCGCGGCGCTGCTGACCCTTGCCGCGATCGGCCCGATGGGCCCCGGTGCGCCGGTGCTGCCGGCCTCGGTGATGCTGGGCTTCTTCAACGGCATGTTCGCGGTCGCTGCCATCGGGTCGATGATGCAGCTGGCCGGAGAGGGCCGCGGCGCGCGCGAGGGCACGCGCATGGGTCTCTGGGGCGCGGCGCAGGCCATCGCCGCGGGGTTCGGCGGGCTGGCCGGGGCCGCCGCCGTGGACACGATGCGCGGCCTGACCACCGACGCGCCCGCCTTCGCCACAGTCTTTACCGTAGAGGCCGCGCTGTTCGTCGCAGCGGGGCTTCTGGCGCTCGTGATCATGGAGGGCGGCCGCTCTGCCGACCCGATGCTGCAACCGGGCGAATGACGCCCGCCCGCCGGAGGGAGAGACCATGTTCGATGTCGTCGTGATCGGGGGCGGGCCCTGCGGAGCCACCGCAGCCGAGGATCTCGCCCGCTCGGGGCACCGTGTCGCGCTGCTGGACCGCGACGGGCGCATAAAGCCGTGCGGAGGCGCAATCCCGCCGCGGCTGATGGCGGATTTCGACATCGGGCCCGAGCAACTGCTGGCCAGGGTCACGACCGCGCGGATGGTGTCGCCTACGGGCCGTCACGTGGACATCAGCATCGAGAACGGCTTCGTCGGCATGGTCGACCGCAAGGACTTCGATCCCTTCCTGCGCGCCCGCGCCGAGTCCGCCGGCGCCATCCGCACCACCGGCACCTTCCTGCGGATCGAGCGGGACGAAGAGGCCACCCGCGTGATCTACCGCGATAAAGCCAGCGGCGAGGAGCGCGCGCTTCCGACCCGCCTGGTGATCGGTGCGGACGGTGCGAACAGCCGCGTCGGCAAGGCCGAGGTGCCCGGGGCCGACGCGATCCCGCTGGTCTTCGCCTACCACGAGATCATCGCGGCCCCGCAGGCGGACCCGTCCTTCGATCCCGCGCGCTGCGACGTGATCTACGACGGGCGCATCAGCCCGGACTTCTACGGCTGGGTCTTCCCCCATGGCGACACGGTGAGCGTCGGCATGGGCACCGAGCACCGCGAGGCCGACCTCAAGGCGGCCACCGCCGACCTGCGCCGCGCCACAGGGCTCGCCCAGTGCGAGACGCTCCGGAAGGAGGGCGCGCCGATTCCGCTCCGCCCGCTCGACCGCTGGGACAACGGCCGCGACGTGGTTCTGGCCGGCGACGCCGCCGGCGTGGTGGCCCCGTCCTCGGGCGAGGGCATTTACTACGCGATGGTCGCGGGCCGCGCCGCGGCGTCGGCCTGCGCGGCGTGCCTGTCCACGGGCAGGGCCTCGGACCTGAAGCTGGCCCGGCGGCTCTTCATGCGCGAACACAAGACCGTCTTCCGGGTTTTGGCCAGCATGCAGAACGCCTATTACCGGTCGGACAGCCGGCGCGAGAGGTTCGTGTCGCTGTGCCACGATCCCGACGTCCAGCGCCTGACCTTCGAGGCCTACATGAACAAGAAGCTCGTCCGCGCGAATCCGCTGGCGCACCTGAAGATCGGCTTCAAGAACCTGCGCCACCTCGCCGGGCTGGTGCCGGAGACCCATACGTGAGCGTCACCATTCCCGCCTGGGAGGACGGCACGCTGCGTCCCGTGGAAAAGCTCGAGGTGCACCGCCGCGGACTGCGCCACAAGGCGGTCTCGGTCTTCGTGCTGCGTGACGGCGCGGTGCTCCTCCAGCAGCGCGCGCGGTCCAAGTACCACACGCCCGGCCTCTGGGCGAACACCTGCTGCACGCATCCGCACTGGGACGAGGACCCGGCCACCTGCGCCGCGCGGCGCCTGTCGGAGGAGCTGGGGATCGAGGGCCTGACCCTCGCGCATCGCGACGTGGTGGAGTACCGCGCCGACGTGGGCGGCGGACTGACCGAGCACGAGGTGGTGGACCTCTTCACCGCCGAGGCGCCGGCCGACCTGCCGCTGTCGCCCGCCCCCGACGAGGTGGTGGCGACCGCGTGGATGCCGCTCGACGCGCTCATGCGCGACGTGGAGGCCAGGCCCGACCTCTACACGCCGTGGCTGCGGATTTACCTTGCCGAACACAGTGCGCGGATCTTCCCCGCGCACCTGCTGGCCTGACCGGAACCGGGCAAGGGCTGGTCACCTGCGCCTGACAATCTGACCTCACGCGCCGCATTTGCCCCAACGGTGGAACTGATCGGCGCGCACCCTTCCCTTCGCCCCCCGACCGACCCATAGTCCGGGGCATGACCGTGACTCTCGCCGACATTCTCTCCGCCGCCGCGACGATCCGGGGCCGCGCCGACGCCACGCCGATGGTGCCGTCCGTGTTCTTCGAAGGTCGTCACGGCCATCCCTTCTGGCTCAAGCTCGAGATCGCCCAGCCGATCGGCGCGTTCAAACTGCGCGGCGCGCTGAACGCGGTGGCGTCGCTGCCGCCCGACGCGGCCGGGGTGACGTGCTGCTCGACCGGCAACCACGGCCGCGGCGTCGCCTATGCCGCGCAGGAGCGGGGCGTGCGCGCGGTGGTCTGCATGTCCGAGCTGGTGCCCCGCCCGAAGGTCGAGGGCATCCGCGCGCTGGGCGCCGAGGTGAAGATCGTCGGCCGCTCGCAGGACGCCGCCTTCGCCGAGAGTGAACGGCTCGCACGTGACGAGGGGCTTGTCGCGATCTCGCCCTTCGACGACCCCAAGGTGATCGCCGGACAGGGCACCATCGGGCTGGAGATGCTGGCCCGCTGCCCCGAACTCGACACGCTGCTGATCCCGCTGTCGGGCGGCGGTCTCGCGGCCGGCGTGGCGGCCGCGGCCAAGGCGATCAACCCGGGCATTCGCTGCATCGGCGTTACGATGGACCGCGGCGCGGCCATGTACGAAAGCCTGAAGGCCGGCAAGCCCGTCGAGGTCGAGGAGGTCGAGAGCCTGGCCGACAGCCTCGGCGGCGGTATCGGGCTGGAGAACCAGTTGACCTTCTCCATGTGTCGCGACCTGCTCGACGACGTGGTGCTTGTGACCGAGGCCGAGATCTACCACGCGCTCCAGATGCTCTACCACGAGGAACGCCTGATCGCCGAGGGCGCCTGCGTGGTGGGCATGGCCGCCGTCGAGGCCGGCAAGGTCGATCTGACCGGGCCGACCGGCACCATCCTGACCGGTCGCAACCTCGACATGGACGTGTTCACCCGCATCGTGGCCGGGCAGGACGTCACCCTCGGCGACACCGTGATCGAAGGGCGCCCCTATGCCGCATGATATCCGCATCGTGACCGAGGCCGAATTGCGCGAGGTCGTGCGCCTCGACCTCGAGACCGTGGACGTGGTCGAGGCCGCGTTCGTCGCGCTCGCGCGCGGCGACGTGGTGATGCCCCCGGTGATGTCCATGGACCTCGCCGCCGCGCATGGCGAGGTGGACGTGAAGACCGCCTACATCCCGGGCTTCGACGGCTTCGCGATCAAGGTCTCGCCCGGCTTCTTCGACAACCCCAAGCTGGGCCTTCCTTCGCTGAACGGCCTGATGATCCTTTTCTCGGCGAAGACAGGGCTGGTCGAGGCGGTGTTCCTCGACAACGGCTACCTTACCGACATCCGCACCGCCGCCGCGGGCGCCGTGGCCGCGCGCCACCTCGCGCCAGCGGACGTGACCACCGCGGGCGTGATCGGCACCGGCGTGCAGGCGCGGCTGCAGATCGAGGCCGCGCACCTCGTCCGCCCATTCCAGCGGGTGCTGGTCTGGGGCCGCAGCCCCGAGAAGGCCGCCGCCTGCGCCGCCGACCTCAAGGAACGGCTGGAGATCGAGGCCGAGATCTGCACCGACCCCGAAACGCTGGTGCGCCGCTCGCAGCTGGTGGTCACGACGACACCCGCGACCGAGCCGGTGCTCAAGGCGGACTGGCTGCACCCCGAGCTGCACATCACGGCGATGGGCTCGGACCAGGCGGGCAAGCAGGAGCTGGAGGCCGCGTGTCTCGCTCAGGCCGATCTTTACGTCGCCGACCGCGTGAGCCAGGCCGAGAAACTGGGCGAACTCCGCGGCGCCATCGCGGGCGGCGCATGGGCTGGCGGCACCCCGCCCGAACTGGGCGCCATCGTCACCGGATCGGCCACAGGTCGGCGGGATCCGCGCGACGTGACCATCGCGGACCTCACCGGCACCGGCGCGCAGGACACCGCCATTGCGACCCACGTCGCTGCGCGGCTGGGTGACGCCGGCACCCTCGTCCGGGCCTGACGCCATGCGACTGGACGCGCGCGACCTGCAGATCCTGCGCGTCCTCGCCGCCGAGGGCCGGATCACCAAGACCGAGCTGGCCACGCGGGTCGGCCTGTCGCCCACGCCCGCGTGGGAGCGGCTGAAGAAGCTGGAGACCGCCGGCATCATCGAGGGCTACGGCGCGCGGCTCTCTCTCGCGGCCTTCGGGCCGCACGTCACCGTCTTCGTCGCCGTGGAGTTGTCGAGCCACAAGGCGTCCGAATTCCGCATCTTCGAGGACGCCGTGCGCGCCGAGGAGGACATCACCTTCGTCTGGGCGCTGGGGGGCGGCTTCGACTACCTGATGCAGGTCGTGGCGCGCGACATCGACTCCTACCAGCGCTTGATCGACCGGTTGCTCGACGCGCGGATCGGGCTCGCGCGCTACTATACCTACATCGTCACCAAGCGCGTGAAGGACTCCGCCGCGCTGCCACTGTCGCTGCTCGAACGCGACTGAGCGATTGAGCGACCGCGCGGCCTGCGAATCGCGCCTTTGCCAGAGGATTCCTCTGCCGGGGCCATGATCTTTGGTCCCCTTCTCTGAGAGTTCCAGTCCAGTTTTCGGGCATACCCCGCAAGGAGTCCCCGATGACCATGCACCGCACGTTCCCGAAATCCCCGCTGTCCGAGCTGGCCGATCCCCGGCTCGTGCGCAACTTCTCCTACGTCGGCGGCAAGTGGCAGAGCGCCGCTTCGGGCGAGGCCGTGGCCGTCACCAACCCCGCCGATGGCGAGTGGGTTGGCGAGATCGCGAGCCTCTCGGCCGAAGAGAGCCGCGCCGCCGTGGACGCCGCGCACGACGCCTTCGCAAGCTGGTCCGTGACCTTGCCGCAGGAGCGCGCGCGCCTGCTGCGCCGCTGGTACGAGCTGATGAAGGAGCACAAGGACGACCTTGCCCGGATCATGGTGATCGAGCAGGGCAAGCCGATCTCGGAGGCGCTGGGAGAGATCGATTACGCCGCCGACTTCATCGAGTTCTACGCCGAGGAGACCCGCCGCCCGAACGTCGAGGGGGTGACGTCCCACCTGCCCGACGCCGAGGTCGAACTGTGGCGCGAGCCGATGGGTGTCGCCGCGCTCATCACGCCGTGGAACTTCCCGTCCGCCATGCTGACGCGCAAGGCCGCCGCCGCGCTGGCCGCGGGCTGCACCGTGGTCGCGCACCCCTCTGCCGAAACGCCGTTTTCGGCGCTGGCGCTGGCCGAACTGGCCGAGCGCGCGGGCCTGCCCCCGGGTGTCTTCAACGTCGTCACCGGCCACGCCCCCACCATCGTCGAGCCCTGGACCCAGGATTCGCGCGTGCGCGTGCTGTCCTTCACCGGCTCGACCGAGGTCGGTCGGCTGCTCTATCGCCAGTGCGCCGGCACGGTGAAATCGCTCATCATGGAGTTGGGCGGCCACGCGCCGGTCATCGTCTTCAAAGGCGCGGACCTCGACAACGCCGTGGCCGAAACGATGAAGGCCAAGTTCGCGACCTCTGGCCAGGACTGCCTCGGCGCCAACCGCATCTATGTCGAGCGCCAAATCTACGACTCTTTCGTGGAGCGGTTCACTGCCGCCACCGAAGCTCTGAGCGTGGGCGTCGGCATGGACGATCCCGACATCGGCCCGCTGATGAACGAGAAGGCGGTGAAGAAACAGGAAGAGCATGTGAAGGACGCGCTGGACAAGGGTGCCAAGCTGCTCTGCGGTGGCGAGCGTCACTCGGCCGGGCCGCTGTTCTTCCAGCCGACCGTTCTGGCCGACGTGCCCGAGGACGCCGCGATCCTGCACGAGGAGACCTTCGGCCCGGTGGCGGCTCTGGTCCCCTTCGACACCGAGGAAGAGGTGCTGCGCCGCGCCAACGACACCGAATACGGCCTCGTGGCCTATGTCCACAGCCAGGACCCGCGCCGCATCTACCGCGCGACCAAGGCGCTGCAGTTCGGCATGGTCGCGGTGAACCGCACCAAGGTGACCGGCGCGCCGATCCCCTTCGGCGGCATGAAGCAGTCCGGCCTCGGACGCGAAGGGGCCCGTCAGGGTCTCGAAGCCTTTACCCAGATCAAGTACGTGTGCCGCGACTGGGGCTGACCCCGCGGCAGGGCGGCCGCCGCGCCGCCCTCCCCTACGACCGACACCACGCGCCCCTCGCGTGACGTGACCAGTACCGAAAGGAGCCCTGCGATGCTCAAGAACGACATGCTCGAACAGTGGGACCGGGAGAGCTTCTTCCATCCCTCGACCCACCTCGCGGAATTCGCCCGCGGCAACGCGCCCCAGCGCGTGATCCAGACCGGCCAGGGCTGCCACATCGAAACCCGCGACGGGCACAAGCTGCTTGACGCCTTCGCCGGCCTCTACTGCGTGAACGTGGGCTACGGCCGCCAGGAGATCGCCGAAGCGATCGCCGAGCAGGCGAAGGAGCTGGCCTATTACCACGCATACGTGGGCCACGGCACCGAGGCCTCGATCACGCTGTCGAAGATGATCCTCGACCGCGCGCCCGATCACATGTCCAAGGTCTATTTCGGCCTCGGCGGCTCGGACGCGAACGAGACCAACGTCAAGCTGGTCTGGTACTACAACAACATCCTCGGCCGCCCCGAGAAGAAGAAGATCATCTCGCGCTGGCGCGGCTACCACGGCTCCGGCCTGGTGTCGGGCTCGCTCACCGGTCTGCACCTGTTCCACCAGAAGTTCGACCTGCCGCTCGACCAGGTGATCCACACCGAGGCGCCCTACTACTTCCGCCGCGACGACCTGTCGATGAGCGAAGAGCAGTTCACCCAGCACTGCGCGTCCGAACTTGAGGCGCTGATCGAGCGCGAGGGCCCGGACACCATCGCCGCCTTCATCGGCGAGCCGGTGCTGGGCACCGGTGGCATCGTGCCGCCGCCCGCCGGCTACTGGGAGGCGATCCAGGCGGTTCTGGACAAGTACGACATCCTGCTGATCGCCGACGAGGTCGTGACCGGCTTCGGGCGTCTGGGCTCGATGTTCGGCTCGGAGCATTACGGCATCAAGCCCGACATCATGACCATCGCGAAGGGCCTGACCTCGGCCTACGCACCGCTGTCGGGGTCGATCATCTCCGACAAGGTCTGGAAAGTGCTCGAGCAGGGTACGGACGAGAACGGGCCGATCGGCCACGGCTGGACCTACTCGGCCCACCCGATCGGCGCGGCCGCAGGCGTTGCGAACCTGAAGCTGATCGACACGCTCGACCTCGTGACCAACGCGGGCAAGACCGGCGCCTACTTCAACAAGGTCATGGCCGAGGCGCTGGCCGACAACCCGCACGTGGGCGAGGTTCGCGGTGAAGGCATGATGTGCGCCGTCGAATTCGTGAAGGACAAGGACAACCGCGAGTTCTTCGAGGCGTCCGACAAGATAGGCGCGCTGCTGGCCGGCCTGCTGCTGGAAGACGGCGTGATCGGCCGCGCGATGCCGCAGGGCGACATTCTCGGCTTCGCGCCGCCGTTCTGCCTGACCGAGGCCGAGGCGGACGAGATCGCCGAAAAGACCGCGAAGGCCGCGAAGAAGCTCTTCGACTGGTCCTGAACCTGATCGGATGACGGCCGAGGGGCGCTGCCCCTCGCGCTCCCCGGAGTACTTGGAACGAGAAGAAGGGGCGGGTCGCGCGAGGCGGTCCGCCCCTTTTTCAATGTCGTGACGGATGGTCCGAACTGGCCTGCGAGGTCGTGGCGCGCCCGAATACATGACCGGCGGGCGTCGGGGGGCGCACCGCGCGGGCCAACCGCCCCGTTCCGATCAAAACTGCTGGGCGGCGGCCACAGCGCGTTTCCAGGCGTCGTATTTCCGATCGCGCGTGGCGTCGTCCATGTCCGGCGTGAATTGGCGCTCGCGCTCCCACATGTCGGCGAAGCCGTCCATGTCGGGATAGACGCCAGCCTTCATTCCGGCGAGCCAGGCCGCCCCCATGGCCGTGGTCTCGAGCACTTGCGGCCGGTCCACCGCCGCTCCGATGATGTCGGACAGGAACTGCATCGCCCAGTCGGACGCGCTGAGACCGCCGTCCACGCGCAGCGTGGCGTCGCCGCCCGGGGCCTGCCAGTCGGCGTGCATCGCCTCGATCAGGTCGCGCGTCTGGTAGCCCACGCTCTCGAGCGCGGCGCGAGCGAATTCCTCGGGGCCGGAATTGCGGGTGAGACCGAAGACCGCGCCGCGGCACTCGGCATTCCAGTACGGCGCGCCGAGGCCCACGAAGGCCGGCACCAGGACGACGTTCTGGGTGTCGTCCGCGCGCTCGGCCAGGGGCTGCGTCTCCTTGGCGTCGCGGATCATCTTGAGTCCGTCGCGGAGCCACTGGACCACCGCACCCGCGACGAAAATCGATCCTTCGAGGGCGTAGGTCGGTTTGCCCTCGAACTGGTAGGCGATGGTCGAAAGCAGCCGGTTCTCCGAGCGCACTGGCTCATCGCCGGTGTTCAGGAGCGCGAAACAGCCGGTGCCGTATGTCGATTTCAACATGCCCGGCTTGAAACAGGCCTGCCCGATCGTCGCCGCCTGCTGGTCGCCCGCGACGCCCTGGATGGGGATCTCGCGACCGAAGAGGTCCGACCGGGTCACACCGAACTCAGCGGCGCAATCGTGCACCTCGGGCAGCATCTCCATCGGGATGTCGAGCAGCTTGGCGATCGAGGTGGACCAGCGCCCCTTGCGGATATCGTAGAGCATTGTCCGGCAGGCGTTCGTCGCGTCGGTCACGTGGCTTCGTCCGCCGGTCAGCTTCCAGATCAGGAAGCTGTCGACCGTGCCGAACAGGAGCTTGCCGGCACGGGCCTTTTCGCGCGCGCCGTCGACCTCGTCGAGGATCCACTTGAGCTTCGACGCCGAGAAGTACGGATCCAGCAGGAGGCCGGTGCGGTCGGTGACCATATCTTCATGGCCGGCCTCGCGCAGTTCGGTGGTTATCGCAGCGGTCCGGCGATCCTGCCAGACGATGGCGCGGTGGATCGGCTGGCCGGTGTCCTTGTCCCAGACCACGACCGTCTCGCGCTGATTGGTGATGCCGATCGAGGCGATGTCGGCGGTATCGATGCCCGCCTTTTCGATCACGCCGCGACATGTGGCGGCGACCGTCGTCCAGAGGTCCGACACGTCGTGTTCGACCCAGCCGCTCGCCGGGTAATGCTGCGCGAATTCCTCCTGCGCGATGGCCGTGACCTTCAGAGTCTCGTCGAACAGGATGGCCCGGCTCGACGTGGTGCCCTGATCGATGGCAAGCACGTAGCGCATCGCCCCCTCCCTCTTGTCGTTTCCCGTCAGGACGCCGCGGTGGCACGCCCCTCTCGCCGGGCATCCTGCATCCACGCGTCGAGGGCTGCAATCTCGTCAGGCGTCATCCGCAGGCCGAGGCGGGTGCGCCGGAACACCACGTCGTCGGCGGCGCGGGCATATTCGCGGTCCATCTGCCAGCGCACCTCGGCCTCGGTCAGGCCGTGGCCGAAGTCACGGCCGAGATCACCGGCCTCGGTCGCGTCGCCGAGGATGTGCCAGGATTCCGTGCCGTAGTGGCGGATCATCCGCTCAGCCTGCTTGTCGCCCAGGAACGGGTAATCGGCGGCGAGCGTCTTCATCTTGTCGCGCGCCTCGCGCACCTCGAAATCGCCGCCGGGCAGGGTCACGCCCGCGGTCCACTTGCCCTTCAGGTCGTCGAAGAACGGTGCGATCTTCTCCATCGCGCTCTCGGCGAGGCGGCGATAGGTCGTGATCTTGCCGCCGAAGATGTTGAGCACGGGAGCACCGCCGGCATCGTCGATCTTGAGGGTGTAGTCCCGCGTTGCCGCCGTCGCGCTGCTGGCGCCGTCGTCGTAGAGCGGCCGGACCCCGGAATAGGTCCAGACCACGTCCTCCGGTGTCAGGTCGCGCTTGAAGTAGTTCGAGGCGAAGTTGAGCAGGTAATCGCGCTCTTCCGGCGTGCATTCGGGTCGCTTGTCGGGGTCCTCCTGCTCGCTGTCGGTGGTACCGATCAGGGTGAAGTCCTGCTCGTAGGGGATGGCGAAGATGATCCGACCGTCCGTGCCCTGGAAGAAGTAGCACTTGTCGTGATCGTAGAGCTTGCGGCAGACGATATGGCTGCCACGCACCAGGCGCACGGTCTCGGTCGAGTTCGAGCGGATCTTGGTGCGGATGATGTCGCCGGCCCACGGCCCGCCCGCATTCACCAGCACCTTGGCGCGGATGCTGCGCGCGGCGCCGGTCTCGCGGTCCTCCACCTCGATGCGCCACCCGTCGCCGTCACGCTCGGCCACGGTGACCTTCGTACGCGGCATGATTTCTGCGCCGCGCAACTCGGCATCGCGGGCATTCAGAACCACGAGCCGCGAGTCCTGCACCCAGCAGTCGCTGTATTCGAAGGCGTGGCGGAAGCGGTCGTCGAGCGGCCTACCCTCGGGCGCGTTCTTCAGGTCGAGCGTCTTGGTGCCCGGCAGGATCTTACGTCCGCCGAGGTTGTCGTACATGAAGAGGCCCAGCCGGATCAGCCAGGACGGGCGGCGCCCCTTCATCCACGGCATCACGGTGTTGAGGATCTTCGAGGTGGGCGTAGAGGATTCGAACCGCATGTCCTTGTGGAACGGCAGGACGAAGCGCATGGGCCACGAGATGTGGGGCATCGCGCGCATCAGCGTCTCGCGCTCAATCAGGCTTTCGCGGACGAGGCGGACCTCGAAGTATTCGAGGTATCGCAGGCCGCCGTGGAACAACTTGGTCGAGGCCGAGGATGTGGCCGAGGCGAGGTCGTTCATTTCCGCGAGCGCGACCGAAAGGCCGCGTCCGGCGGCGTCGCGGGCGATGCCGCAGCCGTTGATGCCGCCCCCGATGACGAACAGATCGTAGCTTTCGGCGCTGTCGGGCCGGTTCTCCATGGCGGGTCTCCCGCTGTCTGCCGCTGGTCGTCGTTCCGGCCTAGACGATAGCGCGCCAGAGGAAAGGACAAGCGCGCGGGGGATGGCCCAGCGGGCTTGCACACACAGTGCATGCCACTCGATTGAGCAGTTTGCGGAGCGCGAGACGGTGGGTTGCGGATCAGAAGTAGCTTCGGACGAGGCTTCCCGCGAGCAGCGACCAGCCATCGGCCAACACGAAGAAGGCCAGCTTGAACGGCAGGGAGACGATGGCCGGGGGGACCATCATCATGCCCATTGCCATCAAGACCGCGGCCACCACGAGGTCGATGATCAGGAACGGCATGAAGATCAGGAACCCGATCTGAAAGGCGCGTGCGATCTCGGACAGCATGAAGCTGGGGATGAGGACCGACAGCGGCGCGTCCGGGGCGAGCGTCGTGCCGGCGGCATCGGGCCTCAGGTCGGCGAGACTGGTGTAGGTCGCAGGATCGGCCCGTGCCGCCATGAAGTCGCGGAAAGGCTCCATCGCCGCCGTGAGGGCCGATTCGATGGCGATATCATCAGCGAGGAGCGGCTCGATCCCCGCGGCGTAGGCCTCGGAGAAGACCGGCTCCATCACGAAGTAGGTCAGGAAGAGCGCGAGGGAGACGATCAGCATGTTGGGCGGCGATTGCTGAAGTCCGACCGCCTGCCGCAGGATCGCGAGGACCGTCACCATAAACGGAAAGCAGGTGATCATGATCGCGATGCCGGGCGCGAGGCTGAGCAGCGTGATCAGGGCGATCAGCTGGATCGTCGTGCCGGTCAGCGAGGCGCCGTCCCCGAGATCGACGGACACTTCTTGCGCCGTGGCCGGGCCGGCGAGAGCCACCACCGAAAGCGCGCTGAGGACAGCGAAGCACCCCCCGGCAGCCGGACCCGTGCCGGTCCTTGCGCGCGGGCGGGCAGGACGCATTCAGGCCGGGGCCTTGAGATCGGCCACCTCGGTCAGCCGCACGGCGAGGCGGCTCTGCCCACCCTCCTCGATGACCTCGAGCACCCCCATGCCGATCAGCCGGTCGCCGACATAGAGTTCGACCGGATCGTCGAGCTGCTTGTCGAGCGTCAGAACGGAGCCCTCGTCGAGATGCAGAAGGTCGCGAATGAGCGGGCGGGCACGGCCCACCGACACGGTGATCTCTATCGGGACGGACGCAAGGGCGCTGGCGTCGCTGCGGGCGGACTGAATGTCTTCGGCGTTATCCATGGGCGCGGGCTCCCTGCGCGGCGTGGTTGAACTCGGTGATCGCGGTGCGGATCCCCTCGGCGATCTCGCCAAGGTCGATGCGGATCTCCCGATCGGCGAGACGGATGTCGGCCTGGCCGGGCGTCAGCGCCCCGTCGGCCATAAGCTCCACCGGGAAGCCCACATCACGCATCACGACTGGCTCGACCAGCGGCAGCTGCTCGGGCGCCATCGACACCTTTACCGACATCCCGCCGAGCCGATCCGCCTGTTTCTGAAGTTCGCCAACGACATGCGCCGCGAGGGCGTCGTCCAGGGCCGCCGGCAGGATGGTCGTCACGATGTCTTCGAGCAGGGGCGTCATGGCACGCAGCACGTGGCTGTAGGCCTCGTGGTAGGTGAAGGAGAGATCCTTGAGATTCTGCGCGAAATCGGCCGACAACCGATCGTGATCCGCGTCACGGCTCGCCACGGCATCGTCCCAGCCCGCACGATATCCCTTTTCGTAGGCGCGCGCCTCGCAGGCATCGACCTCGGCCTCCGTCAGGGTCGGCCCGACGGGCGCGCGAGGAGCGGGCTGGCTGAAGTCGGGCAAGAGGGCGGCGAGGCGGCTCATTCCACCTCCTCGGGCGTGTCGAGCCAGCTGCGGAGAATCTGCACCGCTTCCTCTCGGCGGTCGTCGATCAGCCCCCGAAGGCGTTCGACAGGATCCTCCGACCCGCCCCCGCTCTCCCCCGGAAGCTCGAACCCGCCGCCGTCGGCCAGCATCGGCAGGCCACCGAATCCGCCGCCGGTATCGTCGTCGATCTCGCCCGACAGCGCATTCGCCATACCGAAGGCCGGCATCTCCAGATCGTCGTCGGCACCGGGCGCCGGGAGCGCCGCGGCCGCGCCGCCGGCCAGCACGGGCCGCACCACGAAAAGACCGAGAGCAAGCGCGACGATCCCGAGGACGGCAAGCTGGATAAGGCTCATCGGGTCGAGCCTGAGCGGGGCGAACATGCCCGGCTCGGTCGCGGCCGTGCCGAGGCCCTCGGCCTGCTCGAATGGCAACGAGCGAATCGTGATCGTGTCGCCCCGCGCCTCGTCGTATCCCACGGCCGAGGCCACCAGATCACGCAGCGCCTCCTGCTCGGCATCCGCCAGCGGCACGAATTGCGGCGCCCCGTCCGGTCCCGGCTCCAGCGTTCCGTTGACGAGGACCGCGACGCTCAACCGGCGGATCGCGCCCGGCGCGCGCACCACTTCGCGAGTCGTCTCGGACACCTCGTAGTTCAGCCGCTCGCGGGTGCTGCTTTCGGAGCTCTTGGAGGTTTCCGACCCGCCGCCCGCCGCGCCATCGGGCAGGTTCGACGCCACGGTGACGTCGCCGCCGCCCTGATCCTCGCTCTGCTCCTGCCGCTCCTCGGTGTCCGAAGAGATCACGATCCGTGACTCCGGGTCGAACCGCCGTTCGCGGATCTGCTCGGATTCCGTGACCGTGTCCAGGCTGACCTCGACCACCGCGTTGCCCATGCCGACACGTGCCTCCACCAGTCGCTGGACGCGGTCCCGCAGGCCGGAAGTCCGGTCCTCGGCGCTGGGACCGACGCCTTCCTCTTCGGCTCCGATCAACCCGGCGCGGCTGTCCACCACGGCCACGTCCTCGGGCGCGAGGCCGGGCACGGCGGAGGCCACGAGGTAGCGGATCGCGCGCGCCTGGCCCGTATCGATCGCCCCGCCTGCCCCGGTGACGGACACCGAGGCCGAAGCCTCGACATCGCGCTGGAACGGGTTGGCGGTGCCCGCCGCGATGTGGACCCGCACCGCGGTCACGTAGGGTGCCGAGAGGATCGTGCGAGCGAGCTCGCCCTCCTTGGCGCGCCAGTAGGCGGCGTCGAACATCTGCGATGTCGTGCCAAATCCACTCAGCCCATCGAGCAACTCGTAGCCGCCTGCGCCATTCGCGGGCAGCCCTTCGCCGGCCAACGTCATACGCAGCGCGTCGCGGTCCGCGGCCGGAACGAAAATCGCCCCGCCACGCACCTCATAGGGCACGCTACGGCGCTCCAGTGCGGCGACGACCTCTCCCGACTCGGCGCCTTCGAGGCCGGCATAGAGCAGGGTCAGGTCGGGCGTCGCGGCGAGACGCGACATCAGGATCACCGCCGCGAACATCAGAACGGTCGCGCCGGTCACCACGACTTTCCGCGTGAGGCTGAGCGCGTTCCACACAGACAGCAATTGCTGCACCGGGCACCTCCGAATCTTTCGTCGAATTCTTCGACTGAGGCCGGACCCTGCCCGCTCCGCGCTTAAGAAACGGTTAGCTCGTTTGGGGTTAAGACCTGCCGGCAAGACGAAAGGATTCCGAGATGGCCGATGCCACGGCGGACGAGGCCGATGTTACCGCGAAGAAATCGAAGCTGCCCCTGATCCTGGGCGTCGTCCTTGCGCTCCTGGGCGCCGCCGGCGGGTTCTTCGCGGTCAGTTCCGGGATGATTCTGGGTGGCGGCGGCAGCGACGCCGCGGCCGCTTCAGCGAATGAGGCCACAGCCGAAGAAACCGCCACCCCGATGGAGGACGATACAGACATCGAAGGCGGCGCAGAGGCACCGCCGACCGCGGTCGCGCCGGTCGAACTCGGCGATATCGCGTTCGTCGAACTGCCGCCGCTGCTCGTCTCGCTGGGGCCGGGGGCGCAGAACACGCACCTGCGCTTCCGCGCCACGCTCGAGGTGCCTTCGCGTCACGCCGCCGAGGTGACGACCCTACAGCCACGCGTGCTTGACGCGATGAACAGCTACCTGCGGGCGCTATCGCCCGCGGACATCGAGGCGCAGGATGCACTGCTGCTGATCCGCGCACAGCTTACACGCCGGGTGCAACTCGTGCTGGGCGAAGAGAAGCTGCGCGACCTGCTGGTGCTCGAATTCGTGCTCAACTGACGGAGCGACCATGGAACTGATCGCCGACATCCTGCTCGTGACCGGCGCCCTCGGGGCGGGCTTCTACTGCTTCGTCCTTGCGCGGCGGCTGACCCGCTTCACCGACCTCGAACGCGGCGTCGGCGGCGCGGTGGCCGTGCTCTCGGCGCAGGTGGACGACCTCTCGAAGACACTCGCGCAGGCTCGCGCATCGGCTGGCACGTCCAGCGATTCGCTCGCGGAGTTGACGCAGCGGGCCGAGGACGCCGCGCGACGCCTCGAGCTTTTGGTCGCGTCACTCCATGACCTCCCCGAGGCGCCCCAGCCCTCTCGCACGCCGGAAAGCGAGCCCGAACCGGCGCCACGTACGGAGCCTGACGAAGCCCCTTCCGGGCCGGTCTTCTCGCGCCGGCAGCGTACGGGAACCGAGGGATGATGCGGTACCGCAGCGCGTTGCATGCCGGCCGGACACAGCCCGCGCCCAGCCCCACTGACCGCCGCCGCGGCCCGGCGGAACGCCGGATGCCGCGCCGGCGCCGGGGCGCTCTCGCGCTTATCGGCAGCCTGCTCATCGCCTCTGCGCTTTTCCGGGCCGGCGCCGATACCAGTCGACTGATTGCGAACGCGGCGGAGACCGACAGCGCCCCCGTAGCCGCCGAAACCTCCGGCGCAACACCGCAGTCGGAGGACAGGCCGCGCGACCCAGCATCCCTGCTCGAGGCGCTCGACCTGCGCGAAGCCCGCGTCGCCGAGCGCGAGCGTCAGATCGAAATCCGGATGCAGGCCCTGCGCGTGGCCGAAACCGAGATTCGCGAACGTTTGCAGCAACTGGAAGACGCCGAGGCCGAGCTGCGGTCGACGCTGGAGATCGCCCGCACGGCGGCGGAGGACGACCTGCGCCAGCTCACCGACGTCTACGCCCGGATGAAGCAGCGCCAGGCCGCCGCGCTCTTCGAGGAGATGGACCCGAACTTCGCCGCGGGGTTTCTCGGCCGCATGGCCCCCGAAGCCGCCGCCGCGATCATGGCCGGGCTGACCCCACCCACGGCCTACACGATCAGCGTCATGCTGGCCGGGCGCAACGCCGATGCTCCGAAATCCGGCGATAGCCAGCCTGCCGAAGACACGGCTCCGCAGCCATGAGAACCTTCTTATAGGCCAAAACTTCGTGGGCGCGTGAGGGCAGCGGACGCGCCCCGACCTTACTCACGGCCGACACGGACGGTGGCCGCCACCTTTCCTTCCTGAACGCCCGCCCCTACGGTCGGCCCGAAACGGCCGGAGGCGCGCATGAACGAGACCGTCACGACACACCAGTCCGAGGACGATCCGCGCAACGCGGACATCCGCATCTGGATCGACGGGACGCTGCATCACCGGGATGCCGCGCGGGTCAGCGTCTTCGACAGCGGCTTTATGCTGGGCGACGGCATATGGGAGGGTCTGCGCCTCTATGACGGGCGGTGGGCGTTCCTCGACGATCACCTCGACCGCCTCTTCGAGGCCGCCCGCGCCGTAGACATCGATATCGGCCTCGACAGGGACGGCGTGATGTCCGCGCTTGAGGAAACCCGCGCTGCCAATGGCATGGAAACCGATGCCCACGCCCGAATGATGGTCACCCGCGGCGTCAAGGCGCGTCCGTTCCAGCATCCCGCGCTGTCGCAGCAGGGGCCGACCGTCGTCATCTTGATGGAGCATTCGGTGCCCCGGCTGCCGCGTCCTATCCGACTTGCCACCGTGCCGCATATTCGCGGCCTGCCGATGACGCAGGACCCCAAGCTCAACTCGCATTCCAAGCTGAACTGCATCCTCGCCTGCATCGCCGCCGAGAAGGCCGGCGCGGACGAGGCGCTGATGCTCGACATCCACGGCTTCGTGAACACCACGAACACGTGCAACTTTTTCATCGTGCGCAGGGGTGAGGTTTGGACCTCCACCGGCGATTACTGCATGAACGGGATCACCCGCGCGAAGGTCATCGAGGTCTGCCGCGATGCCGGCATTCCGGTGCGCGAGAAGAACTTTTCGCTGGTCGAGACCTACGGCGCGGACGAGGCGTTCCTCACCGGGACGTTCGGCGCGCAGACCCCCGTGGGCGAGATCGACGGCCGCACCATCGGCACCGGCGAGATCGGACCGCTCACCACGCGCATCCGTGAGCTTTACAAGGACCTCGTCGCAAGCGGGGGTCGCGCATGAAGATCGCCGTCTGGTCGGGCCCGCGGAACCTCTCGACGGCCATGATGTATGCCTTCGGCAACCGGTCGGACGTCCATGCCGTGGACGAGCCCTTCTACGCCGCCTACCTCGCCATGACCGGGCGCAGCCACCCGATGGGCGACGCGATCCGCGCGTCCCAGCCCGAGGATCCCGAAGCGGTGATCGCCGATCTCACCGGCCCGATCCCGGGCGGGCGGGCACATGCGTACCACAAGCACATGGCCCAGCACATGATCCCCGGTATCCGTCGCGACTGGATCGCCGACTGCACCAATGTGATCCTGATCCGCCACCCCGCACGCGTCGTCGCGAGTTTTGCCGCGAAGTACGAGAACCCGGCGCTGGACGAGATCGGCTTCGTGCAACAGGCCGAATTGCTCGAGCAGCTCGATGCCGCCGGCCGGCCCCCCGTGGTGATCGACAGCCACGATATCCGCGCCGCGCCCGAGGAGATGCTGCGCCGCCTTTGCACCGCCATCGGCCTCGGTTTGGACCCCGCAATGCTGTCGTGGCCAGCCGGCGGCCACGCGGCGGACGGGGTCTGGGCCGCGCACTGGTACGGCGCCGTGCACCGCTCGACCGGGTTCGCCGGGGCCGAGGGGCCCCTGCCGCAGCTCGACGGTGCAGCAGCGGAGCTGGCCGAGGCCGCGATGCCTGCCTATCGACGCCTAGCCGCGCGAAAAATCTGAAAAGTTTTTCGAACTTTTTTCGTTCGTGCTGAAACCAATCAGCGCGGGCCGCCGTGGTTGCTGTATATCGGGTCTGTCACGGCCCGTTGCCGGTGCGGTCCAGGCGCCCCCCTTGAGGGCCAATCCGGCATACGGCCCGGCGCTTCGGCGTCGGGCCGCACCCATGACCTTCCGCAAAACCGCCTAGCGCAGCAGCTGCGCCAGTTTCATGGCCACGCTCATGTCGCCCGACACTTTGATCTTGCCCGTGGCGAAGGCCGTCATGGGGTTGAGTTTGCCGTGGATGAGCCGGTCCAGATTCTCGCGCGAGATGCGGATCGTGCAGTCCGCGGGCGCGTCCGCCACCGCCGCCCGATCGCCGTCGAGCGTGATCGCGCCGTCATCGCCGCAGTCGAACTTGATGCTGTCCGACAGCGGCTTGCGGTCGAGACCGCGCTGGAACTTGTCTGCAATATCCTGAAGCGTCATGCGCCCTCTCCCCGGCCCGGTGCCATCGTCAGTCGTGACGCGGGGCACCGACCGGGGCAAGCGCGACGCTGCGGCCTCAGCCCTCGAGGCGCCGGTCGCGGGCTGCCAGCAGCTTGAGCCGAAGCGCGTTGAGCTGGATGAAGCCTGCCGCGTCCTTCTGATCGTAGGCGCCGGCGTCGTCCTCGAACGTGACGTGCGCCTCGGAATAGAGCGAATGCTCGGACCAGCGGCCGACGGTCCGCGCGAGCCCCTTGTAGAGCTTCAGCCGCACGGTGCCGGTGACATGGGCCTGGCTGCGGTCGATCAGCGCCTGCAGCATCTCGCGCTCGGGCGAGAACCAGAAGCCGTTGTAGATGAGCTCGGCGTATTTCGGCATGATCTCGTCCTTGAGATGCGCCGCGCCGCGATCGAGCGTGATCTGCTCGATCCCGCGATGCGCCTCGAGCAGGATCGTGCCGCCGGGCGTCTCGTAGATACCGCGGGACTTCATGCCGACGAAACGCCCCTCGACGAGGTCGAGCCGGCCGATCCCGTGACGGCGACCATATTCGTTGAGCTGCGTCAGGATCGACGCCGGGCTCATCGCCTCGCCGTTGATGGCGACCGCATCGCCCTGCTCGAAGGTGACCTCGATGAATTCCGGCGTGTCGGGCGCGTCCTCGGGGTGGACGGTACGCTGGTAGACGTAGTCCGGCGCCTCCTCGGCGGGATCCTCGAGCACCTTGCCCTCGGACGAGGTGTGCAGAAGGTTCGCATCGACCGAGAACGGCGCCTCGCCGCGCTTGTCCTTGGCGATCGGGATCTGGTTCTCCTCGGCGAAGGCGAGCAGCTTGGTGCGCGAGGTCAGGTCCCACTCGCGCCAGGGCGCGATCACCTTGATGTCGGGGTCGAGCGCGTAGGCCGCGAGTTCGAACCGCACCTGGTCGTTGCCCTTGCCGGTCGCACCGTGCGCCACGGCGTCGGCGCCGGTCTCGTGGGCGATCTCGACCAGCCGCTTGGAGATCAGCGGGCGCGCAATCGACGTGCCCAGCAGGTAGAGCCCCTCATAGACCGCGTTGGCGCGGAACATCGGGAACACGAAGTCACGCACGAATTCCTCGCGCACGTCCTCGATGAAGATGTTCTCGGGCGCGATGCCCAGCATCTCGGCCTTCTTGCGCGCCGGCTCGAGCTCCTCGCCCTGGCCGAGATCGGCGGTGAAGGTCACCACCTCGCAGCCGTACTCGGTCTGCAGCCACTTGAGGATGATCGACGTGTCGAGGCCGCCGGAATAGGCGAGCACGACCTTCTTCGGCGCGGATGCGGGCATGAGGCGGGGCTCCTTGCAAATGCTGGCGGGCCGCTTAGCCGCTTTTCGGGCGCTTGCCAAGGCGGGCGGAACGGGGCAGAGCGGAGCCATGACAGACTTTCCCGAACGGGCCCGCGCCGCCGCGGCGGCGATGCGCGATGTGTTCCCGGCCACGCCGCTTGCGAAGAACCAGCACCTGTCGGACCTCTACGGCGCCGACATCTGGCTCAAGCGCGAGGATCTGGCGCCCGTGCGATCGTACAAGATGCGCGGCGCGTTCAACGCCATGCGCAAGAAGCCCGGAACCGAGCTGTTCGTGTGCGCTTCGGCGGGCAACCACGCGCAGGGCGTGGCCTTCATGTGCCGTCATTTCGGCACGCGCGGCGTGATCTTCATGCCCGTGACCACGCCTCAGCAGAAAATCCAGAAGACCCGGATGTTCGGTGGAGATTCGATCGAGATCCGCATGGTCGGCGACTATTTCGACGACTGCCTGAAGGCCGCGCAGGCCTTCTGCAGCGAGGCCGGGGGCGTGTTCCTGCCGCCCTTCGACGACGAGGACGTGATCGAGGGGCAGGCCAGCGTCGCGGCCGAGATCGACGAGGTGCTGGGTCGCCCCGACCACATCGTCGTGCCGGTGGGCGGCGGCGGACTGTCGGCGGGCGTCCTGAGCTATTTCGGGCCCGAGATCGCGTACACCTTGGTCGAACCTTCGGGCGGCGCCTGCCTGCGTGCCGCGCTGTTGGCGGGCGAGCCCGTGGCCCTGCCGAGGGTGGACACCTTCGCGGACGGTGCGGCGGTGGGCCGGATCGGAGAGGCAACCTTTGCCCGGCTGCGCGACGTCGGGCTAGCGAATACGTTGACCGTGCCCGAGGACCGGCTCTGTACCACGATCCTTGACATGCTGAACGTCGAGGGAATCGTGCTGGAGCCCGCTGGCGCGCTGTCGATCGACGCGCTGAAGGACCTCGGCCAGTCGATCCGCAGGCGCACCGTGGTGTGCATCACCTCGGGCGGTAATTTCGATTTCGAACGTCTGCCGGAAGTGAAGGAGCGCGCGCAGCGGTTCTCCGGCGTGAAGAAGTACTTCATCCTCCGTTTGCCGCAGCGCCCGGGCGCGCTGCGCGATTTCCTCGAGATCCTTGGCCCCGAAGACGACGTGGCACGGTTCGAGTACCTCAAGAAGTCGGCGCGCAACTTCGGGTCCGTCCTGATCGGGATCGAGACGTCGAACGCACGCAATTTCGAGGTGTTGTTCGCCAAGCTCGACGCCCGCGGCTTCGTGTACCAGGACATCACCACCGACGAGACTCTGGCCCAGTTCCTGATCTGACCGGCCTGCCTTGCGCTCCATCGGAGGCTGCGTTCCGGCTCCGTCATGCCGCGAAACGGGCTTTCAGCCCCACGCGCAAGGCGGCGCGCGAGTCGCGGAACACAGCGCCAAGACAATCGAGTCCCACGGGGCGTTCGCCCTTCGCAGCCTGCTTTTCGCCCGCCGCACACAGCGCAGCGAAGTACGCAAGCCCGAGGTTCAGCGCCGCCCCCTTCAGAAAATGCAGGTCCTCGGCCAGACCCGGCGCGGCTGGATCGAGCGCATCGAGAGCAGTCGCCACTTCTTGCAGGAACAGCGACGCAACCTCCTCGAACTCGTCCGCGCCGATTTCCGCCCGCAATTGCGTGACCTGATCCCAGTCTATCATCCGCCCGCTCGCGTCCTGCCTTCCCGCTCGGTGCATCATGCGCACGCGATCCTAAGATTTCCTGAAGACGTTCTTCAGACGGAATTAATGTCCCGGCACTAGCGTGAGGCATCCGCGTTCCCAGGCGCGGTCCGGGATCGAGACGCAGGCAAACCACATGACGGCGATGGAACGCGAACACGCGGCGAAGGTGGCCGCTCCGCCGGTGCCGGGCGACGTATCGCGGGTGATGGTGGTGGACGACAGCGCGGGCCATCGTGCGATGCTGGCGCGGCTGCTCGGGCGGTGGGGCTATGACGTGATGCAAGCCGCGGACGCGTCGGAGGCGCTCGCACTGATCGAGGCACAGCCGCCCGACATCGTCCTCTCGGACTGGGTGATGCCGGGGATGACCGGCCCAGACCTTTGCCGCGCCTTTCACGCCCGGGGACAGCCGGGCTATGCCTACTTCATCCTTCTTACCTCGAAATCGGAGACCTCGGCCGTCGCCGCCGGTCTCGACGCAGGCGCCGACGATTTCGTGTCGAAGCCGGTGAACCCCGAGGAACTGCGCGCTCGCATCAACGCGGGTGTGCGGATCGTCTCCATGCAGCGCGAACTCAGCGCCAAGAACCGGATGATCTCGGAAACGCTCGCTGCCCTGCAGGAAGTCCACGCCGAGATCGACCGCGATCTTCAGCAGGCCCGCCTGATCCAGCAAGCGCTCGTGCCGGACCGGGTGCGCCGCTTCGGCACCTCGCAGGTCAGCCTGCTCATGAAGCCCTGCGGCCATATCGGGGGCGACCTCGTCGGAATGTTCAGCCCCGGCACGGGGCATGTCGGCCTCTACGGCCTCGATGTATCGGGGCACGGGATCACGTCGGCGATGGTAACCGCGCGGGTGGCGGGATACTTCAGCCCCCGCTACCCCGAGCAGAACATCGCGCTCGTGCCGTGCAGCGGAAGTGTCTACGCCCTGCGCGATGTCGAGGACGTCGCACGCGGCCTCAACGAGCGGTTGCTGGCCGATCCGGGCGTGGACGAGTACCTGACCCTGCTCTACGCCGCCGCGGACCTCGACAGCGGACAGGTTCGGCTGGTGCAGGCGGGCCATCCCGCGCCGCTGTTGATCCGCGCGAACGGGGAACCTCAGTTCGTCGGCGGGGGCGGCGTGCCCGTAGGACTTGTCGAAGGAGTCCGCCACGACCGTCAGGACCTGACGCTGAACGCGGGCGACCGGCTGCTGATCTACTCGGACGGCTTCACGGAGGCGACCGATAAAAGCGGCCGGATGTTGGGAGAGGACGGACTTCGCGACATGGCCATCGCCTGCCGGGACAGTCGCGGAACCGAGTTTCTGGACGAGATGTTCTGGCACCTGACCGGCAGCTTGCCGAACGGTGCGCGGCCGGACGACGACGTGTCGGCCGCCCTGCTGGAATACCGGTGCTACCCGGATGACGGGTGAAATACTCAGGCGCGCAGAAGGCGGCGCACCGCGTCGCGGTCCCCGGAATTGCCCAGCGCATCGGCGGCGACCTCGGGCGGCATCCAGATCGCGGTATGCCCCGCCTCGCTTGGCGGGCCGAGCTGCAGCACCGGACGCGCGACATAGATCATGCACAGCTTCTCGGCCCTGAGATCGTATTCCGGCATGTAGACGAAGCGGCGGAACGTCCCCACCCGACGTGGCCGCGCGATGCGCCATCCGGTCTCTTCGAAGACCTCGCGGTGCAGTGCGGCGATGGGGCCTTCGCCCGCATCCACTCCGCCACCGGGCAGCTGGTATTCAGGTCCCGGATCCGCCTGCCGGGTCACCAGCAGGTCGCCGTCGCGCGGAAGGATCGCGTAGGCGCCGGGGCGCAACGTGTAGTGGCGCCCGGCCTCGGGCGGCGGTCCGAAACGTCGGATCATCGGGAAACGGCCCCCTTGGACGCCTGCCTGTTCTGCATATATGGCAGCGATATGCCAACCGCCGGCCCCGAAGGAAACCCCATGACTCTCGGCACCAAGCTCGCCTGGGACGACACCGTCCTGCCCTTTCAGCTCGACCGCTCGGACATCCGCGGCCGGGTGGCGCGGCTCGACGGCGTCCTGGACGGCATACTGAAACAACACGACTATCCCGCCCCGGTCGAGGCCCTCGTGGCCGAGATGGCGCTGCTCACCGCGCTGATCGGCCAGACCATGAAGCTGCGCTGGAAGCTGTCGCTCCAAGTGCAGTCGAAGGGCCCGGTCCGGATGATCGCCACCGACTTCTATGCCCCCGAGGCCGAGGGCGAGCCCGCGCGCATCCGGGCCTACGCGAGCTTCGACCGCGACCGGGTGGTGCAGCGGCCGATGGACAACGTCGGCGAAGGCTATTTCGCCGTGCTGATCGACCAGGGCAAGGGCACCACGCCCTACCAGGGCATCAGCCCTCTCGTGCACGAGACGCTGTCGGATGCCGCGCAGACCTATTTTGCCCAGTCCGAACAGCTGCCGACGCGGTTCGAGCTCAAGTTCGGCCGCTCGACCGAGGCCGGCGGCACCGAGCACTGGCGCGCCGGCGGGATGATGTTGCAGCACATGCCCAAGGCTTCGCCTCACGTGCAGGAGGGCGGCTCGGGCGAGGGCGGCCTGCTGGAGGCGACCGATATTCTCGACGACGAGGAAGGCGAGGACTGGAACCGCGCCAACCTCCACCTCGACACCGTCGAGGAGATGGAGCTCATCGGCCCGAGCCTGCCGCCGACCGACCTGCTGGTCCGACTGTTCCACGAGGAGCGGCCCCGCGTCTTCGACTCGCAGCCGGTCCGCTTCGGCTGCACCTGCTCGGAGGGCCGGGTGCGCCAGTCGCTGTCGATCTACTCGGCCAAGGATATCGAGAAGATGACGACCGACGACGGGCTCGTGACGGCGGATTGCCAGTTCTGCGGCGCGCATTACGTGCTCGATCCGAAAACGCTCGGCTTCGAGGCCGAAACGGAGGCGAAGGGGCATGGCGACGCCTGACACGGCCCCAGCCACGATCTCGGACCAGCGCGCGCGGCTGACGCGGGCGCTGGTCCACCCCGCGGAGAGGTCTACCGATTTCGACCTCACACCGTCCGTCGCGCCCCCGCCGGGCGGCCGCGTGCTGCGCCCCGCAGGTGTCCTCGTGCCCATTCTCGCCGGTCATGACGGCCCGCGCCTGATCCTGACGAAGCGGTCTTCGCGCCTTACCCATCATCCCGGGCAGATCGCCTTTCCGGGGGGCAAGCAGGAACCCGAGGACGCGGACGCCACCGACGCCGCGCTGCGGGAAGCGGAGGAAGAGATCGGCCTGCCCCGCACCCGCGTCGAGATCCTCGGCCACCTGCCGCCGCACGAGACCGTCACCGGCTTCGAGATGTCACCGGCCGTGGGCTGGATCGACGGCGCCTTCGACCCGGTCCCCGAGGCGGGTGAGGTCGACGAGGTGTTCACCGTGCCGCTGGACCATGTCTGCGACCCGAAGCGGTTCTCGGTTCAGTACAGGCGCTGGCGGGGGCAGCGGCGGCATTACTACACGGTGCCGTTCGGCCCCTACTACATCTGGGGCGCCACCGCGCGCGTGCTTCGCGGTCTGGCAGATCGGATGGCCGCGTGCGACTGACCGCGGCGGACTGGCTGACCGCACCCGGCCCGCAGACCGTGATGGCCATGCTGGAGGACGGCGGGCATCAGGCGTTGGCCGTGGGCGGCTGCGTGCGCAACGCGCTGCTCGGCGCGCCGGTGACCGACGTGGACATCGCCACCGACGCCCGCCCCGAACGGGTGATGGACCTTGCCGAAGCCGCGGGCCTTAAGGCCATCCCCACCGGGATCGACCACGGCACCGTCACCGTGGTGGCCGACCACACCGGCCACGAGGTCACGACATTTCGCGCCGACGTCGAGACCGACGGGCGCCACGCCGTCGTGCGCTTCTCGGACGACGCAACCGAAGATGCGCGCCGTCGCGACTTCACCATGAACGCGCTTTACTGCGACCGGCGCGGAGAGGTTGTGGACCCGCTGGGCGGGCTGCCGGACCTGCACGCGCGGCGCCTGCGCTTCATCGAGGATCCCGGCCGCCGTATCCGGGAGGACTACCTTCGGATCCTGCGCTTCTTCCGGTTCTCGGCGTGGTATGCCGACCCCGCGGGCGGCATCGACCCCGAGGCGTTGGCCGCCATCGCCGCGAACCTCGAGGGGCTCTCCAGGCTCTCGCGGGAAAGGGTCGGCGCGGAGATCGTCAAGCTGATGGCCGCCCCCGACCCGGCCCCCGCCGTGGCGGCCATGGCTGCGTCAGGCGCGCTCGGCGCCGTTTTGCCCGGTGCAGACGCCACGCCTCTCGCCCCGCTCGTGCACATGGAAGCGGAGGCCGGAGTCCCGCCCGCCCCGATGCGCCGCCTCGCGGCGGTCGGGCAGGTCGATCCCGCGATGCTCAGGCTGTCGAAGACCCAGGCGCGCCGGCTTGCCGCAATCGACACCGGCGCGCGGGAGGGTGAGCCCGCCCATGCGCTGGGATACCGGCTGGGGGCCGAGACCGCACGCGATGCGCTGCTCGTCCGCGCCGCGCTCATGGGCGCGCCGCTGGATCCGGCGGATCTCGCCGCCGCCGACGAAGGCGCCAGGGCGGAGTTTCCGGTCCGTCCACGCGATCTGATGCCGGACTACGAGGGCGCCGCATTGGGCCGGCGGCTCTCCACGCTCGAAGAGGCATGGATCGCATCGCGTTTCACCCTGGACCGGGCGGCGCTCCTCGCGCTCTGACGCCGGACCTCCGCTTGCGGTTTGCCTCGCGGGCGGGGCGGGTCTACCTTGCGCGTCGACCGGGCCGGACCGCCACGCCCTGCCCGGACCGTTCCGACACACACGTCATTGCACGCCCCGTCCCGCAAGGAGCCTTCCGGTGCGCCTCTTCCGCTTTTTCGAAGGTCTCGTGGACCCCTATGTCGCGCACCCCCAGCAGGACGCGCCGCCGCGGCGGCTCCTGCCCTTCATGCTGGACTATTCCCGTCCGTTCCGCGGTATCTTCGCGGTCGCGGGCCTGTTGTCCGTGGTGGTCGCCGCGGTCGAGCTGCTGCTGATCTGGGCGATGGGCTGGGTGGTCGACATCCTCGCCGCCTCGCCCGAGGAGGTCTGGCGCGACCACGGCTGGACGCTCATCGCGCTCGGCGTCTTCGTGCTGCTGATCCGTCCGGCGCTGCAGGCGCTCGACGTGCTGATCCTCAACAACGCGATCATGCCGAACTACGGCACGCTCTTCCGCTGGCGCGCGCACCGTCACGTGCTGCGCCAGTCCGTTGGCTGGTTCGAAGACGACTTCGCCGGGCGCATCGCCAACCGCATCATGCAAACGCCCCCCGCGGCGGGCGAGGCGGTCTTCCAGATCTTCGACGCGCTGACCTACTCGCTGGCGTACATCGTCGGCGCGTTCTTCCTTCTGGGCCGGTCGGACCCTTGGATGACAGTGCCGCTGGTGGTGTGGTTCGGGCTGTGGCTTCTGCTCATGCGATGGACCGTCAAGCGCGTGCAGCCGGCATCCAAAGCCGCGTCGGACGCGCGCAGCTTCGTCACCGGACGGGTGGTGGACAGCTACACCAACATCCACTCGGTCAAGATGTTCGCGCACCACGACCGCGAGGTCGAATACGGGCGCGAAGCGATCGAACAGGCGCGCAGGACCTTCGCCGCCGAGATGCGGATCTACACGATCATGGACGTTGCCCTGACCGCGCTGAACGGCCTCCTGATCGTGTCGGTGGTCGGCATCGCGCTGTGGTTCTGGGGCCTCGGCCTGGCCTCGGTGGGTGCCGTCGCCGCCGCCACCGCGCTGACCCTGCGGCTGAATGCGATGACCGGATGGATCATGTGGGCGCTGACCAGCTTCTTCCAGCAGCTCGGCATCGTCGCCGAGGGCATGGAGACCATCGCCCAGCCGATCGCACTGACCGACGCGCCCGACGCGAAGCCACTGGCCCTGACCGAGGGCCGGATCGAGATCGACCGCCTGTCGCATCATTACGGCAAAGGCCGCGGTGGCCTCGACGCGATCTCGCTGAACGTGGCGCCGGGCGAGAAGATCGGCCTCGTGGGCCGCTCGGGCGCCGGCAAGTCCACGCTGGTGAAGCTGCTCCTGCGGTTCTACGACGCGGAATCCGGCGCGATCTGCATCGATGGGCAGGACGTTTCGGGCGTGACGCAGGAAAGCCTGCGCCGCGCCATCGGCATGGTGCAGCAGGACTCCGCGCTGCTGCACCGCTCGGTGCGCGAGAACATACTCTATGGACGCCCCGACGCGAGTGACGACGCGATGATCGAGGCGGCGAAGCGCGCGCAGGCGCATGACTTCATCCTTGGGCTGCAGGATTCCGAGGGACGGCAAGGCTACGATGCGCGCGTCGGAGAGCGCGGCGTAAAGCTTTCGGGTGGACAGCGGCAGCGGATCGCGCTGGCGCGTGTGATCCTGAAGGACGCCCCGATCCTCGTTCTGGACGAGGCGACGAGCGCCCTCGACAGCGAGGTGGAGGCAGCGATTCAGGACACGCTCTATGGCATGATGGAGGGCAAGTCCGTCATCGCCATCGCGCACAGGCTCTCCACTATCGCCCATCTCGACCGCATCCTCGTGCTGGACGAGGGCCGCATCGTCGAAGCCGGCACTCATGCCGAGTTGCTCGACCGGGGCGGACTCTATGCCGGGTTCTGGGCGCGGCAATCGGGCGGCTTCCTCGCTCTGGACGAGGAAGAAGCGGCCGAGTAGCGCACGCGCGACCGGCCGCCACGCACGGCCCCCCGTGCGCTTTCGCGCATTGCGCCCCGGCGGGCGAGGTCTAGGTTGATCCCGGACGGCGCGGACACCCCCCTTTCGCGTCGCGACCGACATGTCCGGGCAGCACCTCCGGACCGCGCATCGCCACGGCCCCGCGCGGGGGCCGCAGCCGCCGCGCCCGTCACCCGAGGAGACGCCCGAGATGAACCGCCCCGCCGACTGGATCGCCCCGTTCGCCCCTGCCGAGGGCGCCCCGCCCAAGACGCTGCTGGCCTTCTTCCGCTGGGCACTGTCGGGGGCCTGGGGCGTGCTGATCGCGGGCTCGGTCTTTGCCATCGCCGTCGGCGTGGTCGAGGTCGCCGCCGCGCTGGTTCTGGGCAAGGTCGTCGATTTGGCGCTGGCGTCGGGCGCCGGGTCTGTCTTCGACGACGGCACGGTGACGCTGATCGCGGCGGCCGCCTTCTTCATGCTTTTGCGGCCGGCAGCCTTCGCGGCCAGCACCTACTTCCAGACGATCGTGGTCCAGCCGAACGTCTTCAACCTCGTGCTGTCGCGCATCCACCGCTACACGATCGGTCAGGCCGTCACGTTCTTCGACAACGATTTCGCGGGCCGCATTGCGCAGAAGGAAATGCAGACCGCCCGCGCCCTTACCGACGTGGTCGTCGAGATCATCCACACCGTTCTGGTGGCGCTGGCCTCGGTGATCGGGGCGATCCTGCTGATCGGCACCATCGACACCACCATCGCGCTGGGGCTGGTCGTCTGGCTCGGCGTGTACGTCGTGATGATCCGCCACTACATGCCGCGGGTGCGGTCCACGTCCAAGGCCCGGGCCGGGGCGCGCGCCTCGGTGTCGGGTCAGATCGTGGACACGGTCACCAACATCAAGACCGTGAAGCTTTTCGCGCACGCCGATCACGAGGATCGCAACGCCCTGCGCGCCATGGACACCTTTCGCGACCGCACGCTCGACTATGGGCGCGTCGCGGTGGCGTTCCGCTTCTGGCTGGTGACGCTCGCGGGCCTGCTGCCGGTGCTGATGGTCGGCGGCGCGCTGTTCTTCTGGTCGCGCGGGTCGGTCACCGCGGGCGACATCACCGCGACCGGCGCGGTGGCCCTGCGCCTCGCGCAGATGACCGGCTGGGTCAGCCACACGCTCATGGCGCTCTATGCCAACGTGGGCGAGACCGAGGACGGGATGCGCACGCTCACGCCGTCCTACACCCTGACCGACAGGCCCGACGCGACCGAGTTGCAGGTCACGGACGGAAAGGTCGAGATCGCGGATCTGACCTTCCGGTACGGCCACGAGGTCGGCGGGCTCGAGGACATCTCGCTGACCATCGCTCCGGGCGAGAAGCTCGCCGTGGTCGGCGCGTCGGGCGCGGGAAAGTCGACGCTCGTCGCGCTGATGTTGCGGATCTACGACACCGAGATCGGCCGCATCGCCATCGACGGGCAGGACATCTCGGACGTCACGCAGGAAAGCCTGCGCCGGCAGATCGGCATGGTCACGCAGGAGACGGCCATGTTCAATCGCTCGGCCTTCGAGAACATCCGCTATGGCAGCCCGGACGCCACCTTCGACCAGGTGGTCGCCGCCGCGCGCAAGGCAGAGGCGCACGATTTCATCGAGTCGATGAACGACCACGAGGGGCGGTCCGGCTACGACGCGCATCTGGGTGAGCGGGGCGTGAAGCTCTCGGGCGGCCAGCGCCAGCGCATCGCGCTGGCCCGAGCCATCCTCAAGGACGCGCCGATCCTGATCCTCGACGAGGCCACCTCGGCCCTCGATTCGGAGGTCGAGGCGCAGATTCAGGACGCGCTCGACCGTGTGATGGAGGGAAAGACGGTGCTGGCGATCGCGCACCGCCTGTCGACCATCGCGCACATGGATCGAATCGTCGTTCTGGATCAGGGACGTATTGCCGAGGTCGGCACGCACGACGCACTTCTGGCCCGCGGCGGGCTTTACGCCCGCTACTGGCACCGGCAATCTGGGGGCTTCAGGACCACGCGGGAGGCCGCCGAGTGAAGCGTGTGATGATCCTCGGGCAGTCCGGATCGGGCAAGTCGCGGCTGGCCCGGGCGCTGTCCGACCGAACCGGTCTTCCGGCGATTCATCTCGATCGCTTCTACTGGGCGCCCGGCTGGGTGCCGCGCGACCGCCCGGAGCGCGAGCGCATGATGCTCGAGGCCGCGCAAGGACCCCGCTGGATCATCGACGGCAACTACTTTTCAACCGCCTGCACGCGGATCGCGCGCGCCGACACCGTCATCCTTCTCGATATTCCGGTGGTACTGCGCTTCTGGCGGGTGTTGCGGCGCACGGCGACGAGCTATGGACAGGTGCGCCCTGACCTCGCCGATGGCTGCCCCGAGCATGTCAGCATGGATTTCTGGCGCTGGGTCTGGGCATCCCGGCAAGAGACGCGGGCGCGGCTTGGCGCCCTGATCGCCGCGGCGACACCGGAGACCGAGATCGTCATTCTCCGCAGCCCCGGGGCGGTGCGACGCTTCCTTGACGGGCAGGCACCGCGGCGCGCCGCGCCCGGCGCCCGGACAATCCCGGCCTGAGCGGCGACTCGACGCGGGCGCGGTTTCGCGGCATGTGCGGCGCCATGAGCACCACCTACACCATCGACAGGCTCGGCCACCTGGGCGACGGCATCGTCGCCGACACCGGAAACGGGCCGCTCTTCGCCCCCGGCGCGCTGCCGGGCGAGGAAGTGACGGGCAGCCCCCGGAGCGACGTCCTGACCGATCTGCGGATCGTGACGCCGGCGCCCGTGCGCGTGCGTCCGCCCTGCCCCCATGCCAAGGCCTGCGGGGGTTGTCAGCTTCAGCATGCGGCCGAGGATTTCGTGGCCGAATGGAAGCGCGACGTGGTGGTCGCAGCTCTGGCGGCGCACGACCTAGAGACACCGATGCGCCCTGTGGCCACCTCACCCGCTCGCAGCCGGCGGCGTGCAACGTTTTCGGCCCGGCGGACCAAGTCCGGAGCGCTCGCGGGCTTTCACCAGAAGAAGTCCGATACCGTGGTCGCGGTGCCCGGGTGCCTCGTGGTGCATCCCGATCTTCTGGCCGCCCTGCCCCTCGCCGAAGCGCTGGCCGTCGCAGGTGGCAGCCGCAAGGGCGAGCTGTCGGTCTCGGTGACACGCAGCGACACCGGGCTCGACGTATCGGTGACCGGCGGCAAGCCCGCCGACGCCGCACTGCGCACGACGCTGGCCGACCTTGCGCGGCACCACGACCTCGCCCGGCTGAGCTGGGGCGTGGACGAAACGCTGGAACGCCGGCCGCCGCGTCACCGTCTGGGCACAGCCGACGTGGTGCCCCCACCCGGCGCCTTCCTGCAGGCCACGCCGCAGGGCGAGGCGGCGCTGCAGGACGCGGTTCTCGAGGCCACGGACGGCGCGCGGCGGGTGGCGGACCTCTTCGCCGGGTGCGGCACGTTCGCTCTGCCGCTGGCCGCCCGTGCCGAGGTGCTGGCGGTCGAGGGATCGCGCGAGATGTGCGCCGCGCTCGACCGCGGCTGGCGGCACGGCACGGGCCTGCGCCATGTCTCGACGGCGGCCCGCGACCTGTTCCGCGATTCGCTGACAGCCGAGGAACTGAGTGGCTTCGACGCCGTGGCGATCGACCCGCCACGCGCCGGCGCCGCCGCGCAGATGGCCCAGATCGCGGCCTCGGACGTGGCACGCGTGGCCCATGTCTCGTGCAATCCGCAGACCTTCGCACGCGACTGCGCCGCACTGGTGCGCGCCGGTTTCCGAATCGACTGGGTGCAGGTCGTGGACCAGTTCCGCTGGTCCACACATGTCGAGATCGCCGCGGCCCTTTCGCGGGCGTAGCCACACTGTGACGCGCCCATCTTAAACCCGCGTTAAGAGCGATTGGCCACTTTGCTAAGGGACCAGATTCGGGTAATTTCCGTCCAAAACGAGCGGGCAGAAAATATGAAACTCACCAAGATTCTGATGGTGCTTCTCGCCGTCACGCTGGTGTCGGCGTGCGGGGGCGGAAGCAAGTTCAAGTCCTACAACGGGCCGGAGGTCACGCAGGTCATCGTCGACAAGGATGCGCGGCGTATGTACCTGATGCACAACAAGCGCGTGCTCAAGCACTACCCGGTGCAGCTTGGCTTCCAGCCTGACGGGCACAAGCAGCGCGAAGGCGACGGGCGCACGCCCGAGGGGCACTACCTCATCGACAAGCGCAATCCGAACTCGAAGTTCCATCTGTCGATCGGGATCAACTATCCCAACGAGCGCGACATCGCGAACGCCCTGGCGCTCGGCCGTGATCCCGGTGGCGACATCTTCGTGCACGGCGGCCCCCCCAAGGGCTCGCGCATCGACGGCAGCAAGGACTGGACCTGGGGCTGCATCGCGGTGACCGACAAGCAGATCGAGCGGATCTACGCGATGGTGGAGAACGGCACGCCGATCTACATCAAGCCATCCCGCAAGAGCGCAATGCGTCCGATGCTGGTCAACTGAACGAAAACGGGCGCCCGGATGACCGGGGCGCCCGTTCGATCGCGTGGCAGCTTGATGCGGCGGGATCAGACCCCGGTGCCGCCGGGAGTGCCGGTCACCAGAGTCCACCAGATCTTGCCACCGGGCTCCTGGAACCAGGCAAAACCCATCTCGCGCGCCTCGGGGTTCAGGATCACGTCGCGGGTCGCCGGATCGTCCATCCACGCCGCCAGCGTCTCGAGCTCGGTCTCGAAGGTCTCCGAGATCGCCTCGCCCACGAGTTCGCCGGAGTAGCCGGCGCGGCGGACGCGGTCCACAGGCGAGGAGCCGTCCGAGCCGAAGTGCCACGGCCGGTTCTGCACGGACATGTCGCGCGCGTGGGTCGCGGCAGCGGCGCGCAGTTGCGAGTTGAGCTGCAGCGTCGGCACGCCCTGGTTCGACCGCAGCGCGTTCACCGAGTCGAGCATCCGGTACGAAATCCGCGAATCTTCGGAGTTCGAGATGTTGTAGGCGCGTTGGATCGGCTGCCCGTCCGGCCCGATGGCGCCCGGCGTCGGGGCGCACGCCGCAAGAGTGAGCGCCGCCGCCGAGGCGAGCGAAAGAAAGCGAGTCATAAACCTGTCCCCCGTTGTCGGATTGGTATTTAACGCCATATCGGGGTATTGGTTGCCGGGCAAACGCACTTCGGCGTGAAAATGCTGTTAACGCCGCTTTGATTTGCGGATGCGTCCTGCGCGCCATAATGCGGTGAGTGACCGGGGTGCTCGCGTGCCTCGATCCGCGCTGACCTACTGGAGATGTTGTTATGAGCAAGAAAAGCTCCTTCACAATGGGACGTCGCGGCTTCGTTGCCGGTGCCGCCTCCCTGATCGCCGCCCCCGCGCTCGCGCAGACCGGGGCAAACACGACCGAGATGGAGCGCGACCTGTCCACGGTCGTCCGCCGGAACGTGTCGAGCTTCCGCACGCTGGACTGGCAGCCCTACTTCTCGAACCTGAACAACGGTGCGATCCTCGTCGACATCCGCTCGCGGGCGCTGCACTACTGGAACGAGGCCGGCACGGTCTACAAGCTGTACCCGACTTCGGTGCCGCTGACCGAGGACCTGACCCGTCGCGGCCGCACCTCGGTGACCCTGAAGGATCCGGCCCCCGACTGGCGTCCGACGCCGTCGATGAAGCAGCGTAACCCCGAGTGGCCCGACTACGTGCCCCCGGGCCCGGACAACCCGCTTGGCACCCGCGCGCTGCACCTGAGCTGGCAGTACTACCGCATCCACGGCACCCACGACACGCGCAAGATCGGTCGTCGGTCCTCGAACGGCTGCATCGGCCTCTACAACCACCACATTGAAGAGCTGTACGGAATGGCCAATGTCGGCACGCAAGTGTTGCTTATTTGACGACAGCCGGCCCGCTCGGCGGGCCACCGCCTCCGGAGCAAATTGAATTGACGAGACTTTGCTGCTTAGAACGACTCACGAGGTAAGTCTTGGGTGTCCGCCATTCACGACCTCTCGTGGTCGTGGCGGGCAATTATCTGGAGGATAATCATGAAGAAACTCGCACTCGCCGTTGCGTTCGCAGCAGCCGGCTCGTCGGCGATGGCCGGCTCCTACGCGAAGAACGACGTGGTCATGGAGCCCGTCGTCGTCGTGGAAGAAACCAACCAGCAGTCCTCGTCGGCCGGCATCATCGTGCCGCTGATCCTGCTCGCACTGGTTGCAGCCGCCGTCGCATCCGACTGATCGGATCCGGTATCGACATGAGGAAAGGCGGTGCTTCGGCGCCGCCTTTTCTCGTTCCGGCGTCCTACTCCGCGGCGAGTTGAAGCGCCTCGGCCCCGCCGACCTCGTCCGGGACGTGATGCGCCCAGACCAGTGCGTGCGGGTCGAACCCCTGGGCCAGGTGAGGCTTCACGATCTCGAAATAGGGCGACAGGTCGAAGTCCCGCGGCGCGTAGAGCGAATGATGCCGGATGTGCAGGATTTCGCGCCGAGTGCCGATATCGCGGGTCCGCAGCCGCACTTCCTGCACCCTCGGAAGGATCGGGTAACCGACCGCTGCGAAGGCCTGTGCGATCAGCGAGGAACAGATCGCCCGCGTGGGATCGCCCGAACCCAGCGCCAGCATCCGTCGCCGCCAGCGCCGCGGCACCGGCGGCCGCGGCAGGAAAAAGCGCGCGAGGTCGAAGATGTTGCGCAGGTCATAGGCAGTGCCGATCCGCTCGACCATGAACCGCGCCACGTCCCGCCGCTCGGCCTCGGTGAGGCCCACGGGCCGGCAGACCCGGGTGTTGTAGCTTGCGTATTTCGACAAGGGCGCGGCGACGCAGCCTTCGCCAAGGTTGACCTCGACCAGTTCCAGGCCGTCCGCGCCCGTGGCACCGAGCGCACCCGCATCGCCGACATACAGCGCCGAATGCGACCAGGTGGACTGGGTGAGGTACTTGACCGACTGACCGACAAGGGATTGCCCGTCCACCAGCAGCACGTCGCCGGGGCGCAGCGTGTCGCGTAGCTTCGCAAGGTCCGAGGGCACGTTGGTGCCCCCGCGCGCGTCGCCGCGCATGAGCAGACGGGCGATCCGCCGCCCGAGCGCCGTCAGCAATCCGTCCCTCTGTTCTGTCGTCCGTCGGGCCATGGAGAACCCTTTCCGCCGCGATCCGTCGAAGCGTGATCTGAACGCCGGAAAGGTGAAAGTCCCATGACCCCACCGCGCCCGGCTGTTGCCCAGAGTGACACGGTGGACGGACGCCCGCCCCATTTGGTGACGGATCGGAGGCGAAGGCGCGGCGAACGTGGCGAATCCGCCGCGATCAGCTCCGCTCGACCCACCCCTCGAGATTCTCCTCGATGACGGCGGTCAGCGCCTCGATATGGGCGTCATCGTCGTTGAGGCAGGGAATGTACGTGAAGTGCTCTCCGCCCGCGTGCTCGAAGCTCTCCTTGATCTCCTCGTTGATCTCTTCGAGCGTCTCGATGCAGTCAGCCGAGAAGGCCGGCGCGCAAACGGCGATGTTCTTCTTGCCGTCTTCCTCGGCGAGCCGGGCGACCTCCTCGACGGTGTAGGGCTTGAGCCATTCCTCGGGGCCGAAGCGCGACTGGAAGGTGGTGGTGATCTCGGTATCGTCCCAGCCGAGCCGCTCCTTCAGCAGGCGCGTCGTCTTCTGGCACTGGCAATGATAGGGATCGCCCTCCAGCAGGTAGCGCTTGGGCACGCCGTGATAGGAGCAGACGAGGATGTCGGGCCGCGTCTCCATCTTGGCGTAGGCCCGCTCGATCGACTGCGCGAGCGCCTCGATGTAGAGCGGATGTTCGAAATAGGGGTCCACGGTGCGCGCGGTGGGCTGCCACGTCTCGGACATCAGCGCACGAAAGAACGCGTCGTTCGCCGTGGCCGAGGTGGCGCCCGCGTAGTGCGGGTAAAGCGGGAAGAACAGGATCTTGCGGCAGCCGGCCTCGACCAGCTTGCGAACCTTGGACTTGGTCGACGGGTTGCCGTAACGCATGCAGAAATCGACCTCGACCCTGTCGCCGTGCCGCTCTTTCATGGCGGCGGCGACCTTGGCGGTCTGGTCCTTGGTGATCGTCATCAGAGGGCTCTCGCCCTTGTCCTCGTTCCAGATCGACTTGTAGGCCTCGCCGCTCGAGAACGGGCGCTTGGACAGGATCACAAGCTGCAGAAGCGGCTGCCACAGCCACGGCGAGTAGTCGATCACACGGCGGTCCGAGAGGAACTCGTTGAGATAGCGCCGCATCGACCAGTAGTCGTAATTGTCCGGCGTCCCGAGGTTCGCGAGCAGGATGCCCACCTTTTCGGCGGCGATCTTGGGATGGTCCGCCGGGGCGTGGTCCGGCCTGGTCGCGGCCTTGGTAGCGTCGAGCATCGTCGTGTCCTGTCCTGTTGCTCCCGGTCTGATACGTATCGGACCGGCAGTCCGGTTCAATCTTTGAGTGGCGTCTCGTCGGCGCCGAGCGCGTCGGCCAGCCGCGCCTGGGCCGAGCCCGGCCGCAGCGGCTGCGGCTGACTGGCGTCGGGCGACCATCCTGTCAGCGCCACGAATTCGAAAGTCGCGGGCACGTAGCCTTCGTCGTCGGCATAATGCGCGGCGTAGAGCTCGGCGGCGCGGCGGATCACCGCAGGGCGCGTCGGGTGACGGTGTCGCTGCGCCAGCGCGTTGGTCTCCCCCATGGCGCGCAGGTCGCGCATGAGGTGGAGAGCCGTGCGATAGCGCACGGTCATCGCGAAGCTGTCGGCCACCGGGAGCGTCATGCCGCCACGCTGCAGCAACGCGCCGAGGTCGCGGATGTCGGCCATCGGCGCGACGCGCGGCGAAAGCCCGCCTGTCACCTCGATCTCGGCCTCGCCCAGAACCGCGCGCAACTCGGACAGGGTGCGCCCCCCGAACGCGGTGGCCATGAACAGCCCGTCGTTCTTCAGCGCGCGCCGCGCCTGGATGATCTGGCCTACCGGATCGTCGGCCCAGTGCAGCGCGAGCGAGTGCAGCACGAGGTCGTGCGCCCCGGGCGTGAGCGCGAGCACCTCGTCGTCGGGCACGACCGTCGCGCCGGGCAGCCGTTCGGCCCACACTTCGGGGAACGGCGTCACCACGGCGGGCGCGGTAAACGACCTCTTAACCAGCGCAAGGCGATCCTGGAGATCGTCGGCGGCGATCTCGTGCAGGAACAGCGCGGGGCCGTCAGTGGTGGCGCGGGCCCGGGCGCGGAAGCGGGTCAACGCGTCTCGGTCTGTCAGGGTCGGAGTGTCCGTCATGGTTGGGAAATAGGATGCGCGCGGCGGCCTTGCAAACCGCGATACGGCTGATCTACCCGCCCCGGTGCCTTGGCTGCGGCGGGCTCGTCGACAGCGATTTCGGCCTCTGCGGGCCGTGCTGGCGCGATACGTCGTTCATCTCGGGACTGGTGTGCGACACCTGCGGCACCCCCCTGCCCGGCGAGGCGGACGGCCACGGCGTCCTGTGCGACGACTGCCTCGTGGCGCCGCGCCCGTGGCGGGCGGGGCGCGCCGCGCTGCTCTACCGCGCGACGGGACGGCGCCTGGTGCTGGGCCTGAAACACGGCGACCGGCACGATATCGCGGTCCCCGCGGCTGGCTGGCTTGCCCGGGCGGTGACGCCGCTCATCCGGCCCGACACGGTGGTCGTTCCGGTGCCGCTGAACCGCTGGCGGCTATTGTGGCGGCGCTACAACCAGTCGGCGCTGCTGGCGGCGGCGCTGGCCAGACGCCTCGCCCGCACCGTGGTGTCCGATGCGCTGGCACGGCCCGTGGCGACCCCCGTGCTCGACGGGCTCGGCCGGGAGGATCGTTTCGCGACACTCGCGGGGGCGATCACGGCCGGGCCGCGCGGCACCCTGCTGGCCGGGCGCCCGGTGCTTCTGGTGGACGACGTGATGACCTCGGGCGCGACCTTCGCCGCCGCCACGGAGGCGGCGCATGATGCTGGCGCAACCGAGGTCTGCATCGCTGCGCTGGCACGCGTCGCCAAAGAGCCCTAGATCCGGGGAAACCCGCGACGAAAGGACCCACCATGCAAAGCGTGGAAATCTACACCTCCCCGATGTGCGGCTTCTGCCACGCCGCCAAGCGACTGCTGACCCAGAAGGGCATCACCTTCACCGAGATCGACGTCTGGGCCGACCCCGAGCGCAAGCCCGAGATGATCGACCGCGCCAAGGGGGCGCGCACCGTCCCGCAGATCTTCGTGGGAGACACCCACGTGGGCGGCTGCGACGAGCTTTACACGCTCGAACGCGCCGGCAAGCTCGACCCGCTGCTGGCGGCCTGAGCGGATGCGCCGGGCCGCGCGGGACCGGGGGCGGCATGACTGACGAGCGGGGCGATCTCCTCGCGGTGTCGCTGGTCAGCGAAATCCTCGCCACGGACCAGCTGCTGCGCTCGCGCATCGCGCGGGTGCTGCCCGCCGGGATGGAACTCAGCCACGTCTCGGTGCTGAACCACCTCGCCCGCGCGGACGCGGAGCGGACACCGGCGGAGCTGGCGCGCGCCTTCCACCTGACCCGCGGTGCGATGACCAACACGCTCACGCGTCTGGATCTTGCCGGTTACGTGCACATCCGCCCCGACTGGGACGATGCGCGCAAGAAGCGGGTGTCAATCAGCCCTGCCGGCAGGCGTGCTCGTGACGCGGCGTTCGCCGCCATCGCGCCGTTCCTCGCGGAGGCGGCCGGCCCGCTGGACCCGGCCCGTGTCCGTGCCACACTGCCGGTACTGCGCGCCCTGCGTCAGGGACTGGAGCGCACGGACGCTCAGCCATCCTCGCGGCGCGACGTGACCACGTAGTTCACCGCGAGGTCGCGATCCGACAACCGGAAGCCACCGCGCGCGAGGTCGGGCACCATGCCCTTGCGATCCACGGGTTCCAGTCCGCCCGCGCGGATCATGTCCTCGAGCGTGTCCGGCGCGATGAAGCGCGACCAGTCGTGCGTGCCGCGCGGCAGCCAGCGCATGATCCATTCCGCGCCGACGACGGCGGCTCCGAAGGCCCGCGCCGTTCGGTTGAGGGTGGACACGATCAGCAGACCGCCCGGAGCGACCAGAGATGCGACCGAGGCGAGGAACTCCGCCGGGTCCGCCACGTGCTCCACGATCTCCATCGCAAGAACGATCTCGGCCTGCGCCCCGCCCTCGGCCAACGCCTCGGCCGTGGTCGCGCGGTAATCGATCCCGAGCCCGCCGGCTTCGGCATGGGCTGCCGCCGCGCGGACATTGGCCTCGGCGGCATCGACGCCTGTGACCTCGGCCCCGAGCCGCGCAAGCGGTTCGCACAGAAGCCCGCCGCCGCAGCCCACGTCGATCGCCCGCAGCCCCGAAAGCGGCGCGGCCTGCGACAGGTCGCGGCCGAATTCGCCCGCCGCCTGCGCCACGATGTAGTCCAGACGGCACGGGTTCATCATGTGAAGAGGCCGCCCCGGACCGTTCGGATCCCACCATTCGGCGGCCATGGCATCGAACTTCGCGACCTCGGCTGGATCGACAGAGCGTGACATCATCTCGCGGACTTTCTCATGGTCATTCGGGCCGGGTTTCTCATATAGCTTGGGCATGGACAGAGACCTCGGTCAAAAGCGCGCTGTGCAATACCTCTACCCTCCCGTCGACCCGTTCGACCAGCGGATGCTGGACGTGGGCGACGGCCACACGATCTATGTCGAACAATGCGGCAATCCACGGGGGCGTCCGGTCATCGTGCTGCACGGCGGTCCGGGCGGCGGCTGCTCGCCGGCCATGCGCCGCTATTTCGATCCCAAGGTATATCGCGTGATCCTGTTCGATCAGCGCGGCTGCGGGCGCTCGCGTCCTCATGCAAGCGTCGAGCACAACACCACCTGGCATCTCGTCGACGACATCGAGCGCATCCGCGCCGAACTGGGCCTCGGCCCGTCGATCGTCTTCGGCGGCTCCTGGGGTGCGACGCTGGCGCTGATCTACGCGATCAGCCATCCCGAGGCGGTGACCCACCTCGTCCTGCGCGGCGTGTTCCTGATGACGCAGGCCGAGCTCGACTGGTTCTACGGCGGCGGCGCGGGGATGTTCTGGCCCGAGACCTGGGCGCGGTTCACCGACCTCGTGCCCGAGGACGAGCGCGACGACTTCATCGCGGCCTATCACCGGCGGCTGTTCTCGGGCGACATGCGGATCGAGACAAAGTTCGCCCGCGCGTGGTCGTCTTGGGAAAACGCGCTTGCCTCGGTCCATTCCAGCGGTCAGGGCGGCGAGGCGCCGGGCGACTACGCGCGCGCCTTCGCACGGCTCGAGAACCACTACTTCACCCATCGCGGCTTTCTCGACCAGGACGGCTGGATCCTCAAGCACGCCGACCGCATCGCCGACATTCCCGGCGTCATCGTACAGGGCCGCTACGACATGATCTGCCCCCCGGTGCGGGCGTGGAACCTCGCCCAGGCCTGGCCCGCGGGCGACCTGCGGATGATCCGAAATGCCGGGCACGCGCTGTCCGAGCCGGGCGTCAGCGCCGAGCTTGTCCGGGCGATGGACGAAATCGCCCAATAGCGACGCTTTGATGTCGGGACGCGCCGTCCTGCTTTACACGGCACGGTATTGGGGTAAGTTACGCGCCACTCCGAAAGCACAATAAGCCCGGTTCGTGTCCAACGTTCTCACAATAATCCTGCAACGGCTCGCGCTCGGGATCCTCACACTCTTCGTCGTTTCCGTCGTGATCTTCGCGGCGGTGAACCTGTTGCCCGGCGACTTCGCGCAGGTGATCCTCGGCCAAGGCGCGACGCCCGAGGCGGTCGAGTCGATCCGCCGCGACCTCGGTCTCGATCAGCCGGTGGTCCTGCGATACTTCGACTGGCTTGCAGGCGCGGTGCAGGGCGATCTCGGCACCTCGTTCGCGCAGGCCAACTTCGCGAGCTTCGTGGGCGAAGGCGCGGCGCGCGGCACCACGGTGATGCAGCAGATCGCGCCGCGGTTCGAGAACACGATGTTCCTCGCCGGTGTCACCGCGCTGATCGCGGTGCCCTTCGCGGTCGGGCTCGGTATCCTTGCCGCGCTCTACCGCGACACCGCCTTCGACAAGGGCACCAATATCTTCGCGCTGACCTCGATCAGCTCGCCGGAGTTCTTCCTCGCCTACGTGCTGATCCTGTTTCTCGCGGTGCTGAACCCGTGGCTGCCGTCGCTGTCGAACATCTATGACGGCATGGGGCTGGGCGAGCGGTTGCAGCGCACGCTCCTGCCCGCCCTGACACTGACGCTAGTGGTCACGGCGCACATGATGCGGATGACCCGCGCGGCGATCATCAACCTGTTGGCCAGCCCCTACATCGAGATGGCCCGCCTCAAGGGCATGAAGCCCATGCACGTGATCGTTCGCCACGCGCTGCCGAACGCGCTGGCGCCGATCATCAACGTGGTGGCGCTGAACCTCGCCTATCTGATCACCGGCGTCGTCGTCGTGGAGGTCGTCTTCGTCTATCCCGGCATCGGCCAGCTCTTCGTGGACAGCGTGAAGATCCGCGACATCCCCGTGGTGCAGGCCTGCTGCCTGATCTTCGCGGCCGCCTACATCCTGCTGAACCTCTTGGCCGACATCCTGTCGATCCTGTCCAACCCGCGCGTGAGGCACCCGAAATGAGCGGATGGCTCTGGGCATTCCTGATCCTTGCGGGACTTCTGGCGGCAGCGTGGGCGTTCCGCGCGGCGGGGACGGCCGTCACGAAAAACCGCCCCTATTTCCGCGACATGCCGTTCACCGTGGCCTTCGGCTACATGGTCGCCGTCGCGGCCGTGGCAGGTGGCCTCTGGCTGTGGTTCCAGCCCGGCGCGGTGTTCTTCCGCTGGGCGGTGCAGTTCTTCGTCGCGGCGGCGATCGCGGCATTCCTGTTCCGCCTCGTGGGGCGGCATGTCGGCCCCGGCGTGACCCGCAAGGCGTTCCGGCAGATGCCGCTGACGGCGTCCTTCGGCATCCTCGCGATCCTCGTCTACGCGATCCTCGCGATCTTCGCGCCGGTGCTTGCGCCCTATGGACAGTCAGAGGTGGTGGGCACGGTGAACATGCTGCCCGGCGGCAACCCCGCAACCGGGGGCGATCCGGCGCATCCGCTGGGCACCGACCAGATCGGCCGCGACCTGCTCTCGCGGCTGATCTACGGGGCGCAGAACACCGTGGGCATCGCCTTTGCGACCACCTGCATCGCGTTCTTCCTCGGCGGGTCGCTCGGGTTTCTCGCGGCCATCATCGGCGGCTGGTTCGACAACATCCTCGCGCGGCTCGTGGACGTGCTGATGGCGATCCCGTCCCTGATCTTCGCGCTCCTGCTGATGACCATCGCCAGCGCGTGGGCCGGAAGCCAGCAATGGCAGCTCACGCTATACATGGTGTTCATCATCGCCGTGATCGACTCTACCCGCGTGTTCCGGCTGGCGCGCGCCGTGGGCCAGAACATCGTGGTGATGGACTACATCGAGGCCGCCAAGCTGCGCGGCGAGGGTCTGGGCTACCTGATCTTCAAGGAAGTGCTGCCCAACGCCACCGCGCCGCTTCTGGCCGAGTTCGGGCTGCGCTTCTGCTTCGTGTTCCTGACCATCGCGGCGCTGTCGTTCCTCGGCGTGGGCATCCAGCCGCCCCTGGCCGACTGGGGCACGATGGTCCGCGACCTCGCGCAGTTCATCAACTTCGCCGCCTTCTCGCCGCTCGCGGCCGCGCTGCCTCTGATGGCGGCCGGGGCGATCGCGCTGCTGACCGTGGCGGTGAACTTCGTGGTGGACTGGATGCTGCACCGCTCTTCGGGGCTGAAGGACTGACATCATGGCAGAGCCGCTGCTGAAGATCCGAAACCTGACGCTCGAAGGCCGGTCCGACGAGGAATGGACCCAGATCGTCAACGGCGTGGACCTCGACCTGCACAAGGGCGAAGTGCTGGGCCTGATCGGCGAAAGCGGCGCGGGCAAGTCGACCATCGGACTCGCGGCGATGGGCTTCACCCGCGACGGCGTGCGCATCTCCGACGGCTCCGTCGAGTTCGACGGCATCGACCTCGTGAACGCCCGGATGAGCGTCAAGCGCCGCCTTCTCGGCAAGCGCATCGCCTACGTCGCCCAGTCCGCTGCGGCGAGCTTCAACCCCGCGCACAAGCTGATCGATCAGCACACCGAGGCCCCCGTCCGCCACGACGTCATGTCCAGGAAAGAGAGCGAAGCGGACGCGATGGAGCTTTACGCCAAGCTTCGCCTCCCGAACCCCGAGGAGATCGGCTTCCGCTTCCCGCACCAGGTGTCGGGCGGCCAGTTGCAGCGGGCGATGACGGCAATGGCCATGTCCTGCCGTCCCGACCTCATCATCTTCGACGAGCCGACCACCGCGCTCGACGTGACCACCCAGATCGAGGTGCTGACCGCGATCCGCGACATCGTCGAGCAGTTCGGCACCGCGGCGATCTACATCACCCACGATCTCGCGGTGGTCGCCCAGATGGCCGACCGCATCAAGGTGCTGTTCCGTGGCGACGAAGTCGAGGAGGCCTCCACGCGCGAGATGCTCGACACCCCGCAGGAGGACTACACCAGGTCGCTCTGGGCGGTCCGCAGCTTCGAGCGTCCGGCCAAGCCCGCGCCGACCGCCGACGCGGTGCCGGTCATCTCGGTTTCGGGCATCGACGCCTCCTACGGCAAGACACAGGTGCTGCACGATGTCAGCTTCGACATCCACGAGGCCCGCACCGTCGCCGTGGTTGGTGAAAGCGGCTCGGGCAAGTCCACCGCCGCGCGCTGCATCACGGGCCTCCTGCCGCCGACGAACGGCGTGATCCGGCTCGACGGGCGGGACCTGCCGCTCGACTACCGCAAGCGCAGCAAGGAACAGCTGCGCCAGGTGCAGATGATCTACCAGATGGCCGACACCGCGCTGAACCCGCGCAAGACCATCGGCCAGATCCTCGGCCGGCCGATCGAGTTCTACCGGGACATCAAGGGCCGCGCCCGCCGCCGCGAGGTCGAGAAGCTGCTCGACGAGGTGGAACTGCCGGCGTCGGAGTACATCGACCGCCTGCCCTCGGAGCTCTCGGGCGGACAGAAACAGCGCATCGGCATCGCCCGCGCGCTGGCCGCCGAACCGCGCTTCATCATCTGCGACGAGGTCACCTCGGCGCTCGATCAACTTGTCGCGGAGAGCATCCTCAAGCTGTTGGCACGGCTTCAGGATGAGCGCAAACTGTCATACATGTTCATTACACATGACCTCGCCACAGTGCGCGCCATCGCCGACGAGGTGGTGGTGATGAAGGACGGAGAGGTCGTGGAGCAGGGGCCGAAAACTGAGATGTTCACCCCCCCGCATCACCCCTACACCGACCTGCTGCTCAGCTCGGTCCCCGAGATGGACCCCGACTGGCTCAACCGCCTGCTCGATGAACGCGGGCGCGAGAACATCGGCGACGCGGCGGTGGACAAGATGGGCTGACCGGCCCGCCGACATGACGGACTGCGCGGGGCCATGCGCCCCGCACCAAGAACCAGGGAGTGCAAGACGATGAGAACGATTTCCAGACGCGGCCTTCTGCAGACCGGCGCCGCCGCCGGTGTGCTGGCAGCCACCGGCCTGCCGCTGCGCGCGCAGGAAGCCAAGCGCGGCGGCCGCATGGTCGTGGGCCTCTCGGGCGCCAACACTTCGGACAGCTGGGACGGCCGGACGCATTCGGACGTCTTCATCATCTCGGCCGCGCAGGGCGCCGTGTTCGACAGCCTGACCGAGGTCGCCGCCGACGGCAGCCTCGTGGGCGAGCTGGCCACCGACTGGGAAGCCTCGTCGGATGCCAAGACCTGGACCTTCAATCTGCGCCAGGGCGTGACCTTCCACAACGGCAAGAGCTTCGGCGCCGACGACGTGATCGAGTCGCTGCAGATGCACGTGGCCGAGGGCGCCAAGTCCGGCGCCGCGCCGCTGGTCGAGCCCATCGTCGAGATGAAGAAGCTGGGCGAGCACCAGGTCCAGTTCGTTCTGGACGCGGGAAATGCCGACTTCCCCTATCTGATGTCGGACTATCACCTGCTGATCTATCCCGCGGGCCAGATCGAGGAAGCCATCGCACAGGGCATCGGCACCGGTCTCTACAAGAACGTCAGCCTAGACCCCGGCGTGCGCTGGGTCGGCCAGCGCGTCGACAGCCACTACAAGGACGGCCAGGCCGGCTGGTTCGACGAGATCGAGTTCATCGCGATCAACGACAACACCGCGCGCATGAACGCGCTGCTGACCGGACAGGTCGATGCGATCAACCGCATCGACTTCAAGACCGAGCAACTGCTGCGCCAGAACCCGGGCACACGCATCCAGGAGGTGACTGGCAACCAGCACTACACCTTCCCGATGCTCACGAACGTCGCGCCTTTCGACGATGTGAACGTGCGCCGCGCCCTCAAGTTCGGCATCAATCGCGAGGAGATGGTCGAGAAGATTCTCTTCGGTCATGGCCAGGTGGCGAACGACAGCCCGATCGGCCCCGCGAACCAGTACATGGCCCAGCTCGAGCCGATCCCCTACGATCCCGACCAGGCCAAGTACCACCTCAAGCAGGCGGGCATGGAGTCGCTGTCGATCGACCTGTCGGCCTCGTCCGCGGCGTTCGAGGGCGCGGTCGATGCGGCCCAGCTCTATCAGGCCTCCGCAGCCGCGGCCGGCATCAACATCAACGTCGTTCAGGAGCCCGCGGACGGCTACTGGTCGAACGTCTGGATCAAGAAGCCGTGGTGCGCCAGCTACTGGTCCGGCCGCGCGACCGAGGACTGGATGTTCTCGTCCGCCTACCAGGAAGGCGTGGCGTGGAACGACAGCCAGTGGGGCGCCGAGAACAGCGAGCGCTTCCAGAGCCTGCTGCTCGAGGCCCGCGCCGAACTCGACTCGGCCAAGCGCGCCGACATGTACGGCGAGATGCAGCGCATCCTGCGTGACGACGGCGGGGTCGTGATCCCGATGTTCGCGAACTGGGTGCAGGCCGTGTCGAACAAGATCGCCACACCCGAGACCATCGGCAATCTCTGGCAGATGGACAACTCGCGCCTCGCGGAGCGGTGGTGGCAGGCCTGATCGGCCCCAATCCCCGACACATTAAAAAACGCCCCGCATGTGCGGGGCGTTTTCCGTTCCGGGTTAAGGCTGCGTCAGTGCACCTTCTCGATCCGGCCGTCGCTCAGGATCCGTATTTCCTTCACCAGTTCCCCCGGCTGGATCGATGAGGCCGTGCCGTCCGGGCCGGTCAGCAGTATGTCCGGCAGCGTGCGCTCCACGAAGAGCGGCAGCGTCATCTCGACCTGCTCGCGCATGTCGTAGGTGCACATCTGCTCGCGCAGGATGCCGATGGTGATCGCCTCGCCCAGCAGCAGCGACTCGATGTAGTCGGTGTAGTAGTGCACCCCGGCGATGTTGCGCGCGTTGGAGATGTTCCACGCCAGCTTGTTCAGCTCCCCGACAAGGGTCAGTCCGCCCGGCACGTCGAGCGCCTTGAGGAATCCGCCGGGATCGTCGGGGCCCGCGCTCACCGGCACGTAGGCCTTGCGCGCGTCCGGCGCGTCGGCCGCCGGGTCCACGAAAAGCGTCCGGCTGCCGTAGTCGCCCATCTCGAAGAAGGCCTTGAGCACCGTCACGCAGGCGCCCGCCACCGTGGCATGGCCCGCACCGTAGGCCGGGTGCATTGGCGAGCCTTCGGGGAAGGCCATCGGCAGAAGCCAGCTTGGCGCCGCGTCCGCGCCGTTCTGGGCCGCGTTGTGCGCCCGAATGTCGGAGAGGATGTCGTAGAGCGACGGCTCTTGCGGGTCCTCGTCCGTGGGGTGCGTGTAGGAGGCGATGTCGTCCGACAGCATCTGCCGGGCGGCCTGTTCGTGCGGATTGCCGTCGTCGTAGGCGCCGGTGCCGCTGGGATCGTAGCCCGAGAACACCGTGTGGAAGCGCGCCGCGAGGACCTCGGGACGGCAGCGCCGGTGGACCGAGAACTTGGCCGCCCGGACCGCCCTCAGCGCTCGGCTCGAAACCTCGGTCACGAGCGTCAGCAGGTGCGGCCCGCCGAAGATCGCGAAAGGCGCCTGGTTGCCGCCGAAGGTCCGCGTCGCCCCGCCGTGGTAGGGGATGCCGCGGTCCACGGCCGCGCCCTCCGACAGCAGGATCAGCGCCGCGTTCAGATATGCCTGATAGAGCGCGTCATCATGCACGTAGGTCGCGAGATCCCGCAGCGTGGTCAGCGGCCGGTGCGTGTCGCCGAGGTATTCGGCATCGTGCCCGGCAAGCTCCAGCCCGTGACGCGCGTTGTAGCCGTTCTGAACGTCCAGCCAGTCGTTCCACGAGGTCATGAAGTCACGCCCGGGGCGCGCCATACGCACAGTCTGCGGCACGCGCTGGTTTCCGTAGCGGATGTGACCGCTCTGGCGGCCCTCGCCGCCGCCCGACTTGGAACCGACGACCATGAACTGCGACACGAACGGGCCGTCATGGGTGCCCTCGCCGATGCCACGGAACATGTTGCGGGGTGTCTGGGTCTGGCCGAAGCGCCGACGGGTGCGCTTCTCGGCATCGTCGATATCGTTGTCTTCGGCCTCGCCGCAGAACCAGCGCAGGCCAGCGAGCCGCGACGCCGCGTCGGAGACGTCCGAAAGCGCCTGCGACGCGAACGGATCGTCGAGCGCGGCGACGAGGTCCTCGTCCATGAAGGCGGCGACCGGGTAATCCCGCAAGAGGGCCATCTGGTAGACCTCGGCCATCTCGGCGGCGAGCTCGGCGCTGCGCGCGGCAGGTGCACGCGGCATTCCGATGGACATCGGATCGGGGCCCTGAAGCACGAAGGCATGGCCCGCGGTCGGGCTTTCCCACTTGCGGATCGGCCCGGCGAGTCCCGCGGGCGCCGGGGTTTCGAACACCGTGGGATCGGTGTTGATCGGCACGGTCCCGAACACGCCCGGGTCCGGCGATGCCGTTCCGGAGCGGAACGTTTCGAAATGGGCGGGATCCTCGACGATGCCTTGGCGTGAATGCCGCAGGCCCTTGGTAAAGCTGAACAGGTAGGGAGTGACCTCGTCGCCGTTCACTTCGGGCGCGACGAATGCCGTTGTCCCGTGCAGCGCGCTGGCCTTGGCACGACGGTCGCTGGCGTCCTGCTGGCGATTGGGCGGAAGGGGCGGCTGAACCGGTCCGGCACTGCGGGCGGGCTGTCTCGGTGCGGGGTGCTTATCAAGCATGGGAAAGTCTCCTGCATTAAAATGAATTCGGATCGGTCAAAGGCAGTGACAGCAGGATGACGCAAGGTCAGCGTGTGCATCAAGTAAGACATTCCACCAGTGCGTGTCACGATCACGGGGGCGATCCGAAACGGGTCCGGCACCTGCCTTTGGCTCGCAGGCGAGGCGCACAAGCACGACCGAGGGCCTGGTAACCGACTGAACTGGAATGCTTTACAAGACCCTGCGTGAATGGCCCCGCCCGTGGACAGGCCAGCACAAAACACCATTGGATGAGAAACAGCGCTAAGATCCGACACCAGACCTGTTGTCGTCTGTTCCCCTGTCAGTTGATCGGCCCCAGAGGCTCCCTTCTCGGGGTCCGCGCGGACCTCAGCGTTACGGTTGAGCCCGAAAAGCGCGGCGCGCCTGCGGATCACCCCCGGAACCGCGAACTGCGACCGCGCGGAGTAATGGACGAAAACGTCGGAGACAGCGACACATCCCGGCGATCAAGAAGACCCCCTAGACCCCCTCATCGAACGTTTGGATGCTCGCGAAGCCTCGGACCACGCAGATGCCGCTTCCACATTTTGCGACCGCACCGCGCGTCGCGCGGAAAGAGCAACGCTCGGTTCGCCTGTGTTGCCGGGCGAATGGGTGCCCCCTACGCTGCGAGAACCAAGACCCGTCCACGAGGGAGAGGTTCGAATGCCAGCATTCATCATCGGCCAGATGACAATTCAAAGCCGTGACTGGATGGATGAATACTTCTCGCGGATCCCCGACCTCGTAGCGCGGCATAAGGGGGCGTTCCGGGTTCGTGGCGGCGAACCCGCACGTCTGGAAGGTGACGACCCTTTGCCGGACGCGGCCTTCATCATCGAGTTCCCCGACCGTGAGCACGCGCTGTCATTCTGGAATTCCGATGAGTTCCAGACGCTCGCAGTCCTGCGGCGTTCCGGCTCGAGCCTGAACTCGATTGTCGTTGATGGATTGGGCTAGACTTTCGTTCCGGCCGCCCTTCGGGCTGATCCGGGATGAAAACGCCCCCGCAGATTGCTGCGAGGGCGTTGATCTCCAGAACACGTCGGATGCCGCGCCTGGCGAACACCCCGGGGAGTCCGGCCCCGCTTACAGCACGTAGCGGCTGAGATCGGTGGACCGGCTGAGATCGCCGAGGTGCTTCTCGACGAAGGCCTCGTCCACCTCCACGGTCTCTCCGGCCTTGTCGGGCGCGATGAAGGACAACTCCTCGAAGACCCGCTCCATCACCGTGTAGAGCCGGCGAGCGCCGATGTTCTCGACCGAGGCGTTCACCTCCGCCGCGATGCGGGCCAGCGCCTTGATGCCGCCCTCCGTGAAGCTGACCTCGACCTTCTCGGTGGCCATCAGCGCCGTGTACTGCCGCGTCAGCGCGTTGTCGGTCTCGGTCAGGATGCGGACGAAGTCCTCTTCGCTGAGCGCGCGCAGGTTCACCCGGATCGGCAGACGGCCCTGAAGTTCGGGCAGCAGGTCCGACGGCTTGGCTACGTGGAACGCGCCCGAGGCGATGAACAGGATGTGGTCGGTGCGCACCGGGCCGTGCTTGGTGCTGACGGTCGTCCCCTCGATCAGCGGCAGCAGGTCGCGCTGCACGCCCTCGCGGCTCACGTCACCGCCGCGCGCGTCGGACTTGGCGCAGACCTTGTCGATCTCGTCGAGGAAGACGATGCCGTTCTGCTCGACCGCATCGAGAGCGGAAATCTTGACCGCCTCGTCATCGAGAAGCTTGTCCGCCTCTTCCTGGATCAGGGTCTCGTAGCTGTCGGCGACAGTCATACGCTTGCGCGTGGTGCGCCCGCCGAACGCCTTGCCGAAGATATCGCCGAGGTTCATGCCGCCCATGCCCTGCCCGGGCTGGCCGGGGATCTCCATCGCCGGGAACGGCGAGGCGGTCTCCTTCACGTCGAGGTCGATCATCGTGTCGTCGAGCTCGCCGGCCTTCAGCTTCTTGCGGAACATCTCGCGCGTGCTCTCGCGGGCGTCCTCGCCGGCGATGGCGGCGATCACGCGGTCCTCGGCGGCGGCGTGGGCGGTGGCCTTCACGTCCTCGCGCATCCGCTCGCGGGTCATGGTCATCGCCGCGTCCATGAGGTCGCGCACGATCTGCTCCACGTCACGGCCGACATAGCCCACCTCGGTGAACTTGGTGGCCTCGACCTTGGTGAACGGCGCGTGCGCCAGCTTGGCCAGACGCCGGCTGATCTCGGTCTTGCCGACGCCGGTGGGGCCGATCATCAGGATGTTCTTGGGATAGACTTCATCGCGGATGTCGTCGGAGAGCTGCTTGCGCCGCCAGCGGTTGCGCAGCGCCACCGCCACGGCGCGCTTGGCGTCGTTCTGGCCGATGATGAAGCGGTCCAGTTCCGATACGATCTCGCGCGGGGTGAGGTCGGTCATCTTCGATGTCCTTTCGTGCAGTCGGGCCGGGGCGCGCGCGGCGTGTCGCAGCGGCGGCGCCGGCCCGGCGGTCAGGCGTCCAGCGTCTCGACCGTGAGATTTCCGTTGGTGTAGACGCAGATCGACGCGGCGATCTCCATCGCGCGGCGGGCGATGGCCTCGGCGTCCCGATCGGTGTCCATCATCGCCCGCGCGGCGGCGAGCGCGTAGTTCCCGCCCGAGCCGATGGCGGCCACGTTGTCCTCCGGCTCGAGCACGTCGCCCGCACCGGTGACGACGTAGAGTTCGGCACCGTCGGTCACGATCAGCATCGCCTCGAGCTTCTGCAGGTACTTGTCGGTGCGCCAGTCCTTGGCCAGCTCGACGCACGCGCGCTGCAACTGGCCCGGGGTCGCTTCCAGCTTGGTCTCCAACCGTTCCAGCAGCGCGAAGGCGTCGGCGGTCGAGCCGGCGAAGCCTGCCACGATGTCCGAACCTCCGGGCGACAGCCGCCGCACCTTGCGGGCCGTGCCCTTGATGACGGTCGGCCCGAGGCTGACCTGTCCGTCGCCGGCGACGACGACGCGGCCGTCCTTCTTCACGCCCACGATCGTGGTGCCGTGCCAGCCCGGGAATGTATCTTCGCTCATGGCGTCCTTCCTTCTGGTCTGGCGCCGCATATGGGGGTTCCGGACGGGAAGGCCAAGCCGCGACTAGGGTTCGGAGCGTCTGCGCATCTCGATCGCCTCTGTCACGAGCCCCGGCAGGATCGCCGCGCAGGCCGCGTATCGCGGGCCGAGACGGCGCGGATCACCCAACGCGCGCCAGGCCCATTCCATCGCCGCGGCGCGCACCGGAACCGGGGCGCGAACCTGCGTTCCCGCGAAGAAGTCGAGCCCCGCACCGATGGACGCGAAGCCCATTCCCGGCAGGCGGCGCCGGCCGTGCGCCGCGAACCTCTCCTGCTTGGGGGCGCCGAGGGCCACGAAGGCCAGCCGCACCCCGGCATCCTCGAGCGCGTCGAGCACCGCGTCCGCGGCGTCCCCCTCGGGGTCGAAACCCATCGCGGGCGCGATCCGCGCCGCCACTTGCAGGCCAGGCACCCGTCGCTCGAGGTAGTCCGCCGCGCTGTCCAGCGCCGGCGCGGTGGTGCCGACGAAGCCCACGGGCGCGCCGGCCGCCGCGGCGACGTGCACGAGCGGTAGGATCGCGTCCGAGCCCGGCACCAGCGACACCCGCCGCCCCGCCATGCGCGACAGCCACACGATCGGGTTGCCGTCCGCGGTGACAAGGTCATGGGCCGCATAGGCCGCGCGAAAGCCCTGATCCGACCGCAGCTTGACGAGGTGATCGAGGTTCAGCGTGGCCACGGCAAAGCCTGCCCGCGCGTCGATCCGCTCCGCCACCGCCCGTTCGAGCGCGGCGAGATCCGGCACGTTCACCCGCACCGCTCCGTCCCCGGTATGAAATTCCATGCGTCTCTCCGGTCGGCCCGCTTTGCCGCCCCGCACACCCGCTATCACATCGCGCGGAAAATGTGTCGTTTTCTGGGCTGTCCCGCGACCCCTTCCGGTCCTATTGAAGCCACGTTTTCATGGTCTTGCCGACGAGCAGGCGTTCGAACCCCGAATCGAGGCACCTCAAGCATGGTCGGACCGGGCCACATCGCTCCCGAAATGGGGCAAAGATGACCGAAGGCACGATCTGTCTTGTCGGCTGCGGCTTCGTGGCCGACCTCTACATGCGCTCGCTTCGACTGCATCCGGGCCTGCGCGTTGCCGCCGTGTGGGATCGCGACGCCGACCGGCTGGCCGCCTTTTCCGCCCACTGGAACGTGCCCGCGGCCTCCGGCCTCGACGCGATGCTCGCGGCCCTTCCGCCGGAGGGGCTGGTCCTGAACCTCACCAATCCGTCCGCGCACTTCGAGATCAACGCCGCCTGCCTCGCCGCCGGGCACCACGTCTACTGCGAAAAACCGCTGGCCCTTCGCGTGGAGGACGCGATCGAGCTGGCGGAGACAGCGCGCGAGAAGGGCCTGCAACTCGGGTCGGCCCCCTGCTCGGTGCTGGGAGAGGCGGCTCAGACGCTGGGCCACGCGCTGCGCTCCGGCATCGCCGGTACGCCGCGTGCCATCTACGCCGAGCTCGACGACGGCTTCGTGTCGCAAGCGGCCTACCGCAAGTGGATCTCGGAAAGCGGCGCGCCCTGGCCCTTCGAGGACGAGTTCCGCACGGGCTGCACGCTGGAACACGCGGGCTACTACCTCGCGTGGCTGATCGCGTGGTTCGGATCGGTCCGCACGGTCGTGGCGGCCTCGGCCGAGACCGTGCCCGACAAGACCGGCGCCGGTCCGATGGCACCCGATCTCTCCGTCGCGACGCTGTTCTTCCACACCGGCATGGTCGCGCGGCTGACCTGCTCCATCGTCGCGCCGCACGATCACCGCATCCGCGTGATCGGGGATGCGGGAGTCCTGAGCTGCAACGCCGCGTGGGACAACGGGGCACCGGTGCGCTTCGCCCGGCGTGTGACGGTGCGGCGACGCCTCATGGAATGGCCCCTGCCCCGCCGCATCCGCCTGACCGGCCCCACGCCTCCGAAGGTGAAACGCTGGGGCGCGGCGGCGATGGATTTCCTCCTTGGCCCCGTCGAGATGCTCGACGCCGTCCGCGAGGGCCGCCAAAGCCGCCTTTCCGGGACCTTCGCGGTGCACCTGACCGAGGTGACGCTGGCGATCCAGAACGCCGGAGAGCATTCGGGCGCCCAAACCATGCAGGTGACCTGCCCTCCGATGGAGCCGATGCCGTGGGCGCGGTGAGGACCATCGCGATCACCGGCGCCGGCGGATTCATAGGCAAGCGAATCGTGCGCGAAGCGCAGCGACGCGGCCTGTCTGTGCGCGCGATCCTGCGGCGCGGCGCAGTACCGAAGGGCGCGACCGAGGGGGAGGTGCATCGCCTCGACCTTGCAGAGGGAGGCGCCCCCCTAGCCCGCGCGCTCCACGGGGCCGACGCCCTGATCCACGCCGCCGGACACATGGGCAACGACGCGCGCGCCCACGACCGCGACACCCACCGTGCGACAGGGGCGCTATTGGCTGCGGCCGAAGAGGCAGGGATCGCCCGCGTGGTCCTGCTGGGCTCCGTGGCGGTCTACGACGTGAGCACGCTCGCCGATGACGGGTCGGGCCTCGTGACCGAGGCCACCCCGCTCGTCACCGGGGAGACCGCGCCTGACGCATACGCCGCGGCGAAGGCCCGCCAGGACCGCGACCTGTGCGCCTGGGCCAAGCGCTCGGGCACGGAGGCGTGGCTATTCCGGGCCGGCGCGATCTACGGGCCGGGCCGCACCTGGACCGCACATCTCGGAGCGCGGCTCGGGCCGCTCACGCTCCGCCTCGGCGGAGGTGGCGAGGTGCCGGTGGTCGACGTGGAGCGCGTCGCCCGCGCCTGCCTCGACGCTGCCGAAACGCCGCCCCCGGGCGGCCTTGGCGATCTCAACCTGCTCGACGACGCGCTGCCCGACCGGGCCGGAATGGTCCGCGCTCTCCGGACACACGGCGCCTGCGGCCCGGCCGTGTCCGCCCCCTGGCGCGCCCTGCTGCCGGTCGCTCGCGCGCTGTCGGGCATCGAGAGCCGCCCGGGCCTCTTGCGTGCAGCGACACTGCGCGCCCGCTACATGCCTCTGCGCTGGCCGAACGACGCCCTGCGCGCGGCCTTTCCCGACCGCGACCGCGGGTCTTTCGAGGACCGGATCGCCGTCGCCTGCCGGTCGGAGGCGACATGAGCCTGCCACGCGTCGCCGTTCTGACCGGGGAATATCCGCGCGCGTCGGACACCTTCGTCCAGCGCGAGGTGGCGGGCCTGCGCGCCGCCGGGCACGAGGTACTGACCTGCTCGATCCGGCGCACGGGGCCCGAGCATCTCGTCGGCCCCGAACAGCGCGCCGAGCAGGCATCGACCTTCCACGTTCTCGCCACCACGGCCCGACCCGGCACCAGCCTGCGCGCCCACCTGCGCTGGCTGCGCGCACCCCGCCGCTACTTCGCGGCTCTGGCGCTCGCGTGGCGCACCGCGCCACCCGGCTGGCGGGGACATCTATACCAGCTGATCTACTTCGCCGAGGCCGCCGTACTGGCGCAACACCTCGCGGAGAACGGCGTCGCGCACTTGCACAACCATATCGCAAAGGCCTCCTGCACGGTGGCCATGCTGGCCTCGACGCTGTCGGGCATTCCCTTCAGCTTCACCATCCACGGCCCCGACATCTTCTTCGCGCCCGACCACTGGCGCATCGACGCCAAGGCCGCCCGGTCGCGGTTCGTGGCCTGCATCTCGGACTATGCGCGGGCGCAAACCATGTGCTTTGCGACAGAAGCCGACTGGCCGCGCCTGCACGTGATCCATTGCGGCGTGGAACCGGACCGCTACGCAGAACCGCGTGACACGAGCGGCGGCGCGCGGCTGCTCTTCGTCGGGCGGATGGCGGCAGCGAAGGGCGTGCCTCTCCTGCTGGAGGCGGTAGCGGCACTGGCGGCAGACCATCCTGACCTGCACCTGACCCTGATCGGCGACGGGCCCGACCGCGCGGCTCTCGAGGCCCGCGCGACCGGGCTGGGGATCGCCGACCGCTGCACCTTCGCGGGCTATCGCGGGCAGGCCGAGGTTGCCGAGGCACTGAAATCCGCCGACCTCTTCGTGCTGCCGAGCTTTGCCGAGGGCGTGCCGGTGGTTCTGATGGAGGCCATGGCCGCGGGCCTCCCGGTGATCGCCACGCGGATCGCCGGCATCCCCGAACTGGTCGAGGACGGCACCCACGGACGCCTCGTGCCGCCCGGCGACGCCGACGCCCTGCGCGCCGCCGTCGCGGAGGTGCTGGCCGATCCCGGGACGCGAAAGCGCATGGGCGACGCCGGCCGCGCGACCGTCGCGGCGGGCTTCGATGCCGGCCGGGAGGCACGGCGCCTGTCGCATCTGATCCGGGCCTACGAGAACGGTGAAACGCCCCGCAAACGCCCGGAGCCCACGAGATGAGCGTCGTCGATCTCATCCTCATCGGCCGCAACGAGGGCGCCCGGCTGCGTGCTGCACTCGATGCAGCGCAGGGTGAGGCGCGGCGCGTGATCTACGTCGACTCTGGCTCGACCGACGACAGCGTCGCGGCCGCGCACGCGGCGGGGGCCGAGGTGGTTATTCTCGACGCCGAAACGCCGTTCACCGCGGCCCGCGCCCGCAATGCCGGGGCCCGTCGCGCACTGGCTCAACAGCCGCCCCCCGACCACCTGCAGTTCATCGACGGCGACTGTGCCCTCGTACCGGGCTGGATCGCGGTCGCGACCGCGCACTTGGACGCCGACCCGTCCCTTGCCCTCGTCACCGGCTGGCGCCGCGAGAGGCATCCGGGCGCGAGCCTGCTCAACCGTCTCTGCGACTGGGAATGGCGGCGACCGGCGGGAGAAATCGCGGCCTGCGGCGGCGACATGCTGGTGAGGGCCGAGGCGTTCCGCGCGGTCGGCGGCTTCGACGCCACCGTGATTGCCGCCGAAGACGACGAGTTCTGCACCCGCCTGCGCAAGGCCGGCTGGCGACTGGAGCGGATCGCGCGGGACATGACGCATCACGACGCCGCCATGACCCGATTCGCTCAATGGTGGCGGCGGGCCGAACGCACCGGCCATGGCTTCGCGCAGGTGGGCCACCTCCATCCGGACTATTTCGTGACCGAACGCCGCCGCGCGCTGGTCTACGCACTGGCGGTGCCGCTGGTCGCGCTGGTCCTTGCGATGGCGCTGCATCCCGCCGCATTGCTGATCGCCCCGTTCGCCTGGGCGTGGAACTGGCGCGGCTCGACCCGCGCGCTTCTGCGCGACGGGGTGCCGCCGGGTGATGCCCGGGCGATGGGCGCGCTGCTCGTCCTGTCGAAAGGTCCGAACCTCATCGGCATGGCGCGGTTTCATCTGCGCCGGCTCACACGCGCCGATATGCGCCTGATCGAATACAAGTAGGAGGGCCCGAGATGCCCATCCCCACCCGCGTCGGACTGATCGGCGCCGGCTACATCGCCGACTGGCACGCCGCCGCCCTTGCCGCCACGCCGGGGGTCGAGATCACGGCGGTCTGCGACCCGAACGCGGACGCCGCCCGCGCGCTGGCCGATCGTCATGGCGCACGCATCTTCTCCGCACTCGAGACCCTGATCGAGTCGCGGGCCTGCGACGCGGTCCACGTCCTGACGCCACCGCACCTGCACCTCGACCTCGGTCTGACATGTCTCGGCGCCGGGCTGCATACCCTGATCGAAAAGCCAGTGGCCACCAGCGCCGACGAGGCCCGGCAGCTGGCCGAGGCCGCGCGCGCAGCGGGGGTCCGGTTTCACCCGGGGCACAACTTCCTCGGCCTGCCGTCCTACCTGCGGCTCAAGCGGCTGGTGGCCGAGGGCGCGCTCGGCCGGATCGCCGAGGCAGACATCCGCTGGGCGCTGCCCTTCGCACCGCTGCGGTCGGGTCCCTACGGCATCTGGCCGCTGCGCGAGCCCAAGAACCTCCTGCTCGAGATCGGCCCCCACTTGGCCGCCTTCGCGGTGGACCTCTTCGGCCCGCTCGATGTGCAGGCGACCGTGCTGTCGCACCCTGTGGAGTTGCCCGGCGGCGATCCACGTCCGCAGGGGATGCGCATCCTCGCCCGCGCCGGCCACGTGGACGTCACCCTGCGGCTGTCGCTGGTCGAGACGGTGGACGACCGCGCCGTAACCCTGCGCGGCTCCTCCGGCCGGGCGCGCCTCGACTACGCCGCCCACACGCTGGTCGTGGACCGCGAGAACACCTCTGACCTGATCCTGAACCCGCTGCGCCGACAGCTCGACCTTGCCGGTCAGCATCTCCGGGCCGGTGTCACCAATGCCGCTGTCCACAGCCGGTCGCTCAACCGCCAGAGCCCCTACGCCCGCAGCTTCCGAGGCATGTGCGCGGCGATCCACGGCAGGGCCGACACGCCCGCGCCCGATCCCCGCTTCGCCGCCGACGCGGCCGTGCACGTCATGCAAGCCCTCGACGACGCGCTGGCGAAACTGTCGCCGGCAGAGCTGACCCCCAAGGCACCCGCCGTCCGGACGCGCGCTCCGAAACCGGATGCGCTGGTGATCGGCGGGACCGGTTTCATCGGCCGCACTCTGGTACGGACCCTCGTGGCGCAGGGCCGCGACGTGCGGGTTCTCTCGCGCGGGCGGCACGGACCGTTCCCCGATCTGCCCGACCGCGTCGAAACCGTGTCTGCCTCGCTCACCGACCGGGCGGTGCTGGTCGCGGCGATGGACGGCGTGCGCGAGGTCTACAACCTCGCCCGGGCGCTCGGCTCCAGCTGGGACGACTGCCTGGAAAGAGACGTGCGCCCGGCCGTGACCGTGGCCGAGGCCGCGCTCGAGGCGGGGGTGGCGCGGCTGGTCTATACCGGCACCATCGCGAGCTACGACATGTCGGACCCGTCCGCGACGATCACCGAGGCCACGGGCTTCGGTGCCGACATGACCGATCGCAACCTCTATGCCCGCTCCAAGGCCGAGTGCGAGGCGCAGCTGATGGCGCTGCACCGCGAGAGGGGCCTGCCCCTGACCATCGCGCGGCCCGGCATCGTGGTCGGTCCGGGCGGGCCGCTCCAGCACTGGGGCATCGGGCGATGGCACGGCGCCAGTGCGGTGCGACTCTGGGGGCGGGGCGACAACCGCCTGCCCTTCGTGCTGAACGACGACGTGGCGGACGGGCTGATCCGCATGGCCGCGCATCCCGGCGCGGTGGGCGAGGACTTCAACCTCGTCGGCCCGCCGATGCTGAGCGCGCGTGACTATTTCGACGCGATCCACGCCCGGCTCAACGCGCGGATCCGGGTGGCGCCGGGGAACCTCACGGCGTTCTGGGCGGCGGACGCGGTCAAGACCGCGCTCAAGCGCCACGCGCTGGGACGGCGCGACGCGCTGCGGCCCTCCCTGCGGGACTGGAAGAGCCGCGCGCACCTGTCGCCCTTCGCCAACGACAAGCCCCGCGAGGTCTTGGGCTGGACGCCCGAAACCGACCGAGAGGCCTTCCTGCGGCGCGCGGTGGACGAGGCCGGTCTCTTCGGGTTCTGATCGCGGGGACGGCGCGCGAGGGCCGCGCGGGGCTACAATCCCCGCGAAAAGGTCCCATTTCTGACGGAGTTTCGTGGTGAAACGGCTCGGAGCAGATCCCGACAGACCCGCACCGACCGGGCACCCGAGAGGATGGGCAGGATGAACATGGCGAACCGCCCGAAATTCCGTCGTCGCCACCGCCCCGCCGCAACCGGCTGGGACGACGGCGCCCGCGTGCCCTCGCGCACGACGGGGCCGGAAACGGGCTTCGATGTGCAGGGGACGGACGCGGCGGAGGCCGGGGCGGACACGGCCTTCGATCCGGTGCGGGATGCCGGCAGATCGACAGCGAAAGCGCTTGGCGAGACGCCCTCGGAACGCGCGTCCGGTCCGCCCGACACTCCCCCCGATGAACCGGACCGAGGGGCGCTGGCGGAGCCGGAAGCCCCTCGGCCGGCACCGATCGAGACGGATGGGCCCACTGATCGGGTGACCGCGACTTCGCATTCAGGCGACAGCGACAGCGACAGCCGGGAAGAAGGCCGATCTCCTGAGCAGGCAACCGCATTGGCCGCGTCAGATCCACCGGAACCGACACCTTCGGCCGCACCGGACGACTCGGCGACAACCCATGATGCAACCGTCCCGGCGCCGAACCTCTATTACGCGACGTCCGATGCCCTGGCTTCTGAAACGTCAGAAGAAGAGTCCCCCGCAACGGTCCTCCCCGGCGCGAAATCCGATGCACGCACCTCCGAAACCTCGGGGCACACACCAACGTCCGCGACCGAAACGAACATCCCCCACGCGACGCTCGATGCACCTGCTGAAACGTCGGAGGACGAAACCTCCTCCGCAGGCCTGTCCGGCCCGGACCTGTCCCGGTCAGCCGCCGACGCAACCGCGCGCCGGACCCCGGCGGACGTGGCGAGGGAAGTGCGCGGCAAGACCTATGCGCCCGGCAAGACATCCGGCACCCGGCCCGACTTACCGGACGCTCCGGCATCGCGCTCCGTTGATGAACTGACGCACACGGATCCCACAGCGACGGACGCCGCAACGGCATTTCCGTCCCTCACCGACACGCCCGCCGGCATCCTCCCCGCGCGGACCGGAGACCACTCCGACCCGCGCGACGCGGCGTGGGACCGGCTCGGGGCCATCCCGGTCGACGAGCGCGCGCTGGACCGCAACCGGATCGTCAGCGCCAGCCGTTATGACCCGGCACATGTCCAGTTCGACGTTCTTCGCACCCGGCTCGTGCAGGCGCTGGCCGAGCGCAACTGGAGCCGTGTCGCGATCACCTCGCCCACCAAGGGCTGCGGCAAGACCTTCACCGCCGCCAATCTCGGAATCGCGCTGTCGCGGCAATCGGATGTCCGCACGCTGGTGCTGGACCTCGACCTTCGTCGTCCGTCCCTGCACAAGGTATTCGGCCGGCGCGAAGGCGGTGCCATCGGCGACATGCTTCGCGGCCGCACCGCGCCCGAGACGCATCTGAAAAAGCTCGGCCCGAACGGGTTCAACGCGGGGCGGGGCATCGCCTTCGGCTTCAACGACACGCCAGAGCCCTACCCCGCCGAGCTGCTCCAGGATCCCCGCACCGCCGAGACACTGGACGAACTGGAAGCCATCTACGAGCCCTCGGTCATGTTGTTCGACCTGCCCCCGGCGCTGGCCGCCGACGATGTGCTGGCGCTCCGTCCGCATTTCGACGCGGTGCTGCTGGTTGTGGGCGGCGGACTGACGAACCAGAAGGAAATCCGAGAGGTCGAGCGGCGGCTGGGAGAGGAGACGCCGCTGCTCGGTATCGTCCTGAACCGTGCCGAGGGCGCGAACAGCAAGAAATACGCTTACTGAGACGCGCCGCACCCGGAGCCGCCGGATGCGCTGCGTCTGAAAGCGCCCCCCACTTCCCGCGCCCATGATCGAGCGCGACGCATCGGGACAAAGCCCGACCTGCGCCTGACACCGCGCGACCATCGGAGCGGAAGACGTCTGCCGACAAGCATGGGCTGAGTACCGCGCAGACAGCCGCGCCGGCCGCCATTCCCCGACGTTCCGAGCAGTCTCACCGCAAACACCCCCCCGCTGGCAGATCCGGCCGCTCAGGACCCGCCGCGCGGAAACGGCAGTCGGGAGAGAACGCCGCTGTCGACGATGGCACCACCGAAGGTCCGCAGCGCCAGCCAGGCGGCGGCAATCGCCACGGCAAGGCCGCCAAGCCACAGAAGGCCCCGCCGCCCGCGATCGCGCCGGGTGCGGATCACCGGGATCGCCACCACCGGAGACACGCCGAGCTGCCGCTCGAGCTGGCCCGCCGTGCGGATCGCCGGGTTCAAAAGCTCGATCAGCACGGCGATCCCCACGGCGAGGAACAGGCTGACCAAGCCGCCCGCCGCCGCGACCTTGCGCTTGCTGCGGGAAATCGCGGTCTCGGGCTCCAGCGCGGTTTCCAGCACCTCGAAGCGGTCGGCGGCCTCCTGGTCTTGCAGGACCTGCGCCATCTCGGCGTCTGCGCGGCGGCGGTTCACCACGCCGTATCGCTCCTGCAACTGCGACAGGTCCCGCTCGAGCGCGCCAAGCGCGCGCTCGACCTCGGGGGCGCGGGCAAGGTTCGCCTCCAGCCGGGTGATACGCTCGTCCACCAGCGTGCGCTGCTCGCGCAGAAGCGCCACCTGACGCGTCAGCTCGTCCTGACGCAGACGGCTGGAATTGTTCTGCATCGCGATGATCTCGCGGTCGAGAGCCAGCAGGTTCTCCTGCAGCGTGGACAGCTGGTCCCGCAGCGCCACGGTACCTTCCGGCAGCGCCTCGGAGTTCTCGGTCTTGAAGGCGGCGATGGCGCTTTCCGCTTCTGCGATCTCGGAGGCGACGCGATCCGCCTCCGACGCGAAGAACGCCACGGTTTCGCGGGCGCGGGCGGCGCTCCGGGTCTCGGCCTCGGCGATGACCGATGCCATGAGATCGTTGGCTACCGCCGCCGCGTCCGAGGGATCGTCGAGCCGCACGGTGATCCTGAGCCCCGAGGGCGCGATGTCGGTCTGCCAGGGCTGCGCGTTGCCGCGGATCTCCTCGAGCGACACCGCCTGACGCAGCGCGAAGATCCGTTCGTTCATCGAGTCCTCATCGGGGAAGAGACTGTATTCTTCCATCAGCGACAGCAGGTTGTCGCGTGCCATCAGGCGTTGCTCGATCAGTCGCACGCGGCGGCCCGGATCGACCTCGGGCGCGGCCTGACCGGTCATCCGGTCGGGGATGCGCGCGTCCTCGATCTGCACTACGGCGGTCGCCTCGTAGAGCTTGTCCTGCTGCAACGCGACCCAGACCGACGCCGCGCAGCCGAGTGCGGTCAGAAGCACGATCAGGAAAGCCCGCCGGCGCAGGGCCGCGAAGACCTCGTCGGAGCTTTGGAATGCAGTCACGTCCGTTCTCCTTCAGGCCCGCCGCCGGGCGCGCATGACGCGGCGCCGGGCCATGATGTCCGCCCGTGTCCCGGCTCCCGCGGTCTGCGGGCGGGCCGGATCGACTGCGGCGACGGCCGGGCCGGGCACGGTATCGGCCAGCGCATCGACCCGCCGCGCAAGGTCGGCAAGCATCGGGAAGCGGAAGATGTCGGTGATCGACAGGGCCGGCACCGAAAGCTCGTCCCTTATCGCGCGGTGGGCCTCCACCGCCAGCAGGGAATGGCCGCCCATATCGAAGAAACTGTCCCCACCGGAGGGCGTCGGGACCCCGAGGATGCGGGCCCAGATCGTCGCGATGCGCGGTTGCGCGCCGTCGCGATCCGCGTGGTTCCCGGCGGCGTGCGCGACCGTGGCGGCCGCCCCACGTCGAGACGGCGCAGGAGCAATGGCGCGCGCCTTCGGTGCGGCGATGCCAATGGCACGGGCACCGCGGCCCTCGGGCAGCCTCTGATCTTTGTACGCCTCGGCCCGCTCCGTCGGAGCCGCCTTATCCGGAGCCGGCAACGCCCCGCGGTCCACCTTGCGGTTGGGCGTCAGCGGCAACGCGTCCAACACCACGAAACGCGACGGCACCATGATGGCGGGCAGACGAGCGCCCAACCGCGCCTTCAGGGCGCCGGCGTCGATCCCCGGCCCGGCAACGTAAGCCACGAGCCGCAAGTCGCCCGGACGATCCTCCCGCGCGACCACGGCGGCCTGCCGGACATGCGGATCGGCCTCCAGCGCGGCCTCGATCTCTCCGGTCTCGATGCGGTGGCCTCGCAGCTTGACCTGTCCGTCCGCGCGTCCGAGGAAATCGAGCCGCCCGTCCGCGCGGCGGCGCACCAGATCCCCGGTGCGATACATCCGCCCCCGTCCGGAAAGGTCCAGCGCGAAACGCTCGGCGGTCAGGTCCGGCCGGTTCCAGTAGCCCCGCGTGACGCCGGCGCCGCCGATCCACAGCTCTCCCTCTGCCCCCACCGGCACCGGCACGCGGTCGTCGTCGAGAACGTGCAGCGCGGTGTTCGCGACGGGATAGCCCAGGTCCACAACCCCCGCCCCCGGCCGCGCGGCCGAGGTCGCCGACCAGATCGTCGTCTCGGTGGGTCCGTACATGTTGGTGACGCTCGCACCGGTCAGGGCCGCGAACTCCTCGACCAGGGGACCGGGCAGCGCCTCTCCGCCCAGGAACAGGTGACGCAGGCCGGACAACGCGTCGCGCGCGTCGTCGGACATGGCGATCATCCGCGCCATCGAGGGCGTGCATTGCAGGTGGGTGACCCGGTGCCGCACGAGTTGCGCGGCGATGGAAAAGTCGTCCTTTGCGGGTCCGGGCTGCGCCGCCATCCGGTCGAGGGCGCGGGCCAGCGGCCGCAAGCCGTCCAGGACCGCGTCTGGCGCGATGCCGTAGTCGATCAGGCAGGCGATCTCGGTCACGCCGATCGCGGACAGCGCCTCGGCCCGTGCGACCGCGTCATCCTCGGTGCCGAAAAGCCCGCTGTCGGTGAAGTAGCGCTCAAATGCGAAGTCGAGGATGCCTTCCAGCTCGTCCGCCGAGAGCGTCCCGAGATCCAGCTGGTGTGCGGCGTCCACGCCCTGTGGCCGCTTGAACGCCGGAAAGGCCCAGGCGTACTGCTTGATGAGTCCCGCGGCCGAACGCAGGTAGTCCTTCATCGGCTCCCGCGCGATCTCGCGCGCGGCCTCGCGACTGTCGGCGAGATAGGTGTGCAGCATCAGCGTCACGCTGAACCGGGCGGGATCGTGCCCCGCCTCGCGTAGCGCAGCGTGGTAGAGCGCGATCTTCTCGCCCACCTCGGCCACCGATTGCCCCAGAAGATGCGTCAGGACGTTCGCGCCCAGCCGGCCGGCCTCGCGCCATGTCTCGGGGTTGCCGGCGGTGGTCACCCAGACCGGCAACTCGCGCGAGACCGGGCGCGGCTGGGTGACGACCTCGTGCAAGCTGCCGTCGGCACGGGGGAAGGCCACCGCCTCGCCGCGCCAGAGCCTGCGCAGGGTGTCGATGGTCTCGATCATTGCGGGCTTGTTCGCGGGCGGCGTGTTCTCGGGGCGGAGCACGAAGTCGTCCGGCTGCCAGCCCGAGGCGATGGCCAGTCCCGCGCGCCCGTCGGTGAGGTTGTCGATCACCGCCCATTCCTCGGCGATCCGCGCGGGATGGTGCAGCGGCGCAACGCAGGACCCGGCCCGCACCCCGATCCGGTCGGTCACGGCAGCGACCGCCGCTCCGGTGACGGAGGGATTCGGATAGGGCCCGCCGAAGGCGTGGAAGTGCCGCTCCGGCGTCCAGACCGCGCAGAAGCCGGCCTTGTCCGCAAAGCGCGCGCCCTCGATCAGGGTGCGGTACTTGTCCGGCCCGATGCCGTCGTCGTTGCCCCAGTAATAGAGCGACATGTCCATGCCCCGCCGCCGCACCGGCCCGCGCGAGACGGTGCTGCGGTCGGCGTCCGACGCGATCACCACGGTCGCGCCGCGGGCCGTGGTGTAGAAGAGCTCGAGCACGGAGATGTCGAAGCTGAGCGACGTCACCGCCAGCCACGTTCCGTCCGGCTCGGGCACGACGGCGTCCATTCCGGCGTAGAAGTTGGCGACCTGCGCGTGTTCGACCATCACGCCCTTGGGCACGCCGGTCGAGCCGGAGGTGTAGATCAGGTAGGCGAGGTCCCCCGGCACCGCTCGCGGCACGGGCCGTGTCGTCGGAGCCCGCGCCAGACGCGGATCGGTATCGAGGCAGAGCGTCGCGAGGCCCCGGCCCGGCAGCCCGTCCGCCAGCGCCGACTGTGTGACCACCATCCGCGCGCCGCTGTCGGACAGGTAGTGGCGCAGCCGGTCCTCGGGATAGGCCGGGTCGAGAGGCAGGTACGCGCCACCGGCCTTGAGGATCGCGTAGGCGCCGACCACGAGGTCGAAGGACCGCGCGCAGGCAAGTCCGACGACGGTGCCCGGCCCCACGCCCATGCCACGCAGGATGTGCGCGGCGGCGTTGGCGCGGGCGTCCAGCGTGGCATAGTCGAGCCGCCGGTCCTCGAAGATCAGCGCGGTCGCCTCCGGGGTCCGGTCCACCTGCGCCTCGAACAGCGTGTGCATGGTCGCGGGCGTGACGCGCGTTTCGGTGGCGTTCCAGCCGCGGATTGCCTCTGCCTCGGCCTCGGACAGGCGGGGCAGCTCGGCGAAGGGGGTGGTCGGGTCCTCGGCGGCCAGCGCCTCGAGCCGCCGCGCCAGCAGACGCGCGTGCTCGGGCGAGATCCGCGCGGGATCGGCGTGCAGGCGGGTGACGTCGCCCAGTTCCATCGTCACCGCGCAGCCGGGCACCGGCCCGTCTTCGGACAGGCCGATCGCGGGTGTCGAGGCGCCCCGCAGCTCGGGGGCGCGCCGGAACAGGTCGGCGGCGATGGCACCGCGGCGGGCCAGCGCGACCCGCGCGTCGGCCAGCGTTCCGGCAATCGTGCCCAGCGGCGCGGGTGCCACGCGCAGCGGCACCCATCCGGCGACGAGGCCATCTTGGGACAAGCGCGCCACGCCCGACGCACGCCACGCCACGTCACAGGCCGCATCGCTCGCGAGGTGCACGGCAAGCGCAGCAAGGCAGGCCGCATCAACGCGCGGGTCGAGCGTCAGCGTGATCGGCTCTCCGTCCCCGGGCCGCGCGCCCGGGACCGTCGCCGGGACCATCTCCGCCAGCCGGTCGCGCCAGAACGGCTCGTGTCGCGCCACGTCGGGTTCGTTGCCATCCGGCGCTTCGGCCGGCCCGGTGAGCGTCGCCGGGTCGACCGCCCTGCCGTCCATCTCTTCCAGCCGAAGCGCGAGCGCGCCGGTTCCGCAGGCGACGACAGCCGCGCTGTCCCCGGTGCGAAGCACGGCGCCGGGGGACCCGTCGCCCTCCGTGATCTCGGCGGACGCCACGACCAGCACCCGCCCGTCGATCCTCAGCTTCGGCAGGCAGAGCGGGTTCCAGTACGCGCCGTGATCGAGCGCGCGCACCAGCCTTTCCAGTTCATCAGCGGGACGCGTGACGTCCAGCACACCCTGCCCGTCCGGACGATCCGCGCGGCGGTGGACCCTGCGCCGCGACAGGTCCTGCGGCACCCGCTCGGCCGCTCCGGTCCCGAGCGCCGCGAGCAGCGCGTCGAACGATCCCAGAGCGGCCTCGAAACAGCGCAGGTTGAGGGTCAGCGCGGTGTCGTCCGGCGCGATGTCGACGGCGCGCTCCACGAGGATGTCGCCCTCGTCCACGCCGCCCTCGATCAGGTGCCAGGTGATGCCGTGGCGACGCTCGCCCTCGATCAGCGCCCAGACCGGCGCGTTGAGGCCCGCGTGGCGCGGCAGCGGCCCGTCGTGGAAGTTCACCGCGCCCTGCCGGGGCACCGCCAGCATGGCCTCGGGGATCAGGTCGAGATTCGCGATGCTGAACAGCCAGTCGCAGGGCACATCGGCCGGGGGCGTCTCGGGCGCGCGGACGGCGAGGCCCGCGTCGGCGGCCCACGCCCGCACCGCGTCCGAGCGGGTCACCACTGCCGCGATCCGATGCCCGCGCGCCAGCATCGTGCGGCCGCATTCCAGCGTCAGGGTGTCGTTGCCCCAGAGAATCGCGACGAAGGCACTCATGTCCCCGGCTCCTTCACGGATGGTGCGGCGTGGACCGGCGTCCGCATCCGGCGCAGCGCGTGGCGCGCCATCCGCACGCCGCCCGGCAGGCCGCGTGGCGGGGCGACGCCCTTCACCGCGTCCTTGACCCGGCCCAGCGCGGCGCCCGCGAGGTGCGCCAGCGTCGCGCCCGCGGCGGCGCGTCTCCCGCCCCGAGCCTCGAAGTACCGCCAGCGGCTGTCGAACCAGTAGTCCGGCACCTGCGACCACGTCGACATGCCGGTCGAGACCGATCCGAGATGCATCACCCGGCTCTCGGCGACGTAGTGCACGGCATGGCCCGCCTCGGCGCAGCGCCGGCACAGGTCGGTCTCCTCGAAATAGAGAAAGTAGCCCTCGTCGAAGAGGCCGATCCGGTCCAGCACGGCGGTCCGCATCATCAGCGACGCGCCCGACAGCCAGTCCACCGGACCTGTCTCCCGCGGGACCGGCATCGGCACCCGGCGCCGGGACAACATCCGCGTGACCGGGCCGAACCGCACCGCGCCCTCGAACTCGGACAGCGCCGAGGGAAAGCGGAAGGCGGTCTGATGCACCGCACCGTCCTCGCCGACGATCGCGCTTCCCGCGAACCCCGCCTCGGGATGCGCCTCCAGGTGATCGACCAGCGCGCGGATCGCGCCCGCCTCGGGGAAGGCGTCGGAGTTGAGGATGTAGATGTAGTCCGGCGCCATGCCATCGGCGCGGCCCGTCCGGATGCCGGCATTCATGCCCGCGCCGAAACCGCCGTTGCGCCCGCTCTGGACCACGCGCACAGGCACCGGCCACGACCCCTTGGCGAGGCCCGCGCGCAGGTGCGCCTCGGACCCGTCCCCGCTGTCGTTGTCGACGACCACCACCTCGGCATCCAGACCGGCGAGCGCCGTCGCCGCGGCGCGGGTTGCGCGCAGGCTCATGTCTGCGGTGCGCCAGTTCAGCACCACGACCAGGAGGCGGGGGGAGGTCCCGGTCATTCCGCGGCCTCCAGCCGCCGGAACGGCACCACCCGCCCGGCGGCATCACGCTCCTCGGCTTCGGCGCGGGCGATCGCGCGTCCCAGCGTGCGCGCGAGAACGCGGACGTTGGGCTCCAGCACCATGGAATCGTGGTCGCCCGGAACCTCGTGCACCTCGACACAGGGAACGAAGCGACCCCAGTCGTTGTCGTGGAAGAGGTAGGCGCGCTGGCTGTCCACCCAGCGCCCGCCCGACACCTTCCAGTGGCCCTTGAGCGGTGGCCGGAACAGCGCCAGCCTCCCGTCCCAGGGCTGCACCTCGTAGGCCGCGGCGGCCTCGAGGAAAGCGGCCTCGATCTCGGCATCGTGGAAGCGCGTCTCTTCCGCGGTCCGGACCGGCGCACGACGCTTCGCGATCTCCCAGGCGACGCGGTTCCTGGCCCATGTCAGCGGATAGGTCAGACCCCGGCGCCGAAGTTCGTGCAGCTGGATCAGCGCACGGTCCCGCGCCAGCAGCGGCCGGCGCTGCGGCAGCGGCGTGTCGAGAAGGGCCACCAGCGCCACCCGGTCGCCCGCGGCCTCGAGCTGCCGCGCGATCTCGAACGCGGTGATCCCGCCCCCCGAGAACCCGCCGATCAGGTAGGGGCCATCCGGGCAGACCTGCTTGATCTCGGCAATGTAATCGCGTGCCGCCTCGGGGATCGTGCGGTGCGGCGCGGCGTCGCCGAAAAGGCCGCGGGCCTGTAGGCCCCAGAACGGCCTGTCCTGCCCGACGAGATGCGCGAGGTGCCGCAGGTTCAGCACGTTGCCGAACATGCCCGACACAACGAACAGCGGCGCCTTCGGGCCACCCGAGCCCTCGTGCATGGCGACTAGATGCATGAACCGCGGCTCGCGGGCCGGTCGCGCCGGTTCCGAGGTCGCCGCCGGCCCGGTCCCCGTCGCGCCGCGGCGCCCCTCTATCAGCGCGGCGCAGGCGCGGATCGTCGGTGCCTCGAACAGCACCGAGATCGGGAAATCGACCCGGAAGGCCCGGCGGACCTGCGAGAACAGCCGCACCGCGATCAGGCTGTGGCCGCCAAGGTCGAAGAAGTCGTCGTCCACGCCCATTTTTGCCACGCCCAGAAGCTCCGCCCACATCCCCGCGAGGGCCTTTTCCACCTCTGTCTCGGGGGCGGCATAGTCGCTGTCGAGGGTCGGGCGCTCGAAGGTGTGGCCCTGCGCCTCGGGGCGCGCGGCCTCGGCGGTTGCGCGGGTCAGCGCGCCCATGTCCATGGACGACACCACCACCTGCGGCACGCCCAGCGCCATGGCGCGGGCGAAGGCGTCGGCGCCCTCCTGCGGCCGGATGCCCTGGTCGAGCGCCTGCACCAGCCGCTCTTCCGCCGGGGACAGGGGCGCGTCGCCCGGGGTGGCCTCGACCTCGATCTCGGCGGGCGTCGGCGGCGTGGGCCGCGCGAGGCTCTGGGGATCGGCGAGACGACGGAGTTCGAAGCCCTCGATCTCTACGGCGACGGCGCCGTCGGGCGCGGCCAGCGTCACGTCGAACCGCGTAGCACCCTCGTGCGCACTGTCGCCGCCGGACAGCCGCACCCAACTGACGAGGCGCGCGGGCAACGGCGCATGGATGGTGATCCGGTCGTAGGACAGCGGCGCCCAGAGGTGGCTCGGGCGGTAGTCCGCGACCAGCTCCATCGCCCACCCGGTCGCGATGTCCAGAAGCCCGGGATGCAGGACGAAGCCCGCGTCGCCGCGCGCTGCCGCGGGCAGGGCCAGTTCGGCCAGGCCCTCGCCCTCTCCCAGAGCGCGCGACGTCAGGACCCGCCAGCGCGGCCCGAAGGCCAGGTGCGCTTCCTGCTCAATGGTCAACGTGTTGCCGGGGGCGGTGTCCTTCGACGGACGGAGGCGACCTCGGATCGACGCCAGGTCGAGCGGGATCGGGGCCGCGTGCGGGCCGGGCGCCGCGGTTCCCTGCGCGCAGAGGACGTGGCCCGCGCGTCCCCCGGCGTCCGCATCGGCCAGCAGCTCGATGCGGTGCCCCGCCCCTGAACCGGTCAGCCGCACCCTCAGGTCGCGCGCGCCGGATTCGGGAATGGTCACCGGACGCAGGAAGGTCACGTCGCGCAGCTCCACCGGCGTCTCTACGCCCTGCGCGGCGAGCGCGTGGACCATGAGCGTCAGCGTCCCGGTCCCGGGCAGCAGCGCCTCACCAGTGCGCAGGCGGTGCTCGTCGGCGATCCAGTCGGTGGCGGCGATGCGCGTCTCGATCACGCGGCGCCCGTCCCGGTCGAAGCGCGCGGTGTCCAGCAGCGGTGCGGCGACCGGCTCGGGCAGCGTGTCGGTGGCAGAGCCGGTGCGCGCGGCGACCGCTTCGGCGGCCATGCCCACCTCGGACCAGATGCCCCAGTTCAGGGCGACGACCCGCGTGCGACCCCCGGCCCGCGCCTCGGCCCAGGCGTTGAGGTAGGCGTTGGCGGCGACGTAATCGACCTGTCCCGCGGGCGCGGTCACCGTGGAGGACGAGGCGAACAGCGCCATCCACGTCACGTCGCCGTCCGGGAACACGCGGGCCAGCACGTCTGTGCCGTGGATCTTCGGTGTGAAGACCTCTTCGACCTGCGCCGGCGTCTTCGACAGCAGCGGCGCGTCGGCGATCACGCCGGCGCCGTGGATCACGCCGTCCACCGGACCGAAGCGCGCCTCGACCGCCGTCCGGGCCGCGCGCATGTCGGCCTCGTTGCAGACGTCGGCCGAGAGCCACATGACCTCGGCCCCGGCCGCCTCGAGCGCACGGATCGCGGAAATCCGGCGCGAGACACGGTCCTGTGGCGCATGGGTCCGCAGCCAGTGGTCCCAGCCGGAACGCTCCGGCACCTCCCCCCGCGCGACCAGCGCGATGCGCGCGCCGCGGGCAGCCAGCGCGCGGGCAAGCGTCAGGCCGATACCGCCGAAGCCGCCAGTGAGGAGAACGCAGGATGCTTCGGGCAGCGGCGCCTCGGGCAACGCGCGCGGCTTCATCGCCTGTTCGTAGCGGCGACCGCCGCGCAGGGCGGCCCAGCGATCGCCAGGCGCGGCCAGCAGCTCCTCCAGCACGTCGCGCACCGGCAGATCGCGCGGGCGGCGCCGCGGCGCAACCGGCAGGTCGAGGTCGAGGACAGCCACGCGAACGCCCGGCACCTCGCGCGGGATCACGCGCGCCGGTCCGGCGATGGTGGCCTTGGCCGGATGCGGCAGCGCCTCGTTCCGGACGCGCACCGCACCGTTGGTGAAGACCGTGAGCGGCAGCGCGCCCGACGGCGCGTCCTCGGCCAGCACCTGCCCGAGCGCCAGCAGCGTCTCGAAGCCCTGCTCCTGCACCCGGTGGTAGAAGCTCGATCCCGGACGGTGGCCCTCGTCGCCCGTGACCAGCCAGTAATGCGCGATGCGGTCGGGCCGCGTCCCCCGGGCCGAGAGATCGCGGAACAGCCGCTCAAGCTCGTCCCGCGCGCGTTCCGGGGCCAGCGTGTAACGTCCGGGCGCGGTCCGCGCGAAGACGTCGCCCGCACGCACCTCGACCACATCGTGACCGACCGCGCGCAGGCGGCGGGCGGCTGCCTCGGCCACCCCGCACCCGTCCACGAAGAACAGCCACGTTTCCGGTTCGGCCTCGTGCAGACCATGCTCCACGTCGATCTCGACCGGGGCGGTGCGCGGGCGCCAGGCCGGCACCCACCCCCAGCGCGCCACGTCGTCGATGCGGGCGGGCAGGGTCGCCGGGGCGGCCTCGGGCTCGGCCGGGGCGATGTAGTAGGGCTGGCGCTGGAAGGCGTAGCCCGGCAGCACCACGCGATTGCGCCGCCCCTCGCCCCAGACCTGCGCCCAGTCGGCCTCGACGCCCAGCGCCCAGAGCCGTCCCACGACCTCGAGGTGGTGCCGGTCGTCGGCGATGGCCTCGTCCGGGTGCCGCAGGCTCGACACCACCGCCTGTCCATCCACCTCGGGATGCTGCCGCGCGAGCGAGGCCAGCGCGCGCCCCGGTCCGACCTCGAGAAACACCCGGTCCGGCCGCGCGAGCGTTCCGACGCACTCGGCAAAGCGCACCGCGTGGCGCAGATGCTCGACCCAGTAGTCGGGCGAGGTCGCCTGCGCGTCGGTCATCCACGTCCCGGTGCGGTTCGACGCGAGCGGGATCCGCGGGGCGCTGAGCCGGATGGTCTGAAGATGCTCCCGGAATTCGCCGAGGATCGGCTCCAGCGTTCGGCTGTGCGCGGCGATGTCGATGACAATCCGCCGGCACTCGATCCCCTCGGCTGCCAGCTCTGCCTCCAGCCGGTCGAGCGCCCCGGACGGACCGGAGGCCACGGACAGCCCCGGCGCGTTCTCGGCGGCAAGGTCGAGGTCATCCCCCAGGAGCGGTCGCAAGGCCGCCGCGGAAAGCGGGACCGACAGCATCCCGCCGCCCGGGAGCCGGTTGAACAGCGTGCCCCGCAGATGGACGAGGCCGATCATGTCCTCGAAACCCATCACCCCGGCGACGCAGGCCGCGGCGTTCTCGCCCATCGAGTGCCCGGCGAGGGCGGCGGGCACCACGCCCCAGCTTTGCCACAGCTCGGCCAGCGCCACCTCGACGATGGCGATCAGCGGAAGCTGAACCGACGGGCGCCGCATCCGCACCTCGGCGGCGGCGCTGTCGTCCTCGGGGAACAGGTCGTCGCGCGGATCGGTCCCGGTCAGCGTCGCGAGGTGGTCGAGCCCGCGATCCATCCACTCGGCGAAGACCGGCTCGGTCTCGTAGAGGTCGCGCGCCATGCCGGGATATTGCGCGCCGCCGCCGGGAAACAGGAAGGCCACGTCCGGATCGGACAGCGCCCGGTGATCATGAACGCGTGCGGCATCGCCCCCGGACAGCAGGCGCGCGGCCTCGGCGTGGGACTCGGCCACCACCACCCGCCGCCGCTCCAGCGGGCGCCGTCCGTCCTTGAGCGTGAAGGCCACGTCCGCCAGCGGCTGCGTGGCATCGGCGCGCAGATGCGCGGCCAGCCGGTCGGCGTTCGCGTCGAGCGCCGCCTTGCTGCGCCCCGAGAGGGTCAGCACCTGGAACGGGAAGGCAGACTCGTCCGACGGCGCGCGCTCCGGCGCCTCTTCCAGCACGAGATGCGCGTTGGTGCCGCCCACGCCCAGCGCGTTCACCCCGGCCCGGCGCGGGCCGTCCGAGGGCCATTCGGTCAGCCGGTCGGCCACCCGGAACGGCGAGTTCGCGAAGTCTATGGCCGGATTCGGCGCCTCGTAGCCCAGCGACGGCGGGATCTGGCGGTGATGCAGCGCGAGCGAGGTCTTGATGAGCCCCGCCACCCCGGCCGCCGTGTCGAGATGGCCGATATTGGTCTTCACCGACCCGATGCGGCAGCGCCCCACGGCATCCGTGGTGCGGCGGAAGGCCTGCGTCAGCGCGGCGACCTCGATCGGGTCGCCGAGATAGGTGCCGGTGCCGTGGCACTCGACATAGCCGATGCTGCCCGCATCCACGTCCGCCACGGCCAGCGCCTCGGCCACCGCCTGCGCCTGTCCGTCCACCGAGGGCGCGAGGTAGCCGGCCTTGGCCGCGCCGTCGTTGTTGACCGCGCTGCCCTTGATGACCGCCCAGATGTGATCGCCGTCGGCGATGGCGTCCGCCAGCCGGCGCAGCACCACCACGCCCGCGCCCGAGCCGAACACCGTGCCCTGCGCGCGATGGTCGAAGGCGTGGCAAGCGCCGTCCGGCGACAGGATCTCGTTCTCCTTGTGGAGATAGCCCCGCCCCTGCGGCAGCTCGATCGTCACGCCACCGGCGAGTGCCATGTCGCATTCGCCGTTCAGCAGCGCCTGCACGCCGTAATGCGCGGCCACCAGCGAGGTCGAGCACGCTGTCTGGACGTTCACGGACGGGCCGGTGAGGTTCATCACGTGGCTGAGGCGGGTGGTCAGGAAGTCCTTGTCGTTGCCTGTGTGACGCAACAGGAACAGCCCGGTCTCGTCCACCAGGTCGCGGTGCGAGCGCAGGTTCTGGTGGTAATAGGTGCCCTCGCCGCAGCCCGCGAAGACGCCGATGCGACCCTCGAAGGTCTCGGGCGCGTGTCCAGCATTGTCGAACGCCTCCCACGCGGTTTCGAGAAAGCGACGGTGCTGGGGATCCATGATCGCCGCGTCCTTCTGCGACAGGCCGAAGGCGTCCGCGTCGAACATCTCGAACCCGTCGAGCATCGCGGCGGCGGCAACGTAGTTGCGCTGCCGCATGCGGGCCGGATCCTCGCCCGCGGCGCGCAGGTCCTCTTCGGACAGGGGACGGATCGCGCACACCCCATCGCGCAACGCCCGCCAATAGGCGGCGATGCCATCGGAGCCGGGCAGATGCGCGGCCAGTCCGACGATGGCGATGTCCGTGTCGGACACCGAGGCATGGTTCTCCGGTGCAGTCATGACTTCGGATCCTATCCGTCGAGTGACCGGCTTACCCGTAAAATGGGAGTGAATTTAGGCAGATTTGAGGATTCGTGTCCGCAACCGGGCACGACAGTCGAAAGATGGCGGGATCGTCCCGTTTCACGCAACGGTGCCGGGCCGCCCTCACAGCCCCGCCACCGCGCCCGCGTTCACCCAGAGCGCAAGCGCCGCGACCGCCGCGCCAAGGGCGAATCCCGCCGCGTCGTGCAGCGGGTCCCACGCGCCGGTGCGCCGGGCGAGCCAGGCCACCGCCGGGTAGGTCGCAAGATGCGCGGCCACCTGCCCCCAGAGCGCGCCCGGCAGACCGGCCAGCTCCAGACCGATCAGAAGGCCGGCGACAATGACCGTGGCGCGGGTCGCGGCGAGGACGAAGAACCGCCTCGAATCTCCTGCCGCCAGCGCCGCCTGGTCGTAGGTCAGCCCGACGATCTGCGGCACTTGCGCCACCGCCAGCAGGACCACCACGGCCCCCGCCGCCTGGTAGCGCGGGTCGTAGAGAAGCCCCACCGCCCAGACGCCAAGAAGTCCCGCCGCCCCGGCCATCGTCATCAGCAGGCCCGTGACCAGGAACCGCATCCGCCGCAGCTTGAGGAAGTTCGCCCGGCTCTGCCTGGGCGGCGCCTCGCGGTAGACCGGGATCAGCACCTTCCGCATGACCACGTGGCCCAGCATCATCGGCACCGAGGCGAGGAAGTAGCCGATATTGTAGACCCCGAACCGGTCGAGCGGCAGGTAGCGGCCGATGATGATCTTGTCGCCCTGCATGAACACGAAGCCGCAGACCGTGGAGAGGAAGATCCACTTGCCGAAGCCGATCAACTCCCGCGCGGCCGGACCCTCCCAGCGGAAGCGGTTGCGCTCGCCCGGCAGGTAGCGGTCGAGGAAAACGAGGTTCGCGGCCTGGCTCACCAGCCCCGAGACCACCAGCGCCCAGACCGATCCGGTGGCCCAGGCCAGCCCGATCGCCACGGCGAGTCCAACGAGCTGCGTGACGATCTCGATCGCCGTGACCCGTCCCAGAAGCAGATGCCGCCCCGCGGTCTCGAGCCGCGTCGGGTTGAAGCCAGCGATCGCCAGCGTCAGCCCGGCCACCGGCAGGAGCTGCGCCAGCATCGGCTCGTCGTAGGCCCAGGCCATGGGCCATGCCAGCGCCGCCGCGACGGCGGACAGGATCAGGCCCCGGCCCACCTGGATTGTCCAGGCGGTGTCCAGGAAGTCGCGGTCGTCGCCCCGCCGCGATTGCAGGATCGCGGGCGTGATGCCGACGTCCGAGAACATCGCCAGCCCCTGCATGAACACCGACACCAGCGCCATCAGGCCGAAGGCTTCGGGAAACAGGAGCCGCGTCAGGATCAGGTTCGACAGGAGCCTCAGGAACTGAGTGGTCGCGAAGCCGCCCGAGGTCAGCATCGACGACCGCAGCGCCCGCGCGGTCAGCGAGGCGCCGCGGAACCGGTTCACGAGGCTCGCGGCGATCACCGCCCGCGGCTCCAGCCGCCATCGGTGCGCGGCGTCAGGCGCACCGCCGCCGCGACGCCCGCGTAGACGGCGAAGCCCGCCGGGTCGGCCAGCGCGGCGCGCGCCTTGGCGGCGGGCGGAAACGGTAGGGCGTCCTCGTTCCGGACAAGCTCGGGGAAGCGTCGCCGCACCTCTTTCACGCCGCGATCCTGCCGTCGGCGGACGCGGACGAGCGCCGCCAGCCCCTCGACCACCGGCCAGCTGTAGGGGGCGGCCACGGCCCGGCGCTCGTCAGGGGCGAAGTGCAGGCGGGCGAAGGTGTCGTCGGACACGATGTCGGGGAACGCGCCCCAGCGCGACCGCCCGTCCGCGTTCACCGCGAAGAACCCGCAGCCCGGCACGCCCTCGGCCATGAAAGGCACGCGGCGCCAGAACCGGGCGTAGGCGCGGCTCCATCCGCTGGCGGGGGTGGCGAAGACCAGCCGCCCGGACACGAACCGCGCGCCCGGGGAGGTCAGCGCCTGCACCGTCTCGGCCAGAAGCGTCGGTGCCACCACGACGTCGGCGTCGAGATAGGCCCGCGCCCCGCTCCGCGCCGCACTGTCGCCCGCGTTCAGCGCCGCGGTCTTGTTGCCCTCGTCCCGCTCGATCACCTCGAGGCGCCAGCCACGGTCCGCGAAGCGACGGGCATGGGCGCGCGCCCGCGTGGCGGTGTCGTCGGAGCAGCCATTGGCAACCACCACGACCTCCACACCGCCGGGCACCTCGGTCGAGGCGGCCACGGCGTCGAGGCACATGCCGATCAGCCCGGCTTCGTTCGACGCGGGCAGGATCACGGACAGCGCCGGCTCCCGCGGCGTCGGATCGGTCGAGTGGTTCAAGAACGTCACACTTGCGGATTTTAGGTCACACCGGCCCCGGCGTGATCGCAGGGCAGTGTGGCCAATTCATGAAAAATCATCAACGCTCCGGGCACTGGGGAAGCTGCACATCCACGACGAAGTGAAAGACAGGCGGTTCACGTGACCCGACCCGCGCGGATCGGTTATCTTGTGCCCCAATTTCCGGGGCAGACCCACATCTTCTACTGGCGCGAGATCGCGGCGCTGGAGAAGCTGGGGCATGACGTGCGTCTGCTCTCCACCCGCAAGCCCCCCGCCGGCCTGATCTCCCATGACTGGTCCGCCGACGCCATCGCGCGGACGCGCTACCTCGGCCAGGTGGACCCGGTCGCCGCCGCCCGCGCCTTGACCGAACTGCTGCCGCGCGGCCTGAACATGTGGATGCTGTCCGGCGGCATCGGGTTCTCGCGCGATGCGCTCCTGACCCTTTCGGCGGCGTGGCACCTGCGCCGGCTCGCCCGCGCCGAGGGGCTCGACCACGTCCACGTCCATTCCTGTGGGCGTGCCGCACTGATCGCCGCGCTGGCCGCGCGCATGGACGGACCGGGCTATTCGCTGACGCTGCACGGGCCGCTGTCGGACTACGGCCCCGGCCAGCACTTCAAATGGAGCGGCGCGGACTTCGCCACGATCATCACCGAGACCCTGCGTCAGGAGGCCGAAGCCACCCTGGGCGACGCGCTGCCCGAGCGTGTGATCGTGCGCTCGATGGGCGTCGACACCGAACGCTTCCGCCGCGAGACGCCCTACGAGCCCGTCAGCCACGGAAGGCCCATGCGGCTGTTTTCCTGCGGGCGGCTGAACGTGGTGAAGGGACATCAGGACCTGATGTCGGCGGTGCGTCAGCTGCTCGACATGGGCGTGGACGTCCGCCTCGAGATCGCCGGAGAGGACGACGAGGGCGGCACCGGCTACCGGCGCGAACTGGAGGCGCACCTCAAGCAGCTGCACCTGCGCGACCATGTGAAACTGCTCGGCGCGATCGACGCGGACGCGGTGCGCGACAAGCTTTTGTGCGCCGACGCCTTCGTGCTGGCCAGCTGGCACGAGCCGCTGGGCGTGGCCTACATGGAGGCGATGGCCTGCGGCGTGCCCGTCTTCGGCACCGATTCGGGCGGCGTGCGCGAACTGATCCGCGACGGGCGCACCGGCATCCTCGTGCTGCCGCAGAACCCCGGCGTCCTGGCGCGCGCGATCCGCGACTTCGCCACCGACCCCGACTATGCCCGCGAACTGAGCCGGGCAGGCCGCGCCCATGTCGAGGCGCACTTCGACTCGCGCATGGGCGCCGAGGCGCTGTCAGCCGAGATCGAGCGTGCGGTGGCGGCGCGCCGCTAGGGCCTCAGTTCGTCGGGATCACGTCGTCCGGCGCGTCGGCAAAGACCATCTCTTCCACCGCGAACAGGACCACGGTCTCGTCCCCCCGTGTCGCCACCAGCCGCGGGCCGTCCTCGTCGAAGCGCCAATCGGGGCGCGCGCCCGGCAGCACCGCGCGATCGCGGCCGAGCCCGCCATGCAGGCGGTCGTCGCCGCCGCCCCCGCGCAGCACGTCGTCGCCGGGACCGCCCAGCAGGATGTCGGGGCCGGCGCGCCCGGTCAGCGTTTCGCCGCCCTCGCCCGCCGCGCGCAGCATCCCGCCGTCGAAGGCGTCGGCTGCCCGCGGCTGCCAGTCCACCGGGGCCGAGGCATTGTGCGCCATCAGCACGTCCCAGCGGGGATTGGCGTCGTCGAGATGCCGCAATGCCCCCCAGGATCCCCATTTCGATGGCGGCGCCACGTCCACGAAGGCGTTGAACAACCGTCCTCCCGCCGCGAGCCAGCCGTCCAGCGCCTCCTGGTAGAGCGCGGCCATTTCCGGCGAATAGCTGAACGCGGCGAGGAAGTCGGTGTAGCGCGCGTCGCCGACGAACTCGCCCTGCGCCGCGGCGTGGGTGCCGCCCTCGTACATGATGAGGTCGAGGCCCGCGGCCTCGGCCACGCGCGCGTGGTAGGGGAAAAGCTCTTTGGTCAGCGTGGCCAGCGAGCCCTCGCGGATCGCGCGGGCCATGGCGCCGAAGGCGGGCTCGAACCGGGCGCCGTCGACGTATTCGCGCAGCGCCACGCGGCTTAGCCCCCCGGCCTCTCCCTCGGCGCGCGCGTCGGCCTCGGCCCGGTCGAGCCAGCCCGAGATCACGTCCGCCGCCTCCGGCTCTCCCGCCTCGTAGCCGAAATAGCCGGTCACGGCGTAGGCGTCGAAGCTTTCGGACGGCGGGCGGCCGAGTTCGAGAAAGGCCAGCGGCGCGGTCAGCACGTTTTCCTCCAGCCCCGGCCAGCCGGTCTGTGTGGACGCCACGCGCACCAGCCGATCTCCGGCCGCGTCGCCGAAGACCTCCGACCAGAGGTCCATGACCTGCGCGGCGCGCAGGCCGTAATACTGCATCCAGCCGGTGTCGCTCTCGCCCCACTTCTCGCGTGCGCGTTCGGCCGCCCAACGAGCTTGCGGGAAGGTGAAGTTCCAGACCTCGTTGGAGTATTCCACGTAGGCGCGCAGGTCCGGATCCAGCCCGTCGCGCACCGCCTCGGCGAAGGCGCGGACGTATCCGTCATCGGCCCGGTGGGGCATGGTGAACCACGGGTCCGCGCCGATCCGGTTGGCCAGTCGCACCATCGCCTCGACGGGAACGCCCCACTCGGCCCAAGTCGCGTCGTCCATGCGCGGGCGGTCGTCCCACGTCTCGGCGGTGGAGCCGTTGGTCATCATCCAGTCCATGAACCGCACCGCGCGGGCATCCTCGATCCGGTCCAGCCAGAGCGGGTTGAACAGCGCGCCGACCTCGTGCAGCCGCATGTAGTCGCGGCGGACCACCTGTATGTTGCGGATCGGGTCGTCGGGATCGGTCTCGGTGATGGCGATGCCCACCGGCCCGTCGCCCGGGGCGTAGTGAAAGGTGACCTCGTTCGGCAGATACCACACGCGCCGGGCGCGCCCCCCGACCTCGAGCGTGCCGGTGCCGTCGTAGGTCAGCAGGTAGGCCCCGCGCAGATGCTCGGCCGCCTCGGGCTGATCGGTCAGGATGAAGGTCTCGAGACGCGCCACGCCCTCGGGGATGCGGACCGGCCAGCCCTGCGCGTCCAGGTGTCCGCCTACGCGCAGCTCCTCGGTGGACACCCCGCCCCACTGGTCGGGCAGGTGTCCGATCCAGGGGCGCGAGGTCTTCATCAGGTCAATGAACGGGTGCTGCGTCGACCAGTCGGAGATGCCGTTCAGCCCGACGGCCAGCGCCGGTGCCCCGTCCGGTTCGGCCCCGGCGGGCGGCAGGGTCACGTCGGAGCGGGGCGGCAGCGGGTCGCCCTCGGGGGCGATGCGCGCCAGGGCGGCGGCGACATGTTCGCCTTCCTCGTCAGGATCTTCGCCGGCGGCAGCGTCCTCGGTCCCCGGCGGTTCGGCGGCACCGGATCGGGCATCCTCGGCCGCGCGCCGGGCCTCGTCCTCCGGGGCTTCGTCACTCTCGGCGCGGGTCTCAGACCTGTCCGCCCAGTCGGCAACCTCCACGTCCGCCAGCCGCGCAACGCCGTCCTCCACCGCCCGGAGGATCTGCGGCCACGCGGCGCGCACCTCGTCGGCCAGCGTGGCGGGCGGAGCGAAAGCTCCGGGCACCTCGCCAAAAAGCGAGGCATGGACCACCAGCGCCGCCAGCGCGTAGGTGTCCTCGGTGCCGTGCGGGGCATCGTCGACGTAGAACAACTCGGGCTCCAGCCCCTGCAAGGGGCCGGTCAGAAGCTCCGACAGGACCGGCGCCACCGGGATCAGCCCGAACGTCCGGTCCGGCCGGGCCGCGCGCAGCTCGGCCAGGTAATCCACGTGCCAGTCGTGATAGTCGCCCCGGTTTGCCGCGTGGTACCTCCGCTCGGCACGGCGGTCGGGCGGAAAGCCGTAGTCGCCCATATCGGCCCAGCCCTCGTAGATCAGAACCGGCTGATCCTCCGGGTGGCGGTCGACCTGCGCCAGCGTCACGTCGAGAGGGCTTTCGTCGCCCTCGTGGTAGTCGGCGCCGGGCGGCTGGTACTGGATGAAGTTCGTCGGCGCGAGGATCGCCGCGTCGTAGTCGGACAGGTCCCCGGACCCCAGCCGCGCGACGCCCTCGACCTGCCACTCGGCCGCAACTTCCATGTCGGGAAACTCGCGCAGGAAGCCCCACTGCCCGTCGATCGACAGCGCGCGGCCCTCGGCCTCGGTCATACGTCCCAGCCAGTAGGGCACGCTGGCGCGGTCGACGTCGGGATAGTCCACGAGGCTGTTGCCCCAGACGTAAAGCGCGCGCGGGGCGTCGGCGGCGACCGCGACGGGCAGGGCAAGAAGGCAGAGAAACGGGATCAGGACGGCGCGCATGGCCCCTCGGCTTTGCTGGAACGGTCGGTCGCAGAATAGGCGGCCCCCCGCCCCGTTCAAACGCTTTCCCGAGGTGGTCACGGGCGCGCGACCCGCCGCTGTCGCGCGAGGATAGCCGGTGCTATGCCGGGCGCGAGCCTCAAGGAGACACGCCATGACCGACCGCAGCGGCACCATCGAACGCCTGACCGAGCTTCTGGGCGACAGGCTTTCCACCGGATCGTCGGTGCGCGAGATGCACGGGCGCGACGAGGCGTGGACGCCCACCGCCCTGCCCGACGCCGTGGCCTTTCCCGAAAGCACCGAGGAGGTGTCGCGCATCGTGGCGATCTGCGCCGCCGACGGCTGCCCGGTCATTCCCTTCGGCATCGGCACCTCTCTCGAAGGCCACGTGATCCCGGTGCGCGGCGGCATCAGCATCGACACCAGCCGGATGAACAAGGTGCTTGAGATCCACGACGCCGATCTCGACGCCGTGGTCCAGCCCGGCGTGACCCGCTCGCAGCTCAACGACGAACTGCGCGCCTCGGGCCTGATGTTCACCGTCGATCCGGGCGCCGACGCGACGCTGGGCGGCATGGCCGCGACGCGGGCCTCCGGGACCAACGCGGTCCGCTACGGCACCATGCGCGAGACGGTGCTCGCGCTCGAGGTGGTGCTGGCCGACGGCACGGTGATCGAGACCGGCACGCGCGCCAAGAAATCGTCGGCCGGCTACGACCTGACGCGGCTTTTCGTGGGCTCCGAGGGCACGCTCGGCATCATCACCAAGCTGACGGTTCGCCTGCACGGTGTGCCCGAGCGCATCTCCGCGGCCACGGCGACGTTCCCCACCGTCGCTGCGGCGGTGGACACGGTCATCCTCGCCATCCAGTCCGGCCTGCCCATGGCGCGGATCGAGCTTCTCGACGAGGTGATGATGCAGGGCATGACGCTGGCCAACCCCGACATGAGCTTTCCGGAGGTGCCGCACCTCTTCCTGGAATTCCACGGCACTGAAACCGGCGTCGAGGAACAGGTCGCCGCCTTCCGCGAGATTGCCGAGGAGTTCGGCGCCGGCGACTTCGCCTGGGCCACCAACACCGAGGACCGCAACCGGCTGTGGCAGGCCCGGCACAACGCCTACTATGCCTGCAAGGCGCTGCGGCCCGGCACGGCTGCGATGGTCACGGATGTCTGCGTCCCGATCTCGGCGCTGGCCGACTGCATCGCGGCCTCCAAGACCGCCATCGAAGACGCCGGACTGATCGCGCCTCTGGTGGGGCACGTGGGCGACGGCAATTTCCACCTGTCGATCCTGATCGACCCGGAGGCCCCCGACGAACTCCGGCGCGCGCAAGGACTGGCCCATGCCGTGAACCACCTGGCGCTGGAACATGGCGGCACCGTCACCGGCGAGCACGGCGTCGGCAGCGGCAAGATGAAGTACATGGAGGAAGAGCACGGCCCCGCCTGGGCGGTGATGGGCTCGATCAAGCGGGCGCTCGACCCGCACGGCATCCTCAACCCCGGAAAGATCGTGCCCGGGAACTGATGCGGACGGCGGGTGCCGGGGACCAGCAGCCCCGGCACCCGCCCGGCCTCAGGCGGTGCGCGTCGCCGCGCCGCGATCGGGCGTGTAGCCCAGGTTCGGCGCCAGCCAGCGCTCGACCTCGGCGATCTCCATGCCCTTGCGCTGCGCGTAGTCGGCGACCTGGTCCGGGCCGATCCGCCCGATCCCGAAATAGGCCGAGTCGGGATGCGCGAAGTAGAGCCCGGACACCGCGGCCGCCGGCCACATGGCGCAGCTTTCGGTCAGGCGCAGCCCGGTGTGGGTCGGCGCGTCGAGCAGGTCGAACAGCGTGCGCTTCTCGGTGTGGTCGGGATTCGCGGGATAGCCCGGCGCGGGGCGGATGCCGCGATACTTCTCGCGGATCAGCGCCTCGTTATCCAGCGCCTCGTCCGGTGCATAGGCCCAGAGCGACTTGCGCACGCGGGCGTGCAGCGCCTCGGCAAAGGCCTCGGCCAGCCGGTCGCCCAGCGCCTGCACCATGATCGAATCGTAGTCCTCGCCCTTGGCCTTGTAGGCGTCCGAGAGGTCGTGGACCTGCGGCCCGGACGTCACCGCGAAGCCGCCGACCCAGTCCGGCGTGCCCTTCGGCGCGACGAAGTCGGCGAGGCACATGGACGGCTTGCCCTTCGACTTCTGCCCCTGCTGCCGCAGTTGCGGCATCCGCGCCCGCACGGTCGTCCGGTTCTCGTCCTCCCAGACCACGATATCGTCGCCCTCCGAGTTCGCGGGCCAGAGCCCCACCACGCCGCGCGGCTCGAACCAGTTCTGCGCGATGATCCGGTCGAGCATCCGCTGCGCGTTCTCGAACAACTCACGGGCGTGCGGCCCCTTGGTCGGGTCGTTCAGGATCGCCGGGTAGACGCCCCGCATCTCCCAGGTGTTGAAGAACGGCGTCCAGTCGATGAAAGGCGCCAGCGCGGCGGCGTCCATGTCGGCGATGGGCGAGAGCCCCGGCACCTGCGGCGCCGGCGGCACGTAGTCGTCCCAACCGCCGTCGAACCGGTTCGCCCGGGCCTCGGCCAGCGGCGTCTTCACGCGGTCGGCCGCGCCGGCGGCTCCGCTCCTCAGCGTCTCCTGGTCGGCCTCAACCTCGGCGAGGAACGGCGCGCGGTTCGTCTTGGACAGAAGCCGCGAGACCACGCCCACCGCCTTCGAAGCGTCGTCCACGTGGATGACGCCGTGGTCGTATTCCGGCGCCACCTTGATGGCGGTGTGCTTCTTGGACGTGGTCGCGCCGCCGATCATCAGCGGCAGATCGAAGCCCTCGCGCTTCATCTCCGAGGCGACCTCGACCATGCGGTCGAGCGACGGGGTGATGAGACCCGAAAGTCCGATGATGTCCGCCTTCTCCTCGCGCGCCTTGGCGAGGATATCCTCGGTCGGGACCATGACGCCAAGGTCCACCACGTCGTAATTGTTGCACTGCAGGACCACGCCGACGATGTTCTTGCCGATGTCGTGCACGTCGCCCTTTACCGTGGCCATCAGCACCTTGCCCTTGGCCGTGGTGTCGCCCGAGAGGCGCTTTTCCTCCTCCATGTAGGGCAGAAGGTGGGCCACGGCGGCCTTCATCACGCGGGCCGACTTCACCACCTGCGGCAGGAACATCTTGCCCTCGCCGAAGAGGTCACCGACGACGTTCATCCCGTCCATCAGCGGCCCCTCGATCACGTCGAGCGGCTTCTCCGCGCGCTGGCGGCACTCTTCGGTGTCCTCGACAACGTAATCGGTGATTCCGTGGACGAGCGCGTGCTCGAGCCGCTTCTCGACCGCCTGCTCGCGCCACTTGGGGTCTTCCTTCTTGGCCGCCTCGCCCGAGCCGCGGTACTTGTCCGCGATCTCCAGCAGGCGCTCGGTCGCGTCGTCGCGGCGGTTCAGCAGCACGTCCTCGACCCGCTCGCGCAGCTCGTCGGGAATGTCGTCGTAGACGGTGATCTGACCCGCGTTGACGATGGCCATGTCCATGCCCAGCGGGATCGCGTGGTAAAGGAAGCACGAATGCATCGCCTCGCGCACCGGGTTGTTGCCCCGGAACGAGAACGACACGTTCGACAGACCGCCCGAGACGTGGACGTCCGGCATGTCGGCCTTGATGAGCTTGATCGCGTCGAAGAAGGCGTTGGCGTAGTCGTTGTGCTCCTCGATCCCCGTCGCCACGGCGAAGATGTTGGGATCGAAGATGATGTCCCACGGGTCGAACCCGGCCTTGTCCACCAAGAGGTCGTAGGACCGGCGCGAGATCGCGTGCTTGTGCTCGGCGGTCTCGGCCTGACCGTTCTCGTCGAAGGCCATGACCACCACCGCCGCGCCGTAGCGACGGATGATGCGCGCTTGCCGCAGGAACTCTTCCTCGCCTTCCTTGAGCGAGATAGAGTTCACCACGCAGCGGCCCTGCACGCATTTCAGGCCGGCCTCGATCACTTCGAACTTGGAGCTGTCGATCATCACCGGCACCCGGCTGATGTCGGGCTCGGACGCGATCAGGTTCAGGAACCGGGTCATCGCCTCGACCGCGTCGAGCAGACCCTCGTCCATGTTCACGTCGATGATCTGCGCGCCGTTCTCGACCTGGCTGCGCGCGACATCGAGGGCGGCGGCGTAGTCGCCCTCCATGATGAGCTTCTTGAACCTGGCGGAGCCGGTGACGTTCGTCCGCTCGCCGATGTTGATGAAGTTGGCGACGGAGGTCATGCGGCGCTCCCTGCTTCGAACATTTCGAGGCCCGACAGGCGCATCTTGCGCACCTTGGCGGGGATCTTGCGCGGGGCCTTGCCCGCGACCGCGCGGGCAATGGCCGCGATGTGGTCGGGCGTGGTGCCGCAGCACCCGCCCACGATGTTCACCAGTCCGCTGTCGGCCCACTCGGCAAGGTGCGCGGCGGTTTCCTCGGGCGTCTCGTCGTAGCCGCCCATCTCGTTGGGCAGGCCCGCGTTCGGGTAGGCGCTGATACGCGTGTCCGCGACGCCGGCCAGCGTTCGGACGTGGGCGCGCATCTCGGCCGCGCCCAACGCGCAGTTGAGACCCACCGAGAAGGGCCGCGCATGGGCGACCGAGGTCCAGAACGCCTCGGGCGTCTGGCCGGTCAGCGTGCGGCCCGAGCGGTCGGTGATCGTGCCCGAGATCATCACCGGCGGCACCGCCACCCCCTCGTCGCGCAGCGCCTCGATGGCGTAGATCGCGGCCTTGGCGTTCAGCGTGTCGAAGATCGTCTCCACCAGCAGCAGGTCCGCGCCGCCGTCGATCAGGCCGCGTGCGGCCTCGCCATAGGCTTCGGCCAGCTGGTCGAAGGTGATCCCGCGGAAGCCCGGGTCGTTGACGTCCGGGCTGATCGAGGCGGTCTGGTTGGTCGGCCCGATGCCGCCCGCGACCCAGACCGGGCGGTCCACCGCGTCGCCGGCCTCGCGCGCCAGGCGAACGCTCTCGACGTTCATCTCGTAGGCGAGGTCCGCCATGCCGTAATCGGCTTGGCTCACCGCGTTCGCGCCGAAGGTGTTGGTGCAGAGGATGTCCGCGTTGGCCTCCAGGAATTCCGCGTGGATGGCGCGGATCATGTCCGGCTGCGTCAGGCTCAGAAGCTCGTTGTTGCCAGCGACGTCGCTGCCGTGATCGGCGAAGCGGGTGCCGCGATAGGTCGCCTCGTCGGGCTTCTCGGCCTGGATCATGGTGCCCATCGCGCCGTCGAGGACGAGGATGCGCTGCGCGGCGGCGTCGGCGATGTCGGGTCTGTCGGCCATGTGCGGGCACTCCGGTAGGCTGTCGTTCCGGGGGTTTATACAGATCCCCGCGTCCGGGCGCACGGGGGGCTCGGCGCCTCCCACGTGAAAAGGCTGCATGAACATGATGACGCCGGCTGCGACTGCCGCGCTTGTGTCGCGCCCGTGTTGCTCTACGCTTTCGCCTGAACGGAGCGGCGCCGGGGAGGCCGCGATACAGCACACCGCGGAGGATCCATGTTCGACGCCATTCTGATCGAGAAGCCCGAGGACGGCGACCAGACCGTGTCGCTGACGCAGCTCGAACCCGACGCCCTGCCCGAAGGCGACGTCCGCGTTGCGGTCGCCTACAGCACGCTGAACTACAAGGACGCCCTGGCGATCACCGGCCGCGGGCCCGTCGTCCGCAAGTTTCCCATGGTGCCCGGCATCGACTTCGCCGGCACCGTAATCGAAAGCAGCCACCCCGACTTTTCCGAGGGCGACCGCGTGGTCCTGAACGGCTGGGGCGTGGGCGAGACGCATTGGGGCGGACTTGCCGGCGAGGCGCGCGTCAAGGGCGACTGGCTGATCCCCCTGCCCGACGGCATCGGCATGAACCAGGCGATGGCAATCGGCACCGCCGGCTATACCGCGATGCTCTGCGTCATGGCGCTCGAACGCCACGGCGTCACCCCCGACGCGGGACCGGTGGCGGTCACCGGCGCGGCGGGCGGCGTCGGCAGCGTCGCCACCGCGATCCTGTCCGGGCTGGGCTACGAGGTCGCCGCGATCACCGGCCGCGAATCCGAGACCGACTACCTCAAGGGCCTCGGCGCATCGGAAATCGTGAGCCGCGACGAGTTCACCGGCAAGGTCCGCCCGCTGGCCAAGGAACGCTGGGCGGCGGGAATCGACGTCGCCGGCAGCACGGTGCTCGCCAACCTTCTGTCGCAGGTGCGCTATCGCGGCACCGTCGCGGCCTGCGGTCTTGCCGCGGGCATGGATCTGCCAACCTCGGTCGCGCCGTTCATCCTCCGCGGCGTCACGCTGGCCGGCGTGGACAGCGTCATGGTCCCCAAGCCCGAGCGGATCGAGGCGTGGACCCGCCTCGGCACGGACCTCGATCTCGCCAAGCTCGACGCCCTGTCGGTGGAACTGCCGCTGTCGCAGGTGATCGAGACCGCGCCGCGCTTCCTCGACGGCGAAGTACGCGGCCGGATCGTGGTGCCCGTCGCCCCGTAAGCCGGGACCGGCGGAGGCTCGCTCAGCCCCGGATCCGGGCAGGCGCGCGGCAGCATTTCCATGCGAGAACCACGGTGCCGACACAGTCGGCGCCTAGTTGCTAAAGAGTCTCGATCATGCACCTTTTCGTGTGTATCGCGCGCGACCGATTGGGTTCCGTGCGGCGCTCGGGCATGATCGCGGCACAACGAGTTCGACCGAATAAGGACCCGTCCCTCCATGATCCGCACGGCCCGCCCCTTCGCCTTCGGCGCTGGAATCCTCGCCCTCGCCGCCACGCTGTCCGCCGCCCCCGCCCATGCCGACGGCAGCTTCCTGCAAGTCGACCTGTCGCCCACCGCGGCCGACGCCGTGGGCACCGTCGCGCGCGGGCGTCTGAACTACGGCCTGAGCTTCAACGACTACGACGGCGGTTCGCAAGCCGGGGCCAGCCTGACCTACGCCTTCCCGCTGGGCGACATCGCGACGCTCAAGCTCGGCCCCGCGCTGGCCGTGACCCGCGACGACGATGACGGGTACGAGGGGCTCCGGGGGGGCGGCAAGATCATCCTCGACCGCTACACCCCCACGTCGTTCGGCGCCGTCTACCTGCTGGGCGAGGCGGGCACGATCGACAACTCGTGGTTCGCTCTGGTGCAGACAAGCTTTGGCAACAGCGGCGTTTCGGCCGAGTTGTCGCGGGGCGGCAGCGACACCTACGACGAGGCAACCTTCGCCGTGAACAAACGCGTCGGGGACGGCGACGTGAGCCTGCGCGCCGGCTGGCGCTTCATCGCCGAGGAAGCGTTCGTCGGCCTCTCGATCAATACGTTCTGATGACAGAGACGCCCGCCAAAGACCGCCGCCGCGCCGATCCCCGCTCGGTCCTGCCCCGCCTGTCGCTGGCAGGCGCGACCTACGGCTTCGTCCTCGTGACGGCGATTGCCGTGCTGGCCGGGGTTCTACTGCTGTTCGTCACGCGGTCCGACCGTGTCCTCGATTCGGCCCTCGACAGCGCGGTCCGGCTGCGCTCCGAAGCCGCGGCCGAGACCTACGCGCGCCTGCTGCATTCCGACTGGCTGGACCTCGAACAGGTCGCCGAGGACATCCCGGCCATGTCCGACGAAGCCATGCGCGGCCTTCTGGACGGGCTCCAGGGCGACGGGCGCCGGCTGTCCTGGGTGGGCTTTGCCGACACCGAGGGCACCGTGATCGCCGCATCCGACCGAACGCTCGAAGGCGAGAGCGTGGCCGAGCGCCCGTGGTTCCGCAACGGCCTGCGGGGCGGCTTCGCGGGCGACGTGCACGAGGCACTGCTGCTCGCACGGCGCATGCCCGGACGCAGCGCAGATGGCCCGCTGCGTCTTCTGGACCTCGCCCGCCCCGTCAGGAACGAGGACGGCGACGTGATCGGGGTCGTCGGAATGCACATCGATTTCGGTTGGGCCGAGCGGGCGCTGGCCGATACCGCGCGCACGCTCGACCTCGATGTCTACCTCATCAATCCCAACGGCGAGGTCATCGTCGCCTCGGACGGCGGCCGCCCTTCCCCCGAGGAGTTGGAGATCCTGAGAACGGCCCGCTCGGGCGCGGTGACCGCCGGCCGCGAGACCTGGCCCGACGGTCAGGATTACTTCTCGTCGCTGGTAAACGGCGTGGGCTACGGCGATCTGCCAAGCTTTGGCTGGCGGATGGTCGGGCGACTGCCGGCGGACTCGTTCCGCTCGGGCCTGTCGGACCTGCGAGGCACCATTCTCATCGCGGGACTGGGCCTTGCGGCCATCGTGGCCATCTTCACCGCGATCTTCACCCTGGTGTTCGTCCGGCCCATCGGCGCGCTCGGTGACCTGTCCGAGCGTATCGCCGACGGCGAAACGGTCTATCCGCCGGAATACGGCGGCACGCGTGAGGCGGCGCGCATCTCCGGCGCTCTGGCACGTCTGCAAGACCGTCGGGTGCGCGACCGGCGGACCTGACCCGGGGGGCGGGCCGCCGTTCGACCGGCGGTCCGTCACGACCTCGTTTCGGAAGGCTTCGAGAGGATCGACACGGGCGGGCCGGCTGACGCCACGCCTTACCCCAAGGGACGTTCCCCGCCCGAACCCGGTCGGCGGGGTGCCAGATCAGACGCTCGCCAAGCAAGCACAACGCCCGTTTCGAACGGCGATCGCCAGATCCGTCGCGCCCCGACGACCACCGCGACCGCCAGAACGCCAGCCGCCGCCCTAGCGGCTGCTGAAGGACAGCCGCCGCGCGAGGTCCGACATCATTGCGGAAAGCCGTACGTTGGCCACACCCGGCTCCGCACCCTCGGCGTAGAACTTCACGAACAGCGCCTCGCGTTGAGCTTCGTTCGGCAGCAGTTGCACGCGCGCGCCGTCGCGCGTCTCGGAGATCACGTAGCTCTCGACGGCTCCGACCTCGGCGATCTCGAGCACGCCGCGCGTGGTCGGCGGATAGCGACGTCCGCGCACGCGCGCGGTGTCGGCGGTCAACGATGTCAGCCACACCTCGTGCGCGCCGTCCTCGGATTCGAACAGCGCCCGCTCGGGGGCGTCGGCGATGTGACGTTCCCGGCGCGGCAGCTCCACGCAGGCGATCACCGTCACGGCCAGAACCACGGCGTTGTAGAGCGTCCAGAACAGCACCACCCACTTGCCGTCGCCTGCGTCGTTGTAGGCGAAACGGTCCGAAACGATCCCCAGGCACAGCCCCCCCAGCGTCAGCGCGAGCAGGATCGCGAAGGGCGCCATCATCCGCCACTGCACCACGATCCGCGACCGGTCGCCGCCCTTGGCGGTCACCGAGAACGGGTGCCCCTTCGGCTTCAGCAGACCCACGATAGCCGCACGGCTGATCGGGATCGCCCCGATGAGCTGGCTGACGTCGTGCAGGATCGGCAGGATCATCAGCGGCGCCATGAGGTTCATGACGATCTGAGCCCACAGATAATACGTCGCGAAGTAGATCAGCACTTCGTTGAGAGGCGCATCCACCACGATCACGTTGAAGTACCAGTAGAGCAGCGGGAACACGACGACCGCGATCCGGAAAATGAAGCTCGGCAACCAGTAGAAGACCGAGTCGATGACGCTCCATCGGTCACGCAGACGCAGACCATTGCGTTGGAACGGCCCCATCGACGACCGCGCGATCTGCATGAGCCCGAGACACCAGCGCGCGCGCTGGGTGACGTATTCCTTGAGACCCTCGGGAGCGAGGCCCTCGGTCAGCGCCTCGTTGAGATAGGCCGTCCGGTAGCCGTGCGACTGCATGGTCAACGATAACAGGAAGTCCTCGGTCACGCTCTCGGTGGGCATGCCGCCGATCTCCAACAGCGCCGAGTAGCGGGCGACGGATGACGTGCCGCAGCAGATCGCGATGCCCCAGGCATCGCGGGAGGCTTGCATGTGATCGAAGAAGAAGCGCTGCTCGTCGGGATAGGACGCCGTCAGTCCGAGATTGTTCTGCAGCGGATCGGCGTTGAAAAAGTGCTGCGGCGTCTGCACCACGCCCACCGTGGGGTCGTGGAACAGCGCAAGCGACCGCGAAATGAAGCCCCGGTGCGGCACGAAGTCAGCGTCCAGCACGGCGATAAACTCGGGCACCTCCGGGTCTTCGCCCAGCCGTTCGAGCGCGTGGTTGATGTTTCCGGCCTTCGAGCCCTTGTTGTCGGGCCGCCGCATGTAGCGCACGCCCTGTGACGCGCAGTAGTCACGCAGCCAGTCGCGTCGCCCGTCGTCGAGGACCAGTACCTCCTTGTTGACGTGCCGCAGCGACCGGGCGCCGACGATCGTGCGCTGCAGTACCTCCATGTCCTCATTGTAGGTGGCGATCAGGATGGCGACCCGCGGTTCGTGCGCGCCCCACCACCCTGCGTGGGCGTCGGCCTCGCCGCTGCGCTCAACGCGGCGCATCATCAGGACACACGCGCTGAGAGAGCCCGCGAGCGCGAGCATCTCAAGCGCGAAGAGCGTGCTGCTCGCTACGAAATCCACCGTCAGACCCACCGGCGCGAGTGTTTCGGTCGCGCGCCAGAACGCGTAGCGCAACGCGAGAATGATGGTGATCGCGTAGAGCACGATCCGATGCGAGGGGCGGTCGCGATCCACCACGAACGGCAGGATCAGGCCGATACCGGCCACCAGCATCACCTGCAGGTAGGCCGATCCCAGTTCTCCGACGTGCGGGTAGAAGAACATCTCAGTTCAGCAGTCCGCGCAGCCCGTCGAGCGGGCGGCCGTCGAAGAAGGCGCGGCCGGTGCGGCCCACCGCACAGCCCAGCTCGGCGTCGTCGTTGAGCCCCGGCACGAGGATCGCCACGTCGTAGCGCTCGAGATGCCGCTGCGAAGGCGCCACCGCGATGTTGCGATAGATCGTCTCGGCGCCGCTGCCGGCAAGACGGGCCACCGTGGCCTCGAAGACCCGGCCGTCGCCCTGCATCCGGAACCGCGCCGGCTGGCCGATCCGCAGCGTGTTGTAGACCCGCTCGGTCACCGACAGCGTCACGAAGGTCGAATCGCAATCCACCAGCCGCAGGATCGGGTCGCCGCGCTGGACAGTCACGCCGTCGGCCTGCAGCACCTCCCAGTAGCGGCCGTTCACCGGCGAAGACAGGTCGCCCCCGCCGAAACGCGTCACGCGCACCTGCTCGCGCTGAAGTCGCTGCTCCACCGCGGCGAGCCGCGCCTCGGCCCGGGCGTGATCGGCCTCGTATCCGGCAAGCACGCTACGCAATTCCTCTGCACGCTGCTCGGCATTCGGCGAATCGTTGTAGCCATCCCCGAGAAAAACGTTCTGCTCGGCGGCGCGCACGGCGATCTCCAGCAACTCCACCCGCTCCCGCGCATGGTCGAGCGCGAGGTCGGTGCGCAGCGGCTCGAACGGCACGCGGGCGGACTGGGTGTCGAACCCGTCTGCCAGCTCCTGCCCGGCCTCGTCGGGGGCGCCGCCCTGCTCCAGCATCTCCAGCCGGGTGCGGGCGTGGTCGAGCCGGGTGCGCAGATCGGCCATCCGCTCCTCGCGGTAGATCTCGGTGCGCTCCATCAGCGTCTCGCGGATCGCCTTGGTCTCCTCGATGAGGGACGCGGCGCTCTGGATCTCGGCCTCCGCGAAGGCGCGCTCCATCCGCAGGTCGTCCAGCCGCACTCCGTCCGCCAGCGGGTCGGAGACCGAGGCCACCGCCTCGCCCTCTGTCACCAGCGACCCGAGCGCGCGGTCCGGAAGACTGAGACGGCCGGCGACATCCGCGCGCACCGTGCTGATCCGAGCGTTAACCACGGCGTTGGCGCTGGCGCCCGACATCTGTTCGCCGACAATGATCCAGCCGGCGACGAGGATGACGATGACGCCGATGAGAAGTCGAGCGATGCGCATGGTTTTCTGCCCCTCTCTATAGTTGCGTGCTTCATGCACGTATGCGGACGCAAAAGCTGTGCCCGCTTTAACGATTCTTTAACAAAAAAACCGCGGCGTCATTTTGACCCGGCACACGGCGCGCCTTCGCGTGCTGCCAACGCCACAAGCATATGCAGAACAGCGGGATAGTAAGGTCCGGCAAGGGATGCGGGCTCCGGCGGATCGACCGGCGCGCAGGAGGCCAGCCGCGCCAGCGCGCGATAGCCCGGAAGATCGCTCCGGGCCGTCACGATCCCGGCGCCGGTGCGCGCCACGGCCACCTCGTCCCCGGAGGGCAGAATCTCGGCGGCCAGGCGCACGGCGGGGTGCTCGGCCCGGTCCGACCATGCAAGGTAAAGCGGGATCCGCAGCGCGTCGTAGGCCGATCGCAGGTCGTGCCCGGTGGGCGGCGCGTAGCCCGTCGCGGTCACGTCGATCCAGTCGGGCAGCAAACCTTCGCGGGCAAGCTCGGACAGGCAGGTTTCGCCGTGATCGGCCGCGCGAACCAGCCGCGTGTCGCCGGTGGCCGCCCCGATCTCGCGCAGGGCGCGCGGCATGATGTAGGACGGGTTCAGCAGCACCCGGTCGTCGCTGGCCAGGGACTCGGCCGAGGGGCGCAACAGAAGCTCGGTCTCCGCCCGCGGATCGGGCCACAGGCAGCTGCCCGACAGATCCGCGGCGATCGCCTCGATGGTGCCCTCGGCCACCGGCCAGCCGGAATTCCGCGCGGCCCGCACCAGCGCCCAGGCCCGGAAGAGGTCTCCGTCGGTGGCATTGTGCCAGTCCTCGCCCACAACGCCCCCGCCCGGGGTCCAGCGCCACGCCATCAGCGCATCGTCGCGGATCAGCAGATGCGCGCGGGTCCAGGCCTCGATCCGCTCGAACGCATCGCGGTCGCCGACCGCCTGCGCCAGCAGAAGGGCATAGCCCTGCCCCTCGGAATGGCTGATCCCGGCCTGCTCGGGGTCCACCACGCGGCCGTCGGGTTGCAGGAACCGCGCGGTCCAGCCGCGCCACGCCGCCGTCAGCGCATCGTCGTCCGAGGCGCGCGCCGTCATGCCCAGAACCGCGGCGCCGAGCGCCCCGAGAACCGTTCGCCTGTGCAAATCCGACCTCTCCCCGTGCCGCGTCCGGCCCGGACCAGACCACGTGTGCGGGCCGCTGTCCAATGCAAGGAGCACACGAAACGCGGAGCGCCACGCGCAAGCGCGTTGCGGCGAATTCGTGGGTATAGGGGAGAAATTGGTCGGAGTGGCAGGATTCGAACCTACGACCCCTGCCTCCCGAAGACAGTGCTCTACCAGGCTGAGCTACACTCCGACCGTGGCGCGTCGGATAGACTAGCCGTGCGGCTTTGACAAGGGGTCCCCGGCCTCTCTTCTGCGGTGAAATCGCGGGCCCTTGTCGGGTGGCGACAGGCGCGGGAGCGTCCCGGTGAAAACCCGCGTCCGCGAGCGCAGCACCGGCCGCAGGCGCGACGCTGTCGACCCGCTTTCGCGCAGCACGATGTAGAGCCCCGAGGCGATCACGATGCCCGCGCCCACCAGCGTCGGAGTGTCGGGAAACTCGTCGAAGAACAGCGCGCCGAAGACCGTGGCCCACAGGATCTGCGAATACTGCATGGGCGCGACGACGACCGCCTCGCCGGTCTTGTAGGCCAGCACCATCAGCATCGCCCCGGCGAAGCCCAGCGCCGACAGAAGCGCATTGAGCGCCAGCGACTCGAGCGGCATCGCCACGTGCACCTGCGGCAGCAGCGCCCCCATGATCGCGAAGTTCGCCAACATCGGGTAAAGCACCAGCACCACGCTCCGCTCGTCCCGGCCGATCCGGCGCGAGATCACCGACGCGAAGGCGCTGCCGATCGCGGCAATCAGCGCCGCGCCATGTCCCAGCGTCAAGGTGGTCGAGCCCGGCTGAAGCACGATCATCACCCCGGTCAGGCCCACGATCACGGCCGCCCAGCGGCGCAGGCGCACCGGCTCGCCCAAGATCGGGATCGCGAGCAAGGTGATCAGCAGCGGCGAGGCGAAGAGGATCGCGTAAACCTGCGCCAGCTGGATCGTCGAGAACGCGTAGAACGCGCAGAGCGCCGTGATGACCGCCGCCCCGGTCCGCAACGCGACCCACCACGGATGCGCCGGCCGCAGGGTCCCTGCCGCTGGGTCGCGGATCAGCGTGAGCGTCACCAGCGGGAAAGCGAACAGGACGTTGAAGAAGACGATTTGAACGGACGAAAACTGTGCGCCCAGCGTCTTTACCAGAACGTCGTGGGTCGCGAAGGCGGCAAAGCCCACGAGCGCGATGAGCGCGGCCTTGGCGTTGGGGGCCATCGGGGTCTCCGGCGTGATGCACGTCCAGCTAGACGCGCGGCGTGTCGGGGTGCAACCCGATCCGCCGCCGGTGGGGTGCCCAAGGCGCCCCGAAGTCTGTGCAATCGGCCCGGCCGCCGCACAATTCGACACCCTGCGCACGCGGCCCGCGCCGCCACCGCTCCGCGGGGCCATTGGGGCAAGCCGGGCGCGCGTCTCGGCTTGCACAGTAGGAAGTGCGCCGGGAGGACCGCGCGCCCGTCGTCTGGCTACGCGATCACCCGGCCCGCGTCCTCGCGGGGAGCATCACGTCAACGGGGCCACCCCGGCGCTTGCCGGGGTGCCCGAGCGGGGTGGCTATCAGAGGCTCGCGTCGAGCTCGGCCAGGATCGCGTCGCCCATTTCGGAGGTCGAGAGCGGCGTGCGGCCTTCCTCGCCCAGAAGATCGGCGGTGCGGTGACCGGCGGCCAGCACGCGTTCGACCGCCGCCTCTAGACGCGCAGCCTCGTCTCCCTGGTCGAACGAATAGCGCAGCGCCATCGCGAAGCTGAGAATACAGGCGATCGGGTTCGCCTTGCCCTGCCCGGCGATGTCGGGCGCGGATCCGTGCACCGGCTCGTAGAGCGCCTTGGGCCGACCGTTCGCCATCGGCGCGCCGAGGCTGGCCGAGGGCAGCATCCCGAGCGAGCCGGTGAGCATCGCCGCGAGGTCGGACAGCATGTCGCCGAACAGGTTGTCGGTCACGATCACGTCGAACTGCTTGGGCCAGCGGGTCAGCTGCATGGCACCGGCATCGGCGTACATATGGCTCAGCTCGACCTCGGGATAGTCCGCGCCCACGCGGGTCACTACCTCGCGCCAGAGCACGCCCGATTCCATGACGTTGGCCTTTTCCATCGAGCACAGCTTGCGGTCGCGCTTCATCGCCAGTTCGAAGGCATTGCGGGCGACGCGCTCGATCTCGCTCTCGGTGTAGCGCTGGGTGTTGATGCCGACCCGCTCGTTGCCTTCCTCGAAGATGCCGCGGGGCTCGCCGAAATAGACGCCCGATGTCAATTCGCGCACGATCATGATGTCGAGGCCCGACACCACCTCGGTCTTGAGCGACGAGAAGTCCGCCAGGGCGTCGAAGCACTGCGCGGGCCGCAGGTTGGCGAAGAGGTCCATCTCCTTGCGCAGGCGCAGCAGGCCGCGCTCGGGCTTCACCGAGAAGTCGAGGCTGTCGTATTTCGGACCGCCCACGGCACCGAGCAGCACGGCATCGACGTCCTGCGCCTTGGCCATGGTATCGTCGCTCAGCGGTGCGCCGTGCACGTCATAGGCGGCGCCGCCGACGAGGTCCTCGGACACGTCGAAGGACAGGTCGCGCTTGGTGCCGTACCAGTCGATGATCCGGCGCACCTCCGCCATGACTTCGGGGCCGATGCCGTCTCCGGGCAGGATGAGAAGCGAGGGGGTGGACACGGGTCGACGAGCCTCCTGTTGCGTCGGGTCTTGGTGACCCGGCGGTAGGCGAAGCGGGGTGGCGCGTCAAGAAAGCCCCGCCGGAGAACGGGTTTGCCGGGACCGACCGGGGCATTTCGGGTATTCGCGCGCTTCGGCAAGCACCTCGACCGCCCGGATTTCCCTGGAGCGCCACAAGTGCGCGCGCCCGATCACCCTTCCGGCTCCTCCGACAGGGCCACGTCGACCCAGACCAGCCGGTGCTCCCCGGCCTCGGGGACCTCCACCACCCCGGCGTCGCGGACGGTCAGGTCCGCCGAGGGCAGGACGTAGCTCACCCGCATGTCGCCCAGGTCGAGGCGGGACCAGTCCACCGTGGCCCGCCCCGGCAGGGGATCGACGAGCCGCGGATCGGCCAGCAGATCGCGGATCGCCGCCCGCCGTCCCTCGCCGCGGAGAGGATCGAGGTTCGCGTTGCCCATAAGGACGAACGGCAGAGCAGGAGAGGGCTGGCCCAGCGCACCGTCCAGCCAAGCCTGCCACAGCCGGATTTCGTCCGCGTTGCGACGGCCGTTGCGGTCCTCCGGGCCGTCGAAGACCGGAGGCGTGGCGTGAAACGCCATCAGGGTCACGCGCCGGCCCCGCATCTCGACGGGAACGGCCCAATGCGCCGAGGTCGACAGACGCTGCACGTCGTGGGCCGGATCATTCGCGGCGATGAGCGTGTCCGGCAGGTCGCGCCAGAGCATGTCCGAGACATCGACCGCCGCGTCCGCCGCGACCGGCCAGCGCGACAGCAGGGCGAGCCCGCCCTCGCCCGCGAAGCGTCCCCAGCCTTGCGCGTCACGCGCGGTGCCCAGACGTCCGTCCCTGTTCACGTCCGCGCCGGTATCCCGCCCGGTGTTGGGCCGGACCTGGAAATGGTGGGAATAGTCCAGACCGGCCGTGCGCATACGCTTTGCAAGCGCGTCCAGCGCGGCACCGCCCCGGTCGTAGTCGATGTCGGTCAGAAGCACGGCATCGGGCCGCACCCGCGCCAGCGCCCCGACGATCGCCGCGAGCGCCGGGTCGTCATCGGCAAGCAGGTCCTGCAGCAGCAGTCCGGGACCGTCGCGCGACAGGTCGGCATGCCAGGTGGCGACCCGCAGGATTTCATCGGCCCGCGCCGCAGCGGCCCAGGCCGCCACCAGGATCAGGCCGGCGACAAATGCTCGGACTGCGCGTAGGCGCGGCGGCGCTTTTCCTCGATCAGGTCGGCCACGCGCAGAAGCGCGATCCCCCGCATCATCAAGCTGGCCGGCAGAAAGGCCCATATCGACACCGTCCACACCAAGGCAAGCGGTGCCCCGTAGGGCAGCGCGATCCCGAATGCCGCGGCCGACTTGGCCGCCGCCGGAAGAAGGAATGGCAGCAGGAATCCTAAGGCGAGGTTAAAATGCGCGTCCCGCTTCAGCCGGTAGAGCACGTCGCCCCCGGTCGTGGGGTCGAACATCGGCAGGTTGGTCCAGACGTTGAACGCCTGCCGCCGGATCGGCCAGCCCAGCAGACGCACGTAGACGGCGAAGACCAGAACGCCGCCCATGGCGATGACATAGGCCGCGCCCGCCACGGCCCGCACCAGGATCACGACCTCGCGCGGGGCGCCCTCGGGCAGTACCAGAACCGCGAGCCGCACCGGCGAGAACGGGAAGTCCACGAGTCGCCCGATGGCCGTCGCCACTCCGCTTGCCGCGCCGGTCGGCAGCGACGGCAAAAGTGCGTCCCGCACCACCAGCGCCGACATCAGCAGAAGCATCGCCAAGAGCCCCGCCCGCATCCGGTTCAACGGCGGCGCGGCGCGGAACTCGATCAGGCTCGGGAAGACCGAGACATACTCGACGAAGGTCAGGATCGCGGCCACGAGACCGATGAGCGCGATCATCTGGGCGACCTCGGCGCCGACACCCGGCAGCGCGAGCGCCGGGGCCGCGACGATGAACGCCACGATGACAGCACGGATCGCCGCTCCGGCCAGCCGGTGGATCACTGCTCTACCCTCTCGAGCCGGGCGGGGTGATTCTTTTTTCCCTGCGCGCCGGCCAATTTCCGCCCGTTCGGGCGGCCTGCCTCATTGTTGCCAGAATGCTGCCGCGGGGATGCCGCGGTCACAAGTCCGCGGCCGCCGGACAATGGCGGAAATGAGGCGGAGGGGCCGGGTATGGTGCTGTAATGCATCATGTTTCGCGCCTATAAGTGGCGAGAAACGCGAAAAAATCAACTTTCAGGGGACATTCGGCCGGGCGGATGTGTCGCCCGGCCTCATGGTGTCGCGCGGCGGCTCAGACCCAGGGGCGGGACTGCGCGGCCTGCTGCTCGAACGTGTCGATGGCCGAGGCCTTCTCGAGCGTCAGCGCGATGTCGTCGAGACCGTTCAGCAGGCAGTGCTTGCGGAAGGGGTCGACGTCGAAGTCGATGACCTCGCCGTCCGAGGTGGTGATCGTCTGCGCCTCGAGATCGACGGTCATCCGGGCGTTCTGACCCTTCTCGGCGTCCTTCATCAGCAGATCGACCTGCGCCTGCGGCAGGGCGATCGGCAGGATGCCGTTCTTGAAGCAGTTGTTGAAGAAGATGTCGGCGAAGCTGGGCGCGATGACGCAGCGGATCCCGAAATCCTTGATCGCCCACGGCGCATGCTCGCGCGACGAGCCGCAGCCGAAGTTGTCCCCGGCGACCAGGATCTCGGCCTCGCGGTACTGCGGCTGGTTCAGCACGAAGTCGGGGACCTCGTTGCCGTTGTCGTCATAGCGCATCTCGTCGAAGAGGTTCACGCCCAGTCCCGTGCGCTTGATCGTCTTCAGGAACTGCTTGGGGATGATCATGTCGGTGTCGACATTGACGATGGGCAGCGGCGCGGCGATGCCGGTGAGGTGGTCGAACTTGTCCATGTGCAGGGCCTCCTTACGCGGATACGTCGGTCTGCGCGAGCTCGCGCACATCGGTGAGACGGCCGGTGACCGCCGCCGCCGCCGCCATCGCGGGGCTCATCAGGTGGGTGCGTCCGCCCCGGCCCTGCCGGCCCTCGAAGTTGCGGTTCGAGGTCGAGGCGCAGCGCTCGCCCGGCGCCAGCTGGTCGGGGTTCATGCCGAGGCACATCGAGCAGCCCGCCATGCGCCACTCGAAGCCCGCGGCGGTCAGCTTGTCGGCAAGGCCCTCTTCCTCGGCCTGCGCGCGTACGAGACCCGAACCCGGCACGATCATCGCGCGGATGCCCTCCTTCACGCGGCGGCCCTCCATGATCTTCGCGACCTCGCGCAGGTCCTCGATCCGGCCGTTGGTGCACGAGCCGATGAACACCGTGTCGATCTCGATGTCCTTGAGCTTCGTGCCCGGCTTGAGGCCCATGTACTCGAGCGAGCGCGTGGCCGCCGAGACCTTGCCGCCCTCGAAGCTGTCGGGCGACGGCACCTCGGCGTCGATCGGCAGCACGTCCTCGGGCGAGGTTCCCCAGGTGACGAGCGGCGCGATCTCGGAGGCGTCGAAGGTCACGACCTTGTCCCAGTGCGCGTCGTCGTCCGAGTAGAGCGTCTTCCACCAGTCAAGCGCGGCTTCCCACTGGGCGCCCTTCGGCGCGTGGGCGCGGCCCTTCACGTACTCGAAGGTGGTCTCGTCCGGCGCGATCAGGCCGGCGCGGGCGCCGCCCTCGATGGCCATGTTGCACACGGTCATCCGGCCTTCCATCGACAGCTCGCGGATGGCGCTGCCGCAATACTCGATCACGTAGCCGGTGCCGCCGGCGGTGCCGGTGCGGCCGATGATCGCCATGGTGATGTCCTTGGCGGTCACGCCCGGCGGCAGGGTGCCGGTGATCTCGACCTTCATGTTCTTCGACTTCGACTGGATCAGCGTCTGCGTGGCCAGCACGTGCTCCACCTCGGACGTGCCGATGCCATGCGCCAGCGCGCCGAACGCGCCGTGCGTTGCGGTGTGGCTGTCACCGCAGACGATGGTCATGCCGGGCAGCGTCCAGCCCTGCTCGGGGCCGATGATGTGGACGATGCCCTGGCGGACGTCGGACACCGGGTAGTAGTGGACGCCGAAATCCTTGGCGTTGGTGTCGAGCGCCTCCACCTGGATGCGGCTCTGCTCGTTCTCGATGCCCTTCGCGCGGTCGATGTCGGTGGGCACGTTGTGGTCCGGCACGGCGATGGTCTTCTCGGGCGCGCGGACCTTTCGGTTGGCCAGGCGCAGACCCTCGAAGGCCTGCGGGCTGGTGACCTCGTGGACGAGGTGGCGATCGACGTAGATAAGGCTCGAGCCGTCTTCGGCCTCGTGCACGAGGTGGGCATCCCAGATCTTGTCGTAGAGCGTCTTGGGGGACATGGGTGGTCCTCTCCTGGAGCGTTGAATTGGCGGGCGTGCGACACTGAGGCGGCCGCGCGGATCACGCGGCGCCGGGCACGCTCATAGGCGGGCGAGGACCGTATGGGTCGCGCCGAAGAACCGCTCTTTCAGGCGCGTCCGGTCACCGATGTCGAAAATCCGCGTCATGGGCGCGGGAATACACCCGGAGCGGGCGCTCCGCAACAGATCCGAGCACCACCCGCATCTCGGCCGCGCCCCCTCCGACGCTGCGGTATTCCGTCGCTGCGACCGGACGCGCGGGGAACAAGCCGGCCCCGCTGGCGTATGGAAGGCGAGCCAACGTAGTCCGGAGACCGACAGACGCCATGCCCCCGCCCATCGTCACCATGAACGCCGCCATGCTCGTCGTGCTGCTGGGCGCCTTCGTCTGGGTGCAGGCCGGCGGTCGCGGCGCCGCGACACCGCCCGCCGCGCCAACGACCACGCTGGCGCTGCAGGGGCCGCACGACGCGGACTGACGGCGGGCGGGCGGCCACGCCCAGAGGGGCGCGACGTCGCAGGGCCTTGCCGACACTGTGACCTCGCGCAAAGCTGGCCGGCATGGAACCGACCACCGACGACACGCTCGAAACGCTGGCGAGCATCGCCGCGCGCCTGCTGGGCGAGGCCGAGCTGTTCCTCATGGGCCTTTTGCGTCCGTGGAACGCCTACCAGGTCATCATCGCCATCGTGCTCTTCGCCGTGGCGCACGTCGCCGCAAAGGCTCTGCGTCCGCGCTTCCACGAATGGATGCGGACCCGCGAGGGCTGGCCCAAGTGGCGCCTTCGGCTCCTGCTGATCCTGCACAAGCGGCTGCGGACGCTGATCTTCGTGGTGCTCGCCTGGCTCGCGGTGTGGATCCTGCGCGAGGCGACGTGGCCCTCTCGGTCCTATCTGCTGGGCATCATTGCCGAGCTGTCGACCGCGTGGCTGGTGATCGCCTTCGCCACGCGGCTGATCGCCAACCCGATTCTGCAGACGATGGTGCGCTACGGCGCCTGGGGCTGGGTCACGGTGTCGATCCTCGGTCTGACCACCGAGGCGCGCGACGCCCTCGACAGCGTTGCGCTGAACCTCGGGGACCTGCGCCTGTCGCTGTGGGTGATCGTGCAGGCGGCGGCCATGCTGATAGTGCTGATCGCCGCGGCGCGCTTCCTCGCCACCACCTCGGCCGCCCGTATCCGCCGGAACGAGGACATCTCGCCCTCGATGCAGGTGCTGGCGGTGAAGGTGCTTCAGGTGCTGTTCTACGGCGCCGCCTTCTTCCTCGCGCTCAAGCTTGTCGGCGTCGACCTCACCGGCCTCGCGGTGCTGTCGGGCGCGATCGGCGTGGGCCTCGGTTTCGGCCTCCAGAAGGTGGTTTCGAACCTCGTCTCGGGGATCATCATCCTGCTCGACAAGTCGATCAAGCCGGGCGACGTGATCTCGCTTGGAGAAACCTTCGGCTGGATCAACGCGCTCGGCGCCCGCTACGTGTCGATCACCACGCGGGACGGCAAGGAATACCTGATCCCGAACGAGGATCTCATCACCGGGCAGGTGGTGAACTGGTCCCACTCCAACGACTTCGTGCGGCTCGACATCTTCTTCGGCTGTTCCTACGGCGACGACCCGCACCTGGTGCGCCGCATCGCCATCGAGGCAGCGGCGGGCACCAACCGCGTCCTCGCCGACCGCGCGCCGGTCTGCCACATCGTGGGCTTCGGCGACTCGTCCGTGGACTACATCCTGCGCTTCTGGATCCGCGACCCCACGGGCGGCCTGACCAACATCCGGGGCAACGTCTACCTCGCCCTCTGGGACGCCTTCCAGGCGCATGGCATCTCGATCCCGTTCCCGCAGCGCGAGGTGCGGATGCTGGGCGAGACGGCGGTCAAGCTGCCGGACTGATCGCCCGCACCCGGCGTCGGCGGGAACCCCCGCCAACATGTGCGCGCTGAACCCGTGACTGCCGCAACAGGCACAGGAGACGCCCAGATGACCGCACCCGCACGCACCAATCCCGACGCCAATGACGCCGCCCGCACCCTGACCTTCGAGGACGACGGCACGGTCCCGAACAATCCCGACCTGCCCGTGGTGCTGCTGCGCGGCGCCGTCGATCCCGGCGCCGGTGAGGCCGCGATCCGCGCGCTCTACAAGGCCAACGGCTGGCACGAGACGTGGACCGCAAGCGTCTTCGACTACCAGCATTACCACCCCGACGCGCACGAGGCGCTTTGCGTCGCGCAGGGATGGGCCGACATCCAGATCGGCGGGCCGTCGGGCGAAATCCTGCGCGTCTCGGCCGGCGACGCGATGATCCTGCCGGCCGGCGTGGGCCATTGCCGCTGCGACAAGAGCGACGACTTCCAGATCTGCGGTGGCTACCCGTCCGACCAGCCGCACGCCACGGTGATCCGCGCCCCGGACGAACGCCGCCCCGACCACGTCGACCAGATCGCCGCGCTCTCGCGGCCGAAAACGGACCCGATCTTCGGAGAGGGCGGTGCGCTGGTGGTGCTCTGGGGCTGACGCCCCGTCCCGGCTGACACCGACCGGGACACGCGTCATAGTCCCGCCAGACCAGAGGGAAGGACACCACCATGTCGGACGAAATCGTCATCCTGTCGGGCGCACGGACCGCCATCGGCACCTTCGGCGGCAGCCTCGCGGGGACCCCGCCCATCGACCTCGCCTCGACCGTCACCCGCGCCGCGCTCGAGCGCGCGGGCGTCGAGGGCGGACAGGTCGGCCACGTGGTGTTCGGCCACGTCATCAACACCGAGCCGCGCGACATGTATCTCAGCCGCGTGGCGGCGATGGATGCCGGCATCCCCGAGACGACGCCCGCCATGAACGTGAACCGCCTCTGCGGGTCTGGCGCGCAGGCGGTGGTATCGGCGGTTCAGTCCCTGATGCTGGGCGACGCGGACTTCGCCGTCGCGGGCGGCGCCGAGTCGATGTCGCGCAGCCCCTACATCGTTCCCGGCCAGCGCTGGGGCGCCAAGATGGGCGACGTGAAGACCCTCGACATGATGCTCGGCGCGCTCAACTGCCCGTTCGGCACCGGCCACATGGGCGTCACCGCCGAGAACGTGTCGGACGAAAACACCATCAGCCGCGAGGATCAGGACGCCTTCGCGCTGGAAAGCCAGGAGCGCGCGGCACGCGCGATCTCCGAGGGCCGCTTCGCCGACCAGATCGTGCCTGTCGAGATCAAGGTGAAGCGCGACACCGTCGCCTTCGAGACCGACGAGCACCCCAAGCAGACCTCGATGGAAAAGCTCGCCGGGCTGCGGCCGGCGTTCAGGAAGGACGGCACCGTGACCGCGGGCAATGCCAGCGGCATCAACGACGGCGCCGCCGCGCTGACCTTCGCCCGCGCCGAGGCCGCCGAGGCCGCCGGACTCAAGCCGCGCGCCCGGATGCTGGGCTATGCCCATGCCGGCGTGCGTCCCGAGGTGATGGGCGTGGGCCCGATCCCGGCGGTCGAAAAGCTGCTGGAAAAGACCGGCCTGTCCGCCGGCGATTTCGACGTGATCGAGTCGAACGAGGCCTTCGCGGCGCAGGCCATCGCGGTGAACCGCGCGCTCGGCCTCGACACCGACAAGGTGAATCCCAATGGCGGCGCCATCGCCCTCGGCCACCCGGTCGGCGCCACCGGCGCGATCCTGACGGTCAAGGCGCTCTACGAGCTTGAGCGCACCGGCGGCAAGCGCGCGCTGGTGACCATGTGCATCGGCGGCGGACAAGGCATCGCGCTGGCGTTCGAACGCCTCTGACCCGCCCGGCAGGCGCGCCCCTCGCCGGGTGCGCCCGCCCTTCCGGGGACCGGGCAGCGACTCACGCCCATGCCAGAAGGCTGATCCGCAACAGCCCCGCCCGACACGGCGTCCGACAGACTGACGCCTGCGCGTTCTGCCTCTCCTGACCAATCGCCCCGCTTACCGTGCGCCTGCTCTTTTTTTGACGGGGGCGCGCGGTCTCGCCCGACAGGCGCGACCCGAGCGGCGCCGGACCGGACATCCCGTCCCTCCGGACGCCCCTCACCCGGTGCGCCGACCCTCCCAGAACCCGGGATAAAGGGTCACGAAGCCCTCTCCGTCCACCTTCAGATCCACCGCCGTGCCGGTCTGAGCGGCGGCGTAGTGCACCAGCCCGCCGCGCGCCCGGCGATAGGTCTGGTCCAGCGGCTCCAGCCCCGCGCCGGGCGACGGCAGCCACGCCGCCCGCGCCTCGATCTGGCCGATTTCGGGTAGGCGCCGCAGCGGCATCAGGTTCGTCGCCGGCGTGAAGCCGAGGTCGATGTCCGTGGCCCCGTTCACCTGCGGCTGCGGCACGCCGTCCCGGGTCCAGCCGCCCTCGCCGCGCTCGATCCGGGTCGCCATCTCGTCGCGGCCGCACAGGCCCGAGATGTCCGCGCTGCGGGTCATCCAGTCCGCATCGACCCGCACCACGTAGTCGAGCGCGCAGTCCATGCCGTCCGCGCGGAACCGGGCGTGGCCGATCAGCATCCAGCCCCCGTCCTCCTGCACCAGCCGGCACTTGTCGCGCCCCTCCCGGTCGAGCGCCTGCCACGCGATCTCGGCGGTGCGGTTCGATGTCATGGCGCGCTCCCTTCAGTGTCCGATGGCGATGGTCCCACCCCGCGGGCCCGCGCGCAACGCCTGCGGTCGCCGTCGGCAAGAGAGCGTTAAGCCGATCTTCACCGCACCGGGCCAAACCTCCGCAGGGCGCGCGCGGAGGACGGGAATGACGCTGGCGGACCGGACCGGAGAAGAGAGCCTCGCCCAGCGGCTCCGGCAGGAACGCCGCGCCCGGCTCGCCGCGGAACAGCTGCTCGAACAGAAGCGCGCCGAGCTGACCGAAGCGAACCGCAAGCTCGGCCTGCACGCCCGCGAGTTGACCGAGGAAATCTGCGAGACCCGCGCCCGCGCCGCCACGATCGAGCACGAGAACATGCGCGTGCGCTCGGCGCTCGGACAGGCCAACCAGAAGATCGCGCTGGTGGAGGGACAGCTCTGGCACGCGCTCGGCTCGATCCGCGACGGCTTCGCCATGTGGAGCGACACCGGCCGCCTCGAGATCGCCAACAGCGCCTATCTCGCGGTGTTCGACGGGATCGTGACGGCGGCCGTCGGCGCGCACTACTCCCACTTCGTCGACCTGATGATCGACGAGGGCATCGCCGACCTTCAGGGCGCGGACCCCGAGGCCTGGCGCACGCGCGTCCTGCGCGGCTGGCAGGACGACGCCCCCGCGCCGGTCACGATCCGGCTGTTCGACGGAAGCTTCGTGAAGGTCCTGAACCGCCGCACCCCCTCGGGCGGGCTCATCAGCCTCGTGATCGACATGACCGACCTGATGCGCCTGTGGTCGGCGGTGCAGGAACTGCCGGACGGGTTCGTGCTCTACGACGCCGAAGGACGGCTGGTGACCTGCAACGAGCCCTACCGCGAGATCTACGCCGACAGCGCCCCGGCGATCCGCGAGGGCGCGCATTTCGAGGACATCCTGCGCTACGGCCTCGAGCGCGGCCAGTACGCCGAGGCCGTGGGCCGCGAGGAAGAGTGGCTGCGCGACCGCCTGCGCCTGCACAACGGTCCCGCCGCCACGCTGGAACAGCAGCTCGGCGACGGCCGCTGGCTGCGCATCTACGAGAAGGAGACCTCGGATGGCGGCCGCGTCGGCCTGCGCGTGGACATCACCGCGATCAAGGATGTGCAGCGCGACCTGGAGCGCGCGACCGAACGGGCCGAGGCCGCCAACCGCGCCAAGTCCGCCTTCCTCGCCAACATGAGCCACGAGATCCGAACGCCTATGAACGGCGTGATGGGCATGGCCGACCTGCTCATGGACACCGCGCTCGACCCCGAGCAGCGCACTTATGCCGAGACCATCCGCAACTCCGCCGAGGCGCTTCTGGTCATCATCAACGACGTGCTCGACTACTCCAAGATCGAGGCGCACAAGCTGACCCTCGCCCACGAGGTCTTCGACCTCGAACGGGTGGTCCACGACGTCTACCTGCTGATCGAGCCGATCACCCGCGACAAGGGCCTGAGCCTGCTGATCGACTACGACATGTTCCTGCCCACCCGTTTCGTCGGCGACGGGGCGCGGGTGCGGCAGATCCTCATCAACCTCGTGGGCAACGCCGCGAAGTTCACGATGGAGGGCCGGATCGTCATCCGCGTGACCGGCCACGCCACCGGGGACGGCAACGCCTGCGCGGTCCACGTCGCGGTGGAGGACACCGGCATCGGCATCCCCGCCGACAAGCTGCCCGAGGTCTTCGGCGAGTTCACGCAGGTCGAGGACGAGCGCAACCGCCGGTTCGAGGGCACCGGCCTCGGCCTCTCGATCAGCCGCCGGCTGGTGGATCTGATGGCCGGCGAGATGTGGGTCGATTCTCACGAGGGCGCAGGCTCGTGCTTCGGCTTCCGGCTGGAGCTGCCGCTGGCCGTGCCGCCCGGCTGCGCGCTGCCGGCCCTGCCGCCGGGCCTGTGCACCGCCCTGGTGGTCGAAGCCAGCGAGATGAACCGCGCGATCCTCGCCAAGCAGCTCGACGTCTGCGGCATCACCTGCCTCTCGGCCGGCACGGGGGCCGGGGCGATGGCCCGCGTGGCAGAGGCCGACGTGGCGGTCATCGCCCAGACCCTGCCGGACACCACCGGACGCGAGGTCGCGGCCGCGCTGTCCCGGGACGGCATCGCCTGCCCGGTCATCCTGATCGCCGGCGCCCGCGACCAGGTCGTGCCGGCCGGACTGCCCGGCAATGTCCGTGCCATCGTGCAGACGCCCACGCCGCGGCAGGCGCTTTTCGATGCGCTGGCGGCGCTCGGCGACATGCCCCCGCGCACGCCCCCGCCACCGCCCGAGCCCGAGCCGGGGCCCGCCCCCGGCTTGCGGCGCCTCGACGTGCTCGTGGCCGAGGACAACCGCACCAACCAGCTTGTGTTCGCGAAGATGGTGAAGGGCCTCGAGCTCGACCTGCGCTTCGCCGCGAACGGGGTCGAGGCCGTGGCCGCGTGCGAGGCGCGCCGCCCGGATCTGGTCTTCATGGACATTTCGATGCCCGAGATGGACGGCAAGGAGGCCACCGCCCGCATCCGCGCCCTCGAGGGCGGCGGCCCGCGCGTGCCCATCGTCGCGGTGACGGCCCACGCGATGGAAGGCGACCGCGACGCGATCCTTGCCGCGGGACTCGACGACTACCTAACCAAGCCGCTTCGCAAGGCCGCGCTGCTCGACATGATCGACCGCCACGCGCCCGGCGGCCCGAACGACCCGCCGTGAGGGGCCGGACCGCCCTACTCGGCCGCGCGCACGAAGACCGGCTTGTCGGACTCCGACAGGTCCTCGCGGTAGGCGTATCCACCCGCGTCGAAATCCCGAAGCGAGTCCGGGTCCGTCAGCCGGTGCTGCACCACGAAGCGCGCCATCGCGCCGCGCGCCCGCTTGGCGTAGAAGCTCACGACCTTCGGACCGCCCGGCTTGTCCTCCATGAAGACCGGCGTGACGACCCGCAGCTTCAGCGCCTTCGAGGGCACCGCGCCGAAATATTCCTGGCTCGCGCAGTTCACGAGGATATCGGTCCCGACCGCCTCGGCTTGCGCGTTCAGCGCCTCAGCGATCTCGTCGCCCCAGTAATCATACAGCGACTTGCCCCGCCGGGTCTTCAGCTTCGAACCCATCTCGAGCCGGTAGGCCTGGATCGCGTCGCGCGGGCGCAGCACGCCGTAGAGCCCCGACAGGATCCGCAGCCTGTCGTCGGCCCAGGACAGCTCGTCGGGGTCGAGCGACGGCGCCTCCAGTCCCTGGTAGGTGTCGCCGGCAAAGGCGAAGGCGGCGGGCCGCGTGTCGGCCTCGGCGGGATCGTCCGCGAAGGCCCGGAACCGGTCCCGGTTCAGCTTGGCAAGGTCGTCGGACAGGTCCATCAGCGATTTCAACTCGGCCAGCGTCAGGTTGCGCGCCGACTTGGCCAGCCGCAGGGCGTCGTCTTCGAAGTCGGGGCGGGTGGTGGCGACGTCGCGCGCGCTCCAGTCGAGGCGCTTGGCGGGGGAGATCACGATCAGCATGGGGCCTTGGTCCTCGTCGGTCTGGCGGGTCGGTCGAATGCGTCAGGGGCACGGTCTAATGCGCGCGGGCGGCGAGGCAAAGGCGGTGTGCCGTCGCGTCGCGCCCAAGCGTGAATTGACAGCCCGCCCCGGCCCCCGGCACACTTTTCGCGCGTGAGGAGGACGCGCCATGACACCCGGAAAGGCCTATTTCACCTCGGACGAGATCCGCACCCTGTCCGCCCGCTCGGACCTCTGGGGCGTCTGGCTGGTGGCGCATTGCTGGGGCCTGATCCTCGGATCCGTGGCGCTGTTCGCCATCTGGCCGAACGTGCTGACCTTCGCGCTGGCGGTCATCGTGATCGGCTCGCGTCAGCTGGGCCTCGCGATCCTCATGCACGAGGCCGCGCACAACGCGCTGTTCAAGTCGCGCAGGCTGAACGAGTGGGCGGGCGAATGGCTCTGCGGCCGCCCGATCATCGCCGATCTGCCGGAATACCGCCGCTACCACCTGACCCACCACCGCTATACCCAGACCGAGCGCGACCCCGACCTGCGGCTGTCGAAACCGTTCCCGACCACGCGGGCCTCGCTGCGGCGCAAGCTGATCCGCGACATCACCGGGCAGACCGGGCTCAAGCAGCGCGCGCAGCAGATCATGTTCGCCTTCAAGATGGCCCACGAGGTCGAGGGCACGCCGTCGAGCCAGGATCTCGCGCAGGCGTTCTCGGGCCCGGTGATCGGGCGCGCGATCCTCGCCAACATCATTCTGTTCGGCGTGTTCTGGGCGATCACCGGCCACGCCTGGGCGTGGCTCGCCTTCTGGGCGCTGCCCCTCCTGACATGGTTCCAAGTGGTCCTGCGCGTCCGCAACATCGCCGAACACGGCGCGGTCGAGACCTCGCCCGACCCGCTGCGCAACACCCGCACCACGCACGCCAACTGGATCGAGCGTCTGCTGGTCGCGCCCTACTGGGTCAACTACCACCTCGAGCATCACCTCGTGATGCACGTGCCCGCCCACAACCTGCCGAAACTGCACCGCATGATGCTGGACAAGGGCCACGGCGACCGGATGACCACGGCACCCGGCTATATCGACGTGTTGCGGCAGGCCTCGTCGCGCGCGGCCTGAGCGCCGATTGCAATTCCCGCCGCCCCGGCCTAGATCCCGCGCGAAACGTGCGCGCAAGGGTCAGCGATGAACTGGATCTCGAACTACGTCCGCCCCCGGATCAACTCGATCTTCTCCCGGCGCGAAGTCCACGAGAACCTCTGGACCAAGTGCGACGCGTGCGGGACCATGCTGTTCCACCGCGATCTGGCCGACAACCTGCATGTCTGCTCCAACTGCGGGCATCACATGGGGATCGTGCCGCGCAAGCGCTTCAAGGCGCTGTTCGACGGCGGCCTCTTTACCGACGTGCCGGTGCCCGAGCCGGTCACCGACCCGCTGCAGTTCCGCGACCAGAAGCGCTATCCCGACCGGATGAAGGCCGCGCAAAAGTCCACCGGCGAGAAAGAGGCGATGCTCGTCGCCCGCGGCGAGATCGGCCGCCTGCCCATCGTCGCCGCCGCGCAGGACTTCACCTTCATGGGTGGCTCCATGGGCATGTACGTGGGCAACGCGATCATCGCCGCGGCCGAGGTCGCGGTGAAGGAACGCCGTCCGCTGGTGCTGTTCTCCGCCGCCGGCGGTGCGCGGATGCAGGAGGGAATCCTGTCGCTCATGCAGATGCCGCGCACCACCGTCGCGGTGCAGATGCTGCGCGAGGCCGGCCTGCCCTATATCGTCGTGCTGACCCACCCGACGACCGGCGGCGTCACCGCCTCCTACGCCATGCTGGGCGACGTCCAGATCGCCGAGCCTGGTTCGCTGATCTGCTTCGCAGGACCGCGCGTGATCGAACAGACCATCCGCGAAAAGCTGCCCGAGGGCTTCCAGCGCGCGGAATACCTGCTCGAGCACGGGATGCTCGACCGTGTGACCGACCGCCGCCAGATGCGCGACGAGCTGATCGTCCTCCTGCGCCTGATGATGGACATGCCGCCTGCGGTCTGGGGCGAGCTTCCGCCGCCCGAAAGCATCTCGGATGCTGATCTCGACGCCGAAGACGAGGCGTCCGACGACGCGGCCCAGGCCTCGCAGGCCGCGACCGCCGGAAAGGCGACCGCCAAGGGCAACGGCAAGACCGATGCGAAAGCCTCTGCCAAGTCGGCCAGGGGTAACAAGTCCGGCTCGGCCGCCAAGTCGGGATGACCGCGTTCCATTCGGACCACATCCTCAACCGGATGCTGGCGCTGCACCCCAAGATCATCGACCTGACGCTCGACCGGGTGGAGCGGCTGCTGGCCGAGCTCGACCACCCCGAGCGTGCGCTCCCGCCGGTGATCCACGTGGCCGGCACCAACGGCAAGGGCTCGACCCTCGCGATGATCCGGGCGGGCCTCGAGGCGCGCGGCGATCGCGTTCACGCCTACACCTCGCCCCACCTCGCGCGGTTCCACGAACGTATCCGGCTGGCGGGCGAACTGATCGAGGAAGAGGCGCTGTCGGCGATCCTCGACGAGGCCTACGCGCGCAACGGCTCCGAGCCGATCACCTATTTCGAGATCACCACCTGCGCCGCTCTGCTGGCCTTCGCCCGCACGCCCGCCGACTGGACCCTGCTCGAGGTCGGACTTGGCGGACGGTTGGATGCGACGAACGTCATCGACCGTCCCGCCATGACCGTCATCACGCCAATCGCGCTGGATCACCAGCAGTACCTGGGCGAGACCATCGAGGAGATCGCCGGCGAGAAGGCCGGCATCCTCAAGCGCGGCGTGCCCTGCGTGGTCGGCCCGCAGGAGGACGCGGCGCTCGAGGTGATCGAGGCCCGCGCCGAACGCCTCGGCGCGCCCCTCCTCGTCCACGGTCAGCACTGGCACGTCACCGAGGAACACGGTCGCCTCGTCTACCAGGACGAACGCGGGCTGCTCGACCTCGACCCGCCGCGCCTGCCGGGCCGCCATCAGTTCGGCAACGCCGGCATGGCGCTGGCCGCACTGCGCCACTTCGAGACCGGCGAGGACGCCTGCGCCGCCGCGCTGGCCCGCGCCGAGTGGCCGGCCCGGATGCAGCGCCTGCGCGCGGGCCCGGTGATCGACGCCGCACCGGGGGCGGAGATCTGGCTCGACGGCGGGCACAACCCGGCCGCCGGTCGCGCGATCGCCGCGCATCTCGCCACGCTGCCCGCGCGGCCGACCTACCTCGTCTGCGGGATGCTCAACACCAAGGACGTGTCGGGCTTCCTCGCCCCCTTCGCGGGGATCGCCGAGGCGCTGACCGCCGTGCCGGTGCCCGGAGAGGCCGCGACACTGCCCCCCGGAGATACCGCGCGCGCGGCACAGGCGGCAGGGCTCCCGGCCTCCGAGTCGGATGACGTCCTGCAAGCGGTCGAGGCGATCCACGCCACTGCCCCTGGCGCGCGCATCCTGCTGTGCGGCTCGCTCTACCTCGCCGGGGCAATCCTGCGCGATCACGCCTGAGGCGATTCGCCCAAAGGTTGAGGTCGCCTGAAAAACAGGCCCATATCTCGGCGACTCGTCAGCCCATACGTAAAAAGGTTCCGAATCATCACTAGATGTTGACCGATTCGGATCCGCGTGGCACATTTAGGTTAAGGCCGAGACATTGTCCCAAGCGATGTCCCTCGGCGGGGGACGACCAAGACAAGCAGCGCAGCGAACGACCCGTTTTGCGGGACCGGGCCAGCTGTGTCGTCCTCGCGAATTCAGGAACGGCGACCAACTGGGACAGGTCGGCACCGTGCAATGCAGGCGGAAGACCACGGAAAGACGGGCAGCACCTGGCGGGGTCCTTCGGGACCCCTTTTTCCGTCCCGCTCCCGGCCCGGCTCAGGCCCCCCAGCCCTCGGCCTGCATCTCCATCAGACGGCTTGCCGTCCGCTCGAACTCGAACGCGCCCGGCCCCTCCACGTAGAGGTAATCGGGAGTCGCCGCCGCCGACACGATCAGCCTGGTCCTCGCCTCGTAGAGCGCGTCGATCAGCGTCACGAAGCGCTTGGCCTCGTTGAAGTTGCCCCGCCCCAGGCGCGGCACGTCCTCGAGGATCAGCACCCGGACCGTCTCGGCCAGCTTGAGGTAGTCCGCCGGGCCCAGCATCTTGCCGCAGAGATCGTAGAACCGCGCCCGCGCCACACCGTTCGAGAACCGCGCCAGTTCCAGCGTGCGGCCCTGTACGGTCAGGGTCAGCGGCTCCTCGCGCCCGCCCGAAAGACGCTCCCACACGGCCTCGATGGCGGCGCGCGCTTCGGCGTCGTTGGGCGAGAAATAGGTGTCGGTGCCCTGCAACCGGTCCTGCCGGTAATCCCGCTCGGCTGCGAGTTCCTTCACCTCGAGGTTCTCTTTCAGAACCTCGATGAACGGCAGGAACAGGTGCCGGTTCAGCCCGTCCTTGTAGAGGTCGTCGGGCGGCCGGTTCGACGTGGTGACCACCACGCACCCCGCCCCGATCAGCCGTTCGAACAGGCGCCCGACGATCATCGCGTCGGCGATATCGGTGATCTGCATCTCGTCGAAGGCGAACACCTTCACCTCGTCCGAGACGCGCTTGGCGACCGGCTTGATCGGGTCGTCGGTGCCCTTCTGCCGCTCGGCGTGAACGCCCTTCTGCACCTCCTGCATGAAGGCGTGGAAGTGGACCCGCCGGGCCGGAACGTCGAGCGTGTCGACGAACAGGTCCATCAGCATCGACTTGCCGCGCCCGACCCCGCCCCAGAGATAGAGCCCCTTCGGCGGCGGAGGCGCCTTGCGGAACAGCCCGCCCTTCTGAGGTTTCGCCAGCTCCTCGCGGATGCGCTCGAACGCGGGAAGCGCCTCGCGCTGCACCGGGTCGTCGTCGATCGTGCCCGCGGCGACGCCGGCGTCATAGCGGTCCGTCAGCGTCTCAGACATTCGGCGCGCCCTGCAGCCCCAGCATCCGGCGCATGCTCGTCCAGTAGCCCGGCAGGCGCGGCGGCACGTCCAGCGCGGCCACGGCCTCGTCGGCCCATGGCTCCATGTGCTCACGCGCGAAGGTCCGGCCCCAGTCGAGGTAGACCCGCGTCAGCTCGGGCCGCAGGCGGCAGGCCGATCCCACAAGCCCCACCAGCGTTTCGGGCGGCGAATACCACTCGTCCTGGATCGCCGTGACCCCCTTCATCACCGCCGGCCCGACGATCCGCATCAGCCGCTTTTCCGAGAATTGCAGCAGCAGCCTGCCCATCTCGTCGCGGCTGTAGTGGATGAGCGGCGGGAACGTGTCGAAGAACACCGCGCCGCCGTCGATGATCGCGAAGTTGCGGATCGAGGGATGGAAGCCCAGCCGGGTCTGCGCCTGCCGGGTGTTGAGCCAGAACCGCGCGATCACCTCGCCGGCCGCCTGCATCATCTCCAGAGTCTCGTCGCGCGTCGCCGCCTGCATCAGCGGGCGCATCAGCGACTCGTCGGGCAGCGCCTTCTGCACGATCACCGGCACCGTCGTCTCGCCCATGTCGACGAGGTGAAACCGCGTCTCGGGCAGCGGGACGCCGGCGTCGTGCAGCGCCGCGACGTAGTCGTCATGCGCCGCGGCCAGCCGGTCCAGCGCGGCGCGGTCGGGCAGCGCCCGGTAGACCTTGATGACGCGGTCGGCATACGGGCCGCTCTCGGGCCGGAACGGCGCGCAGAAATAGCCCAGGCGCGAGATCGTCCGCCCGCGGGCGGCGCCATCGGCGCGGATCAGGTCGGCGAGATCTTCGGTCTCGGACATCGCAAGGGCTCCGTCGGAAGTGTCTGTGACGGGGGATCTAGTCGGTCTCGAGCAGGTCCGCCACCTCGCGGGTCAGCGCGTCCACCTCGTCGCGCGCCGGGGTCCTCGCGCCCTCGGCCGCGCCACGCCCCTGCCCCAGTGCCTCGGCATAGATCACCCGGTTGGCGATCTGCGTCGCGGCGATCCGCGCCATGAGCGTCTGCGCCTGCTCGGCCACGTCGGCGCCGAGCCGCGTGTTGGCCCGCGCCCGGTTCAGCACCACCAGCGCCTCCTTCCCCTCGCGCCGGGCAAGGTCGATGACGCCCTCGGTCGCCCAGAGGTCCACGTGGCTCATCGACACCGGCACCACCACGAGGTCGGCGATCCGCAGCGCCGGACGCAGGTCGCTGTCGGCCTTGGGCGGGGTGTCGACGATGACCACGTCGTGGGTCCGCGCCAGCTTGCGGGTCTCGTAGGTGATGCCCCAGGCCGAGGAGGTGGCGAATTCCATGTCCGGTTCGGCGTCCGGCGCGGCCTCGATCCGGGTCATGAACCAGCGTCCGAGACTGCCCTGCGGGTCGGTGTCGACGATGGCGACGCTGCGGCCCTGCCGCAGGAATCCCACGGCGAGGTTCGCCGCCAGCGTGGTCTTGCCCGACCCGCCCTTCTGCTGCGCGACGGTGATGACCGATCCCATGCGTGCCCCCCTGCACCTGACTTAGGGGCATCTTGCACGGGCGCGGCGGGACTGGCCAGCGGCGCGCAGGGAAAAACCCGCGCCGATCCCGGGCTTACCGGGGTTAACGCGGCTTTAACCACCCGGTCGCCACCCTGAGTGCCGGGAGAACGCGCATGTGGCTCGGGATCGTCACGGCCGTCGCGGCGCTCGGCCTGCCCGCGACGGCGGCCGCCAGCGCCTTGCCGCAGGAAAAAGGGTCGGGCTTCGCCTCGGCGGCGGTGCACCTGTCATGGCCGCAGGACATCCGGACATGGCAGTCCACCGATCCCACCGGACGCTACGACGCGCTCTACTTGGAATACGGGCTGACCGACCGGCTGACTGCGGGGCTCGACCTGGGCCGGGCGATCTCGGGCGCGATCAAGTCGGTGGGGTTCCTGCAACTGCCGCTCACCGCGCCAGATGCGCCGTTCAAGGCGGCGGGGCAGCTCGGCCTCGGCGTGATCGACGGCGCGGAGGTGGTGCGCCCCGGCCTCAGCCTCGGAATGGGGTGGGAGCGTGGCTGGCTCGCCGCCGACGCGCTGGTCGAGCAACCGCTCGACGGCAATGCCTTCGACGTGAAGCTCGACATCACCTTCGGCCTCAACCTGCCGCGGGATCGCAAGCTCATCCTGCAGCTTCAAAGCGGCCAGCAGGCGGGGGACCCGGCGTTCGTGCGGGTCGCGCCGTCGGTGGTGATCCCCCTGCTCGGCCCGGTCTCCGCCGAACTGGGCGGCATCTGGGGCCTCGTGGGCGACGACAGCATGGGCCTGAAGCTCGGTGTCTGGACCGAGTTCTGAATTGCTCCGGAAACCGACGATTTCACTAGTTGCGGCGCCGGCGACCATGACGCATCGTCCGCGCGAAACGCATATGAGCCAAGGAGGGACAGCGGATGAAAACCCGTGCAGCGGTCGCGATGGAGGCGGGCAAGCCGCTCGAGATCATGGAAGTGAACCTCGAGGGCCCGAAGGCGGGCGAGGTCCTGGTGGAGATCAAGGCCACCGGCATCTGCCACACCGACGAGTTCACCCGCTCGGGCGCGGACCCCGAGGGCCTGTTCCCGTCGATCCTGGGCCACGAGGGCGCGGGCGTCGTGGTGGAATGCGGCGAGGGCGTCAC